>CACIMN010000022.1 GCA_902587755.1 uncultured Pelagibacteraceae bacterium | reverse complement strand
GTAAACCAAATTTTTGAGAAGGCTTCCCAATTACATTTGAAAATAAATAAACAAAAAAAGATCCTAATATTATTCCAAAAAATACTACAAATACATTTAAGCTATAAATTAAGTAAAGCGAAGAGATTAACGAGAAACCAATTACACTTTGAACATTAGCGCCCCAAAAACAAAAAAGATCTTTCCAGTTCCAAGTTTTGTAATTTGGGTTGACTGTTACTAGGTCCCAGTTTGAAAGAGAATATTTTACTTTTGGCCGATTCACTAAATTTATTTTAAACTAATAAATTCTACTGTCCATATAAGAGAGTTGGCAACCATAAGGCTATTTTAGGAAATATAATAATTAAAACCAAACCTATTATTTGGAGAACCATAAATTGCATCATTCCGTAATAAATATCTTTTAGATCCCATTCTGGAACTACACCTTTTAAAAAATATGCTGAGAGTGCAACAGGTGGAGATAGCCAGGCTGTCTGGAGATTAACAGCTACTAGTATTGCAAACCAAGTTAAATTAAATCCTAGCGCTTCTACTAATGGCAAAATTATTGGAACAATAATCATAACTATCGGAACCCATTCTAATGGCCAACCCAGCAAAAATATCATGACCATAATCATTCCTAAGATCAGATATTTATTCATTTCTAAACCTAATAAAAATTCTGTTAATAAAGTTGGTGTTCCCAATCTGGCAAATACTGCTCCAAAAAAATTTGAGGCAGCAACTAAAACCATAATCAAAGCTGTAATTTCTAAAGTTTTAACTAAAGCTTCTTGAAGTTTTGATAAAGTTAATTTTTTATATGCTAATGAAAGTAGCAATGCACCCATTGCACCACACCCTGCAGCCTCTGTCGGTGTAGCAAAACCAAATAAAATACTTCCTAATGCTGCAAAAACTAATGCTGCGGGTGGAACTAGACCTAAAAAAAACTCAATCCAAACTTCTTTCATACTAGCAGCTCGCATTTCTTCTGGAAGAACAGGCCCTAGTTTTGGATTAATCATACATCTAATTGTGGTGTAGCCTGCATATAAACTTGCAAGAAGTATTCCTGGAATAATTGCTGCAGCAAATAAATCTATAACCGGGATTTCCATTATGGGTCCCATTACCACAAGCATGATACTAGGTGGAATTAAAATTCCCAAAGTTCCACCAGCTGTTATGGTACCTGCGGCAAGTTTTACATCGTAATTTGATCTGTTCATTGATTTTGCAGCCATAATTCCCAAGATAGTAACCGAGGCACCAACTATTCCTGTTGCAGCTGCAAAAATCACTGAAACAAATAATACTGCATAGTATAATGAGCCCTTCACCCTAGCTAACATCATTTGAAAAGCTGAAAATAACCTTTCCATTAAACCTGCTTGTTCCATCATTATTCCCATAAATACAAAGAGCGGAACGGCGGCGAGAGTTTGTTCGGTCATCACCATCGAAAATTGGAGCGTCATTAAATAAAAAACTAATTTTCCAAATCCTAGATATCCAAATACAAAACCTAAAAAAATTAATGTGAAAGAAATTGGAAATCCAACAAAAATTGCAAAAAGCATTACACCAACTAAAATAAAACCTAAAATAGCTGGATCAATTAATTCTGCTATCATTTATCTTCTCCTGGCCACTCACCTTTTTTGGCTGCCCAGTAACTCTTAAGTAATTCTGAAAATCCCTGGATAAGTAAAAATATAATTCCAATTAATAAACACGTTTTAATTGGCCACATATACGGCATCCAGGTAGTATCCATTCCTCTTTCACCTCTTTGGATAGACTCTACAACAAATCCAAAAGTCATATAAAAAAAGACAATAAGACCTGGGAAATAAAATAATAGATACAACCAAAAATCAATTAATCCTTGATTTTTGGTTTTAAAATTTCTGTATAAGAAATCTGCTCTAATATGAACTCCTCTTGAAAGTGCATATCCTGCGCCCAGCATAAAAAGAGCTCCATATAAAAATCTGCTAATATCATAAGCCCATATAGTTGGAGCTAAAAATAA
>CACIMN010000021.1 GCA_902587755.1 uncultured Pelagibacteraceae bacterium | reverse complement strand
TTGGATTATTGATTGCAATATTCTGGTTAACGATATTGAGCCAAATAGGTATCTTATCCTTTGTTGACACTTTTGGGGCTTTTTTTGGTCCTTTATTTGGAGTAATGGCAGCTGATTATTATTTAATCAAAAATCAAGAATTAAGTAATAAAGATCTATATTCTATAGATAAAGAGAGCGCTTATTATTATTCAGGTGGTTGGCATATAAAAGGTGTTTATTCTTTAATATTAGGATTTATTTTTTCAGCATCTACAATTTGGAATACTAATTTAATGTTTTTACAATCTTATTCTTGGATAATAGGTGCATTTGTTGCCTGGATAACATACTACTTTTTAGCAAAAAAATAATTTTAATGCACAAATTTGATTTTAAAAATAGAACAGCTGTAGTTACTGGTGGAGCTCAAGGTTTTGGTTTAGATGTTGCAAAAAGATTTTTAGAGTCTGGTGCTAAAGTATTTATATGGGATATCGATGAAAAGCTTCTTAAATCAACAGCTAATGAAGTTAAAAACCCCAATTTATTTTATAGTGTTGTTGATATTTCAAAATATCAAGATGTAGAGAAAAATGTTGCAGACATAACCTCAAAAACAAATATTGATATTTTAATAAATAATGCTGGAATTACAGGTCCTACAGGTCCTCTATGGGAGTATGATGTCGATATGTGGAATAAAATAGTTAAGATAAATTTAATAGGCACTTTTAACTGCTGTAGAGCGATTGTGCCGAATATGATTAAAAATAATTATGGAAGAATTGTTAATGTCGCCTCTGTTGCAGGTAAAGATGGAAATGCAAATGCAAGCGCGTATAGCTCCGGAAAAGCTGGTGCAATTGGATTAACTAAAGCTTTAGGTAAAGAATTGGCTGACAAAGATATAGCAGTAAATGCTGTAACCCCAGCAGGTGCTAAAACAAGAATTTTAGATCAAATGAGCAAAGAGCACGTACAAAGAATGCTATCTAAAGTCCCAAGAGGAAGATTTCTTGAAATACATGAGTTTACTTCACTAGTTTGTTGGCTTTCTTCACAAGAAAACACTTTTTCTACAGCTGCGGTATTTGATATCAGTGGTGGTAGATCCACATATTAGTCTCAAAAATTTGAAACTATTTTTAAATCTTTATTTTGATTTTTAATAGAATTTTTGCCCATAACTAGTGCTGTGATCATTATTGACCAATATATAAGAAGTATAAATATAGAAATTATTTTCATTTAACTTGTTTAACAATCAATTTTGAATTTAGAATGTTTAAATTGTGACTGAATATTGAAATTATAAATATTTTATTTATAAGAGGATCATGTTTAAATTTTTTTATATTTTTATTATATCATTAATTTTTCTTAACTCTGCACTCGCTGAAAATATGAATATTTTTAAATTTACAGAGCAAGAGCTTTTAGAACTCAATGTTCGTAAGGTGAGAGGAGCAGATAACAAAACAGTTTATACTGTTGGATCAAATGAAAATGGTAATTTTTTAAAAGCAGTAGCTGATAACGCTGCTTCCGGCCTTGGAAAAGAGGTTAAAATCGATCTAAATAAAACACCTTTTATTAATATTACCTGGAAAATTGAGAAAGATTTGCAAGGCATTAATGAGAATTCAAAAAAAGGTCATGATTTTGCAGCTAGAGTCTTTGCTGTAAAAAAAACAGGAGCAACACCACTTTCAAATAGAGCAATTAATTACGTTTTTTCAAGCAATAGTGCGGTTGGCCAGAGTTGGCCAAGCCCTTATACGAAAAAATCAATAGATAATGTATTAGCAACTACAAAAGATAATCTGAATGTTTGGGTAACAGTGAAAGCTAATGTTAAAGATGATTTTAAAAAATTTCATGATTTAGACGTGAATGAATTAGATGGTCTAGCTATAATGGCTGATACTGACAATTCTAAAATGAAATCAATATCTTATTTTCAGAATATTTATTTTTCAGCAGAATAATTAATATTTTAGATACTTTTTTAATCCGATACTTAAAAACGATAACAAAATAGCTGCGATAACATCAGCGATAGGAATTGCGTTTGGAAATCCAAAGTTCCATAAAATTACTCCGATTAACCAAATTATATAAACTTTCATCTAAGATATTATATCTTAGTTTCTATTAAATTTTTATTTATTTGATATTATTAATTAATGCATAAAATCTTTACTCATAATGTAAAAGTTTATTATGAGGACACAGACGCTGGTGGAGTCGTGTACTATGCTAACTATTTAAAATATT
>CACIMN010000020.1 GCA_902587755.1 uncultured Pelagibacteraceae bacterium | reverse complement strand
AGAATATCATTTTCTTCTAATTGACTTCTTTTAAAATCATTATGACATTTCTCATCTACAAATGATAATTTTTCTGTATCTATTTCATTATCTTGACTAATAGTTTCAACTTTAACAAAATTTATTCCATTAGACTGGAATTTATGACCATAGGTAGTTGGTGTTGAACCTTTAGTAATAATAGAACACAAACTATTCAAATCAACCATCTCCCAACTTGGGTCAATATCAATTGAGGGTTTATAGTTTTCTATAACTTGCCTACACCAGGCCATTCTTTTGTTTTAATATTTTTAATTGGCTTAATATTTGGTCGAAAGTAATTTAGCTAATCGTTGCAATTTTTTATTCTGAAGAGATGATTTTGCAACCATCATACAAAGTTCAGATTTTAAAATATATCCATCATTAATAATTCTCAAATTATTAGCGGCAAGGGTTGAACCTGTACTAGTAATATCTGTTATAACCTCAGAACTGCCCGTATAAGGTGCTATCTCAGTGCTGCCAATTGATTTAACAATCGAAAACTGAGTTACTCCTTTGCTGTAAAAAAATTCACGTGTTAAATTTGGATATTTAGTTGCAACTCTTAATCGCTTTTTCTTTTTATCTTTAAACTCAAATGCTACTTCTTCAAGGTCCGCCATGCTAAAGATATCTATAAAATCTGTCGGGATAGCCACAACAAGTTTTGCTAACCCGTAAGGATATTTTTTAAAAACTTTAATGTTATTTTGAATATTGATTTCACTTTCTTTTAACAAATCTAATCCTGAAAAACCGAGATCGAGTGATTTACCTGCAAGTTGCTCTATTATTTCACGTGCGTGTAAATAAATAATTTCAATATTTTGCTTTCCTTTAATAGAACCAATTAGATCACGATCTCCTCTACTTGAAATTAGTTTTAATTTATTTTTTTTAAAAATGTTTAGAACATCTTTTCGAAGTCTACCTTTACTTGGAATTCCAATTTTAATTAGGTCTTTCATAAATTAAATGCAGCCCCAACTGCTGGAACTTGTTTTTTAGAACCGAGATCAGAAATTAATCCATCATAACGACCCCCAGCACAACAGTTAACGATTTTAGAATTAGATTTGATATCAATTTTAAATACCATCCCTGAATAATATTCAAGCTGGCGTCCAAATGATGTTGAAAACATCACATTTAATTTTGACACTTTATTTGAAGAAATTGGAAAATATTTTTGATCTACTACAAGATTAATTTTATTTTTTTTAAAAAATTTATTTAATTCTTTTGCAGCATTATTAATTGGACATTTAATTTTTAAAAATGATCTTATAATTGCAGAAACCTTTTTACCTTTGCTTGCCCTTCTAGGGTCTTTCATTTTGGTATCAAATCTTTTTAAAATTTCTCCAATAGATCTTCCAGCAATCATTGTGGATGGATCTTTTTTTAATAAATTTAAATACCTTTTCTTATCCACAGCTACTTCCGTTGGGTCAATATCTGCATTGGTTTCTAATCGACTTAATAAATCATTGAAATATTCATCTCGCCAAAAATGCCTTAATAATCTTAACTTCCATCGAGCAGGTATTTCTAATTTTGAGATCAATAATTTAAAAATCTCAACATTACCGATTGTTAATGTACCTGAAGTATATTTTAAATTTTTTAAAGCTTTTAAAGACGTATTAATTATTTCTTTATCATCATTTTTTTCATCTTTTGAACCTAAGATTTCAAATCCAACTTGGTTTCTAATAATAGAATTTTTTTTGTTTTGTGATTTTCTATAAGCTTGACCACTATAAAAAATCTTCTCTTTTCCTCTCAGGTTATTTTCTAAGTATCTAAGACAAGAAACAATGGTTAAATCAGGCCTTAAACAAAGCTCCCTACCGTTTTGATCAATAAATGAGAATATAAATTTTCTAAAGTTTTCACCTGATCTTTGCACAATATGATCAGCTTCAATTACTGAAGGTAAATCAATATACTTAAATCCTTTAGACTTTACTGATCTAAGGATATTTTCAGATAAGTTTTTTGATTTCATTTACTAATTGGTCTTTTGTAGTTGTAAATTCATTCTTATTCTTTTCGCCTTGAATTATTTTAAATTTAATTATTTTCTTATCTATTTCCTCTTGACCAATAATTAAAGCTATTGGGGTAGAGTTCTTGTTACAATACTGAAGCTGTTTTTGAAGCTTCATATTACCACCTGGATAAATTTCTGAATTAATTTTATTATCTCTTAAAACTTTCAAAATGTCATAATATTCAGGATAATATTTTTCATCTAAAACCAAAATAACTATTGGCTTTTCTTTTTGATATGAATTTTTATTTTTAAATTGATTAACAATAAAGGCGACTCTATCGCACCCTATTGATGCACCTGACCCATCTATGTCTACTCCAAATCGTGATGTAAGTTTTGAATACCTTCCACCGGATGCACAACTAATCCCTGAGATGTCTATTTTTTTTCCTTTATCATCACTTAATTCTAAATTTTGAATATTTGTCTCTATTGCGAAAGAGGTATAATAGGAAAGTCCCCTTTGTATATCCATTGATAACTCAATAAAATCAAAGAAATCACCATAAGATAATTGATCTAAAAGTTTAGAGGTTTCGTCAATACCCTCCAGCGAAAGTGTATTTTTCAAAAGTGATTTAAGTTCATTTAAATCACTAATTTTTAAAAAATTAATAATTTCATCAATTTGACCATTTGAAAGTTCACAGCCTTTAGTAAAAGCTCCTGAATTGTCGGTACGGCCTTTACCTAATAATTCTTTTACTGCTTTAATACCGAGTCTTGATTTTTTATCTATTG
>CACIMN010000019.1 GCA_902587755.1 uncultured Pelagibacteraceae bacterium | reverse complement strand
TTTTGAAAAAATGAAAATAGGAATTGCTGGACATCCAGAGGGGAGTCCTGATATATCCGACTCAGAATTAGAAAAAGCTATGATAGATAAAAAGCCTTATGCTGATTATATTGTAACACAGTGGTTACTTGATCCTCAGCCTATTATAGATTTTATTTCTAAGCAAAGCGTTCCAGTGCATGTGGGAATTACTGGGCCATTAAAAATATCTAGCTTAATTAAATTTGCTAATATTGTAGGGGCAAAAAATTCCATTAACTTTCTTAAATCTAATTTTACAAAGGCATTAGATTTATTGAAACCTAAAGACCCTAATGATTTAATTGGGAAAGTTAAATCGCATACTGATAACTTCCACATTTATACATTCGGCGGCTTGAAGGAAACTAACAAGTGGTTGAAGGAGAATAGTTATGTCTAAAGAATTTGACTATACTAAAGTACAACATGTTACTTCTGTTGATCAATCTGATAGAGAAGTACCATACAATTTAAGACAAAGTGGGCCAACTAAAGTTGAATTATTAATTTCAACAAGGGTGAGAAAATCACCTTATTGGCATTTATCAATGCAGGCAGGTTGTTGGAGAGCAACTGTATACAATCGTATTTATCACCCAAGAGGTTATGTAAAACCTGAAGATGGTGGAGCAATGGTTGAGTATGATGCAATAGTTAACCATGTAACAATGTGGAACGTTGCTGTTGAAAGACAAATAAGAGTTAAAGGTCCAGATGCAGAAAAATTTACTAACTATGTTATAACCAGAGATGCAACAAAAATTTCTCCAATGAGAGCAAGATATGTAATTTTGTGTAACGCTTACGGTGGAGTTTTAAATGATCCAATTCTTTTAAGAATTGCTGAAGATGAATTTTGGTTTTCGTTATCAGACTCTGATATTGGAATGTATTTACAAGGTGTAAATGCAGATGGAAAATTTAATTGTACAATTGAGGAAATTGATGCATGTCCAGTACAAATTCAAGGTCCTAAGTCAAAAGCTTTGATGCAAGACCTTTGTGGAGACCAAGTTGATTTTGATAATATGCCTTTCTATGGATTAGCAGAAGCAAAGATTGGTGGAAGAAGTTGTGTAATTTCACAATCTGGTTTTTCTGGAGAAGCTGGTTATGAAATATACTTAAGAAATGCAACTTTATACGCTGAAGATATGTGGAATGCGGTATTGGATGCAGGTAAAAAACATCAATTGATGGTTATTGCCCCTGCACACCATAGAAGAATACAAGCGGGTATTCTTTCTTGGGGACAAGATATGGATCAACAACATAATCCATTTCAATGTAATTTAGGTTATCAAGTTTCATTATCTGGTAAGGGTGAATGGAATAAAAAAGCTGACTATGTTGGTAAAGCTGCATTAGAGAAAATGAAAGCAGACATAAAAGCTGGTCAAAAACCATACAAACTTCAATTAGTTGGAATGGAGTTAGGAGGAAAACCAATTGACGATTATGCGCCAGATTTTTGGTTGGTATCACCGGAGAGTGGTGGAGATCCAGTTGGATTTTTAACATCACCTTGGTGGCATCCAGAAAAGAAAACCAATATTGCCATGGGATACGTTCCATTTGATGGAGCTTTAAACCCTAATGGATTTCCAAAAAATAAAGTTGGAACTAAGTTTAAGGTTCATCTTCCAGAAAAATACTCGGACACTCCAGGAACACCTGTAGATGCTGTGGTTGTGGATATTCCATTTAAAGAGTCTTTCAACGCTAATACAAGAGAAGTTGTAAAAGGCTAAAATTTACTATGGGGGAGCTAATTTCAGCTCCCCTTATCAATTCTAATGACCAAAAGTTTTTTAATAGCAGTTTGCATTATCATTGCTATTGCTTTAATAATATTTCCATTAATTGTTTCTTATAAGGCTCAAAAAAATAAAAATAAAAAAAATTAATGTTTGCTGAATTTTTAAATATAATTTTTAAGTCCATAAAATTAGATAAGACACTTTATACAGATAATAAAAATTTTGGAGAAGCATCTATATACTTTGCTGGGATTATAATGATCCTAGATGGTATCGCTGGAGCAGTAGCTGCGAATACCATTATAAGGACAGCTATTGCAATGTCTGGTTTAACTGCAATAATTACTTGGCTTATATGGGCGATTTTTATTTTTGTAATTGGTGTTAAGTTATTTCCTGATAAGCAGACTAAGGTTTCTTTCAAAAAAGTTTTAACAGCAGTAGGTTTTGCACATGCTCCTGGTTTATTAAGATTTTTTGCTGTGACACCAGATTTAATGATACCAATAATTTTTCTTACTCAATTTTGGATATTTGCTGGTTTAATAATTTCAACTAAACAAATACTAAATTTAAAATCTAATTTTAAATCTTTTGGAATTGTACTGTTGTCTTTTTTAATTATTGCATTTTTATCTATCTCATTTGTGATGAGTAGAATGAATATGCTTCCTGTTAGTCAAATTAGTTAAAGTGGAAAAATAGTTTTTGATAATCTACAAGATTTACATAATTTAAATCCAGTAAGTATCAAATTTTGAGTAACACTTTCGTCCTCTTCTTTACATTCATCACAAATATTATTTAATTCTTCGGTATCTACCTTAAGGTTTTTATCTTCAGTTTCATCAATCATTATCTGTTAAACCAGCACCTGCTGCACCCTCTCTTAAACTATCACTTTCTTCAACAAAAGTATCTTCAGATAACTTGTATAAATTATTCCATTCATCGTCTGTAAAATTGTCTTCATTTTCAAGTAGATTAACCTCAATTGCATTCGCTATCTTCGGAAATTCTTGATAAATAAAATTTGAACTAATATTTACATTTAAATTTAGTAAAATTTTTTTTTCGTCTATTTTCACATAGATTTTTTTTCCAATAATTTCT
>CACIMN010000018.1 GCA_902587755.1 uncultured Pelagibacteraceae bacterium | reverse complement strand
AAAATAAATACCTAATGAAAAAAATAAACCAATTGGTACAAAGAAATATAGAGATTTAACATTTACTGGTTGCCAAAAATTGAATGCCATTATTGAAGTGATTAAAATTCCAACTAAAGAGGAATAGAATAAAGATACTTCTGGGGCATCATATTCATTTATTTTTTTTGTAGCTATTTGATAAAGACCAAGAAAAAATGCAGCTAATAATGGAATTAAAGAATTTACATTAAATACATCAGATGTAGGTCTAATTATTATCAACACTCCAATGAAACCAACAAAAATTGCTATCCATGTTTTTATTGAGACTTTTTCATTCAAAATGAATACTGACAATGCAACTATAATGATAGGAGCTAACGCACCTATGCTATGAGCATTCGCTAAAGATAAATATTTAAAAGATAAAACAAAAAAACCAGACTCTAAAATTGATAAGAAACTTCTTATAAATTGAAGTTTTAAATTGTTAGATTTATAAAAATTATCATTGTTAGCTCTCTTTGATTCTATTAGGCAGAGCAAAAGTACAAATGCATATTTAATAAATAATAATTGAAATATGGAGTAGTGTATCACGGCAGTTTTCTGAATTGCATCTAGAATTGAAAATGAAAAGTAAGCAATTACAGCAAAAATAATTCCTATTATTTCTTTTGATTTATTATTCATTTTATTTTTTAAATTAGTTACTTTAAGACAGACATTGGATCCAATCTTGTTTGAAACCAATTTATTCTAAAATCTAGATGAGGTCCTGTAGATCTTCCTGTTGAGCCAACAGTTCCTATTATATCTCCTTGATTAATCTCGTCACCAACTGAGACTAATATATTTTCTAAGTGAGAATATATTGTTGATATTCCATGACCATGATCCATTATAACCGTTCCACCCGTATAATATAAATCATCTTCAGCCATTGTAACCACACCTGAACCAGATGACTTAATCATGGTACCTTGTTTAGCTGCAATATCTATTCCATAATGAGGCCATCTTGGTTTACCATTTAAAATTCTTTGACTACCATAAACACCACTGATTATACCCTCAACTGGCATTATAAAATTTTCTTTAAAAAATTGTAGATCAGAATTTATTGCCCTTGCTTCTCCAATTGCATTATTTTCTTTTTTAATTCTTTTATAAACAGACTCAGGTGGGGTGACTTTACTTTCTGCTAAACCGTCTATTCTCTGTATATTATACTTTCTTTTTAAAACCTTTTTTGTAGTTACAGATTTTTTACCATTGATAATTTTTGTAAATGTTAGGTCGTATTTTTGATCTCGATCTATACCAAAAACAAAAAAACCATCTTTTGATACTTTAACCTCTTTTTTTCCAATAATAATTTTAGCCTTAGGATCAGTTTTACCTAATATAAAATGACCTTGAAGAAATTTACCTTGGAATTCAAGAGCGTTAACTGGTGATATAAAAATTAAAAAAACAAAAAAAAGTCTATAAATTATTGAGCTGTCCATCCACCATCTATAATTATTGATGTTCCAGTTATCATTGAAGATGCTGATGATGCCAAGAAACACACTGTTGTAGCTACATCACTTTCAGTAGCCGCTTTTCCCATAGGAATATTACTAAGCGCTAATTTTTTAAATTTTTTATTTTTAAAAAAATTTTTTACCATTGGCGTTTCAACAAAAGTAGGTGCTACAGTATTAACTCTGATATTTTTTTTAGCTAACTCTACACCCATTCCTTTTGTTAATCCTTCAATTCCAAATTTTGTCATGTTGTAAACATTTCTACCTCCCATGCCAACATGTCCAAGTTGAGATGACATATTTATAATTGAACCAGGTCTTTTTTTATTTTTGAGCATCTTTTTTACAACAAGTTGTGCCACGTTAAATGCTGCTTTTAGATTTAAATCTACTAGATAATTCATGCTTTTTTGTTTAATTTTTTCAAAGGGCTCTGGGATATTAGTTCCAGCATTGTTTACTAATACGTCAATAATTTTAATTTTATCTAATTTTTGTTTTAAATCTTCGTAGTTCATTACATCGCATGAAACCTTAATAATTTTACCTTTGGCTTTTTTGATATCCTTTTCCAATTTATTTAGATCTGAAGATGTTCTACTTAAGGCTATAACCGTTGCGCCTGCTTCTGCTAATGCAATTGAACATGCTCTTCCAAGACCTTTACCTGCACCGGTAACTAAAGCATATTTATTTTTTAGATTTATTTTTTGAAGATACATTAAAAGAATAATATTTTAATATCTGTGTAAATCAACTCAACAGCTACAATTAAAATGGCTAATAATCCAAGCCAAGCTATCCATCTGTATTTTTTAATCCATCCAGAAATTAAAGTTGCAGCAGTTGCCATTAAAACAATTGATAAAACTAACCCAAAAACAAGAAGACCATAGTGATCACCAGCTGCACCGGCAACACCTAAAACATTATCTAAACTCATTGTAAAATCTGCGAGTAAAACAGTCCAAATTGCTTTAAGAAAACTTGAATTATCTACTCTTACATTTTCCTCAGTTTGTGAACCTTTGATTACGTCAACATAAAGCTTGTAAACAATATAAAGTAATAACAATCCACCAATTAATCTTAAACCGGTGATTTGTAACAGATAAGCTGTAAGTAAGGTCAATATTATTCTTAAAATTACAGCACCACCGATTCCCCAAAAAATTACTTTTTTTCTTTGTTCAGGTGGAAATTTAGATGCAACCATTCCAATTATTATTGCGTTGTCACCCGCTAAAACTAAATCAATGAGAATTATTTGAGTTACTATTGCTATTTGTTCAGGTGTAAAGAATTCTGCAAACATTACTGCTGTAGTATCATGTCTGCACCTTTTTCCGCAATCATTATTGTTGGAGCATTAGTATTCCCTGAGGTGATATAAGGCATTACTGATGCATCAATCACTCTTAGGTTTTTGATTCCATGAACTTTTAACTGATCAGACACTACTGCATTTTCATCTTTACCCATTCTGCAAGTACTTACAGGATGAAAAATAGTATTAGCATATTTTCCCGCTTCAACAGCTAACTGCTCATTGTCAGTAATATTTATACCTGGTCTTAATTCTTCTGGTCCATAATCTTTATAGGCTTTGGACTCCATAACTATTTTTCTTACTATTTTAATAGATTTACCTGCTATTTCTCTATCTTCATCTGTAGATAGATAATTCATTTTAATTTTTGGAGGAATTCTTGTATCCGAAGATTTAAGTTCAATAGATCCTCTGCTAGTAGGTCTTACATTAGTAATGGTTGGTGTAAAAGCAGGAAATTTGTGTAACG
>CACIMN010000017.1 GCA_902587755.1 uncultured Pelagibacteraceae bacterium | reverse complement strand
TAAATAGAATAAATGATGGTAAAACGGATCCTGCTGGAAATCTTTGGTTTGGTACCATGGACAATTTAGAAAGAAAAGTTGAAAAAGGGTCTTTATATAAGTTAGATAAAAATCTTAAATTAACTAGAGTTGATAAAAATTATAGAATTACAAATGGCCCAGCGTTTATTGATAAATATAATTTTTACCACACTGATAGTCCAAAAAAAATTATCTATAAAATAAAGATTAATAAAAATAATAAAATAATCAAAAAAAGAATATTTAAAAAGTTATCACTAACAGAAGGAGTTCCAGATGGAATGACTGTAGATAAAAATAAAAATTTATGGGTGGCTCATTTTCACGGTGCTTGTATTTCTGTATTTAACAAAAATGCAAAATTAATTCATAGAATTCAGCTCCCTGCAAAAAATATAACAAATTGTGCCTTTGGAGGTAAAAATAATAAAGAACTTTATGTTTCAACAGCTACAAAAGGAATGAACAAAGCAGATTTGCGAAAATTTAGATATTCTGGCTTCTTTTTTAGTGTAAAAACTAACTCGAAAGGAATTTTACAGAAAAAATTTATTTTAAGTAATGAAGAAAAGAGATCTTTACTATGAGCGAATACCTACAAAGCTTTTAAGAGAAGATTTTAGATTATTAGGTACTTTTCTTGGCAAAGTAATAAAGGATCAAGAGGGTAAGAACTTTTTCAATATTGTTGAAAAATTTAGGTTAATATCAAAAAATACTAAAAAAGATAAAAATAAAAGAAAAGTTTTTTCGAAAATATCATCAGAAGTTAAAAAACTTTCACCATTAAACTCATTTAAATTAACACGAGCATTTTCACACATTTTAAATTTATTAAATCTTGCGGAGTCACTCGATGCTTCAAGAAAACTTAACGAATATGAAAATCCATATTTTAAAAACAAAAATCAAAATTTATTTATTGAGGATTTAATTAACGGTCTTTTTAAAAATAAAAAAATCTCTAACAGAAAAATATATGAACAGGCAACAAAACTTGATATTGGAATTGTTTTAACTGCACATCCAACAGAAGTAAAAAGAAGGACCTTAATTCAAAAATATGCAAATTTAATTGATATATTGGAAAAAAGGCATCTCTATAAAAAATATCCATCCAAGATTATCGAATTAGACAGACAGCTGTATTCAGAAATTGCTATAATATGGAAAACAGACGAACTTAAAAGGACTAAACCTTCACCAATAGATGAGGCAAGATGGGGTCTAGCAGTAATTGAGGATAGTTTATGGGATACAATACCTAAAGTTTATAAGAGACTTAATGATATATTTAGAAAAAATTTAAAGAAAGATTTACCTAGAGACTTTAATCCAATTCAATTTGGATCCTGGATGGGTGGAGATAGAGATGGAAATCCAAATGTGACTGCTGAAGTCACCAAGAAAGTTTTGCTATTTTCTCGATGGCAGGCTGCAAAATTATACGACAAAGAACTTACAAAATTAATACAAGATTTATCAATGGAAGAATGTTCTGCAAAAATTAAAAAAGTAACTGGAAAAAGTTTTGAACCATATAGAGTATTCCTAAGACCTATAAGAAATAAAGTAAGATTAACACATCAGCTAATCGAAAATCATTTAAATAATAATTCATATCTAGATGAAAAGAAATTGATACAAAATAAATATGAAATTACTCTTCCATTAAGAGAGGTTAGAAATTCTTTAAAATTAAACAGAGAGGACCATATTTCAAATGCAGATTTATTAGACTTAATGAGAAGAGTAAGATGTTTTGGCATCAATCTTGCTAGATTAGATATTAGACAAGAAGCAGATCGACATACCAAACTTCTAAATGAACTTTTTAGAAAAAAATATAATATTAAATATAATTCTTTAAGTGAAAAAGAAAAAATAAAATTATTAAATAAATTAATTAAAGAAAAAAATTATTTTGTCGATAGAATAAAAATAACTAACAAAGAAAACAAGGAAGTTTGGAACACATTTAAGCAGATATCAAAAACTCCTCATGAATGTTTAGGCGCCTATGTTATATCAATGACTTCAACTGCGTCAGATATTTTATCTGTATATTTTTTACAAATACAAGCAAAAATAAAGAATTTTTTAAGAGTTGTCCCACTTTTTGAAACTTTAGATGACCTAAAAAATGCAAATAGCGTTATGAGAAATTTATTTAAACTTTCTTGGTACAGAAAAATGACAAGCGCTAAGCAAGAAGTAATGATTGGATACTCAGACTCAAGTAAAGATGCAGGTAAATTATCAGCTAGCTGGCATCAATACAAACTTCAAGAGGAATTAAGAGGTCTAGCAAAAAATTACAGGTTTGATTTGGTTTTCTTTCATGGAAGAGGAGGGTCTCCAGGAAGAGGAGGTGGTCCAATTCAGGCAACATTAAAATCCCAACCAGCTGGAACTGTAAATGGAAAAATTAGAATTACTGATCAGGGAGAAGTAATTCAACAAAAATATGGATACAAACCTTTAGCTGAATACAATCTATGTAGCTACATCGGAGCGGTTATGGAAGCTTCTTTAAATCCACCTCCAAGATCAAAACCTAATTGGAGAGAGTTAATACAGAACATGTCTGAAATTTCAACATCTGCTTATAGGAAATATTTAAATCAAAGCGAAGATTTTATTAGATACTTTAAAACAGTTACACCTCACAAATCTCTTGGAAAGTTAGCTATAGGGTCAAGACCAACAAAAAGGAAGAATGTTGATAATATTCAAGGCTTAAGAGCTATACCGTGGGTGTTTGCTTGGACACAAATTAGATTAATGTTACCAGCTTGGTTAGGAACAACGGAGGCTTTGAGATATGGATCAATTAAAAAATTTAAAAAAACTATAATGGACATGGAAAAAAACTGGCCATATTTTGTTTCGACAATGGATATTTTAGACATGGTAATTTCAAAAGTTGATCCAGAGATATCAGTTATTTATGAAAATAATTTGGCTGATGCTCCGTTAAGGAGAATTGGTAAAAAATTAAGATATCAATTTGATGCATTGGTCAAATTGCATAATAAAATAACTCCAGGAGAAGTGATAAGAGAGAGGAAAAAATTTAGAAAGGCATTGTTTATTAGGAGCAATTATACAGAGATGTTAAATATTTTACAGGCAAATATAATGAACAAATTAACAAAGAAAAAATACAAAAAATTAGATAAAAAATTTCTTGATGATGCTTTAATGACATCTATTGCAGGGATATCTGCTGCAATGAAAAATACTGGTTAAATGTTTGAATATTTAATTGCATTTGGAGCAGGACTTATAAGTTTTTTGTCTCCATGCGTATTACCTTTAATACCTGGATATATTTCTTATATCTCTGGTCAATCCTTACAAGAAATACTAAATAAAAAAGAAATAAACTTTTTTCCTTTAATTTTATTTTGTTCAGGGTTCTCAACAGTTTTTGTTCTTTTAGGAGCATCTGCATCATTTTTAGGTCAAACACTTTTACAAAATTCAGAAGTGTTAAGAATTTTAGCTGGGATAGTTATAATAATTTTTTCTCTTCAATTAATTGGAATAATCAATATTCCATATTTAAATTTTGAAAAAAGATTCGATACAAAAGAATCAAGAAATATTCTTTTTCCATATGTAATCGGTGTTGCTTTTGGTTT
>CACIMN010000016.1 GCA_902587755.1 uncultured Pelagibacteraceae bacterium | reverse complement strand
GCTACTTACAAAACGGAAGCAAATGCTGAAAAAATGATTGCAACTTTAGAAAAATCTTTAGCTGGAGCAAAAAAATCTGGCAATGATTCAATGGTGGAAATTTTGACAAAGAAAATAGAAGCTGGAGTTAATGTTCCTGATGTTGCTGCAAAAGCGGTTACTGATATTGATATAGCAAGAGCTTACATAGATACAATAGTTACTGCAAGACCGGTTGCTAATTTTTTTGGAGGCGACATTATGGAGCCAGTATTTAATTGGTTATATTATACGGCAGATTGGAATGTAAATAACTATGGAAACATTTTTGCTAAAGGGATGTATTCTGCATTAATGATTTGGGGACTTATAGCGTTTATTTGTTATTTAATTTTGAGTAAAACTCAAGCAGGTAACTGGATTTATTCAACTGGTGGAAACCTTAGTGCTGCAAAAGCTAACGGTGTGCCAACTAATAAAGTTAAGATTTCATTATTTATGTTTACTGCGTTCTGCGCAACTATGTTTGCTGCGTGTCAGGTATTTGAAGTTAATACTGCGGATACAGCAAAAGGGAATTTAAAAGAATTAGAAGCAATTGCTGCAGCAGTTATTGGTGGTGTTGTGCTAACTGGAGGTTTTGGAACAATAGGTGGAATAATCCTCGGCACAATTATTTTTGGAATTGCAAAAGAAGCCTTCTTTTATATTCCTGGAATTGATGGATCGTTTTACAGGGTTTTCCTTGGAGCGGTTCTTGTTACTGCTGCCTTGACAAATGAGAATATTAGAAAACGAATTATGGGAAATATCTAATGGATAAAAAACCATTAATTGAAATAAAGAATCTAGTAAAAAAATTTGGAACATTTACTGCTTTAAACGGGGTTTCATTAGATGTTTATCCGGGCGAAGTTCACGCGCTTTTAGGTGACAATGGTGCTGGAAAGTCAACTTTGATCAAAGTATTATCTGGGGTTCATCCAATGACAAGTGGAGAAATAAAAGTAGATGGAGAAATCGTTAACTTCACTACACCACGTCAAGCATCTGATGCAGGTATTGGAACAGTATATCAAGATTTAGCACTCAACGCTCTAACATCAGTAACAAGAAATTTTTTTCTTGGACGTGAATTAATAAAAGGACCTAGTGGATTTGGTTTAATGCAAATGGATGAGATGGACAGAATAACAACAGAAGAAATGTCTAAAATTGGAATTAATATTGCAAACCCTAATCAGCCAGTTGGAACATTGTCAGGTGGACAAAGACAAACATTGGCTATTGCAAGAGCAATTTACTTTGGTGCAAAGATATTAATATTAGATGAACCTACGTCAGCATTAGGTCAAAAGCAGCAAATGGAGGTTTTAAAGACAATTAAAAAAGTTCAAAGTTTAGGAAATATTGCAATTATACTTATTACACACAACGAAATTCATGCACGTCTTATAGCTGATCGATATACTTTCTTAAGTTTAGGAGAAGTAATTGGTTCAGGATTGTCATCGGAACTTGGTAACGAGGATGTGAAAAGATTGATGGCAGGTGGTGCTAAAATTGGCGATCTAGCTAAAGAATTAGAGCATTAATTTTTTTTATTTTTTTTTATTTTTTTTCACTTAAAATTTATCTATGCGGAAATTCTCAATAAATAGCTTTAATATTAACGAAGCAATAAACGAATTAATGCTTGAATCTGGAGTTATCGTTATTGAAAATGCATATAATTTAAATGATATCAAAGAAGCAAGAGAGATTGTTAATTATTTTGCAGATACACAGGAGCAAAAAGAAACCCACTTTAATGCTGAGGCTGAAGCATCTGATAAAATTAAACTTCAGCAAAGGATATGGAATTTGTTTGGTAAAGGTGAGGTTTTTAGTAAATTAATAACAAACGATATTATTTTTAGCTTAATGTCTAAACTTTTAGGTTCAGAATTTTTTTGTGGATCTTACTGCGCAAGTAGATTGCTACCAGGATCTATAGGTCAAGAACTTCATATCGATTATCCGTATTGGGATTTTTATAAAAGCGAGACTTTTCCTATGGGTCTTAATAGTTCATTTGCACAAAACTGTCAGGCTACTATACCTCTAGATATTTGTTCAGAAAAATCAGGAGCAACTGCATATATACCTGGATCACAGAAGAAATTACACTATCCAAATGAAAATGATGATTTTTCAAATAAACAACAAATGGTTGCTAATCCTGGAGATTTAGTTTTTTTTAATGGTAACTGTTGGCATGGAGCATCATCAAATAAATCAAATCATCAAAGAGCAGCCTTACTGATAGAGTTTCTTCCTAAATATATAAAACCAGTTGAAGATTTAGTCACTTATTTATCTGAAGACTTTAAAAACAATTCAAATCCAAAAGTACGACAGCTTTTAGGATTAAATTATGAATATCCAAAAATTATGGATGCAAGTAAAAAAACAAATAATATTGGTTTAGGTTATAAAGCTAAATAAAATCTATATTTTTAATTTAAATTCTCTATAAATATTAAAAAAAAACAGAATTAAAAATATTAAGTTAATAGAATTTGTAAATATTATGATTTTAAAAACAAAAGAGTATTTATAACAGTCGGAGGAATAGGAAAATGAAAGTAAAATATTATGATCTAGAAAATAAAAGAGTATTTATTACAGGCGGAGGATCAGGAATTGGAGCTTCAATTGTTGAACATTTTTGTGAACAAGGTTCTGAGGTTTACTTCATAGATATTAAAGTGTCAGAAGCTGAAAAATTAATTGAAGATATAAAAAATAAAAAATATTCAATACCAACTTTTTTTGAATGTGATTTGTTAAATATAAAACAACTTCAAAAGACAATTGCAGACATCATTGATCAAAAAGGCCCAATTGATATTTTAATCAACAATGCTGCTAATGACACAAGACACAAAATTGACGATGTTACAGAAGAATATTGGAACGAAAGAATGAATGTAAATTTAAGACATTATTTTTTCACAGTTCAGTCAGTTAAAAAATCAATGATTGAAAATAAGGGTGGTGTAATTGTCAATATAGGATCCTCGTCTTGGATGGTCGGACAAGGTGGTATGGCCGCTTATACAGCTGCAAAATCGGGAGTAGTTGGTTTAACAAGATCATTTGCAAGAGATTTAGGTGAATTTAACATTAGAGTTAACTCAGTAGTACCAGGCTGGGTTTTAACACAAAGACAAATTGATCTTTGGTTAAACGAGGAATCTGAAAAAGATTTAATGAAAAACCAATGTTTAAAAGAGAGATTGTTGCCACATGAACTTGCTCAAGCAGTGTTGTTTTTTTCATCAGAACAATCAGGTGGATGCACAAATCAATCTTATATTGTTGATAAAGGTTGGTTGTAATAAGCTTTGTGAAGGTACAAAGCTCAATTATAGAAAATAAATATCTAAGAGTTAAATCAATTAATATCGGTGCCTGTTTGTATGAAGTTTATGATAAGAAAAAGAAGATAAATTTAATCTTAAACCTTGGTTCTACAAAAAATTATAGAAATAAAAATTTTTATGTAGGTGCTACTTGTGGAAGGTACGCAGGTAGAGTTTCAAATTCAAGATTTAGGATTAAAAATAAGATTTATAAACTTGATGGCAACGAAGGAAGAAATACACTCCATGGAGGAAAAATAGGATTTGATAGATTAGAATGGAAAATAAAACATCATTCAAAAAATAAAATTATCTATCAATTGTTATCTAAAAATTTAGACCAAGGTTTTC
>CACIMN010000015.1 GCA_902587755.1 uncultured Pelagibacteraceae bacterium | reverse complement strand
AATAGGATTTTTTTTTATTAAAATCTCAAAAGAATAATTATCAACTTTAAAGTTTTTTGATAAATACTTTTTTAAATTTGATCCTAAAAAACTTTTTTTTCCAATTATAAGAATTTTATTCATTAAAAAAAAATACAACTAAACTTGTAATAAATTTATCTAAATTAATTTTTTTACTTTTATTTAATTTAATCGAAAAATAATCTACAATTTTGTGAGCTTGTGCTCTTCTATGCCACCAATTTCTTGAGAATAATTTATATTTTTTTGAGGCCGAATTATCTAATTGCCTATAATAAGTTAAATGCTTATTTATAACTGTAATCTCTTTATTTTTTAAAAAATAATACAGTGCTATTCTAAAATCAAACCAGATACTCTCAAATTTTTTTATTCTTAAATTTTTAAATATTTCTTTTGCGCAATCTCTCCTTAATGAAATACAACTCTGCGGAGAAAATCTAGGCCAACTTGAAAAAATAAATTTTTTTTGTTTGAATTTGTTTTTTATAATTTTTTTTTTATATTTTATAATCGGCAAATCAAAAATTAAATCAAAATTATTTTTGTTAAACTTATCCATTAAATAATTAATTTTATTGGATTTAAAAAAATCATCACTATCCAAAAAAAATAAAAATTTACCTTTAGATCTTGCATACCCATTATAATAAGAATTAATTTGATTATAACTACCATGAGCAGTTTTCTTTTTATTTTTGATAATTATAACTTTATTTTTATATTTATTTAATTTTTTAATAGAATCATCAGTAGAGATATCATCAACTACAATGATTTCTATATTTTTATAAGTTTGATTTAGAATTGATTTAATACTTTCATCTAAAAAAGGAGCATTATTATAATTAACAATAATAACACTAACTAAATAATTTTTACCTTGAATTTTCATAAATATATTCAAATGATTTTCTAAATTTCATTCTAAGCTTATATTTTTTATGAAATTTATTTGTTGTAAGAAATTTATCAATATCCGAAAACTTATATCCTTTATTTATCATTAAATCATAATGATGCTCAAAGTATATAAATTTAATTTTTTTAAAATCTTCATTCTTTAAACCTTTAAGAATTTTATATTCATAACCTTCAGTATCTATTTTGAGAATATGAATTTTATCTATTGATTGTTCAAAAATAAATTCTGAAAGATTTCGTATTTGAACCTTTTGCTTCTCAACTAAGAAGTTTTTATTATTAAAGAAAAAAGACATAAATCTTTGTTTTCTTTTAAAATATATGGTATTTTCGTTGATATAATTTATTGTTGAAGAAGAAGTATCTTTGAATATGTTTAATTCTTTGACTTCAGTTTTTTCTCCAAAACCTAAATTAAATATTTGTATTTTATTATTATTATATTTTTGATTTCCTTTTAAAATTTTGAATAAATTAACATTAGGTTCAAAAGAATAGATTTTACTTACATTAAAATTTTTATTAAACAAATCAATTGTTTCGCCTTTATGAGCACCAATATCTAAAATATTAATAACTTTATTATCAAATGCATCTTTAAAAAATTTAATTATTTTAGATTTATTTTGTAAATCAATTAAATTTATAATTGACATCAACATTTTCAAAAAAAAATTACCAATCATCAGTGTAAACCATGTTAAGGCCAAAAAATTTTTCAGATTTTAGATTTTTAAAATATGAACAAGGAGTTTTGGAGGCCCAGCACATTTTTTTATTTTTTGTAGAATAAACTTTGAAATCTGGCTTATCCACTAAAGTAATTGACTCTACTTTTTCTACAAAAAAATAAGGACTTTCTAATATCTTATAATTGTAAACCTCTATCTCTTTATTTATTCTATCAATATTTCTTCCTAAAAAACCCAAAATAGAAACAAACAAAAACATTAAAATAAGTGAATTTTTTTTTTTATTATCTATATTTAATTTATCAATCATTAAGCTAGTTATAATAATAAGTGGCAAAGCAATTAAAACATATCCACCATATCTCATTGATGGATGTAGCAAAAACCATTCTAAAAGAAAAACCATTGGAAGTATTAATAATATTAAATAAGATTTAAAGTTTAAAATATCTTTAAATTTTTTATTGTTATAAGAAAAAAAATAAAAAACAAAAAAAATTAAACTATAAACAAAAATTAATCCAAACAAAGTATCAGAAACTTTATTAAAAAAATGTCTATCAACCCAATTTTCAAACCATTTAAAATTTTTTACATATTCTTCACGTGGTATTTCTGAAGCATAACCAGGTCCACCACCAGCTTTTGCCCACCATTCATAATGTAATTTCATTCTTTTGACCTCTTTACTTGGTATCGACCATTTGTTGTCTCCAATGCATGTTTTTTCAGCAGGATAAAGAAGGCAACCTGTGCTTAGATAACTTGTTGAAATATTTCCCAATAGACTGATTGTTAAAATAGAAATAATTAAAAAGTTTTTTTTAACAAAAAATTTTTTAAAAAATTTTTTTTTTAACAATATTAATGGAATCAGAACTAAGTACATATAATAGATCGCTTTCATAGATGATGCTAAAAAGATAAAGATTAACAAAGAATTTAAATAGAGAGAAATATTTTTATCTTTTTTTTCAAAATACATAAGTTGAATAAAAAATAAAAAAATCAGCAATAATAAAATTTGAGCAGATCTATCTGTGCCATGTTCACCTAATCTGTAAAAAACAATATTTACAAAAACAATTGATAATAAAGAAAAATAATCTGTAATATTGAAATTTTTTTTATTTTTTAAAAAATTGAAAAAAATGATGTAATTAAAAAAAACTAAAATCAAAAATGGTGCAATATGAAAAAGGTAAAATTTAATGTAAGGCATATATAGAAGTGATTGAAAGTAGAATAAACTTGAAAATGTTCTAAACCCATGACTAAATATTCCAGTACCTATAATAAATTTATTCTCTGATAAATTTAATGCATAAGTTAAATGATAATAAGGAAAATCATCATGGTTTTTGTATACATAAGCTCCAATTAAAAATATTAATGTTAAAATAAAAACATGTTTCACCTCAAGATAATTTTTTTTTTCTCTATTCAGATAAAAAATGAAACCCATCAAACCAACTATATGTAGTATTATATTGTGAGAATAATTGTGTGCAAAAAAATATGAAGATAATGTTCCATAAATTGATAACGAAAAAAAACCAATAATTCCTAAATATCCAATATTTAACTTTATTAAATCTCTGTAAATTATTCTTGAAAAAATCTCACCATGTCCAATAGTGGAAATGATAAATAAGATTATATAAGATATAAAAATTATATGTTCAGGCACTATATTTATTGGTAATCATTTATTGAATTAATGCAAAAATATAAACTTGATAACAATTTTTCTTATAAAGAAATAGTCTTTTTTTTTGTTTTATACTTATCATTAATTTTAAGCTTCATACTTTCAGAAAATTCAACCGGTGGAGCTATTTTAGATTATTACAATCAAAAAAATATAAGTAAACAGTTTGCTTACAATTTTTTTGATACGCTTTTAAATTATGAAAATTTCTCATCTAGACATTCACCTATATTAATAATCTTTCTTTCATTTTTAGAGAAAATAAATTTATCAGACTTATTTATAAGACTTATTCATCTGCATATATGTCTTTTTTTGCCATTTGTTTTTTTCAAAATCTTAAAGGAAAAAGAGGAATTTAAAAATTTAAATATCTCAATAATAATTTTGAGTGCCTTAATTTTTTTATCTCCAACGTTTAGATCTTTGTCTGTATGGCCAGACAGTAGAATATTAGGATTAACTATTTTTTCTACTAGTATTTTATTTTACTTAAAATTTGAAAATACAAAAAAATATAAATTTGCAA
>CACIMN010000014.1 GCA_902587755.1 uncultured Pelagibacteraceae bacterium | reverse complement strand
TGAACATATTAAGCAAACAATAAATATGTGTTGTTTTTTTAAACCTTGCTCAATAACAAAAATATTCTGGGCACCTATAGCTAAGATTAAGCTAATCCCAGTAAAGAAGCCTAATACTAGGTATTCCATTAAGGTTTTGGACTACTCTGGATTTGCTGTTAAAGTTTTAATTTCTAGTATATTTTCGTTTGGGTCTTTAACAAAGAAAGTTTCTTGCTCGTATTTTGTTCCTTTAAATCTCAAATAAGGTTCGTCGTAATACTTGGTTCCACTATCCTTTAATCTTTGTTTTAGAGCATCAAAGTCTTTTCTTGATAGATGAACACCAAAATGAGGAACTGAAACATTTCCCATGTCTACATCGTGTCTCTCATTATCTAATTTATGTTCACTTTTATGTAAGGTTAATTCATTGCCCCAAAAATCTACATCTGCCCACTCTTGTGCTGAGTTGTCTAATCTACATCCCAAAGTTTCACTGTAAAACTTTTTTGCGATCTCTAAGTCTCCACACGGGATGGCTAGATGAAAACAATTGGTGTTTTTATACATTTAAACCTCTTTAAATTAAGCAATTAAGTACTATATAAGGCATATTATTTTTTAATCAACAGCAACTAAACTGATGAAATATGAGTGATTTTTTACAATCCATAATTGATAGAGATCCTGCTGCAAGGTCTAAGTTAAGTTTAATATTAACTTATCCTGGTGTTAAAGCAGTTTTTTTTCATCGAATAGCAAATTTTTTTAGTACTGCAAAATTTCATTTGATAGCAAGAATCATTTCTCAATTTTCAAGATTCTTAACTGGAATAGAAATTCATCCTAATGCAAAAATTGGAAAAAATTTATTTATAGATCATGGAATGGGTGTTGTGATTGGTGAAACTTCAGACATTGGAGATAATGTAACTATTTATCACATGGTTACGTTAGGTGGAATTGCTCCAAGTATTAATTCAAATGACCAACGAAATATGAAAAGACATCCTACTATAAAAGAAGATGTGGTTATTGGCTCAGGAGCACAAGTATTAGGTCCTGTTGTAGTTGGCAAAGGTGCTAGAATTGGAGCAAATGCAGTCATTACAAAAGATGTTTCAGAAAATGCTGTAATGGTTGGAATTCCTGCAAGAAGTGTTGGAATAGCAGATAGTGAATTTAAACCTTATGGAATTACGTCTGATAGTGATAAAAAATCAGATAATGAATAATACCCAAAACGATTTTATTTCTGGAATAGGAAATACTCCATTAATTAAACTCAGAGCAGCCTCTGAAATTACTGGGTGTAACATTTATGGAAAAGCAGAATTTTTAAATCCTGGAGGATCCGTAAAAGATAGAGCTGCACTTGCTTTAATTAAAGATGCTCAAGAAAAAAAACTAATTGCTAAAGGTGGAACAGTTGTTGAGGGAACAGCTGGTAACACTGGAATTGGTTTAGGACTTTTAGGAAACTCTCTTGGTTATAAAACAATTATTGTAATGAATGATAATCAAACTCAAGAAAAGAAAGATTTGCTTAGAAATCTCGGAGCTGAGTTAAGACTGGTTCCACCTAAGCCTTATAAAGATGATAATAATTTCGTAAAAGTAGCTGCTAGACTTGCAGATGAACTAAGACCAACAAACAATAACGGTGTAATTTGGGCTAACCAGTTTGACAATACTGCGAATGCCAAAGGTCATTATGAAGGGACAGGACAAGAAATTTGGGAACAAACTGAAGGTAATGTTGATGGCTTTGTTTGTTCTTCAGGAACTGGGGGAACTATTTCAGGTGTAAGTAATGCTCTTAAAGAAAAGAACAAAGATATAAAAATTTATCTATCTGATCCAAAAGGTTCAGCTCTTTATAATTATATAAAAAATGGCGAACTTAAGTCAGAAGGTGGATCAATTACTGAAGGTATTGGCTCAAGTAGAGTGACTGCTAACTTTGGTGAGGCAAAAATTGATGACGCATATTCAATTGATGACCATGAGGCTCTGCCTATTCTATATGATTTAATTCAAAACGAAGGTTTAAGTCTAGGAACAAGCTGTGGAATAAATATTGCAGGAGCAATTAGAATGGGAAAAGAGTTAGGGCCAGGAAAAACTATTGTAACTATTCTTTGTGATAGAAGCGACAAATACGCAACTAAAATGTTTAATAAAAAATTTTTAGAAGAAAAAGGTTTGCCGATGCCTAATTGGTTTTAAATATAAATTTTATCAGCTAATCCGTAAGTAAGAATAGCACTTAAAATCGTAAGTACTCCAGCAGCTATTACACCTTCACTGTTAGTCTTTTCAGTATGTCCAAGCTTATTTATATAAATAGTATAAATACCAAATATCAAATACATTAAATTTTGAACAAATACTAAATTAAAGAACGCCCAAGTTCCATTTACTCCACCATCTCTAACGAACATAATATAAATAGCCATTAGGAAAGACCCAACAAAAGGAGCTCCAAAAAATCTTGTAATCACAGCTGCCGAATGATCGATGTTATATTGATCCATAAAACTCTTTGTTCCAACTATGGCTCTAAAAGCATAAACAGCGTAAACAAGGAAATGAACAATAAAAATTATTAGATAAACAATTCCATTAAATTTTTCGATCATAAATAATTATTATCAAAAATTTAAATTAAATAAAACAACATAATCAACATTTTTTATGCTCTGAAATTGCATAACTGTCGCGCGCTATAAACACGAGTGACTTTTTAACAATTATGTAACAGTGTTACGTTAAACTAAATAACTTAAAGGAGGTAAAAATGAAAAAAATTTTATTTTTAATAATTTTTTTAACGATCTCAAATTACTCATTAGCAGAATCAGGAAAATTTAATGCTGCAGGAGCAGGATCGTGGTCAATAAATGCAATGGATGCTGGAAATGGAAATATGAGTATTACATATGACGGAAATGCTGGGCTTATGGATAAAGAACCTGGTAGTATTTTTGATAAATCTACTATGCATTGCATTGGCGGGTTAACATTGGTAGCTGGAAAGTTTGATGATGAAACTGGAATGTGTACTTTTTACTTAATGGATGGTGAAAAGGTTTTCATTAATTACAAAGGTAAAGGAACTGGCGGCCAAGGCGGAACTGGTACTTTTATTATTGTTGGTGGAACTGGAAAATATGAAAATATTTCTGGAAATGGTAATTCAAGTCGACAGAATATTAGAGGTAAAGCTGGAATGGCACACTCAATGAATCAAATGAGTGGTGAATATACTTATTAAAGGAAACATATGATTATAAAAATAGAGGAGAATATAAAATCGTTTTCAGCATGGAGGGATATGGTTAAAGATAATGCTGAAAAAATTAAAGGATTTGGTGCAACCATTATTTTTGCTGGTGTATCAAAAGAAGATGCTTCAAAATTTACAGTAATTGTAAAATATGCAACTATGGAGGGGTTTGAGGCATTTAAAAATGATAAAGAACTTCACGCTGCAAGAGCTGCAGCTGGAGTTGATTTAGATTCTGCAAAAATCACTCCCATGGATGGAGACTTCATGGAAAATTTTTCAGGATAATAATAAAATAGGAGGAAAAAATGGAAAAAGAAATGCTAGTGGTAGCAAAGTTAAAAGAAGGTACTTTTGAGAAATTCATGGGATTTATGCAATCTCCTGAAGGACTTGCTGAAAGGGCTAAAGTTGCTGTGGTTGAAAAAACAATTGGAACTGTAACTCCAGATAAAAGTACTGTAATGTTTAAAATATTTTGTACTGATGAAGCTGCACTTCATAAGTTTATAGAAGGTACAGAGGTATCAAAGCCAATAATGGATGAAGTGTTAGACAGTTACTCAATATATGATTTAACTAAGGTTAAATAGAAAGCTGAGGCTACACATACTGACTAATCTCTGCTAGAATTAGATGCTAGATTATTAGTAACAAGGAGGAAAAATGGCTGGAATAGAAGTAAAAAGTTTTGATAAAGCAGATGAAGTAAATGATAATTTTAATAATGCTAAAATTGAAGCAGTTAAAGTTGGAAATCAAAGATTGATGAAACTTACTTTACAACCTGGTTGGCAATGGTCAAAAGATATAAAGCCAACAGTTGGTGGCGATAGCTGTCAAGCTACACATCTTGGCATAATTATCTCAGGTGCTGTATGTGCAAAACATAATGATGGAACTGAACTGACTTATAAAGCTGGTGATGCATATTCAATACAACCAGGTCATGATGGATGGGTTGTTGGAGATAAACCAGCAGTAGTATATGAATTTCATGGAATGTGGGGTGAATAATGTCTAAATTTTATGTAATTGGAAAGGCAAGTCCTGAGTTATTAAAAAAAATGCATGCTGACCCTAACGCAGATAGAGGTGCGGTAATGAAATCAATGTGTGATAGCTTAGGAGTAAAAGCCATTAGTTATGAATGGTTAAGAGGACGTTTTGATGTTCTTTTCTGTGTAGAAGGAGATTATGAAAGTGTTCTTGCTATGAAAGTAACTGTTTTAAATAGTGGAATGATGTCAGATCTGATGGTTCATGAAGTATTTGATTACAACAGTGCATTTAAAAAGGCAGCTGATGTTTCAAAAAGTTATAAAAAACCAGGTGAATAAATAGAAAGGAATAATATGTCTATATTAGAAAAATATAGTGCTGCAATTAAAAATAAAGATGAAGCAACGATGAATGATCTTTTGCACGATGATTTTAAATTCACAATGCATAAGTCAGGAAATGTTTTAGGCAAAGCTGATGTTGTCAAATGGGCAATGAGCGGTGACATAAATCAAGATAAAGTAAGAGTTGTTTATGAAAATGATGAAGTTGGTGTTCATCATTCATTTGTTACATTTGATGATGGAAATGTAGAGGCTGTAATGGCTGTTTATAAATATGATAATGGAAAAATTATTAGTTTAGAAACTGGTGCCACACCTATGCCAAAGTAAGTGAGTGGTATTGATTTTTATTTTTCGATAGGGAGTACTTACACCTATCTTTCTGTAACTAGAATACTTGATGTTGAAAAACAACATCAAGTAAAATTTAATTGGAAACCCTTTTCAGTTAGAGCAATTATGAAGGAAATGAATAATATCCCTTTTCCAAAAGACAAAATTAACAAAGTCAATTACATGTGGAGAGATATTGAAAGACGAGCAGAGGGATATGGTTTTTTTGCTAAAACACCAGTTCCCTACCCTTTATCAGAATTCGATTTAGCAAACCAAATAGCAATCTTAGGTTTTGAAAAAGGTTGGGGAGAAAAATTTGTAATGCTGACTTACCAAAAATGGTTCCAAGAAGGCAAAGAACCTGCAATTGAACCTAGCATTAATGAGGTTTGTGCTGAATTAAATTTAAATAAAGATGAAATTATATCTGAGGCAAAATCGGAAATTATAGAGACCAAATATAACGAAAACACAAATTCAGCTCGTGAAAATAAAATTTTTGGTAGTCCGTCGTTTATAGTGAAAAATGAAGTCTTCTGGGGAGATGACCGAATGGAAGATGCTATTAAATGGTCTCTTAAATAATTCTATATATTCTCTCAAAATTCATTTAAAGTCATTGTATGAGTCTTGCTAGTTCATACTTATTTTTAGGTATTGCAGTATTTTTAGGTGTAACTTCAAATAGTTTTGCAAAAAGTGCTGAGGGTTTTACACTTCTTGTTCCAAGCATAATTACAGCAATTACAATTGTACTGTGTATGTATGCACTTTCATTAGTAATGAAAAATATTCCTATGGGAATTACTTACGCCTCTTTTGCGGGGCTTACAATTATAGCAACAGTAATTGTTGGTGTAATTAAATATAATCAAGTTCCCAATTTATATTCTATGATAGGACTAGCATTTATTATAGTTGGGGTATTAATGGTAAATTTATTAGGAAATCAATAATATGAAACCTTTGTTAGGTTATTTATTTTTAGCTTTAGGTATTTCGTTTGGAATTGCATCTAATAGCTTAGCCAAAATTTCTGAAGGATTTACAAAATTAACTCCTTCTGTTTTATGCATTCTATTTATGTGTATTACAATGTTTTCAATTGCAAAAGCAATGCACGCTCTCCCTGTTGGTTTTGCTTATGCAACATATAGCGGACTAACGGTAACGG
>CACIMN010000013.1 GCA_902587755.1 uncultured Pelagibacteraceae bacterium | reverse complement strand
TATTATATATCATGAAAAATATTTGTGACTGGAATAATTGTAATGAAATAGGTGAATATAAGGCACCAGTTGAAAAAGATAATAGTAGAAAATTTAGAATGCTTTGCCTTGAGCATGTAAAAGAATTTAATAAAAATTGGAACTATTTTTCAGGAATGAATGATGACCAAGTAATGGATTTTTTAAAATCTGACATGACTTGGCACAAACCCACACAAAGCTTTAGCTCTTCAGATAATTTTTTCAAAGTCTTGTGGAATACAACTTTGAGAGACGAGTTCGATAAAGAAAAAATAAATGGAGATTATAATCATATGCGTCAATTTAAATTTGATCATAAAGATATAAAAGCTTTTGGAATATTGGGGGTTTCTGTGGGTTTAAAGTGGAAGAAAATACAAGATAAATTCAAATTACTTGTGAAAAAATTTCACCCTGATATGAATTCTGGAAATAAAAAATACGAGGAAAAACTTAAACTTATAACATTAGCTTATACGCAATTAAAAAATACCTATAGAGAAAAAATTGACACCAAATCTTAACACAGAACCAGATATTAAAGTTTCACTTAAACAAACATTTGGAATTGATTCAGAAATGGAAGTTGAGGCATTTTCAAAAAAAAATGAATACGTTCCTGAAATTGATAAAAACTACAAGTTCGATAGAGATACTACTTTAGCCATTATTTCAGGATTTGCGTTTAATAAGAGAGTTTTGGTTCAAGGGTATCACGGTACTGGAAAATCTACACACATTGAGCAAATAGCTGCTAGATTAAATTGGCCTTGTATCCGTGTAAACTTAGATAGTCATATAAGTAGAATTGATTTGATTGGAAAAGATGCGATCGTTCTTAAAGACGGTAAACAAGTAACTCAATTTAACGAGGGAATTTTACCATGGTCTATTCAAAATCCAGTTGCACTTGTTTTTGATGAATATGATGCTGGTAGACCTGATGTAATGTTTGTAATTCAAAGAGTTTTGGAAGCTGAAGGAAATTTTACATTACTTGATAAAAACAAAGTAATTAAACAAAATAAATTTTTTAGATTATTTGCTACCTCGAATACCGTTGGACTAGGTGATACCACAGGTCTCTATCACGGAACTCAGCAAATCAACCAGGGTCAGATGGATAGATGGAATATTGTAACAACATTAAACTACCTAAGCCTAGATAGAGAAATGGATATTGTATTGTCTAAAAATAAAAGTTTAAATAATACAAAAGGCAAAGAAAAAGTTGCCAACATGATAAAAGTAGCATCTCTTACGCGTAAAGGATTTATAGCAGGGGACATCTCAACTGTAATGAGCCCTAGAACTGTATTACACTGGGCTGAAAATTCAGAGATTTTTAAGGATATTGGTTACGCTTTTAGAGTAACTTTCCTAAATAAATGTGATGATATTGAAAAAAATACTATCGCAGAATATTATCAAAGATGTTTTGGAGAAGAATTGCCAGAGTCTTTAGTTAATATTCAAATTTAAATGAGCTCTAAAGAAACAAACTTAAAAGAAAAATTTAGAATTGCTTTAAACTCAACCGCAAAAGTAATTTCTGATGATCTTAATTTAATTAAAAAAAACTTAGAAGAAAAAAAAACTAAAGAAATTGTTTCGTTAGAAATCGATAATCTTACAAATCCTAGTGACTTTATAAGGCTGCGTGCTGAGACTGACTCAAGCGCGCTCAAAAAAAAATTTTCTGATGAATTAATTTATAAAAAAAACTTACCTAGCAATACTTCCTCTAGATCACTTTATACTATTGCTGAAAAGATTAGATATGAGGCCTTAGGTGGTCAAATGCTTAAAGGTATAGAAAAAAACTTTCATGAAAACTATAAACAAATAATTAGTCGTAAAAGAAAAGATCAATTAAAAACAAAAGAGGATGTGCCTGTTGCAGAAGCTTTTGAGTTATATATGCTTAAAAACTTTCATAAAATAGAGTTAAATGCTCTAACTTCTAGAATGTTAAATTTTTGGGAGAAAGACTTTGAAAATTCTATAGAAAAACATAAAGAATTTTTAATGAATAATCTGGATGATCAAAACACTTACTCGTCAAAGTTTTCACAGATATTTGAAGAAATGAATATTTTTCAAAATGATGAGGATGACGAAAAAGAGGAAGAGAATCAGAGTCAAGACCAAGAAAATCCTTCAAATGACGACCAAAACAGTGACAATGAAGATAATAAAGATGAAAATAATGATCAGGAAACCCAAGCATCTCTAGATGCTGATTTTAGTGTTGATGAATTTAACTTAGATGAACAACTCAATGAAGTTGAGTCTGATGAAAATAATTCAGAACAAATTATAAATAAAAACATAGATAATATTAATCTAGATTACAAAATATTTACCTCACAGTTTGATGAAATTGTAAAAGCTGAGAATTTAGAAAATGCTGATGAAGCATTTAAACTTAGAAAAAGTTTAGATCAACAGTTAGTTGGTTTTCAAGACGTTATTACAAAATTAGCAAATAAACTTCAAAGACAATTGCTTGCTAAACAAAATAGAGCTTGGGAATTTGACTTAGAAGAAGGCTTGCTAGATAGTTCAAAACTTCCAAGAATTATAATGGACCCATATAACTCTTTGTCTTTTAAAAAAGAAAAAGATTTAGACTTTAAAGATACGGTTGTAACTCTTTTAATTGATAATTCTGGTTCTATGAGAGGAAGACCAATTACAATCGCTGCTATATGTGCAGATATCTTATCCAGAACACTTGAAAGATGCTCTGTTAAAGTAGAAATCTTAGGTTTTACTACTAAAAACTGGAAAGGTGGACAAAGTAGAGAACTTTGGACAAAAAATTCAAAACCTAAAACACCAGGAAGATTAAACGATTTAAGACATATTATATACAAAGCAGCCGATACTCATTGGAGACAAGCTAAAAATAATTTAGGACTCATGCTCAAAGAAGGTTTGCTTAAAGAAAATATTGATGGAGAAGCTATTTACTGGGCTTATAATAGAATAAAAAAAAGAAAAGAGGAAAGAAAAATTTTAATGGTAATTTCTGATGGTGCCCCTGTTGATGACTCAACTCTTTCTGTAAATTCTGGGGATTTTTTAGAAAAACATTTAAAAAAAATTGTAAAATTTATTGAAAATAAATCTGATATTGAAGTTTTAGCTATTGGAATAGGTCATGATGTTTCAAGATATTATGACAAAGCGATAAAAATAACTGATGTGAATGAGCTAGGAGATGTTATGATATCACAATTAAGTTCATTATTTCAAACGAAAAAAAAATATCACTAAATATTAAATAATTCTTTATTTTTCCATCTAATATTAATTTCTGCTCCGCTACGAGTTTTTGAGTTTCTACAGTTCACTGAAGCAAAATTTTTTTCTAGTAAAGTTTTCCCAATAAACAATCCAAGACCTAAACCTTCCTTAGATTTGTCTTTAGAATAATTAGATTTTAAATAAGGTTCTCCAATTTTTGATATGATATCTCTGGGATAACCAGATCCATCATCTTCTAAAGTAATCTCTGTAATTTCACTGTCACTTTTTAGATTAATAAAAATATTTTTCTTAGCAAATTTATTGGCATTCCCTATAAAATTTCTTAATCCATACACTATTTCTATTGATTTACTTATTTTTTTAGGGTTTGAATCTTGATCAAAATTAAAAACAAAATTTTTATTACTAATTTCTTTAAATGAGGAAATAATCTCACTTAAATAATCTCTTATGTTTATATCTTTATCAATAAATTCATCCTCTTCTACAGGATTTAGAGTTAGGCGCTTTAAAATCTCATTACATCGATTAACTTGACTATTTAATAATTCAATATCTTTTTCTATATCTTTCTGTCCTTTAAATTGCTTCATTAAATCGTGAGCAATAATTGTTATTGTTGAAAGTGGGGTACCTAAAGAATGTGCTGCAGCAGCAGCTTGGCCCCCTAAAGATAAAAGTTCATGTTCTTTAGCCATTACTTCTTCCATTTTTCCTAGAGCTTCTTTTCTCAATCTGGATTGTGTTCCAAATGTCATCGCAAAGTAATTTAAAAAAACTAAAGCTATAATCAACGAGATTGGAATTGAATAATAAAAATAATGATTATTGTGAAAATCACTATTTAAATTAATTGGCAAGTCTTTGTAATAAAATGTTAAAAATATAATTATAACTATTGTTAGAATTACTAACAAAGTATTAGTCTTTAAACTTAAGTTAGATGAAGAAAATACACTTGGTATTATTATAAAAATTACAAATGGATTAGTTACACCTCCTGACAAATAGAGAAGAATACCTAATTGCAGAATATCTATAATAAGGAATAGAAATGCAGACCTGTCTGATAGTTGTGTTTTTTTGTAAATAAAAATTAAATATAAATTACTTAATACACCAAAAAATATAATTATATTTGAAGCAATAAAATTAAAGTCAGAGTTTAAAAAAAAATATACAAAATTTACTGCTATCAGTTGTCCTATAATTCCAATCCATCTTAATGCTATATATGTTGATTTTTTAAAAGAAAAATATTTTGAAGTTTCAAAAAACTTCATTTTTATATGTCGAGATTCTGCACATTTATAGCATTAGAAACAATAAAATCTTTTCTTAATGCTACATCATTGCCCATTAATGTATGAATTAGACTTTGATCTTTTTTTGAATCCTTAGAGTATTGCACTTGCAGCAAATTTCTTGTCTCTGGATCTAAAGTAGTACTCCATAATTCCTCAGGATTCATTTCTCCTAATCCTTTAAATCTCTGAATATTCATTTTTGATTTTTCTGAGTCAAGTACTTTAGAATATTCTTTTGAACCTTTTTTTATCTTTTTTAATTCTTTGTTATTATTAATTATGTATTCTTCTAACTCTTGCTCATCCTTAATATAAACTCCTTTAGAGCCTCTATTAATTTTAAATAATGGTGGTTGTGCTAAATAAACATGACCATTTTCAATTAATTTATTAAATGGTTTGTTGTTGAAAAAGGTTAAGAGGAGGGCTCGAATGTGAGAACCATCAACATCAGCATCCGTCATAATAATTATTTTTCCATATCTTAAATCTTTTAAATCTATCTCTTGTGCTTTTGGGTCTAAGCCTAGAGCATTTATCAAGGTGACTATTTCGTTTGAAGAAATCATTTTAGACAAAGCCTTAGTTCTTTGATCTGATCCATTTCCATTTTTCTTTATATTAAAATCTTCTACGTAAGTATTAAGTATTTTTCCTCTAAGGGGCAAAACTGCTTGATTTGATCTATTTCTTCCTTGTTTCGCTGAACCACCTGCTGAATCTCCCTCAACTATAAACAATTCAGTTCCCTCCTGTTTACCAATTTGGCAATCAGCTAATTTTCCAGGAAGACCACTTAATTCCAGTGCACCTTTTCTTCTAACATTTTCTCTCGCTTTTCTAGCTACATCTCTAGCCATTGCTGCTTGAATTACTTTAGCTAAAACCAGTTTTGCAATCGATGGATTTTGATCAAACCAAATAGATAATTTTTCATTTATCAATGTTTCAACTATCATCCTCACTTCTGATGAAACAAGTTTATCTTTTGTCTGAGATGAAAACTTTGGATCTGGAATTTTAGTCGAAAGAACACAAGTGAGACCCTCTTTTATATCATCCCCAGAAATAGCTATTTTATTTTTCCTAAGTAAATTATTTTCATTAGCATATTTATTTACTACTCTAGTTAAAGCACTTCTGAACCCTAAAAGATGAGTTCCACCATCCTTTTGATATATATTGTTTGTATATGGAAAAATATCTTCTGTGTATCCAGCATTCCATTTTAAGGAACACTCTAATTCAATATTATTTTTTCTACCCTCGATATATATTGGTTTTCTAAATAAATCATTTCCATTTTTATTTTGTAGTTTTTCTCTTTTTTCATCTAAGAACTCTACAAATTCAAGAACACCTCCATCAAACTTAAACTCTGATATTTTTTCTTTTTTTTGACTAGCATCTTTAAATATTATTTTAATTCCTTTATTCAAAAATGCTAATTCTCTCACTCTTTTAATAAGAATATTGGCACTAAACTTGATTGAGGAAAAAATTTCTTTTGATGGTAAGAAAGTTATCTGAGTCCCAGTATGTTTTGATTTTCCAATAATTTTTAATGGGGCTTTAGCTTCACCATTTTGAAATTCTATAAAATATTTTTTTCCATCTCTATTTATTTCTAACTTCAATTTTTCAGATAGAGCATTTACAACTGATACACCAACACCATGCAATCCACCTGAAACTTTATAAGATTCATGATCAAATTTTCCTCCTGCATGAAGTTGTGTCATAATTACTTCAGCTGCAGATTTTTTTTCTCCTTTGTGAATATCTACAGGAATTCCTCTGCCGTCATCATTTACTGTTATTGTTCCGTCTGAATTGATTTTTACAATAATATTTTTACAATAACCTGCTAATGCCTCATCAATCGAGTTATCAACTACCTCGTAGACCATATGATGTAGACCCGTACCATCATCTGTATCACCAATATACATGCCAGGCCTTTTCCTAACCGCCTCAAGACCTTTTAAAACTTTAATGGAGTCTGCTTGGTATATATTTTCTGTCATTTTTTTGTTTTAGGAAAGATTAATTATAACATTTTTTAAAATAATTGCTGATTAATCTTTTTAAACAATTAATAAAAAGTGTTTATTAATGCTGAAAAATAAGACTTAATTGATGGCGGAGAGAATGGGATTCGAACCCATGAAAGAATTACTCCTTTACACGCTTTCCAAGCGTGCGCCTTCAACCACTCGGCCACCTCTCCTAAAAATTATCTAACTGTATCCAATTCTCTTCTTTAAATTTTGTATTTTTTCTAAACCAATAAGAAAGATATCTTTCAGCTAAATAAGCATATAGTCTACCGGTATCATAATTTTTTAAATGTTCAAATTTGAATAGTTTTTCGCACCTATGTAGCCAAGGAAACAGGCTTTCAAACCATTTATTTATTATATTCGGTTTTGCAATAAACATTAAATGTGGATTAAAACTATCATTTTTAATTACATAATTTTTAAAATCTTTTTTGTCATCATCTGTTAATTCATTAATTGCCTTTTCGAGATTGCCATAACCATGATGCATATCAAAATGTAATAAAATATTTTCTTTTTTTTTTAGAAATAAAATTGAGGGGTCGTGAAGAATATTTCTCCATCCTCTTTTAAAAATTTTAGATTTCTTTGCGCCAGAAACTTTAATTGGCTTACAAATTATTGCCTCGTATTTTGACCAATCATTTAATGGTTCTGTAATTAAATAATCATTAATATTTTCTTTTGTTATATTTGAATTTTTTTTTTCTTTAATCCAAAATCTTCTTTTTTGACAAAATCCAATCCAACTTTTTTGATCTTCATTTTGTAATAAATTTTTCCAAAACCAATAATGAAAAGTTAGTTCAGAATAAAATTTTTCTTTATAGTAAATGTTATCTTTATTATTACACGAAATATAATCCTTTGGAGTTTCATCAGTCCCAACCCAAGACAAATAATATTGAGGCTTTTTTACAAAATTAACTTTCTTATTTGTTACACAAAATATTTTTAAATTAGTCGAGTTCATTTATTTTTATAAAAATTATACATTAAAATATGTTTAAAATATCTCAGATAAAACTTAAAAAAGTTCTTTAATAATATAATTATAAAACCTTTCCAAGTCTGAGTTCTGTTTAACATTCCAAAACTTTTTTTATTTGGATGCGAATGTTCATAAGTCACATGGATATATCCTAAAAAAATAGCTAAAAACTTCTGACCAACACTCAGCATTCCATCTAATCCAAATCTTAAAAATAAAATAGGTTTTTGCTTTTCTTTTTTAAAAAGATTATTTGATTGTCCAATAAGTTCATACTCTGAAAACAATGACCCATTATATATTTTATGTTTATTAAAAATGCCCTTAAAAATTAATTCTGTAACTTTTTCACCTAGGGAGATAGATATAAATTTTTCTTTCAAAAAATTATCTTTGAAAAAAGTATA
>CACIMN010000012.1 GCA_902587755.1 uncultured Pelagibacteraceae bacterium | reverse complement strand
ATTCTATTTAACAATGTTTTATCATCCCAATTTAGCCAAAAAGATAAATGATTTTTTAAAATTTCTTTCCTAATATTGTTATTTGTAAATGCTCCCCCACCAAGTGAAATCACAGTAGAGGTTAATTTAAGCTTTTTTAAAGTTGTTTGTTCTTCAATTTTTCTAAAATAATTCTCACCTTTAACTTCAAAGATTTTTTTTATTGTAATGTTTAAATTTTTTTCAATTTCTTTATCGATATCTACAAAATTTAATTTTAATTTCTTAGCTACTAAAGATCCAATAGAGCTCTTACCAGAACCCATCATCCCCAAAAAAACTAGATTTTCTTTTGATTTCATAAGTTTCTTTATTGAAAAAACATAAATATGTCTTAATTTGAAATTATCTAAAAGTATATGCAATTCATTAAAAACACAAGTTCAGGCAAAGCAAGTATCATAGGACTTGTGATTAAATCTATAATCGGATTAGGGGTTATTTTAGGTATTATTTTTTTTCTAAGTACAATTGATTTTCCTGCACCTAAAAAAGAAATTGAAAAAATTATTCCAAATGAAAATTTTAAAATTGTTAAATAAGAAAATTCTTTCAATTACCTTAGTTTGTCTTATTTTTTTTATACCTGTATTTGCAGAAGAGAAACCTATTGATATTTGGAATATAGAAAAAAAAGATAATCAAGTAATTTCAGAAACAAATATTTCAAGTGAAAATTCTAGCGGCACTACTCAGAATAGTGTTTACGAACTACAAACAAATAAACAAACAGATACTATTAAACTTGATAAAGAATTTTCATCAAAAGAAATTAAAATTATTGGACTATATGACCCTAGTGAATACGGTTTGAGTATGGATATGTGGTCAAATTCTGATGGAACTAAATTAAAAAATTTATTTCAGAATATTAATAAGTTTAATCTTTCAGAGGATGCATCTGATATAATGCATATATCTTTATTAACCAACGCTTATTTTCCAACTCAAAATATTACCGAGAAAGAATTTATGAGCTTTAAATCTGATTGGTTAATAAAAGATGCAAACTTAGAATTAATAGAAGAATATTTAATTAAAAATCAAATAATAAATTTACATCCAAATTTAACAAGATATTTGGTAGATACTTATTTATCGGAATCAAACGTAAAAAAATCATGTGAGATTTTTTCTAAAAATTCTGAACCTATTCAAGATGAATATCTATCAAAATTTAATTTATATTGTTTAATCAATTATGGGAAAAATGAAGAAGCACAACTTATCTTAGATTTAAAAAAAGAGTTAGGTTTTGAGGATATTTATTACGAAAACAAAATAAATTATTTATTTGGATATTTAGATGAGGCAGATAAAGAAATATCAATAAATTCAATTTTAGATTTTCATTTAGCTCATAGAACTAACCCTGAGTTTAATTATGAACCAACTGAAGATACACCTAAAATAATTTGGAAATATCTTTCAGCTGCTAATTTACTTTTTAAAATTCAAGATATAGAAATTACTGATGTAGAAAAAATTTCTACAATAGAAAAAGCTGTTAATGATAAAAATTATTCCGAAGAGGAGTTATTCGAATTTTATAAAAAATTCCAATTTAATATTAATCAATTTTTAAACGTAAAAGAGGCGTATAAATCTTTATCTTCAATCGAGGGACGTGCTCTTTTATATCAAAGAACTCTTTTAACAGAAGAACCAAAAATCAAATTAGAATTTATGAAGATTTTAAAGGATCTATTTATATCCGATGATATAGGTGATGCCTTTGATTTAGAATTAAAAAAATTTTTAGCTGAAATTAATGTTGAGGATGTTCCATCAAATTTTACAACATTTTATAATAGTAATCTAAACAAGAAAGAGACAACAGATAAAAAAATTAAATATAATAGTAAAATTTTACACCAATCAAAACTTATAAATTATTTCAATGGGGACTATGCAAAATCTAAAATTGAAGAGGATCTAGATAAATTTTTAAAGAAAATTAAAAAAGATAAAAAATATTTTTTATCAAAAAAAGATATAATTTTTCTAGAGGCGCTTAAATCTGACGGGGTTGAAATTTCAAAAAAATATGACAGTCTTTATGAGGTGAAGCAATCAGAAATGCCTGCCGATATTCAAACAATGATAGATAATAATGAGATTGGTGCCGCATTGTTGAGAATAATTGAGGTAATTGGACCTGACAAAATTGAAAATATTGATGAAGATACAGTTTATTTTATTATCAATACTTTAAATCAATTAAATGTTGATTTAATTAGAAACAAACTATTGCTAAAAGTTCTTCCTTTAAAAGTATAAAAATTATAATAAAATCAAGTTATGGCTATCAGAACTATAATAACAGAACCTAATAAATTACTTAGGCAAATATCTAAACCAGTCAATAGTGTTGGTAAAGAAGAGCAAAAATTGATGGATGATATGCTAGAGACAATGTATGACGCAAACGGAATTGGTCTCGCGGCGATACAAGTTGGTGTACCAAAGAGAATTATTGTAATGGATATAAGTAAAGATGAGAGTAAAAAAGAGCCAAGATATTTTGTAAATCCGGTTATCAAAAATAAAGATCCAGAAAAAGCAACTTATGAGGAAGGATGTCTTTCTGTGCCAAATCAGTTTGCAGAAATTGATAGACCTAGTAAGTGTGAAGTAGAATATCTTGATTATGATGGAGAAAAGAAATTGCTAAAGGCAGATGGTCTTCTTGCAACATGTATTCAGCATGAAATGGACCATTTAGAGGGTATACTATTTATTGATTATCTTTCGAAATTAAAAAGATCAATGATAATTAAAAAATTATCTAAGAAAAAATCTTCAGCAGCAATTCTTTAAACATGCTAAAAAAAATAGTTTTTATGGGTACTCCCATGTTCGCTGTCCCAATTTTAAAATCACTTTATCAAAATGGATATCCTATTTCTTGTGTTTATACACAACCCCCTCAAAAATCTAAAAGAGGTCAAAAAATTAACAAGTCACCAATTCAATTAATTTCAGAAACTTTAAACATAGAATTTAGAACACCAAATTCATTAAAAGAAAATTTAGAGGAATTAGAATATTTTAAATCTTTAGAGGCAGATTTGGCAATAGTGGTTGCTTATGGTCAAATTATACCAAAGTCATATTTAAATTTAACTAAAAAAGGATTTATTAATATACATGCATCAATTCTTCCAAAATGGAGAGGTGCTGCTCCTATTCAAAGATCAATTATGAATTTAGATAAAGAGACAGGAATTAGTATTATGAAAATAGGGGAGGAACTAGATACAGGACCAGTATGCAATGTTTATAAAATTAATATAGAAAATAATTTAAATGCTGAAGATATTAATGAAAAGCTATCAAGTTTGGCTGCAGAGAAAATTTTAGATAATATAGATGATATATATGAGGATAAAGCAAACTTCATAGAACAAAATCATTCATTAGCCACATACGCATCAAAAATTCAAAAATTAGAGGGGCAGATTAATTGGAAAGAAGATGCTAAAATTATAATTGGTAAAATAAATGGACTTTATCCAGTTCCAGGTGCTTATTTCATTTTTAACAGTGAGAGATATAAAATATTAAAAGCAGAAATTGGACAAGCACAAGGAAAACCAGGTGAAGTTTTATCTGATCACTTAGAAATTTCATGTGGAGATAAAAAATCAATAAAAATTAAAGAAATACAAAGACAAGGAAAAAAGCCTCAAAGTATTGGAGAATTTGTTTTAGGAACACAAATTAAAAAGGGTTCATTTCTATAATGAATAGATACCAAATACTTATTGAGTATATAGGGACAAATTTTAGAGGATGGCAAATTCAAAAAAAGGGTTCAACAATTCAAGGATTAATTCAAGAAAAATTATCAAAATTATTAAAAGAAAAAATTGTTTTACATGGTCAAGGAAGAACTGATGCAGGGGTTCATGCATTTGAGCAATCTGCACACTTTGATTGTGAAAATAAAATAATTGATACAATTAAATTTTTAAAATCCATAAATCATTTTTTAAATTTAAAAGACATTGCAATTAAAAATATTAAAAAAAGAAATAATAAATTTCATGCTAGATTTTCAGCAAAACAAAGAATTTATAAATACTTTATTTTTAATCAAATAAGCCAACCAATAATTGAAAAAAATAGAGCATGGCATGTTCGTAAGCCTTTAGATTTAGAATTAATGAAAAGGGGTGCAAAAAAGTTATTAGGAACCCATGATTATTCAACTTTTAGATCATCAAGCTGTCACGCAAAAAGTCCAATTAAAACTATAAAATCAATAAATATTAAATCATCAAAAAACAAAATTGAATTTCAATTTAGTTCTCAATCTTTTTTACAACATCAGGTCAGATCTATGGTTGGTTGTTTAAAATATTTGGGGGAAAAGAAATGGGATTTGAAAACTTTTGAAAAAAGATTTAAGTCAAAAAAAAGAATACTGTGTGCTCCTCCAGCACCACCAAGTGGTTTATTTTTATTTAGAGTTCTTTATTAACTTATTTTTATTGCTCATAGCAAACTTTTTATTTATTCGCCATCTAGACTCAGCTCTTACGATATATCCACAACAGTTTTTTGATTTACATTTACAAGGAAATTGTTTGTAGTTTTCATCATAACCAAATCCATAATCACAGGTAAACTCCTCACCTTTTTTAATATCTTTGATTGCTTTAACCCAAATTTTCAATCCCTTTCCATCGTAATCACAATTATTATCACAAGAATGGTTTATTAAACCTGCGGTATTCCATGGAAAATCTCCATCTAGATCGTATCTTTTATTTATTGTGAATAAATATATCGGTTTACTATTATCGTACTTATCAGAATCTTGTGTTTGTTTTTTTGTTATAAGTTTTCCGACATAGTCAATTATTTTGGTTCCTTCTTTAATGTCACGAGTTGCATAAAGCCCTCTTCCTTTATTATCAATTCCAGATCTTTTTATTTTATATAATTTCATGAAGATTTTTATTTAGAGTTTTCTAAAGAATTATCAATTAAATTCTAAAAGAGCATCAACGTGTCTTTTAGTGCTATCTCGAAGTGCATTTAGGTCGTAACCACCCTCTAAAATTGAAACAACTTTTCCATTACAAAATTTTTTGGAAGCCTCTAATATTCTTTTGGTAATAGTAAAATAGTCCTCTGTTTTTAAATTAAATTGAGCAAGAGGATCATCCTCATGGGCATCAAAACCAGCGCTAATCAATATAAACTCTGGTTTAAACTCTTCTAATTTTTTCAATACATGATCAAATACGTTTAAATATTCTTCTGAACTTATGCCAGCTGGCAAAGGTATATTAAAGATATTTTTAAATTTACCTCTTTCTTGTTCTGAGCCAGTTCCTGGGTAGTAGGGATATTGGTGAGTTGATATAAAAAGAACTTTTTCATTTTCATAAAAAATATCCTGTGTTCCATTACCATGATGTACATCAAAATCTATTATTGCAACTTTCTTATATTTATATTTTTTCAACAAATAATTTGCACCGATACTCACTGAATTTAAAATGCAAAAACCGGCTGCTTTATTTTGTGAACTATGATGTCCAGGAGGTCGAACACCACAAAATGCATTTCTAAATTCTTTTTTTTCTACTCCATCAATTGCAGCAATTATTGATCCAACTGCATCAAAAGTTGCATCTTTGCTTCCAGGTGAAATGATTGTATCGCCATCAAGTGAAGAAAAACCTTTTTTTGGAAAAGAACCTTTTACTAAATTTAAATAATTCTTTTCATGTGTAGTTAAGAGAATATCATCTGTAACTTTAGATGGTTTCTTCCATATAAGATTTTTATAATTAAGTTTCTTAAAATTTTCTACTATTACTGATACCCTTGCTATTTGTTCTGGATGCCCAGGACCTGTATCATGATTTTGAGATGTGTCTGATGTAATTAAACCAGTTTTCACTTAAAATAGTTATCTAAGATTTTGCTATAAATTAAAGTTAATCTTTTTAAATCAGATAAAGACACACATTCCCCTACCTTATGCATAGTTTTTCCCACTAATCCAAATTCTAAACATGGAGCTATTTTTCTTATGAATCTTGCATCCGATGTACCACCAGTTGTAGATAATTTAGGTTTAATTTTAGTAATCTTTTTAATTGTATTTTGTATCATAAATGTAGTTTTGTTAGGCTTAGTTAAAAAAGCCTCACCAGAAACACTATATTCGATTTTATATTTTGATTTATTTTTTTTACAAATTTTTTTAATTATTTTATTTATTTTATTCTTTAATTTGTAAGAAGTGTGTTTGTTATTAAATCTAATATTAAAGGATGCGCTAGCTAATCCTGGAATTACATTATCAGCTGAATTATCAATGTTAATTTTTGTTATTTCTAAATTTGTAGGTTGAAAATCTTTTGTTCCTTTATCAAATTTAATTTCTTTTAACTCTTTTAGTATTTGGACTAAAGCTGTTGATGGATTGTTTGCTCTGTTAGGGTAAGCCACATGACCTTGAATACCAATGACAGTCAATTTTCCGGTCATACTACCTCTACGACCAATTTTAATCATTTCTCCTAATTTATTTGGATTCGTAGGTTCTCCTACTAAGCAAAAATCTATTTTTTCTTTTCTTTTTCTCAAATACTCAATAACTTTTTTTGTTCCATTAATTGCAATTCCTTCTTCGTCTCCAGTAATTAAAAGGCTAATAGACCCATCGAATTTTTTATTTATTTTAGCAAAATTACTTACCGCAGTAACAAATGCAGCTATTGAGCTTTTCATATCATTTGCGCCTCTGCCAATTAAGTATCCTTTCTTAACAGCAGGTTTGAATGGATTAACAGTCCAATCATTCAAATTACCAGGTGGTACTACATCCAAATGACCTGCGTAACAAAAATTTGGACTTGTGTTACCAAGTCTTGCGTAAAGGTTTTTTACAGGATAACTATTTTTATCTTTAAACTCGAGAATTTTAGTTTTAAAGCCAATTTTTTTTAATTTTTTTTCTAAAAATTTAATAACACCGGCATCAGTTTTTGTAACAGATGGAAACCTAATTAGCTCTTTAGCTAATTGTAATTCATTAATTGTTGGCATTTTAATCTCTTAAAAGATCGTTAACTGATGTTTTAGATCTCGTTTTTTCATCAACTTGTTTAATAATCACTGCACAGCTTAAAGATGGTGCAGATGGATTGTTTTTATCTGGTAAAGAACCTGGTACAACAACTGAGTATGGAGGAATTTTCCCATAAGTAATCTCTCCTGTTGAACGCGTTACTATTTTAGTACTTTGAGTAATTAGCATACCCATACTTAATACAGAGCCTTCTCCAACTATCACACCTTCAACAACCTCAGACATCGCCCCGACAAAAACATTATCCTCAATAATTGTTGGTAATGCTTGAGCGGGCTCCAAGACGCCCCCAATTCCAGAACCTGCAGAGATATGACAATTTTTTCCAATCTGACAACAACTTCCAGCACGACTAAATGTATCCATCATTGTTCCTTCATCAATATACGCTCCAATATTTACATAACAAGGCATCAAAACCGCATTCTTTCCTACAAATGATCCTTTTCTTACTGGCGAATTAGGCACCATTCTAAAACCAGCTTTTTCATGATCTTCTTTTGTCCATCCAGCTGTTTTTCCTTTAAGTAAATGAGCTTTGTCATACCAACTACTGTATGGACCATTTAAATTTTCCATTGGATACATTCTAAAGCTCAACATTATAGCTTTTTTTAGATGTTGATGTGTAACCCATTCACCATTTATCTTTTCAGCTACTCTTACTTTTCCATTGTCTAAATCATCAATAATTTGATTCACAGCATCCTTTAAAGATTTATCTGGATTTTGACTTACTTGGTCTTTATTTTCCCAAGCTTCATTTATAATTTTTTCAATACTCATAGTTTTATGAGTTTTTTAATAACCTTATTTCTTTTAAAAATAAAGAAAGATTTTCAATTTTGTAATCAATATATTCTTCATCAGACTCTTTTTTCCCCCAGTATTCATCATTGATTAACCAAACTGTTTTTGCTCCTCTTTCTTTTCCAATAGATAAGTTTTTTGCGATATCTTCAATGTAAAGTGTCTCACTTGGATCAATTTGAAATTTTTTGACCATCAGATCAAATGCTTTTGCCTCAGGCTTTGGACTGTACTCAGCATCAACAATGTCAAATACACCGTCAAATTGATCATCAATTCCTAAGTGCGTAGTTATATTTTTAACGTGTTCTTTGCTACCATTTGTAAATACAAATTTGTTTAGATTAATATTTTCAAGCTCATTCCTTAAAGCAGTATCCTTTTCTAAAAAATCTAAATTGATATCATGCACGTAGTCTAAAAATTCTCTTGGAGGTATATCGTGATGTATCATTAAACCATTAAGGCTAGTGTTATATTTATGAAAATAATTTGTTTGTAATTCTTTTGCCTCTTTTAAATCTACATTTAATTTATTTGAAATATATTGAGTCATTTTTTTACTTACTTGACCAAATACTCCTTCAAGATCACTGTAGAGTACCCCATCACAATCAAATAATATGTTTTTTATATTCTTTAATTCTTTCATTGTCTTATTAGGGTCCCAGAGCCCTTGTCAGAGAATATTTCCCATAAACACGAATGTGGCTTTGTGCCGTTGATTATACCAACTGCTGTTACACCATTATTCACTGCATCTAAACATGCGTTTATTTTAGGTATCATGCCTTCTCTAATAGTTTCATCTTTAATCATTTCAAGAATCTCAGATGAAGAAATTTCCTCTATTAATTTCTTATTTTTATCTAAAACACCATCAACATTCGTCATTAACAATAGTCTTCTAGATTTTAAAGATTTTGCTATAGCCATCGCAGCTGTGTCTCCATTAATATTATATGTTTGGTTTTCTTTACCCAATCCTAATGGTGAAATTATAGGAATTTTATTTTGATTAATTATATTTAATATTTGCTGATTATTAATCTCATCTGGTATTCCTACAAAACCAAGTTCTTCTGCTTCTGGTATAGTTTTAATAATATTATTATTTTTTGTATGTATAGAGATTGCCTCTGTGCCTTTGTCTTTTAAAGAATTAACAATGTCATTATTAAAATCAATCAAAACAGTTTCAACAATATCAATTATATTTTTGTCAGTTACTCTTAGTCCTCTTATAAATTTTGATTGAATATTTGATTTTTCTAGCTCTCTTTTAATTCTAGGTCCACCACCATGAATTACCACAGTTGCAAGGCCTAATTTATTTAAAACACTAAGATCAGTTATAAAATTATTAAATACGTTTCTATCAATTAAAACATTTCCACCGTATTTAATTACTATTAAATCGTTTTTATATTTTTCAATGTATTTAGTTACTTCATTAATTGGTGGCCCATCTTTAGGTAATATCTTTTCAAGGTCCATTTATTATTTTTTTAATTAGGTTGCAGTTTTAACTGTTGTACGTTTCATAATTACAACCTGCTGAGCCATTGTTAAAATGTTATTAACTGTCCAATAAATTACTAGACCACTTGGGAATGGTGCAAGTATTACAGTTAAGAATAATGGAAAGAACATAAATATCTTTGCTTGCATTGGATCTGTCGGAGCTGGATTTAACTTCTGTTGCAGCCACATGCTGGCCCCCATAGCGACGGGCCATACTCCAATAACTAGGAACGAAGGTACATCGTAGGGAAGTAATCCAAATAAATTAAATATTGAAGTAGGATCCTTAGCACTTAAATCTTGGATCCAACCATAAAAAGGCATATGACGCATTTCTATTGTTACAAATAAAACCTTATATAAAGCAAAGAATACCGGGATCTGGACGAGGATGGGCAAGCAACCACTCATAGGATTTACCTTCTCTTTTTTATAAAGAGCCATCATTGCTTGTTGCAATTTCATTTTATCATCCTTGTGCACTTCCTTAAGTCTTACCATCTCGGGCTGCAATTGTTTCATCTTCGCCATACTTCTAAAAGAGAAATTAGCTAAAGGAAAAAATGCTACACGAATACAAACAGTAACAGCGATAATTGCTAATCCGTAATTACCAAATATTTTAAAGAAATACTCTAAAGCAGTGAACAAAGGGCGAGTCAAAAAGTACAGAAAGCCCCAGTCAATTGTTAAATCAAATTTATCAATTTTTAATGATTCTGCGTACCCATCAATTACATCAACTCGTTTTGCAGCTACAATTACTTGTAAATTTTCTTCTATAGAAGAGTTTCCAGTTAACTCTAATGGTTCAGTTGTAACAAAGTTTATTCTGTACTTGTTTTTGTAATCCATCGTAGTTTTAAATTCTTTTTCTCTTGGTGGAATAAGTGTTGATATGTAGTACTTATCTCCAATTCCTAACCATCCCTTTTGTGCAGTTCTGGAAAACTTTTTCTCTTCAATATCGTCATAATCTTCCTCAATTAATTCTTCATCTAACGTAGCGATAGGCCCTTCATGAAGAATGTAAAAATCAGTTATACCTTCTGGGATTTGATTTCTTATAATTTGTCCATAAGAATAAAAGTCATAGTTTTTATCAGTAGAATTTATAACTCTTTGTTTTATTGTGAATAAAAACTTATCATCCAATGCAATTTCTTTTTCAAAAGTGATGCCTTGATCATTAGTCCAACTTAGTTTTATAGGAGATTGATTAGTTAATTTATTATTTCCAGAAACTGACCAAATTGAATCTGCATTTGGAATATCGATATTTTTATCAGTAGTTATAAAACCACTTTCTATTATATAGCCTTCTTTAGAGCTTCGTGGTGCAAGAAACTTTACTTTTTCATCGCTTTCTAAACTAACATTATATTCTTTGAATGTTAGATCATCTATTGCAGCTCCTTTTAATGAAATAGATCCAACAATACTTTGGTTTTCAAATTGAATTCTTTCACTTTGTTGTAACGCTTCTTCTCGTGAAATTTCAGTTACATTTTCTTTTTGATCAAGACTAGGTGCGTCAGAATTCTGTTCAGTCTTAGTTTTTTCAGCTAAATTTTCTTTCGTTACCGGTGGTGGCGCAAAAAAAAGGGAGTACAAAATAATAACTGCCGCAGATAAAGAAATTGCTGCGATGATATTTCGAGTTTCCATTATTTATTATCCTTTATTTCTTTTTTAACCGGATCAAACCCTTCGCCACCCCCTAAAAATTTTATTGGATGGCAGGATAAAATTCTTTTTATACTAATTAATAAACCTTTAAAAAAAC
>CACIMN010000011.1 GCA_902587755.1 uncultured Pelagibacteraceae bacterium | reverse complement strand
TTACTTATTCTTGTTACTATTTTTGATAGTGAATTTATGCTAGTTCCATACCTTTTAAAGACATCATCTCTAACCTCAAGCTGTTCATTTGTATAACTAAATATATATTTTCTTTTTTTACCAAATACATACTTTCCTAAATCACTATCAATTTCATAATTGTCTATCCAATCTAGAATATCATGATCAAAATCGTATGAAATTGGTTTAGTATCAATTGAAGGATCTAATAATCCATTTGTTTTTAATTTACAAAATTGACTAATTTCTTTTAATTCTTTCTTTATAATATCTGAACTGTTTATATTTTTATTATTTTTAATAATCTCGTTGAATAATTGATTCTCAAAAAAATCAATCCAATCATTGTTATTTTCAACCAGATTTCTTGATTTATATTTGTATATTAAATTTCCACCCAACTCTCCATTTTTTAATCTTAAATAATTTTTTTCTTCTCTATAAAAATTTAAAAGTTCCTCTTCACTTTCCCATAGTTCACCTTTTGTCTCATCTATAAAAGCCTGAATGATATTTTGGATACTTTTAGATGCTTTATTAATATTGTCGTATAAAATTTTTAATAGGTTAGCTTGTTTAATATTATGATGTTTTCCATATAAAAAAAATTCATTAAATGGTCTTCCATTGTGTAACGATTCAACTAGCAGTGCGATGACTCTTAAATACAAATAATCTTCAAAAGATAAATCTTTTGTTTGTATTCCAACTTCTTCATAGTCAAAAACTTTTTTATTCTGATAATTTCCAAAGTTAAGAGGAACAATCCTAAATTTTCCTTTATAGCCAAATTGTTTTCTATATTCTGGGTTTTTGAATTCAGTTCCATGAAGCATCATGAGTGTATAAATTGTTACTGCAGTAGAATTTGAATTTAAGACATTATCCAAGCCATTTAAAAACGTTTCTTTTGTTTCTCCAGGCAATCCAACAATTAATTCCGCTTTTGTTGATCTTCCTTGCTCAATAAGGTGATTATTAACATCAATCATATGATCTAGTTTAATGTTTGCTCTTTTTATATTTTTTAATACCTGTTCATCCATTGATTGCATTGACATGTTTATTGAGAACATATCACCTAAGATATTTGTAATCTCCATAACCCTGTCTTTGCTATTTTTTCCAGTCGTAGCCATTATTTGTCTAGGCCATCCATATTTTTCCTTACTTTTTTTTAAAAACTCACATGTTAAACGATCTTGAGGATACATACCAAAATTTACATCAGCCATATGTAAATTTGAAATTTTTAATTTTCCCGCTTTTTTTCCAATATAATTAATTTCACTCTCAACTCTATCTTTAGAAAACTTATTGAGTTTGTGATAGTAATTTGATCCTGTATGACAAAAAGAGCAAGTAAATGGACAGCCTCTATTTGTTTCAATGAATGGAGTTAAATAACCGTCAAAAAATTTATCTAGCATTCCATTTAAATAGGGCGAAGGTATTTCGTCTAAATCTTTAATTCTATCAATATACTTACCTTGTATAAAATTTTTGTTTTCAGGGTGTATAAAAACAACTCCATCGATTGGATTTTCATAAATTTTTTTTTTATTTAAATCAGAGTCAATAATCCTCTCCACTATGTTTGAAAAAGATTTTTCACCTTCAAACAAAGTGTGAAAATTAGTATAAGGTCTCTCTCTTAGAAATAATTCCTGTAAATTAGTCTGGTGTGGAAAATTTGTCCCTCCTTGCACTGTGATAACATCTGGGTTTATTTTTTTTGCTATGGATGCAACGTATTCCGATAGATTGCTATTCCATGAATAGTTACTAAAACCGATAATATCCGGAGGGTTAGCTTCGATCTGTTTAATTACATCATCTGGATATTTAAATAATTCAATGGAAACTTTTTCACCAAATTTTTTTTTTGCGTATGATCCAATAAATCCGATATTTATAGGTATCGTGTCAGATACCAAAATAATTGTATCATAAGTTAAATCACAGAGAAAAATTTTAAGTTTTTTAATCATAAAAATTTATTTTAGCCTTTTATATAAAAACACTATTATTTAAAGGATTTTTTAAAATTTTTAACAAAATTAATTTTCAGCAAACCTTCAATTACTGAAGAGAAAACTATTGTAGATACTAATGAATTCAGAAAAAAAGGTAATGCAAGAGTGTAACAAATTAAAATTCCATCTATATTTTTTGAGTACGTTTCACCTAAAATCCAAACCCCAAAATTTGTAACTATAAAAAATAATAAAGCCCCTATTGTCACACCTGTTAATCTTTTAAGTGGACTATGATTTAGAAATATAGAAATATATCCAATAAGCGCGGCACTTCCCCATGTAAATAACAATGTATTGTGAAAACCTAAGAAAATATCTGTAACCAAAAAGCTTAAAATAATAATTGGAATAAATTTAACACCTAAAATCGCAGGCGCGTAAAAACTCAAAGTGATTAAACTAGTAAAGTTAGGAGGGTGCGGAATAAATCTACTTGAAGCAAGAGCTAAAAAAATTCCAATTGATATTTTTAAATAATTCACACATTGACTATAATAAATACTAACTCTAACCTCAACTAGAATGACCTGCTAAAACCAAATATTAAGCTTCTTCCATCTTGACTATAGGTTGCAGGTTTTTCATATCTCTCATTCAGAAAATTATTAATTTTTAGAGAAAATGTATTATTTAAAAAATCTTTTGTTAATATTAAATCTAATAAATCTGTACTTTTTTGTTTTGAATTTTTTGATCCATCATAATCAACATATTTACCTGTATGTTTATAATTTAAATTTAAATTTATCTCTCCTATTAGGCTAGGTATTTTTTTTATTGAGTAATTTAAACCATACACTAAGTCTGGCCTTCTAGATTGTGCTTGACCGTTAGTTTTTCTACTTTTTGAAAATACACTGTAAACAGATAATTTTTTATTATTTCCAAAAAAAGAAATTTCGTTTTCAAGTCCCTCTTGATTTAGATCAATTAACTGATTTTCGTGTCTTGTATATGCAGAATTACTTTCAATTTGATCAAATATTTTTGTTCTGTAAGCTGTTGAGCTAAATTGTAAATTTTTAAAAATATTATATTTTAAAGAAAATTCATTTGTCTCGCTTTTTTCAGGACTCAAATTTGTATTCCCGTTAATTCCAAAATTATCAGAACCATATAATTCATATAATGTAGGATTTCTCAATCCTGTGGAATGTGTTAAATTTAATTCAATAGCTTTTAATATTTTTGTGAAATTAATTTTGTAAGTTTGGTTAGTGCCAGTAGTATTATGATTATCTGATCTTCCATAAATTGAGAATATTGTATTTGAATTTAATTTATATCCAACATTAGCGAATATTCCTAGGTCTTTTACATGACCTTTTGTCGAAGCAGTATAACTTCCCCTATTTTCAAAAGAGCCCCAATCATATTTATATTCAGACCCGTAACCAAACGATAAGTTTTTTGAAAAATTGTTTTTACTTTCACCTTTTAATACTAGTGACTCACTATAATACTCATCTAGGAAGCCTGAATTTTCATATTGTCTGTCATAACCATGATAATGAAATTTTAAATCATTTTCAGTCTTATTTGAAATATGTGAAATTTCTGCTTGTGCTGTGTTAAAACGATTATCGGAAACATACCCCTGTTCATCAGTTGCACTTCCGTCATAATCTGTAACTGTTTTTCTAGAGTAAAATAAAGATCTTAATTTTATATTATCTTCAATCCATTTTTCAGTTTTTAAATTAAACTGAAAATTTTCGGTGCCATCGTACTCTGATCCATCAGCTATAGCGCTTCCTGTTTCGCTTATATTCGATGAACCACTAAAATTTAAATGCCATCCATTATCTGTTATATTTGTTAAATTTGCTCCTAATGAATTGTTCTTACCGCTAAAACCACTTATTGAATAATTATTGATATAATCAATAGAAGTCACAAAGTTTATAGCTCCAGCAATTGCACTAGGACCAAAATGAGCACCATTTGATCCTTTATAAATTTCAATCATATTTATATTTTGAATAAAATCTTGACCAAAATCGTGGAGACCGTCTGTGACTGATTGGTCATTTATTGCAATACCATTAATCATTACAAGTGTATGATTTGATTCCGACCCTCTAGTAAAAATTGATGTTGATTGTCCCTTTGGACCTGATTGAAAGACATCTAAACCAACTATATTTTTCAATACATCATTTATGTCTATTGCATTGATCAAATCGATTTCTTTTTTTGATATAACAATTTTATTTACTCCTAATTCAGAATACTTTGATGCATTGGTTGTTTTGCTGATTGTTAAACAGGGAGCCCCCTCACGGTTATCCCACTCACAATTTTTCAAGTTTTCAGCGTAAAGGTTCGATATTGAAAATAAAAATATAAATGCAACTTTAAATAGCATAATAATTCTCTGTTTTAAACTCTCATAAAATGAGAGTATTTTTATATTAATGCCGTTGCTAATTTTACATTGTAGAACTAGACTTTTCCTGGCCTTCATTCAACAGCGGACTATACTGGGTGGCGCTCGGACTTTTACCGTTGCAGGAACAGCCAATGAATTTCACACTGATTTCCCACCATGCATTTCAGTATAATAAGTTTTTATTTCTAAATAAATTTATGTCAATTACTTTATTTCCTAGTTCTGACAGTATTGATTATTTCCTTTGTTTTTGTTGTTTTTTTTAATTTTAAAAATTTACAAATTTTATCAATCTCTTTGTGAGGATTTTTTATTAATCCATCGTAACTAAAATTAGTTTTGTTTTTAATTTTTTTGCAATTCATACTCATAAACTTTACATAAAAATTAGCTTTCTTTTTTTCATTTAACTTTATCCATTTTTTGAAATTTTTCTCACCAAATAAGTCTGGATTATTATAAATCCATGGCAGTGTTTTTTTGTTCAAAAACCATTTCTTTTTGATTATAGAATTTATTATTGAGTTTGAATTTCTATTTGTTACTATAAATTTGTTTCTGGGGTAATATTTTTGAAGTATTGTCAAATTTTTTGAGACATCTGGAATTTTTATAACTAAAATTTTTTTATTTTTACTTAAATATTTATCAAAATTACCTCTCCTAATATTTATGTTAAGTTTTTTATTTATTTTCTTGGAGTCTAAACTATGACCTATATAGCTATCCTCATTTTTCTTAAAATTTGCTCGACGGCCTGTGCATAAATTAAATAATAGTTCTTCAACAATATAAGCATTATAAATTTTAAGCCATTCTTTCCTATTTATTTTGTTTATTGATGGTAATAGACTGAATAAAAACTCAGGCTCATATGCATATTCCACATTTTTTAAAGTTGAGAGTATTTTTCCTAGAATTGTTGTTCCTGACCTAGCACACCCTGTTATCCATATAACATTTTCAAGAACTTTTTTAATATGATGGTTATATTTCATTAATGTTAGTATAATATTTATGATTATCTATAATTTCATTAAAATCTATTAATTGTAAAGTTATATAACTTTATTTTAATATACTTTTTTCTTGAATAACACATACCTTCTAGTATTAAAGAAAAAAAAATCATATAACATTATGAGCACTTCTAACCTCAAAGTTTGTAAATCTTGTTTAATGCTCTCTACAAGACCAAGGATAACATTTGATAGCAAAGGTTACTGTAATGCTTGTCAATGGATGTTGAAAAAAAAAAAAATAAATTGGAAAAAAAGAGAGAATGAATGGAATAAGATTGCAAATGATATAAGGTCAAAAAAAAATAATTTTGATATTATTGTTCCAGTAAGTGGTGGAAAAGATAGCTGTTATGTTGCTTATAATTTAAAACATAAGTATAAACTCAATCCACTTTGTGTAACAGTTAATCCACCTTTACAAACATCGATTGGAGTAAAAAATTTAGAGAATTTCATAAAAAAAGGATTTAATTTAGTGAGCCTAGATCCCGATCCAGTTCTAATGCAGAAGATAAACAAAAAAGGACTTACTACTCATGGCCAGCCATATTACGGATGGTTAACAGCAGTTCTTGCTGCGATTTTTAATTTTGCTAATAAATTGGGTATTGACCTAATAATGTACGGTGAAGATGGCGAAGTAGAATATGGAGGCGAGATTAGTACTCAAAATAAATTTTTGTTTGACAATAAGTACGTAGAAAGAATTTATCTTTCTAATCAATACAAAAGTATATTTAATAAATTTAATTTAAAATCTGAAAAATTTTTTTATGAATTAAATTTATCTAAAAAATTATATTACTCTCATTATTCATATTTTGATAATTGGGACCCATATAAAAATTATCTCTTTGCAAAAGATAAATTTGACTTAAAAGAGAATAAAAAATCAAATCCTGCAACTTTTACAAATTTTGCACAAAATGACCAAAAATTATATTGTCTGCATACATATTTGATGTTTTTAAAATTTGGTTTTGGTAGAGCAACTCAAGATGCATGTATAGAAGTTAGAAGAGGTGCAATGTCAAGAGATCAGGCAATCTCACTAGTAAATCTTTATGATCATGAAGTTCCAAAAATTTTTTTAAAAGATTATTTAAGTTATTATAATTTAGATTTAAAAAATTTAAGAAAAATATTTGACAAATTTGCTAATAAAAAAATACTTCAAAAAAAAAACAATTACTGGAACAAAAAATTTAAACTTGTATAAGTGAAAAATATTGTAGGTATAATTGATATTAAAATGGGTAATCTTTACTCACTTGAGAAATTATTTAAATTTCTAAATCAAAAATATATAATTTCTAATAATCCAAAAGTATTAAAAAAATGTAACAGATTAATATTACCAGGTGTTGGAGCTTTTAAAACAGCTATGGAAAAGTTAAATAAATCAAAATTGTCAAATTTAATAATCCAAGAAGCAAAAAAAAATAAACCTATATTAGGAATCTGTTTAGGAATGCAACTTTTAGGAAGTAAAAGTTATGAGGCTGGTTTAACAAATGGTTTGAATCTTAATGAACTGGTTTTCAAATCATTAAAACAAAAAAAAAATAAAATAGATTTTCATATCGGATTTAATCAAGTTAAATTTCCATTAAATAGTATCTTATCAAAAAATATACCAGACAATTCCGATTTTTATTTTGTACACGGTTATTACGCAAATATTGGTAAAAACAAAATTAATTATGGATTAACAAAATATAAAAAAAAATTTGTATCTATATATGAAAAAAAAAATATTTTTGGCGTACAATTCCACCCTGAAAAAAGTCAGAAAAATGGAATTATTTTAATTAAAAACTTTCTCGAATACACATGTTAAGAAAAAGACTTATCTTTACATTATTGTATGATAATGAATATTTTATACAAAGCAGGAACTTTAGAAGACAAAGAATTGGAAAAAAAGAATGGATAAATAAAAATTATAATTTTAGTTATATTTCTAATTTTATAGATGAATTAATAATTTTAGACATATCTAATAAAAAAAATATTAAAAAATTTATAAATAGTTGTAAATATATTTCAGATAAAGTTTTTGTACCAATGTCATTTGGCGGCGGCATTAATTCTGTGGAATATGCAGAGCAATATTTTCAAAATGGTGCGGATAAAGTTATTTTAAACTCACAAGCTTTTTTAAATAAAAAAATTATTAATAAAATATCTGATAATTATGGATCATCATCTGTTATTATTTCTATAGATGTAAAATATCAAAAAAAGGAACATCTTGTTTACATAAATAATGGTCAATTAAATACAAATATCACAATAGAAAAATATCTTGAATTCATTTCTGATATTAAATTTGCAGAGGTTTATGTAAATTCAATTGACAATGATGGTACTGGCACTGGTATTGATAAAGTATTACTCTCTAAACTTAAAAAGTTTAATTACAGATTTATCATTACTGGAGGTTTAGGAAATTTCAATCATTTTCATGATGCGTTTAAAAAAAATAAAAAAGTAGAAGCTATAGCAACAGCAAATCTTTTAAACTTTGTAGGAGATAGCTTGAAAATTGTAAGACAAAAATTAATTAAAAACAAAATTGATTTATCAATTAGAAATTTAACGATATGAAAAATATAATCTGTCTAATTTGCGCAAGAGAGGGTTCTATTGGGATTAAAAACAAAAATACAATTTTATTTCACAAAAAACCTTTAATAGAATGGACTTTTAAAATAGCAAAGAAAATTAAAAAATTTAAAAAAATATACATTTCTACAGACTCAAAAAAGATAATTAAGATTGCGAAAAAAAATAAAATTGAGGTTCCATTTGTAAGACCAAAACATTTAGCAAAATCTAATTCTAAAGAAATAGAAGTATGGAGACATGCACTTAAATATTTAAAAAAAATTGATCAGTATCCTGATATTTTGGTTGTAATGTCTGTCACATCACCTTTAAGAAAAAAAAAACAAATCATTTATTCAATTAATAAATTTATCAAGGATAAAGTTGATGCACTAATAACTGTAAAAGAACCTCAAAATAATCCTTATTTTAATATGGTTAAACTAAATAAAAGAGGTTTCGCAAAAATTGTGATTGATAAAAAAAAAATTTATAGAAGACAACAGGCGCCGAAAGTTTATAGTATGTCAACAATTTGTTATGTTGCAGATCCGAATTATATTTTAAAATCTAAAAATCTTTTTGATGGAAAAGTATCAGTTGCTAAGTTTGATAAAACAAGTTCAATTGATATAGATGACAATTTTGACTTAAAAATAGCAAAAATGCTGTTTAATAAATAAAAATGACAGTACTTTTGCCTTTAGAAATTAAAGATAGAGAATTCCATGCTAAAATTTTTTTAGCTTCAAAAATTGTAGAAAATTCAAACTTTGATGTTGTAGTTGGGGAAAAAAATAAAGTTTACAACTTATTTAAACATAATAAAAATGTTTATTTATTATCCAAAGGTGGTCCTAAACTTGGATTTAGATTTTTAAAAAAAAAATATAAAAAAAATTTTCTTGGAATATTAGACGAAGAGGGGCCAATACTAAATTTAGATAAACATGAAAAAAATACTAGATTACATAGAAAAATTTTAAGTAATATAGATGATTATTTTTTGTGGGGAGAAAAAGATTATAGTTCAAATAAATCTATATTTAATAGATTTAAAAAAAATCTTTGCTTATATGGACACCCTAAGTTTGATTTACTTAAAAAGGATAATATTAAATTTTACGAAAAAGAAATTAAACAAATTAAAAAAATTTATAAAAAATTTATTTTTGTTGCGTCAAGTTTTCCAGTTGATCAGGTAATGCAAAAAAAATCTTTCAATAAATTTAGGTTTCATAATTTTGAAATGGGAAAAAAAGAAATAATAATAAAAAAAAATTTTGATAAATATTTAAAAATAGAAAAAGATAATTATTTAAATTTGATAAAATTACTAGAAAAATTGGCTACTAACTATCCCAATTTAAATATTGTTTTTAGACCTCATCCTCGTCAGGATATAAATACAGTAAAAACAAGATTTTCAAAAAAATTTAAGAATATAAAAATTATTTATAAAGATGTAATTACACCATGGATTGCTGCATGTGATATTTATTTACATTCAGGATGTAGTTCATTTCTAGAAGCAGCAACATTAGAAAAAAAAATAATATATTTTTCAAAAAGTGATCATGAAAAAAAAGCTAAAATGTATAAAGAATTTGGCCATTATTTTAATAATTTAGATAAGTGTTATAATTTTTTAAAAAGAAGCAAAAAAAATAATCATTTTATTTTTAAAAAATCTAAAAAACCAAAGCTTATAATTGAAAATTCAAATACAACAAAAACTTTCTATAAGAAATTTATTGATTTTCTTGAAAAAAATTATTCAAAGAAACTTTCTTCTATAAAAAATTTTTATCCAAAAAAAAATACTATATATTCAAGTCTCGATGAACTTAAAATAAATACAAAAAAATTAATTTTAAAAAGTTCATTTTTAGAAGATATAATATTTCAATTAAATGCAAGTAATATATTGTCTAATAAATATAAAATGAAAAAGTTTCCATATTTAAAAAAAAAAGAAATATTAAAATATGTATTCAGATTAAGTAAGAAAAAACAAATACAAGTTACTCAATTAGCTGATGACCTATTTTTTTTAAGAAGAAGAAAATAAATTATTATTCTTAATTAAATATTTATTTTTACAATTTTTTATAACTTCCTTGTCATGACTAATAATAACTATTGTTTTAGTTGAACTTAATTCATTTAAAGTTTCAATAAATTTTAACTTATTTTCATCGTCAAGATTTGAGGTACTTTCATCAAATATTAATATTTCTTTTTTTGCATATAATGATCGAGCAATCCCAATCCTTTGCCTTTCCCCTCCAGAAATTGTAATTCCTTTTTGACCTATTTCCGTATTATATTTTTCAGGTAATTTATGGATAAGATCACTTAGACCTGATTGAGCACAAACTTCCTCAAATAAATCAAAATTAACTTTATCATCATCAAATTCAAATGTAATATTCCTTAATATCGACTCATCAATAAGGTTATTTTCCTGAGTTAAATAACTTATATTTTTTAACCAATTTGTTTTTTCTAAATTATGAACTTCAATGCCATCGATAAAAATTTTTCCCTTAGTTGGATTATAAAATCCACACAATAAACTGATTAAAGTAGTTTTTCCACCTCCAGATGGGCCATAGATTCCTATAAAATCCTTTTTATTTATCTTAAAATTTAAATTTTCAAAAATAATTTTATTTCTATTTTTATAAGAAAAACTTATATCTTGAAGTTCAATAGTATTTTTAAAATTTACATTTGTTTTTTCATTTTTAATTTTATTAAATATTTCAATTATAGAAGAAATTTTTGATGCTGCTTTTTCAGCAAAGTTGAGTTTTTGAGAGAAAAAAAGTAATTTTGTTACCGCTGGTAAAAGCTTTAGCAATGCAAGAAATATTATACTTAATTGTGGTAAAAGCTTATTTAATTCTATACCTATATTTTTTGCAGTTATAATAAAAATTGTGAAAGAAATAATTACTAAGCTTTCAAAAAAAAATTTTGGAAATTTTTGAATTAGATTTACTCTTTTTATGATATCAAGGCTTTTAAATTCCGTAGACTTGAATTGTTTTATAAAAAGCATCTCCTTTTCAAAAATAATGATTTCTTTTGCTGAATTTAATATATCAATTAATTTTTTTAGGCTTTTATCCTGTAATTCCAAGTGCATTTTCCCATATGAATTTATTAATTTTCTTAAAAGAAAAAAAATTCCAAAAGCTATAAATGCAATTACTATCGTAAAAATTATGACTTCTTTCGATTGTATCAGAGATAAGAGAATTAAAATTCCAATGAAAATTGCTAACTCTACAAAAAATTGAATTGAACTATAAAATGATTGTACAAAAGTTTCTATTGTTGAATTAAAATCTCTAACATAGGTTGATAATTTTATATTGGAACTGATTTCATAATCATTTGAAAAATGAGTTTTCAGAATTTTACTTTTTAAACTAAGTCTTAAATGATTTAAAAAACCTAATTGCCAATATTCGAAAAAAAAGGAAATAATATTTTTTATAACTATAATAATTGCAACTATTAAAATAGATAATATTTGTATATCTAAGTTTAATTTGAAAGCTGATTGTATATATTTATACATATAATCTATATTTGGATTTATTTCATTGTTTGTAATTGACTGAAGAAAAGGGTAAAACATACCTAGCCCAAAAGACTCAAGAAAAGTAATTATTAAAACAAATAAACCTAAGAATATCATCTTAATTTTTTGTTTTTTATCTAGGGCGCTATAAAGAGTATTTAAAAATTTTTTACTAATCATTAAGAAATTATTTTATTTTTTTTTAATTATATTAATTATATTTTTTCCAGTTTGTAAAAATTTTCTTTTTGAGCTGTTATTAATTAAGTTAAAATCATTATATTTATTTTGTTTTTTAATTTTAATATCTTTTCCAACAACATTTTTAGCTCTTTTGTATATAGATTTGATGTCTCGTTTTTTTAGTACATCTAAATCCGCATCAATATTAATATGGATTATATTTTTAAACTTTTTCTTAATTATTTTTTTATATTTTACTGAAGTAAGATTCGCTGATATAATAACTGAATAATTTTGATCTGATAAAAATTTTGAAAAATTAATTAATCTTTCTGCATTTTTATTTCTATCTTTTAAGGTGTAACCTAAGTCATTATTAAAAATTTTTCTAAATTTATCTCCATCTATCCAGATAAAATTTTTTAAATATTTAAGAAAATATTTTGCAAGAGTTGTTTTTCCAGTACCTGAAATACCTGTTATCCAAATAATTTTATTCTTCATTTAAGCTAATCTTTTATGAATTATTTCAGACAATTTTTTGTTTCCTGATTTGTTTAGATGACCACCGTACTTGTCAATAAAATAATATTTTTGCCAATCATTAAATTTTAAAATGTCTTCTGTCAAATCAATTACATTTTCATTATTTATCTGCTTATAAAATTTAGTATATTTTTTTCTACTATTTGACAATTTAAGGTCAAAATACTGTGGAACTATTAAAATTTTATATTCTATATTTTCTTTTTTAAAAAAAACATTTATATAATTTAGTAAATCTTTA
>CACIMN010000010.1:10000-12945 GCA_902587755.1 uncultured Pelagibacteraceae bacterium | reverse complement strand
AGATTTAGAAAAATCAAAAAAAACCCAGTAAAATAGAGGGTTTTTTATCGCTTTTTTTATTCTTAAATGCTTGATTTCCATCAATTTTAGCCTATAAGCACTGAACTTTCTCATAAAAATTATTGTGAATACAATAAATAAGTGAGGATTATTGAGCCTTATTTGCTCAATTAGTTATTAAAAAAGTTTATATTTAAGAAGAGAAGTGTGGACGGTTAAGGTTACCAAAATTTGTCGTACACACTTCAACATCATATAAATTTTATTCTTAGAATTTATATGGAAGCTAGTGTGCGCCGTTTTTAAACTTGAGAGTTTGATCATGGCTCAGAACGTACGCTGGCGGCACGCCTAACACATGCAAGTCGAACGAAGTAGCAATACTTAGTGGCAGACGGGTGAGTAACATGTAGGTATCTGCCCTTTGGCCTGGAATAACACGAGGAAACTTGTGCTAATACCGGATAAGTCTTCACGGAGAAAGCTTTATGCACCATTGGATGAGCCTGCACTTGATTAGTTTGTTGGTGGGGTAATGGCCTACCAAGACTGTGATCAATAGCTGATTTGAGAGGATGATCAGCCACATTGGGACTGAGACACGGCCCAAACTCCTACGGGAGGCAGCAGTGGGGAATCTTGCACAATGGAGGAAACTCTGATGCAGCGATGCCGCGTGAGTGAAGAAGGCCCTTGGGTTGTAAAGCTCTTTCGTCGGGGAAGAAAATGACTGTACCCGAATAAGAAGGTCCGGCTAACTTCGTGCCAGCAGCCGCGGTAATACGAAGGGACCTAGCGTAGTTCGGAATTACTGGGCTTAAAGAGTTCGTAGGTGGTTGAAAAAGTTGGTGGTGAAATCCCAGAGCTTAACTCTGGAACTGCCATCAAAACTTTTCAGCTAGAGTATGATAGAGGAAAGCAGAATTTCTAGTGTAGAGGTGAAATTCGTAGATATTAGAAAGAATACCAATTGCGAAGGCAGCTTTCTGGATCATTACTGACACTGAGGAACGAAAGCATGGGTAGCGAAGAGGATTAGATACCCTCGTAGTCCATGCCGTAAACGATGTGTGTTAGACGTTGGAAATTTATTTTCAGTGTCGCAGCGAAAGCGATAAACACACCGCCTGGGGAGTACGACCGCAAGGTTAAAACTCAAATGAATTGACGGGGACCCGCACAAGTAGTGGAGCATGTGGTTTAATTCGAAGATACGCGCAGAACCTTACCAACACTTGACATGTTCGTCGCGACTTTGAGAGATCAAAGTTTTCGGTTCGGCCGGACGAAACACAGGTGCTGCATGGCTGTCGTCAGCTCGTGTCGTGAGATGTTGGGTTAAGTCCCGCAACGAGCGCAACCCTCACTTTTAGTTGCCATCATTAAGTTGGGCACTCTGAAAGAACTGCCAGTGATAAGCTGGAGGAAGGTGGGGATGACGTCAAGTCCTCATGGCCCTTACGTGTTGGGCTACACACGTGCTACAATGGTATCTACAACAGGAAGCAAGACTGCGAAGTTAAGCAAATCCTTAAAAGATACCTCAGTTCGGATTGCACTCTGCAACTCGAGTGCATGAAGCTGGAATTACTAGTAATCGTGGATCAGCGTGCCACGGTGAATGCGTTCCCGGGTCTTGTACACACCGCCCGTCACACCATGGGAGTTGGTTCTACCTTAAGGCAAGGTTTCAAACCCTTGACCACGGTATAGTCAGCGACTGGGGTGAAGTCGTAACAAGGTAGCCGTAGGGGAACCTGCGGCTGGATTACCTCCTTTCTAAGGATGAATGAAAGTAAAATTTTATTCTAAATAATATACAGGATAATGTTGACCGTCCTCATTTCTCTTCTTAAAGTAGTGTTTCTCTTGCATGGGGGCCGGTAGCTCAGTTGGTTAGAGCACACCCTTGATAAGGGTGGGGTCGAAAGTTCGAGTCTTTCTCGGCCCACCAATTAAGATCATGGGGGATTAGCTCAGCTGGGAGAGCGCCTGATTTGCATTCAGGAGGTCAGCGGTTCGATCCCGCTATCCTCCACCAAAACACTTAGTTATAAAAACTGTAAATAAAAAATAATATTTAATATCAATATCTATATCCGAACATTAGTAATGTTATTAGCTAATGTTCAAATAAAAATTTGATTCAACACAGAATTTTTTTCTGTGCATAAATCAAGCGTTTAAGGGCGTGTAGTGGATGCCTTGGCACTGAAAGCCGATGAAGGACGTGATATACTGCGATAAGTTTCGGGGAGCTGTATGTAAGTTTTGATCCGAAAATTTCCGAATGGGGAAACCCACCACTTTATGTGGTACTTTAAACTGAATAAATAGGTTTAAAGAGACAACCTGGAGAACTGAAACATCTAAGTAACCAGAGGAAAAGAAATCAATTGAGATTCCGTTAGTAGTGGCGAGCGAACGCGGACTAGGCCAGTAGTTTTGTTAAAAAAATTTGAATAGTTTGGAAATGCTAACCATAGAGGGTGATAGTCCCGTATGAGTAATGTTTGACAAAATTCTTGAGTAAAGCGGGACACGTGAAATCCTGCTCGAATATAGGGGGACCACCCTCTAAGCCTAAATACTCTTCAGTGACCGATAGTGAACTAGTACCGTGAGGGAAAGGTGAAAAGAACCCCTATTAGGGGAGTGAAATAGAACCTGAAACCGCATGCCTACAATCAGTCGAAGCTCTTTTTAGAGTGACGGCGTACCTTTTGTATAATGGGTCAGTGACTTAATTTATTAAGCAAGCTTAAGCCATCTAGGTGTAGGCGAAGCGAAAGCAAGTCTTAATAGGGCGATTAGTTTAATGAATTAGACCCGAAAACGAATGAGCTTACCATGAGCAGGTTGAAAGTTGGGTAACACCAACCGGAGGACCGAACCAGTTGACGTTGAAAAGTCTTTGGATGACTTGTGGTAAGGGGTGAAAGGCC
>CACIMN010000010.1:0-7500 GCA_902587755.1 uncultured Pelagibacteraceae bacterium | reverse complement strand
AGTATTCTTAGGCCGCTATCTTTATATGCAAAATCTAAAGTGGATATTGAAAAACATTTGTTGAAAAATAAAAAAAAATTAGGTTATTCTTTTAATATATTAAGATTTTCAACAGCATTTGGAAGTTCACCAAGAATGAGATATGATTTGACTATTAATCAATTTACAAGAGATATTTTTTTTAATAAGAAGGTTTTAATTTACGACCCAGATACCTGGAGACCTTATTGTCATGTTTTAGATTTTGCAAGAGCAATTGATAAAATTTTATCATTTAAAAAGAGAAATATAGATTTTGAAATATTTAATGTTGGAAATGATAAAAATAATTATTCAAAATTAGCAATGCTTAAATTAATAATCAGAGTGATGGGAAAGGGGAATTATAAAATATTAAACGATTCAAAGGATAAAAGAAATTATAAAGTTGATTTCTCCAAAATTAAAAAAATACTAAATTTTAATACAAAATACGACCTAAAATATGGCATTAAAGAAATAGTAAATTCATTAAAAAAAAATAAAACAACTTTTAAAAAAACTGCTTATATGGGCAATTATGAAGTTATCAGAAAAAAAAAATAAAGTTAATCAGTTTTTTTTTGATTTAAAAAAAATACTCAAAAAAAATAAAAAACCTTTTTTTTTGCATGAGCCGCATTTAGATCATCGAGATGAAATTTATGTTGCCAAATGTGTTAATAGTAAGTTTATTTCTACAGCTGGGCAATTCACAAAAAAATTTGAAGATGAGATAAAAAAGTTTACTAAATCAAAATATGTTCTTAGTTTAATTAATGGCACAGCGGCACTTCATTTAGCTTTAGTTGTTTTGGATATAAAAGAGAATGAAGAAATACTAATACCTTCAATGACTTTCGTAGCAACAGGTAATGCAGTTTTGTATAACAAATCAATCCCTCATTTTTTTGATATTAATGAGGATTTAACAATTGATTTAATTAAACTAAATAATTATTTAGAAAAAAATACAAAAATAAAAAATGGAAAATGTATAAATAAAAATACCAATAGAGTTATTAGTGCCATAATTCCAATGCATATATTTGGTCATATGTGTGACATGAATAAACTAAAAAAATTAGCATTAAAATTTAAACTTTTAATTATTGAGGATGCAGCAGAAGCACTTGGGAGTTTTTATAGAAATAAGCACGCAGGTACTTTTGGACAAATTGGTACACTCAGCTTTAATGGAAATAAAATAGTTACTACAGGAATGGGTGGTGCAATACTCACTAATAACAAGAAATTATATCTCAAAGCTAGACATTTAGCAGCAACTGCTAAAGTAAAATCAAAATGGGATTATATTCACGATGTTCTTGGATATAATTATAGGCTGCCAAGCTTAAATGCTGCAATAGGATGCTCTCAAATGAAAAAAATTAATTTTTTGATTAATAAAAAAAGAAAATTATTTCAAATTTATAAAAAAGCATTCGAAGGTAGTGATTTTTTTACACTTATTAGTGAGCAGCCAAATACCAAATCAAATTACTGGCTGCAAACAGTAGTGTTGAAACCAAAATTTAAAGATTTAACAAAAATGATTTTGTCAAAATGTTATGACAATAAGATTTATATAAGACCTGCATGGAAACCATTACATAAATTAAATTATTTCAAAAAATTTCCAAAAATGAATTTAGATAAAACAAATTCGTTATCTTTAAGAGTAATAAACCTACCCAGTAGTTCAATTTTATCTAAATGAAAAAAAATTCGAATAAATTTCACAAAACTGAAAAAAAAAAAAGTGTAATATTAATTGGGTGTGGAGGTCATGCCAAAGTATGTGCTGATGTTATTTTAAATAGTAAAAAATACAAAATTGCTGGATTGGTATGTAATGATAAAAAAAAATCAACTCCACCAATAATCGGAGCAGATAATGATCTCAAGAAATTGAGAGAAAAATATAAACATGTATTAATTGGCATCGGTCAAATTAAAAGTTCAGAAAAAAGAGCAAAACTATTTCGTAATTTAAAAAAGATGAATTATGTCTTGCCTGTAATTATTTCTGAAAAAACTATTATTTCAAAAAGTGTTAAAATTAACGAAGGAACAATAATTATGGATGGTGCAATTATTCGTCCAGATGTAGAGATTGGATATAATTCAATAATTAACACAAATGCAATAGTTGAGCATGATGTGAAGATTGGAAATAATACGCATATTTCGACTGGCGTAATTATTAATGGAAATGTAAAAATAGGGAACAATGTATTTATTGGATCTGGATCTATTATAGTTAACAATATAAAAATTAAATCTAATAGTTTTATTAAAGCTGGCACAACCGTAAAAAAAAACTTTGAAAAAAATTAAGATAATTGCAGAAATTGGCGTAAACCATAATGGTAAAATATCATTAGCAAAAAAATTAATTAAGCATGCAAAAAATGCAGGGGCTGATTTTGTAAAATTTCAATGTTATTCAAGTAATGACCTCGTAACGGACAAGGCCAAGAAAGCAAAATATCAAAAAAAATTTAAAAAAAAAGAGACGCAGAAAGATATGCTTAAGCAATATGAATTGTCTTTAGCACAGCTTAAAGAATTAAAAAAATTTTCTAAAAAAATTGGAATTAAATTTTTGTTATCAGTGTTTGATGTCGAGTCTTTAAAAAAATTTAAGTCTTTAAATTTAAATATTGTTAAAATCCCCTCTGGAGAATTAAACAATTTTCAATTACTTGAGCAGATTTTAAAATATAATTTAGAAATAATTTTATCCACAGGTATGTCAAAATTTGTAGAGATATCTAAAACAATAAATTATTTAAAAAAGAAAAATAAAAAAAAAATAACTGTTCTTCATTGTATTTCGTCTTACCCAACTCATCCAAAAGACGTACAAATTTACAATATGTTAAAAATTAAAAAAAATCATAATATCGATGTTGGTTTTTCTGACCACACAGATAGTTATGAGGCTGCTATTGCAGCAACAACACTTGGAGCAACTACTATTGAAAAGCATTTAACAATTAATACAAATATGAAAGGTCCCGATCACTCTTCAAGTTTAAATCCTAAGAAATTTTCAGAATTTGTTAAGTCTATAAGAAATACAGAAAAAATTATTACAAACAAAACTAAAAAAATTTCTTTTGATGAGTCACAAAACTTAAAAATTGTTAGAAAATCAATTGTAGCGAAAACTAAAATTAAAAAAGGTGAGAGATTTTCAAGAAATAATATTACAACCAAAAGGCCAGACAATGGTATATCGGCAAGTCAGTGGTTTAAAGTGTTGAATAAAATTGCAAAAAAAAATTTTGAAATTAATGATAAAATAACTTTATGAAAAAAGTTGCAGTATTTACAGGATCTCGATCAGAGTATGGATTGATAAAAAATCTAATACATATAATTTTTAAATCAAATTATTTTAACTTAGGTTTAATAGTCTCTGGAACACATTTAGCTAAAAATTATGGAAAAACTTTAGACGAAATTAAGAGGGATAAAATTCAAATCTCAAAATTAATAAAATTTAAATATCAAAAGAATATGAGTGATCCTAAATATATATCCTCAAATATGTCAAAATTAATGGCAGATTTGGTCTCCTATTTAAAAAAAAAAAAACCAGATGTTTTAATATTAGTTGGAGATAGATACGAAACGTTTATCGCTGCAGTAGCAGCTGTAATTTTAAAAATCAAAATAGTCCATATCCATGGTGGAGAAATTACAAGTGGCTCAAGAGATGATCTGTATAGACACTCTATTTCAAAAATGTCTGATTATCATTTTGTTTCAACAGAGCCATATAAAAAAAGATTAATACAATTAGGCGAAAATCCAAAAAATATATTTAACTTTGGAGCTTTATGTAATGACAATATCAAAAACTTAAAATTAATTAATAAAAAAATAATTGAAAAAATTCTTAAAACAAAATTTCATGAGAAAAATATTTTGGTTGCATACCATCCAGAGACGAGTTCCAAAAAAAAAAATATGAATGATTTAAATATATTTTTGAATAGTATTGGTAAAATAAAAAACTGTAAATTTTTCTTTTCATCACCAAATGCAGATGAAAATTCAAAAGATGTAATTAGAAAAATTAAATTTTTTTGTAAAAAAAATAAATATTCCTACTATAAAGAGTCCTATGGTAACGAGTTGTTCCTTAATCTTATGAAAAGATGTAATTTAATTATAGGCAATTCTTCAAGTGGAATAATTGAGGCCCCACTTCTTGGCATACCATCAATTAATTTAGGAAATAGACAAGAAGGTAGAATAAAATCTCACTTAACTAAAGACTGCACATTAAATTCAAAAAAAATTATAACCCAAGTAAAAAAAATTTTAAAATTTGATTACAAAAAAAATAAAATTAAAAAAAATCCATATTATGGTATCAATGTAGCTAAGAAAATATTTCTAAAGCTTAAACAATTAGATTTAAAAGAAAAAAACTATAAATTATTTTACGATATTAAATTTTAATGAAAAAAATCAACAAAATACTAATAAGTGAGAATGCTTCTTTGTACGATGCTATTTTACAATTAAACCGAACAGGAACAAGATGCCTATTCGTTATTGGAAGATCAAAAATTTTCAAAGGTATTCTTACCGATGGTGATATTAGAAGATATATTGTTAAAGATAAAAATTTTAATGTTAAAGTATCTAAAGTCTTTAATAAAAAACCTTTTTTTGTTCAGCAAAATAAAATTTTTAAAAACACTAAATTAGAAAACTTTTTGAAAAAAAATAAAAGTTTAATTGTACCTGTTCTAAATAAAAAAAAAATACCAATAAGTTATTTGCCAATTATTAAAAACGAAGATATTAAAAAATTAAATAACCTAGTGTTAATCATGGCAGGAGGACAAGGGTCAAGGCTCAAACCTTACACAGATATATTGCCTAAGCCTCTAATCCCAATTAATAACAAACCAATGATACTTAATATTTTAGATAAATTTAAAAAAAATTTCTTTGATAATTTTCTAATAACAATAAAAAAAAATGATAGAATTTTAGAAACTTATTTGAAACAATTTTCAAAAAAATATAAGTTAGAATTTTTTAAGGAAAGTGCTCAACTAGGTTCTGGTGGTTGTCTTAAGAGAATTAAGAGACAAAAAAATCCTTTCTTTATGATTAATTGTGATAGTTTTGTTAATCTAAATCCAAGAAGAATTTTAAATACTCATATTGAGACTAATTCAATTTTAACTATGGTGGTGTGTCTTAAATCATATCAGGTTCCATATGGAGAATGTGATGTAAACAATAATGGTTTTTTAAAAAATATAAGTGAAAAACCTACGAAAAAATTAATAACTAATGTTGGAATGTATCTTCTAAGCCCAGAAATAAAAAATTATTTACCTAAAGAAAAATCTTTTGGAATGGACATGTTAATTAAAAGACTATTAAAATTAAAAAAGAAAATTTGTGTTTTTCCAATCAAAGAAGATGAATGGAGAGATACAGGAAATTGGGATGACTATTTTAAAGCCTTACAAAAAAGATAAAATTTTAATTGTTGGTTTAGGATCCATAGGAGAAAAGTATAAACAAACAGCTAAAAGATTTTTTAATCCAAAATATATATTTTCTTATTCTAAACATAAGAAAAATAACAAAATTTTGAATTTAAAAAAAATAAATAATATAAATTATATAATTTTAAGCAATCCAAGCACAGAGCGATTAAAGTTTTTTAATTCATTCATTAAAAAAGGAGCAACCTATATTTTTGAAAAACCAATTGCTAATAAAAAATTTACAAAAAAAGAAAAAAAATCATTCTTTAAACTAATAAAAAAAAATAACATTAAAATTAAATCTGGATATTGTTTGAGACTCCACCCAGCAATTAAAGAATTAAAAAAAATTGTTGACAAAAATTTAAAAAATATTTTAAAAATAAATATAAATACTAACAGTTTTTTACCAACCTGGAGAAAAAAAAATTATATAAACTCAGTGTCAGCTAAAAAAAAATATGGTGGAGGTGTTGTAAATGAGCTCAGTCACGAATTAGATTTAATTTTACATTTGTTTGGAAAACCCAAATCTCTCTATGCTAGTTGTATAAACACAAATTACCTAAAAATTGACACTGAGGATGTCGCCGACATAATATTTTCAATGAAAAAGAATCTCAATTTAAACTTGCATATAGATTTTTGTTCTCCTTTTGAGAAAAGAGAAATTGAAGTGATATTTAGAAACAAGAAGAAAATCGTTCTAAATTTAATTAATCATACAATGGTAATTTTTAAATTAAATAAAAAATTTAATAAAAAATTTAAAATAAATAATAATTTTTATATCGAAGAACAATTGAAAGAAATGATAAAAATATCTATCTCAGACAATAAAAGTCGTTGGATGTCTGAATTAAAAGATGCTACCTATGTTTTGGACATTATAAGTAAAATTAGGCAATCAAATTTGTATAACAGAGTAGTTTACTTAAATTAGAAAAAATGAAAAAAAAATTAAAGAATATTATTATATTAGGCGGATCAGGTAGAATAGGTTCTGCAATTAGCAAATATCTAGAACTTAAAGGTTATGATGTATATGTAATCGACAAAGTTAAGAATAAATATTTAAATAAAAAAAAATCAATAATATGTGATATTTCAAAATCAGAAAAATTTGAAAATAAATTTAATGGACTTATAAAAAAAATTAAATTTGTTGAGGCGATTATTAATTTATCATACTTAAAAAACAAAAATTGGGGACGAAGTTTTTTTAATTTAAAACCAAAAGATATTAAAGAAAATCTCTTTCTCCAATTGGGCACAAATATTTTAATATCAAAAATATCGATTAATTTTTTTTTAAAGCAAGGTTATGGAAATTTAATTTTGTTTTCATCAATACAAGGTATTTCTGCACCAAAGTTTTCTCACTATGAAAATACAAAAATGGTATCACCAATTGAATATAGCGCTGCTAAAGCTGGAATTATCAATATCACTAAATACTTGGCAAAAATATGTAAAGGAAAGAATATAAGAGTAAATTGTATAAGCCCCGGAGGTATTTTGGATACTCAACCGAAAAGTTTTATTAAGAGGTATAAAAAAAGTTGTTTATCAAAAGGTTTGTTAAGTGGTGAAGATTTAAATGGAGTAATTGAATTTTTAATTTCACAAAATTCAGAATTTATAAATGGTCAAAATTTAATTATAGACGATGGGTGGATATTATAATTAAATTTTAAAAATATAGTGAAAGTTTTTGTCATTGATACTGAATATTTGACTTGGAATTCCATTTCTTCAAAAAGAAGTCCACTTTTGAGAAAAAAAGAGGAGCCTCCTGAAATTATTCAAATTTTTGTTAAACAAATATTTATAAAAAAAAAAAATGAAAAAATAATTTATATTAAACCAGTAAACTATAAATTTTATCCACATAGAATAACGAAATTAACATCAATAAAAAAAAGATATTTAGATTATTATGGTATTAAAT
>CACIMN010000009.1 GCA_902587755.1 uncultured Pelagibacteraceae bacterium | reverse complement strand
GTTCTAGAAAGAAATAAAGGGAAAGATACTTTCAATGAAAAAATACTTTCAATAAAATTAAATAAAGAAATTGTTTATACTGAAAATATTATTCTACAAAGTTTATACCAAGCAGCTATCGATGAAAAAATTCCAGCAAACACTATAATTGATTTCGCGAGTATATATGGTTTTCAAGTTGATTTTCAAAGAGATATAAGAAAGCAAGATAAGTTTCAAATAATGTACGAGATATTTCTAAATGAAAAAAATGAAATTGTTGAGACTGGAGAAATTCTTTTTGCAAACTTAAAACTTAGTGGTCAAGATAATAGTTTATATTATTTTGATAGCAAAGAAAATGAAGGTCATTATGATAAAAATGGAAAAAGTGTAAAAAAAGCCTTAATGAAAACTCCTATTAATGGTGCAAGATTATCATCACCATTTGGAATGAGGAAACATCCAATAGATGGATTTAATAAAATGCACAGAGGAACTGATTTTGCTGCACCTATGGGTACACCTATAATGGCTTCAGGTGACGGAGTAATAAAAAAAGCTGGTTGGTGTGGAGGTGGGGGAAATTGTGTTAAAATAAAGCACAACAAAACCTACCAAACCGTTTATGCTCACATGTCAAAATTTGCTAGAGGAATAAAACCAGGTGTTAGAGTAAAACAAGGCCAAACTATTGGATATGTTGGTTCTACTGGAAAATCAACTGGCCCACATTTACATTATGAAGTTATTGTAAATGGAAAAAAAGTTAACTCACAAAAACTTAAACTTCCATCTGGAAAAGTTTTAAAAGGAAAAGAAAGAAAACTATTTGAAACTAATAAAATTAAGTTAGATGTCCTTAAGGCTGAAAAGATTATAGGTATAAATTAATTTACTTCTAATTGATTTTGAGAAGGTTTTTCACTTTTACTTTCCTCTTCAACTTCTTCCAAAACTTTATGTTCAGTTGTCTTATCTGTAATTTCTGAAATATTATTAGAAATATTTTCTTTTTTGTCCTCAATTTTTTCTTTTTTTATTGCCTCTCTCTCATTTAAGATTCTAGTAAAATGATCTGCGTGCTGTAAATAATTCTCTGATAAAATTTTATCTCCATTAGATAATGCTTCCCTTGCTAAATCATTATATTTTTCGATTAATTTAGAAGCATTATGGTTATACCTCCCAGGTAATTTTCTTTTAAAATTTTCATTATTTGAAAAATTGGAGTTAAATTTTTGTCTTTCTCCATTAGATTTAAAACTTCTCTCATTTCTTCTGAAATTAGCTCTTCTATTGTTGTTGCTATTATTCCTAAATGTTACCATGATAAATTATTATAACTTTGTACAAACTATACACCGATCATTATCAGCGAGATCTTTGTATATATTATTAATATAAAAACCTTCTTTATTTAATAAATTAATTACCTTATTTTTTTGATCAAAACCAATCTCTAAAATAAGCCTACCTTTTTTTTTAATCAGCTCAGAGGATTTATTAATTACTTTTCTGATTTCTGATAACCCATCTATTCCACCATTTAATGCTTGAGTTGGTTCGTATTTTACTACGTCTCTATCCAAATATTTTAATTTTTTTTTAACAATATAAGGTGGATTAGATACTATTAAATCATATTTGGATGAAATGAATTTGTCAACATCTGTTTTTATTAATTTTAACCTATGATCAACTTTTAAATTAATAGCATTTATTTTGCTTATTTTAAGACATTTTTTACTAATATCAATTCCCGTTCCATAAAAGTTTTTTTTTTCTTTTAATATCGACAATAAAATACATCCTGAGCCTATACCAATATCTAAAATTCTTAAGCTTTCTTTATTTTTTGTAAATTTTAATACATTTTCAATAATTAATTCAGTATCTGGTCGTGGAATTAAAGTATCTTTTGTAACAAAAAATTCTGAGCTCCAAAAAGATTTTTTATTTGTTATATAGGCAATTGGTTCTCTAGTTGATCTTTTTTTTATTAATTTATAAAAAATTTTTAAATCTTTTTTGTCTATAGTAAAATTAGAATTTAATATTAAAAATTCTCTTTTTTTTTTAATGGCTTCTGCCATCAAAATTTCAGAGTCTAAATTTGCACTACCAATAAATTTTCTTTTTAAAATACTTGCTCCATCAATTATTGCTGATTTAATATTCATTTAATTTAAATTACTTAATCTCTCCTCTTGTGCTTGTAATGTTAAAGATTCTATCATTTCATCAAACACCTCCCCCTCTAAAAACTCTTCTAATTTATGAAGAGTTAAATTAATTCGATGATCGGTAACTCTTCCCTGTGGAAAATTGTATGTTCTTATTCTTTCCGATCTATCTCCTGTGCCTATTTTTGTTTTACGATCTTGAGATCTTTCCTTATCAATTCTAGATCTCTCCAACTCATACAAGCGTGCTCTTAAAATTTTCATTCCTTTTGCTTTATTTTTATGTTGAGATTTTTCGTCTTGTTGAGAAACAGTAAGCCCAGTAGGAATGTGTGTTATCCTAATAGCACTATCAGTTGTATTAACCGACTGGCCTCCTGGACCTCCGGCTCTGAAAACATCAATCCTTAAATCTGTTTCATTAATTTTAAGATCCACTTCTTCTGCCTCGGGCAATACGGCAACTGTGGCTGCTGAGGTATGAACTCTACCTTGTGTTTCAGTATCTGGAACTCTTTGAACTCTGTGGACTCCACTTTCGTATTTTAAAGTTGAATAAATATTATTTCCTTTAATAGAGGCAATAACCTCTTTTAAACCACCAGCATCACTTTTTGAGATAGATATTAACTCTAAGGACCATTTTTTTTTATTACTTATTTTTTCATACATTTTAAATAAATCTGATGCAAACAAACTTGCTTCTAATCCACCTGTCCCAGCTCTAATTTCAATAATTGCATTTTTTTTATCAGCCTCATCTTTAGGTAATAAAAATAATTTTAATTTTTTTTCATTTATTTCATGTTGAGATTTTAAATCAAGCAATTCGTTTTCAGCCATATTTTTAAGCTCATCATCTGACGATTGATCCTCTAAGATTTTTTCTAAGTCTTTTTTATTATTATCAAAATTAATAAATTTTTTTGCAATATCTATAACTTCATTCACGTCAGAGTATTCTTTGGATTTTTCAGCAAAAAGTTTTTTATCTATCTGCCCAGAAGAAAGTTCTTTTTCTAATGACGAATGTTTTTCAATAAGTTCTTTAACTGTTTTTATTGGGATCATTAAATTAATTTGTTTCTATCTCTGAAGCCTTTTTTTCAACTTCAGAAACTACTTTTTTTATAATTTCGCTGGTTAAAACTTTTTCACTTTGAAGACCTGATAAATAAAGCATATTGTTTCCTTTTCCTCCACCAGTTATACCAATGTCAGTGAAGGCTGCTTCACCCGGTCCATTTACAACACATCCAATAATGGACAGAGTTATGGGTGTTTTTATATGAGCTAATTTTTCTTCCAAAATTTTTACTGTATCAATCACTGGAAATGCTTGTCTTGCACACGATGGACAAGATATTATCTTTACACCTCTATCTCTTAAATTTAATGATTTTAATATTTCGTTACCTATTTTTACCTCCTGAGTTGGATCATCAGATAAGGAAATTCTTATTGTATCTCCAATACCATCCATCAACAAACTACCAAGACCAATTGATGATTTTATGCTACCAGAAACAAAACTTCCTGCCTCTGTAATTCCAAGATGCAAAGGATAATCTGTAATCTTAGATAGCTGCCTGTATGCTGCAATAGATAGAAATACATCTGATGATTTGACACTAATTTTAAAATTAAAAAAATCCTTGTCTTCTAAAATTTTTATATTTCTCTGAGCACTTTCTACTAAAGCCTCTGGACATGGCTCTTTAAATTTTTCTAAAATATCTTTTTCTAATGAACCTGCGTTAACTCCAACTCTTATTGAACAATTATTATTCTTTGCAGCTTTTAATACCTCATAAATCTTTGATGAGTCTCCAATATTTCCTGGGTTAATTCTTAGACAGCTAGCACCATTTTCTGCTGCCTCGATAGCTCTTTTATAATGAAAGTGAATATCTGCAACCACTGGTATCGATACATGTTTTATAATCTCTTTTAATGCAAATGTTGAATTTTCATCAGGACAAGAAACTCTTACAATATCTGCGCCCTCCTCTGTTATATCATTTATTTGTTTGATAGTTGCTTTAACATCTGTAGTTAAAGTATTTGTCATAGATTGAACTGAAATAGGGTTATCACCACCAATCTTTACTTTTCCAACATTTATTACTTTTGTTTTTCTTCTTTTAATATCTCTAAAAGGTCTTAGGCTCATTATAATTAGTCTAATTTAAATTCTTTATGTAAAGCAGCTATAGCTCTTTTAGCATGCTTAGCAGAAACTAGAACTGAAATTTTTATTTCAGAAGTAGAAATAACTAAAATATTAATTTTTCTTGAAGCTAGAGCCTGAAACATTCTATATGTTATTCCTGGAGTAGTGATCATGCCCACTCCAATAATAGAAATTTTAGAAACACCTTTATCAAATGATAATTTTTTAAAAGATATTTTTTTATTTTGTTTTATTAATTTTTCTGTTTTTTTTAAATCTTCAGATTTTATTGTAAATGTAAGATCAGTCTCTTTTCCATCTAAAGATATATTTTGAACAACCATATCTACATTAATAAGATTATTCGAAAGTGGTTTAAAAATTGAAGCAGCGACACCAGGTCTATCTTTAACACCTACGATTGTGATTTTAGCATCATTTTTTGTTGACGATATTCCTGTTATAATTCGGTCACTAAATGTCTTCTTTGAACCTGTTATTAAGGTTCCAGATTTTGAAACAAAGGAAGATTTAACCTTAATATCAATTTTATTTAATTTTGCATCCTGAACAGATGTAGGTTGCATAACTTTTGAACCAAGAGATGCCATTTCCAACATCTCATCATAAAAAATTTTTTTAATTTTTTTTGCTTTTTTATATTCCCTTGGATCGGTGGTATACACTCCGTCTACATCTGTATAAATTATACACTCATCAGCTTTGATAAATTTTGCTATCATAATTGCTGTAGCATCAGATCCACTTCTTCCAATAGTAGTAATTCTTAAATCTTCATTAACACCCTGAAAGCCGGTAATTACAGGTATACCTCCTGATTTAATATATCTACTAAGTTTTTTAGTGCTTACTGATATAATTCTAGCACTCGTATGAGGTCCTGCCGTTAAAATAGGAAGTTGCCATGATGTCCAAGATCTTGATTTATATCCATTATTTTTTAATCTTCCAGCAATAAGTGAGCAAGAAACTTGTTCTCCTGTTGAAATCAGTACATCATATTCTGCTCTATCAAAATTATTGCTGATTAATTTTGATTTGTTTATTAATTCATTTGTAACACCACTCATTGCTGATGTGACAACCAGTACCCTATTTTTTTTCTTTTTATAAAAAGCTATAATTTTACATACCTTTTTAATTCTTTCTATACTTCCTACTGAAGTTCCACCAAATTTTAATACGACTGTTTTCATGCTAGCTTTAATTAATAATATTTAATAAATAATGGATAAAATACATCTAAATTATTATGTCAACTATTTATCTTAATGACTAGTGTAAATAAAAAAGAAATAGATAAATTTTCTAAAATGGCCGACGAATGGTGGGATCCTGAAGGTAAATTCAAACCACTTCACAAATTTAATCCAACAAGAATAAAATATTTAAAGGAAAATATAGTTTACAATTTCAAATTAAAAAATAAATCCAAACCATTATCAGGTATAAAAATTTTAGATATTGGATGTGGTGGAGGATTGTTATCTGAACCAATGTCAAGAATGGGTGCTAATGTAACGGGTATTGATGCATCTGATAAAAATATAAAAATTGCAAAAGTTCATTCAAAAAAAAATAAACTAAAAATTAATTATGTATGTTCGTCGCCAGAAAAACTTAAAATTGGAAATAAATTTGATGTCATTTTAAATATGGAAATTGTTGAACATGTGGAGGATATTGATTTTTTTCTAAAGTCATGTTCAAAGCTTTTAAAAAAAAATGGACTAATGTTTGTTGCAACAATAAATAAAACTTTGAAATCTTATTTTTTTGCAATTGTAGGAGCAGAGTATATTTTAAGATGGCTTCCAATAGGAACGCATGAATGGGAAAAATTTGTTAAACCAGAGGATCTCAAAAAAATTTTAATGAAATATGATTTATCTCTCAATAAATTAGAGGGTATGAATTTTAATATTATTAAGGACGAATGGAGTATTTCTAGAGATTTATCTGTGAACTATATCGCAAAGTTTATTAAAAACTAATTTTCTTTTTCGTCTAACCAAGGAATCATTTGAGCATCTATACCTTCTTCTCTTAATTCTTTTAAATCCTCCTTTGATGCACTACCGTAAATACCCTTTGATTTTTTTTTACCATTATAATGAATAGATCTCGCCTCATAAGCAAAATTATCACCAACATAATTAAAATTATCTTTAACAAATTTCTGATAATCTTTTATAGTTTTTTTTACTTTATTATATTTTTCTAAGTTTATTTTTTCATCAATTTTCGATTTATGACTTATTAGCTGAGGTGCCATAATTGTTTTTTCAATTTCTACTGAATTGCAATTATGGCAATTCAAAAGTTTTTTATTTTTTAATCTTTCATACTCGTTTGAAGATGCAAACCAACTATCAAATTTTAAATCACATTCTTTACAAAAAAGTTTATATTTAATCATGATTATTAGTTAATCATACAATTTGAATTTTCAATAAGTTAACTTCTATAGTCTGCATTAATTTCAATATATTTTTTCGTAAAATCCATTGTATAAACTGTGAAGTTTTTATTTCCTGTAAAAGTTTCAATATTTATTTCTATATTTTCAGATTTCATATAATTTGCTGCTTGTTCTTCATCATAACTTTGATTTAATTTTCCACCTTCTATAATTGTTATATTTCCATACTTCACAGATAATTTTTTTAAATTAATTTTTGGCCCAGCTTTACCGATTGCCATTACAACTCTGCCCCAATTTGGATCTTCTCCAGCAATTGCAGTTTTCACTAAAGGAGAATTTGCAACAGATAAGGCAATTTTTTTTGCATCTATCTCATTTTTACATTTGCTAACATTTATTGTTATAAATTTTGATGCTCCTTCGCCATCTGAAACAACTCTTTTGGCCAAATTTAAAAGAACATTATTTAATGCTTTATCGAAATTTTTGATTTTATTTTCATTCACACTTTTTACATGAGAATTTTTGACTTCATTAGTTGCAAAGATAGTTACCATATCATTGGTGCTGGTATCTCCATCACAAGAAATAGCGTTAAATGTATTGGTTATATTTTTTTTTAATAGCTTTCCTAAAATGTCATTAGATAAAGTTGCATCAGTAAATATATACGCGAGTGTTGTAGCCATATTAGGATGTATCATGCCTGAACCTTTAGCAATTCCATATATTTTTACTTTTTCACTTCCAATATAACATTCCTCCATAGCTAATTTTGGCTTTGTATCCGTAGTCATAATTGCAAGTGCTGCCTTCATCCAAATAAATTTATTTTGGGTATAAGTAATTTTGTTTATTAAATTTGGAATATTGTTAGAAATTTTTTCATATGGAAAAATTTCTCCAATAGTGCCAGTACAACCGAAAATTATATTCTTTGAAGTAATTTTCTTTGGACTCTCTTCATCTTCTTCTTGTTTTTTATTTAATTGTTTCACGGTTAAATCTGCTATTTTTTTTAAACTTTCGTACCCTTGCCTTCCAGTGAAAGTATTTGCATTTCTTGTGTTTACAATTAGAGAATATATTTTTTTTGGTCTTTGATTGATATTCCATTTTATATTTTCAGATACTATTTTTGACTGTGTATAAACAGAGGCATAATTTGCACCTTCTCTAAAATAAAACATAGTTAAATCATCTCTAATATCTTTATATAAATTTGCTGAAACAACTGAAATTGAAAGACCATCTAGATGATCAAGGTCTTGAAAATCAATCATTTTAGTATTTTTTGATTGAGATGATAAAAAATTTGTTAAATTAATTCCCATATTGTTTAAATTATTTATTTAATACATATATTAAACATTATAAGTAAAGAATAAATCAAATAGTCATGTTTAACCCGTTAAATTTAATAACAAAATTTATCAAATCTAGTAATCAAAAGGAGCTAGAAAGAATTGGTAGAATTGTTGAAAAAATAAACTTACATGATGATAATTTTAAAAATTTAAATGATGCCGACTTTCCAAAAAAAACAAACGAATTTAGAAATCAGATAAAAAATGGAAAATCTTTAGACGACTTACTTCCTGAAGCTTTTGCTTTAGTCAGAGAGGCTGCCAAACGAACAAGAGATGAAAGACACTTTAACGTTCAGTTAATAGGAGGTGTAGCTTTACATGAGGGCAAAATTGCTGAAATGAGAACTGGAGAAGGAAAAACCTTGACCATAACACTTGCTGCGTATTTAAATGCATTGAGTGGTAAAGGTGTTCACATAGTAACTGTAAATGATTATCTCGCAAAAAGAGACTCCATTGAAATGGGACAAATTTATAATTTTGTTGGTCTTTCGTCGGGATTTATTAACAACTATCAAGATGATGTCGAACGTAAAAAAAATTATAATTGTGACATCACTTATGCAACTAATAGTGAATTAGGTTTTGATTACCTAAGGGATAATATGAAATTTTCTGAAGAGCAAATGGTTCAGAGAGATCGTAATTTTTCAATCGTAGATGAGATAGATTCATGTTTAATTGATGAAGCAAGAACACCTTTGATAATTTCTGGGGCAGCTGAAGATAAAACTGCTCAATATCTAGCAATTGATAAACTCATTAGAGTCTTAAATAATAAAGACTTTGATATAGATGAAAAAGAAAAGAGTATTTTATTAACAAATGATGGAATTAACAATGTTGAAAAACTTTTTTCTGACGCTGGTATTTTAAAAAATAATAACTTTTATGATCCAGAAAATTTACATTTAGTTCACCATGTTAATCAAGCCTTACGAGCAAATCATTTATTTGAAAAGGGGAGAGATTATATTGTTAAAGATGGAAGTCTTAAAATTATTGACGAACTTACTGGAAGAATTTTAGAAGGTAGACGTTTTGGAGATGGTTTACATCAAGCATTGGAAGCCAAAGAAAAGATACAGGTACAAGCTGAAAATCAAACTTTAGCTTCAATAACTTATCAAAATTATTTTAAACTTTATAAAAAAATCTCAGGTTGTACCGGTACTGCTGCTACAGAGTCAGAAGAGTTTTTTGAAATTTACAATCTTCCCGTAGTTGTTATTCCAACTAACAAAGACATGATCCGAAAGGATTTAAATGATTTAATTTTTAGAACAGAAAAGGAAAAGAATGAAGCAATTATAGAAAAGATAATTGAAAGAAACAAAATAGGTCAACCTATTTTAGTATTTACTTCGAGTATTAATAAGTCTGAAGTTTATTCAAATTTATTAAATCAAAAAAATATTAAACACGTAGTGTTAAACGCAAAAAACCATGAAAATGAAGCCGAGATAATTGCAAATGCAGGAAAAGAAAATTCATTAATTATTACGACAAGTATATCTGGAAGAGGAGTTGATATTCAACTTGGTGGCAAAAAAGGTTCTATTCCAGAGGACCAACTTAAAATTAATAAAGATAAAATAAAATCCTTAGGTGGTTTATTTGTTATTGGCACAGAGAGAATGGAATCTAGAAGGGTCGATAACCAAGCTAGAGGAAGATCTGGAAGACAAGGAGATGAAGGTAGTTCTGTATTTTACGTTAGTCTAGAGGATGATTTAATGAGAATTTTTGGATCAGAGTCGATGAATAGTATGCTTGAAAAACTTGGACTTAAAGACGGTGAAAGTATTGATCATCCATGGATCAATAAAGCATTAGAAAGAGCTCAACAAAAAGTGGAAGCTAGGAATTTTGATATTAGAAAAACCCTTATTAAATTTGATAATGTTCTTAATGATCAAAGGCATGTTGTATTTTCACAAAGAAAAAATGTGATAAATAGTACAAATATCTTCAATTATTCAGATGAATTTTTAAAAGAAATATCTGATGATTTAGTAAAGTTAAAAATTTCAAATTTATCCAATCCTAAAAGTAACGAATTTAATAATAAAACTAAACAAATAATTGGAAAAAGTTTTGAAGAAACTGAATTTAAGGATTTAATTGAGGCAAAAGATAAAGATTTTAGAGAAAAGATTTTTAATAAATTTCAAGAAACAAGAAAAAATCGGATTAAACTTCTAGGTGAAGATCATGCAAAAGAAATTGAAAAGAGAATTTTTCTTCAATCAATCGATTTAAATTGGAAATCGCATATCCAATATTTGGAACAATTAAGACAAGTTATAGGTTTAAGATCTTATGGTCAGAGAGATCCATTAGTTGAATATAAAAAAGAAGCATTCGAATTATTTTCAAATCTTTTAGAAAAATTAAAATTAGATTATGTAACTATTTTAATGAACTTAAAAGTTGTTCTTGAGTCTAGCCAGGAAAATGACAAAAAAAAAGATATTTCTAAACAAATTTTAAACAATAAAAAAATGGGAAGAAATGAACCATGTTTTTGTGGATCTGGAAAAAAATTCAAGCATTGTCACGGTGCTTTATAAATTTAAATCAATATTAGAATTAAAGAAATTAAAATTAATCCACCAACAATAGCTGAAAATACTTTTTTTGATTTTAAAATTTTATCAAAGTTATTTTTCTTAATTGTTAATGTGCTTAGATCCTCAGTACTGGTGATAAAACCATCGTTTCTTCCAATTTTAAGAAACTTATTTTTTCTTTCATTCATTATATCTTCTGAAGATAATTCATCAAAATAATTTAAATTTTTTGTTAAAGTTTGTCTGACATTGTTTAATATTATATCTCTATCTCTGTGTGCACCACCCAATGGTTCATCAATTATTTCATCAATAACTTTTAACTTAAGTAAATCTTTAGCTGAAAGCTTCATAGCTTTTGCAGCATCAAGCATTTTTTTTGGATCTCTCCAAAGAATAGTTGCACATCCCTCAGGAGATATTACAGAATAAATTGCATTTTCTAACATAATAACTTTGCTTGAAGAGGCTAATGCTATTGCTCCGCCAGAACCACCCTCACCTATAATTATTGCAATTGTTGGAACTTTAAGTTCCATGCAGCACTCTATAGATTTTGCAATCGCCTCAGCTTGTCCTCGTTCTTCAGCCCCTACGCCTGGATATGCTCCAGGGGTATCGATAAAAGAAATTATTGGAATATTAAATTTGTTTGCTAAGTTCATCAATCTTATAGTTTTTCTATAACCTTCAGGCCTCATCATTCCAAAATTTCTTTCTATTCTGCTATCTAGATCCTCTCCTTTTTCTTGACCTATCACTAATACAGATTTTCCACTAAATTTTGCAAATCCAGTTAAAACTGATTTATCCTCTCCATAATATCTATCTCCAGATAGTGAGATGAAATCATCAAACAAATTATCAATAAAAAATTTTGCTTTAGGTCTATCTTCATGACGAGCAACCATAGTAGTCTGCCAAGGATCTAGATTGGAATATATATTTTTTAATTTTTCATCTATTTCATTTTGAGTACTTGAAATTTTTTGTGTATCCACTTCTGACAATCCCTCTTGATTGTAGGGATCTTTTAATTTTTCTAGTTCATTTTCTAGATCTTTAATTTCTGTTTCAAAATTTAGATAATTTTTCATATTTTATTTATAGCGGATGGTTAAAATACAAAAAAGGCAATAAAATGATATTAAATAAGATGTAATTCTTATTAATTGACTTAAATCATTTAACAGATACAAATTCATTATCGGGAGAGACTATTTTTAGCGCCGAAGGAGCAACCACCCCGGAAACTCTCAGGCAAAAGGACCGATAGAAGCATAACACTCTGGAAAGAGATTGATTTCCGCCGAAGGAGTAAAGCTCTCAGGCAAAAATACAGATGGGGTACGAAGTTAAGTGCTATGCAAGAAAAATACATTAAAATTAATAATCTTCAAGTATCTGAGAAGCTATCGAACTTTGTAAATGATGAATTATTAAAGAATACAAATGTATCTTCAGAAAAATTTTGGTCAGGTCTAGAAAAAACCCTAGATGAGCTAGCACCGAAAAATAAAGAACTAATAAAATTAAGGGAAGATTTACAAAAGAAAATAGATGATTGGCATATCGAAAGTAAAGGTAAAGAATTTAATTCAGATGATTACAAAAAGTTTTTATTAGAAATTGGTTATTTAAAAAAAGAAGGACCTGATTTTAAAATAGAAACCAAAAATGTTGATGAAGAAATTGCAAGCATAGCTGGGCCTCAGTTGGTTGTACCTGTCATGAATGCAAGGTATGCATTAAATGCAGCTAATGCAAGATGGATGAGTTTATATGATAGTCTTTACGGTACTGATGTAATTGAACAGTCTGAAGACAGTGTATCTGAACGGTATGACCCTTTGAGAGGCGAAATGGTTATAAAATATGGAAGGGATTTTTTAGATAAGTATTTTCCATTAGCTGGACTAAGTTGGAATAAAATTACAAGCTTTGCTGTAAAATATGGGAAATTAAAAGTTTTGAAGGGTGCTGATATTTTTGATTTGGAAGATGAAAATAAATTTATTGGACACAGAGGTGAAAGTGATAATCCATCTGCAATTATTCTAAAAAATAATAATTTACATATTGAAATTCTAAAAGATTCAAGAGCTTTTGCTGCCCAACAAGATCATGCTGGAATTAGTGATATTATACTTGAATCAGCAGTTTCAACAATTTGCGATAATGAAGATAGTGTAGCAGCAGTTGACTCAGAAGATAAAATTATTTGTTATCGAAATTGGCTAGGTCTAATGAAAGGAGATCTTAAGTCAAAATTTGAAAAAGAAGGTAAATTATTTGAGAGAAAATTAAATCCACACAGAAGTTATGTCTCAAAAGATGGCAAAGGCTTAAAGTTACATGGTAGAAGCCTATTGCTTGTAAGAAACGTTGGTCATTTAATGACTAACCCTTCAATTTTATTAAGTGATGGAAGTGAGATACCTGAGGGTATTATGGATGCATTTATAACTACAGCAGCCGCGCTACATGATATTAAAAATAAAAATAATTCAAGAACTGGATCAGTTTATATTGTAAAACCTAAAATGCATGGTCCAGACGAGACGGCTTTTACAGATTTAATCTTTTGTAGAGTTGAGGAAGTTCTAAATTTACCTAAGTACACATGTAAGATTGGGATTATGGATGAAGAGCGAAGAACATCAGCAAATTTAAAAGAGTGTATTAGAAGTCTTAAAAATAGAGTTTTTTTTATCAATACCGGTTTCTTAGACAGAACAGGTGATGAAATGCATACATCAATGGAAGCTGGTCCTATGATTAAAAAAGGTGATATGAAATCATCTAAATGGATTACTGCATACGAAAATAACAATGTTGATATTGGTTTAAGTTGTGGATTTTCTGGTAAAGCTCAAATTGGAAAAGGAATGTGGGCAATGCCAGATAAAATGAAAGATATGATGGAGCAAAAAACAGGACACTTAAAAGCAGGTGCAAACTGTGCGTGGGTTCCATCACCAACAGCAGCTGCTTTGCATGCTCTACATTATCATGAAATAAATATTTTTGATGCACAAAAAAAATTAACTGATAGAGAACCAGCTAAGCTTGATGATCTTTTAACAATTCCAGTAGCAGATAGACCTAATTGGTCTGTAGAGGAGATAAATAAAGAAATTTCAAACTCAGCACAAACTTTATTAGGGTATGTTGTAAGGTGGGTCGATCAAGGTGTGGGTTGTTCTAAAGTACCCGATATTAACAACATAGGTTTGATGGAAGATAGAGCAACACTAAGAATTTCTTCACAACATTTAGCCAACTGGATTCATCATGGAATTACAACAAAAATACAAGTAACTGAAATTATGAAAGAGATGGCAAAAATAGTAGATAATCAGAACAAAGATGATCCGCTATATGTTAAAATGAGCAATGATTATGAAAATTCCATAGCGTTTCAAACTGCCTGTGATTTAGTATTTAAAGGTAAGGAGCAACCTTCGGGTTATACTGAACCATTACTTCATTTTAATAGATTGAAAAAAAAATCTAATCTGAGTTCGAAATCAAATTAGATCGATTTTTAAAAGCAGAAAATAAAGTCCCATCATCTAGACTTTCAATCTCTCCTCCTACTGGTAAACCTTGTGCTAATTTTGTAATTTTAACATCTAAATTTTTTAGACTATCTTGGATATAATATGCAGTGGTTTGACCTTCAACAGTTGCACTAGTTGCAAGGATCACCTCCTCGATTTTATCTCTGTTAACTCTTTCTACTAATGAATTTATTAATAAATCTTCTTTTCTTTGGCCAACTGAAGAAATTGTTCCACCCAAAATATGAAAATACCCCTGAAAGATATTTGAATTTTCAATAGACCATTGGTCTGCAATATCCTCTACTACACAAATTTTGTTATATTTTTCTTTTGTATTCTCGCAATTTAGACATCCATTTGAATTTGACTTTAATGCTCCACATGAATTGCATCTAACTACATTTTTATAAACTTGTGCCAATATATTTGCCATGGGTTTTACAAGCTCATCACGATTATTAATTAATTTTAAAACAATTCTTTTTGCTGATTTTGGACCTAAGCCAGGAAGTTTTGAAATTAACTTGATTAGTTCATCTATCTCACTGATGTTTTGCATCTGTTATAAAGGCCATTTAAAACCAGGAATTCCAAAACCTCCAGTTGCTTTTGAAATCTCCTCAGTTGTTTTTGATTTAAGTTGAGATTTAGCACTATTATGTGCTGCAACAATTAAATCTTCGATTATAGTTTTGTCCTCTTTCATAATCTCATCAGATAACTTTATTGTTTGCATCTCTCCCTCTCCGTCTAAAGTTATCTTTACAGAGTTTGATCCCGAAATTCCTTCTACTCTTATTTCCTTGATTTTTTGTTGGCTTTCTTTCATTTTTGTCTCAAGTTCTTTTGCTTTATCTAAAATTTTGCTGAAATCAGTCATTATCAACTCCATCTTTGTTTGAATTTACATCTATTAATTCTGCATCAGGAAATCTATTCATTACACTTTTAAATATTTCTGAATTTTTCATTTCATCAATTAATTGTTTTTTAACGTTTATTTGCTTGTCTTTTACTGACATTTGTCCCTTTAATTTACTAAATGTAATAATCCATCTTTCACCAGTCCACTCAAAAAGTTTTGATGACAAATCTTTTACAAAATCTTTTTCCAAATTTTCATTAAAAGATATTTCAATTCTATTTTTTTCAAATTTTACAAGATTAACATTTTTCTCTAACTCATATTTTAGTTTATATTCTTTTTTTTGTGCACAGATTTCGATTAGATCCTCGAATGCATTAATATTAATTTTATTTTCTGCTTTAATTTCTGTTTGAACTTCTGGTTTGATTTTTTCCTCTTGTGCAATATTCTTAATTTGATTGATTGTTTTAGAAGTTAATTCAGTTTCTGTATTCTTAACTAAATTTTTACCATTCAAGTCAACCTCCTCTTTTTTAATTTTATTTTCAGCTTTTACAGAACTTAGATGCATTAGTCTTATTAAAAACATCTCAATTGAAAGGTGTTGATTAGATACTATGTCTATCTCTTCAAGAGAAGAGACGGCAAATTGCCAAAATAATATTAATACCTCAGTATCTATTTGATTTGATAAATTTTTAATTTTGGAAAATTCCTCATCATTTAATGAAAAGTTTGTACTTTCTAAAGTTAAAGAATTAATATTTTTAAAGTAGTAAAGTAACTCTAAGAAGTCATTAATGAAAACCTTTGGTTCAACACCTTGGTCATAAATTTTTCTATAAATACTTATTACTTTTGTTTCTTCACCTTTTAAAATTAACTCAAACAAATCGATTAATTGAGATTTATCAAAATATCCAAAAATTTTCTGAGCTGAATTTAAGTCTAATTCTTTTCCTTTATCCAAACTTAATAACGCTCTATCCAACAAAGATAAAGAATCCCTAACAGAACCCTCAGAAATTTTTACTATAAGCTTTAAAGCATCATCGCTTATTTTTCCATTTTCCTTGTCCTTAATTTTTTTAATAAACTCCAATAATTCAGAAGATTTAATTCTAGATAGATCAAATCTCTGACATCTAGAAACTACTGTAATTGGAATTTTTTTAATTTCAGTAGTTGCAAAAATAAATTTTAGATATTCCGGTGGTTCCTCTAAAGTTTTTAATAAAGCATTAAATGCTTGTTTGCTTAACATATGAACTTCATCAATAATGAAGATTTTATATTTGGCCGAAGTCGGTCCATATCTTGAAAATTCGATTAAATCTCTTACGTCATCTACGCCCGTTTTACTTGCCGCATCCATTTCAAGCACATCTATATGACTAGACTCACTTATAGATTTACAGCTTTCACAAAAGTTTTCTTTACATAAATTATCAATACCATTTGAACAATTTAGTGCTTTTGCAACAATTCGAGCTGTTGTGGTTTTTCCTATTCCTCTAATTCCAGTGAACAAATATGCATTGGGTATTTTGTTAGCTTTAATTGAATTGGTAATAGTTTCTGCAACAACCTCCTGACCTATAAGATCATCAAAAGTTTGTGGTCTATATTTTAATGCTAATACTTTTGAGTTATTATTCATATATCTATAAGGAGACTAGAACCTGAATAACTGTCTCTACGACTGCTTCCGTTAAGATCTGGTCGGGTTCAAGCAGCATCCACCTCTAGCCTCCAAAACCATTATAGCAGTTAAAATTTCTAATCTACAAGAAAAGATTCTTATTTTTTTTGTCTCAAACGATCTGCCTCAAAAACACCTAAAACGTGAAAATCCTCACAATGTAGCCCTAGCTCTTCAAGAGATTTTTGAACTTTTGGATCTTCTATATGTCCATCTAAATCACACAAGAAAAAATAAGAGCTGAAACTATTTTTTTCTGGATAACTTTGTAGCTTAGTTAAATTTACACCATTAATAGCAAAACCCCCAAGTGATTGATAAAGCGCAGCTGGTTTACTTTTCAATTTAAATAAAAAAGAGGTTATATAAGTTTTATTTTTAAATTCTGGTTGAGAAATATTTTTTCCCATAACTAAGAACCTAGTTAGATTGCCTGTCTCATTTTCTATATTTTTTTTAATTACTTCTAAGCCATAAATTTCAGCACTTAATGAAGATGCTATGGCAGATTGTTTTATATCCTTTTTTTTTGATATCATTTGAGCAGAACCAGCAGTATCTGCTCTTATATGCTCTGCTAATTTATTATCTTTTATAAATTTCGAACACTGAGACAATCCTTGTGCGTGTGAATATACTTCTTTAATATCCTTTAATTTAGCGCCAGGTTGTCCTAATAAGTTATGTTCAATTTTTTGAAAGTGCTCTTTATAAATATTTAGCCTATGTTTAAAAATTAAGTATTCAATACCAATATTACCTGTAATTCTATTAGACTCTGGTATAATTATTCTACTTTCAGGTTCTTCTGAAGCTTTATTAAAACACTCATCAAAAGTTTTACATGGCAAAATCTCAGCTTTAGGATCAATAGAAATAGCTGCTAAATGAGAATATGCACCAAAGGTTCCTTGAAAATAAATTTTAGTCATCAATTCTTATATTCCATTATTTTTTTTAAGGCTAGATAATCTTCTTCTGTATCTACTCCTATTGGAGATGACATAGCAAGTAAAACATTGATATCAATATTATTGTCTAATGCTCTTAACTGCTCTAGGCGATTTTCTATTTCATTTTTAGATTGATTCAAGTGAACAAATTTTTCAAGACAATCTCTTGAATAACAATAAATTCCAATATGGTGATAAATATTTTCTACCTGCTCAGATTTTCTTGAAAAGGATACTGCCTTTGGAAAATGACCTCCTTCTAGTTTATTTTCAGTGATGACCTTAACAATATTTTCATTCTTAAGGTTTTTATTATCTTTTATTTTTGTGGCAAGAGTTCCTAAATTAAAACTATTTTTTACCATTTTGTCATTCAAACTTTTTATATCTTCAATGTTGATAGCTGGTTCATCACCTTGTAAATTCATAATGAAATCAACATCTCTAACATTTGATTTTTTAAGTGCTTCGTGAATTCTATCTGTTCCTGTTTTGTGTTTATTGCTGGTCAAAATAGCATTGAAACCATTACTTTTAACATCATCAATAATTTCTTGATCCTCTGTAGCTACAATCACGTCTCCAATATTGGCTTCTTCTGCTAATTTAGACACATGTGATATAATTGATAAACCTTTAATTTTTAATAAGGGTTTACCTGGGAGCCTGGTTGCAGACATCCTTGAAGGTATAATCACTAAAGTTTTCATTATATTTTCAAATTATTATACTCATTAAACAACTATAGAGGCAAATTTATACATTAAATTTTAGCTTTTTTTTAATTTATCATGTTATACGTTCACTACAAAAATTTAGAAAAAATGGATTCTTTTGAAATAAACAAAATAGTTGCTGCAGTTTTAATGGTTGCCTTGCTTGTTATTGGAATTGGAAAATTATCTGATGTTATATTTCACGTAGAGAAACCTGAAATACCAGGTTATTCAGTCGAAGTAGAAACTGTAACCACCGTATCCACAACTAGTTCAAGTACAACATCAGATAAAATTGATATATCAGCCCTAATGGCAATGGGAGATGTTGCGCATGGTGAAAAAGTTTTTAAAAAATGTGCAGCTTGTCATTCAATTGTTAAGGGAGGGAAGAATGCTATTGGTCCAGCTCTATATAATGTTGTAGGAAGAAAAGTTGGAGGGATTGAGGATTATAAATATTCTAAGGCTTTAGCAGCGTATGATAAAGAATGGACTTTTGAAGAGCTAAATGGATTTTTAATAAAACCTGCAAAATGGATTAAGGGAACAAAGATGGCTTACGCAGGTTTACGAAAAGAAAAAGATAGAGCCTCTGTAATAAAATATCTAAATGAAAATTCAGACAGCCCCTTACCATTACCTTAATTTTCCAAAACAATATAACAAAATACTTTTTTGAACATGAACTCTATTGAGTGCTTGTTGCCACACGTGAGATTTTTTACCTAAAAAAACGTCATCATTTACTTCATCACCTCTAGGCAAACAATGTAAAAAAATACAATTTTTTTTTGCATAACTCATTAACTTTTTATCAATTTTAAAATTTTTAAATGCTCTTATTTTTTTCTTTTTATTAACTTTGTCATTTAAAGAAATTACTTTATCAGAAAAAATTACATCTGCTCCAGAGACTGCTTTTTTTACATCATTAAAAATATAAATTTTTTTATTATTTTTTTTAACCCAAGATGTAACTTCTTTTCCTGGTTCAAATTTTTTAGGGCAACCAATATGTAACTTGAAGGAAAATTTTACTGAGGCAGCTATTAAACTATTTAAAACATTATTGGAATCACCTATCCAACAAATATTTAAATTTGAAATAGGTTTCTTCTTTATTTCCTCAACTGTAAAAACATCTGATAAAACTTGGGTTGGATGAGATGATGGACTTAAGCCATTAATTACAGGTATTGATAAATGCTTTTCAAATTTTTCAATCTTTTTATTACTATCGGTTCTAAGCATAAATCCATCGCCATAAGTTGAAAGAATTTTAGCCGTATCAGCAATACTTTCTCCACCTTGACCTAAATGAAGCTCATTGGATCTCAAGGTCATAGTACCTCCACCAAGTTGTTTGATGGCTAGATAAAAGCTTAATCTAGTTCGCAAACTAGATTTTTCAAACATTTGAATTAATAATTTACCTTTTAAGGGCGCGCCCTTGTCAACCTCTAATGTGCTTAGTTTTTTTCTTAAACTTTTTCTATTCTTTGCGTCAGTAATAATCTTTCTCAGATCTTTTGCGGGTATATCTTTTAGATTTATAAAATGTTTCATGATTATTTTATTTCTGAACAAACTTTATCAATTATTTCTAACGCTATATCTATTTCTTTTGTTTTGACATTTAAAGGAGGTAAAATACGAACAACATTTTCGGCTGCACGAATAGTCAATAGCTGATTATCCATTAATTTTTTTATAAATTCAGTTTGGTCTTTATATAATTGTATACCAATTAATAAACCTTTTCCTCTTATTTGCTTTATAACACTTGGATATTTTTTCTGAATTTTATTTAATTTAAATAAAAAATATTTTGATAAACTTTTAATATTATTTAAAAATTTTTTTTTTGATATTATATCCATTACTGCATTTCCAACAGACATCGCCAAAGGATTTCCACCAAATGTTGATCCGTGAGTGCCTGGAGTCATGCCTGATGCAACTTTTTTATTCATTAAAACTGCTCCAATAGGAAATCCTCCACCTATTCCTTTTGCAATCGGTACAATATCAGGTTTTACTTTTGATTTTTCAAAAGCAAAGAAATCACCAGATCTTCCTATTCCACATTGAACCTCATCAAGTATTAATAATATTTTTTTCTTATTACATAATGATCTCAATTCTTTTAAGCACCAATCAGGGATAACTTTTATACCACCTTCACCCATAATAGTTTCAACCATAATTGCAGCTGTATTCTTGTTAATTTTCTTTGTAAGAGAATTATGATCTCCAAAATTAAAATGATCAAAACCTGTAACCTTTGGACCAAACCCCTCAGTCATTTTCTTTGATCCACTAGCAAAAATTGCTGCTAAAGTTCTTCCATGGAAAGAGTTTTTAATGCATAAAATTCTATTTTTTTCGGGTTTACCTATTGAGTAAAAATATCTTCTAGCAACTTTAATTGCTGCTTCCGTAGCTTCAGCTCCACTATTTTGAAAAATTACATAATCAGCAAAAGTTTTTTTACATAACTTTTTAGCTAATTTTTCTCCCTCAGGA
>CACIMN010000008.1 GCA_902587755.1 uncultured Pelagibacteraceae bacterium | reverse complement strand
AACTCTTTTATAAAGTCCTCATTTGGATTTATACCAATACCTACATTGTCTGTCACTGATGCATATCCATTATTCTCTTTAACTTGATCTAAAATTGAAAAATTCTCTTTTGGTAAATCTGTTATAAAGATATTTTTTTCTGTCGTGTCAAACTCTAACATTGATTTTGTTGGGAATAATCCCCCTGGCATATCAGGTTGTGCAGTCAATAAATGAAGATTGACCGCAATACTAACAGCAGATCCCCAAACATGATTGACAACTGGAATAAAGTTAGCTTGTGCTATAGCTGCAACTTTCAAATATTCTGTGATGCCACCTAACCCACATACCTCTGGTTGAGCTATATCAATGCATTCATTGGCAATTAATTTATTCCAACCATACTTTGTAAATTCTGCTTCACCACCAGCAACACTTGTTAATATTTTTTTTTTCAATTCTCTGTATCCATTGTAATCTTCAGGAGCAACAGGTTCCTCAAACCAATAAATATCTAGTTCATCAAGTCCTCTCCCAACATAAAGAGCATCTTTCAAATTATAAGCATGGTTTGCATCAACCATTAATTTAAAGTCTTTACCTATAGAGTTTCTAACTGCTTGTACTAACTTTAAATCTTCTTTTGGACCCAATCCAACTTTCATTTTCATAGCTTTAAAGTTTTTTGATTTAATCTGTTTTGCTTCTTCTTGAAATAATGAAATTAACTCATCAACTGATTTGTTTTGCAACATCATCCCATATCCATACACAGGAACTTTGTCATTACATTTTCCACCAACAAGTTGGTAGAGAGGAGTTTTTGTTTTCTTGCCTAGTATGTCCCACAAAGCAATATCTATTCCTGATAATGCTTGAATTGGCATACCTTTTTGACCACTATCTCTCAAGAGATTGTATACTTTTTGCCAAATATGTTCTTTGCTTAAAGGGTTTTCATCAATCACCAGGGGCTGTATAACATTTTCAACAATAAACTTATTAGCTAAGGCTATACTTCCAGGGCCAAAACATTCTCCCCATCCAGTAATACCTTCGTCAGTTTGTACTTCAACTAAATGAGCTGTACGGTGTTTATAATATTGTTGCGAATAACCTAATTCTTTATCTAACTCATATTTAAGTACATGACTTTTAACAGAAGTTATTTTCACAAAAAATTATAAAGCAACTACCTTAGAGTTTTGCTCCCCTAAATTTTCAATTGATAATTTCATTGTATCCCCAGCTTTTAAAAACTGTTGAGGTTTCATTCCCATTCCAACACCTGGAGGTGTTCCAGTTGTGATTATATCACCAGCTTGAAGAGACATAAATTTACTTAAATAAGACACAATAATATCAACATTGAATATCATTGTACTAGTATTACCTGTTTGCATTCTTGTGCCATTAACATCCAAACTCATTTTTAAATTGTTCACATCTGTAATTTCATCTTTTGTAACTAAGTAAGGTCCGATTGGTCCATAAGTGTCGTGTGATTTTCCTTTAACCCACTGACCCATTTTTTCAATTTGCCATTCTCTTTCACTAATATCATTTACTAAACAATAACCCAAAATATGATCTTGAGCTTGACTTTCAGAAATATGTTTTGTTTCTTTTCCTATAACAATTCCTAATTCAACTTCCCAATCAAGTTTTTTTGATCCTGAAACTATTTCAATATCATCGTTGGGTCCATTAATTGAGCTTGTAGCTTTCATAAAAGTAATTGGTTCAGATGGAACCTCGGCACCAGTTTCAGCTGCATGATCAGAATAATTTAATCCAATTGCAACAAATTTTCCTGGCTTAGTAATACAAGATCCAATCCGATCATTCGGCGATAACTCTGGTAGAGTTGACAAATCGGCATTTTGTAATTTAGAAATAGTTTCAAAATTTAAATAATCGGGGTTTAAATCTTTAACATGAGAGCTAATGTCTCTTATTTTACCATCCTTATCTAAAAGACCTGGCTTTTCTCTTCCTTTTTGTCCTATTCTTAATAATCTCATAATTATCCTTTTGTTGTTTAATTATATTGAAATTCCACCATCAACTGAAATTGTTGTCCCTGTTGTAAATGTTGCATCATCACTTGCTAAATATACAGCTACTGCTGCTATCTCTTCAGCAGTCCCAAGTCTTCCCATAGGTTGTCTAGCTATGAAATCTTTTTTTGCTTGAACAGGATCAGGACTTTGATTAACTCTATCTTGCCAAGATGGAGAAAATACTGTTCCAGGTGCAATTGAATTACATCTAATATTTTTTTTAACAAAGTCAGCAGCTATTGATTTTGTTAAACCAATTACTGCGCCTTTTGTTGCTCCATAAACAAATCTGTTTGGAAAACCTTTTAAACTTGATGCACATGATGATACATTTATGATGCTTCCACTATTTTGTTTAATCATTAATGGTAAAATAGCTTTACACATAAAATACATAGATTTGACATTAACAGTTGATGAAAAATCCCAATCTTTTTCCTCACACTCTAATATTGTCCCATGATGAACAAAACCAACTGCATTAAATAAAACATCTACTTTATCTAATGTTTTAGTAAATTCTAAAATTGCATTGTTGTCTGTTGAATCTAGCTTTTGAACTTTAATCTCAGGATATTCTTTATTTAATTCAGTCAAAGTTTTATGATTTAAATCAGTTGCAGTAACTTGAGCACCTTCTTTATGAAATGCAATTGCTGTTGCTTTTCCAATACCTTGACCTGCTGCTGTTACAAGAATTTTTTTTCCTTCTAATCTTCCACTCATTTTTTATTTATCCTTTCGATTTCATTATAAAGTGAACTATGATCAGTATTTCCATGACCATTATCGACTAAAGTTTTATACATTTCTTTCACTAAATTTGAAATAGGTAAATGAGTATTATATGAATTTGCGCACTCTAATATGTTATTCATATCTTTTAAATGAGTTGAGGTTTTACCTTTTGGACTAAAATCTTTATCTATCATTCTTTTTCCATGAGTTTGTAAAATTTTACTATCTGCCCAACCTCCAGAGAGGGCTTTGATTAGTTTAACTGGATCAGCACCAGCTTTTTCACACAAGGTTATTGCCTCTGCAACTGCTCCTATTGTAACTCCTACTACAATTTGATTTGCTAATTTAGAGACTTGTCCACTTCCCACAGGTCCTACTAATGTTGGGTTTCCCATTGCTTTTAAAATATTTAGAGAATTATCAAATACACTTTGTTGACCTCCAACCATAATTGCTAAAGATGCTTCCTCTGCTCCAATAGTCCCACCAGAAACTGGGGCATCTAAATAATTTATATTTTTTAACTTTAAAGTATTTCCATATTTTGTTGCAGTGGTTGGCTTGACAGAGCTCATATCAATAACTGTTGATCCAGATTTTAAATTATCTAAAAAGTCTGAATTATTCATAATCGCATCAACAGCACTATCATCTGTTAACATAGTAATTACACAGTCTTTATCTTTAACAACTTCACTTAAAGTTTTTGATATTTGTGCACCAAACTCTTTCAAAGGTTCAGCTTTATTTATTGTTCGGTTGAATGCACTTAATTTCAATCCTGATTTTAATATATTTTTTGCCATTGGAAGGCCCATAAGACCTGTTCCAATAAAACCAATTTTAATCATGGCTTAGGCTTAAACTCGTGGAAATTTTGTGTCATTGCCTCTGGAAAGAACATAACACAAGCTAATACTATTAATTGGATTACTATAAATGGGGCAAAACCTCTGAAAATATCTGTTAGAGAAATATGTGGAGGTGCAACTGATTTCAAATAAAAAGCTGCTGGACCGAATGGTGGACTTAAAAACGAAACTTGCATGTTTACACAGAACAAAATTCCAAACCAAATAGGATCCATACCAAGCGCTATAACAATTGGTAAAAATACTGGCATTGCTAATAAAACAATTCCAACCCAATCCATAAATGCACCCATAATTAAAAACATTATTTGCATCATGAAAATTAAATACATTGGTTTTAAGTCATAAGCTAAAATAGTCTCAGCAACATAAGTTGGTCCACCAGCAAGTGAATAAGCACCTGCAAGCACTGTGGCCCCAAAAGTAATTGTTAAAATCGTACCAGAAGCTTTAAATGTTCTAACCAATGCGTCTTTGAATAAAAACCATGTAAGTTCTCTTCTAGCAAAAATTATTATTAAAGTAGCAACCACACCCATTCCAGCTGCCTCTGTTATACCAGTCATACCAGAGTAAATTGAACCTAAAACAATTATTACAATACCAATTGGTGGCAAAAGACCTGGAAGGTAAGACATTTTTTCTTTTAAAGTTAAAGCTGGTTCGTCACTTAGTGGTGCAAGATGAGGTTGCAACCTTGTTCTGATAAGAATGTAAGTAATAATTAATCCTGAAATCATTAAACCTGGAACAATTGCTTCTTGGAATAACATCGTAATTGAAGTTTCTGTTGTTAATCCATAAATAATTAAAACAATAGATGGTGGAATCATTGTACCCAAAGAACCTGAGGCACAAATAATACCTATAGACATATCCTGATCGTATTTCAATCTCAACATCTGAGGGAGCGCAATCAATCCTAATAAAACTATTTCTCCTCCAATAATTCCACTCATTGCAGCCATAATTGTTGCCATGATTGCAGTTACGACTCCTACTCCACCTCTAGTTTTTCTTAACCAAGCATTTAAAGCATCATACAAATCTCTCGCAATATTCGAGCGTTCAAGTAATGAGGCCATAAATATAAACAAAGGAACTGATAAAAAAGAGTAAGTAACAACAAGAGAATAGTATCTTGAGAGTAAAATTCCCAGTGCATGTTCGCCAATATATAAAAATACAAGAACTGCACCCATAAAACCAGATGCAAATCCCATTGGAACACCAATGGATATAAGAGCTAATAGTCCAACAATAAGTATGATCGAGAGTGTACCTATCTCAAATTCCATCTTATTTTAAATCTTTGGCTGGTTGGTATTGTTTTTCTTTAGGATTTTTCCAATCAATAATTAAATTATTTACAGACTGAAGCGCAATAAGAAATAAACATATCAGTGTAAGAGGTTTCATAGTAGCTGGAATTGGTGGATCCCAATAAGTTGCAAATCTTTCCCAATTTATGAACGATCTATGTGCATCCTCAAAACCGCCATAAATTACAGCTGCAGCAAAAACCACAATTATAGTAGTGCTTATTAAATCAAAAATTCTCTGAACTGGTCTGCTGACATAATCATATAATAATACTATTCTAATGTGACTTCTTAGTCTTGTAGCATATATTCCGCCTACTAAATAACAAACACCAGCCAACCATAAACATAATTCGTTAGCCCACAATGTTGGTTTAAATAAAACATATCTCATAAAAATTTCGTACATCATTACAACTACTATTATAGGAATTAAATATTTGATGGTGTGACTTAAAAATAATGAAATTCTATCAATCCAATTTATTGGAAAATCATCTTTACTTGCAACTTTTTCACTTTGCTCTTGTAACTGTTTATCTTGCAATTCTTTGTCACGCATAAGTTAAAAATTTTATTAAGGAAGGGCCTTTTCAGGCCCTTCAAGCTTTTTTATATACTATTTATTATAGGATACCGTTAGCTTTCATGTAAGCTTTATGTATCTCTATAAGTGCAGCAGCCTCAGGTGATTTAGTCTTCCATTCTTCCCAAGCACCAAGTGCAGCTTGTCTAAATTTAGCTCTATCTTCTTTAGACCAGTCATGAAGAGTAACTCCCATTTCTTTTAAAGCTTTAACTGCCTCTGCATTTTTTCTTTCAACCAAACTAGTGATAGTTCTTCCACAGATTTCGATTGCAGCTAACATTGCACCTTTTTCATGAGGTTTTAACTTGTTCCATACTTTCGTGTTACAAGCTAAGTGGTCAGCTGGCATAGAGTGGAAACCTGGATAAGTAGCATATTTATTTTGCTCATAGTGTCCACCTGCATAATTAGTCGCTAAAGATGAGTAATCTGCACCATCGATTAGACCAGTTTGTAAAGCTGTAGGAACTTCACCAAAGTCCATAACAATTGGCTTAGCACCTAATGCTGTAAAGATCATACTTTCCATTCCTGGAGGCGATCTAAATTTAAAGTCTTTCAATGAAGCAACATCTGGAATTGGTCTGCTAGAAATTAAAGACTCATGTCCTGGTATCCACCAACCAATCAAAGTCATTCCATATTTGTTATAAAGTGCATCAACAGCTTCTTGAGCTCCTGGGAAATTTAGGAATTCATATTGTTGATAAGGGTTATCATACCCACCCATTACATCTCCTGCAAATTGAAATGCAGCATTTTTACCAGTTTGGTATCCTGCACCAGTCATATCACAGTCAATAATTCCAGTTTGTGCAGAGTTAAATACCTCAGCTGATTTACCAGTTACTGACGATGAATAGAACATTTGCACTTTTAAGCTTCCGCCAGAAAACTTTTCAACGTTTTTAGCGAATTGAGCGGCAACCTCACCATTTGGTGAACTAGCAGTAAAGTGTGTTTCAATCTTTAAAGTCTTTGCATGAGCAGAGCCAAATAAAGCAACTGAAACAATAGCTACTGCAGCTATAGTTTTAGATATAAGTTTAAACATTATCTTCCTCTCGTTTGTGTTTTTTTGAAATTTAATCACAAATGTTTTTTGAGATCAACGAATTCGTTTAATGTTTATATATAGAAATTATATATATTATCTAAACTAACAACTCTCAGTTGTTTTAAACAACTTCAGAAATTAGGGGTTTTTTATTAAAAAAACAATAAATGTTATCTACAGCCATCATACTCATTGCCAATCGAGTCTCATGAGTCGCACTACCAATATGTGGTAAAACAAAACAGTTATCTAATTTTAAATATCTTTTATCTAAATTAGGTTCATTATTAAATACATCTAAACCAGCTGCATAGATTTTTTTATTCTCAAGAGCATCAATTAAATCATCATCATTAATAGTTGACCCTCTTGAGGTATTTATAACAACAGCATGCTTAGGTAATAAATTTACAGTTGAAGCATTTAATATGTGTTTGGTCTCAGATGTTGCTGGCGTATGAATACTAAGAAAGTCACACTGAGGTAGCATAGACTTTATATCAGAAAAATATTGTGCCCCATCCTCTTGATCATCAGATAGTTTATTTCTGTTATGATAAATTATCTTCATTCCAAATGCTTTAGCACTTTTTGCAGCCATTCTTCCGATACGACCCATACCAATGATACCTAAAGTTTTACCTGTAACAGAGTTTCCGATCATAAATTTAGTAAGATCAGGTTTTTGATTTTTCCAATTGTCTGTTTTCACTAGATTGTATGCTTCACCAATTCTTCTTGAAGCTGCCAGAATTAAAAGAATAGTTGTTTCTGCTACTGCTTCGTTTAAAACATTAGGTGTATTTGTAACTTTAATTTTTTTTTCTTTTGCAGATTTTATTGAAATATTGTCATAACCAACACCAACTTGAGCAATAATTTTTAATTTACCATTTAAATTATTAAAAAAATTTTCTGTAATTTTATCAAAACCAGTTGAAATCATTCCATCATAATCATTTGCAATTTTTATTAAGTCGCTTTCTGGAATGGGTTGGTCCTTTGGATTTAAAGTTACTTCAAATTCTTTTTGAAGTTTTTCTTCTGCTAAATCTGATATTTTTCTGGAAACTAATATTTTTGGCCTCATTAGTGAGAGTCTCTTGGTAAACCTTTGGTATGTGATACGTCTAAATATTTACCTCGAGAATTAATGCATGCACCATCATCCAATTGACCAACAGTATTTCTAAATATTTCCTGCCAAGGAGTTTGGTTTTTTGGCTTAAACAGTTTTTTGTTTTTTCTTCTTTTTTTAAATTCAGCTTGAGAAATCAATAAATCAACTCTTCTTTTATTTAAATCTATTTTTATTTTATCGTAAGTTTTAACAATGCCTAGATCTCCACCTACTGCTGATTCTGGTGAAACATGAAGTATTGATGGACTCTCGGATGTTCCACTCTGTCTACCATCTCCCAAAGTTGGTAAATGTCTTATTCCTTTTTTTAATAACCTGTCAGGTGGTTGCATATTAACTACTTCTGCTGATCCAGGATATCCGACCGGTCCACAACCTCTAATAATTAATATTGAGTTTTCATTTACTTTTAATTTTTTATCATTGAGTCTTTTATGATAATCCTCGGGACCTTCAAAAACTATAGCTTTACATTCAAAAACATTAGGGTGTTTAGGATTTGATAAGTATTGATCTTTAAATTCCTTACTAATTACAGATGTTTTCATTATAGCAGAAGAGAAAAAATTACTTCTCATAACCAAAAAACCAGCTTTTTCAGTTAATGCATTTTTAAAAGTTTTAATTACTTTATTGTCTATATCAACTTTCTTTCTTAAATTTTCACCTACAGTTTTACCCGTAACTGTTTTTATGTTTGTATGAATTTTTTTATTTTTAATTAATTCCTTCATTACTGCAGGTATTGCTCCAGCTCTGTGAAAACTTTCCATTAAGTATTCTCCTGCAGGTTGGCAATTTACCAATAGGGGAATGTTGTGCCCAAGTTTTTGCCAATCAGAAAGATCAAATTTAATCCCCATATGTTTTGCGATAGCGCTTAAATGGGCTGTACAATTACTAGATCCGCCTATAGCACTAGCTACTACTACTGCGTTTTCAAAAGCTTTACGTGTCATAATTTTTGATGGAGTTAAATCTTCATAAACCATTCCAACAATTCTTTTTCCTGTTTCGTATGAAATTTGCTCTCTTTCTCTGTAAGGAGCGGGAATAACCGCACCTCCTGGTAAAGACATTCCTAATGCTTCTGCTACTGAGTTCATTGAAGAAGCTGTTCCCATTGTATTACAATGGCCAGCACTTGGTGAGGATGATGAAACCATATCCATAAATTCCTCATATTTAATCTCTCCTTTAGCTAACATTTTTCTAGCTTCCCAAACTACCATTCCTGATCCAGCTAATTTTCCTTTATAAACTCCATCTAACATAGGGCCACCAGATAAAACTATTGCAGGAATGTTCACAGTCGCAGCTGCCATTAAAGCTGCAGGAGTAGTTTTATCACATCCTGTTGTTAATATTACTCCATCAAGAGGGTAACCATATAAAACTTCTACTAAAGATAAATATGAAAGATTTCTATCCAACATTGCTGTTGGTCTTTTTCCTGTTTCTTGAATTGGATGAGTTGGAAACTCCATGGGTATACCCCCTGCTCTTCTGACACCATCTTTTATTCTCTTACTTAGTGACATAAAATGCCTATTACATGGTGAAAGGTCACTACCAGATTGAGCTATTCCTATTATTGGGTTTCCAGATTGTAATTCTTTTCTAGTTAGACCATAATTTAAATATCTTTCTAGATACAAAGCCGTCATATCTGGGTTTTTTGGGTTATTAAACCACTGCTGACTTCTGAAACTTTTTTTTCTTTTTTTAGGCATAATTGTTTAATGGTCTCTTTAGATTTATAGTTATATAATAATTTTATGAATAATCTAATAGTTTTAAATAAGAATGACAATGTGGGTGTTAGTCAATTCATAATCCCTGAAAAAACAAAAATTGAAGGTCATGAGATTAGTACTATTGATCCAATCCCTTTTGGACATAAAGTTTGTTTAAAAACAATTAAAAAAGGTGAACCAATCATTAAATATGATCAAATTATTGGTTTTGCATTAGATGAAATTAAACCTGGACAACATGTCCACTCACATAATCTAGAATTTAGAGAGTTTAAAAGAGAATTTAAAGTAACAGACAAAAAACACTTTGTAGATGAAAAAGCAGATACTTTCTTTAATGGAATTTTAAGAGATAATGGACAGGTCGCTACTAGAAATTATATTGGAATAGTGAGCACAGTAAACTGCTCAGCGACTGTCACTAAAATGATTGTTGAAAGGATTAAATATTCTGACATTTTAAAAGATCACCCAAATATTGATGGCATAGTGCCAATTACTCACTCAACAGGATGTGGAATGAACACAGAAAGTGAAGGGATGCAAATTTTCCAAAGAACTATTGATGGATTTAAAAATCATCCTAATTTTTCTCATGTTTTTGTAATCGGTTTAGGATGTGAATGTGCCCAAGTCAGTTTGTTTGATGAATCATTAAAGAAACATAACCGAATACATTTTTTGACAATTCAAGATGAAGGTGGGACTAAAAAAATAGTCGAAAAAGTATTATCTCAAATTAAAAATTTGCTTTCAGAAGCAAACAATGTGGAGAGAACTTCACAACCTGTAAGTCATCTAACTTTAGCTCTTCAGTGTGGTGGCTCAGATGGATATTCTGGAATAACTGCAAATCCTGCATTAGGTGTTGCTGCAGATTTATTGGTAAAGAAAGGTGGAAGTTCAATTTTATCTGAAACTCCAGAGATTTATGGAGCTGAACATTTATTAATTAATAGAGCTAGCTCTCAAGAGACTGCTGACAAGCTGATACAAAGATTAGAGTGGTGGAAAAATTATACTTCAATCAATAACAGTTCGATGGATAATAACCCAGCACCAGGTAATAAAAAAGGTGGTCTTACAACTATATTAGAGAAATCTTTGGGTGCTGTTGCAAAAGGAGGAAATTCTATTCTTCAGGATGTATTGCAGTATGCAGAACCTTTAAAAAACAAAGGATTTAATTTTATGGACTCTCCTGGTTACGATCCTGTATCTGTTACAGGTCAAGTAGCATCAGGTGCTAATGTAATTTGTTTTACAACAGGACGCGGATCTTGTTTTGGTTGTAAACCAGTTCCAAGTTTAAAACTTTCAACAAACTCAGCTATGTTTGAAAAAATGTCAGAAGATATGGATATTAATTGTGGAACAATTGCTGAAGGTAAAGAAAAAGTTGAAGAAGTTGGTCAAAAAATATTTGAACTAATTGTTAATACTGCTTCAGGAAATAAATCAAAGAGTGAAATCAACGGCTACGGTGACGAGGAGTTCAATCCTTGGCAAGTAGGCGTGGTGATGTAAACAAAATTTACAGTGCCACAGCAAACATCATTAATTAATGTAATTTTATTAGCTGCGGGTGGCTTTTTCATGTTTGTATGTATGGACTCAACAGCAAAGTTCCTTGGTACAGTTATGCCTGTTACTCAAGCAATTTGGGGTAGATTTTTTTTTCACCTAGTGTCTTTAGTTATATTTTTTTTAATCTTTAAACCTAAAGTAAATTTAAAAAGAAATTTTAAGGTTCAAATAATAAGATCAATATTGATGGTTACAGCAACGTCATTTATGTTTTATTCTTTACAAAAATTTGACTTAGTAGACATATATGTAGTTTTCTTTACCGCTCCTTTGATAGTTTCTTTACTTTCAGCATATTTTTTAAAAGATATTTTGACACCGAAGGGTATACTTTTAATGTTGCTTAGCTTTGGCTCAATTATTTACTCGTTAGGACCAAGTATGAAGATATTTAGTATAGATTTAATTTTTCCAATAGTTCCGCCAATTTGTTGGGCTCTTTATCAATTTTTTACTAAACTTGTATCAGGTGACAATGACCCATTTGCTGCAATATTCTATACCTCAATTTTAGGTGCAATTATATTTAGTATATTTATTTTTTTTAATTGGGTTCCATTAGAAAAAAATATTTTTTGGCTTTATTTATTGTTACTTGGTGTGGCAGGTTTTGTTAGTCATTCTCTAATAATTTACGCAATTCAACTGTCTAATTTATCATTTGTAACAAACTTTCAATATTCACAACTTGTTTGGTCAACAATTATTAACTTCTTAATTTTTGGTGTACCTTTTGATTATAATAAAATTGTAGGTGTGGTAGGAATTATTGTTTTTGGTATAATGTTTATAAGAACAGAAGGCACAAAGAAAAGTTAATTATTGAAACAAATATGAAAAATATTGGATTTATTGGTGTTGGTTATATGGGCTATGGAATAGCCAAAAACATTTTGAAACATAAAAATAAACTTTTTGTTATTGCAAATAAAAACAGAAAACCAATTGAAAAAATTATTAGCGATGGCGCAAAAGAAGTAAAATCTTTCGAGGATTTTGCAGATAAAAATCTCGATGCCTTGTTTATGTGTGTAACAAATACCCCAATTGCAAAATCAATATCTGAAAAAATTTCAGCAATTTTAAACAACAAAACTATAATTATTGATATCACAACTCATAACAAAACTGGTTCTATAGAAACTGAAGCTATATTTAAGAAAAATAATATCAAGTATGTTGAATGTCCTGTAATGGGTGGTCCTGTTCAAGCTGAAGAAGGAGTTTTAGGAGGAATAGTAGGAGCATCGGATGAAAATTTTAAAATAGCCAAACCCTATTTTAAGTTTTTTTGTAAAGAATATTTTCATTTTGGAACTGTCGGGATGGGTGCAAAATCAAAACTTTTAAATAATTTTTTATCTCTTGGGAATGCTGCACTAGTTAACCATTTAGCTAAAAGTGCAAAAGAAATGGGTTTAGATTTAAAAAAGGTTTTTGATGTTGCTAAGCTTGGTTCTGGTAATTCTGCAGCTCTAAATAGAGTTTTTGATAATTTATTAAAAGGAGATTTTACTGGATTTAAATTTACCGCAAGTAATTCTGTAAAAGATTTAACTTATATTCAAGACTTATTAAAAGATTTTCCTGAAGCAGAAAAAGTTGCTGAAGTTAACAAAAATTATTTTCAAAAAGCTGTCGACGAAGGTTTTGGTGAAAATTTTATTAGTGAATTGATTAATAAAAAATAATTTTAAGTAGATGGATAAGATACCGGGAATCTACTAAAGCAACTGGTTGTATTCAAGAATTTTATTTAACCAAAACTAAAATAAATTTATTGAATTTGTATTAAATATAATTACCTTTTTTGTAGAAGGAGGTTTATGTTAATACTTTCACCACCTGATACTTAGCTGAAGTCTTTTAAATACCAAAAAGTTAATAACATTAAAATCCGTTTGGATTAAAATGCCAAAGAGGCTTAAAAAAGGGAGCTCTTTAGGTATTCGCTTAAAGAGCGAACCCTTAAAAACAAATTTTAATGGGGCATCCTGTACTTACTATGACAAGCTTTACAATTACTCCACATCAATTGTTTTAATGTACCTCTAATATCATCGCTATCTTCAATAACAGATGCAAGTGTAACCATATCTTCAGATGCTTTTTTCATTAGAGCATTAAAAGCATCTTTTTCTTCCCAAATGATTGGTAAGGCTTCTGTTTTAAATCCTTCCTTGGTATTTTCAGGAAATAAATCAATCAGAACTTTATAATTCTCGCTCATTTCTAACATTAATTCTATTGATTTATCAAAATCTCCATTTGAAGCAAAAGCTTGAACTCTTTTAGCAGTACTATAATTCTTACTAAATAATGCTTTTCTCCCCTTTATAATATCTTCAACACTTTGTTCAGCATTACTTACTGAGACCAAAAGCACAGTGAAAATTGATAACAATAATATTTTAATAGATGAAGTTATATGATTAAATAATTTATGCATCTTACAAATACCCTAACAGAGTACGGTATTATTTCAAAGCTGTTACATTGGCTTAGTGCAATATTGCTTCTAATTCAAATTCCATTAGGTTTTTATCTAGTTGATTTGGATTTTGGTGACGAAAGAATAACTTTTGAAAATATTCATGTAATAATAGGTTTAACTATATTTTACTTAGTAATTTTAAGGTTATTAAATAATATACTTAATCCTACACCCAAACTTGATCCAAGTATTTTCATTGGACAAAAATTTATAGCAAAATTAAACCATGTCCTTTTATATGTGGCAATTTTATCAATAACAATTTCAGGTATTTTAAAAAAATTATTTAATGGAGAGACTTTAGTAATTTTTTTTAAAGAGATAAGAATAAAAGATAACTTTGAATTAGCAGATCAGTTTTATAATATTCATATATATTCAAATTATACAATTATAGCTTTAATATCTCTTCATGTTTCAGCTGTAATAGCCCACAGAATATTGTTTAAAGATAATTTATTGAGAAGAATGCTTTAAATTAATGACAAGCAACTCCGTATTTTTTTAATCTCCAATAATTGTATGGCCATGGAGTTAAAAAACCTACAATTAACATTATTGGAACAACCCACCAAGTTAATATGGCACCACCAGTTAAAACATAATCAGTCAAATTCATCATAATTTCCATACTAATCATTGATATTAAACTCATTCCACAAGCAGTTTTAAACGCATTAATAAAATTAAAATTTTGTGTCATTAAAATAATTGTTTCTAAAATAATACTTGTAATCAAACCGTTAATGATTGCTAAAATCATAATTCCCAAAACTGGAAAAGGAATTTCAGTTAATTGAAAAAATAAAATTGTACCAAAATCACCTATAGCACAACCTAATACACACCAAGCTGTATTTTTTGCGCTTCTTTTCCAAGTATGCTTACACGACCAATTAAATGTTATAGCTGTCATAATTATCTACTCATATTAATTTGATATTCATATTTATCAATAGGCCAATAAGACTTTAAATAAGCTAGTAAACTATCAATTTCTTTATCAGATAATTTATCCTCAAAACCAATCATTTTACCTTCATAGTTTTTTACTAACTTTGCTAATCCATATTTTATTATTGCATGCAGAGTTTTGTCGTCATGATGCCAAGTATGACCTGTGCCATTTAAAGGTGGGGCTTTTCTATGTCCGTCTTCATCCAATCCTTTCCAATTTTTAGCGCCAGCTAAATTTATCATATGACAAGAAACACAATTTTTTTCATATGCAATTTTACCTCTTTCAATCATAAGTTTAGAATCAGTTGTGATAGGAAAATGATTATGAGCACTTACAACGTTAGGAAAACTATATATTAATAAAATTATAATGAATGAAATTAGTTTACCCATGAAAGTTAAACAGATATTTGATTTATTATAACAAGTACATGTGATATTTTAAGCTATGATATTTAAGCAAGTTTTTGATAAGAAATCATCAACTTATACTTATATAATTGCTTCTGCTAAAGGTAGAGAAGCATTAATAATTGACCCGGTAATAGAGAATGTTGATAGCTATATAAATTTACTTAATGAATTAGATCTTAAACTTGTAAAAGTAATTGATACACATATTCACGCAGACCACATAACAGGTGCTTCAAAGTTAAAAAAAGTTACAAATTGTTCTACAGTCATGGGAGAGCACACACCAGCTGATGCAGTAGAAGTCAAAGTAAAAGATGAAGAAATAATTAAAATTGATCAAATTGAAATTAAAGCAATATATACACCTGGTCATACTTCAGACAGTTATAGTTTTTTGATGAATAAATATTTGTTTTCAGGTGATACTTTGTTAATTAATGGAACAGGCAGGACAGATTTTCAAAATGGTAGCTCAAAAGATGCTTATAATTCTTTATTTAATAAACTACTTAAATTACCTGATGATACTTTGCTTTATCCAGGACATGATTATAACGGAAAACTCGTAAGTACTATTGGAAATGAAAAAAAATCAAATCCAAGACTTCAAGTTAATAACGCTGATGAATATGCTGAGATAATGTCAAATCTTAATTTATCTAAACCTAAGTTAATGGATAGTAATATTAGAAGCAATATTAAGTTAGGTGCTAGCTAAAAATCACAAAAATTAAAAACCAATAAGAAACTAATCCTGCTAAAATAGTTGCAATAATATTTTTTGAAAAATAACCTACAATAACTGCAACTAATGCTCCAAAAATTTTTGGATCATTCATTTCTATGAAAGTTCCAAAATCATTTATAAATATTCCTGGAAATATTATTGCTGGGAACACTGCTGAAGGAACATATTCTAATACAGCTTTAACTTTATCTCCCAACATATCTCTACTAATTAATGCAACCATAGTCATTCTAGTGAAATAAGTTAATAAACCAGCAAAGATAATTGATACTAAAGTCACTTTTTTAACCTCAATAATAACCAAGCCACAAACAAAGCAATAAATGGTGAAATAATAATATAAGATTTAAATGGTGCATCAAAAAATAACAATGAGCTTAAACCACAAGTAATCATTACAATCACATGATCAATTTTTTTTAAATCTTGTACAACAATTGCAATAAATGTCAGAGGAATTGCAAATTTTAATCCAAGTTCCTCAGGAACAAATGATCCCAAAATAATTCCTGAAAGTGTAGCGATTTGCCAACAAACCCACATCGTACACCCAGTTCCTATTAAATGATAATGCAAATATTCTTCGGATCTATTTTTTTTAAAAAATTTATTTGACTCTGCAAAGCCCTGGTCAACTATTACATATGATATTAATAATTTTTTAATTAAAGATAATTTATCCAAATATTCAGATAAAACTGCTCCATATAATAAATGACGAGAATTAATAATACCAACAGAAGTGACAGCAACCAAACTCGACGCACCTCCAGATAAAAGCTGCAAAAAAACTATTTGCGAAGCACCACCAAATATAATGAAGGACATTGCATAGACTAAATAAGGATTAAAACCTAGTTCAACTCCGATAGCTCCACAAATAATTCCAAATGGAATTACTGACAACATATGTGGAGAAATATCCAGCATACCTCTGGTAAATAATTGTTTTTTTGAAAGCATTCGCTTGTTTTATTAAAAACAAACTATGTGATCAATATGAATCGGTCTTTTAATTCCAAACTTCTCGTCAGCTTCATGTTGATGTTCATGATGGGAATGAACAAAAACAGGTATTAATAAATCACTGTTAGTTTTTAGAGTGTAAATAAAGTTTGTGCCTCTAAATTTTCTATCAACTACCTCCAATTTTAGATTGCTCTTATCATCATGCTCAAGATCTTCTGGCTGTAATAATAATTTTACATTTGATCCTTTTGGATAATGCTTAATGAAATTTCCTTTAATTGTTCCTAGGTCTTCGTTTTCTAATGAATTTTCTCCTGTAACTTTTGCAGGAATTAAAATACCTCTATTTAAAAAATTAACTACTTCTTCTGAGTTTGGAAAATGATAAACATTATAAGGATCGTCAAACTGTTTAATTTGACCATCCAAAACAATTGCACATTTATTCCCTAAATAAAAAGCTTCATAAGAGTCATGGGTTACAATTATTGTTGTAATTTTTAATTTACTTAAAATTTTTTTTAATCTTACTTGAATTTCTTCTTTAAAACTTTGGTCAACATTAGATAATGGCTCATCTAAAAGCAAGAGATCAGGTTGTGTTAAAAGTGATCTAGCAAGTGAAGCTCTTTGCGCTTCTCCAGCACTAATTTCATGCGGATATTTTTTTAAAATTTGTTCTATATGAAGAAAATCTACAATTTCCTTAAAACTAAGTTTTTTTTTTCTTTTTCCCTGATTTCTTTCAGCACCTAATAAAATATTTTTTTCAACTGTATAATGTGGAAACAAACTGTTATCTTGAAAAGCTAAGGATATATTTCGGTCCTCAGGCTCTACATTTTGATCTTTGGAAGATAATATTTTACCGTTTAGTTTAATTGTACCTTTTTCAATTTTTTCTAAGCCAGCAATGGTTCTAAGTATTGTTGTCTTTCCAATTCCTGATGGACCTAAAATACACAAAGTGTCTCCCTCATTTTCAATTACAAAGGATGCATTCTTTACTTTGGTCTTTCCACTTATTGTGAAATCAACATTTTTAATTTCTAAATAGCTATTGCTCATTATCCCTCAGAATATATTTAGATGTAAGCATTATAAAAAAACTTGCAATAAGAATTAAGAATAATGAAGGTACAGCAGCAGCTTCTAGCAAGTCTTCCGAAGCAGATACATATGCCGTAGTTGCAAATGTTTCGAAATTAAAAGGTCTTAAAATCAAGGTGATCGGTAATTCTCTTATTATTTCTAAAGAAATTAGAATTCCCACAAATAAAAGAGATTTTCTTAAGAAAGGTAAATGAATATTTATGAAAGTCTTTTTTTTAGAATAACCAAGTAAGTATGAACTTTCATCAACTGAAATATTTATTTTTTCGTATCCAGATTTTATTCCATTAAAGGCTAAAGAATAGAACCTAATAAAATAAACAAGAACCAAACCAAGAATAGAACCAATAAATATTTTTTTAACAGATAAAAAGCCTAATGCTTTAACTACGTTGTCATCAAACCAGGCTATAAAAGTTATAAAAGCTACAGCTAAGATTACTCCTGGAATAGCATAACCTGAAATAGATAAAGTAGACAAAGTATTTAAGGTTTTGTTTTTTGAAACTCTATTTCCATAATTAGAAATTAAAGAAAAAGTTATTAAAACTAAACTCGATAATAACACCAAGTAAAGTGTATTTAATGTCAAGGTAATGAACGGTATATCGAAAAGATTTTCTGGAAACTTTAAAGTCCAATATAACATTTGACTTAGTGGAAATAAAAAACTTAAAAAGAAAACAACAAAACAAATTGAAAATGCATAAAACGCTTTTGCTCCTGAAAGTTGAATTTTTTCTTTTTGTTTAAATCCACCTTTTGTATTTGAATGATACCTTGCCTTTTTTCTGGATAAATTTTCTAAAATGAATACTGCAAAAATAAATAAAAGAAGAAAAAAAGATATCCTGTTTGAGAAAGCTAAATCATCAAACGTTATCCAAGAATTGTAAATACCCGTAGTTAAGGTATTTATAGAAAAGAAATCAACAGCTCCAAATTCAGCTAAAGTTTCCATTGCTACCAAAGAAAGGCCTGCAACTATTGCAGGTCTGGCTGCTGGCAATATTAAAGAGTAAAAGGACTTCATTTTAGAAAATCCTAAATTTCTACCTAAATCAATTAGATTTTGAGATTGATACTGGAATGATGCTCTTGAGAGAATATAAACATAAGCAAATAGTGAAAAAGATAGCGAAAGTACAGCACCTATTAAACCATCAAACTTTGGAATGCTTTGGTTATAATTTGCCTCTCCAAATACATTTTTCAATATCGAATACAAAGTTCCATAATTTTCAAAGAAAGCTGTTAAAGAATACGCATAAATGTATGGAGGTACGGCAAAAGATAATATCAGAGCCCATTTAAAAAAATTACTTAAAGGGAATTTATAAAAAGAAACTAAATAAGCTGTAGTAGTTCCAATAAAAAAAGTTAAAACTAAGACACCAACCAGCAAAATTAGTGAATTAAAAATATATTCAAACAAGAAAGTATCTTTTAGAATTTGATAATAATTCGATGTATCCTCAAAAAAACTGGTAAATACAGTTACAATTGGTATAGCAACAATAATTGATACCAACAAAGAAAACAAAAACCAAATATTTATCTTATTAAAATACATTTTACCCTTTTGTTTCAGTGAACATAATCAATAGTAGGGTAAATAACTATTGAGTTATGTTCACTTTTTGAAAATTAATCTTTTGAACTAAAAACATTAATGATATGATCAATATCATTATTTTTGATCTCTGATAATTTTCTATTATTTATTTTTTTTTTAATTTTTTCACACTCAGACAAACATGGTTCACAAGTTATCTGACCTTCGAGTGAACGACTGTTATTTTGAGAAATACTTAAATTAAAATCAAATAAATTTTTTCTCACCTGTTCCTTACTTCCACCCTGCAGCTGTCATTACCTCTAATGCTACTGCTTGATTTTTTCCATAGCTTGAAACTTTGGTTGTTAGATCCTGTTTAAAATCTAATCCTAAATTATTTACTACCAATGGATTTGGAGATACACCAGCTATCATTGGAAACTCAAAAGTATTGTTTGTAAAATGTTCTTGAGCTTCTGGTGATAACAAGAAGTCTACAAGTGCAATTGCATTTGCTTTATTAGGTGCTCCTTTAACTAAAGCTGCACAACTAATATTCATATGTGTTCCTCTATCATTTTGATTAGGAAAAAATGCTTTGACTTTTTTTGCAGCAGCTTGTTGTTCTGCTCCTTTGTTACCAGATAACATAAGTGCAAAGTAGTAAGTATTAGCTACAGCAATATCAGCTTCTCCGGCTGCAACTGCCATAATTTGGGCTCTATCATTTCCTTTTGGTGTTCTTGCCATATTTGCAACCACTCCTTTAGACCATTCTGCAGCAGCCTTCTTGCCATTATTTTCAATTAATGAAGCTACAAGTGACTTATTATAAATATTACTTGATTTTCTAATTACTAATCTGCCTTTCCATTTTGGATCAGCTAAGCCTTCGTAAGTAAGTCCTGATAATTCAGCTCCAGTTACTCTCTCTGGTGAGTAATAAATTATTCTAGCTCTTTTAGCTACTCCAACCCAGTGTGTAGTTCTAAAACTTTTTGGAACTGATGATTTAATTGTTGGAGACACTAGACCAGCTTGTGTCATTCCTTTAGCCTTAAATGCTCCACATCTACCTGCGTCAGCAGTAATATAAAGATCTGCTAAAGAGTCAGCACCCTCCTCTATAATTCTTTTTTCTAATGCACCAGCTTTTCCATTTATTAAATTTACTTTAATTCCAGTCTTTTTAGTAAATTTGCTATAAAGTTCGTTATCAGCTTTATAGTGTCTGGCATTGAAAATATTTACCTCATTAGCAGTTACAAAAGATGAAACTATTAAAGATGCAAATAATGCTAAAAGTGTTACTTTTTTCATTTTGTCCTTTTCTTTACCCTAAATTATTTGCGAATGAGAATTATTCTCAATGCGAATGATTATCAATCGCATATAATGTCGCAATTTACAAGTATTATTTGGATATATTTTTGCTAAATTCTTACTTCCAGTCGCCTATTTTACTGAATAGGAAGTTTCTGAAAGCTTGGACCCTAGCTGTATTTTTGAGTGATTGAGGGTATACGAAGTGTGCCTCCGTTATTGGTCCCTCTACTTTAGGTAGGACTTTTATTATATTTGCAGAATTTGATACCAAATATTCTGGTAGTGCAGCTAATCCTACGCCAGACTCAACACCATATAGTAATCCACTTACACTATTTACTTTCATAATTGATTTTCTTTTCTTTCCATCATGCATTCCAATTTTTAAAGCCCAATCTGGATTGTAGACTGGTGAAGGTGCTCCTTTTCCAAATGAAATAAATTTGTGTTTATTTAAATCATTAACTGTTTTAGGCATACCGTTTTTTTCCAAGTATCTACTAGAACCATAAATATAATATTTAATATCTACCAACTTTTTTTGAATATAATTAAGTTGTTTTGGTCTTCTCATGAAAATTCCAATATCTGCTTGCCGAGTACTTAAATCTAACTCTTTATCATCGAAAACTAGTTCAATCTCAATTTCTGGATTTAGCCTCATAAATTCTTGAATTCTCGGTGTTAACCAGTGAGTACCAAAACTTCTCACAGTTGTAATAGTTAATTTTCCTGAAGGTTTACTTTTTTGATCACCCAGTGATGTCTCAACTTCTTTAAGTTTTGTGATTACCTCATGAGCAGTTTTAAAAACATATTCTCCATTTTCTGTAAGAGTTAATCCTCTTGCATGTCTTTCGAACAACTGAACTTTTAAATCTTGTTCTAAAGATTGAATTTGTCTACTTATAGCAGATTGGCTTAGGTTTAAATTAATAGTAGCATTTGTAAAGCTACCAGCTTCTGCTACAGCGTGAAAAATTTTTAATTTATCCCAGTCCATTATTTATTTAAATCAACTAATACTCTACCAGAAATTTCACCTTTTAAAATTTTAGGATAAGTCTCAATCAATTCCTCTAAGCTTACTGTTAAAACTGATTTTTCTAATAAATCAAAATCAATTAAATTTTTTGCTTCTCCCCAAATGAAACCTCTTCTTTTTATGCTACAATTAGCAGAGTCCATGCCCCAAACTTTAATACCTCTCAACATAAACGGTAATAAATTTGTATTAAGTTCATTACTGTTTGCATTTCCACAAACTGATATTATCCCATTTGATTTTGTTTGAGCAATTGCATTTGCCAAAATTTTTCCACCAACTGTGTCTACCACTCCGTCCCATAGACCTTTGTCTATTGGTCGTGGATCTTTGTCAAATTCAGCCCTATTTATAATGTTTTTTGCACCTAATGAGGTTAAATAATCTGATTTTGAATCTTTTCCAGTTACAGCAGAGACGTTATATCCCATTTTAGTTAAAGCCATAATTGCTACGCTGCCAACTCCTCCTGTCGCACCTGTTACCAAAACATCATTTACTTTTTCTCCCAATAAAATACTTTCCCTTGCTTGAATTGCAAAAGCACTCATTAATGATGTAAAACCTGCTGTACCTAAAATCATAGCCTCTTTAGTTGTTAAGCTCTCAGGTTTTTTAACTAAAAAATCTGCATTTACTTTTGCAATTTGTGAATATCCACCAAAGAATATCTCTCCAACTCTAAATCCAGTTAAAATTACCTCATCTCCTTCTTTAAATTTTGAATTTTCACTTTCAATTACTTTTCCTGAAAAATCTATTCCTGGAATATGTGGAAATTCTTTAACTAATCGTCCACCATTTTTTAAAATCATTCCATCTTTAAAATTAAGGTCAGAATAATCTACTTTTACAGTGACGTCTCCATGCTTAAGAAAACTTCGATCAATAGATTTAACTTCACGTGAGAAGTTTTCGCCTTCTTGATTAAGAATCAGTGCTTTAAATTGGTCAGACACACTAGTCTTTTAACTCAGTGCTGATAAATCGTAAATATCTATTTTGATAACTCAGATCTTCTTTGAATTGACCTAAGTAAAAGTTAGTTACAGTTGTTGCTTGTTCCTTTTTTATACCCCTCATAGTCATACACTGATGAGTTGAATCTATTGTAACAGCTACACCTTTTGCATCTAACGCTTCCATTAAGCTATTCGCTATCTGTACTGTTAATCTTTCTTGTGTTTGTAATCTTTTCGAAAATATTTCAACTACTCTCGCAATTTTACTCAATCCTACAACTCTTTCATTCGGTATATATGCAACATGTGCTTTACCTATAATTGGAGCCATATGATGTTCACAATGACTTTGAACTGAAATATTTTTTTGAACCACCATATCGCTATAACCTTCCACATCACCAAAAGTTTTGTCTAATACTTTTTTTGCGTCCTCATTATAACCTTGAAAATATTCTTTAAATGCTTTTACAACTCTTTTAGGAGTTTCTAACAGTCCCTCTCTTTTGGGATCTTCTCCCATCCAGGATAAAATTGTTCTAATAGCTTCCTCAGCTTCTTTATCAGAAACCTTTTTTGTTTCTAAATTATTGTTGTCTGTGTCTTTTACTAATTTCATAGCGCCTTTTTATACAGTAAATACCTCAATTTAAAAATATTTAATATATTTAGATATGTGCTAAATAATCACCCCGTATGTTCAAAAAAAGAGAAAATATCTATGATATTGAGGAAGGAAATCTTCTTTCACCTAAGTTTGATAATGATGGATTAATTCCTGTGATTACTATGTGCTCAAAAACAAAAGATATTTTAATGCATGGATACATGAATGTGGAAGCTCTAAAAAAGACAATTGAAACTAAAGAAGCGCATTATTATAGCAGATCTAGAAAAGCTATTTGGCATAAAGGTAAAACAAGCGGATTTACTCAAAAGGTTACTGAAATTAGAATTGATGATGATCAAGACTCTATTTGGTTAACAGTTGATATAGGTGATGGGGCAAGCTGTCATGTAGGATATAGATCATGTTTTTACAGATCAATTCCAATGGGACCAATTGATAACGGAAGAAAAGTTGAAATGGAATTTCTTGAAAAAGAAAAAAAATTTGATCCAGAAGAAGTTTATAAAGGACAACCAAACCCAACAAAAATTTAAATGAGTGAAAAACAAAAAAATGTGTTAGGTGAAGACTTGGAGGAATGTTCAAATGATCCTTTAACAGGATGGTTTCGTGATGGTTGTTGTAATACTGACGAGAATGATCATGGACTTCATACAGTCTGTGCTAAAGTTACTACCGAATGCTTAGAGTGGATGAAAGAAGCAGGTAACGATTTGATTACTCCACATCCTGAATTTGGGTTTCCAGGTTTAAAAGATGGAGATGGATGGTGTTTATGTGCTAGTTGGTATGCAAAAGCAATTGAAGCCGGTAAAGGATGTCCAATATTTTTAAAAAGAACTCACGAAAACACTCTTAAATATGTACCTATTGAAACTTTAAAAAAGTTTGCAATAGATTTGTCCTAATTTACATATTTCCATATCTTGGACCACCACTACCCTCTGGAGTAACCCAGGTAATA
>CACIMN010000007.1 GCA_902587755.1 uncultured Pelagibacteraceae bacterium | reverse complement strand
AATATTTTTAAATTCTCTATAGTGTTTCCAATAAGAAAAAACCCTTGCTATAGTTTCTGGTACCACACAAAAAATTACTGGTTTTTTATTTAATTTTTTTTTTATTTTTAAATATTTTAAAAAAGCTTGATCAAGACCAAAGTTTCCTACACCAAAATTTAAAACATTTTTTTTATATTTTTTTGCAAGGTTATGTTCCCAAGTTTCATTATCATTAACATATCTGCTAAACGCAAAGGAATCTCCAAATACGTTAAATTTATTTTTTTTAAAGATTTTTTTACCTCTAAATCCAAGTTTATTTATTGTAAAATAAGTTCTTTTATTAGAAATCTCAAATCCCTTTGAATTAGGTTTTCTGTCCCAACCAGTTGTTTCATCATAATTTTTTTTTAAAAAATTATCCAAATTTTTTTTATTAAATTTTGGATTTATGTCATCTGAATTAATAAGCCATTGAAATTTTTTTTTTAATAAATGAAATAGTAGAAAAACAAAAAACTCTAAAAATACGAAAACTGCAGTGCTAATTATTAAAATTTTTAACATTTATTGTTTATATACTCTTTGATGCAAGAACAGGTTAATTATTATAAAAATCTAATTGTTTTTTATTAATCTCACCCAAAATTGGATCAATCAATACAAATAAGTGTTGATCAGCTTTCTTATCATTTATATATCGCCATTTTCTTTTAAAGTTATCTTTTAAAAATTTAGCATTAGCAGCTCTCCCATCTATCACTATGATAGTCCCTGGAATATAAAAATACTCAAATTTTAAAATATCGCAAGCCATTGGCATCATGTCTTGATGATTTAGATTTATACCATAAACATTTTTTTTTATTTTAAATTGATCTGGTCCATCTAAATAAATAAAATCTGGATTACATATAGGAAGTTTTTTATATTGCGTTGATATCTGGTTATTAAAAACAGTCATCTCTACATCAGAATAATTAAAATTAATTTTAATTTTTTTATCTGGTTTAATTAATTTATTTAATTTTCGGATTTTTTCCTTAGTGATTTTAAGATATTTTTTTTCATTTTCTATTATAAAAAGCTCAAATTGATTTCTTTTTCTAAAATTTACTAAATCTTTGGAATAATTTTTTTTTAATTTTAAAAGTGCTAAATTAAAAATTAAACTAGACCAACCAGATCCAAATTCCATAATTGTAATTCTTTTGTTCAATACCACATAATGATATAAGTTATATAGCTCTCTTAAATCTGGCAAGTAAGGAGATTTTATTTTCCCCAAACTTTTTACGGATGGTAATTTTTTTTTGCTTAACCCAACCATTTCGCTAAGACCCATTTTTTTGAAAAAATTTTCAATATATGCTTTGTTTTTTTTTGGTGGGAAATTAATTTTTATATTCATTATTTGTAATTTTATTTGTTATATTTTTAGTTTCAATTAATTTTTTTCAATGCAAAAACATCCTGGATAAATTTCTTTAACAGAATAATTTCTAGAATTTATATTTAAAATTTTAAATATTTTAGAAGTATAAGTTTCAAATTCTTCTAGTGTTAAACTAGAAAATTTTACACTTTGGTAGGATTGTTTTTTCTCATTTGTTAAAAAACCGTAATATATATTTTTAAATCTTCTAACAAATTCAAAAAAATTTAAAAATAAAAAATTTGAAAATTTATCTTTATTTTTTTCTTTAATTTTAATTTGACTAATTTTTTTTTCGAAATAAAAAGAAGTGTCTTTTTTTACATTTTCTATATTATAATTTAATATTTTTAAATTTTTTTGTGTTATCTTATTATTAAATTTTTTACTCTTGAAAAACCAATTAACAATTATTTTTTCAAGTTCTTTAACTTCCAAAACTTCTTTTCCACTTACTGCTCGAATAAGTTGATTTATAATATAACCATCTTTTTTACTCGGTCTTATATTAATCGTCGGTTTATTGCACAAGTATGACTCCAAAGAGGTATGACAATTACTGCCAACATTAAACTCAGAAGCCATTATATATGAATTTGTTGTAAAAGTTTCATCTGCTAAAATTAAGTTTTTAGCATTAATTTTTTTAATTAACTTATTCCAATAATTTTTATTTTCTATAGGATGGGGTTTAATAATAATTTTAACATTTGGATATTTTTTTGGAAAATATTTAAAAAATTTTTTCAATTTTTTCTCAATTATCTTTTGATCCTCATAATCTTTTTCTAGTACAAATCGACCAGGACCTTTCTTTACAGATTTTGGTATACCAGGAAAAAGAGCATGATTTAAGATTGTGAACTTAGATGGAAATAAAACAAATTTTCCATATTTAGATTTAATATTTTTTATCTCATCATTAAAATAATTTCTGTATTTTTTTTTTAATAAATCAAATCTTGAATTACCAATTTCATGAACCTTATTTTTAAATTTTGGATAAACTTTTAGTGTGTTTTTTTTTTGATTTTTCCCAACAGTAAAAAAATACTCAACCATATTTAAACAATCTTTGTTTATTCTAACTGGTATAGTTTCAACTTGATTCATAACCAAACCCTCTTCATCGAATCCAACAATTTTGTGACCAAGTTTCATTAACTTTTTCATAGGTTTAATATTGTTCTTTCCCATTCCTTTAAAAAAAAATATTCCAGTCTGTAGTAATTTCGAATAATTGAATAGGCTATTTTTCTTTCCCAATACTATTGAATAATCTTTTTTTGCCATTTGAACCGCAAAGAGAATTTTTGCTAGAAGTTCTCTTTCTTTAACTTCTACAACTGTGTAAATTCTTCTTTTGAACATAATTTTAAATATAATATAAATATTTAGATAATATAAATTTTAAATACTTGTGAAAAGGATCTGTTATAACAAATAATAAAACATGTCTATATTGCATAAACTAAATAAAAAATCTAGCGTATATCTATTTAATCTCCCTAATACTTTAACCTATTCATTGTTTAATTATTTTTACAATAAATTAATAACAAATACACAAAATGCTGACGATGAAATAAAATTTTTTCATGAAAATGGATTTTTTAAACCAAATATAAATTTTAAAAATGAGGTAATTCATTTAAAAAGTTTACTAGAAACATGTGAAAAAATAGATAGACAAAGCGAGTTTATTTACTGTTTGAATACAAAAATTATAGATGCGATTAAAATAATTTTAAATTCTAACAAGTTCAAAAATTTGCAAGCAAAGATTCAAAGATATTTTAATCTTAAAATGTATTTAATAGATGCAAAAATAACTAGAATTTTACCAATTGAAAAAGAGATAGAACATAAAGAGAATGTATACTCAAATAATTATCATGTAGATTATTATTTAATGAATTTTTTTAAAATATTCATAAATTTGCATGACGTTGATGAGTCAAGAGGTCCGATGTATTTCTATTCTAAATCAAATTCTAGAAAATTTATTAAATTTAATAATTATAAAGATAGATCAGACTATAATGTTAAAAATGAGAAAGAATTAGGTTTAATTAAAAATACTGGTCTAATAGGTGATATGCTGGTATGTAGCACTCCTCAATGTCTTCATAGAGCATCTTCCCCGAAGAATGATAATTTTAGAGACATGTTATACTTATCTTTTGCAGTTACTAGCGATGTAAAAAACTCCAATAGTAACTTATTTGAATATGAAAAAGAAAATTATAATGATATTTGGAATTGTACGTCATATTTATCTAAAAAATTATGTAAACCCAAGTCCTTTGTGGAACAAATAAAAACTTTTAATAAAATCTTAAAAGATAAAATTATCTGAATTTATTAAAGTAATTTAAAAATGAATTTAAACTAAGATACTGCCAAATAACAAATCCATTGTTATTTAAAATTTTAAAATCCTCAAAATATTTTTTTAACAATTTTTTATTAAAATATTTGTCACAATTATTTTTTTGTTTAATAATCTTTTTAATTTTACTTAAATTATTTAAAGTTAACATATATTCAGTTTGGGGAGCTTGTTTAAATTTTTTTTCATTAAAGTAAAATTTATCTTCTGTAAATTCATATAAAGATTTTCTAAAAATATATTTTTTGTTTTCCTTGTATTGTAGTTGGCTTAACTTTAATTTATCAAATAGGCCAGCAATATTTTTCGTTAAAAAAGGAGATCTACATTCTACAGAGCTATTCATTGATAACTTATCAATTTGAATTAAATTTTTTGGTATTTTTGACTTAAAAGCCATATCTTTTCTATAAGCAATGATATTTTTACTTGAATTATAGCGATTTTTTAAATTTTTTTTATAAATTGATCTATCACTTGAAATTGCTGTTCCATCGGGATGATAGGTTTTATCAAAATCTTTTTTAGAAAAATAAATATTATATCCTCCAAATACCTCATCAACACCTTGGCCGTTTAATACAACTTTAATATTTTTATTATTTATTTTTTTAAAAAGTTTTACCATTCCCAATGTAAAAAGACTTAATGGGGGAGATTCACAAATCTCCGAACTTTTATTTAAATAGCTAAACATTTCATTTTTTAAAAATTTTGAAAAATGTAAATTTTTTTTGACTTTAAGGTATTTATTGCGAAATTCATTGTTATTGAAATCTTCAAATTCTAAATTGAAAAGTTTAAGATCTTGATTATAGAATTTTTTACTAATATCTACAATAGATTTCGAGTCTACCCCTTCAGAAATCATTATAGCTGTTTCTACATCAGCTACTAAGTGATTACCAATTTCTTTTTTAAGTAGAGTTAAAATGTTTTTAGAATTTATTTTATTTTTATATTTTGGATAATTAATTTTATTTAAGTTTAATTTTTTATTTTGGAAATATCCAAAATTTCCAGGAGGGATCTGATAAATATTATTAAAAAAAGTATTTTTATCATCACCGTAGAAATTAAAATTAAGATATTTATATATTTCTTGGTCATTATATTTCATCTTTTTTGACTTAAAATTGCTTAGTCTTAATATTGGTTTAATTTCGCTTGAAAAGATAATTTGATTATCATCTTTAAAATAATATAGAGGTTTTTGTCCAAAAAGATCTCTTCCAAAAAATAGGTCATCATTTGAATTGTTAAAAATAATGAAGGAGTACATTCCGTCGATTTTATCAAACATCTTTTTTTTCCATTTAATATAAGAAAAAAGTAATACTTCGGTGTCGGAGCTCGTTTGAAAAATAAAATCACTTTCAAGTTCTTTTTTTATTTTTTTATAGTTGTAAATTTCACCATTAAATATAATTGTATAGCCCATTCTTGTCATAGGTTGGCTAGATCTTTTATTTAGATCAATAATTTCTAATCTTGAGTGAAATATATTTGAACTTTCATTATACAAATAATTCTTACTATCAGGGCCTCTGTGATAGATTAGTTTAGAAGCAATCTTAAATTTTTTTTTATTTAATTTAAAATTGTTACTTAGTTTTTTTTGAACAAGAAATCCGCACATTTAGTTGAGGTATAGGTTTTTATTATTTATATCTTTTTTATATTTTTTTATTATTTTTTTTATATCTTTTTCTCCATTCCATCTTAAACTTTTACAAGTTTTATTTACTTCTTTAATTTTTTTAATATTATTAAAAACATCAATAGTATTCTTTAAACCTTTCTTAAAGTCTAAAAAATAGTTACCAACTTTTATTTTTTTTAAAATTTTTGCATTGTGAATAAATTCTTTATTTTTACTTGATAGATAACTGTTGATAGGTATGCCTCTTTCAAGGCAATCATGAATTGTACCAAAACCTGGTTTTACAAAGGCAACTCTTATATTTTTAAACATATTTTCTGAGAAATCTGCTTTTTTTATATTTTTCGTTAAAATAGTATTATTATTAATTAATTTTTTATCTAAGTAAAATTCATAATCTAAAAACTCTTTTTGAGAAATTATCTTTAAAATACTTTTTGAAATATCTGTATATCCAATTATTGATGTGCCTAATGATATCAATATGCCCTTTTTTTTAGTTATATCAATTTTTTTGTATTTACCCACAAAACCTACACTGAAAGTATTTTTTTTTGAAATTTTTGTATTTCCAAATAAATAATTAGAAATAATTTTAATTTTTTTTTTACTAAATTCCTTTTTTAAATTTTTAAAGAAAGTATTTTGTATATTGAATATTTCATGCCAAAAAAAATTAGCGTATATAAGTACATTTTTTTTAATCAAAATTATTTCTGGTAAATTATCAGATATAAATAAATCAATATTATCGTAATAATTATTTTTAAAATTTTTGTACCAGTTAACATTATATTTGTAATTTCTTTTAATAAGAAAATTTGCACTAACTTTTTTTACAATTATTTTTTTATTTAAATTAATTCTTATTTTTTTTGATAAGAAAAAAACAATTTTATAATTTTTAATTAAAATATTTGCCAGCTTTGCAGATCTCACCACATGGCCCATGCCATTACTGCATGGTATAATTCCTAATTTCATTACAAACTAATATATGTCCAATTTTGTTTTAGTATTAAATCTTGATTTAAAAGACACCAAGGATCAAAGATAATTTTTTTACTTTTCTTGTTAAATTTAATTCCTTTTTCACTCTCAATTATTTGAACGTATTTAGGATGATTATTTGCCAAAATAATTAAATCAAAGTTGTTTAAGATATTTAAATTTTTTACAAATTTAATTTCTAATTTTTTATTGTTTAACTTTATTTCTCTTTGCATAACATCATAAAATTCAATTTGTTTTGATACTTTTTTCAAAAGTTTTGAAATTTCAATTGAAGGAGAATTTCTTATATCAATCGTCTCTGGTAAACCTTTAAAAGTTGCCCCAAGTATTAGAACTTTTTTGAATATTTTTTTCTCTTTAAGAATTCTTTTAAGACTTTCTTTAATATTGTTACTGTTTATTCTTCTTGATACCTGGCCAAGTATGTAGCCATCTGATTTATCTAAAAATTTTGAAAATAAAATTGGATCCTTTGGTAAACAATAACCGCCAACCCCAATGCTTGGTAATGAAATTCTATTTCTAATGTATCCAAGATTTGAGTTTTTTATAAGTTTATTCCCACTCAAATTAAATTTAGAAGCTATTCTTGTTATTTCATTTGCAAAAGAGAAATTTAAGTCTCTAAATGAATTCGATGCGAGTTTAATAATTTCTGCCTCTTCTAAACTAGATAATTCGATGATCTTATCAAAATGAAATTTAGCAAAATTCAGTGCCTGTTCTTTACATTGATTAGAATATCCAGATACTAATTGTGGCAAAGTCTTTAATTCAAATAATGCATCTCCTTCAATTATTCTTTCAGGCATAAACGCAAAATAAAAATTTTGTCCACATTTAAGTTTTGATGCTTTTTCTAGAGTTGGAATTAATATTTTTCTGCTTAATTCCATTTGAACTGTACCTCTTAAAATAACAAGATCACCTTCATTCAATTTTTTTCCAATTTTTTTAAAAATATTTATTAAATTATTGTTATTTATTCTATTTTTTTTTATGTCAGATCCAATACATATTACATAATTTTGAGATTTCAAATTTTCTAGATTAGAATCAAGCTCAATTTTTTCATCCTTTAAATTTTGTTTAAGTATTGTTTTAAGATTTTTTTCATAAAAACTAATTTTGCTTTTTTTTAACTCTCTAACTTTTTTGTCCGATCTATCGTATCCAGAAATACTTGTGACTTTATTTGATAAATAGACCATTAGAGGTAATCCAATATGACCAAGACCAACAATGGTAGTTTTTTTATACTCTTGAAGATTTTCTAAATCTGATATTTTAACTATCTTTAGGCTGTTATTGAATGATGTAATTATAAATTCAATTTTTTTTTTTTTCATCAATACATTAATTCTGTTTATTAAATTTGAGTCGAAATATTTTATATCAATATAAAATGCTTTTTTATTTAAGTGATTTATAACTTTGTTTTTAAAATTGACTTTTTGAAAAGCAATTCTTCTGATATCTCCTAATGATAGTATTCCTATGACTTTATTATTTCTTGAATATACTCCAACAGGATAATAATTTTCGTTACTCTTAAATTTATTTATTTTATTTATAAATTGAAAAATATTATCATTTTTATTTATTTTACACGGTTCATAAAATTTAATCATAAATCTGTTTCATCCCAATTAAAAATCTGTCTTTTATTTTTTTTTGAGAATGATGCAAACCTACCCCTATAATAATCTCTATTTAATAATTCTTCAAAACTTAGTTGTCTTACTTTTTTACCTTTTATAAGATTTAAGTTTAAGCCATTTTGTATAAGGAATTTTTTTTGTTCTATTTTGTTTAACTTACTAAATTTTACCACTTCTGCAATTTCTTTTGGTTCAATTGATACGGGCCCATCTTTTGAATCATCAGTTCCCAGAATTCTAATATGTCTCTCAATTATTTTTGCTCCGTAATATATTGCAGCCATTGATGCTAGATTTTTTTTTTTATCTGTTGCCCTTGAATGATCGGAATATCCGATATTTTTTGTATATTTTTTTAAAAAGTCAATTCTACTTAGATGCAAATGTTTAAATGCAGTAGGATAAATAGTTACACAATGTAAAAAAGAAAAATTTATTTTTTTTTTTTTTAAAATACCAAATGTTTTTTCAATTTCATCGTCAAATGTTGCGCCTGTAGATATTATTAAGTTTTTAAATTTGTCAGAAATTTCTCTTATTAACTGAAAAGAACCACAGTCATAGCTTGCAACTTTAATAGTTTTGAAACCTAAATCTTTTAAGATATCTATGTTTTCTCTTGCAAAACAAGTTATTGCTGGTTCTACATTATTTCTCTCACATATTTTCACAAACTTTTTTATTTCTTTATCTTTTAATTCGAGTTTTTTAAGTCTTTTATATTCTGCAATGTATGGCCTTTTGATGAATAATTTATTATTTCCATCATTTAGCCCATGGTCAAACACTGGTCTGTATGACAAGTTTTTAGCTAAAATATATTGTAGTTTTATTATTTTAGCTCCATTGTAAGCACATTCCTCAACCATTTTCTCAATATTTTCAAATTTTCCAAGGTGATTTTGACACAATTCAGCAATGTATTTTAAAGTCATATTTATTTATAAAGCTTTATTTTTTTAAGAAAATTTTTATAGATGAATAAATCTGTTTTTTCAACTGACTCTTTAGTTAAACCAGCTATATGATTTGAATAATAAAAATTATCTTTTTTTTGTAATTTATTTATTAATTTAGTTTGATTATTCAAAGTTTTTTCTGAAATTACATCAGTAAAATAAGAAATTTTATTTTTTTTAACTAAAGAAAATATAAATTTTTCATCCAATATATCTCCTCGAGAAGTATTTATAATAATTGTACCTTTGTTAATTAATTTTAATTTTTTTGAGTTTAAAAAATTTTGATTTTTGTCATTAAGCGGAATATGAATTAAAATAACTTTACATGTTTTAAGTATGTTTTTTAAACTGACAAATTTATATTTTCTTGATTTGTTAAATTTATTTATTTCATAAACTTTAATATTAGCATCAAAACTTTTAAGTATATTGCATATTTTCTTACCAATTCTACCATAGCCGATTATTCCAATATTTTTATTATAAATTTCCTCTTGGAACAGTATTTTTGGCATGTATTTTTTTGAATTCAATTTAAGTTTTATATTTCTTATACTTAGTAAAAGTAAATAAACTGTAAACTCAATCGTAGATCTTATATTATTTAAAAAATTAATTTTATTTTTTAGTGTGAGTACTTGAATTTTCTTATCCTGAAAAAATTTATTATCAATATGCTCAGTTCCTGTAGTTGGACATAAAATATATTTAATTTTTGTATTTTTTTTATACTTTAAAACATTATTAAATCTTAAAAGTATTACATCGTAATCATGACACTTATTGTTAAATTCACGATTATTCATTTTTAAGAAATTGCACTTTAATTTTAATTTTAAATTTTTTTTTATTTTTTCACTAAATAGTTCTGGGGATGGGCAAAGAAGTTTCATAACCTATTTTTTGTAAATTACTCTTAAATAATTTAGTTGTTCTTTAGTATCAATATTAATTGTTTCTTTACCTTTAAGAATTAGACCATAACACTTTTTACCTACAATTGAGTTAGTTTTCATCAGGACACTCCTATTAAATAAATATATAGATCCAGATCTAAGATAAACCTTAGGTAATGATTGTCTAGGTTTCATATTTTCTTTTGATTGTTTAATATAATTTTTTAGAAAATTAGATTTAAAAATCTTCATTCTTAGAGGGTGAGCTGTCTCAACTTCTGATACTGAAACAACAGAGTTGTAAATTTTAGAGTTTACTTTTTTTAAGGATGAAAAGATCTTTTTATGATTTCTGAAGGGACAAGTTGGTTGCAGTAAAAGAATATTTCTATATTTTTTTTTTTTAAATTTTTCAATTCTATTTAATTCAAATTTTAAAACGTGCTTGGTCTCAACTTTATCTCCACTAAGATGTGATGGACGTTTACCTAAAAAATAAAAATTATATTCATTAGCTATTTTTTGAACTTCGGAGGAGTCAGTACTTACCAAAATATCAAATTTATTTTGAATTTTCTTTGCGACATGAAACGTATGCTCTATTAACGGTTTACCCAAAAATTCAATAATATTTTTATTTTTAATACCTTTTGAACCTTTCCTAGCTGGAATAATACACAGATTTTCTTTTAAATAATTTTTAGTATTTTTTTTCACATTTATATTTTAAAAGTTCAATTTTAAATTTTGTATACGACTTGTAATTTAATTAATTAAAATATTAAAATTATTTTAAATTAAAAGTGATATTTTTTAAAAATTGTTTAATTTAATACTATTTTAAATTTCATAATATATTAATTTAATGAGCATAGTTACAAAAGATACTAACTTTATTGTAAGTCCAGATAACAGAATCTATGAGTATCTCTTATTTTGTGACTTTGTTTTTAAAAAAAAAACAATTTTTTTTACAAAGGATTTAAATAAATTAGATATTAATAATAGCACTATATTTCTCGATGTTAAATATTTAGAAAAATTTAATAAATATCAATTTAAAAATAATAATTTTGAGATTTATATTTTTTTATGGAACTCTAATATTGATTATTTAAATTTTGAAAATGAAATCAATTTAATTAAAAAAAAATTTATTAATTTAAAAATAATTTTTTTATCTAATTTCAATATTCAAAAAAATAAGTATTTATTATTAGACGATTTCCCCCTGTCAAAGAGTGGTTACCTTAAAAATATTAAAGGAATAAGCTATTTAAAAAAAATAAAATATAAATACCCTTTAATTTTTTCAATTTATAACTTTATAAAATACTTACCTAGGTCATTAAATTTTTTGAATGAAAGGTTGGTATTTGTTGGATTAGCAGATAACGAAGATGTTTATGAAGCACTCAGTTATATAATAAATTCCCCAAAATCAATTTTTAGGTCTGATGAGATGAAGCGATATTGTCAAATGATTTTAAAAGAATTCAAAACTCAAAAAAGTTGTTTTGAATTACGTCACTTGTTAAAAATTTCTGATTTTAACATGCATGTAGATGAAATTTATTATATTTTAAATTTAATAATTAGAAATTTATTAATTAATTATTTAAAAAATTTTAAAGTATTTTCTTTTAAGAATAAATCAAATGATGCTTTTGAATTATTAAAAACAAATTTATACAAGAAAATAATTCATTTAGATGTAGGATCTTTATCGGGAAATTCAAATAATTATCCTAGAAGCATTTTATTACATAGATTTTATAAAAAAAAATCAATCAGGATTAATTTTTTCGACCCAAACGTTACATATGATAATAAAATTTTAAAAATTCAAATTAATAAAATAATCAGTTTTTTTGACAAATTATATAAATTTAATGATTACGATTGCAATTTATATCAATTAAAACATCAATTAGTTGAATTAAATAATTTTTTAATTAAAAATTAATTATTATATTTAAGAGGTAAATATTTTTTAGTAACAAATAATTGAACATTAAACAATAAAAACCTATAAATAATATTTTATATTAATTTAAAAAATAATATGAATTTAAAAAAAATTTTATTACCGCCTGTTTTTGAAAAATATAATTTGATGAAATATTATCATATTTTATTTAATAAAAAAAAAACTATTCATTTATTTAAATATGAAAGAAATTTTTATTGGAGAGTTGCGTTTATTAATAAAGCAGTAGCTAAATTTAAAAATTGTAATTATTTAGAATTAGGGGTTGCAAATAATAGAGTCTTTAATTCTATACCTTTAAAGATGAACAAAAAATTTGGTGTTGATCCATCGGAGGGTGGCAATTTCAGAATGACGTCTGATGAATTTTTTGAAAAACATCAAAATTTAAAATTTGATGTAATATTTATTGATGGACTTCATCATTACGATCAGTGCCAAAAAGATTGTATTAATTCTATGAAACTACTAAATCCTGGGGGAATAATTTTTTTGCACGATTTACTTCCAAGATGTGAAATAGAACAGGTAATTCCACAATCATACTCAACCTGGTCTGGTGATGTCTGGAAGGTGGCTGTAGAATTAACACATTCAACTAATGTAGATTTTAAAATCTGTAATATTGATCATGGTCTAGGTATTTTAAAATTAAAAAATGATTTTGAATATAAAAAATTAGATTTAAAAAATTCAACGTTCGACGAATATTTAAGTTTTAAAAAAGATTTTAATATAATTAATTCAGAGGATGCATTAGATTTTATTGAGTTAAATTAATTTTCATCAAAATTAAAAATTTAACTTATTGAGTTTGAAAATTGATTATTTTGGTTATTCTACTTTTCCAAGAATAGTTTTTTGAAATTTTCCTCGCATTTTTTCCTAGATTGTCATAGTTTTTCGATTTTAAAGCTCTTAAAATCATTTTTGACCACATTTTTACGTCATCTTTTAAAATTATTGCATTAATATTATTTTTTAAGATATCTCTATAAACTGGTAAATCACTTGCAATTATAGTTTTTCCTGAAGCTAGATAATCAAACATTTTTAGAGGTGAAAAATATTTTGCTACATTTAGATCTTTAATTAATACACCTACATTTTTTTTATATGGCATTAATAAAACTTTGTAATTATTAATTAAAATCACTAATTTAGAGTAATTAACGTATCCCTTAAAAAAAACATTATTTAATTCTTCAACTTTCTTTTTATATATCGTGTCAGGATTTCCATATAAATGAAATTTTATATCAGGTAATTTTTTGGCAACTTTTATAATAATTTCCAAAGCTTTACCTTTTGCAAAGCTACCAGAGTAAAAGCAACAGTCTTTATAAGTTTTTCTATTTGAAGGTCTAAAGTCTCGGTAATCTACTGCATCATATAAAATAATCGATCTATTTTTATTAACATAAAATTTTTTTCTTAGATACTCATTTATAAAAATAAATTTAATATTCTTTTTTACATAATTAAGTTTTGTAATTGAAAAAAAAATTTTTGTAAATCCAGATAATTCTGAATGAATCTCTAGAGTGTTCTTGATATTAAATAATGCTAAAATAATACTCGGAACAATACTTCTAGAAATAATAATTTCAGGCTCTATCTTTTTTACGAAGATTAAAATTTTGAATGAAAACAAAACTCTCGAAAAAAAATTTAGTTGTTTTTTTTTATTATAAAAATATTTAATTTCTGGTTTTTTTTTGAGTAAAAAATCATTTTTGATTTTTTTTATGGAATAATTTTTTTTAATATGAGGAATTAAAAGTTTTATTTTGAATTTATTTATTTCGTTAAAAGCATCACAAATTTTTAACACATGTAGTGAGTAAGCAGACTTATTTGGTAATGAAAAATCTGCAATATAAAATACATTTTTTTTTTTAAACATATTCCTTTAATTCATTGTCAATAAATTCCCTTTCCTTATCGCTCAATTTTTCTTCAAATTTAAAAAGATTTTTTCTCGTAAAATCTAAATCAAAATTGTCATTTATATTTGGATCAAGATTTAATTTTGAGCAGAGTAATCTTTTTTGGTTTTGAAAATCTAAAAAAAAATTTTCATATTTTATTTGAATTATATTATCACTTTTATCAATTTTAATTTTTTTCATAATTAATTTATACCATTTGACAAAAAGCTTAATGTCATGACCAGGATAAGCCAGGGAATTTCTTCTTTTCATGCTCCAATAAATAGCTTTCGGATCTCTTTTAACAAGTATTACTGTTCTATTTATTCCGTAATATTTCGTAGACTCTAATGGCTTAAAATAGTTTCCACCTTGTTCTATTACTATATTTTTTTCATCGTTAAATTTTTCACTTAATTTAAATATTTCAAATAAATATTTTTCACATTCTTTAAGAAAAACCTCTGGTGTCACAGGCATAATCATACTCAATAGTTTGATATCTTTTGAATTTTTTTTTAATACAAACCTATTTAAATAAAAAATTAATTTTTTATATAAACTAATTTTATCAAAAAAAAATTGAGGACTACCGTTGTATTTTATTTCAGAAATTTGATTGATGAAAGTTTTTGTTAAATTAAGAAATTTATTACTTAAAACTTTATTTTTTTTATTATAATTTGAATAAAAAAAATTTTTTGTAAATAAATCAAAATTATTTAATTTGTTAGCACATCCGTTTATGCTGAAATTATCATAAAATGAATTATACAATTCATCTATTCCATCAGGATCATTCACCAGTCTAAATTCTTTACCATTGAATGGACTAAAAAAATCTTTTCTTGAAAGTAGATAATCATGAATTGCACCAGCTCCACTATTTCCTGAACCCAATATAATAAAAATTTTCATACAAACAATCTATTCAACTATTGATCTTAAAGGAAAATGACAATAATAAGACAAATGATAAATTTATATTAAATATCATATAAATGAAATTTTCAACAAAATCAAAAAATTTAGAAGTTCTAAGCAATCTTAATTTAAAAAAATCTCATATACCTGAATTTATAAGCGTAAAAGTTCAAGATTGGAATAGGAACAATAAAATTATAAAAAAAATAAAAAAAGATTTAAATGATAGGATATCAATTAGGTCATCTTTTTTTTTAGAAGACAAAAAAAATTCTTCAATGGCTGGAGAGTTTGATAGTTTTACTAATATTAAAAATTGCGAAAAAAACATAGTCTATTATGCAAATAATTTAATTAACCAATATAAATATAAAAGTGTTTTAAAAAAACATTATTTACAAAGTGAGATATTGTTTCAAAATTATGTAGGGAACTCATCAATTAGTGGTGTCGTAACAAATAAATGTTTGAAAGATGGTACTGATTATTACGTTGTTAATTATGATGACCAAACACAAAATACACACAGTGTAACATCAGGAAATGAAAAGGGGGCAAGAGTTTTAAATGTTTTTAAAAAAAATATATCAGGAATAAGGTCTTTAAAATTTAAAAAAATAATCAGCGCTGTTAGGGAAATTGAAAGTAAATTTCCAAAATTACCATTAGATATTGAATTTGCCCTGGATGATAATAATTTAGTAAATATTTTTCAAATTCGTCCAATATCAACTTCTAAAAATTGGAGGAAAATTTCAGAAAAAATAATTCATAAAAATTTAAATATAAATAGAAAAAAATTTAATAACATTTTTAAAAATAATATTAAATATGGAAATTTACCAATATTTGGCCTGATGCCTGATTGGAATCCTGTTGAAATAATTGGTTATCAGCCAAATCAACTTTCATACTCAATTTATAAAAAAATAATCACAGACAAGAGTTGGAGTGTAGCTAGAAAAAATATGGGGTATAAAAATGTGAGCAAACCATTGATGTATAATTTTGCTGGTAAACCTTATATTGATACCCGATTAAGTTTCAACTCAATGATACCAAATACAATAAATAAAAAATTAACAAAAAAATTAGTTTCATATTGGTCAGCTACATTAATCAAAAAACCATATTTACATGATAAAGTAGAATTTGAAATTACAGATGGTAGTTTTGATGCAAGTATTTTAAAAAAAGTTAAAAAAAATTATTTATTTTTATCTGCGAAAGAACAATATGATTATATTAATTTATTAAAAAAGTTTACGAATAAACTAATTAAAAATTTTAAGTTAGATTACAACCGTTTAGATAAAAATTTACATCATTTAGAAAATGAAAGATTAAGATTTATTAATTCTTATCTTCACAATAAAAATAATTTAAAGAAAGAAAATATTTTTAGATTTATCTCTAAATTGAAAAATTTTGGTACTGTTCCTTTTGCAATATACGCCAGGCATGCATTTATAGCTAAAAAATTAGTTAGATCTCTTGTAAATGAAAAAATCATTTCAGATAAAACATATTCAAAATTATTAAATTCGGTAGGGACAATAACTAACGAGTACATTAAATTAAAAAATAAATCAAAATTAAGCATTAAAAATAGAAAAAATTTTCATAATTATTTCTATCATTTAAGACCAGGCACTTATGACATTAATATCAATAGATATAAAAATAAAATTTTAGAGTACAAAATTGAAAATATGGATCCACTTTTTTCAAAAACAAAAAATTATTTTAAATTTTCTAAAAAAGAGTGCCAAAAGTTAAATAATTTTCTAAAAAAATATCAGTTAGAATTTACCGAAAGGCAGTTGATAGATTATTTTTTAACATCAATCAAAATGAGAGAAAATTCTAAATTTGTTTTTACAAGAGCTTTAAGTGACTTAATTGAAATTTTAAAAAAATTTGGCGAAAGTTACAATCTGTCAGCGAGAGATTTATCAAAACTAACTTTATCAGAAATCTTAAATTTAAATAGTTTTAATAGAAGTAAATATCTAAAATTTATGACGAGGAAAGATTTCCAGAACGAAATAAACAAAAAAATAAAATTACCTTACTTGATAACAACTAAAAATGATTTTTTTATTTCCTCAATCTTACAATCTAAACCAAATTTTATTACAAAAAAAATTATAAAAGGAAAATTATTTGAAATTAATGAGAAGGATATTTCTAAAAATATTAAAAATAAAATTATATTAATTGAAAAAGCAGATCCAGGGTTTGATTGGATATTCTCAAAAAAAATCAAAGCACTAATAACCAAATATGGTGGCGTAAATTCTCATATGTCAATCAGATGTGAAGAACTAAATGTTCCAGCTGCTATTGGTATAGGTGAAGATAATTATAATAATATTAAAGACTATTCAGATTTAATTTTAAATTGTAAAAATGAGCAACTAATAAAGAATAATTAATGCAAATATTAATTTCTTCAAATTTTAGAAAACACTATGATACTTATATAGATTTTATTGATCATTATTGGTTAAATTTTTTTAATAAAAAAAAAATTGATTTTACTCTTCTTCCAAATAAAAAAAAATTAGCCTTACAGAAAATAAAAAATTCCAAAAAAATAGATTTAATAATTATCCCAGGAGGGTCTGATGTTTTTAAAGAAGATAAATTATCAAAAATTAGGTTTGATATAGAAAACTTATTGATTAAATATTCAATTAAAAAAAAAATACCTTTATTAGGAGTTTGCAGAGGTATGCAGCTTATAAACCATTACTATGGCGGAAAGTTGATTAAAGTAAAAAATCACATGAAAATAAAAAGCAAAATTTTTTTGAAAGATAGTATGTTTAAAAAAAAATTAATGACAGTAAAATGCTATCATAATTTTGGGATAAATAAATCTAATCTAGGAAAAAATTTGAAAATCAAAGCTGTTGACAACAATAGCAATATAGAAATGTTTGAACATAAACAGAAAAATATTATTGGAGTAATGTGGCATCCTGAAAGAGAAAGCAATTATAAAAAACTAGAATTAATTTTTAAAAGATTGTTAAAAAACAAATGAAAGCCGTAATACTTTGTGCAGGCTTAGGCAGCAGAACTGGTTTAAAATATCCCAAATGTTTATTTAGATTTAATGATGGTTCAACACTTTTGAGCAAGAATATAGATAATATTAAAAAATATGGTTTTAAAAATGACGACATCATTCTTGCAACAGGTTTTAAAAGCTCATTAATAAAAAAAGAAACAAATAATTTGTTCAAATATGTAAAAAATCTAAGTTATGCAAAAACAAATATGGTTTATTCATTTAATGAAGTTCTAAAAAAATATAAGGATCATGATTATTATATTTTTTATGCTGATATAATTTTCGATGCAAAAAATGTGGGTATTATAAAAAAATCTAAACAGGATATTTCTACAATTATAGATTCTGATTGGTTAAAAAAGTGGAAATTAAAAAAAAATTATTTAGATGATTTAGAGGAACTGAAAATTCACAAAAGTAAGATATTAAAATTAGGAAAAAAAGCAAAGAAAATTGATGGTATAGATGGAAGATTTGTTGGTATCACAAAATTCTCAAAAAAAATTGTTAAACAATTTATAAAAAAAAAAATTCTAAAGAATATTCTTAAAGAAAATAAGAAAATCGATTTAACAAATTTTTTAATGTATTTAATAAATTATAATTACGAAGTTTTTCCAATTAAAAAGAAAGTAAATTGGTACGAATTTGATGAATACAACGATTTTAAAAATTTTTTAAAAAGATAAAAAAAAATTATGCTCTTTAATAAAAAGGAAACCCATATTCTTTAATAATATTTTTAATTTGAACATCATTAAAGTTTTGTTTTAGATTTTTTTTAAATAATCCTGTTTTTATTTTTTTTATCATAATAAACTTTTCGTTGAATTCTGAATAAATTATTTTTTTATTATTTAGTTTGACCATCCAATTTAACCAGATGTCATCATTATGTGGACAAAGTTTTTTAAATAATTCCTTATTTGTAACATCTTTAAATAATGATTTTGGTGGGTAAAGTACACCACCGACTCCAGTAAAAAAATTTAATTTACTATTTTCAAAATTATTTAAATTCCAATTATTATAACTGTCTGCTGTTTTATTAATAATTTTAATTTTATGAACTCTATTACCTATAACGCAATCTGGATGTTTTTTTGATTTGTTTACAAGCTGCTCAAGTGTTTTTTCTGGATAGATTATATCATCATCAAAAGTTACAATATACCTATCTTGATTTTCACATAAGGTTGGAATTATTTTTTTATAGGAAAAAAGATCGTTTTCACAAATTTTAATATCAATATTTTTAAATTTTAAAATATTTTTTGGAAGAAATTTAATATCTTTGTTTTCAATCCATAATTCAATTTTATCAGGCCTAATAGTTTGTCTTTGAAGCGAGTCTAAAACTAAAGGTAAAGTGCTAAATCTTTTATTATAGGATGTTAAAGAGACTACCAACTCTTTATTTAAATCGTGTTTTTTTATTAATTGATTTTCTTGATTTATCTTTGAATAAATTATTTTTATTTTTATATAATATTTTGCATTTATATAGGTATCAATTAAAATAGAAAATAAAAACTTTTTATCAAAATATAAAACTAGTTTTTTTAAATATGCAAATATCATAAATAAATTTTGGATAAAAAATTTAAATATATTTATTTATTTATTATAAATAAAGAAACTAATAAAAACAAAATTTTACTATGAGAATTTCAATAATATCAAATTCTGCATCACCTTCTAAGAATGCTAGCAGTCTTCAAACAGCAAAACTTTGTGAATCCTTATCAGAAATTGGTCATGATGTAACTTTAATTTTACCTAGTACTGGATATAAAAAAAATTTATATAATTTCTATAATATTAAATCAAAATTTAAAATAATTAGATTGAAATTTTTTAAAAAATTTCCGGTTGGTATTAATTATTATCTTTTTTCACTATGGGCAATTTATTCATCTAATTATAGAAATCAGGACTTTATAATTACAAGAAATTTTTTTGTATCATTTATATTATGTATATTAAAAAAAAAACACATAGTAGAAATTCATGATGATTTAAAAATTGAGGGAAGGATAGTTAGATTTTTAGTTTTTTTTACAAAATTTTTAAATAGTAATAATATTTTAAAATTGATTACAACAACTAGTACTCTCAAAAAAATATACTCTACAGAATATGGCATTTTAAAAAATAAAATACAAGTTTTGCACAACGCATCCTCATTAAATGTTAAATTTAAATATTATAAGAACATGAAAAAAAAATTAAATGTAGGATATTTTGGCTCAATATATAAGTCTAGAGGTTTAAACATAATTACTAAATTATCTGAAATTGATAAATATAATAATTATTACGTATATGGTGGAGAAAAAAATGATGTAATAGAATTAAAAAAAAAATATAGAAATTCAAATATTTTTTTTTCAGAATATATTCCTTATTTTAAGATAGAAAAAAAGTTAAATAAAATAGATATTTGTATTTTGCCTTATACTAAAAAAATTACAGTTTCAGGAAATGTAGGAGATATTTCAAATTATACATCACCATTGAAAATATTTGATTATATGAAAACAGGAAAACTAATAATTTGTTCAAATCTAAAGGTAATAAGAGAGGTTTTAGAGAATAACAAAAATTCAATTTTAGTAAATGATTTTGATAAATTAAATTCTTGGCTTACAAATATTAATTTAATTAGATTGAATAAAAATAAATTCAATAGAATTAGAAGAAATGCTTATATTTTTGGAAATAAATATAACAATATATGGAGTTAAAAGTATGTTGTCAAATATAAATTTTAAATAAAAAATTTTGAAAAATTTTATTTATGATAAAAAAAATTATTAAAGATATCCTAAAACTTTTTAATTATAGGATTATCTCTGAAAATGATTGGAACAAAAAAGTTGAGAACTTAATTGTGGAAGCTTCTGATCATGAGCTTAAAATGTTTGAAAAATTAAAAGAAATTTCTCTTACATCACTTCCTAACAAATGGTCTTTGTATCAATCTTTATCTTATATTAAAGAAAATAATATAGAGGGAGATATTGTTGAAACAGGTGTTTTTAAAGGAGCAAATTTAGTTTTGATTAACGATTTTTTAAATAAATTTGATATTGATAAAAAAATTTATGCATATGACACATTTCAAGGACAACCAAAACCCTCAAATTTAGATTTTGATTATAAGGGAAATAGTATGATTAAAAAATTTTCAAATTTAGATAAAAAAGATACTAATTCAGTTTATTGTTCTTTAGAAAATGTGAAGAAAAATATAGAAAAATACAGTAATAATAATTTGAATAAGATAATTTTTATAAAAGGTAAAGTAGAAGAAACGTTAAATTATGAAAAAAATGTACCTTCAAAAATATCACTTTTAAGACTTGATACAGACTTCTACGACTCAATTAAAAAAAGTCTAGAAGTTCTATATCCGAAATTAATTAAAGGGGGCGTTTTAATAATAGATGATTATGGACATTTTAAAGGAGCAAAAACTGCTGTGGACAATTATTTTCAAGACAAGAAGTCAATTTGGATGCACAGAGTAGATTACACATGCAGGCTAATGATAAAGCCTTAGTTTTTTTCAACTATCACTATTGCTCCAGCTTTACTTGTTTCTTTATTAATAACTTTAGGCGCATACTTTATATTTAACTTTAAATTATTGTAATTTAAATTTTTTAAATTTTCTTCTAAATTGTAAGTGTGAAAACTAAATATTAATACATCACAATTTTTCTTAATTTGAAAATTATTAGAATTGAGTTCAGATAGAGGTTTTATGGGTCTGAAATTATTTGAATATATATTAACCAATGGATTAACATAATTTAATATATTTTTTCTACCATCATCGTTAAAATAAACATTTGAACCCTTACATTTTTTATTAAATGTTTTTTTTATAACCCATTCAATATTTTGTTCCGAGTAAGTGATATTTTTTAAGTAAAATTTAATATTAATAAAAGTTGCAATTATCAAAAAGATAACAAAATAAACTTTGGTAAAATTTTTTTTAAATAGAATATTAGCAAATAAACCACCTACTAAAGCCAAACTAGGATATATCACTATTAGTTGTCTAAAATGAATTATTGGAAATACCATTAGGCTTACTATTAAAATTACAAATAATAAGATTATAATTGGTACTATTTGCCCTAAAATGTTTAAGTAAGCTTTATCTAAAAAAGATTTAAAAAAATACTTTATGTTTAAACTGTTTTGATAATTTAAGTAAATAATAAATATACCTGAAAAAAATAAAAAAATTGAGGCATTCAAAGTCCAAGTCATAAAAGCTCTCACAAACCAAAGGTGAAATTTTAAATAACTAAATTTCGACATAACCTCTGAATTAGTAATTTGTAAAAAATAAGAAAAGAAAAAAACTAAAAATAATACAACTATAAAGAAAATATCTATTTTTAATTTATAAAAATTTTTTTGATAGCAATTAAGTATTAATCGATAACTTAGAATACTCATTGATAAAGTTAATCCATAAATATGAAAAATAGAAATAATAATTGAAGAAAAAATAAATAAGTATTTATGTTTTTCCTCCAAAGTATTTGTAAGATTTAGTACACTAATTAAAAAAGTGAAGCTCAGTAATAAAAAATATGGTCTTAAATCTAAAATATAATAAATAAAATAATTACTTGAAATTAAAAGAATAAAAACGATGTTAATATCAATTTGGGACTTTTCTTCCTTAAGTATTTTGTATGAAAGTAGTATTGGAATAAAGCCAATTAAGTTTGCAACTTTTAATAAATAAATTTTTTCATCTATATTTAAATTAAATGTCTTTAATAATTGTTCAAATAAATTTAAAAAAATATAAAAAAAAGGTGCATTAGCATCTTGTGTAAAAATTTCTTTTAAATTTAGATTTGAAATTTCTCTTGCATAATGAATAGACAGTAATTCATCCCACCAAAAAGATTTTGTAAAACCAACCCAATATCCGTAAATAATTATTAATATATTGAATAAAAGGAAACCTTGTATAATTTTTTTTGAGGTCATCAAATCTATTTAAATAACATATTTTTAATAACAGTAATTAATTAATTAAATATTTAAAATTTTAGTAAAAAAATATTTTAACTTTTATAAAAATAAATATTGTATAAAAAAAACCATTAATTAAATCTGTCAATTTCATTTTAGACGAACCTGAAAATCTTTTTGGTAAAATTACAGGTATCTCAGAAATTTTATATTTTTTCAAAGAAAGTAGAATAATACTTTCTGAAAAAAAAGAATAACTATTGTTTTTAGATAATAATATGTCCGTTAAGTTAATTTTCTTAGTATTATAGCATCTAAAGGCTCCAGAAGAATCTAAATCGATATTTAAAAGAAATTTGATAAATTTGTATCTGAATGTAGTAATAAATTTTCTAAAAAAATTCCAATTTTTTAAAGAGTTTTTGCTTCTAAATCTATTTGTAATAACCAAATCACACTTCTTAGAAAGCTCAACCATTTTTTTTAAATATTTAGGATCATGCGTTCCATCACAATCCATAGTTATTATGTAATCATATTTTTTTTTATAGCCATAGATTATACCAACTTTATGTGCTGAACCAACTCCTAGTTTTTGTTTTCTGTTAATTACAGATATATTTTTTGTATTTATACCGTTTATAATTTCTTTTGTTCCATCATTAGAGTTATCATCGATAAAAAGAATATCATGTTTCTGATTAAATTTTTTATTAATTTTTCCTAAAATTAAATTAATATTTTTTTTTTCGTTATAAGTTGGAATTAAAATTAAATATTTACTTCTCATAAATCTTTCTTAATTCTTTAATTGCTATAAAAATATTTTTTTTTGTCTTCCAACCCAGTTCTTTTTTGGCTAAAGAATTATCACCAATTATATAATTTTTATTTTTATTGAAAGGTATTTCTATTTTATTTTTTGAAATAAGATTTATTATATCATTAACTTTAGTAATTTTATTTGATGATAAAATTAAATTATCAAAACATTTATTTTTTTTTATTAGAAGATAGATTGCATTACAGATGTCCTCAGCATGTGAAAAATCACCAATTATATTTGCTTTATAAATTTTTTTTATAAACTTTAAGTTATTTATTTTCACTGCTTGAATAATACGGGGAAATAAAAAATTTTTATTTCTATAAATTGAGTCATGATTGAAAAGAATTAAATTTGTAAATTTTAATTTTTCACTAGTTTTCATTAATTTCATATATTCGTATATCTTTATTCTAAATTTTGTATAGGAGCTTGAAACAATAAATTTATCATCTTCTGTCACAATTTTTTTTTTTTTAAAAATCTGGGATGAATTTGCAAAAATAAATTGAATTTTTTTATTAATTCTAAGTATTGCATCTATAATATTCTTAGAGCTAACAAAATTTTTTTTAAAGAAATCATTTTTATTTTTAAAATTTGGATTTGAAGATCCTAAATGTATTATATGTGTTGGATTAATTATTTTAATTTGTTTTTTAATTTTATTAAAATTCGTCAAGTCAACTTTTTTATATTTAACTTTATCTAATTTAGATTTATTATTTAAATTTATAAAACCATAAACTTTAAAGCCTTTTTTTATCAATAATTTTGATAAAATTTTACCATCTTGGCCTAATGCTCCAGTAATAATTATTTTTTTATTACTCATTGTATTTGATTATTGTATATAAATATAAAATTCACAATCAAAATGAAATTAAAAAACTGTAGATCGTGTTATTCAAAAAAATTAGTAAAAGTTTTTGAATTAGGTAATCAAAAATTTTCTGGCATTTTCCCTAATAATATTAATCAAAAAAAAGTTCCTTCTGGAAATCTTTCAATGATTCACTGTAGAAAATGTAGTCTATTACAATTAGAGGAAACTTTTGATCCCAACTTAATGTACGGCAAAAACTATGGTTACATGTCTTCTTTAAATAGCTCTATGCTTAAACATCTTTATCAAAAATCATTAGATTTAAGAAAAATGTCTGATTTATCAAGGGGAGATATTATTATTGATATAGGGAGTAATGATGGAAGTTTTCTTAAATTTTTTCCAAATAAATATAATTTGGTTGGTATTGATCCAACAATTAAAAAATTAGGTAAGTTTTATAGGAAAGACATAACTAAATTTCCAACTTTTTTTAGCAAAGAATTTATTGAAAAGAAATTTAGGAAAAAAATTAAATTAGTAACATCAATTTCAATGTTTTATGATTTAGACAATCCAATTAAATTTGCAGAAGATATTTATGATATTTTAGATAGAAACGGATTGTGGCACTTAGAGCAAAGTTATATGCCAATGATGTTAAAAAATAATTCTTATGACACTATATGTCATGAACATTTAGAATATTATTCATTGAAATCAATAAAATATATTTTTGATAAAGTAGGATTTAAAATAGTTGATTTGAATTTTAATGAAATTAATGGAGGAAGTTTTGCTTTAACCGTTGCAAAAAAAAACACTACAAAACATCAAGAAGCAAAAAAACTAGTTGAATGGTTAATCAAAAAAGAGGAGCTTTACAATTATAATTCAATTAGTACGCTAAAATCTTTTTTTAATAATGTTGAAAAGCATAAAAAAATTTTTAGAGATCTTTTATTAAATCTAAAAGATATGAAAAAAAAGGTAATTGGATATGGTGCATCAACAAAGGGAAATATTATATTACAATATTGCAATATTAATTCATCTTTAGTTCCTTATATTGGTGAAGTGAATAAATTTAAGTTTAATAGATTCACCCCAGGTTCAAAAATAAAAATTATTTCTGAAAAAAAAGCTCGTGATTTAGACCCTGATTATCTTTTAGTTTTGCCATGGCATTTTAAAAACTTTATTATTCAAAAAGAGAAAAAAATTTTAAAAAAAAATACAAAATTAATTTTTCCACTTCCAGACATTGATATTATTTAATAATTAATTTTTTTTTTATTAAATTTAGTAAACCATAAAAGAAACCTAAAATTATTGAAAAATTTATAAGATAAACCCCTAATATAGAAAATGGAATATAACTCATATCATACAATTTTTTAATAAATTTAAAAAAATTAAACTCTGTAAATAAGTTTAAAATAAATAAAATTAAAATAAATATATTATTAATTTGCAAAAAAAATGAGAAAAAAACTAAAGTTATTTGAGATAGTGTTAAAAAAGCCGAAAGTACCTGAGTATTTGTTGCAAAAGCACCCTCACTTTCAAATTTTTTTCTTTTGAGAAAAATAGGCAAATAATTTGATGTTCTATATATAATTTTATTACACCTAGTTAAAATATTTTCATAATAAGTGGAATAACTTGTTTTTTTTGTTAAGTAGTTCTTTTTTTTAGATTTTAAAATTCTATGTCCAAGCTCAAATTCTTCTCCGCCAGATTTTGAATAAAACTTCCATCCCCCTATATTTCGCAAAAAAATTTTATCTATAATACAACACTCAGAATGAATAGCTGAAAATTCAATGATTTGAGGTTTGTTTTCAAATCCATAACAGGTTTTTGCACATACAAATTTTGAAGTGTATTCACTGTTTAAATTTTCATAACTTTGTAAGGCACCCAATGATCCTACATTTTTAGATTTATTGAATTCTTCATATAATACATTTAGTGTATTACTTTTAATAATAATGTCAGAGTCAATATAAAATAATTTTTTAAATTTACTTATTCTGGCTCCTACCTCCCTAGCATATCCGACTCCTCTGTTTTTTTTGAGATTTATTATTTTAATATTTTTTATTATTTTTATTATTTGGAAGTCTATTTTTTTTCCTCCATCATTAATTATTAAAATTTCAAAGTTAATTCGTTTTATTTTTTCAAAAAATAAAATACTTTCTTTTATTGATTTTAATGTCTCAACAATTTTATAATCTGGATTAAATGTTGGAATAATAATAGAAAATTCTATATTCTCATCGTCCATACTAAATTCTTATAACAACGATGGCCAATTTTTTTTATCATAGACTGTACTAATTGCATTCGCGCACTCAAATGTGCAGCTACAATTTTTTGCAATTTTTGCAAATTCTTTTGCTTTTTTTGAGTTTAAAACATCAACAATATCAAAATGTTTTTCTATCTTTCCTATGGCAGAGATATCCCATAATTTTTCTACTTCACACCCTCTAACTAATCCATCGGGAAATACTTCTACAAACCTCGTACCAGCAACACATTTTGAGTGGTTTTCATTTTTTTCCAATCTTTTTAATGTTTCTTTATAGAGTTTTTCAAAAATTTTACCGTTAAAACTTTTTCTCCAATTTGGAGAAGATTTTTCTTGCTGTCTCTTTGAAAGTTTTTCATACATATCTTTCAACTTTAGTTGTTCTTCGTCTGGTACATCTCTCAACATAATTATTTCATGGAAGTCAATTGACCACTTGTCTGTTTCATCTAAAAAGTCTGGCAAATAATCTTTATTGTCAGCAGTTATTACTGAAGCTAATCTAAGAAAAAAATTTTTTTCTTTTCTGTATTTTTTCATTTCATTTACAGTATTTATAACTGAGTCATAAGCCCCTTTAAAATTTCTTACTTTGTCATGTATAAATTTTGGACCATCAAGTGATATTGATAAAGTAAATTCTGTATTTGGATGCCTTTTAATTAATGTTGGAACATATTCTTTAATTCTTTTCAGATAAAATCCATTTGTTTTAATACTAACTCTTGGAACACCTGAATTTATTATTATTTCACTAATTATTTCTGTTAAATCATTTCTAACAAATGGCTCACCTCCTGTAATTGTTAGGTGAAGTAAACTTTTAGCTTTTTTAAATACATTCCCCCAGTCAGCTGGTGAAATTCTTCCACTTTTTCTTGCATCCATTGCAGCATGAATGCAAAAACCACAATGCATATTACATCTGCCATCTACATATACGATAGCATAATTAGGAATCTGATTTAATATTAGTGACTTAGCAATTCTATTAGCAATATTTAATTTGTGAGATAAATTCATATAATTAAAAAGTGATTATTTTAAACAATTTTTTAAAAAATTACATTTAATTCTTTAAGAATTTTCTAATAATATTTTTAAAACTGTTTTTTCTAGATTTTATTTTTATTTTTTTGTTTAGCTTATTGTTATTTTTTTTAAGTATTTTGCACATACCTGTTCCTTGGAAAGTAAATTCTATTTCAAAATTGTCTCTATTCGCATAATAAATCTCGAGTAGGGTTTCAAATGTTTCTTGATTGTTGATTTCTCCATAAAATCTATCTTTTTCAGAACCTTTTGCATAAGGTATCCAACTTGTATCATCAATGAAGAAATAACAATTGATTTCTAACAAATCATAGTATTGATAAAATATTTTTTCTACATGATTTGCTTCATGTATTGTGTCAAGAAGGATAAGATTAAATTTATTTGGAAGCTTACTTTTTAAGAATTCAAAATTATCATCTCTACTTAAAATAAATTCCCAATTTTGGTTATTAAATTTTGATTTATAATCAATATTATCAATAGAAAAAACTTTACACTGATTTAGTTCAGAATGTTTTAAAAATAATTCGGTCGACATTGCTTTCTCGCTGACCCCAAATTCCAGAATATTTACTTTTGAAATTTTTTTTAGTTCAGGCAAAAGAAAATTTATTAATTTACTATGATGTCTTGATTTTAGGGAAAAATTTTTAAAAAATTCTAAAATATTGCTCATTATTAAATTTTATATACCAAAGATTTTAATTTATTGAAGTAACTAGGTTGAGATATTTTTTTAAATTTTCTTTATAATTAAACCTATTTAATTTACCAAATGAGTATTTTAGTAATTTTCTGCATTTATATTTATTCTTATGATAATAAATAATTTTTTTGGATAAATCTCTATAATCTCCTACTTTAAATAATAATCCTCCTTTTCCATTTAATAATATTTCTTTTGGACCAGTTCTGCAATTGCTTGAAATTATAAATTTTTTTAAAACCAAACTTTCCAATAAAACATTTGGAAGACCCTCATACCTTGATGATAAAATAAATAATTCTGTTTGCTTGATTAAAGGATAAGGGTTTTTTAAAAAATTAATTATTTTTACATTATTAGATAATTTTAAATTATTAATATTTTTTTTTAAATTTGATTTTAAAATTCCTTTTCCAGCAATTATTGCTTCAAAATTTATAATTGGTTTAATTAAATTTAGTGACTTAACTAAAGTTTCTTGATCTTTTTGTTCAGTGAATCTGCCAATATTTAGTATTCTTAAACTTTTTTTACTTTTAAAGAAAGTTTTTGACTTTTGTTTAGATTTTTTAATGATGTTTTTTAAATCCAAAGGATTATATATACATGTTGAGTTAACATTAAATTCATCTTTTAAATCTTTTTTAAATTCAAAACTATTCACCATAATTTTATCAGCTTTACGTATGAAAAATTTGAATATAATCTTTTTTAAAGGATTTTTTGTCCATCCAATTGGAGCAGAATTAGATCTAACAATTACTTTAACGTTAAAAACTTTACACAAAATAATGCAATATATGTTTGCCTGAAATGCAAATACAATCAAATTTTTATCCTTTAATATTTCTTTAATAAGTAAAATAATTGATAAAAAATATTTAAATCTTCTAGATTTTTTATCCCATTTGTTTGATTTTAAGCTTATTAAATTTACTTTATTTGAAAATTTGTTTTTAAATTTTTTTGAAATAGTAATAACACTTAACTTAAACTTTTGTGAAAGGTAGTTTGAAACAATAAACATATTCTTCTCTACACCACCACCCTCTATTGAGGGAATAAAAATAATTAATTTTTTTTTCATATTTTAATTATAATCAATATGTAAATAATTTATTATTTGATTATTATTTTTAAAATTTATTGAATAAATCAAGTTAATCATACCTCATACATAAAAAAAGAAAATTATTGAAAAAACGATTAATGTAATTAAAAACTCGAATATAATCTTATTGATTAAAGCTAACTAATAATAAACTAAACTATGAGAATTTTAATAACAGGTGTTGCTGGCTTTATAGGTTTTCACCTAGCAACTGAATTATCCAAAAAAAAACACCAAATAATTGGATTAGATAATTTAAACAATTATTATTCTCCTAAGTACAAAAGTCAAAGATTAAATTTAATTAAAAAAAAGAAAAATTTTAAATTTTTGAAAATTGATTTAAAAAAAAAAAAAAATTTAATATCTATTTTTAAAAAATGGAAGCCATCAATAGTATATCATTTAGCATCGCAGCCTGGTATAATGTATTCATTTAAAAATCCTAAAACTTACATAACTAATAATATTTCGGCTACAAAAAATTTAATTGATGTGTCTCTTAAATATAAAGTTAAAAAATTTTATTTTACATCTTCCAGTTCGGTTTATGGTGACAAAGAAAAATTTCCAATTAAGGAAAATAGCAAATTAAAACCAATAAACATTTATGCCAAAACTAAAAAAGAATGTGAAAAAATATTATTGAAATTCTTCAAAAATAGTAATGTTGATTTAAAAATTTTTAGACCATTTACAGTATATGGCCCTTATGCAAGACCAGATATGATTTTTATAACTTATATGAACAAAATATCTAATGAGGAAGATTTTTTTTTATATAACAATGGAAATTATGTTAGAGACTTTACTTATGTAGCTGATTTAGTTAAGATTTTGTCAAAATTTCTAAAAATTGAAAAGTTAAAATACAATATTTTTAATATTTGTTCTTCTAAACCCGTAAAAGTAAAAAAATTAATTGATATTATTAATGCAAATATAAATTATAAACCAAAAATCTTATTAAGGCCTTATAGAAAAGGTGAAATGATAAAAACTTATGGTTGTAACAAACTAATTAAAAAAACACTTAAGTTTAACAAATTTACAAGTTTAGAAGATGGGATCCAAAAAACTTTAATTTGGTACAAAAAATTTAAAAATAAAGATCATCTATATTTTAGAAAAGTTAAATATAAATAGTTAGTATTGAGAAAATCTAAATTAGTTTAAAGTCTACCATATTTTAAGGTCGCTAAAATTGAGTATTCTATATTTCTTTTTGGTAACCATTTAAAATATTTTTTAACATTTTTAATATTTGCACGAGTAATTATTAATTCTTTTTTTGTAATTAATGACGGCTTAGAAAATACAATTTTTTTATTATATTTCTTAAATAGTTTTGAAATAAAATATATAGAAATTGCTTTTCCACTGCCAACGTTAAAAGTTTTATTAATTTTTCTAGTTTTTAATTTATTCAAGATTAATAAAATTAAATCAGTAAGATCGTTAATGTCTATAAAGTCTCTTTTTGGAAAAAATATTTTTTCTTTTTTTTTATAATATCGTAGTTGTGGCAAGTTAGAACGATCAAGAATTCTAAAAAATAAACGTTGGTAATTAATTTTTTTGAAATTGAATATATAAAATTTTTTAATTAATCCAACTATATTAAATAACCTTAAAATTATGAGGTTATCAAATCTTATTTTTTTTAAATATTTTTCAATTTCAAGCTTATTTTTTCCGTATAAATTTTTTGGTTTTTTTAAATCATTTTCATTGAAGATTGACTTGCCATCTTTGTAGACGTTTGATGAAGATAAAAAAATAAAATTTTTAATTGAATGTTTTTTACAGATATTAATAAATTTTTTTGTTTTAAGTACATTGTTATTAAAATATTTTTCTTTATTCTCTTCTCCATCATTAACGTATGAAAAAGCAGCACAATGAATAACTGAATTTATTTTCTTCTTTTTAATTAAATTTTCAACTTTAGAATTTGAAATATCGATCTTATAAAAATAATTTTTAATTATGTTTTTTTTGCTTGAATATTGTAAATTGTCTATACCAATAAAATTAATTTTTTCTTTTTTTAATTTGTGGCATAATTGAGATCCTATATATCCTGCACATCCGGTAACTAGTATCATTGAAATAAGTGATTGAGGTTAACTTAATTCTTTATTATAGAAATACAATAAATAATATGAAAAAAACTGTTTACTATTGGTCTCCTTGCTTAACCCATGTTGGAACAATTAAATCAACTTTAAATTCATCAATAGCACTTTCAAAATACAATATAGATTATGAAGTTATTTTGTTGAATGTGTTTGGTGAATGGACAGAATATAAAAAATATCTTAATGATAACGGTATCAAAGTAGTTAATTTAAGTTTTAATTTTAAAAAATTTCTACCAAAATATGGATATTTTCAAAGTAGGTTTTCATATATTTTAATTTTTTTAATATCCTTTATACCCCTGTATATTTTATTAAAAAAAAATAAACCTGATTTTTTAATTACTCATCTAATAACATCTTTACCGCTTTTATTATTTAATTTATTTTCATTTAATACAAAATTAATTTTAAGAATTTCAGGATACCCAAAATTAAATTTTATAAGAACAAAATTTTGGAGTTTATCAAAAAAAAAAATATCAACGATAACTTGTCCAACTTCTGAATTAATGAATGATTTAAAAAAAAAAAAAATTTTTCAAGAAAATAAGATCACAATACTTTATGATGCTATCTTAAATATAAAAGATTTTAATTCAAAAATAAAAAATAAAGAATTTATGCCACCATTTAAAATTCCAGATAGTTTCATTCTATCTGTTGGTAGACTTACAAAACAAAAAAATTATTTTTATCTCTTAAATGAATTTAAAAAAATAGTTAATAGATATCCTGATCAAAAACTTTTAATCGTAGGTGAAGGTGAGTTAAAAGAAAAAATAGAAAATTTAATTAATCGTTTAAATTTAAGTAATAGTGTGTTTTTAATTGGTCACACAAATAATGTTTATTATTATATGAAAAAAGCTAAAGTTTTTGTATTATCTTCTTTATGGGAAGAAGTAGGTTTTGTAATTGTTGAAGCTGCCTTGTCAAATTCACTGATAATATCAAGTGATTGCAAAAATGGTCCAAAAGAATTTTTGGAAAACGGAAAAGCGGGGTTTTTATTTAATAATAATCAAGAAAAAGACCTATTTAATTCATTTATTTTGTTAATGGAGGAAAATAAGAAAAATATTTTGGAAAAAAAAATCAGAGCAAAGAAAAATTCAATTAAATTTACTATGTTTAGACATCAAATCCAACTTAAAAAACTACTTCATTAACTTTGTGAGAACATCATTAAAAATAAATATTGCAAAAATTATATCTAGTTTAATAATTTTTTTTTTAAGAAAAAGAAATGTGCGTATAAAACGAAATGATTTGATATGGAATTTAGATTTAAATGAAGCAATTGATTTATCAATTTATCTTAGTGGAAGATTTGAGCCTTCAATTTTTTTTACCATAAAGTTGTTAGCTGAAAAAGATAAATATGATTATATTGACATTGGAGCCAATAATGGTGTGCATACTTTATATTTAGCTAAAGAATTTATAAATTCGAAAATATATGCAATTGAACCCACTAATTACTCATTTTCTAAACTCTTAAAAAATATTGATTTAAATCCAAATATTAAAAAACAAATAATTCCAATTCAAGGATTCATAACATCTAAGAAAAGTAAGCCTGATACTGTTTATACAAGTTGGGAGCTTAATTCAAAAGATAAAAAACATTCACAACATTTAGGAGTAAAGAAATCTTTAGAGAATTGCGAAGTAATTAAATTAGATGAATTAGTTGAAAGAAATAATATTCAACAAGCTATTATTAAGTGTGATGTTGATGGAAATGAATTTTTTGTGTTTGAGAGTGGTTTAAATTTTTTAAATAAATTTAAACCAAAAATTGTTATGGAGCTTGCACCTTATTTATATCCTGAGAATGGATATAAATCCTCTGATTTATTTAATTTTTTTAAACAATTTGATTATAAGTACTTTGAGGTTTCTTCAAAAAAAGAAATACATAATATCCAAGACTTTTCAGATGCAATAGTAACTGGATCTAGTAAAAATATATTTCTTGTTTAAAAAATATAAATAAAAATTATTAATATTTTAATGGATTTGATTACAGTTATTATACCTTATTTTAAAAAAAAAAAGTATATAGCTAAGACATTAAAATCAGCAACTAATCAATCATATAAAAAAATTGAGGTACTAATCGTTTATGATGAAACTTCTTTAGTAGACTTAAATTATATTAAAAATTTAGTCAAAAAAGACAAAAGAGTCAGGTTGTTAATAAATAAAAAAAATTTAGGAGCTGGTTTATCTAGAAACAAAGGAATTAAACATGCTAAAGGAAAATATATTTCTTTTTTAGATGCTGATGATTTATGGAAATCAAAAAAAATAGAGAAACAATTAGAGATTATGAAACTAAATAAGTTTGATATCACACATACTTCGTATGAGATCATTGATAAATACAGTCAAATAATAGGACATAGAAACGCAAGGGACTTTAAGAACTTAAGATCGTTATTAAAATCATGTGATATTGGATTGTCGACTGTAATAATTAAAAAATCCATTTTAAAAAAAAATGATGTATTTCCTAATATCAAAACTAAGGAAGATTTTGTATTTTGGTTAAATTTACTAAATAAAAATAAACATATTTATGCAATAAATAAAAAATTATCAAAATGGAGAAAGCTAGATAATTCACTTTCATCTTCAATTATACAAAAGCTTAAAGATGGATTTAGAGTATATAATAAATTTATGAAAATGAATTTTATATTTTCAATTTATTATTTAATACTACTATCATTAAATTCAATTATAAAAAAATTTTATCAAAAATGATTTATTACATCCTTTATACAGTAATAATTTTTGTTATTAATATTTTCATAAAAAAAAATAAATTTTTAACAAGCAAATATCAATTAAACCATCAAAAATTCGCAAATACCAAAATTCCTTTAGTAGGAGGTTACTATTTAATTTTTCCAATTGTTTTTTTGTTTTACAATGATTATCCAATTTTTTCTTTAGTATTTTTTTTAATTTTTTTATTAGGTGTTAGTTCGGACTTAAATATTTTATCCTCACCAAAAAAAAGATTCTTCATACAATTTATAATTATTTTAATATTTATTTTTATAAATAAGACTGAAGTTATCCCCTCAAGAATAAGTTACATTGACGAACTTTTTTTAAACACATATTGGAGTTATCTATTTTCAGTCTTTTGTTTAATGATATTAGTAAATGGGTCGAACTTTATCGATGGTTTAAACGGCTTATTATTAGGCTATTTATTTATTATATTATTAGTACTTTATAAATTAAACTTATACAGTTTTATAAACATTTCAAACGAACAAATTTATTTTTTAATTTATATTTTTTTTGTTATTTTGATTTTTAATATCTTTAATCAGTTTTTTTTAGGTGATAGTGGAGCTTATTTTTTAAGTTTTTTTACAGGTTTTATTTTAATTGAAATTTACAACGCAAATCTTAAGATTTCACCATACTTTATAATATTATTACTCTGGTATCCTTGTTTTGAAAATCTTTTTTCAATCATTAGGAAATTATTAAGAAAAAAATCTGCTTTAAAGCCAGACAATGACCATTTGCACCAATTAATATTTATATTAATAAAGAATAGGTACCAATTTAAAAATTTGCCAGCTAATATTATTACTGGAATATTGATTAATACGTTTAATTTAATTTTATTATATTCAGGTTCATTAAATCCTTACAATACAATCATTCAATTAAAGTTGATAACAACAGCCACTCTATCATATATGATTATATATATTTTGATTAAAAAAAGTCTTAATAAATAAATTTTATTTAGTTAAAAACAATCTCAGCATAGATATCAGTATTAAAAAACCATCTTTTAACGCGTTAACCTTTTTTTTACCACCAATTCTTGCTCTTTCATTTGATTTGCTTGTTGATATGAGAATTTTCTGTTTATTTGCTTTAATAGGCAACTCAACACAAAATGTAAAATCTTTATTTTGAATATTTAAATTCTTAAAGGATTCTGTTGATCCCATAACAAAAGTGTAGAGAATATCTGTTATTTTTAAACCAAAAAAAATCCTGCCTAATTTTGTGAAAAGAAAATTCCCAAAATAAGTTACAAATGTATCATCATCACTACTACAACCTGTCTCGTATCTACTTGCAAATATAAATTTTATTTCATCTTTTTGGATAGTTTTGTACATATTTTCTAATTCTGATGGATTAAATGATCCGTCAGCGTTAAAAATAGAAAAATATTTTGTGCTAACACTATTAATTCCCTGAATTAAAGCGTCACCATATCCCTTGTTATTCTGATAAAGAATTTTGCAACTAAAATTTTTAATCGCATTTATTGTTTGTGTATCAGTTTTTTCTAATACTATAATTTTTTGTAATTTATATTTTTTTAACTCTTCAAGAACAATTGGAAGTGACTCTTTTTCGTTTTTTGCAGGAATAACTAGAGTTAAATTTTCCATAAAAATTTTAAATTACTGATTAACAGAAAACTTAGAAAATAGAAGTA
>CACIMN010000006.1 GCA_902587755.1 uncultured Pelagibacteraceae bacterium | reverse complement strand
AAGATAAAATAAATTTAGATAAAGATTTTTATGTATTCACTGGATCTACTGTTGGGGTAGTACCCATAATTAAAAAAGGAATTTATTCAGGAAAAATAGAAAAACTTGGAACTGTTAAAGCAAACATTGTTTAAATCTCAGATCTTGCTCTTAAACGTTCATATAAAAGTCTTGATTTAATTCCTAGACTTAAAAACGGTTCAGGTGGTAACCATGTTGGCTCATTTCTTTTTTCAATAGTCTCAATTTCTAAACTACTTTCACCTAGTGCTTTAATTGCAATTTGTTCACCAAATAAGGTCCCTACACCTATGCCTGAGCCATTATAACTACCAGCAGCAAAAATGTTATTGTCAATTTTATCAAATATTTGTGAACTATTCCTTGTTCTCGAAACAATACCAGACCAAGACGATTGAATAATATCCTTAGGCAATTGTGGAAATCTTTTTTGAATTCCTATTTTTTGATTAATTGACCTTTTTTCAAGATTTATTTTTGTCATTTTAAATGGATTGTATAGTTCAGCTGTATTTCTTATCAATATTCTTTTATCCCTTGTCAGTCTAATCGTAGCTCCCATGGGCCTCACTGGAAGCACACCCCATTCTTTTGGTTTTCCAATAGACATATATTCTTCATTCGATAATTTTCTGGTCATACTTGCTGTCAACGTTATTGGAAAATTAAAATTTGGTTTAATTCCTAATGATTTAAAAAAACCATTCGTTGCAAAGATAACTTTTTTTGTTTTAATTTTTCCATTTTTAAAATTACATAAAACTATATCTTTACTTTTTGACCAGTTTATTAAACTTGAATTTTCATATAACAAAACATTGGAAGGTAATACATCAATCATCGATCTAACCAATTTACCAGGATGTAACAAAATTCCACCCTTTGTATAAAGCCCAATATTATAAAAATTAGTACCTAATCTACTAGATAGTTCTTCGTTACCCAAAGAACTATGTTCAAAACCTAACTTGGATAATAAATATGAAAAATTATCTAAAATTTTTTTGTCTTCAATTTTAGAGGAAGCAAAATATTTACCACTTTCATTCCAATCACAATCTACCTGATATTCTTTTATAAATTTTTTTACTACGTCTATGCCTAATGAATAAATATCAGTTTTTTTTTTATAATTTTGCAATTCCTTGTTTGATGTGAAACCATCATTTAAAGTTGTATCAACCAAATACCCAGAATTTCTTCCACTAGCACCCTCACCTGCTAGTTGAGCATCTACTATTATAATTTTTTGACTAGAAACTAGTTGACTTAGTTTTCTAGCAGCTGACAAACCAGTATAACCTGCTCCAATAATTAACCAATCGCATTCCTCATTTGAAGAAATAGACTTAATACTTGTTCTAGGATTTAGATCTTTTATCCAACCACAACTATTATCGTTAGTCACTTCCATATAATGAATTTACGATAATAAATAAATTTTTAAAAGATTTTAAGAGTTTAATGAAGGTTGTTTCTTCATGTCTGCTTTATTAATACCTGCTACTTTTACTGGTTTCTTCATTGCATCTCTTCTAAATGGTTCACCTAGTTCTTGATTTAAAATTACCTCAATAAATGTAGTAATTCCTTTTTTCTGATCCTCACAAGATTGCTTGATTGCATTTGTTGTCTCTTCCATTGTTCTAACGGTTACACCTTTTAAACCACAAGCGTCAGCAACTTTAGCATAACTTAATTCTGGATCTAACTCTGTACCAACAAAGTTATTATCAAACCATAGTGTAGTATTTCTTTTTTCTGCACCCCATTGATAATTTCTGAAAATAACCATTGTAATGGCGGGCCACTCCTCTCTTGCACATGAACTCATTTCATTCATGCTTATTCCAAAAGCGCCATCTCCAGCAAATCCTATAACAGGAGTATCTGGACATCCAATTTTAGCTCCTAGTATTGAGGGAAATCCGTATCCACAAGGACCAAACAATCCTGGTGCTAAATATTTTCTTGGCTTTTCAAATGTTGGGTAAGCATTGCCTATCGCACAATTATTTCCTATATCACTTGATATAATTACATCCTCAGGCATTCCTGCTTGAATTGCTCTCCAAGCTTGTCTTGGTGACATTCTATCTGCATCTCTTTCTCTAGCTTCTTTATTCCAAACTGTTCCTTCATCATCATCTTCATGATCTAAACTTGAAAGTTTTTGTAACCAAGCTGATTTAGTTTTATGAATTAAATCTTTTCTAGCTTGTCTATCAGTATCACCAGCATCTGAGGATAATTTTTCAAAAATTTGTTCAGCAACTAATTTTGCATCACCACTTATTCCTACAGTAACTTTTTTAGTCAAACCAATTCTGTCAGGATTAATATCAACTTGAATGATGTTTGCTTTCTTTGGCCAATAATCAATTCCATAACCAGGTAATGTAGAAAAAGGATTTAATCTAGTTCCCAAAGCTAACACTACATCAGCTTTTGAAATCAATTCCATCGCAGCTTTTGATCCATTGTATCCTAAAGGACCAACAGCTAAAGAATGGCTTCCTGGGAAACTGTCATTATGTTGGTAACCTGAACAAACAGGTGAATCTAATTTTTCTGCTAGTTTTTTTGTTGCTTCAATAGCTCCTCCAATAACAACACCTGCTCCAGATAATATTACAGGAAACTTTGCTTTAGATAACAAGTCAGCTGCTTTAGTTATTGCATCATTTCCTCCACCTTGTCTTTCTAGTCTTACAATCGGAGGAAGATCGATATCAATTACTTGACACCAATAATCTCTAGGAACATTAATTTGTGCTGGCGCTGATCCTCTTATAGCTTTTTCTATAACTCTATTTAGTACTTCTGCCATTCTTGATGGATCTCTTACTTCTTCTTGATAACAAACCATATCTTTAAATAAATTCATTTGCTCTACTTCTTGAAATCCACCTTGCCCCATTGTTTTGTTCGCTGCTTGAGGTGTAACTAATAAAAGAGGAGTATGATTCCAATAAGCTGTTTTAATTGGTGTAACTAATCCAGTAATTCCAGGTCCGTTCTGTGCAATAACCATCGACATTTTACCAGTAGCTCTTGTGTAACCATCAGCAATTAAACCACCGTTTGTTTCATGAGCAACATCCCAGAAAGTTATACCTGCATCTGGGAAAATATCTGAAATTGGCATGAAGGCTGAACCAATAATTCCGAACGCATGTTCTATACCGTGCATTTGTAAAACTTTTACAAAAGCTTCCTCTGTTGTCATTTTTGTCATAAAACTAGAACCTCTTTAAAGTGTAATTATAATATTTATAAAATTCGTTTGTTAATTTGTGCGATTAATATATAAGTTTTTACGAATTTCAAACAAACAATTCGACACGATATGGCAACAGATATTATTATACATGACAAAAAAGACAACGTGGGAGTAGTTGTTATAGAAAAAATCACTCCTAAACAGGACTGTGCTTGCTGGATAATGGAAGATGACAGTTCTACAAATATTCAATCCGTAGATGAAATACCTTTAGGTCATAAAATTGCAATGGTTGACCTTAAAGAGGGTGATACTATTTTAAAGTATGGTCACGATATTGGTAAAGTTGTTAAATCAATCAAAAAGGGTGAGCATGTGCATGTTCACAACGTAAAAACAAAGAAGTGGTAATAGTATGGAAATCCCAAAGAGCTTTTTAGGTTATAAAAGAGAAAACGGCAGAGCCGGGACAAGAAATCATGTAATTATTTTGCCAGTTGATGACATTTCAAACGCATGTGCAGAGGCGGTTGCTAATAATATTAAAGGCACAATAGCTCTTCCTCATTCTTACGGAAGACTTCAATTTGGTGCAGATTTAGAGCTTCATTTTAGAACAATGATAGGGACTGGATGTAATCCGAACGTTGCAGCAGTAATTGTGATTGGGATTGAACCGAAATGGACGAAAAAAATTGTCGATGGAATTGCTAAAACTGGAAAACCTGTAGAAGGATTTCATATCGAGCGAACAGGAGATATTGGTACGACAATGAAAGCATCAAAAAAAGCACAAGAATTTGTGATGTGGGCTTCAGAAAAACAAAGAGAAGAATGTCCTTTGAGTGATTTATGGATTTCAGTTAAATGTGGGGAATCTGATACTACTTCAGGATTAGCTGCAAACCCAACTGTTGGAAACTTAATGGACAAACTTGAGCCATTAGGTGTTCACTTGTGTTTTGGCGAAACATCTGAATTAACTGGTGCAGAACAAGTTTGTGCAACTAGAGGAGCTACAAAAGAAGCGTCTGAAAAATTTATGAAAACCTGGAACTCTTATAATGATTTTATTTTAAAAGAAGCGACAGATGATCTCTCTGAAAGTCAACCAACAGCTGGGAATATTGCTGGTGGACTTACGACAATTGAAGAAAAAGCTTTTGGTAATTTTCAAAAAATTGGAAATTGTAAATTTATTGATGTTCTTGAACCAGCAGAAGAACCAACTAAAGGAAAAGGTTTGTATTTTATGGACACATCATCTGCTGCTGCAGAATGTGTAACGCTTCAAGCAGCTGCTGGTTTTAATATTCATTTATTTCCAACTGGACAAGGTAACATTGTTGGAAATCCAATTGAACCTGTTGTTAAATTAACAGCTAATCCATTAACTGTAAAAGGTATGGGTGAGCATATTGATTGTGATGTATCAAAAATTCTTTCAAGAGAAATGAATTTATCTGAAGCAGGTGATGAATTAATTAAAACTACACTTAGAGTAGCAAACGGAAGATTAACTTGTGCTGAAGCTTTAGGTCATAGAGAATTTGTTATGACCAAACTTTACAGAAGTGCTTAATTAACTTTAGTCTTAAATGAAATTTAAAAAATACTTGGTACTATTGCCAGGTATTATATTAGCATTTGTTCTTTACACTTTATCCCAAGGTTTCAATAATATTATTGGTATTGAATTATTAGGCTATGAAAAAAGCCCATTATCTACTGCAATGATTGCTATTTTGTTAGGGATGTTATTTGGAAATATTTTTCAAATTAGAGAAAGTTTTTTAAGAGGGTTGGATTTTACCCAAAGACATATTCTTAAAATTGGTATTATATGTTTGGGAATTCAACTAAAACCATTTGAGTTTTTAGAATTTGGTGCAATTGCAATACCATTAATTATAATCTGTATAATTAGTGTATTAATAGTAATTAAACTTCTTATTAAACAACTAAAAATTCCAACAAGAATGGCTTACTTAATATCAATAGGCAGTACTGTATGTGGTACTACTGCAATAATTGCTACTGCTCCTGTCATTGGTGCAAAAAAAAATGAAGTATCCTATGCAATTGCTAATATTACATTGTTTGGAATACTTTCGATGTTAATTTATCCTTATTTTGCTGACTTTTATTTTGAAGGTGAGCCTTTATTAATTGGATTATTTTTGGGAACTTCTATTCATGAAACCTCTCAAGTTGCAGCTGCAGGATTAATTTATGACCAGCAGTTTAATAGTCCTGAAACTTTAAATATTGCAACAGTCACAAAATTAATAAGAAATACTTTTTTAATTATTATGATCCCTTTATTCGCATTTCTTTATAATCGAGGAAAAACCACAGAAAAAAAATACTCGATAATAGATATTTTTCCTTACTTTGTATTAGGATTTGCAGCCATGATTATATTTAGAAATCTAGGTGATCTTATATACTCAAATAATTACAAATGGTTGTTTGCAATTGAGGGTATTAAATTGTCCTCAAAAATATTTTTAACAATGGCTATGGCAGCTATAGGACTTTCTACCAACTTGAAAGAAATAAAAAATATGGGTTACAAACCTTTTATTGTTGGTTTTATAGGTATGGCAACTGTAGGTATAGTTTGTATTACAACTATAGAATTATATTTGATTTATTTTAACTAAGATTTTACTGCTAATTTTTTTCTTAAATTTGAGACAAATCTTCTTATAAATGCTGCTCCAACTCCTAAAATAATTGCAAACATTATTGTAAATAATCCATAAAAGAAAGGCATCTCATTTGAAAAATCAATTATAAATTGTGAAAAGAAATTTAAATTTGCATTAGTTGCTTTAGCGGATCCGTTCATAATTTGATCTGCAAAAAATGTATCGTATGCAATAGCAATACCCACTATCAATAACAAAATTGCTAATAAAGCACGTAAACCGGAACTATCTATTTTTTCTCCTAGTTTTTGCCCAACTTGAACTCCTATAATTGATCCGACAACCAGCATTAGTACTAAAAATAAATCTATAGATCCATAATTAAAAGAATGAAGAAAAGTAACAATCACACTTACAAATATAGTAACAAATAAAGATGTGCCTGGAACTAATTTTGTAGGCATCTTAATTATATAAATCATAGCTGGAACTAAAATAAACGCCCCTCCAATTCCCATAATCGCTGCAATAAATCCAACTAATAAACCAATTATAATTGGAGTAAATATACTTTCATATAATTTTGATTTTGGAAATCTCATTCTTAAAGGAAGCCCATGTATCCAATAATGTACATGCAATTTTTTTTTAACTATTATATTTCTTTTAGCTTTATCTATTTCGCCTAAACTTTCGACTAGCATTAAAGTGCCAATGATTGCTAAAATATACATATATGCTAATGATATTACAGTATCAATTTTTCCAATCCCTTTAAAATATGTAAATGTATAAATACCTAATGTAGTACCAATAACACCACCAATAACAATAATAGAACCCATTTTATAATCTAAAGTATTTTTTAAATAATGAGTAGTTGACCCAGAAACCGAGGTAGCCAAAATGTTATTGGCTTCATTTGCAACTGCATATGCAGGAGGTATTCCTAAAAAAATAAGAAAAGGTGTCATTAAAAATCCTCCACCAACACCAAATAAACCTGAAAGTACTCCAACAATTGCGCTTAATAAAAGTATCTCGATAGGGTTAACAAAAACTTGAGCTATGGGTAAAAATACTTCCATAAAAATTTACAAGCTGTTAAAAAACAACTTAATTAAAAGTAATAAACGTTCCAACTAAAATCACTCCCCAGTAAGCTATTAAACTTGCAATAATTCCTGCTTTGATAAATGTAGTTTTAAGATTTAAGAATTTATTTATAATTTTTAAGTTAGAAAGTAACATTAAATCCGTCAATACACCCACAACGAAATTTGTCAAACAATAATTTTAAATTAAGGAATTTTTTTTTACTTAGTAGATCGTTGCCCCAAAAACTTTAATCGTCTCGTCCTCGACTCCTAATACTAGCCTCCCCAAGAAATCGCCTGGGATCTCTTTATTCCTCTGTTTAATCAGAACAGTTATATGATCTCCTCTTCTAAGGGTTCCAAAAGGCTCAAAGGTCTCTTTTAGATTGGTAATTATCTTATTATTTGCCCACTGCTTACCAAGCTCTACCTCGTTTGCGCCAAAAAGCATTTGAGTAGAGAAATCTCTGGTAAATCCTCCATAATCTTTGAGATTAGATGATTTGATTAAATTATCCCAAATAGGTTTGGCTAATTCATAAATTTCATCATCTGTTTTAGATAAAATATCCATTTGATACAGTTTAATAATCTACTAAGAAGCTTTTTTCTTCTCGTTCTCATCGACTATATGGTAGACAGGAACCTTCTCCATACTAAACTTACCAGTCTTAGGATCTCTTCTTGAAACTGTAAGACAATGCCAATTTTCATCATCTAGCTTCATATGATCACCTCTATAATAATATCCCGGCCATCTAGTCTCTTCTCTAAATAAAGTATGTTCTGTTACGCACTGGGAAGTTAAAGCTCTGTGTTTTAATTCCCAAGCTCTCATAAGCTGGTGATAATCCTCTGCCCCAACATGCTCCAAGTCCTCTTGAAGCCAATCTAACAACTCAAGCGCTCTTTTAAGCATATTGCCGTTAGTCATATAATTTGAGGTAATTCCACCCACATATTCATCCATGATTTTTTGTAATCTTTGAAGACCTTGAATTGGGGATATATAGCTAGGAGAAACTGTTCCACCAGTAATTTCATTTCTTGCAACTGTATAGTTTTCTAGTGGTTTATAAACTGCAGTTTTAAAGTCTTCACACTGTTTATCTGAAACTTTAACCCCTTCTGCTTTTTTGTCTTCAATATATTTTACAGCAGCTTTTGCAGCTAATCTACCCTCTGTAAAAGATCCAGATGAAAACTTATGGGCACTTCCACCTACTGTATCTCCTGCACCAAATAAACCATCAATAGTAAGCATTCTGTTATAACCCCAGAAATATTCTGGTGGTGATAAATCCTCAGGGCCACTTACCCATGCACCAGAACAAGTTGCGTGAGAACCCATTACATAAGGTTCAGATGTAGTTAATTCAGGATTTGTATATTTTGGATCAATGTTTTGAGATGCCCAAACAACAGCTTGACCAACGGTCATTCCTAAAAAATTTTCCCAACCCACTGTTTCTAAATGTGGGTCTTGAAAAGCCTCAGTAGTTACCATGTGGATTGGTCCACCACCTGCAGCCACTTCTTGAATAAATGCGTGATTTCTCAAACAAGTTGGTGTTGGATGATGATCAATGTACTCACCAACTAACTCCTTAGTTTGGTCATACCATTTTTTCTCGTAGTTTTCACCATTAGCATTTTGTGTATATGTTTTTAAATGAAGGAAATATGCTCCAACTGGCCCATACCCATCTTTAAATCTACATAATACAATTCTATTTTCCATTTGAGTCATCTTCGCACCTGCTGCAATAGGTAATGCATATGCAGATCCATTACTCCATGGGGCATACCAAGTTCTGCCCATTCCTTCTCCAACTGCTCTTGGTTTAAAAATGTGTGAGGCTCCACCAGCAGCAACAATTACTGCCTTTGCTCTAAATACATGAAAATCACCAGTTCTCATATTAAATCCAACTGCTCCACCAATTCTATTTTCTTTAGACTCATCCATCAAAAGGTGAGTTATCATTATTCTGTTATAAATTTTATCTGCAGATTTTTTTGCTGCCTCAGCAACAATTGGTTTGTAACTTTCACCATGGATCATTATTTGCCATTTACCCTCTCTTAAGTATCTTCCAGTTTCTTCGTTCTTCATCATTGGAAGACCCCATTCATCAAACATATGAACTGTAGAATCTACGTGGCGAGCCATATCATAACCTAAATCTTCTCTTACCATTCCCATCAAATCATTTCTTGCATATCTCACGTGATCTTCTGGTTGGTTTTCACCCCATTGCATTCCCATGTAGCAGTTAATTGCGTAAAGTCCTTGGGCAACTGCTCCACTTCGGTCGATATTTGCTTTTTCAACACATATAATTTTCATATCTCTACCCCAGTGTCTTGCCTCAAAGGTAGCACCAGTTCCAGCCATACCTCCGCCAACAACTAGTATATCACAATCTTCGTAGTGTGTTTTGTGTTTAGCCACTAGTAATAAACTCCTTTTTTAAAAGAATCTTTAGGTACAGATGGAAGTTCTCCGTCAATATTCAAACCTTCTGGTTCAGTATATAGTCTTTGAGAATTTAACTCCCCTTGTTTAATTTTTTCACCATCTGCGAGTTTTGGAATAAATTTTCCCCAAGGTTTAGTAGTAATAGGAGATACAAAATTTTTTTCAGTTCCATTTCTAAACTTAATTTTCCAAGAAATAGTTCCTTTTTCTTCTTCTCTTCTTACTCTAACGCTATGACCCATTGGAGCAAAATCGGCGTATCCTCTAACATCAATTGCATGATTAGGACATGCTTTAACGCATGAATAACATTCCCAACAAAAATTTGGTTCAATGTTTTTCGCTCGTCTTATATTCTCATCAATATGCATTATATCTGATGGACAAATATCTACACAATGACCACATCCATCACATCTAGTCATATAAACAAAAGTTGACATAATTATTTTTTCTCCTCTATAGTTTTTATCATAATTTATTCTAATTAATAGTGTTTAGGTTTCTCTCTTTTAATTCCTAAACCAAACTGTTCAGGCGCATCTGCAGGAGGAGGCAAATTGTCTCTTGAGCCATCTGCTTCTGCTAAATTCTTTTGTATTGCTGCTCCAGGCTTATAAAACATGTGAGCAAACTTTGACCAATATACTCCTCCAAATAAAACAAAGTTTGAAATAACAAATAATATTAAAAACAAATTAGCATCCCATCTACCCTCTAGATTTAAACTTTGAAGATATGACCAGATAAATCCTGTTAAAGAAGTTGCAATTAGTGCCAATACAAATAAATCAGCTTTAATAATTCTATACCAAGGTTGAGCCTCTGAATAAACATCAACTCTTAGAAAGAACCAAAACCATGATCCACCCAAGACAGTCATTAAAGCTCCAATATGCCAGATCATAGGCCATATAGTTGGAGTTTCTATATTTGTTGATGAATAAGCAAATATCATAACTACAGATCCAACCCAAAATAGAATAGTTCCATACATACCAAGAACATGTGCTATTCTTCTTTTTCCTGCACCTAGTTCTGATGTGGTTCCAATGTCGTATGCAATTGTTTTAGAAACAACTGCGATCCTTTCACTTGTTGATAATTCTTTAGTTGCATTTTTTTTTGCTTTTTTTGCATTTTCAAAAAAATACTTAACATTTTTTTTGTGAATTATGTCTAATAGAGTTCCTGTTACAATCAATAAAACCATTAACACCACAAAGCCTTGCATGACTATAGATGGAATTGTTTCTGCTAAAACTGAAAAAGGATTGATTGTGAACATTTTTATACCCTTAAAATAATTTTGAAATAATTTAAAGTTTTCTAATCTAGTTATTTAGAGACTTCAACCAAAAGTATTGGTCAATTTGTCTTTAATAACAACTTAAAGTTTGCGTTTGTAGTGTTGTTTGCTTGGTATTACTGACCTAACACCTCCTTGAGGGTTTTCTACATCACCCTCTCTTCTAGCTATTAAATGAATGTGACAATGCATAATTGATTGGCCTGCAACTTTTCCTGCATTTGTACCTATATTGAAACCTTTAACACTGGAATCTAGTTTTAAAATTTTTTCTTTAGTTTTTAAAATTAAATCATTACATGCCTGAATTTCTGCTTCAGTAAGATCAAAGTATGTCTCTACATGTCTTTTAGGAACGATTAGACTATGAAATTCTGAGACAGGATAACTATCTGTAGATGAATAGGCTAATTGGTTTTCAAATTGAAGCTCTTCTTTTCTGATTTTACAAAAAATACAAGGGTTGTTTGGATCTTTCATATTTAAACAAGAAAGTTATATATTTTATTTAACTTCGTGTAGCACTTAGTGCTTCTCCTCTTCCACCTAAGATCGTTTATATTTGAAACTGACGTTACTCCTTTGCCAGATCCAATTAGAATTATTTCTTCGTAATCATGAATTGATTTAATTGAAATATCTTTAAAATTAATTTTTATTTTTTTACAAATAAATTTAAGTGTATTTCCATAATAACAATTTTTTTTAGGTGAAAAGATCTTTCCATTTTTTACAAAAACTAAATTTGAGGTACCAGTTTCTAGAATCTTGTCATTTGCGACTAAAGCAACATCAAATTTAGTAGAGTCAACTTTGCTTAATTTTGCTAATATTTTTTTATAATATAAATTTTTGTAATTTGGCTCTACTCGTTTATATCTTAATAATAACAAATTAAAATTAGTCTTTGGTTTTGGTCTTTTTCTAATTGAGACCGATATTAATTTTTTATTTAACGCTATACGAAATAAATTATCAGGACCTTTATATAAAGTGTTTTTGTTAATTAAATATATAATAATATTTTTTAAATTTTTTTTTATTATTCCATATTTCTTTGTGGATTTTAATAAGTTTTCTATGTGCGGTTTAAAAAGTATTAACTTGGGAGGTTTTCCAATCATACGCATTGTAGTGAATACACCTCTAGATCCCCAGAGGTCTTTAAAAATAACTTCTTTAAGATTACTAAGCTGATAAGATTTTTTTAATAATAGTGTTGCCATTTTCAGTTAAAAAAGATTCTGGATGAAATTGAAATCCATATATTTTATTTTGATTGTCCTCAAGTCCCATTGGTATTTTTGTTTTGCTGCATCTCATAGTTATTTTAATTAAATTTGATTTAAATGGCTCCATTAATTTTAAAGAATGATATCTTCCAACTTTAAACTGTTGGTTGTTTTTAAAGATTTTACTTTGATTATTTGTTTTTATTTTGGATTGAAAGCCATGATAAATTTTTTTTTGTTGTATTATTTTACCTCCTTCGTTATGCAAAATCATTTGATAACCAAGACAAATACCAATAATTTTTTTCTTTCCTTTGTATTTTTTGTAAATTTTTGAAGTAGTAGGATAATCCTTTGGTGATCCAGGTCCTGGTGATAAAACGATCACATCACTTTTATCAAGTAATTTATTATTTACTTCGTAATAATTTGAGCAAAAAACTTTATCAAATTTTGAAAATTGATGGACAACATTCCAAGTAAAAGAATCTTGATGATCTATAATGTAAATCATTTAAATAACTCCAATAAAGATTTTGCTTTAATATAATTTTCATTAAATTCTTTTTTAGGTGAACTATCTAATACTACTCCAGAAGCTGCGGAGATCTCTGATTGATTTTTATAATTTAATATAGATCTAATTATAATATTAAACTTCATATCTTGATTAAATTTAATAAATCCAAAACTTCCAGTAAAAATATTTCTACTTTCTTTTTCTTGATTATTTAAAAGTTCTAATGTTCTTATCTTAGGACAACCAATTACAGATCCTCCCGGCATCATTGCTTTAATAATATCAATCAATTTTGTATTTTTATTTATTACCCCTCCAATTGAAGTCACATAATGAAAAAGATGTTTATATTCCTCCACATATTTTTTTTTGAGTATTTTAACACTTCCTGGTTTACAAATTTTAGATAAATCACTTCTTTCCATATCAACTATCATGTTGTGTTCTTTGGTTTCTTTTTCGTTATTTTTAAAATATTTAAGAGCTGTATTTTTAGTAGATAATAATTTTTTCTTAAAAGTTCCAGCTATGGGTTTGGTAATTATTTTGTTTTTTTTCCTATCAATTAATGTTTCGGGAGAGCAACTAACTATAGAGTAATCCTTATCTTTTATCATAAATGACTCTGGAGACGCATTAACACGCATTAATTTCCAAAAAAAATTAATAGGATTAATTAATGATTTGTTTTTATATTTTGTGCAAATTTTAATTTGATAGGTCTCACCTTCTCTTATTTTTTTTGAGAATAATTCAAATATTTTTTTATATTTAACATAAGAAATATTAATCTTAAAAGGACTTAATATTTGAGTTTTGTTAAATTGATAATTGAACTTATGTTTTTTTATATTAGATATAACTTTAATATCTTTCCTAATTTTAATTATGGTCTCAGGTTTATAAAATATTCCTTTATAAAAATTTATCCTTTTTTTATTTTTTAAATTAATACCAATTAAATTGCATAAAATTTCATAACCAAAAAAACCAAGATATAAATCTGTTTCTTTTTTATATTTTTTTTTCTCTAACGAATTAAGAAATTTATGAATATTTTTTTTTGTTAGAATAATTTTTTTGGAAAAATCTGTATAAATATTATAACCATCATCCACTTTATAAATTATTAAAGCTTTATCTGATTGATACAGATCCTCTAAATATGGGTTAAATTTAAACTTATGCTGGCTGAGTTCTTTCAATTGCTTTCTCTATTATAGGTAAATGTATCAGACCTGCAAATAATGATAATGCGATAGATCCGTACCATGCATAGTCAAAATTTCCATTTAATTCATAAAATACACCACCTAGATATGCTCCTAGGAAAGAACCAATTTGATGGCTTACAAAAACTATTCCATATAAAAGTCCAACATATTTTGTACCAAATATGTGTGCAACAATTCCATTTGTTGGAGGAACTGTGGATAGCCACAAAAAACCAAAAGTAACTCCAAAAACTATAGAGTTAAATATACTTGGTGGTAAGAAAATAAAATAAATTATAGAAACTCCTCTTAATAAATAAATGGCACTTAAAATTTTTTTCTTACTGTACCTTGTTGCTAAATAACCACTGGTAATTGTACCAGCCATATTAAATACTCCAATCAAAGCTAAAACCATTGCAGGTGTCCATTCAGGCAAACCTTTATCTGCCATATAAGTAGGAATGTGTGTCGCTACTAAAGCAATATGCCAACCACAAACAAAAAAACCTAAAGTTAGATAAATAAAACTTTTGTTGGCAAATGCCTCTCTTAGAGCCTCACTTGCTGTTTGATTATTATCTTGATTAACTCCTGCAGGTATTTTTGGAGTACTAACAAACAAAGACACCAACAATCCTAACCCTAAAAGAAGAGAAAAATATAAAAGAGTATTCTCCCAGCCTGTTTCAACTAAGGAATATCTTACAAGTAAAGGTGATACAAAATATCCAAATGAACCTGCACATGTAACAATTCCTGTTGCAATAGTTCTATTAGATGCCGGAAAATGTTTAGCTACTACTGATACTGGGATACCTATTGCAGTGGAGCCTAAGCCAATTCCAATCATCACTCCTATAGTTAAAGTAAAATAACCTCCCGTATTATAGCCAGAATAAAAAAGCAAAACTCCAATTAAATAAAAAGCAAAGCCAATAAATATTGCAACTGCTCCTCCATATTTATCAGTAATTACACCAAACAAAGGACTGAATACTCCCCAAAGTAATAACTGCAATCCCATAACAAAACCAAAATGAGAAATGGAAATATCTAAATCTGTATTAAAATCAAAATAAAATAATCCAAACGTCTGTCTTATTCCTAATGAAATTATTACAACTATAGAAGCTGCAATTAAAGTGATTAGTGCTTTTTTGCTAATAGTAAAACTTTCTGAACTCATTTTATAAATTTTAATGCTTGTTTTATATCATTTATTATGTCTTTAGGATCTTCAAGTCCTATATGCATCCTTATTATATGTTCATCTTTATTTAAATGTGTAAATTGTCTCTTACCCAGAGCTTGATGAGTTTGATAAAGTGCTAGGCTTTCAAAACCACCCCAACTAAAACCATAACCAAAAAGTTTTAGTGAATTAACAAATTTTAATACAGAATTTTTATTTTTTGATTTAATTTTAAATCCTAATAGACCCGAAGCTCCAGAGTAATATTTTTTCCACAATTTATAATTTTGACTTCCTTTTTTATATGGGTAGAAAACTTTAATAATTTTTTTTTGTTTTGATAAAAACTTTGAAACTTTTAGGGCATTTTCTTGATGTTTGTCTAATCTTACATCCAAAGTTCTAATTCCTCTAAGAATTAAATATGCATCATCTGGACCTAATCTCAACCCAGATACCTTGCTCGTTTGTTCAACCAATTTAAAAACTCTTTTATTTATTGCTAAACTACCTCCCATTACATCTGAATGCCCAGAATAATATTTTGTTGCAGAAACAATTGACATATCAAAACCTAATTTTATTGGTTTTAAAAAATAAGGTGTCCCCCAAGTGTTATCTATTGCAGTATAAATTTTATTTTTTTTTGCTATAGAAACTATTCTAGATAAATCTTGGAATTCAAAAGTATTGCTTCCAGGATTTTCCACAAAAATGAGTTTTGTTTTTTTTGTAATTTTTTTTTTGAGGTCATTTAAATCATTTGGATTATAAAATTTTGCTCTTATATTAAATTTTTTAAGGTATGTTTCTGTTAAAAGTCGTGAAGGAGAATAAACAGAGTCAGTTATAAGTATTTCATCATCTGGATTAACAACACTTAAAACCCCAAGGAATATTGCACCAAAACCAGTAGGAGTAAGGTAAACTTTATAGCATTCTTCCATTTTTCTTAAAATTTGTTGTAATGCATATGTTGTAGATGTTCCCTGTCGACCATAATCAAAATTTCCGCTCACTGGGTCTTTTAAATATTTATTTTGTGTCTTTTTAATATCCTGCAAAGATTTAAAAATAATAGTAGAGGCTCTTACCACTGGAGGATTTACTGACTGATTATGAAAATCTTTAGCTGTATGTTTCAGAAAAGTCTTTAAGGAATTACCCATAATAAATTTGATATGTTGTTAAGACAATGCTATATCCCATGAAAAACGTCAATATAATTAAAATAGAAGTAAATGAGTTACCCAAAAAAACATAGAGGCCGAAGAAAACAAGGGTCTAAAAAAAGAAGAGCTAAAAGAAAAAATAAGAAAAAATAAATTTTAAGCAAATTCATGAGAGTAAGCCTTAGAAGTTTGTGTTTACTTTGTTTTTCAATACCCATCATCACTATAATTATTTCATTTGTTTGGTCGGCAAATTTAAACTTGGTAAGTTGGTGTATACCAAATTTTGAGGGATGCACATCCATATCTCGAGTTGGAAGATATGAGCCTGTAAAATATTTTTTCAAACCTTTAATGTTTATTTATGCAGTTTTTCTTTATTATTTTTGGAAAAAATATTATGAATTTTTATCAAAAAACAAAATTCATTTATCAAAATTTTTAATATTTTTGGCGTACTGCTCTATTTTATTTTTGGTACTTTATATTATTTTTTTAGGTGAAGGAAAACTTTATAGGTTTTTTAGACAAGTGGGAATATTTATCTATATTTTTTTTACAGTATTAACTCAATTATTTTTTTCTATTAAGTTTAAAAATACTTTAGAAATAAATATAAACTCAAAGAATTATTTATTTTATTACGCTGCAACTGTAACTTTATTAGGAGTATTATTGTTTCCTCTTGCAATATCTGAAGTTGAAATAATAAATAATTTTAAAAATATAATTTCTTGGAATTATTTTTTGTTAACACATTTGTATTTTATAATTCTTTTTTTTATATTAAAAAAAATTAAATAATCCAACCACCGCCAAGTACTTTATGGCCAAATTGATCTTTACGGTAAAATACACAAGCTTGACCTGGCGATATTCCATCCTCTGGAAGTGCTAGATTAACTTTAGCATTATTATCATCTATCAGATCAACTTTTGCCTCTAATAGACTTCCAGTAGATCTAACTTTAACAAATAGTTCATGATCTAAATCTTCTTTATTAGTTAATAAATTTATTTCCTTTAAAGAAATTATTTTTTTTCCAAGTTTTTCTTTTGGCCCAACTATTATTTCATTTTTATCAGGATTAATCTTTAATACATATAGAGCTTCTTTGTCTGAAACTTTAATTCCTTTTCGTTGTCCAATTGTAAAATTGATAATTCCATCATGAACACCAATTACATCACCCTCTAAATTTTTTATATTTCCTTTTTGAAAAGAATCTGGTCTAAACTTTTGTATAACAGAGGCGTAATCACCATTTGGAACAAAACAGATATCTTGACTATCAGGTTTATCGGCAACGTTTAAGTCTAAATTTTTTGCAATTTCTCTAGTTTTATCTTTTAACATTCCGCCTAATGGAAATCTTAAATAATCTAATTGTTCTCTAGTTGTGTTAAATAAAAAATAACTTTGGTCTCTATTTTCATCTATTGCTCTATACATGTTTGTAGTTTTGTTCTCTGTAATACTTTTTACATAGTGACCTGTTACTAATGCATCAGCTCTGAGTTCTTTTGAAACTTCAAATAAATCTTTGAATTTAACAGTTTGATTGCACTGTACACAAGGAATTGGAGTTTCACCTTTTAAATAACTCTCAACAAAATTATCTATAACACCTTGTTTAAACTTGTCCTGGTAGTATAAAATTTTATGCTCTATACCTAACTTATGTGCAACACGTTTAGCGTCCATTATATCTTGACCTGAACAACATTGTTTTGATGCAGCTACATCTTTACCATCATCATACAGTTTTAGAGTTATTCCAATTACATTATAACCTTCCTTTTTCATAATTCCTGCAACAGTAGAAGAATCTACACCACCCGACATAGCAACAACTACGGTAGTATCTGAAGGTTTTTTATCTAAACCGATAGAATTTAAATCTTTATTCATTAGGTGGTATTTATACTTATTTACAATATAAGTTAAATTAAATGATTTTAGATTATGAACCAGGTGACAAAGTCACTAATCCTCAAAAAAAAGAATGGGGTATTGGTCAAGTACAATCTATAATTAACGATAAAGTGACAGTTAATTTTGAAAATGTTGGAAAAAAAGTGATAAATGCAAACAATGTTGAACTAAAAAAACTTGGAAAATAAAGGTGAACTTAAAAAGTATTGTAGAAAGTTTAATTGAGTGTCTTTTAGAGGCAGGAGATTTGGCTCTTCAATTAAGAGAAAAAGGGTTAGAAAAAAAAATAAAACCAGACAACACCCCAGTAAGTAACGGTGATCTAGAAGTAAATAAATTAATATCAAATCAGATTTCTGGGATTACTCCAAATTTACCTATTATTTCAGAAGAAACCTCTGAAAATAAAGACAACCTTAATTTGAAAAATTTCTGGCTTATTGATCCTATTGATGGAACTTATGATTATATAAATAATCTGGAAGAATTTACCATTAACGCTGGTTTAATTATTAACAACAAGCCAGTTGCGGGATTAATAAATGCTCCAGCAAAAAAAAGAATGTTTTATTCGTATGGAAAAGGTAATTCTTTTGAGCTTAGCAACAATAAAAAAATAAACTTAAGCAATTTACCTTCTAAGAAAATAGAAAATTTAAAATTTATTTCATACTCAACTAAAATAAAGCCTGAAATTCAAAAAATTTATGATGATTTGGGAGTAAAAGAAAATATTAGGATGAAAAGTTCTTTGAAATTCTGTGTGGTTGCTGCTGGTGAATATGATGGTTATGTTGCTGAACCTAGAGCATATGAATGGGATATAGCAGCTGGTCATGCAATTTTAGAGCATTCGGGTGGATCTGTAACTGATTTTGAGGGAAATAAAATTTTGTACGGTAAAAAAAATTTAAAAAATCCAAGTATAATTTTGAAAAATAAAAATATTTTATAATGGATGAACAATTAAGAATAATATTAATAATAATTGTTTCAGTTTCAATATTTGGATTATTAGTGTTCGTTTTCGTAAAAAATTACATAAGAAACAAAATAAATCAGCTTATAAAAGAAGAAAAAGATAAAAAATTAAAGTAAATTTATTATTTTTAGATATTCATCTTTTTCTATATCCATTACCTTTTTTGATGTTTCAAAATCAAAACCATTCCTTGCAAGTAGAGATATATCTTTTTTATAAAATAAAGTTCTATTATCCTCTGCTCTAGCTGGGCCAATTCTTTTTTTTTTACATAATTTTATTGCTGAAAAAAAATCTTGATCGGAATTATCTTCCTTTATTTTATCGACCGTATCCTTGATAAATGTTTCGTTAATTCCTTTTCCGATTAAATAATTTCTAATCTTATTAATTGAGTTTCCTCTTTGGATCATGCTTTTGGCTTTACTTTCAGAATAAAATTGATCATTTATAAATTTGTTTTTTTCTAGATCAGACAAAACAATATCAATCAATTTATTTACATCTTTTTTTCTTACATCTGATGCTGATAGTTTCATGTATTTTTTAAGTAAATAAGTTTTGAGTTGTTGTTTTGAAGGAGCATATTTTTCAACGTAAGCAAAGGCAAAATTACGCATCTCATCAACAGTAACTTGGAGCGTTTTTTTTCTATTTCTTATAGGAATCATTGTTAGATTTAATATAATATATCTAAATGATTGAACAAATTTATACTTATTTCACAATTGAGACACTTTACATGTGGATCAACCTTGGAGTTCTACCTTTTTGGTTTATCCTGATAGTGTTTCCTGAATCACATTTAAGTAGAATTTTTGTAACATCAATTTTTCCTTTTTTAATACTAAGTGGGGTTTATATCTTTATTTTATATAAATCATATTTAATTGGTTACGATTTTGATGGAAATTTCTCTCTTTATCTTGGTCTAAATGAGCTATCTAGGTTGTTTGAAGACCATTTATACATAATGATATTTTGGACTCATTTCATAGCAATAAACTTATTTATTGGTGGCTGGATTGTTAAAGATTCTCAAAAGTTTTCTATAAACAAAGTTTTGATGGCTGTGCCATTAATTATGACTTATTTAATTGGTCCTATAGGTTTATTTTTATATTGGATAATTAGAATTTTTTACGCAAAAAGAATTAGTTTATATGAGTAATCATATAGATTTTTATTTCGATATAATTAGCCCCTATGCATACATCGCTTACAAAAAAATTCTTAAACATAAAAATATAACATTTAATTACAAACCAGTGTATTTAGGAGGTCTTCATAAGCTAGCTGGAATTGATTCGCCTGCATTTAATAAATATAAATTAAAAAATAATATTAACGATTGCAATTTAGTGTCTGAAAAAAATAATATTGAATTCAAATGGAATTCTAATTTTCCGATAAATTCTTTAAATATAATGAGAGGATATATTAGTATTAGTAAGGATAAACAAAACGATTACTTGAATTGTTTTTTTGATGCTTATTGGAAAGACAATCATGACTTATCAAATGTTGAGAAGATGTCTAAATTAATAAGGGATTTAAATATTGATAGTGATGAATTTTTTCAATCTATAAAAGAACAATCAGTTAAAGATCAATTGATTAAATTAACTACTGATGCTTTTCAAAAAGAAGTTTTTGGAACCCCAACCTTCATAGTGAATAACAAAATTTTTTGGGGACAAGATAGACTTGAATATGCTTTGGAAGAACTTGGTGCTAATTAAATTATTTTAAATTTGCTGCTAGCTATAGAGCCAAACCCACCATCAATATGTGATACTTTTTGATATCCCATATCTTTTAATGATTTTACAGCTAAAGCTGATCTTACGCCTCCCGCACAAAATAAAACAAATTCTTTATTTTGGTCTATTTGTCCATTTTGAAATACTGGGCTATTAGGATCTAAATATACTTCAAGCATTCCTCTTGGGATATGATTAGCTCCTTCAACACTACCTGTATTTTCTAGTTCATTGCTCTCTCTTATATCGATTAGATTACAATTTTTATCTTGAACCATTTGAAAGGCTTCATCTGCATTAATCGTTTTAATTTCTTTTAAAGTTTCACTAACTAGAGTTTGTAATGATTTAACGACCATAATATTATAAAAAGTATAACACATTATGAAAAAATTTTTTATCAAAATTTGTAAATTATTAGGTTATGAAATTTTAGATCAAAATAATTTTTCATCCCCAACATTAGGAAAAGAATTAAATGAAGAATTGTCGATTTTAAATGAAAAATCTATAATTTTACCTTTGGGTGAAGTCAAAATTACAAAAAAAGTTAATTCATTACTGATTGTTCTAAGGATGAATACAAATATTGAGATTTGGGATCAAAATAGAAAGAGGTTATTTGAGTATCCAAAAATTGAATATACAAAAAGATCATTAAATTCACTTATTAGATCAATTAATTTTTTAAAAAATAAATATCCCACGATAAATGTTAAAACAATAATTGTTGATGATAATTCAAGTATTGAAAACCTCAAAAAAATTAAAAAATTAATTGTTTCGAATGATATTGAGATAATTAATTTAGATTACTCAAAATATATAGAAAAAATACCAGAACAGAAAAATAAAGAAACTTTTGCAAATCTTGCGAGTTTACTTCAAAGTTTTGAAATTGGGAAAAATACTGGTGAAGATTTAATTTACTTTATTGAGGATGACTATTTACATTTTGAACCAATGTTGGAGGAAATGGTAGCTTCTTATGAGAGAATTGCGTCACAACTAAATAAGGATATTTTTATGTGTCCATCTGATTATCCTTATCTGTACATGAATAATGAAAAAACAAATGTATTAATTGGAAATAAGCGTCATTGGAGAACTGTAGATAAAACACTATGTACTTTCCTGACAACTAAAAACTTATTAGATAAATATTGGGATAACTTTTATAAGAATTGTTTAGACAGACACGATCCATTTGAAAAATATTTAAATGAAATATATTCAAAAGAAATTTGTATTTCTCCCTTAAAAAGTTTATCACTGCATCTAACAAATATTAATTCAAGTTACGGCTTATCGCCTTTAATTGATTACAAAAAACTTTGGGAGGAAAACGAAATAAATGATTAAAGAAAATACAAAAGCACCAATTTTTAAATTACCATCTACAAATAAAAAAGAATACTCTCTTAAAGATTCAATAGGAAATTATGTAATTATTTATTTTTACCCTAAAGATGATACTCCAGGGTGTACATTAGAAACTAATGATTTTAATAAGTTTCTTCCAAAGTTTAAAAAATTGAATTGTGAAATTTTAGGTATTTCTAAAGATAATTTAAAAAGTCATAACAAATTCAGAGATAAATACAAAATCAAATTTGATCTATTGGCTGATGAAGAAATTAAAGTTTTAAAAAAATATAAAGTTTGGGCTAAAAAAAAATTCATGGGACGAGAGTTTATGGGAATAGTTAGGACTACTTTTTTAATCGATAAAAAAGGTAAAATAATTAAAATTTGGAGTAATGTTAAAGTTAAAGACCACGCAAAAGAAGTATTAGAAACACTACAAAAAATTGTAAAAAACAAAAAAGGCCCCATTTCTGGGGCCCTTAGTTAACTAACTAGAGAGAGATTATAGTTAATTCTTTTTTTAGAGGCTCTTCAATGAGATAACGACATGGAGATCGAAGAGCCTCTATATTACATGCAATTAGTCTCGTATTGCGTATGCTATTACACCTGTCTCTGTTACGTCAGTACCTTTGGCTTCAGCCTCTTTACTTAGTCTAATTCCAAAAGTAGCTTTCATAGCTGAGAACACAATATATGACACTACAAATACAAAAATGTTAATTGATAGCACACCAATTAATTGTGCACTAAAAGATGCATCAGTGTTTGTTAATGGCACTGCTAATGTTCCCCATATACCAGCAAACATATGAGCTGGAATTGCACCGACTACATCATCAAGTTTGAAACTAAATAATAATTTTGTTCCAAAAACTACGATCAAGCCACCTACAGCTCCAATGAAAATTGCGGCTAAAGGAGATGGTGCTAGTGGTTCAGCTGTTACAGCCACAAGACCACCTATTGCTCCATTTAACATCTGAATAACATCAGTTTTGCCAAACATTAGTCTAGTAATTATTGCAGCAGCCATTACACCACCAGCAGCAGCAAGATTAGTGTTTATAAAAATGCTTGATACAGCAACTGCATCATCGAAAGTTCCAATAGCTAATTGAGATCCGCCATTGAATCCAAACCAACCTAACCATAAGATGAATACACCAACTGTTACTAACGGAATTGAGGAAGCAGCAAAAGGTCTAATAGCTTTTGCCTCACCTTTACTACCAAATCTTCCATATCTAGCTCCTAACAACATTATACCTGCTAAAGCAGCCGCACCACCTGTTGAGTGGACTAAAGTTGAACCAGCAAAATCAGAGAAGCCTAGTTCTGCTAACCAGCCTCCACCCCATTGCCAACCCATAACGATTGGATAAATAATTCCAGATAAGATAGCTGCAAAAAGAAAGAAAGGCCAAAGTTTTACTCTTTCAGCCATTGCTCCTGAACAAATTGAAACTGTTGTTGCACAAAAAACCATTTGAAAATACCAGTCAGAACCATCTGCATATCCAGTATCTACTGAACTTGCATCTGACCAAGGTGTGAATGTTCCAATATATCCACCTTCAGGTATACCATAAGCTAAGTTGTATCCAAATAACCAAAACATAATTCCAGCAATTGAGTAAAGACCAATGTTCTTTGCACAAATTACAGAAACACTTTTAGAAGTTACCATTCCAGATTCTAGCATTGCAAAACCCGCAGCCATGAACATGACCATGAAACCACACATTAAAAATAGTAGTGAATTGAATATAGCTTGTACTTCAGCAGAAACAGTTGTCTCTGCCATACCTGCACTGCTCATGTTTAATAAAAATATTAAACTAAGAACTGGTGCAGACATTATTTTTATAAATTTAGTCATAAGACCTCCACTTGTTTAAGAAATGTCTTATAGTTTTAATAAAATTAAAAAGTAACGTTGATTAGGAAAAGTGGCTATGCATTTTTTGCATATAGTAACAGCCCTGAACGTTTTTTAATCGTTAGGGCTGTCAAAAAAAATATTATCTGTTGAATACTTCTTTTAAAGCTTTAGCTGGCAAGAATTTTACCTTTTGAGAAGCAGCGATTTGAATTTGCTCTCCTGTTCTTGGGTTTCTTCCAACTCTTGCTTTTCGCTTTGCAACTTTATATGTACCAAATCCAGCAATTTTAACTGAATCATCACCTTTTAGAGCATCTAAAATAGTGTTGGTAATTGTATCAAAAGTTCGCTCAGCATCTGCTTTGCTCAAATTTAATGAGCCAGAAAGCTTAGCAATTAGTTGTTTTTTGTTCATTTTAGCTCCGGTTTTGTTGGTTAATATTTATACTTGTCATAAACGTTGATAAATCAAGCTTTTTTTTAGTGTTAATTTTTTTAATACACACAATATCTTGTAAAAACTTAAATAAACGTTGATTTTATTTACTTTTTTAAACTTTAAAAGTTATTAGTTATCTAAATAAACCTAAGTCTTTAAGGTCATTAAAGGTGGTGAAAAACATCAATGATAGCAACAAAAACAAACCGATTCGAAAAAAACCTTCCTGAGTTTTTTGAGACAATGGTCGGCCTAAAACTTTCTCAAAAGCGTAAAACATTAAATGCCCTCCATCTAACATCGGTATTGGGAATAAATTTATAAGCCCAAGACTGATTGATATATAGGCCATCATACTAATGAATGCCAAAACTCCAAAGGTTGCAACTTGTCCAGAAATTTTAGCAATTCTAATTGGGCCTCCTAATTGAGAGGTATCTGCTTTGCCCAGTATCATTCCTGCTATGTATTTAAGTGATGAAATACTTACGAAATACACTTCGTAACTTGCATGATATAGAGCTTGAGCAGGGCCTAATTTAATATGATTGACTTTATTATTATAAGCACCAAGCTTAATACCAACCATTCTTTTATTAACTTTATTTCCTAAACCATCATCCCCCTCGACCATATTTGGCTTAATTTTAAAGGTTAATTCGTTATAAGAACGCTTGACTTTAAAATTTATAAAGTCACCAGTGGACATTGTAATAAATTTGGAAACTTCCATAATACTTTTGACCTCATTACCGTCTATTTCCAAAATTATATCATCAGCTTTTAGTCCTCCAACCATTGCTGGACTATCCTGCTGAACTTCATTAATTACTGCAGGAGTAAAATCTTTACCTATAAAAGTGTAGATTGAAAAAAATATTACTAATGCTAGCAGAAAATTAGCAAGAGGACCTCCAAAAACTATTAGCACTCTTTGGTATAAAGGTTTTAAAATAAATAATTTTTCCCTCTCCTTTTCATTGTACTTTTCTAAAATTTCTTGATGATCAGCTTGAGAATAAACATTCCTATCACCAAAAAATTTAACATATCCACCTAAGGGAATTGCGCATATTTTCCATCTTGTGCCGTATTTATCATTCCATCCAAATAATTCTTTACCAAAACCAATTGAAAAATCAGTAACACCCACACCATATTTTCTAGCAAAATAGTAATGTCCATATTCGTGAATAAAAACAACGACAAGAATTAAAATTAAAAAGGGTAAAATGTAACTAAACATTCTTTATTCTAATATTTTATTTTTTATTAACAACATGGAATAAACTACTAAATTGACGCCATATTTAAATCGGTTGAAGCAAAGAATTGCTATTATTAGTTGGTTTATTTACATCTTTTGACACTTCGTAAAAAGTAAGATCTGGAACCTTACGATTATTTAAAAAAGCTGGCCCATGAAGTTCTATATTCAGATAACTATTAACATCATTTTGATCTAGAATGACTGGTTGACGATGATGTATTTCTTTTATGTTATCTTTTGCTTCCTCAGTTATTAGACAATATTGATCTCCATCAAAAATTGCAGCAAAATAAATAGTATTAGTATCTTTGCAAGTAAAATAATATGGAGTTTTTTCATCAAATTTTCTTTTCCATTCATAAAAACCATCTGCAACTGCAACACATCGATTATTCTTAATTAATTTTTTAAATGAAACTTTTTCATTAATAGTTTCTAATCTTGCATTAATTAAAGGTTTAAAATTTTTATCTTTAGCCCAATACGGAACCAATCCCCACTGAAGATTTTCTAGAGTATTTCCGTTTTTATATTTTTTTATTACAGGAAGCTTCTGATATGGATGAGCATTATAGTTTTCTATATCTTCAATTTGAATCGCAGATTTTACTAATTTAGTTGTTTTTGAAACAGGATTTTTTACTACGTATCTACCACACATAATCTTTTAATATTTTAATAGAAGCAAAAAAAAAAGGACCTTTTTATAAGGTCCTTTTTTTTAAAATTAAATTACTAAAAATTTAGAATGTTTTTCCAATTGATAAAGTAATTAAACGTAGCTCTGCATCTGCTTTAAGAACCTTACCATTAGAGTTAGTGTGTTGTATTTCATCAAACTCAGTTATAGTTCCTTCTAATCTAACGAAGTCAATTAGACCGTCTATATCTTTTGTGACACCTAAACCATACATTATTCCCTCTAAACTTTTAGACTGGTCACCATCTGTACTGGCTGTTCCCGCTGTTGTAGCTTGTCTAGTTACATTTGTAATGTTTACATCTCCTTGAGTATATCCAAGTCTAGCAAATACTGATACACCGTCACCAGAAGAAAATGTTGGTTGAACATATACTGTGTAAACATCTTCAACATCAACAGTGGCATCAAATCCGTCACCACCACCTAGTTTATCAACTTCGGCTGTAAATGGAATGACATCTAACCCTAAAGTGATACCAACACCATTAAAATCCAACCCAGTATTTTTTTCGATGAAGAATGAACCCATATTGAAATCCCCTTCACCTGATGCATTTACTGCGTCCCCACCTGAACCACCTGTAGATGAGTTAGTAGTATGAGTACCACTAGCATCCATGGTTGCAGCTGAAATTTTAACCCCAATACTTGTCTCTGCAAGAGCAAAACTTCCAATAAAAAATGACGCAATTATCGCTGTTAATAGTTTTTTCATAAGTAATTACCTTTATTATGTTTATAATACGTATTGTGAATATGTATATTTTTTTGAAATTTTAAATCAAGTCAAAAACACGAAAATCAAAGCTAAATCATATAAAATTGAATAGTGTTGCAAAAAAACAACATCAACTTAAAGTTGTATTATTAATTTTATTTAAATTAAATACTGTCCTTTTGGATCATTTTTTTAATTTTTTGAATCATTAATCCTGGTGATTTCATAGAAGGATAGATTTTTAGGGCTTTCTCATAGCTGGAGATTGCCTTTTCATAATTTTTCAACTGGATATTTACTAATCCCTCGCCTGCAAGAGCCCCAAAATGTCGACTTTCAAGTTTCAAAACCTTATCAATATCTTTTTGAGATTCTTCGAAATTACCTAATAAATATAAAACTGTTGCTCTTTTATTCCATGCCTCTGCCCAGTTTTGATCAAGATTAATAACTTCGGTAAAAACATCTTTTGCTTTAATATAATTTTGATCTCTCAGAAATTGGGAACCTTCTTCTAATTTAGCTGTGAGTTTTTCATCTGTTGGATGAGTGCTCCACAAAGTCCAAATCTCTTGTTCAACAATAAAAGCAACTTTTGAATTATTTGCTTTTAACTCATTAAACAGTTGGTTTAACCTTATATCTCTCTCATTTGTTAAAGAATTAACTTGTGAAAATAAGTAAAATAAAATTACAAAAAATAATCTTCTCATAATTATATATTATCAAATATCATATGTAGAGTCTTTAATCTTAAGTGTCTTTGTTGTTATTTTTACAACTATAAAAAGAAATATCTTTTTCTTTTTCCTTTTGTTTAATCTCGGAAGTGATTTCATGAATAAGTTCGCCTGTTGATCTGGTAAAAACTGCTGACTCTGAATAATTCCTATTTTTATCAAATGCTTGAATTAATATAATGTCTTTATTTAAAATCTTTACCTCTAAATCATTATTATTAAAAAATTCTGACAAATTTTTTACAATTAAAATGTCAGGTTTTTTTGACACAATTTTTAACTTGCTAATATCTTTTCTTAATATTTGATCTTTTGTAAAAGTTTCAAAATTATAATCTGGATTTTTAAGTATTACTTTTTGAAATTTACAATTTAAATTCAAATTAGAGTTTAGTGAAATATTTATATTTTGAGCTTGAGCAAAACTAAAGCAATATATTAAGCTAAATATTGACAGAAATATTTTCATTTAATTAATTATATTAATAATACTTTTTTTAATTGTTTCACTTATTTTAATTGTTCCATTTTTGTTAGGGTGTATACCGTCTTGTTGATTTAAGCTTGGATTTAATGCCACACCTTCAAGAAGAAATGGAATTAATGGTAAATTATACTTTTCTGATAATTTTGGATAAATAGCATCAAAATCTTTTTTATATGGTTCACCATGTGTGTTTGGTGCCACCATTCCAGCTAAAATAATTCTAATTTTTTTATTCTTAGCAATATTTATTATTTGTTCTAAATTTTTTTCTGTTTCTTCTGGTTGAATTCCTCTGAGCATATCATTAGCTCCTAATCCTAAAATAATTAAATCAATGCCTGGTTCAGATAAACTCCAATCAGCTCTATTTAAGCCACCTGAGGAAGTGCTTCCAGAGACACTTCCATTAATGACTTTGATATTTAAACCACTTTGCTTGAGTTCCTTTTCTAAAACTATTGATAAATGATGTTCTTTAGGTAATCCGTATCCGGCCATCAAACTATCACCAAATAAAACTACCTTTTCTATTGCACTTGCATTTATGTGCACTAGAAAGATTATCAAAATTTTTATAAATATAGTTTTATTCATGAGTACTCTTCTTAAATTAAAAAAAATTAATCTCAAATACCAAACTGGTAAAGATAGTATCAGTGTTTTAAAGAATATTGATTTAAATATTAAGAAAAAAGAAACTGTTTCAGTAGTTGGAGAAAGTGGCTCAGGAAAAACAAGTTTAATAATGTTAATTGGGGGCTTAGAAAAACCAACCTCTGGTAAAATTATTTTTAATGATCAAGAAATAACAGCTCTTAGTGAAGATGAGGTGTCTGAGATTAGAAAGAAAAATATTGGAATAATATTTCAGTCGTTTTATTTAATTCCTAATTATACAGCGGTTGAAAATGTTGCTTTAACGCTTGAACTTAATAATTTTAAGAATCCAGAAAAAGAAGCAAAAATTTTATTAGATCGATTTGGTTTGAAACATCGTTTTAATAATTTACCAAGTCAATTATCAGGTGGTGAACAGCAACGGGTTGCTATCGCTAGAGCTATTGCGATGAAACCAGAACTAATCTTAGCAGATGAACCAACAGGAAACCTTGATACAGAAAATTCTATCATGATTGCAAATATTTTATTTAAATATGTAAAAGAAGAAAGTTCGTCTTTAATCATAGTAACTCATGATCCTAAGCTTGCCAACAAAGCTAAAAGGAAAATAAAAATAAAAGATGGAAAAATTAAATAATCCCTCAGAATTTAGTTTAATTTTTAAATATGCTTTAAAAGACTTAAGCAGAAATTATCATAAAATTTCTAGTATCATTGTTACGCTATTTATAAGTCTTTTTATCTTAAGTGCTATTTTCACAATTGAAGATAGTCTTAAAAAAGAACTAAATGATAATGCCAAAGCACTTTTGGGAGGAGATTTAGAAATTGATTACAATCGTAATCAAGGAAATTTAGATCTAGTTAATCAAGTTAAAGAGTTTGCAACCGTTTCTCAAATGATTGAGTTCAGTACTATGCTTTCAACTTCTGGAAGAGAAAAAAATAAATCATTATTTACTAGAATTAAAACTGTAGATGAAAAATATCCCTTGTACGGAAATATTGTCTTTGAACCAATTGGTGCTTATGAAAGAATGCAAAAAGAACCTAACACTATCCTGATCAATGAAAGCTTATCAAAAAATCTAAATATTAAAATTAATGAATTAGTAAAAGTTCAAGATCAAAATTTTAAAGTAATTGGAATTATTAAATCAGTGCCAGATGTAAGTGGATTTGTTGCATTTGGCGATTGGGCATTAGCAGGAAAACAAACTTTAGAAATTTTAAAGCTAAACGGTATTGGAAGCTTCTTAAACTATGAATACAAAGTAAAATTTAATGAAAATGATAAGTCAGAAGAAATCGAAAAACGAATTGAAGAAATCTTTAAAGACGATCAAAAAGTAAAACTTAGATATCCTGAAAATTCTGCAAGTGGAATAAAAAGAATTATTAATAATTTTTCTCAATTTTTATCTTTAGTATCTATAAGTGCAATGTTGATAGCAGGTATTGGGATAGCAAATACTTTACTTTCTTTTATTAATCAAAACAACATGTCTATAGCTGTACGTAAAGCGGTTGGCTTTTATTCAGGCAATATTAAAACACTTTATTATCTACAGTTATTGATACTTTTATTTATAATCACTGTTGTTGCTTATGGATCGAGTTTTTTAATTGTGCCAATAGTAGATAAATATTTATCTGATGGATTAGGATTAAATGTTTATCCATTATTTTCAATTCTTAATTTTTTTAAAATATTTTTAGTAGGATTATTGGTACTTGTAATTTTTTCTATTCCAACAATCAGTTCTATTGACCAAGTAAAAGCTTCCAATTTATTTAGAAACGTATTTCAAAGCCTTCAATTTTATTATTCTAAAAGATCAGTTGTTCTTAGCTTTATTTTATTATCTATTTTAATTTTATTATTCACTGTTGGATCTGAACAGCCTTCTTATAGCTTGGGTTACTTTGCTGCTTTTTTTGTGTGTTTAATTGTATTTTTCTTACTTTCAAAATTAATTATTTATTTTCTAAAAAAATTCAAATCTAGTCCAATAATTTCTTTAAAAGTTTCAATTAAAAATATTACCCAAACAAAAAGTATAACTCCCATTACAGTTATGTCGCTTGGCTTAGGGGTTACTTTGTTACTGACCCTGGCCTTAGTAGGTACAAATTTTCAAAGAGAAATTGCTAAATCTATTCCTGATATTGCACCTGATTATTTCTTTGTAGGTATTCAAAAAGGAGAAAGAGAGAAATTTGAAAAGAGTATTTTAAACATGGATCCAAACGCATCTATTGAAATCGTGCCAATGGTATCCTCTGGTATAGTAAAAATTAATGGTGTCGATCCTAACACGTATATTAAACCAAATAATGATAGTTACTGGGTAATTGGTAGTGAACGAAGATCTTCATGGGTAGAAAACATACCTGAAGATAATGCAATTTTAGACGGTAAATGGTGGGATTTATCAAACCCAGATCAACTTCAAATATCTCTTGATGCAAAAGTTGCTAAAGATTTTAATATTCAGTTAGGAGATATTTTTACTTTAAATGTTTATGGACGAGAAATTGAAGGTGAGGTAATTAATTTTAGAGAAGTAGATTATCGAGATCTAAGTATCAACTTTGCAATGTTGTTTAATCCTCAGTATGCAAAAAACATGCCCCATGAATATTTGGCTACTGCAAAATTTAATTCGGATAAATTTGATGAAACTGAAATGGTTGAAATCATGCCAAGTTTATCAATGATAAAAATAGCAGATTACTTAACTAAAGTTACAGCTGTTTTGAATAAAGTATTTTTTGCGGTTACTTTAATTTCAACTATTACAATTGTTATTGGTTTAATCGTAATTTCAAGCGCAATTATGGTTCAGGGAAAAGTAAAAGAATATCAAAATTTAGTCTTTAAAATCTTAGGTTTTTCAAAAAAACAAATTGTTTTTTCGTCGTTAATAGAATTCGTTATTATTTTTAATTCTGTAATTTTAATTGCGATATTATTTGCAGTGATTTGTTCAAAATTTATTATGGAAAATATTTTTGATTTAGTTTGGATGTTTGATTTTAAGGTTTTAATTTATTTAGGATTTTCAATTGGTTTGGTTACTTTAATTTTAATATTGTTAACAAACTTAAAATATCTAAATCCTAAAGTTTATCCTCTTATAAGAAATCAATAATTAGAATTTAGTAATTTTACTATCTGAGGAAATTAGATTTAATTCTACTTTTAATTTTGGAAATCTTTTTTTTATTTGTTTTTTAATTTTAGAAAACGAATCTTTATGAATTTTTTTTTCATTAGCTGGGGTAAACTTTTTATCTCCATTAGCTATTTTTGCTGCGCCACAATCTTTATGACTAATAACAATTAATTTTTCTATTTTATGTAATTGAATAGAAGTTCCTAAATTATCATAAAACGTTTTATGCCATTGCTTAAATTTATTATGTGTAACCCCAACAGCTGCACCTGCAATTGTAAAAGCACTATATTTTCCTATTAATTTTTTTTTCTTTAAATGATTGTGGACTATATGTTGAAATCTTGGATCTATACAAGATAATACCATTGCTTTAAATTTTGATTTCTTCAATTTAAATCCACTTTAAACATAGCCTCATTTCTTCTATTCATTGGTAGGGTAAATGGACTGTCATATGTTGCTCTAATAGGTGGGCTTGTAATTTTAATGTTATTTTTTTGTAACTCTTTTTTTAAAACTTCAATATGTTTTATGAAATTTCTATCGGAAGCTCTTCCAGAGTATCTTAATACCGCATAGTGACCTCCTTTTATATTAACTATTTTAACATCATTCCTGGTTGGAATTGGTACATTTTCTGAATTAAATTTAGAAGGTAAATAAAATTGCATGCTCATATTTCCATTTTTCTCAACTTGAGTAACTGGGGTTGTCATTTTGATTTTCTCTTGAGTGTTGTTTCTACCAGAAATGTAATTAAATAATTTCCTAAAATTACTATCTATTCCATATGTCATCGTTTCTACTGCTAATCGATCAGAATATTTTCTAATCTCATATATTTCATTTTTTAAGACAACTTCGTAATTCGCTTCTTCGTAAGCCATAACTTTAGAATATGGTAAAATAAAAAATGTACAAAATACTATTAAATAAATTTTAATAATTTGCATTGCTACATAACTTTATACTCAAAATTTTGTGTGGTTTCATTAATTTGAATTAATTTAGCACCATTTCTTTGATGAAAGTTTGTTGCCATTTCTGTTAGTGGTGAAAGAGTTACTAACCTATTTAAATGATTTGATTTTTTTATATTTTTAAACACTTCTTTTACAATTAATTTTCCTCCACCTTTTTTTTTTGACCAGACAGTGTAAGCGATAGCTATTTGACCACCTGATTGATCTCTCATAGCTGTTTGTAAAAATGCATCAGTGCTTAATTTTTCTAACTCTTCAACACTTTTAGGAATTTCATTTGTATAAGCAAAACACATTACAGCATGAATTTCTCCTTGATATTTAACACCAAAAATTTTTCTTCCATAACCTGTTCTAAACTTATTATCCAATTCTGGTCTAACAGGATCCTCTTCAGGATTACACTCTTTAAGCTCAACAAGTTTTGCGCCTTTAACCCAACCAAAAAAATTATCAATATTTTTACTTAAAACTTGCCTATTTTTTCTTAGTCTTGCTTTTATTCTTGGGTTAAATTTTTTTTTCATACTTGTGATAATTATAATCTATCATTCAATTTAGATTTTTAATGTGTTATTAAATCATACCAGATAATCATATAAAAGCTTAGCACTAGTAACAAAAATTAAAGCATACAAAATATTGTAAAATAATTTCTCCTCTATAATTTTGAGTAATTGATAACCGATTAATATTCCAAGTAATGCGAGTGGAAATAATATTGCTGAATGTTTAAAAGTATCTAAATTTGTCATAGACAAATTAATATATAAAGGAAGTTTAATTAAATTCACAAAAGTGAAAAAAAATATTCTTGTTCCAACATAGATTTCTTTTTTCATTCTAAGCGGAAGTAAGTATAAGCTAGTTGGTGTCCCTCCAGCATGGACACAAAAACTTGTAAAACCTGCAACCACCGAACATGTTCCACCTTTTAAAAAATTTTTCTCTGATTTTTTTTCTTTGTTTTTTTTTAAAAAAAAATAATGACCTGCAAACAAGAAACCCATTACTCCAATTATAAATTTTAATAAATCTTCTGAAAAATATGAAAAAGTTAAAGATCCAAAAATTATTCCAATAGCTGCAAATGGAACCATTAGTTTTAAAGTTCCTAAATCAAATTCTTTTCTATATTTATAAACAGCAATAAAATCTGAAAATATTAAAATTGGTAAAATAATTCCTAAAGCTTGATTTAGCGGCATCACTATTGTCATTAACGGAACAGAAATTAAAGTCATGGATCCGCCTAAGCCTGATTTAGCAATACCATATAAAATTATGGCAGGAACAACGGTAAAAAAAAATAATAAGTTTATTTCCATTTATTTAATGATTTTAATAATTTCGATCCTAAGGGGCTAATTGGTTCTTGTAGTATTATTTCTTTTCCAGTTTTTTGTTTTACTAATCGTAATAATTTAGTTGCTAACCCTTGTTTTCTAAAAATTGGATTAACAAAAATATACTCTACCTCACCAAACTTATTAAATCTAACAAAGCCTATTGTTGTATTTTCATTTTTAAAAGTAAAAACACCTTCAGTTTCATCAATTTCAAAATTAGAAACCTCAAAAGTAGTCATAAATCTTAGTAATTTAAGAGTAAAAGAATAATCGCTATTGCAGCAATAATGGAGCTAATGACAATATAATTGAGTTTAATATTGAATTTTTTTTCTACAAATTCAGTAATTTTCTCCCAGAACAAAACAATCAAAAAAATAATAATAGCTGGAAGAATATATTTAATCATTATTTATGCTTTTATATTATAACCTTTTTTAAGAAGACTTGTTACAATCACTATACAAATAACCAAAAAGCTTAACATTAAACCAACACTTATCCATATATTAAAATCTGATACCCCATAAAATGAAAATCTTAATCCATTGATCAGATATACTACTGGATTAAAATATGTAACTATTTGCCAAAACTCTGGAAGCATGTCTAGAGAATACAAGCTTCCACCTAAAAAAACCATTGGTGTTATAACAAGCGTAGGAATTATTGACATTTGTTCGAAATTAGAACTCATCAATCCAATTAAAAAGCCAAATAATGCAAAAGTAAATGAAACTAATATCAAAAGAAAAATCATTAATACTGGAAATTTTACTTCAACTTCAACAAAAAAAGTTGAAGTGATAAATATCATACAACCTACAATTAAAGTTTTGGTTGCACCTGCGCCAACAAATGCAAGAACTATTTCTAAAGTTGAAATTGGTGCAGCTAAAATTTCATAAATTGTTCCATTAAATTTAGGAAAAAAAATACCAAAAGATGTGTTACTTATTGATTGGGTTAATAATGTAAGCATCAACAAACCAGGTACGATGTATGACCCATAACTAATGCCATCAATATTTTCAACATATCCTCCAATTACTGAGCCAAAAACTATAAAATATAAAGAGGTAGATAATACTGGCGATAATAAGGATTGCATCAGTGTTCTTCTAAATCTATCCATCTCATGAAGATAAATTGCTTTAAATGCATAATAATTAAACATTTTTATTTTCCTTAACTAAACTTACAAAAATTTTTTCTAAAGTACTTTGTTCTGTTTTTAAATCCTTCAGTTTAAATCCTGCATCTTTTAAATCTTGAAGTAAATTTGTGATACCTGTTTGTTTAGCTTGAACGTTGTAAGTATAATCAATTGAAATTTTATCTTTTCCAATCTCAAGATTATATTTTTCTAAACTACTTGGTATTTCTTTGACTTCTTCCTGTAAGTCTAATGTAAGTTTCTTATGACCCATTTTTTTTAATAATTCTTTTGTTTTATCAACAACTATAATTTCTCCTTGATTGATCACCCCCACTCTATCTGCAATAGCCTCTGCTTCCTCTATGTAGTGCGTAGTTAAAATTATTGTTACACCAGTTTTTCTTAAACTCTCAACAACCTTCCACATATCTTGCCTTAACTCAACATCCACACCAGCGGTTGGTTCATCTAAAAATAAAATAGTCGGTTCATGAGATAATGCTTTTGCAATCAAAACCCTTCTTTTCATTCCTCCAGACAATTGTCTAAGTCTTAAATCTTTTTTATCCCATAAACTTAAATCTTTTAAAACTTTCTCAATATGTTTTGCGTTAGGTTTCTTTCCGTACAAACCTCTAGAATATGAAACGTTATTAAATACGGTCTCAAATTGTTCCAGAGTAAGCTCTTGTGGAACTAAGCCAATTTTTGACCTTGTTTCTCTATAATCTTTAATTATATCAAATTCGTCTACTGTAACCTTTCCAGAAGATGGTCTTACTATCCCGCAGATAATACTTATTAGAGTTGTTTTTCCTGCGCCATTTGGTCCAAGCATTGCAAAAATTTCACCCTTTTTAATATTAAGATTTATGTTTTTTAACGCTTCAAAACCATTGTCGTATACTTTTGAAAGGTTATTTATGGTAATTTGATCGCTGTACATTTGATAAACATATATAGAGACAATTTATTGTATTACAATAAATTAAAATTTACGCTAAAGAAATTCGTCTATGAAAAAATTTTTAATATTTATTTATTTTGTATTGGCATTGACTTCCAACGCAACTGGCAAAGAAACGACTTATGATAAACAATTATTTGATAAAGCTCTATCAGAAGGAAAAGTTGTTGTGGTAAGTTCTTGGATTAAATATTGCTCATCATGTGCAGGTCAAATGGAAGTCTTAAAAAAAGCAAAAAAAGATTTTGAAAATATGGAATATTTTGCTTTTGATGTAACTAATAAAGATATTGCTAAATTTTTTAATGTTCAATATCAAACAACGCTTTTAATTTTTAAAGATAATAAAGAGGTTTACAGAAGTATTGGTGAGACCACTAAAGAACTTATTTATGAAGCTTTAAACTCTTCTATCTAAATTTAATTTTTAAAATTACCGCAGGCAAGAAAGTTGCAATCAAAAAAGACAAAAATAATAAAGATTGAGATATAAAAGGTGAAAATAAATCTTTAGAAAAGATTACTCCCACTAATAAACTTTTGGAAAAATCAGGAAATGGAAACATTAAAAATCCAGAAACTAGACCAATTATAATTGAAACATTAGCTGTATTTTCATTTACTTTATTATAGAAACTGTAAAAAACAGTCACAACAAAGGCGCAACAAAATAAATCTGCAAGTAAGAATAAATATAAAATATCAAATCCTTTTGAAGCAACACCAAAAGCAATTACAGACAAGATCAAAATGAAATATTTAGATATTTTTAAATAATCAGTTTTTTTATCTAAATTAAAAGTTGCTTTACCATCAACTACAAACAAACTTGATATAGCATTAACCAAAGTATCAACAGTAGAAATTGTTAGTGCTAGACCAAGGACAACGATCAATAAGGACAAAATTTCTGTTTGATCTTTCAATAATAAATTAAAAAATCCTAAATCAGGTCTAACAGATGGATCCATTGAAAATGAAACCATTCCAATAAAACCCATTAAGAAAACTATTGGAACAACAATAAAGAAAGAAATTAACAAACTACCTTTTAATGTTTGATAATCTTTTGCTGCATATACTCTTTGCCAATTTCCTTGATGAAATAAATTAGTTGCTGCAACCGCTATAAAAAAAGTTAATCCAGCAGTGTATCCTGGAATATAGTTTGAACTTAATAATTGAGGGTTTTTCTCATTAATTAAAGAGAAAGAAAAATTACCCTCTGAGGATGAACTAATAATTGAAATCAAAATAAATAATAAAACACCAATTACAATCATTTGAATATTATCAGTAAATATAGAAGCTCTTAATCCCCCATAAAGGGTATAGCTTAAGGTAGCTACTAAGACTATTAATGCTGTAATCCACAATTCTGTTCCAGATATATAATTAATTAATACAGCAACTGCAGTTACTTCTGCGCAAAGAAAAATGAACATATAAAAGACTGTCATAAACAAAATTAACTTAAATAGACTTTTGCTAAATTTTTTTCGCATAAACTCAACTAAAGAAGATCCTTTTGGAAACTCATTTCTAATTTTTTTTCCAAAATAAATTAAGAAAATCATTGGAAAAGCTGTACCTAATGCATAACCAATAACAGCGCCTACTCCGCCCCACGTTGCAGCTGCGACAGGACCAAATAAAATCCAAGCTCCTAAAGCAGATGCTACAAGACTTGTGGTAAGTGAAAATAAACCAATGTTTCTATTTGCAGTTAAATAATTGTTAATTCCTTTAATTTTTTTAGAATGAAAAATTCCTAAACAAGCAAATGTTAAACAAATTGTGATAACTAATATTAATGACGATGATTGAGTTAAAAAATATGTTTTATCCATTTTATCCCTTTCTGAATTACCGGACAGGTTCTTTGGGTATGATCTCAGTCTGTTAAGACACCCCTTGTAAGTATATTTAGTATATTTTTTTTGTTATGGAAAGACTTATTAAAATTTTATTATTTCTGATTTTTGTAGTTCATTATTTCGACCATGCATTGTGTAGCATATTCTCTCCACTCGGATGAAGTTTTATTTTTTAAGCTATTAAGGTGATTTCGGTTACTTTGTATATCGTCTTTATGCTTAATATAATCAGCACCATTTAAATTTGCTTCCATACTAGACAAGTTTGTTTCCATTGCTTTAATCCACTCTTTTCCTAGCTGAACACACTTTTGATCATCTTTTTCATCACAAATTTGTTTGAAAAAATTAAAGATAACATCATCAGTATTAACTGAAGTATTCATTAATTATTGTTTACAGATACCTATAGACTCTTGACCACAAGTTTGACCATTGGTCCAAGTAGCTCCAGTTAAATTGGCACCATCAAAATTAGCATTAGTAATATTAGAGGATGTAAAGTTTGCTTCCATTAAATTAGAATTTTGAAAATTTGCTTCGATTAAAGTTGCACCCATAAAATCAACTCTAGTTAGGTTTGCTCCAGTAAAGTTAGTTTTTTCAAAATTTGCACCAATCGAAATAGACTCGTAAAGATTAGCTCTTACAAATGTAGATTCTGGAAACGTACCAAATGACAGATTTGATGTCATCATAATGCTTTTATCAAAATTCACTTGAATAAAACTTGCAAAAGAAAGATTTGAATTTGGAAGATAACTTCCTTGTAAGTCTTGAGAGTCTGAAAATCTACAATTAGAATAATCTACACCTTCTGTTAAAGGATCATCACATGCAGCATTTGAATTTGTAAAAAATAACAAACTAAAAAAAGCAAGTAAGATAATTTTTTTCATATAAAAATTTAACAAAAAAAATATGTCAAAACAATGAATGATTTAAATTTTAATAAAAATTTTATATTCTTACTTTTTTACCAGTTTTTGCACTTCTAGTTATTGCTGCAAAAATTTTGAGAGAAATTAAACCATCATGACCATTCACTTTTGGTTTAGCTTTTTTAGTCACTACATCAGCAAAATGGTCAATTTGATTTACTAATGTATTGTCATCTTTTTTGTTTTTATCTTCATTCACAAAAATCTTATTCCACCAGCTTCGTTCTTTTTTATAGAACCAATATTTAAGATTGGGAAACTGTAAAGAACCTCTTGTGCCTCCAATCATATATGCAGATTGGTTTGTAATTGGGTATGCAGGATTTTCTCCAGCAGTTAATTCATAACTCCATGGTGCAACAATTGTATCTGACAAATTTAGTGTGCAAAATGCTCCTGAATTAAAGATCAGGCTTATTGTAGCTGTATCTTCTACTGCAAATTTTCTAGTTTTATTAGTTGTAAATGCTTGAACGTATTTAATAGATCCAAGTAAGTAACAAATCATATCGATATCATGGACTAAATTAATCCCTAGAGGACCTCCTCCTTTACTAATTCTCCATTTTTCTTTGTAATAAGCTTTGTGTTTATAAAGCCAACACAATACATTTGCTGAAACGATGTTTCCTAATTTACCTTTATCAATAAGACCTTTTACCTTTGATACTATTGAGTTATGTCTTCTGTGATAACCTATCAATAATGGTGTTTTATTTTTATTAGCACTTCTAATAATTTTTTTAGCTGAATTAATATTATCTGAAATAGGTTTTTCTAATAATACCGGAATTTTTTTCTTTAAAAAACTGACTGTATGTTTTTCATGAAGTTGATTTGGAGTAGCAACAATTACTGCATCTAAATTTTTTGAATTTAACAGTTCATCTGTATTTGAATACAATGGGATCTTAAATTTTTTAGATAAATTTTTAGCGTTATGACCAATCTCTACTATCGAATGAAGGTTTGCCTTCTTTGATTTTTGAATAGCTTTTATATGTTGCAAACCCATTAGTCCTGTTCCAACAATTGATATATTTATTTTTTTATTCATTTTATGAAATTTTTATCTTTGTGAAGTACTTATAAAGTTTTTTGGGTTTAATTAAAGTACTTGGAAAATTTTTGTTATTTGGTGCATCCGGGTAGTGCTGAGTTTCCAAACAAACCCCTTGGTAAGGAGCAAGTTTATTTTTATACCTCAAACCTTGACTAGTATAGAGTTGTACAC
>CACIMN010000005.1 GCA_902587755.1 uncultured Pelagibacteraceae bacterium | reverse complement strand
ACAATTTCGGGAACTTTTTCGATGTACTCTTTGTAATTTTCAGAATTTGTTACTTTTAATTGTGCTATCAAATATGCTGCTGACATTTTTTCCTCCTTTAAAAAATTGATTTAGAATATTTTTTCCAATTATCTTGATAGTGTTTTGTATTTTCTAACACTGCTTGTTTTTCTTCTTCTGTAACTTCTCTAATAACTTTGCCTGGAGAACCAACAACTAAAGAATTGTCAGGTATAACTTTATTTTCTGTAATTAGAGCTTTAGCTCCAATTATACAATTTTTGCCAATATTAGCTTTATTTAATATGACAGCTCCAATTCCAATTAAACTATTGTCTCCAATGGTACATCCATGGAGCATAACTAAATGACCAACGGTAACATTTTTTCCTACTTTTAAAGGACATCCGGGATCTGTGTGCAATACACTTCCATCTTGAACATTAGATCCTTCACCAATATGAATATTTTCAATATCTCCTCTAAGCACTGCATTAAACCAAATACTTGTATTTTCTTCTAAAGTAACATCACCAATTACAGTTGCATTAGGAGCTACCCAATTTTCGCCAGAGTTTTTTGGTTTTTTATCTTTTAAATCATAAAACATAATCTATATATTTTATATTATGCCCATACAAACTCCAATATGTGATTTTGGTCAAAAAGCCTTACCATTTGAATTAAAATCTACTGATAATAAAATTCTTTCCTTAAATGATATCAAAGGTGAAAATGGAACTTTGATAATGTTTATCTGTAATCATTGTCCATATGTAAAAGCTATAACAAAAGAATTAGTTGAAGATTGTACTGAATTAAACAAAATTGGTATCAACTCAGTTGCTATATGCTCAAATGACTTTATTAATTATCCAGACGACTCGTTTGAAAACATGATTAAGTTTTCAAATGAAAATCATTTCAATTTTCCTTACTTACATGATGAAACTCAAAAAATTGCTAAAGCATATGATGCTGTGTGCACTCCAGATTTTTTTGGTTATAATAAAAATTTAGAACTTCAATACAGAGGACGATTAAGAGAGCTTAAAAAATTTATTCCAGTTAAAGATGGAGAAAGTGATCTACTAATAGCTATGAGACAAATAGCTGAAACCGGAAAAGGTCCTGAAAATCAAATTCCAAGTGCGGGCTGTGGTATTAAATGGAAGTATGATTAATGTATCTAATTGTAACTAGGTCATTTCCACCAGAGTTGGGTGGAATGCAAAGTCTTATGTGGGGTTTATCAAGAGAGTTATCAAAAAACTTTATGATCAAAGTTTTTGCAGATTATATTGAGGGCCATAAAGAATTTGACGAACAGTCTTCTTTTTCTATTGAAAGAGTTGGTGGAATTAAATTGCTTAGAAAATATAGAAAAGCTCAATTAATAAATGAATATATTAAACAAAATAAAATAGATGCTATTATTGCTGATCATTGGAAAAGTTTAGAGCTCATTAAATCAAATAAGAAAAAATACTGTTTAATTCATAGTAAAGAAATCAACCATCCTAAAGGTTCTAATCAAAATAAGAGGGTGATAAGTGTTTTAAATAATGTTGAAAAAGTTATAGCAAATTCTAAATTCACAAAAAATCTAGCGATAGAAATTGGAGTTAATGCAAATAAGATAATTGTAATAAATCCAGGTATTAATCCTGCCGAAGAAATAAACAAAAAAACTTTAGATAAAGTTGAAAGTATACTTAAAATTAAAAATCCAAGATTAATTACAGTTTCAAGATTTGATAAACGTAAAAATCATGAAAAAATAATAATGGCTTTGAGAAATTTAAAACAAATTTATCCTGATATTGTATATATTTGCGTTGGTTATGGAGAGGAAGAAGAAAATATCAAAAAACTTGTAAAAGAACTAGATCTTGAAGCTCAGGTTATGTTTTTCAAAGACATAAGTAATGACCTAAAAAATGCTTTAGTTGCAAAATCAAATATTTTTGTGATGCCGTCTATAATCCATAAAAAATCTGTTGAGGGGTTTGGTATAGCGTATGTTGAAGCTGCACAGTATGGTGTCCCATCAATTGGTGGTAAAGATGGTGGGGCTGCAGATGCAATTGAACATGAAAAGACTGGTTTAATATGTGATGGAAATAGTGTAGATGATGTTTATTCCTCAATTAATTCAATGCTTGAAAATAAAAAATATTTAGAACTTGGAAAAAATTCTAAAGAATTTGTTAATAAATTTCAATGGTCTAAAATTATTCAAGAATACAAGAAAATATTAAATTGATTTCAAATAATAAACTATCAATTTTTTTAATTGTATCTTCAGTATTATTTGGAACATTGATGCTTACATTTTTAAAATTAGCTCAAGAAGAAGTTAACGTTTATGTCGCAGGATTTTTTAGATTTTTATTTGGTTTTCTAATTATTTTGCCTTACATATTAAAATCCAAGTTCACAGTATTTAAAACAATTCATCATAAGAAACATTTTTTTAGAGCATTTTTAAACTTACCTTCCATGCTTTTATATTTTTCAGCTTTAGTAATGATGCCAATTGAAAAAGCTACAGCAATTTCTTTTGTTGTCCCTTTCTTAGTAACAATATTGGCTGTTTTATTTCTTGGGGAAAAAATTTACTTATATAGAAGTTTTGCATTAGTTTTAGGGTTTATTGGTATGATGATAATTTTAAGACCAGGAATAATTGATATTTCTCTTGGAGTTTATATGGCTCTAGCCTCCTCTTTTATGTGGTCTGTTGTGATTATAATTACAAAAAGTATAGCAAAAGATGATAGTTCAATAACAATTTTATCTTATGGATACACATACATGACAATTTTTAGTTTCATTATTGCTTTGTTTCATTGGCAAACACCTGGTTTACAAACTTTAATTTATTTATTTTTTGGAGGTTTATTTGGTACTTTGTTACACCTTTGCATTAATCATGCTTATAAATTAGTTGATGTTAGTGTCACTCAACCATATTCCTTTTTAAGTCTAGTATTTGCATCTTTGATAGGTTTCTATGTATTTAATGAAACACCTGATCTATTTACATGGATTGGTGCAAGTGTAATTTTTTTAGGGGTTTTAATTATTTCATATAGAGAAATGAAATTAGAAAAAGAAATAATTAGAAAAAGTATAGATATTAAAAATTAATTTTTTTTCGTAAAAGTTTTATAAATATGCCAAATTACAATTAATATTGTGGTAGCTAAAATACATGCTGTTAAAGTTCTGTCCCATAAAAATTCCCAAGAACCGTTGCTTAATAATAAAGATCTTCTAAGATTTTCTTCCATCAGTCCGCCTAGTACAAAAGCTAATATCAAAGGTGGCATCGGGAAATCATATAATCTTAAAAAAGTTGCTACTACAGCTATCCCAATCATTAAATAAATATCGAAATTATTAAATGACATTACATAAATCCCAGTAACAGAGAAAAATAGAATTAAAGGAATTAAATAATTTTTAGGAACAGCAAGAATTCTAGCTATATAAGGAATGAGTGGTAAATTTAATATAAGAAGAATTACCATTCCAATATACATAGACATAATTATTGACCAAAAAATCTCTGGATTAGTCATGTAAAGTCTAGGACCAGGCTGAACACCAAAACCTAAAAGTGCACCTAGCATTACCGCGGTTGTTCCACTTCCAGGAATTCCCAAAGTAAGCATTGGCACAAAAGAACCTGAACAAGCAGCATTATTTGCTGTTTCTGGTGCAGATAAACCATTTACACTTCCTTTACCAAATTTTTCTTTTTCTTCATCACTAACTACGTTTCGTTCCATGCCATAAGCTAAAAAAGATGCAATTGTTGCACCAGCACCAGGTAAAACACCAATTAAAAAACCAATAACTGATGATCTTGGTATTGTTTTGTACATTTTAGTTCGCTCTTCTTTATTTATCTTAATAGAACCTAATTCAGTTAATGAAACTTGTTTAGCAGCAATAGTTGGATCGTTTCTTTTTAAAATAATTGTTAAAGCTTCACTCATTGCAAAGGTTGCCATGACAACAAGTACGAAGCTAATACCATCAGTTAGGTTCATATTGTTAAATGTATATCTTGTAATATCAGACAAACTGTCTTGACCAACTGAAGCCAACATCAAACCTAAAACGACCATCATCATTGCTTTTAAAAATTGTCCTTTAGATGAAAAAGCAGCAATAGCTGTTAAGCCTAAAATCATCAAAGCAAAATAATCAGGAGATCTAAAAGATAAACTTACTTTAGACAAACTTGGTGCCATGAATAACAAATAAATTGCGGACAATGTTCCACCTGAAAATGAGCTCCAAGCTGCAATTGCTAAAGCTTTTCCAGCTTTACCTTGCTGTGCCATTGGATAACCATCAAATGAAGTTGCAACTGTTCCTGGAACACCAGGGGCATTTAATAATATTGAAGAAGTTGATCCACCAAATACTGCTCCGTAATAAACACCAGCCATTAAAATTAATCCTGTTGCAGGTTCAAAACCATATGTAATAGGTATCATTAAAGCAATTGCAGTCATTGGACCAAGACCAGGAAGCATTCCAATGATTGTTCCAAAAAAACAACCAACCATAACCATTAATATATTTTGGAGTGTAAGTGCTGTTGTTAATCCAATTAGTATTCCTTCAATCATCCCATGACCCCTATTGATTGCAAGAATGGATCCCTTAAATAAATATCAAGAATGCCATGAAGCAAATACATAAAGGCAGCAACAAATGGAAAGGATAATAAAAACATCAAAATCCATCTTCGTTCTCCTAAAAAATAATATGAAGCAAATAAAAATAATGAAGTGGTTAAAAAATAACCAACTTTTAAAATTGTAGCTCCATAAATAATTGCAATTAATATAAGTATACCAGTTTTTTTATACTCTAAATTTTTATGTTCTACTTTAATTGTATTTGGGTCTGGTAAAATAAGTTTCAATCCAGAAAAAAATAATCCTGCATAACCTAAATAAATTGGAAACGTTTTAGCATTAAATGGAGCTTTTTCATCGAATGTGAAAACTTGAATTTGATAAGCTAAATATAAATAAAATGCTGAAAAAATAAAAAAGAGCAGTGATATAATTTTTGTAGTATTTATATTCACTGCTCTAATTTTTAATTTCTAACCAAAGGTTAGATAACTCCTAGTTTTTTCATAAGAGCTGTCATTTCTTCAGTTTGTTTTTCTAAGAAAGATACAAACTTACCTTCAGGGTTATAAATATTAACCCAAGCATTTCTTGCTCTTACTGTTTCCCATTCAGGAGTTTTTTGTACATCGCCAAGCATTTTTGCAATTGCTGCTTTATCAGCATTGCTCATACCTGGAGGGCCAAAAAATCCTCTCCAGTTAACAAATTGTACATCATACCCTTGTTCTTTAAGAGTTGGTGCATCTGGTGCATCAGAAACTCTTGAAGGAGCAGTAATTCCAATAATTGTTACTTGGTCTCTTGCGCCCATCAATTCACCTAAACCAGTTGAAATGATTTGAGTTTCTCCAGATAAAAGTCCAGCTAAAGCTTTTCCACCAGCATCATAAGGAATGTATGCAACAGCATTTGGATCTGCACCAGCAGCTTGGAATGCTAAAGCACCAATTAAATGGTCCATACTTCCTCTTACTGATCCACCAGCCATTTTGATTGAGCTTGGATCTTTTTTGTATGCATCAACTACATCTTTAAAGTTTTTGTAAGGTGAGTTTTTTGCAACTGCAATTGCACCATAGTCACCTATTACTCCAGCAATTGGCACAACATCTTTATAAGATAAAGTTCCGCTACCTTTTACATAACCTTCGTGTCTAGTAATAGATCTTAGTACTAATGGTGTAGATTGAACTAACACTGTATTAGCAGGTTTAGTATTAATCATATAAGCAAGTGCTTTACCACCGCCACCACCCGACATATTTTCAAATGATGCACTTTTTAACATACCAGCTTTTGTTAAAGCTTCTCCAGTACCTCTAGCAGTTCCATCCCAACCACCGCCAGCACCACCACCAATTACAAAGTGCAATTTTTCAATTGCTAATGAACTTGTAGTTGTTGCTGAGAATAATAGGATTGCTGAGAATAGTACTGAAAATAATTTTTTAATATTACTCATAATACCTCTCTTATTGTTTATTATTTTATTTATATTAAATAGTTAATATAAACTAGAGTCAATCAGATAGATAAATGAAAATGAATTTATTAATCAAAAATTTTAAAGAAAATTTATCCCAGATATTAACAATTAAATTTATTTCTGTTTTAATCATTTCTTTTCCTAGTGCAATTGTTGCTGACTATTTAAGTATTCCTCTAGCTTGGTTTTTAGGACCGATGATTGTCACATCAATTGCTGCTTTATCAGGTCTAAAAATCATTATGCCTAAAATTATATTAAGTTTTATATTGATAATTTTAGGTTTGCATATTGGAAATTACATAGATCAAAATTTATTTAATCAAATGCTTGATTGGATTTGGACTTCATTAATTATGTTAATCTACATAATAATTTGTATTTTAGTTGTCGCTAAATACCTTCAAAAATTTGCAAGTTATAGTGAAAAAGCTTCAATATTTTCAGCAGCTCCTGGCGCATTGGGTCCTTTAATGATTTTAGCTGAAAATGAAAAAACAGATTTATCTCAAGTAGCAACCTCTCATTTAATCAGATTAATAATCATAATAACTATCATCCCATTTATTATAGTTAACAATACTGATAATAATGTTTTGTTAAATGATGACTTAAATTATTTAGCACAAAATCATTTAAATTTAATTTTACTTATTATTACATCTTTGTTTTTTATTTTTGTTTTTGATAAAATTAGAATTCCTGCTGCTTTACTATCTGGAACATTATTTGCGAGTGGTTTGTTACAAATTACTGATATAGCCTCATATAAATTACCAAATGAAACAGTAAATTTTTGTCTATTAATACTTGGCTCTTCAGTTGGTTGTAGGTTTGCTGAAAAAACTGTTAAAGAGATAGCTAATAATTCTCTTCATAGTATTGTAGCTACAACTATTTTGGTAGTATTAGGTTTGGTTGCAGCCTATGTTGCAACATTCTTTGTTGAGACAAACATTTTAACTTTAATATTATCTTTTAGCCCTGGTGGAATTTATGAGGTAGCAGTTATAGCAATTGCTTTTGATTTAGACCCAGACTTTGTCGCTTTTCACCATATAATAAGATTACTTTTCATACTTTTCACAGTTCCTGTATTTTTAAGAATAATTGAAAAAATTAAGAAATAATTTCAGAAAGTCTTTCAAAAACTTTTTCTGCTGAAAGTTTAGATAATTCAGGAGCTTGTATTGCTTTAAAATTTTCTCTTTCAATACTTACTTTAAAAGGAGTTGTGTGGGATCCAAATAAAGCAATTCCTTTTGAGCCTAAGTGTGCCGTCATGTGTGCAGGTCCTGTATCATTTGCAACAACAAATGAACTATCTTTAATTAATGCTGCTAACTGAGAAATATCTAAAGCTTTTCCATTATCTAAAATACAGAGTGCATTAATATTTGATGCTTCTTTAATTTCATTTGGTCCAGGAGCTACAACAACTTTAAATTTATTGTCTGACTTTTCGTTAATCATAGAAATTAATTCATTATAATAAGGCCATTTTTTTGATGTTAAATGTGGTGAGCAGAAAGGAAAAAGAAGAATATATTTATCCAATTGATAGTAACTTTTTATTTGGGATATGTCTGAAGAGCTCCAAGAAAAATCAGGGTGTAATGTATGATTTGTATTTATACCTGAACTTTTTAATTGGTAATCAAGTCTAGACAAAACAGAATCTTTATCAAAATCTTCTTTTCTAGTTCCTTCTGGTAAAGAAGTTTCTGTAGATGACCAAATATCTTTTGAGGCTTTAGGAAATAAGATTTTTTTATAAAAAGCTGTTCTACTTGAGTTCTGAAGATCATAAACTTTAGAGAAATTATATTTTTTTATATTTTTCATTAATGAATATAAGTAAATCAGGTTCAGTCTTGATAATCGCTTATCTAAAATAACATTAGAAATATGTGGATTTTTTTTAAATAAATCAAAGTATGGTTTAGTTGTAAGTAAATGAATTTCATCTTCTTTATGATTCTCAGAAATATCTTGAATTGCCCCACATGCTTGAGCTATATCACCCAAAGATCCATGTTTGATAATTAAAATATTAGACATATTTTTAACAATTTAACATAGTATAAAATTTAATGAATAAAATTATAGTAGAAGTTTCAGTAGGTGAACTTTTAGACAAAATTTCAATCTTAGAAATTAAGAAGGAAAAAATTAAAGATCCTGAAAAACTAAAATTTATATCAAATGAACATTCGATTCTAAAAGATCAGCTAGAAAAGAATGTTAAATCTGATGAAAAACTAAATAAACTATTCCAAGATTTAAAAGAAATTAATGCTAAGTTATGGGTTATAGAAGATCAAAAAAGAGATTGTGAAAAAAACAAAGACTTTGGAGAAAAATTTATTAAATTGTCTAGAGATGTTCATTTTTTTAATGATGACAGAGCAAAAATCAAACTAGAAATGAATAATCACACTGGATCAAGTATTAAAGAAATTAAAGAGTATACTAGTTACAAAAAACTTTAGGAAACCAATCATCTCTCATCAAATCTCCAGTTTTTAAATTAATTCCATCAAATGGAGGTGAGGTTGGCCCTCCTCTGTCAATATATTTTACATCGTCTCCTATAAATCGCATCGAAAATGCCCTTCTTGATTTAGAAGAATTGTTTCCTGTTGAACCATGTACAGTTTTAAAATTAAATAAAACAGCATCACCCAAACTTAATTTTGGAATTAAAATATTTTTTTCAAATTCTTTTGATGGTGGTAAATCCATAAAAGAACTATCATCTTCATACCAAGATTGGTTATTTGACCATTTTGTGGGTCTAATCAACTTTGACCATTTGTGAGAACCTAAAATTAATTTAATATTATTTTTATGATCAACTTCATCTAATGGTATCCAAAAACTTCCAGTATCATTACCATCAACGCAATAATACGGCATATCTTGATGCCAAGGTGTTTCTTTATGAGTACCTGGATCTTTAATAAAAATATGTTCGTGAAAAATTTGAGTAGATTTAGAATTAGTTGCTTCTGCAACTATTTGAGCTCCAGGTGAATTAAATAAACAATCCTTAAATTCCTCTATCCTTTCCCAATTGCAGTAATCTTCAAAAAATCTTCCCTTATCAACGGTTACATTCTCTCTCCCATGTTTGCTTGGATTATCTAAAACTTTTTGAAATCCTTTTCTAAGTGGCTCAATCCAGTCTTTAAATATATCCTTAATTATTATTACTCCATTATTTTGATACTCTTTAATTTGTTGTTGAGATAAATGCATTTTACTTATTACTGAAAGCTGTACTTTTTTTCTAAAAATTTAATAAGATTATGAATGATAAAAGTCATGAATAAATAAATTCCACCTGCAACAATAAAAACTTCAATTGGTTTGAAAGTTGTTGAAATTATATACTTAGCAACACCAGTTAAATCCATTAGAGTTACAGTGCTTGCTAATGAGGTTCCTTTCATCATCAATATAATTTCATTTCCATATGCAGGTAATGATTGTCTAATAGCTATTGGAATTTGAATTTTATAAAAGATTATTTTATTTGATATACCTAAACTTTTTCCAGCTTCAATAATTCCTGGTTTAATTGTTTGAAATGCTGATCTTAAAATTTCAGAGGTATATGCACCAGTATTTAAAGTAAAAGCTATAATCGCACACCAATAAGGTTCTTTTAAAATTAACCATAGAAATGTTGTTCTTAAATATTCAATTTGGCCCAATCCAAAATAAATTATGAAAATCTGAACCAATAAAGGTGTTCCTCTAAATATATATGAATAGCCATAAGCAAATTTATTAATAAATATATTTTTGTTTAATCTTAAAATTGCAAAGAAAAGACCTAGGAATAATCCAAAAAATAATGATGCAGATAGTAATTTTAAAGTAACAACTGTTGCTCCTAAAAGCTTAGGTAAACTAGTGATCATTAAATCAAAATCCATTAATATCCCCTGCTATACTTAACTTCTAACTTATTGATTAATTTCATGCTTACGTAAGTAAGCAAAAGATACAAAACTGCTGCAAATGAATAGAAAAATAATGGATCTCTAGTAGATCCTGCTGCAATATAAGACTGTCTCATTATTTCAACTAAACCTGTAACTGAGATAAGAGAGGTATCTTTTAAAGTTATTTGCCAAACATTACTTAAATTTGGAATAGCTAATCTTAACATCTGGGGTAGTATTATTTTATAAAATTGCCCAAACTTATTTATTCCAAGTACTTTTGCAGCTTCAAATTGACCTTTATCTATTGATTGAATTGCCCCCCTAAATACTTCTGTTGAATATGCGCCAGAAATAATACCAATAGCCATTGAACCAGTAATAAATGCGTTAATCTCTATGTATTCGTAATAACCAAAAATTGAAGCTACATACATGATGGCTCCACTTCCTCCAAAAAAGAAAAGATATATTACTAATAGTTCAGGCACACCACGGATTACCGTTGTATAAAAATTACCAACTAAATTTAAAGTTTTATATTTTGAGAGTTTTAAAGGAGTAAAAATTAGAGCAAAAAAGAAACCAATTAACATTGCTGTAATCGATACAGCAATTGTCATTAAGGTTGCATAGAACAACTCATCACCCCAACCTGTTTTACCAAATGCTAGAAGTTCCATATAGATTGGCGACTATATATTATAGTCGCCAAATCTGAAATGAATTACATAGAAGCGTCGAAACCAAAGTGTTTAATAGCAAGTTTGCTAATAATTCCTTTTTTTCTAGCTTTATCAATTGCTTTATTGAAGTCTTTTAAGATTTTAGCATCTCTTTTTCCAATAGCACTATCGCTAGCTTGTCTAATACCAACACCTACACCATTTCCAAATGCACCGCCTGAAAAAGTTGGTCCAACTAATACGACTGCTTCACCTGATTTGTCTGCATAATCTGTAAACGCTACTGCTGCAGCTAATGCAACATCACATCTTCCAGAGGTTAAATCTAGGTTAACTTCGTCTTGAGTTTTATAAGTTCTAACATTTACACTTCCAACATCACCTGACTCTAAAAAGTTTTGGTGAATTGTTCCTGTTTGAGTACAAACTGTTTTACCTGCAAGTGCTCCAGTCAACGTTTTAAGAGCTTTTTTAACATCAGATCCACCTAATGATAAATTAATACCCTCTGGTGTATCCATGCCCTCTAAGCTTGAACCTTTCATTACCGCAAGAGATGCTACTTCGTCAGCATATCCTTGAGAAAAAGTAATTGTTTTTTGTCTTTCTGCAGTAATAGACATTCCAGCCATAATCGCATCAAATTTTCTCATAACTAGAGCTGGTATCATTCCATCCCAATCTTGTTCAACGATTGTGCACTCATATTTCATAAGTGTGCAAAGTTCTTGAGCAAGCTCAACCTCAAAACCGATAAGATTACCTGAAGCATCTTTAGAATTCCATGGAGGGTAAGCGCCTTCAGTTCCAATTTTTATTTTTTCAGCGGATACATTCCCAATGATAAATAAAGAAGCGAGAACTGTTAATATAGTTTTTTTGAATATATTCATTATTTTCTCCTTTAATAAGAAATAATTATTTCACAAAATTAAAAAAGAAAAAAGAAAAATTAATGATTTATTGATGAAGAAAAGTTCCAAGAACAATCAAAACTAGGTATGTAAACTCTTGATAATTTTGCATTTCCAAAATTTTGATTAAATACATTTAGCCAATTTTCAACCTGTTGTGGTTTTTTATCCTGACTTCCTACTTGAGCAGTAATAACTCCTTTTGGTTTTAAAATTCTCACTAATGAGTCCATATTTTTAGCAGCTAAATCTATACAAAATTGATCATCATTAAGATCTACAAATATATGATCGTAAATATCATCACTTACTGATTTAATACTTTCAAATGCATCGCCCCAAACACATTTTACAGAATTTTTTTCGGTTGCTTTTTTTCCGATATCTCCAAGATGTTTATTACAAACATCAACTACTTCATGATCCAGTTCATACCAATCTATAAAATTAAATTTTTTAGAAATACACTCTCTTGCAACTCCACCATCTCCACCACCAATTATTGCAGCTCTTTCATTATTTTTATTCAGATCTAAACCAGAACCAACAAATGTAGAACTGTATAAATGCTCATCTGTAGCAGCAACTTGTATTTCGCCATCAATAAATAAAGATTTTCCAAACTGTTCTAAATCTAAAATTTCAATGTGCTGACCTACTTTAGATTTAAAGTCCTCTAGAACATCATTTACTATATATGATTTTTGCAATCCTGGTGAACTATAAATGTCATGATAAAGAGATTTGGTATCTCTATTGAATTCCTTTTTAACTATCCTTGTGTGTTCAAATACTTTTTTAATAATTTCTATCGCGACAGAGGGACTTACTTTTCCACAAGTAAAGAAATCAAAGCTAATAATTCCTTTTTCTGGAAAAGTATGAAAACTAATATGGCTTTCAGCCAGTAAAGCAATAATAGTAAAACCCTGAGGTTCAAATTTATATTTAGATATATTTAAGATTGTTACTCTTGCAGCTTTTGCAATATCGTGAATTACTTTTTCAAATATAGATGGGTCATATTCTTTAGTAGTTCCAATTATATCTAGAGTAATATGTTCACCAACTTTTGTCATAATATGCTTTATGAAACCTTACTAATCAAATTTTTTGCTTCTTTCAAACAAAAATCTATTATAATACTTCGCTGAGGTTGTAACTGTGAAAAACAATTGGTCAAATTTAGAAGCAAAACAATACATAAAAAAGTATACAAAACTTGGTCATTCGAAAGATATGGCTTTAAGAGTTTATACAACCAGACTATTGGGAAGAAATAGTAAACTTGTTCTTCATGGAGGTGGGAATACATCTGTAAAAACCTCAATTAAAGATATTGATGGCAAACATTATGATGTGCTCTGTGTTAAAGGAAGTGGATGGGACATGGCTGAAATAGAACCAGCTGGTTTACCTGCTGTAAAATTAAACCCACTTTTAGCTTTAAAAAATAAAAAATATTTAAGTGATGAAGATATGGTTGCATATCAAAAAAGAAACTTAATTGATATTAAGTCGCCTAACCCATCTGTAGAAACTTTTTTACATGCATTTTTACCTTTCAAATTTGTTGATCACACTCATTCTGATGCAATTATGGACGTTACAAATAGGCCAAATGGAAAAGATCTTTGCAAGAAAATTTTTGGAACAAAAGTAAGTATTGTGCCATATGTAATGCCAGGATTTGGTTTGGCTCAAAAAATAAATGAAGTTTATGATAAAAATCCAAATATTAATTGTTTGATCCTTTTAAACCATGGAATATTTACTTTTGATAATGATGCTAAAAAATCTTATGACTTAATGATTAAATATGTTTCTATTGCTGAAAGGACTATCAAAAAATTAAAAAGAAAAAAAATAAGACAAATAAAAAATTATAATACTAAATTTGAACCATATGAAATTGCACCAATTTTAAGAGGTTTGCTATCAGAAAACCATAATCAAAAATTTATACTTAATTACAGATCAAATAAAAATTTGAATTATTTTATTAACGGAAAAGATGTAAAAAGATATTCAAGTATTGGAACAGCCACACCAGATCACGTAATAAGAGTTAAACCCTTTCCGTTAGTAATTACACCAAAACAAAATTCAAGTATTGAAGATTTTAAAAAAATAGCAGAAAAAAGTTTTAAAAATTACAGAAAAAAATATGTGAAATATTTCAATACTAATAAAAAAAAAGTTAAAGGTAAAAAAACAATGCTAGATACATCGCCACGAGTAATCATGGTACAAAATGTTGGTTTGTTTAGTGTAGGTAGCAGTTTTAATGCTTCAAAAATAGCTGGGGATTTGACTGAAACAAATGCAAGAGTAATTTCATCTGTAGAGGAAACTACAAAATATAAATTCATTACTGAAAAAGATTTATTTGATGTTGAATATTGGTCGCTAGAACAAGCCAAAATTAAAAAAGATAAAAAAATTTTACAAGGTAATGTTGTTGTAATAACTGGTGGTTTTGGAGCCATCGGCTCAGCAACTTATAAACTATTTAAAAATTATGGCGCAGAAATTGTCTTGCTTGATTACGATGCTAAAAAAGTTAAAGAAATGCAAGCTCAAATCAAAGATTTATGTTTGCACTGTGATGTACGAAACAAAAATAGCGTTAAAAATGCTTTCAAAAAAATTAGTGAGCAATATGGTGGTGTTGATATTTTAATATCAAATGCTGGAACAGCAATTGGTGGATCTATCGCTGAAGTTGATGATAAAATTTTAAGAAAAAGTTTCGAAGATAATTTTTTCTCTCATCAAAATTGTGCGTCAGAAACTATCAAAATAATGAAAAAACAAAATATTCAAGGATGTTTGTTATTTAATATTTCGAAACAATCAGTTAATCCTGGAAAAAACTTTGGACCTTATGGTCTTCCAAAAACGGCTTTATTAAGTTTATGCAAACAATATGCATTGGATTATGGTGCGCTTGGAATTAGATCAAATGGTGTAAACGCTGATAGAATTAGAAGTGGTTTATTGAATGATAGAATGATTAAATCTCGAGCCAAAGCCAGAGAAGTTTCAACTGATGAATATATGAGAGGAAATCTACTTCTAAACGAAGTAAAAGCAGAAGATGTTGCAAAAGCTTTTTTTCATCTTGCTATTTCAAAGAAAACAACTGGTGCAGTATTAACTGTAGATGGCGGAAACATAGCTGCTTCCCTAAGGTAACTTATTTAAATAATTTTTTTAGACCTTCAGAGGAAGCTTCCGAAATCCCTCTTTCAGTAATTAATCCTGTTACATATTTTGCTGGCGTTACATCAAATGCTAAATTCATAGCTTTACTTTTGTTTGGATATATTAAAACTTTCTTAATCTCATTATTCTCATCTATACCTTCAACATGAGATAATTCCTCAGAGTTTCTCTCTTCTATTGGAATATCTTTTGAGTTTTTAATATCCCAATCTATAGTTGAACTTGGTAACGCTACATAAAAAGGAATATTGTTATCATGTGCAGCTAATGCTTTAAGGTAGGTTCCAATTTTATTACAAACATCTCCATTCGATAAAGTTCTATCGGTTCCAACAATACACACGTCAACTTCTCCTCTCTGCATTAAAATACCACCTGTGTTATCAGCAATGATGGTATTTGGAATCTCTTCTTCATTTAATTCATATGAAGTTAAATTTGCACCTTGGTTTCTTGGTCTTGTCTCATCTACCCATACATGAATTGGTATACCTTTTTTATGTGCATGGTAAATTGGTGATGTTGCTGTACCCCAATTAATTGTTGCTAACCAACCCGCATTACAATGTGTTAATATGTTTACTGTATCTTTTTTTTTATAATAAATTTCCTCAATTATTTTTAATCCATTAATACCAATATTTTCACAAAACTTTTCATCTTCATCACATATTTCTTTTGCTTCATTTAAGGCAGTACTTAATACTTGATCACTGTTAATTCCTACTAATTTTTTTATCATTCGGTCTACAGCCCATTTTAAATTTATAGCTGTAGGTCTTGATTGAATTAATTCTTCTGCACTTTTTTTTAAAAATTCTGGATTATTATTTTCTTGTACAGCCAAAGCTAGACCATAAGCAGCTGTTCCTCCTATTAACGGTGCTCCTCTTACCTCCATTATTTTAATTGCATTTATCGCATCATTTACAGTTTGAAGTTCTTTAATTACAAATTGGTGAGGGAGTTTTGTTTGATCAATAATCTTAACAACATTATTTTCAAACCAAATAGTTCGATATTCTTTTCCCTCTATTCTCATTTTTTTAAAACTCTACCGGCTACATTTTTTAATTTATCTATAGTCTTTTTTGTTCTTTTTTCTGGAGCAGTAATAATTGCTACATCTAAACAATTGTTTGTTGGATCATTTGGATCTATATGATCTTCAAAATTATCAATTAAATTTTTAATCATTACTTTTGCTTTTTCAGCGTTTCCTAATAAAACTTTGATAACTTGCTGAACATCAACATTTTCATGATCTGGGTGCCAACAATCAAAATCAGTAACCATTGAAACTGATGCATATCTAATTTCAGCTTCTCTTGCTAATTTTGCTTCAGGCATATTAGTCATCCCAATTACATCCGCTTTCCAATTTCTATATAAATTAGATTCTGCTAATGTTGAAAATTGTGGACCCTCCATTACAACATAAGTTCCATTTCTTTGATAATCTATATTAGATTTTTTTATTGCATCTTCACATGCATTCATTAATCCATTTGATGTTGGGTGAGCCATTGATACGTGAGCTACTATCTCATCATCAAAAAATGTTTTTGCTCTTGCAAAAGTTCTATCAATAAATTGATCTATAATTACAAATTTTCCAGGAGGTAAATCTTCTTTAAGAGAGCCTACAGCTGACACAGAAACAACATCAGTAACTCCAAGTTGTTTAAGTGCATCTATATTTGCTCTAAAATTAATGTTAGATGGGCTAATAAAATGCCCTCGACCATGTCTTGGTAAAAAATAAACTTCCTTACCATTATATTTAGTTTTTAAAATTTGATCTGATGGATTGCCCCAAGGGGTATTTAATTGAAGCAACTCTCTATCTTTAAACTCTTCAACATCATAAAGACCACTTCCGCCTATTATTGCTAATTTATTTGTTGTCATAATTAAAAATATATTTATTTATACTTTTATAATTAACTATTATGAACTTAAAAGAATATATTAGATCAATTCCTGATTATCCAAAAAAAGGTATTTTATTTAGAGATATTACAACCTTAATAAAAGATGAAAATGCATTTGCCGAGTCAATAAATCAAATAGTTGAAAAATCAAAGAAATTTAAATTTACCAAAATTGCTGCTATTGAATCAAGGGGTTTTGTTTTTGCGTCTGCAGTTTCATATATTTTGAAAAAACCTTTTGTAATGCTAAGAAAAAAAAATAAACTTCCAGCTGAAGTACATTCAATTGATTTTGAATTAGAGTATGGAACTGCAACTATAGAAGTTCATAAAGACTCTATTAACGATAATGACTCAGTTTTAATAATCGATGATTTAATAGCAACTGGTGGTACTGCTGAGGCTGCAGCAAAACTTGTAGAAATTTCAAAAGGAAAAGTGGCTGCTTTTATTTTTGTGATCAATTTGTTTGATCTTGGTGGATCAGATAATCTAACTAAAAAAAATTATAAGGTTGAAAATCTTATAAATTTTCCTGGTCATTAGTTTTAATTATTGGTCTAAAAAAAGATTTTTTTCCTAAAATTGCATTTAAAAATCCTTTTGTTCTATGAAGATAAATTTCTTTTTTTTTTTTATTAATTAAAAAATAAAAAAGATATTTTATTATAGCAGAAAAAAAAGTGGGCAAAGATGTCATTAAAGAATTCAAAAAACCATAATGCTTTTTATTAAAGTAAAATTTTGACCATACCCAGTGCCAATTTCTAGATAACTCAATTTGATGAGCGTACTTTGTGTCAACTGAACTTGCGCCAAGATGCTTAATTTTAGACTTTGGAACAATATAAATATTCTCATTATTATCTGCAATTCTTTTGCACAGGTCGTCGTTTTCTAAATAAAGAAAAATATTTTCATCAAAATATTTAAAATTTTCAAAATTACTTAAATTATTTATTCTTTTTAAATTTAGAAGCATCGCAAATCCATCTACACTTTTTACTTTAAATGGTTCAGAACCAATATTTGATAAAATTTTTTGATTATAAGGTTTAAAGTTTGGAAAATTTTCTTCATCTAGAATTGGAGCTATAACACCAAAAGAAGTTAAAATACTTGATGCATTAATAATCTCATCTATAGTTTTTTCTTTAAGAATTATGTCTGGATTTAAAATAAATGCAAAATCTGTTAATACCTGTCTTAACCCCAAATTATTACCAGATCCCATGCCCACATTTTCAGACAAAATACAAGTGGCGTTGGAATATTTTTTTTCTATTGTTTCCTTAAACAAATAGTTGTTTGAATTATCAACGACAATAATTTTTATATCTTTAGGAATTGATTGTATGCAATCATGAATTACGTTTTCACTCATAAAACTAACTATCACCACAGTTAAATTTTGCCTAGATATTGACATAAGATATGTTTATTCAACTATACTAATACTTTTTTGTAATGTAAAAAATAATTTGTGATGAAAAAAATAATTGTAACAGGTGGTCTTGGATTTATTGGTAGTAATTTAATTGATATTTTAATTAAGAAAAAATTTTTTGTAATAAATTTAGATAAAATCACTTACTCCTCTAATTTTTATAATACAAAAAATTTTAAAAATCTCAAAAATTATAAGTTTATAAAATGTGATATATCAGATAAAAAAATTTTAAATATTCTAAATAAGTACAAACCTAGCTGTATTTTCAACCTTGCTGCTGAAACACATGTAGATAGATCTATAGACAATCCAGATAATTTTATAAAAAGTAATATTGTTGGTGTATATAATTTATTAGAATGTTTCAAAAATTTTTCAAAGAAGAATAAATCTAAACTTGTTCATATCTCAACAGATGAAGTTTTTGGAGATGTTTTGAATGGTAGATCATCCGAAATTTATCAGTATAAACCCAGTTCACCATACGCTGCCAGTAAGGCAGCTTCTGACCATCTTGTAAGCTCGTATGTAAGAACTTATAAGATTAATGCAGTTATTACTAATTGCTCAAATAATTACGGTCCAAATCAACATCCAGAAAAATTAATTCCTAAATTGATCTACAATATTTTGAAAAACAAAACACTACCAATATATGGAAAAGGCTTAAATTCAAGAGAGTGGATTTATGTAAAGGATCATTGTGAGGCTCTAATCAAAGTATATCAAAAAGGTAAGGCTGGAAATTTTTATAATATAGGTTCAAATAAAAATCTTAGTAATTTAGAAGTAACGAAAAAACTTTTAAAAATAGCAAAAAATAAAATTAGTATCGGAAAAAATGTAAAAATTAATTTTGTTAAAGATCGACCTGGGCATGATGTTAGATATGCCCTTAATAGTAATAAGATTAAAAAAGAATTAAATTGGGAGCCTAAAATAAATTTTAGCGAAGGTATTAAGCTAACCTTTGATTGGTATAATAATAATAAAATGTATTACAATTCTTTAAAAAAAAAAGATATTCATAAAAGATTAGGAGATAAATGATTAAAAAAGGAATAATTTTAGCAGGAGGTATGGGCACAAGAATGAGCCCAATTACCAAAGCAGTAAACAAACAATTATTACCTATCTATGATAAACCATTAATTTTTTATCCTTTGTCAATTCTTATGTTGGCTAAAATTAAAAATATATTGATTATTGTTAACAAAGGACAACTAGGACAATATAAAAAAATAATTCCTGATGGAAAAAGATTTGGAATTAAGATTTCTTTTTTAGAGCAAGATAAACCAAGAGGATTACCAGACGCTTTTATATTGGGAGAAAATTTTATCAAAAAAGATAATGTTGCAATGATTTTGGGTGATAATTTTTTTTATGGTCAATCGTTAAGTAAAATGCTCAACCACTGTACAAAAATTAAAAATGGAGCAAAAGTAGTGCTTCATAGAGTAATCAATCCTGAGAATTTTGGTGTTGCAGTTGTTAAAGGCAAAAAAATTATTTCTATAAAAGAAAAGCCAAAAAAGTTTAAATCAAATTTAGCGATTACAGGATTATATTTTTTAGACAATTCAGTTGTGAAATTTGCAAAACAACTTAAGCCATCAAAAAGAAATGAATTAGAAATAGTAGATCTATTAAATAAATATAAAAAACAAAATAAACTATCTGCAGAATTTCTTGGGAGAGGTGGTGCTTGGCTTGATACAGGTTCTATTGAAGATTTTTATAAAACGACAAATTTTGTTTCAGCTATTGAAAATCAGCAAGGATTTAAAATAGCTTGTCTTGAGGAAATAGCTTTAAATAATAAATGGATTAAAAAAAAAGATGTTATTAAAGCTATAAAATTTTATGGAAATTGTGAATATTCAAAATATCTTAAAAAAGTAATATCATAGTGATAAAAACAAAGTTTAAAGATCTATTTTTAATAATAAATAAAAATTTTAAAGATCAAAGAGGTTATTTTAAAGAAATAATAAGAGAAAATAAATTAAAAAAAAGATTTCCTTTTTTGGTGATGTCTCATTCAAGACAAAATGTTGTTCGAGGACTTCATATTCAAACAAAAAATTCTCAAGGTAAGTTTGTAACTGTCATTAAAGGAAAAATTTTTGATGTTGCAATTGATTTAAGAAAAAATTCCAAGACTTTTGGTAAAGTATATAGTTGTATTTTAAGTGAAAAAAATACAAAATCTATTTTTATCCCTGAGGGTTTTGCCCATGGATTTCAAGCTTTGGAAAAAGAAAATTATATAATTTATGGTTGCACAAAATATAGAGAGAAAAATAGTGAAGTTACAATTGATATTCATGATAAAGAATTTAAAATAAAATGGCCCAACAAAAAAAAGATTGTTTCAAAAAAAGATAAAAAGGGAATTACTTTTAAAAAATTTAAAGAAATATATTTATAATGAAAGATCTTATTCTTGTTACTGGTGGAGATGGAAAATTTGCAAAAGTATTAAAATCAAAAAATAATATTTTAAACTTTTATTTTGCATCAAAAAAAGAATGTAATATTTTAAATATAAATTCAATTGAAAAGATAATAAAAAAAACCAAACCTAAGATAATTATGCACTGCGCTGCTCTTTCTAGGCCGATGAATATTCATGAAAAAGATATAATAAAAAGTATTGATATAAATATCATTGGTACATCAAACATCACTAAAATTTGTAAAAAACATAATATAAAATTGATTTATTTTTCGACAGGTTATGTTTATGAGGGAATAAAAGGAAATTATTCTGAACTTGATCCAGTAAAACCATTTAATAATTATGGATTATCTAAATTAGGCGGAGAATGTGCGGTAAAAATGTTTAAGAACTCTCTTATTTTAAGACTAACAATGACAGAGAAACCTTTTGCATACAATAAAGCATATTCAAATTTAATGACAAACTTTATGTTCCACGAGGATGTTGTTAAAATTCTTCCCAAAATAATTAAACAAAATGGTATCATAAACATAGGAGGCAAATCTCAATCAGTTTACTCATTTGCTAAATCTTACAATAAAAAAGTAAAAAAAATTAAAATGAATAAAAAATCAAAATTACCACCAAAACAAACCATGAATATTTCAAAACTAAAGAAATTATTATCAAAATAATCATTATTTAACTTATCCACAGGGTATAAATTAATTTGAAATAAGTTTTAATAATAATAACTTTATAAATAATGAGAATTGAAGAAGAATTAAAGCTCGATTATTCAGATGTTTTGTTTAGACCTAAAAGAAGTACTCTTAAAAGTCGTAAAGATGTTAATTTATTAAGAACTTATCGCTTTAAATATAGTAAAAACGAATGGTCGGGTATTCCAATAATGGCAGCAAATATGGATGGAGTGGGCGAACTAAGTGTTGCTGAAAAATTAAATGAATACGGAATGATAACATCTTTAACAAAACAGCATGATGTTAAAAAAATTAAACAAAATAAAAATATTAAAAAAATATTTACTAATATCGCTCTTAGTGTCGGTATAAAGAAAGAAGATTTTTTAAATTTAGATAAAGTATTAAAAGAATTTAGTTTTTTTAAATTTATTTGTATTGATGTTGCCAATGGATACACAGAACATTTCACCAATTTCATTAAATCAGTAAGAGATAAATATCCTACTAAAACAATCATTGCTGGTAACGTAGTAACAGCTGATATGACACAAGAATTAGTTTTAAGTGGTGCAGATATTGTTAAAGTTGGAATTGGACCTGGAAGTGTTTGTACAACAAGAATTCAAACCGGTGTTGGTTATCCTCAATTAAGTGCTGTAATAGAATGTGCTGATGCAGCACATGGACTTGGTGCACATGTAATAGCAGATGGTGGATGCACATGTCCAGGAGATGTAGCAAAAGGTTTTGGAGGTGGCGCAGATTTTGTAATGCTTGGAGGTATGCTTGCTGGACATGATGAAGGAAATGGTAAAATTGTAAAAGTTAACGGAGAAAAGTACATAGAATTCTATGGATCTAGTTCTGAGGTTGCTAATAAAAAACACTATGGCGGACTGTCAGATTATAGAAGTAGCGAGGGAAGGAAAGTCAGGGTAAAATACAGAGGTAAAATAAACGATACAATCTTAAATATTCTTGGCGGTGTAAGAAGCAGCTGTACTTATGTTGGTGCTCCTTCGCTTAAACAATTAAGTAAATGCACAACATTTGTTAGAGTATCAAATCAGTTTAATGATAGTTTAATTAAGTAATTTATTTTTTAAACTTAAAATCTTTTATATTTGTAGTTTCATATTTTTCAAAAGGCATATGTATCCATGGGGAATTTTTTAAATAATCTACGGAATAATCAGGTTTAAATTTTGAGGTTGATTTGTGCCATATAACTGCAGTTTTAATTTTTTCTTCTAAATAAAATCCATAAAAATGCTCTAACCATTTAATGCTTTTTATTAAAGTTTTCCCTGAGTCCGCTAAATCATCAACTAATAAAACATGTGAACCTAAGTTTGGAGTAGTTTTTGCTAAATCTCTTGAAAAAGTAAATTGACCTTGTTGGTTTTTAATATCATCACTATCACCATGGTAGGATTCAACTGATAAGATTGCTAAAGGTACATTAAAAAGTCTGCTAAAAACATCTCCTACTCTTAATCCACCTTTTGCAATACAAATAATTTGATTAAACTTTAAATTATCTTTATGAACTTTTTTAGCTAATTGCTCTATCTTGTTGTGATAATTCTCCCAAGTTATATAAATATCTTTCATAATTAATGGTAGCGGGAAGTGGGATCGAACCACTGACCTCGGGCTTATGAGTCCCGCGCTCTAACCAACTGAGCTACCCCGCCTTAATTGATTAATGACTTATAATATAAATCTTTATTGTTTCAATAAACTTTTTAAATCAAATTCTTAACTAAATAATAAAATAAACAGCTAACGAACTTACTAAACCAGCTAAAATAATTGAAAAAAGAATTCTTTTTTTTAGTGTTCTTTTTTGATCTATCCTAACTCTATTTAACAATATATTTACGTTTGTTGTTTTAATCTTATCTATTTCCAAATCTTTATTTGAAGAAATATCAGAATTAAATAATGTAGTGTCTAAGTCGTTTTTTTTCACACTTAATTTAATCAGCTAATCATCTTAAATACAATAAAATTTAGAGATACTAAGTTCTTCTAAAATCTTTAGTATTTAGTGGTTTTGAAATAATTTCGACTGGGTATTTGATCTTTTCAATTTCTATGAACAAATTTTTATTTCTAAGTGTTTCTATAGTGTTTCCTGAATTAACATAACCAAAAGATAGATTTTTATCAAAACAAAATGAATAGTTTCCTGAAGTTGTTCTTCCAATGATTTTATTTTCTAAATAAATAGGTTCTTCATGCAGCAACAAAGGTTCGCCAGGTTTACTATCCTTTAAAGTAAACATCATCATTGTTTTATCTAACGGTTTATCTTTAATCTTTAATAAAGCATCTTTACCTATAAAATTAACATTTTTTTTAAAGCTAATTGTAAACTTTAAACCTGCTTGGTACTGATTTTCTTCTGGAGATATATCATGTCCCCAATGTAAAAAACCACTTTCCATTCTCATAATGTCCATCGCATGCATTCCACAATGAGATAAATCAAAATTTTTACCTTCTTCAATTAAAATTTTATATAATTTTAAAGCGTTTTCTTTACCAACATATAATTCAAATCCAAGTTCACCAACATAAGATATTCTTTGCGCCCAAACTTTAATATTATTTATCTTAACATTTTTCCCTGTACTAAATTTAAAATTTTCAGCACCAAAATTATCACTACTTATTTTTTGAATCATATTTCTACTTTTAGGACCAAACAAACCAAGACAACAAATACTTTCTGTAACATCTAAAAATTCAACCTCTTTAGATAGGTATTTGAGGATATGATGTTTGTCTCTTTCTCTTGTTGACGCTGAACTAACTATTCTAAAATGGTTTTTATCAAGACAAACAACTGTTAAATCTGTTTCTATACCACCATCCTCATTTAGCATATGAGTATAAGTAGTTTTTCCAATTTCATTTTTGATATTAGCTGTACAAATTTTTTGTAAATCGCTATGAGTTTTTTCACCTTTCAAATCAAATTTTGAAAAAGTTGAAAAATCAAAAAGTCCAACATTTTCTCTAGCATTTGTGGTTTCATATTTTACTGATGGATACCAATTTTGGTAGTTAAAACTATATTCATATTCTGGTTTTTCTCTATTTAAGGAATACCACATAGGTCTTTCAAAACCTCCTGCCACTCCAAAACAAGCTCCTGCTTTTTTTAATTCATCATGATAGGGTAATAATTTTTCATTTCTTGATGTTAAATGTTGCTTAAAAGGCCAATGCATCCCATAAAGATCACCTAAAGTTTCAGTAACTCTTTCCATGATAAATTTTTTAGATGAGTGAAACTTTTGGAATCTTTTTATATCTAAAGAAAATAAATCTTCATTTATATGTCCATTAATTATCCATTCTGCAGTTACTCTTCCTGCTCCCCCAGAACTTGCGATACCGATACTATTGAAACCACAACACGTGTAAAGATTTTTTACTTCTGGTGTTTCCCCAAGCAAATACTGAGTATCGGGTGTAAAGGACTCTGGTCCTGAAAAAAATTTTCTAATACCTGCATTTTCTAACATCGGTAGCCTATGAAAAGATTTTTCAAGGTAAGGTTCAAAGTGATCAAAATCATCCGGAAATTCTCCGAATGAAAAATTATCAGGAACTTTTCCACTATCTTTAAAAGCAGGTTTTGCATTAGGTTCAAAAATTCCAACTAACATTTTTCCAGCATCTTCCTTTAGATAAAGACAAGCATTGTAATCCCTCAAAACAGGTAAATCTTTAGGAAGATCTTTCATTGGTTCTGTAATCACATAGAAGTGTTCATTTGGATATAGCGGAACACTAACATCAATATCTTGTCCAATTTGTCTAGACCACATCCCTGTAGCTAAAACCACATATTCACAATCAATTTTCCCTTGAGTAGTTTCAACACCACATATTCTTTTATCTTTTACTAAAATTTTTTTTACTGGTGACTTCTCAAATATTTGAACACCTAACATTTTAGCAGCTTTAGCCAATACATTGGTAACTCCAACTGGATCTGCCTGACCATCTTTAGGCATATAAACACCACCAACAAGATCCTCGTTTTTTAAAACAGGGTATAATTCTTTTATTCTATCTTTATTTAATACCTCTACTTCAACATAAGATAATTGTGCTGTTGTAGCCTGTCTTAACAACTCCTGCATCCTCTCTTTAGATGACGCAACTGTTATTGCTCCATTTTGTTTAAGACCAGTAGATAATCCTGTAGTTTTTTCTAATTCTTTATAAAGATCTAAGGAATACCTTCTTAATTTGGTGATTGTAGAAGTTGCCCCTAATTGCCCTATTAATCCTGCAGCATGCCAAGTTGTACCAGATGTTAATTGATCTCTTTCTAATAAAACCACATTTTTCCAACCATACTTTGCTAAATGGTATGCACAAGAGGTACCTGCAACACCACCTCCTATTACAACTACCTTTGTGCTCGATGGATATTTTTTTTCCATCTCTAATGTTTGATAGCTTCTCCAGGTTCAACAAAATCATGTCCAAAAACATCAGCAACTGCTTTGTAAGTTACCTGTCCTTTATGAACATTTAATCCTGCTAAAAAGTTTTTATCTTCACTAAGTGCTTTTTGATAACCCTTATTTGCTAGTTTTACTAAATAAGGTAGTGTTGCTTGATTTAATGCAAATGTAGAAGTTCTAGGAACTCCACCTGGCATATTAGCAACACAATAATGAACCACATCATCAACTATATAAGTTGGATCTCTATGTGTTGTAGGTTTGCTCGTTTCAACGCATCCACCTTGATCAATTGCAACATCAACAATTACTGAACCTCTTTTCATTAATTTCAACATATCTTTAGTTATAAGTTTTGGAGCTTCCGCTCCTGGAATTAATACACCTCCAACCAAAAGATCTGCCTCTGCAACTAATTTGTTCAAATCAACTTTGTCACTTTGTTCAGGTATAATTTTATCACCAAAAATTTCCACAAGTTGTTTTAATCTTACTTTTGATTTATCAACGATATGTACTTTTGCTTGCATACCAGTTGCGATTATTGCTGCATTCTCACCAACTACTCCGCCCCCAAGAATTAATACGTTGGCCGGTTCACCTCCTGGAGCTCCTCCTAATAATACTCCTCTACCATTTTGATTTTTTTCTAAACAATGAGCTCCGGCTTGAACCGACATTCTTCCTGCGACAGCACTCATTGGAGCAAGCAATGGTAATCTTCCATTATCATCAGTCACTGTTTCATATGCAATATTAATACTTTTAGATTTTATTAAACCTTGAGTTAATTCTTTTGCTGCAGCTAAATGTAAATATGTATATACGATTTGATTTTCTCTTATCATATCTACTTCTACTTTTTGAGGTTCTTTAACTTTAACAATTATTTCTGAGTCATTAAAAATATCAGCTGCTGTATCAACAATTTTTGCTCCTGCCTTCAAATATTGGTCATTATCAAAACCAGCTTCAAACCCACCGTTATTTTCAACCAACACCTCGTGACCCTCTGAAACTAGAGCTTTAACACTGTCGGGTGTTAAACCAATTCTATTTTCTTGTGGTTTTATCTCTTTAGGAACTCCAATTTTCATAAACGAAAATTAATTCTTTTTACTTTTTGCGTAATTTGTTATTCCAGTTCGAAGTTTTTCAATTATTTCATCTATATGTTTTTTTTCACAAATAAACATTGGAGCGATAATTAAACAATCACCAGTAGCTTTAAAATTTACTCCAGCCTCATAACAATGTTTAAAACAAGTAAGTCCAGCAGCACCAGGTTTTTTATCCATAACAATATCAATACCACCCATCATTCCATATCCTCTAATGTTATCAACAACATCAATATCTTTTAGAGACATTAAACCTTCTTGGAAATAAGGTGCTAAATTTTTAGCTCTATTAAAAATATCATCTTTTTCTATAATATCTTGTACAGCCAAGCCAGCTGCTACAGAAATTGGAATTCCTGAATAAGTATAGCCATGAAATAATTCTATAGTTCCTTTGGGAGCATTTTCTGCGATTGCGTCATAAATATCTTCTTTACATGCAACAACTCCCATTGGGCTTATGCCATTTGTTGTAGCTTTTGCCATTGTCATCATATCTGGAGTAACGCCATATTCTTGGGACGCAAATGGAGATCCAGTTCTTCCCCACCCCGTAATTACTTCATCAAAAATTAAAAGTATTCCGTGTTTGTCACAAATCTCTCTCAATCTTTGCAAGTATCCTTTTGGTGGAACTAAAGTGCCTGTTGATCCTGCAATAGGTTCAACAATACATGCTGCAATATTCTCAGCTCCAAAGTTCATACAAATTCTCTCTAAATCTTCTGCTAGCTCAACACCTGTTTCTGGTTGACCACTAACAAACTTATGTTCTGGTAAATGAGTGTGTCTCATGTGCACAACACCTGGCATTAAAACACTTGCAAAAGTTTTTACGTTATTAACCATGCCTCCAACAGAAGTCGCACCAATGTTCATTCCATGGTAACCTCTTTCTCTGCCTACAAATCTAAATCTTTGACTATCGCCTCGTGCTCTATGATATGCAATTGCAATTTTTATTGCTGTTTCAACAGCTGTTGAACCACAAATAGTATAAAACATTCTATTTAAGTTTCCTGGAGTATGTTTCGAAATTCTTGTAGCTAATTCAAATGATCCACCAAAACCTTGTTGGAAAGGTTGGCAGTAATCTAAAGTTTTTAATTGATTTGTAATTGCTTCAATAATTTCTTCCCTACCATGACCTAAAGGGTTACAAAACAATCCTGAGCTTGCATCAATTTGTGTTTGACCTTGATGGTTTTTTAAATACACACCTTTAGCTTCAACAATTAATCTTGGGTTTTCTTTAAAGTCTTTATTAGATGTAAATGGCATCCAGTGTTCATTTAAAGAATTTGGAATTGCTGTTTTGTTTTGTGTGCTCATAAAAATTTCTTTCTAAAATATTTTAATTAAATACTAAAACCTCTTTAGACTAAAATAAATGGATTAACTACCACATTATTGACACAACCCTAAATTGTATAAACTTTCTTTTTTGTTTTACTTCGGGCTCAATTTGAATTTAAATATCCAGAATTTAATTAATTAAACATAGGGGAATAAATGAAAAAAATACTAAGTTTTATTCTAGGATCTATTTTTGCACTTAACCTATCAATTTCAGCTGCAAATTCGGCTGCAAATGAGGTTAGAGTAGCTTACTTTCTAGAATGGCCAAGTCCAAACCTAGAGGACATGATGAAGAAAAATTACTCAAAAGCTTTGGGAGTTCCAGTCAAGTGGACAAGCTTCAACACTGGTGTGGAAATGACAGAAGCCATGCTAGCAGGAGATATTGATATTTCTTACTCGCAAGGTTTAGTGCCTTTTATTAATGCTGTAAAATCTAATGCACCTATCAAACTGATTGATATTGCAATGGAATACGGAATGGGTGGAACTACATGTGTTACATCTAATGCTTCTGGAATTACAAAAGCAAACGCTAGTGAATTAGAGGGTAAAAAAGTTGCAGTGCCTTTAGGTACTATGGCTGATTATGTTTTTACTGCAAGTATGGAAATTGTTGGTGCCGATCCAAGCAAAATGACTGTTATTGATATGGTTCCAGAAGATGGAGCTGCAGCTTTAGTAAGTGGTGATGTTGCAATGGCATGTTTATTTGGTGGTAATTCAATTGCAGCAGCTACAGAAGTTGGTTCTAGATTAATTTCAGTAGAGGAAGCTAGAGCTGGAGGTATTCTAGGTATAGATATTACTTCTGTAACTAACAAGTTTATGAATGAAAATCCAGGTATGGTAAGGACTTTTGTTGAAGTTACTCATGAAGCCAATGCAAGATATAATTCAGGTAAAAGCGATATGAATTCTATGTCTAAAGCATCTGCGATGGAAGTATCAAAAATGAAAGGTACTTTAGACGGATTTAAATTCTTAACTCCTGAAGAAACTAAAAAATCTATGGAGAGTGGTAATCTAGCTGGTTTCTTGGATGGAATGGGAACACCAAAAGGAAACGTAGATACAAGTTTCTTACCTTTATAATTTTAAAGGTTTAAAACTTTTTAAATAGGCACTAATTTAATAATTAGTGCCTATTTTTTTTAAAAAATTTCAAATATAAGGGCACTATGAGTGATCTTGTTTCTCAAAATCTTAATATGATTTTTAAAACTCCAAAAGGAGAAACAGTTCATGCGCTTAAGGATGTAAGTTTTACTTTAAAAAAAGGTGAGTTGCTAACGGTTCTTGGTCCTTCTGGTTGCGGAAAAACAACTTTACTAAACATTACTGCCGGATTTTTAAGACCTACTTCAGGAAAAATTACTTTAAACAATAATGAAATCGATGGGCCTGGTGTTGAAAGAGGAATGGTATTTCAACAAGGTGCTTTGTTTGAATGGTTAACAGTAGCTGAGAATGTAAATTTCGGACTTAGGATGAAAAAAGAAGATCCTGAAGTTACAGCTAATAAAGTTGAGGAATGGTTAGATATAGTTGGTTTGAAAGGATTTGGTAACACTCCTACTTATCAATTGTCAGGTGGTATGCAACAGAGAGTTGCTCTTGCAAGATGTTTGATCAATGATCCTGATCTAATTTTAATGGACGAGCCATTAGGGGCTTTAGATGCATTAACAAGAGAAAAGATGCAGTCTTTAGTTTTAAAAATTTGGAAAGAAACTGGAAAAACTATTATTTTAATTACTCACTCCGTGGAGGAAGCTCTCTTACTTGGTGAAAGATTATATGTTATGGCACCAAGACCAGGAAGAATACATAAAGAATACAATCTTCCATTTGCAGAGATGGGTCTTACACAAGATTTAAGAGAAATTAAAAAAAATAAAGAATTTTCATCTACTAGAGAAGAAATTTTATCCATGATCTGGAACATGGAAGAAGAAATAATGGGAAAAGAGAATTAATGCTAACTCAAATTGTAACAATACTAATTATAGTATCTATTATTGGATGCATTCTTTATGGAAGAAGATTAATTAAAACTGAAAAAGTTGATGCTGTATTTGGTAATCCAGAAAGATCTAAAGGTGGAACGCACTGGGTAATTGTTGGTAGTAGTGCAATATTAATGCTGTGGCTTTATTATTCATGGGATATAGCAAGAGGTTTTTATCCAAAATCTGCAAACGAATTGTGTCAAGTTGCTAAAATAAACGAATCATTATTAGGTTTAAAATATCAATTTCCTATTGAAGAGAGAGAGTTCAAAAGTACATCAATTATAAAAATTGAAAATAAAAATCTTATAAAGATTGCAAATGAAATAAAAGGATCTGTGGATCTAAACGATCAACAAAAAACAATCCTTGTAAGCTACATTGATAGAACCTCTAAATTAATTCCATTGTTAACAAGTGAAGAATTAATAGAAATAGATACCAAAATAAAAATTCAAGAAATGACTGAGCAAATAAAGCAACTCAGTATTGATTTTCAAAAGAAAGATTATCCTTTTGAGACAGGTGCTCAAAAAATTGAAAGACAAAAACTTATTGATGAACAGGGTGATTGGGGAATTGTCACAATAGATTCTGGTAGTGGGTCAATAGAAAATACTATCGAGATACCAACTGCTCCTCAGACTAAAAAAGGGTTAAAATTTCATGCAGCGGCAAAAGAACTAAGTTTAATAAATGACAAGTTTTTTAAATTAAGAAATCACAATCCATTATTCAAAAGCGCAATAAAACAATTAAAAGATGATATTAAAGCTTATAGAAAAAGTTTAGATGATAGTGGTGAGATAGCATCTGATTATGCAAAAAATATCGTTAAAATTGCAAGAAGAATAGAATTTGCAAGCATTTATCCTCCTAATGCTTTAAATGAAATGCAAGAAGCCATCTTAGAGTTTGATAAATTGCAAAACAAAGAACAGGGTGGATTAAGATTAATTGATATCCTTTTGTTTCCTTCAGGAACAATTGTAGCAAGCGGAGCAACTTGTTCTGAACAAGGTTCAGGTAGATGGCTACCTAAACCATCTGATACATTTAATAAATTTGTTGAACTATCAAAACCAAGTGTTGGATACAAAAATGTTCCTCTTTTATGGATTGAAATGGTTGATGTAAGTAAAATGATAGGCTTCATTTTACCAGATTGGATAGCAGATATATTACCTGGTGAATATCCAGTTCATACAAAAGATGGAATTGTAAAAGAAAACTTTAAAAGTAATGTTTTAAAAGTTGCAACAGGTGACTTTAAATTACTGAAAGTTCCCGTTCCATACGGACATATCTGGGACTCTTTTATGAGGGTGTTTTTAGGATTAGTATTTGGAATTATTATTGGTGTTCCATTGGGGTTATTTATGGGTCTAAATAGATTTGCCAAGGGTTTTTTTGATCCACTGATTGAACTTTACAGACCAGTTCCTCCCCTTGCTTGGGCACCTTTAATTATTTCTGTACTTGGAATTGATAACTCTGGAAAAGTATTTTTATTATTTATGGTCTCGTTATCTATTATGATTATTTCTGCTAGAGCTGGTGCATCAGGAACTCAATTATCAAAAATACATGCAGCCCATTCTTTAGGGGCTACTAAAAAACAAATTTTAAGACATGTAATTTTCCCAAATTCACTTCCTGAAATTCTTACAGGAATTAGGGTTGCGGTTGGTATGTGTTGGGGAACGCTTGTTGCTGCAGAGTTTTTAGCAGGTACAACAGGTATTGGTTTTGTTGAAAACGTTGCAAAAAAGTACTTCCAGTGGGAAGTTATTTGGATAACGATAATTATTATGGGTTTACTAGGTCTTTTATTTGATATTACTTTAAGAAAAATAATAGACAAAACTATACCTTGGCGTGGGAAAGGTTGAGTTAGGTTTCATATCTAACTCTATAACTAGATTTTCTTAAAGTTGCTGACGCAATAATTCCTTTTAATTCATTTAAAGCTAACAAACGTTTTTGGTAACTATTTTTTTTTGTAAATATAATTAAATTCAAAAAATAGCTAATCAAAGCTCTTCTTAAGTTTGGAAAAGTTTTTTTTAAAGCATATAAATAATTATAATGTTTTTTAAAATAATAAAATTTTGACCAATTATAATGCCAACATCTTGATAATTGTGCTTCAAAATCAAATTTTTTTTCATGAGATTGTCCTCCAAAGTGTTCAAAAGTTAGTTCTTCACAAGCGAACAATTTAATATTTTTATCAATCAATCTTTTTGATAAATCCATAGTTTCAAAATAAATAAAAAAATTTTCATCAAAAATTTCATTTTTAATTTTTTGCTTATTAATTAAAATAGTTCCATCAATAAAATCAACTTCTTTTAAAACATAATTTTTTCTTTGAGTATTAATTATTTGTTTAGGTCCTTTATCTTTCCATATATAAAAATTTGAATGTATAGATCTGTCTTTATAAGCAGGAGTTAACATCCCAAAATCTTTAAAATTTATAGTTATCTCTTCTAGTGAATGAAGTAGTTCATTTGATATATCTATATCAGCAGGATTAAGAAATACAAAAGGTGTATCTGCAAGTTTTATTCCAAGGTTCATACCTTTTGAAAATCCTAAATTTTCTTTACATATTTCAACATGAACATTTTCATATTTGTTCTCAATTTCAAATTTTAGATCTTCATCAGATGAATTTTCTATCACGATAATTTTATATTTTTTATCAACAGTTTTTAAAATCCGTCTTATATGGTGTGCACTATGAAAAGATAAAAATACTAAAGTAATCATTTAAATTCTTTGTAAAATAATTCTATTTAAAATATATAATCTAAAAAAGATAATGAAAATTTTAATTACAGGTGGGTGTGGTTTTGTAGGCAGTAATTTGGCTTTATTCTTAAAAAAAAAAGGATTTTCAGTACACACACTTGATAACCTGACAAGAAAAGGTTCAACATACAATTCTAATCTTTTAAAAAAACAGAAAATCAAAAATTATAAAATTAATATTTCAAATATTAAAAAAATTAAAAGTTTACCAAAATATGATTTAATTTTAGATTGTTGTGCAGAAGCAGCTGTTGAAATTTCTAAGAACGATTTTGATAAAGTAATTAATACAAATTTGATCGGTACAATTAATATCTTAAAAAAAAGCAAAAATGATAAATCAAAAATAATCTTTATTTCAAGTAGTCGAATTTATCCATTAGAGGAAATGAACAAAGTTATAAAGAATAAAAATCTTAAATCTAAAATTAAGATTAGTAAAATGTTCAGTGAAAAAGACAAAATCATTGGACCAAAAACAATTTATGGTCTTACAAAATTGTGTTCTGAAATGCTAATTGAAGAATTCTCTTATGAATATAAATTAAAATATTTGATAAATCGATGTGGTGTAATATCTGGACCTCTTCAATTTGGTAAACAAGATCAAGGTTTTGTAAGTTTATGGATTTGGAGACATCTTAATAAAAAAAAACTAAGTTATATTGGTTATGGTGGATATGGAAATCAGATAAGAGATGTTTTGCATATAGATGATTTGAGTGAGTTAATTTTACTACAAATAAAAAATATAAACAAAATAAATAATAAACTATTTACTGTTGGTGGTTCTAAAACTAGTTACACCTCTTTAAGTCAGCTTACAAAATTATGTCAAAAAATAACTGGTAATAAAATTAAAATGGGAAAAGTTAGCAAAACATCGTCATATGATATCCCTTATTATTTAAGTGACAATACACACGTTTCTAATACATATAGATGGAAACCCAAAAGAAATATAAATCAAGTTGTTATGGATACTTTTTTGTGGTTAAAAAAAAATAAACCAATAATTAAAAAATATTTCTAATGTCTTTAGCAATAATTACAGGCTCAACTGGACTAGTAGGTTCAGAGTCTGTAAATTTTTTTCATGATAAAGGTTTTGATGTAATAGGCATAGACAACAATTTAAGAAAGTTTTTCTTTGGTGATTCAGGATCTACTAATTGGATTAAATCTAAACTTTTAAAGAGAAACAAAAGATTTAAAAATTATAGTATTGATATAAGAAACCACAACGCCTTAGATAAAATTTTTAAAAAATATTCAAAAAGTATATCAATTATAATTCATTGTGCAGCCCAACCCTCTCATGACTATGGTAAAAATTTTCCATTTTTAGATTTTAATATAAACGCTACTGGAACTCTTAATTTACTTGAGCTCACTAAAAAATATTGTTCTAATTCTCCATTTATTTTCATGTCGACAAATAAGGTATATGGGGATAACCCTAATAAACTTAAACTATTTGAAAAAAAAACTAGATGGGAGTTAAAAAAGAATGACAAAAATTTTAGAGGTATTAAAGAAAATTTTCCTATAGATAATGCAATTCATAGTTTTTTTGGTGTCTCAAAAACTTATGCTGATCTTATTGTGCAAGAATATGGTAAGAATGTTGGTTTAAAAACTGTTTGTTTTCGAGGTGGCTGTATAACTGGTCCAAATCATAGTGGGGCTAGTTTACATGGTTTTTTGTCCTTTTTAGTAAGATCCAGTCTAGAAAAAAAACAATATAACTTAATTGGTTACAAAGGAAAACAAGTAAGAGACAATTTACATAGCAATGATTTAGTAAATTGTTTCTGGCAATTTTATAAAAAACCCACCTATGGTGAAATTTATAATATTGGTGGAGGAAGATTTTCTAATTGTTCTATCATAGAAGCACTAAATTATGTTGAAGATTTTACAAAAATAAAAATAAAAAGAAAAATTTTTAAAAATTCGAGAGTAGGAGATCATATATGGTATATTTCTGATATCTCAAAATTTAAAAAACATTATCCAAAATGGAAACAAAAATATAATACGAAGAAAATAATAGAGGAATTAATTGAATATCAAAAATAAAATATTGTATCAAAAAGTTTTTAAGATTTTTAAAAAATACAAGCTAAGCTCAAAACATGCAATAATATCTACGGATGCGTTAATTAATGCAGAATTAGTTGGGGCTTATGGTCATGGTTTATCAAGACTAAAAATGTATTGTGATCGAATTTCTAAAAAAGTAATTAATCCAAACCCAAAAATAAAAATTAAAAAAATTTCTCCTTCAATTTCTCATATTGATGCAAATAATAGTATTGGATTCGTTGCAGCTGATCTAGGAATTAAAACTGTAATTAAGCATGCACAAAAAACTGGAATTGGAATGGTAGCGGTGAAAAACAGTGGTCACTATGGATTATCTGGTTATTATGCTGAACAAGCAGTAAAGAAAAATTTAATAACGATGATCTTTACAAATGCTCCACCTGCTGTGGCTCCGCATGGTGCATTAAAATCTTTATTTGGAACAAACCCAATTTGTTTTGGTTCCCCTACCGGTTCCAAAATTCCATTTATTTTAGATACTTCAATCTCGGTAATTAATAGAGGAAAGATTAGAGTTGCAGCAAGAAAAAACCAATCAATTCCTACGGGAGTTGCATTAGATAAATTTGGTAAACCAACTACAGATGCAAAAAAAGCTTTAGCTGGTGTACAATTACCAATTGCAGGTTTTAGAGGTTCAGGACTTGCTTGGATGGTAGATATATTAAGTGGAGTTTTGACTGGAGGAAATCATGCAGGAAAAGTAAAAGATCCATTTGATGATTTTTCTGGTCCACAAAATATTGGACATTTATTTATTGCTTTTAAAGCAAATTTATTTCAAAAAAATTACAACCAAAGAATTAAAAATAATATTAATATAATAAAAAAACTTCCAAAGATTAAAGGATTTAAAGAAATAATGTATCCAGGCCAAAATAAATTTAACCGTTATAAAAATAACTCAAAAAAAGAAATTTCTATACCGGATATAATAAAGAAAGATTTAGAAACTTTAATAAGTTAGCATCGTTAGAGCACCTAAAGAAACGATAATAGATGATAAAATTATTGTTCGTTTAACTTTTTCCTTCTTCCTTTCTTCAAGAAGTCTTTGCTTTAGAACATCCACGTTTACTCTTTTTGGAGTTTCAACGTGTTGAGAAGGGGTCTCTATAACTACGGATGTTCTATTTAAGCTTTCTGTACTCATGTTTTGTTTATAAATTTTAATTTTAATCATTATTAGTTGAAATTTTACATACTAGGGTTGTCCAAAATGGGTTGACTCTAATATTGCTTTTGTTCATATTGGGTTTTTTTTTAAATATGAACACTATACCAAGTATTTCTGATCATATTGATGAGAAGGTAATCAATAAAGTAATTCAGGATAATTTTGCCGCACTGGCACCCAGTTATTTTACTTTAACTAGTAACTGGTTTGTAAGAGCCTATGATCATTATAAAGACATAGATAAGTTTGTCCTCATTATATATTTGATACATCAAGACCTTATATATTTCAGACAAAATGGAGTAAAAATTAACTACGATACATTTTATAAAGATAAACCAATCGAAATTAATAAAATTAATATTTCAGACATCTCAAAAGATCTAGGAATTCCGAAAGAAAGTATCAGAAGAAAAGTTTTAGAATTAGAAAAATTAAAAGTAATTAAAAGAACTGGTAAGAAAATATTTGTTGTTCGAGATACGCTTTACTCAGCTAAAGCGGTAGACACTCTTACAGAGGTTGCAAATATCTTGTATGAATTTAATAAAATTTTAAAAAAGGAAAAATTAGTAACCGAAGTTTACTCTGTTAAAGAAATAATATTAGCAATAAAAGAAAATTTTTCTTACTGCTTGTATCAGTTTAATAAATTTTGGTTTATTTATATAAGTAGATGGAGAAATGAGCTTAAAGATTTAGAAACTTTAGGTATTGGTATGGTTGTAGTAATTAACGCAGTTAAAAATAAAGATTTTACTCCAAAAAAAAATATACGTTCATTCCATAAAGAAGTTATGGGATCTGATAGTAGAGGTGTAAATGCTATGTCAATTTCTGAGATAACTGGTATTCCAAGGCCTACAGTTGTTAGAAAACTAAAATATTTAATTGATAAAAAATATCTTCATATAAATGAAAAAAAACTAATTTCATTTAATGCTAAAGATAGTGCTTTTATAACAACTAAGGGAATGGTGAATAAAAATATGGTTAGCTTAAGTCATTTTATTTATAAAGTTTTTAATCAGATAAGAATAATAAATTCTTAATTAGACTTTCTTAGAATATAAATAAAAATAAAACCTGTTATATACATAATTAATGCATAAGCAGCTGTTGGTATTGCGTATAATATATCAGTGCCGAAAATTTGTGTAGAAACAAATATAGCTAAGGTACCATTTTGTAATCCACATTCTAAGGCAATACACCTCATTTGCTTAACTCCTGAAGTAAAAACTTTCGCGATATAGTACGCAATAACCATCATCGTTACATTTAATATTAAAGTAATTAAACCAGCTTGCATTATAAAGCTAACTAAATTGTCTTTTTCTTCGTAAAAAGCTGCAAAGAAGAAAATTACAAATAATACAATGTTAAGTTTATTAAATATTCCAACTTTAGAAGCTATAAAATTTTCAGCAAATTTTCTAATGATCATTCCTAAAATTACAGGTACCGTTACGACTAAAAACATTTTTAGTGCTATTCCTGTCATTGAAATATTTTGTGACATTTCTGTTATTCCTAGGAAATCTGCAGATGTAAAAATTATCAACGGAACTGTAATTATGCTTAATAAACTAATCACAGCTGTTAAAGATATTGATAGTGCAACATCTCCGTCAGCAAATTTTGTCATAATATTAGATGTAACTCCACCTGGAGCTGCAGCTATGATCATAACTCCTATTGCTATTTCTGGTGGTGCTCTAAAAATTAAAATTAATATGTATGCTACAATAGGAAGAATTATTAATTGAGAAACAAAACCGACTATAAAATCTTTTGGTGTTTTTAATACTCTGCCGAAATCTTCTAGTTTTAATCCTAGGCCTAAGCCTAACATTATCAATGCCAAAATAATTGGCGCAATTTTAGTTACAACCTCCAAAGTCTCTCCCGCTTAATACTAATTATATAAAGTTGTTAAATTTATATAAAGAATTTTTTTTTATATACATGTTCAGTTTTTTCACTTATTTGTAGAAAAATGCTTTCAAACAAAGAAATCGTGTGTCCAAACAACTTATTAGATTTAGCTCATAAAAAAAAAGGAGTTAAAGCTGCAGTTGTAAATGCTGGTAAACCACTGCCCATGTTGTCAGTTCAAGATGCAGTTAACGAAAATTTAATTGAGCCAATTTTCATAGGTCATGAAGTAGAAATTCAAAAATGCGCTGAAGATATTAAATGGGATATTTCAAAATACGAGCTTATTCATGAGCCTGTGGAAAATGATACTGCTAAAATTGCTGCTAAATTAGCAAGTGAAGGCAAGGTGCGAATAATAGTGAAAGGCCATATTCATACAGATGTCCTTATGAAAGAAGTGCTTAAACGTGAATATAATTTATTGGGAAAAACAAGATTAAGTCATATTTGGCATATGACTATCGGTAAAGATGATAAACCATTAATAATTACCGATGGAGCATTAAATGTTTTACCAAATGTTAAAACAAAAATGCATATTCTTAAGAATGTAGTAAGTTTTTCAAATAGAATAGGAATAGAAAGACCAAAAGTATCCGTATTATCTGCAACAGAGGAAGTTTTAGAAAGTGTGCCAAGTTCTATTGAGGCTGCAGAAATTACTAAATCAGCGAAAGAAGAAAATTTAAATGCTGATGTTTTCGGTCCATTAGCATTTGACAATAGTATTTCAAAAAAGTCAGCAGCAATAAAGGGTATTAAAAACTTAGTTGCTGGAGAAGCAGATGTATTATTAGTTCCCAATGTAGAAGCTGGAAATGCTTTAGTAAAAATGCTTATATATTTTAGTGGTGCATGTGCCGCAGGAGTTGTTGTAGGTGGAAAAGTACCTGTGGTAATTACTAGTAGATCTGACGAGGCTCAGGCACGATTGGCTTCTATTGCTGCAGCAGTAGTCGCTTTGGACTAAATGATTCATTGAATTTCAAAAAAAATTCATTTAAATAAACTGAAATTTTAAAGGAGAGAAATGGCAATAACATATCTTAAAAGATCACCTAAAACCTCATCTACAGATGATACTAAAACAAGAGAAATAGTTGAAAATATTTTAAAAGATATTGAGAAAACTAAAGAAGAAGGATGTAAAGAGCTTTCTAAAAAATTTGATAAATATGAAGGTGATGTAATTGTTTCAAAAGAAAAAATTGAAGAAATTAAAAAAAATTTAGATCAAAAAACTAAAGATGATATTCAATTTTCTCATGAAAGAGTTAGAAAATTTGCTGAAGCGCAATTAAAAAATTATGGTCAAGATTTTGAGGTTGAGTTATCTGATGGTCTATTTGCAGGTCAAAAACTAATCCCAGTAAATACCGCTGGTTGTTATGTTCCAGCTGGTAGATACGCTCATATAGCATCTGCTGTAATGAGTGTGACAACAGCAAAAGTAGCAGGAGTTAAAAATATAATAGTGTGCAGCTCTCCCAAACCTGGTGTTGGTGTACATCCATCAATTGTTTATACAGCAGATTTATGTGGTGCAGATGTAATTATGAATTTAGGTGGTGTTCAAGCTATTGCAGCAATGACTAACGGATTATTTGGAAATGCACCAGCTGATATTTTAGTTGGACCAGGAAATCAATTTGTTGCTGAAGCAAAAAGACTTTTATTTGGCAAGGTTGGTATTGATTTATTTGCTGGGCCTACAGAAATTGCAGTGATTGCAGATGAAACAGCTGATCCTGAAATGGTTGCCTATGATTTGGTTGGACAAGCTGAGCATGGTTATAATTCTCCAGCATGGTTATTTACAAAAAGTAAAAAAATTGCTGATTATGTATTGCAAAGAGTTCCAGAATTAATTGAAGATTTACCAGATTTACCTAGAGAAAATTCTGGTGCAGCATGGAGAGATTATGGTGAAGTAATATTATGCGATACTGACGAAGAAATCGCGAAAGTAAGTGATGATTATGCGCCAGAGCATTTAGAAGTCCAAACTAAAAATTTGCAATGGTATCATGATAGACTTAAAAATTATGGCTCTTTATTTATAGGAGAAGAAACAACAGTGGCTTATGGTGATAAATGTTCAGGTACAAATCATATTTTACCAACAAAAGGTGCTGGAAAATATACAGGTGGTTTGTTTGTAGGAAAATTTATCAAAACACTAAGCTTCCAAAGAATGAGTAAAGAAGCAACGAAAGAAGTGGGAGCAGCTTGTGCTAGAATTTCTAGATACGAAGGCATGGAAGCACATGCTCGAACAGGTGATGTTAGATTAAGAAAATATGGCTTTTCAAACTAATTTTTATTAAGTTTTAAATCTAAGTAAAGAGCTGCTGACCAAGAAAAGTTTTTTGCACCCATTGGTTGACCGTTCTTACAGTTAAAATATTCAAAAAAACCTTTTTTTTCTAATATTTGGATAGTTTTGTTTTTTATTTTATCTGAAAATAACTTATCTTTATTTTTTAGTCCTTTATAAATAAACCAATTACAATTAATCCAAACAGGTCCACGCCAGTATCTTTTCTCTTCAAAACTTTTATGATTTGATTTAATTGATGAAAAAAAATATTTCTCTTTTAAGCTATGTTTTTTAAGGTTTTGGATGAGTCTTTTATTAATTTTATCATTATTGAAATCAGCAAATAATAAGAAATAATTTGTTATTGATGGAACAAAGATCTTTTTATTATTTTTTATATCTTTTGAAAAAAAAGTTTTTCTTTTTTTATCATACAATTTAAGGAAATTTTTTTCTGTAACTTTAATATAATTATCTATTTTAGTTTTGTTAAATCCAAAAGTATCTAATAACGTAACGAGATCTTTGTTTGCTTTTAAAAATATTGAATTAAAACCTACATCTACAACATTAAAAAATGAAGATTTATAAACCTTTTTTGGATTGTATTTCAATTTTCTTAAATTGTTTTTAATTGTTACATACCTATCATAATCAATATCTAGTGGTCTAAAATCTGGATTTACAACTTTATTATCAGCTCTCTTATATTTAATATTTTTCTCAATTTTTACTTTATTCATAGGATCATCCCATAAAGGGGAATTATCGTATCCACTTTCCCAAGGATGTAAAATCGATACCAAACCAGTCTTTTTCGGATCTCTAAATTGAATAAACCATTCATGAAATTTATTTATTTTTTTAATTAATTTTTTTATATTTAAAAGTTGAGTTTTATTAATTTTATTTTTAATTAAAATTTCCTTTAAGATTGTTGCTAATATTGGTGGTTGAGTTATTCCAGATGAATGAATTTTATTACCACAATTCCAAGCAGTGTAATTTGGATAATAATTTGTTTTTGTGTTATGAAATAAAATATGTGGAACCATTCCATCCTTCCATTGTCCATCTAACAATGTGTTAATTTCTTTTAATGCAAAGTTTAAATTAAAGTAAGAATATCCTAATGCTATAAATCCAGAGTCCCAATTCCACTGAGCTGGATAAAGTTTGTTATTAGTTGGCAAAGTATAACCTCTCCTTCTATTGCCAAGTAAAGTTTTTTTTGCTTTATTAATTGAAATTTTCATTAACCCTTCACACTTCCGGCAGTTAGACCACTTACTAGATATTTTTCAAAATAAACAAATATAAACAATACGGGCAATGTAACAACAACTGATCCTGCCATTAGATATTGTCTTGGGGTTTCAGCATCACCACTTAAATATTGAATTGCCCTAGATAGTGTAAATGAATTAGGATTATCCAAGAACATTAAAGAAAATAAAAACTCATTCCATGCAATCATAAATACATATAGTGCAACAGAAGAAATAGCAGGGATACTTAGAGGAATTATAATTTTTGTTATAATTCCGAACCAGCTTAATTTGTCCAATATTGCTGCTTCCTCTAATTCTTTAGGTATGCTTTTAAAATAACCTTGCAGCATATAAATTGCTACTGGGAGTGTCGTTGCTGTGTAAACTATCAATAAACCCTCTATTGAATTTCGTAATCCTAATTGACTAAAAATTGTGTAAAGTGGAATTACAAGCACAATTGCTGGAAACATATATATTATAAGTATGGATGTAGACAAAAATGTTTTTCCAAAAAAATTCAATCTTGCAACTGCGTAAGCTGCAGGAATTGCAAAAAGAAGGGTTATAATAACTGTGCCCACAGAAACAATTGTACTAGTCAAAATATACTTTCCAAATTTATAGGATTTAAAAATAACAAAGTAAGATTTAAATAAATCTTTAATATCTTGCCCAAAGTTAATACTGAAATCTAAAGGATTTACCAACAATGCAATCTGTGTCTTAAAACTCGTGACCAACATCATATAAAATGGAAATAATATTACGAATGAAAAAAATAAAATTCCAAATAAAGTTAAAAAATCAAATAAAATTACTTGAGTTGAGTGCTCTTCTTTTAAACCTATAAAACTATATTTGCCAATTTTATAACTAAAGAAATATAATATTAAAAATACTCCCACATTATACCAAATAGGTAATTTTTGAATTAAATAACCATCACAAAAAACAAATACTGATGAAAAAATTATTGATTTATATATTGATTTAATTCTATTTGCTATTCCAAGGTGAGCTAATGATATTAAAAATCCTAAAATGAAAAGTACTTCTATGTTAAAACTATTGATGTTTAAACCCTGTAACGTAGCTAATATTTTCCAGATCGAAATTAAAAAAATTAAGAAAAAACTAGAAATTAATGAAAATATAATTGTGTTCTTAATTCTCATCTACCCTCTTTCCTAAAAGTCTGAAATAAAAAAACATAAACATTAAAAGCAATACAACAATTACTATTGAAACAGCCGAGCCCATTCCAATATCTGATATTGCAAAACCTTGCTGATAAACATTTATTGGCAAAGTTCTAGTTCCAGATGCCCCTCCGGTTAATAAAAAAACATCCTCAAATTTATTAAAATTCCATATAAATCTAATCATAAAAAGAATTGAAATTACTGCAGTAATTTGAGGAAGTGTAATTTTAAAAAACTTTTGAAAAGGACTAGCACCATCAACATCAGCAGCTTCATATAATTCTTTTGGTATGGCTTGGAGTCTTGCAAGAATAAATAAAAAGGCTAAAGGGAAATACCTCCAAATTTCAAACATTATAACTGTTGTAAGTGCTAATCTTAATTTAAAATCAAAACCAAAAATACCAATTTCAATATATTTTTGTCCAAGTAAATTTATTGGAGTTTCAATAATTTGATAATTCAATAACAAACTATTAAGTGTCCCACTGTTTGGGTCCAATAGTAGTTCCCAAGTGTAAGCTAAAGCGACAACTGGAGCAACATAAGGGAAAAGTAAAACACTTCTCATAAAGGTTCTTCCAAAAAATTTTTGGTTAACCATTTGAGCAGTTAAAATACCAAATACAATAGACCCAACCGTTCCAAAAAATGTGTAATAAAAAGTTGTAAGAAGTAAATCTAGAAATTCATTCTCAAATAAAACTTTTTTAAAATTTTTAAGAGTAAAGTTGGTATTAAGTAATATATTATCCGATTTCCCATCTAGTTTTGGTTTAATAGATTTTAGGGTTTTTTTGTCAATTTCTGATCCATCATTTGTTGAAAAAATTACTTGAAAATTTTCCTTATATTTAGCTGGCCAATTGCCAAATTCACATTTTAATGAGGACTTTGTATATTCACATCTTGAGTCTAAATTTTCAATTTGAAAATTTTTTGGAAAATTATCTTTAAATGAGACATCTCTGATTTCTTGTAGTAATGAGCTATTTCTTAATTTATATAATATTTTTATTTTAGAAGGCTCATCAGGGATAGATTTTACAATTTTTTTGGCTCTTGGTTCAGGAATTCTTATATCTTTTAACTCAACTTCTTTAAAACTGATCCAAACATTTGCAAAAATTGGAAAAAGAATTATTGCAAAAACTAAAAGGACTGCAGGTAATGTTAATATGTATGCAGTTTTTTTTTCTGTATTTGCTAAAGTGTCATTCATAAAAAAAGCGGATAATTAATATTATCCGCTTTTTTATTATAATTAAATTATTTGAATTTAGCTAATGAGTCGTTAATCATTTTAACAGCCTCATCAACATCTATTTGATCATCAATATAAAGTCTAGTGATTCTGTTTATAAACTGAGAATTTATGACTTTTGATGCTCTTGATAGTTCACCCTCTTTAACACCCCATCTATTTGCAGTATCTAAACCAGCTACTATATTGTTTATAACATCTGGGTCATAAAGATCTGACAAAGGAGCTTTTCTATCAACTCCTACAGGTAGTTTACTCCATGCTTTTGTGAAAGCCTCAGGGTCACTAGAATTTCCTCTTCTTACAGGAAATTTACCTTCTGGAGCAATAGATAGTGTGCTTGCGTAACCTTCATCCATAGAGTACATGACAAATTGTTTAGCTTCATCAGTATCAGCATCAGCCGTTATACCAAAATATCTAATATCTGCCCATGCAGCACCTTTTTTATTGCTAGGCCCACTAAAATTAGTAATGAAACCAGTTTTAGATGCTAATTCAGGTGATGTTGGATCACTATTAATTGTTGGTGGAGCTGAGTCTCTTAAACCAGCAAGTTCATCCATAATGAATGGAGACCAAATAATCATAGGAGTTTTACCTGCAAAGTAAAGTGCTCTAGATTGTTTCCAGTATAATTCTCCTGGAGGACTTGCTTTAGCAATTACTTTATAAAACTCTAATGCTTCTTTTAGTTTTTTACCTTGTTTCTTGATACCACCTTTTTTTACAATATTAACACCGTTTGCTAAAAGAACATGCTCCAAAACCTGACTCATGAAATTTTCATCAGTTTTTGTTGCAGCAACAAAACCAAACATACCATTTATTTTTGATAATTTTTCAACTGCAGCAACAATGTTTGCATAACTTGTTGGTGGTGCTAAATCCGCATTTTCAAAAAGGTCTTTTCTATAAACAACCATTTGTGTCCATCCATCGACCGGAACAGCTGCAATCTTTGAACCCTTTTTAGCCATGTTAAGTGCACCTGGTGCAAATGTATCTTTACCCAGGTCTTTAACAACAGCATTGTTAGCATCTACATCTAAAATTCCTGCTTCAGCCCATGGTAATACATATTGTAGAGTATGATAGATCACATCTGGTAAATCACCTGCTGCAGCAGCTGCTGTAGCTCTAGTTCCCAAATCTTTTTCTTCTACCGGGATCACCTCTACTTTAATTCCTGTTTTAGCTTCAAAAGCTTTTGCCATTTCCTCTTGCTTAGCCATTCGGGCAGGCTGAACTTCTGTAGTCCAAAACTTTATGTCTGCGTAAACAATACTTGAAATAAAAAAAGATATTACGCAAAACAGTTTTATTATATTTTTCATTTCCCCTCCTATATATAGTTAAAACTATATTAATTTGAGAATGTTTCGCAAACTACTCACTGTCACATATCAGGTATGTGTTAGTCTCATAGCAAATACAAAAAATTGGGGTAAAATTGAAATTTATCAATTGTAAGTTGTGCTAAGATTTTAATCTTTTTCCATTTTCATCAAAAATAAAAATGTCATTTAGATCAAATCCAATTTTATTTCCGATTTCTATGTTGCTTGGGATTTTGGCACTTAATTGATGTTCCTCTTTTTTCATATAAGCAATTTTTTCATTACCTAAGTTTTCGATTAATTCAATTTCAGGATTAAAACTAAATTGATTTTCTTGATTTGCTTTTAAGTGTTCAGGTCTAATACCCACAAAGTGTTTTGATTTATTGAGTTTTAAATTATCAAACACAATATCATTACCTAATAATTTAATTTTATTATCAGAAATTACGTTTTTTTCATCGATTTCTAGAATATTCATTTTGGGTGTACCAATAAATTGAGCTACAAAAATATTTGCAGGATCATTATAAATTTCTTCAGGAGTCCCGACCTGTTCAATGTTACCTTGATTTAAAATAACTATTCTGTCAGCTAAAGTCATAGCTTCAACCTGATCATGAGTAACATATATCATATTAGTTTTTATCTGATTGTGTAATTTTGATATTTCCACTCTCATTTCAGCCCTTAAAGCAGCATCCAAATTTGATAATGGTTCATCGAATAAGAATATTTTTGGATTTCTTGTGATAGCTCTTCCTATTGCAACCCTTTGTCTTTGACCTCCAGACAGTTGTTTTGGTTTCCTCTCAAGAAGTTCTTCAATTTTTAGAATTTTTGCAGCTTGCATCACTTTTGTGTTGATTTCCTCCTTTGGTCTTTTTTCAATTTTTAAACCGAAAGACATGTTTTCATAAACATTCATGTGAGGATAAAGAGCGTAAGATTGAAAAACCATTGCAGTTTGACGCTTTGAAGGATGAAGTTCATTAATTTTTTGTTCGTTAATAAAAATTTCACCTTCATCAATTTTTTCTAGTCCAGCAATCATTCTTAATAATGTTGATTTTCCACATCCAGATGGTCCAACAAGAACAAGAAATTCATCCTCTTTTCCTAAAAGATTAAAATCAGTAATAATTTTGTTTGATCCAAATGATTTATGTACACCAGTAAATTTTATATTTGCCATTTTATTTTTTTATATTTTCTAAAATATCTAGTCCAATTTGTTTTAATATGTGAACTATATCAATTGGAACCCAATTTTCACGAATTTTTCCTTCATCATGATGGTAAAAATCCATAACCCTCATAGTTACTTTTTGATTTTCAGCTTTATATCCTAGCCAATCTTCAGTTCCATAAGTAGCATGAATACTATTCCAGCCAGCAGTTAAGGAAAATTTTCCATCTCCTAATTCACAATAGTGACCAAGTTTCCAATAATTTCTTTCTTTAAATGTTTTTCTAAAAGGTAATTGATGATCATCAACAAACCCTTCTAAAGTTCTCGCTGTACCAATTCCACTTGGTCCATACCATACCATTTTATCATGCCAATAATCATTTTGAGGGTGATTGATTAATCTTTCCTTAAGATCTTTATCAGAAGAAACTTCCAATTCAGGTTTTATATTTAAACTTCTCTGCATAATAAGTGATTGTTCTAAACTAGCTTTAGAAACTTGCATATCTTTTTCAAAAAAATTTACACCATCTGTATTAATTGGGCTCAACCAACTACCTTCCGAGCCTCTCGAGGTCTTTAATGGATTTAATCCAATTTGAATTAAGAGATCTATTAAATCAATTAAAATATAGCTCTCAATAATTTTATTATTTTTAAGTTCATGAATTTCACAACATTTTAGATTTACCATTTTCATATTTGGTTTGATGCCTAACCAAGTTTTTTTGAAAACCCCTGATAAAGTTGAGATTGTTCCAACTTGAATTTTGTCCCTAAAAGCTCCACTTATTACTAGCTGTTCTCTTCTTTCAATGTCAGGAAATGAATTAAATAAAGGCTTCCAGAACCTTTCCTTAAATTCATCTATTCCAATAAATTCATTTAATGGATAAAAACAATTAATATTAACATTGTTAGAAAACGCATTTTGAAGATTTTGATCAAGATTAGAAATACCTTCTTTTACTATCGTACCTAAATATTTTCTAACAACCTGTTTATAATTATAATTTTCCTCAGGAGTTATAACTATTTTTTCAACGTTCCCTTGACCCTTAAGACCTGTATCAAATTGTTCTATTTGCATAAATTTTTTGTTATATAAATTTAGTATCACAAAATATAGTTTAAAAAAATATGAATAATCGATTAGCTAAATTTGAGGACCTTGTTCCAAGTACTTTACCATTTGTTGAAGGAAAGCTTGAAGGACACAAAGAAAGAAAAAATTATTCTATTGTAGGTCCTGGGGTTGCCGAAGACAGTAAACAATTTGTTAAAATAGCTATGCCTCATAGCTTTAATCTAGGTGCCGTATCAGCATTACCAAAAAATGGTTCAGGCCTGCACAGTCATACTACCGCTGAAGTTTTTATTATCTATTCTGGTAAGTGGAGGTTCTATTGGGGCGCTGAAGGTAAAGATGAAACAATTCTAAGCGCAGGAGATATAATTTCTATGCCAACTAATATGTTTAGAGGATTTGAGAATGCAGGGAATAAAGAAGGATTAATTTTTGTTGTATTAGGTGGAGATGATCCTGGAATAATAACTTGGGTTCCAAGTGTCTTAGAAAAAGCTAAAAAGACAGGAATGGCTCTTTTAAATGATAATTCTCTAATTGATTTATCTATAAATGATATTCCTAAAAACAAATCTCTCCTAGAACCAATTTCTTCTGAAGAAATTAAAAAATTTGATAATTATAAATTAAATGAACTTGAAAAATATATTTGTAAATTTTCTGACAGAATTAATTATGAAAATAAAATAAATGAGAATTTTAATTTAATTCAAGTATTAGGTGATACTTTTCAAGATAAAAAGTTTAATCCTGTTATAAATCATAATACAGGTTTTAACTTATCAATTTTAAAAGCAAAAAAAGGCAAATTAGAAAATTTGAAATTTTCAAAGCCCACAATAATGTTCTCACAGAAAGGAAGTTGGCAAATAAAAATTAATGATTTTTTAATGAAACTCAATCCTAGAGATACAATTTCTATTCCAATTAATTCACAAGTAAATATTGAAATTAATGATGATGAAGAAAGTTTATTAAACTGTGTAACTCAAATCTAATGAAAGGATTTGATAATAAATATAAAAGTTTTCCTGATTTTATACTGAAGATTACAAAACAAATTTGGGAAGGTAAAGACGTTAACTCAATAGCAAATTTTTATACCAATGATATTCCTGTAAGATCACCTTTTGGTGTTACTTATGGAAATAAACCAGTTATTGATGCAACGTTTAAAACATTAAAAGAATTCCCGAACAGACAATTGTTAGGAGAAGATGTTATTTGGAATGGAAAAGATGATGAGGGCTATCATTCCTCTCACAGAATTTTAAGTAAAGGCACTCATCTTGGAGAAGGTTATTACGGTAAACCAACAGGAAAAAATATTTATTATAGAGTTATTGCAGATTGTGCATGTAAAGATAATCAGGTTTACGATGAGTGGATTGTAAGAGATCAAGGTGCTATGGTTAGACAGATAGGTTTTACTCCTAAAGAATTTGCTCAAAAAATTATTGAAAATGAAGGTGGACTAGAAAAAGCACAAAAATTATTTAATTCTAAATCTGATATGAAGTCAGAGTATAAACCAACTCCTGCCCCAAAAAACTCTGTTGGTATAAAATATTCAAATATACTAAATAAAATTTTCAACAATGATTATGATTTTTCTGACTATGCCAGAGCAGCGAGTATTTATTGGCCGGGCAATAGAATTGGACATGGTAGAGAAGATATTGTGAAATTTTGGAAATTAATAAAGGATGCTTTAGGTAATATGAAATTTTCTGTTGAACATATTGGGTATTTAGAGGAACCAAATAAGAATCATAAAGCATCAATTAGATGGTTTTTAGAAGCTGATCATTTAAATGATACTTCTGAGTTTGGTGAAGCAACAAATAAAAATATTTTTATAATGGGTATTAATCATGCGGAAATAATTGATGGAAATGTTATAAGGGAGTGGGTTCTATTTGATGAAGTTGCGATCTGGAAACAAATTTTAATGAAATAATTTATGGTCAAAATTAAAACAACACATGTTGGGAGTCTACCAAGATCAAATGAATTATCAGATCTTTTATTTAAGAAAGATCAAAAGCAAAAAATAAATTTAGATGTATTTGATCAAATAGTTAACAGAGACGTGAATGAGGTTGTTAAAAAACAAATCGATGTAGGAATAGATTTTATCAGCGATGGTGAAATGTCTAAAATAAGTTATGCTACTTATGTTAAGGATAGAATTGATGGTTTTTCTGGTGAAAGTGAAAGAAAAGCACCAAAAGATTTAGATGATTTCCCTTCTTTTAAAGAAAGAATAGCTAGAACAGGTGGAACACCTACCTATACAAGACCTTGTTGTACAAATGAATTAAAAATTAAAGATAAGACTTCTCTTTCAAAAGATATTAAAAATTTTAAAGAAGCATTAAATAAAAATAATCACAAAAATGGATTTATGAATGCTGCTTCGCCAGGTGTTATATCTGCATTCTTACCAAATAAATTTTATAAAAACGATGATGAGTATTTAGAAAATTTATCAAATTTAATGAAAGAAGAATATGAGGAAATTACTTCAAATGGAATAAAATTACAATTGGATTGTCCTGATTTAGCGTTAGCAAGACATATGACATTTAAAGATTTTTCTGAAAATGAATTTTTGTTAAGAGCTGAAAAACAAATTGAATGTCTTAATAGTGCAATAAGTAACATTGATAGTTCAAAAATAAGACTTCACATTTGTTGGGGTAATTATGAAGGACCACATTTACATGATATTTCCCTAGAAAAAATAATGCCAATAGCATTAAAGGCAAATGTACAAACCTATCTAATCGAGTCATCTAATCCAAGACACTCTCATGAATGGCAAATTTTTGAAAATTTAAAAATTCCAAAAGATAAAATTATTGCACCGGGAGTAATAGACTCTACAACTAATTTTGTTGAGCATCCAGAAGTTGTGAAACATAGAATTTTAACATATTCAAAAGTGATTGATATAGAACAACTATTAGCTGGTACTGATTGTGGATTTAGTACCTTTGCTGGTTTTGGAAATGTAGACGAAAATATAGTTTATAAAAAACTCGAAGCGCTTGTAAGGGGCTCAGAGCTTGCGTCAAAAGTGATTTAATTATCTCTTTTATTCTTTTTGAGGAATAGATATAGTTTTTAAACTTAAATTATAATTTAACTAACAAATATAGAGAGAAAAATATGAGAAAAATACTAGTTACTTTATTGTTTCTACTATTTGGGACTTCTGCTTTTGCAGATTGTAACATTAAAAGTGGTTCAATAAATATTTTGGCTAATGATTTTCCTGCATTAAGAACTTTCGTTGAAACTTCTAAACAATGTAAAGGAAGTGCTGATTTTAAAGTGACTCACTCATCTGAGCATAATAAAATCGCAGTGCCAGCATTAACTGCAAATCCTTCTGAGTTTTCTGCTAGGATTGCTGCTAACAGTTCAATTGTTCCTTTAATGAACCAAGATTTAATTAGACCATTAGACGATCTTGTTAAAAAATATGGAAAAGGAATTCAGGACTCACAATTAATTACAATTGATGGAAAAGTTATGGCTGTAGCATTTATGGCTAATACGCAACACTTATACTACAGAGAAGATGTTTTAAAAGATCTAGGTATAGCTGTTCCAAAAACATACGAGGAAGTAGTTGCTGCATCTGAAAAAATAAGAGCCTCAGGTAAAATGCAATATCCTTATGCTGCTGCATATAAAGCAGGTTGGAACTTAGCAGAAGAGTTTGTGAACATGTTTATTGGTCATGGTGGTGAATTCTTTAAAGCTGGTGGTGCACAACCTAACATTAATAACGCAAAAGGTGTTGCTACTTTAAACATGCTTAAAAAATTATCTGAACTAAGTAATCCTGATTACTTAACTCACGATAGTGAAGCTATTAAAGTTGAATGGGAGTCAGGTAATGTTGCATTAATGACATTATGGGCTTCAAGATCAGGTACTCTTTTAGATGATGAAGGAGATCCAAAAATTACTAAAGCAACAAAACTAACTGGACCAGCTACAGTGGGTGGTGGAAATATTCCGGCAGCTACATTATGGTGGGATGGTTTCACGCTTGCTAAAAATAGATCAGATGCAGACGCAGAAGCAACATTCAGAGCTTTAGCGCATGCAGCTTCAAATAAAAAGATGGTTGCTGACGCTGCTGATCAAGCTGTTTGGTTAGTAGAAGGGTTTGTACCAGGACCAAAATCTATTGGTGTTATCGAAGCTGTAAAAATGGGTGCAAAACCATATCCAATGTTACCGCAAATGGGTTTAATGCATGGTGCATTAGGAAGTGAAATCGTTGAGTTTTTACAAGGTAAAGAGTCAGCTGAACAAGCATTAAAAGATGTTGAGGCTGCTTATATTAGTAAAGCTAAAGAACAAGGCTTTCTATAAAATCTAAAACTTTTAAGTGGGGATTAATTCCCCACTTACTCAAAATTTAATGCCTAATAAAACTTTTTTTTGGTTTTTTTTACCAACAGGTCTAGCAATGATCCTGTTTATTGGGCTACCAATTATCTCTACAGGGATTCAATCTTTTTATGCTCAACACGATCAGGTAGTTAAAGAAGTTAAAAAGTGTGATCCTTTTGGTTGCACTGTTTCAATAGTTGTAGATAACGAAGAAACTACAAAATTAAGAGAAGCAAAGCCACTTGGTAAATTTAATGGATTTGGAACCTATGTAGATAGAAATCATCTTGCTATTGATGAAATTAAAAAATTTTGGAATGAAACTGAGAACTTTGGTGCTTTCGTAGATCAAGTAACCAATCTTCCATTTTACAAGGCATTAATATTTACCCTAACCTATTGTTTGTTTGTTACACCAAATGTTCTTTTATTAGGATTTATTATTGCTTTAAGTTTAAATGCAGTTGCAAGAAAAATTAGGGGACCGCTAATTTTTGGTACGATATTGCCGATGATAGTTACACCTCTAGTAGGGTCTCTTGTATTATTTTGGATGATAGATTCTCAAGGAATTATTGGAGCCAATATTCAAAATTTAATGAATGATCCTTATTTATCACTTAAATCGTCTAAAACATTAACCTGGATTACTATTATTATATATGGAATTTGGCATCATTCACCTTTTGCATTTGTAGTATTTTATGCAGCTCTTCAAACAGTTCCTCAAGAACCAGTAGAAGCTGCAATTATTGACGGCGCATCAAGGTTTCAAAGAATTAAACATATAGTGTTACCACATATTTATCCTGTAGTTACTTTTGTAGCTTTGATTTCGTTAATGGATAACTTTAGAGTTTTTGAACCAATTATTGGCTTTAGTGCTGAGGGTAGTGCGCAATCATTATCATGGTTGATTTATGATAATTTGGTAAATGAAGAAGTGATATTATTTGGATCTGCTGCAGCAACCTCTATGATGACGATTGTTGGTATAGCAATTTTATTAGCGCCAGTTTTAATAAGAACATGGAAAGAATTTAAGACAGCGAGATAATTATGGATTATGGTTTAGATAAAAAATCAACAAGTTTAAAAACTTTTAATACAATCTTTATCATTGTTTGGCTTTTAATTGCTTGCTTTCCTTTCATTTGGACTTTTTGGGGATCATTTAAAGTAAGAGCTGATTTTTTTTCAAGATCAGATTGGTGGTATGCTATTTCTGCATTCAATACTTTAATTGAAACCGGTGGAAAATTTACAACAGATGCATATACCCAAGCCTGGACTGAAGGAGAGTTTTGGAAAGCATCCAAAAATACAATAATTGTAACTGTATTTGTTGTAAGCATTTCATTATTTTTAGGAACACTTGGTGCTTACGCTCTTTCAAGATCAACTGAAAGATATGCATTTTGGATATTAATTGCAGCATTAATTTTTAGAGCAATGCCTCATATCACTCTAGTATCAGGATATTTATTTCCATTTTTTCAATTACAAATATGGGGAATTCTCCCTACAACTATAGTTGTATTAGTAGCAATTAATCAACCATTTACTTTATGGTTGCTATATTCATTTTTTAAAACAGTCCCTAAAGAACTTGATGAAAGTGCTTTAATAGATGGATGTTCATACTTTCAAGCTTTTAGACATATTATCATGCCAGTGATGTGGCCAGGAGTAATTACTGCAGGATTATTTAGTTTAATGCTTGCTTACAATGATTTTACAGTAACCGCATTACTTTTAAACCAAGAAAATCATACAATGGTTCCAAAAATTCAAAGTTATTTAGGAACAAATCAACATGAAGGTAATTTAATGTGGGCAGTTTCTGCAGTAGTTTCAGCAACAGCTCCTCTATTTATGTTGGTGATGTTTTTTCAAAGACAGGTTATTAGTGGTTTAACTGCTGGAGCTGTAAAAGGTTGAAATATTACAAAGCTTTACTTTTTGGTTCTATTGGATCAATTGTCGAAACTTCAGAAATTCAAAGAAAGTCATTTAACAAAGCATTTAAACAATATGGGCTTGATTGGAATTGGACTAAGCGAGAGTATTTAAGTTTACTAAATAAATCTGGGGGAAAAGATAGAATATCTAGATACGCAAAGAAGAATAAAGAAATTGTAAACTCTACATATTTAAGAAATTTAAAAACTAAAATATTCAATAATTACCTTAAAAAAAACCAGCTTAAATTAAGACCAGGTGTCAAAAATTTAATTTTATTCTGTAAGAAAGAAAAAATAAAATTAGCTTTTGTCTCATCAACATCTACGAATAATATAAATGCAATATTATATTCATTGAGAAATTCAATAAATAAAGAAGATTTTAGTTTTGTAGGTAATTCAAAATTAGTTAAAAAATATAAACCAAATCCTGCAATATACTTACTAGCGCTTAAAAAACTTAAGCTTAAAGCTAATGATTGTTTAGCTATTGAAGATACACAAGAAAGCCTAATTTCAGCTAAGCGAGCTAAAATAAAATGTATAATTTTTCCTGGAAAATTTCACTCTTCAAGAAAATTTATTGGTGCTTATAAAAAAGTTTATAGACTTAGTAAAAATATTATTTTGAAATAAATTCTTTTACTAAATTATTAAATTGATCAGGCTGTTCTAAGTGAACATTATGAGCACAATCTTTAAAAATTTCTAAACGACTATTTTTTATGTTTTTATTTAATGTATCAACTTGTTCAAAATTATAAGAGGTATCTTTATCACCCCATATTATAAGGGTATCATTTTTTATATTTTTTAAATTATCTATTCCTCTCCAATTTTTCATTGCCAATAAAGCATTATCAGCAGTTTCTAATGAAACATTTTTAACAGCATTTTCACAAAGAAAATAGTTTTTATCTTTATCACCTTTCACAAACCACTTAGGAGGTACTCTAGAAAAAGAAATTTGTGCACCCTCTTTCTTAAGTTTTTCCCTTGTTTGTTCTATAGTTTCAAATCTTCCTGGGATATCTCCAATTGATCCTGTTGCAAAACAAATTAACTTATTTACTCTGTCCCCAATCAATTTTGTAATTTCTTGAACAATCATTCCTCCCATTGAATGACCAATTAAATTGAATTTATCGATCTTTTTTTGATCTAATACATTTATAATTTCTTTAGCCATTTTATTAATAGAATTTAAAGATTTTACATTATGACTTTCTCCAAATCCTGGGAGAGCTGGGGTAATCACACGATAATCTTTTGAAAAAAATTCTTTTTGAAAAGTCCACATTTCAGATGAGCCTAGATAGCCATGAACTAAAACAAAAGGAAACCCTTCGCCTAAATCATCTACGTAAATATTGCTCATAATATTTCCTTAATAATGAATAAAGTTAAAATAGACATAAAACATATAATAAAAATATTAATTACTTTCCAAATTTTTTTACTATTAGCATACTTCGATAAATAATTAGATAAATATCCTAATATAAAAAAAAATAAAAATGATGCTATAG
>CACIMN010000004.1 GCA_902587755.1 uncultured Pelagibacteraceae bacterium | reverse complement strand
TTTTTAAAAAAAAAAATAAAAAACAGATTAATATCTTTAAGAATTTCTAATATTTTAGGAAAAAGAATATATGAAAATAAAAGAAACCATCACAAGTTGTTTTTTGATAATTTTTTAAAATATAGAAAAAATAATAAAATAATTTCAGTGAACAATGATTTTAAAGATTTTCTAAGCATTGATCAATTTAATTTAATAATTTTAAGAATTATTACTTTAAAAATTTATGGAATTTACAATGTATCTATATCAGAAAAGATATATATTTCAGAGTTAATCAGTTGGATTGATAAAAAATTTTTAAAAAGAGTAAATTTTGTCAATCAACAAAAAGACTCTTTCACTCTGTCAAATAAAAAATTAATTAAAAAAATTAAGATTAATCTGAATAAAAAACAATTAATGAATTTTTGCAAGAAATTAGTTTGATATAAATAGTAATTAAACTTTCTTTACTATAGATAATAAATAGAATAATAGAAAAAATAATGAAAAAAAAAACAGCTCTCATCTTTGGAATAACTGGTCAGGATGGTTCTTATCTAGCTGAATTGTTATTAAAGAAAAATTATATAGTAAATGGAGTAAAAAGAAGATCTTCAAGCATAAATACATCTAGGGTCGATCACATATATCAAGATCCACATGAAAAAAATTATAATTTTAGACTTTTCTATGGAGATATTACTGACTCTTTATCAGTGTCCAGTATTATAAAAAAAACTAAACCAGATGAGATCTATAACTTGGCTGCCCAGTCTCATGTTGCAGTATCTTTTGAAGTTCCAGAGTATACTGCAAATGTAGATGCTTTAGGTGCTTTAAGAATTTTGGAGGCAATCAAATTCCATAAATTGGAAATGAAAACTAAGTTTTATCAAGCTGGAACTTCTGAAATGTATGGAAAAGTCCAATCAATACCACAAAACGAGAAAACTCAATTTTACCCTTTAAGCCCGTATGGAGTAGCTAAATTATATGCACACTGGATAACAAAAAATTATAGGGAGGCTTACAAAATTTTCGCTTGTAATGGTATATTGTTTAATCATGAAAGTCCCAGAAGAGGCGAAACATTTGTAACAAAAAAAATTATTTCTGCTCTATGTAAAATAAAAGAAGGTAAACAAAAAAAATTATTTTTAGGTAATATAAATGCTAGAAGAGATTGGGGACATGCAAAAGATTATTGTTATGCTATGTGGAAGATACTACAGCAAAATAAACCTGATGATTATGTAATAGCTACAGGAATTCAATATTCTGTAAAAGAATTTATTAATTTAACTGCAAAAAAATTAAAATTAAAAATAAAATGGGTTGGAACTGGTATTAAAGAAAAAGCTTACAATGATAAAGGATATCCCATTATTGAATGTGATAAAAATTATTTTAGGCCATTAGATGTTAATACTCTCCTTGGAGACTCAAAAAAGGCTAGAAAAAAATTAAATTGGAAACCAAAAATAAATTTAAGTTCATTGATTGACGAAATGATTAAGTCTGAGTATCAGTATTCAAATGGGTCTGAATAAAAATAGCAAAATTTTTTTAGCTGGTCACAATGGTTTAGTTGGTTCTTCTATACTCAAATACTTTAAAGAAAAACAATATAAAAAAATTTTTACAATTGGGAGAAGTAAACTAGATTTAACCAATCAACTTAAAACAGAAAAATATCTAAAATATATAAAGCCAGATTTTGTAATAATAGCAGCAGCTAAAGTTGGGGGAATATATGCAAACCAGAATTTTAAAGCAGAATTTATTTACAAGAATCTTATGATACAAACTAATTTAATACATGCATCATATAAAGCTGGTGTTAAAAAATTAATTTTTTTAGGTTCAAGCTGTATTTACCCGAAATACTGTAAACAGCCAATTAAAGAAGAATATTTGTTAAGTGGAAAATTAGAAAAAACCAATGATGCATATGCAATTGCTAAAATTGCTGGTTTAAAGATGTGTGAAGCCTACAATCAACAATATAAATTAAACTATATTTGTTTAATGCCAACAAACTTATATGGTCCAAATGATAATTATGATCTAAAATTTTCACATTTCTTTCCAGCATTAATATCTAAAATATATAATGCTAAATTAAAAAATAAAAAATTTATTAAAATTTGGGGAAATGGTACTGCTAAAAGAGAATTGATGTATGTTGATGATTTGTCTAACGCATGTGAATTTTTTTTAAAGAAAAAAACTAAACATACATTAATAAATATTGGATCTGGATATGAAGATACAGTTACAGGTTATGCAAATTTTATTAGTAAAAAACTTGGGATTAAACTTAAATTTATTTATGATAAAAACAAACCTACAGGTACTCCAAGAAAAAAACTTAATACAAATTTATCTAAAAGTTATGGATGGGAATCTAAAACTAGCTTATCAAAAGGATTTGATATTACTTTTAGAAATTTTATGAAAAAAAAATAAAAGTTATAAAATGGCTAAATTTATTGTAGTTACAGGAGGATGTGGATTTGTTGGCACAAATTTAATCAGTTATCTTTTAAAAAAATCTAGAAATAAAATTATTTGTATTGATGATTACTCTGTTGGGTCACAAAGCAATCATATAAATAATAAAAGAGTAAAATATATAAAAGGTAATACTAAAGATATAAATAAGATACTTAAAAGATACTCATCTAAAATAAAAGTTATTTTTCATTTTGGTGAATTTTCTAGAATTTATCAAAGCTTTAAATATATGAATAAATGTATTCAATCTAATACTATAGGTACCAATGCTGTATTTGATTTTTGTCTAAAGAATAAAATTAAATTAATATACTCAGCAACTTCAGCATCTTTAGGAAATAAAGGAAAAGATAAAAATTTGTCTCCTTATGCTTTCACTAAATCTAAAAACCTTGAATTATTAAACAACTTAAAGAAATGGTTTAATTTTAAGTATGAAGTAATTTTTTTTTATAATGTATATGGACCTAAACAAATTAAAACTGGAAAAATGGCAACTGTAATAGGTATCTTTGAAGATTGCTACCTTAAAGGAAAACCTTTACCTGTAGTTAAGCCCGGCTCTCAATCAAGAAGATTTACACATATAAACGATACAATTAAAGTTTGTTATGAGGCATGGAAATCCAGCAAAAATAGATATTATAGTATTGCTAATAAAAAGAGTTATACAATCATTGAAGTAGCCAAATTATTTAAAACTAAAATTAAATTTTTATCACCTAGAAGGGGAGAGAGGTATGCTTCGGCATTAACAAATATGAGTTTAAGTAATAAAGTTTTTAAAAGATATGGTAAGATTGATATAAAAAAATACATTCAGAATTTTATAAAAACTCAGACAAAACAATGAAATTAACACATCAAAAGAATGTTTACATATACGATTAAATATGTATAACACCCTGGCCGGTAATTATTGCGATGGTGTTATACCCGATCCCATTCCGAACTCGGAAGTCAAGCCCCTCAGCGCCGATGGTACTTTGTCTTAAGGCACGGAAGAGTAGGTCATTGCCGGCATTAAAAAGTTATGAAAATTAAAAGTTCGCTTAAATCAATAAAAAAAAGAGATCTAAATTCTAAGCTAGTTAGAAGAAGAGGTAGAGTTTACGTGATAAATAAAACTAATCCTAAATTTAAAGCAAGACAAAAGTAATTTTTTTTATGGATAATGAAAACCATAAAAATACCTGGAACAATTTTACTAAGTTTGTACTGTGGGGTACTGTCGCTGTTGTATGTGTTTTGGTATTAATGGCAATTTTCTTATTGTAAGGTTCCAAAATGATAATCGGGTCTGTTTCAGAAATTCAAAATATTGAAAAAAGAATAGCTATAACCCCTGAGATAGTAAAAAAATATATTTCTCTTGGACTTGAAGTATTTTTAATTGAAAATTATGGCTTTCATCTTGGTATAAATGATCAGCAATACAAAGATATGGGTGCTAAAATTTCAAAAGATGAAACAGAAATTTTAAATTCTTCTGATATATTAGTCCAGCTTGGTATGTTGTCTGATGATAAAATTTCAAAAATTAAAGAAAATCAAACACTCATAGGAGTTTTAAATCCTTATGATAATAAAGAAAAATTAGAAAACTTAGCAAAAAAAAAAATCAATCTTTTTTCATTAGAGTTACTTCCAAGAATTACACGAGCTCAATCCATGGATATATTATCCTCTCAAGCAAACCTTGCTGGTTATAAAGCAGTCATCGAAACTTTTGCAAATTTCGAAAAAGCTATACCAATGATGATGACTGCAGCAGGAACAGTTCCGGCCGCAAAGGTTTTAGTTGTTGGTGCAGGAGTTGCTGGGTTACAAGCTATTGCAACTGCAAAGAGAATGGGTGCTATAGTTTTTGCAACCGATGTAAGAATGGCATCAAAAGAACAAGTTGAAAGTTTAGGTGGTAAATTTTTAACTGTAGAAGGTTCAGAAAATTTAGAAACTGAGGGAGGTTACGCAAAAGAAGCTTCTGAAGATTTTAAACAAAAACAAGAAGAGCTTTTATCTGAAACTTTAAAAAAAATTGATATAGTAATTTGTACAGCTTTAATTCCAGGTAAAAAAGCGCCTCTAATAATAAAAGATAATATGATTGAAAACATGCAATCAGGATCAGTAATATATGATCTAGCAGCAATCCAAGGGGGCAATACTGCATTTACAGAAGTAGATAAAATTATTGAAAAAAATGGAATAAAAATAATAGGTGAGAGCAATATTTTAAATAAGCTACCTGTTTCTGCTTCAAACTTGTATGCAAAAAATGTATTTAATTTTATTAGTAATTTAATCGACAAAGATAATAAAAAAATAAATATTAATTTAGAAGATGAAATTATTGAAAAAACATTAATAAAATAAGTTATGGAAATAGATCCTTTAATATTTAGATTAAGTATATTTATCCTTTCAATATTTGTAGGATATTATGTTGTTTGGAGTGTTACACCATCTTTACACACGCCTTTGATGTCCGTTACGAATGCAATTTCTTCTGTAATTATTGTTGGAGCTATAATTGCTGGTTTGTCAGGAAATTCTGAAAGTGTTTTTAATACATCAAGTATTTTTGGCTTTTTAGCTATAGCTTTAGCAGCAATCAATATTTTTGGAGGATTTCTGGTAACCCAAAGAATGCTAGCAATGTATAAAAAAAAAACAAAGGATAAAAAATAATGATATCTGCAAACTTATCTGCAATTTTTTATTTAGTTTCAGGCGTGTTGTTTATTCTTGCTTTAAGAGGTCTTTCTTCACCTGAAACATCGAGGCAAGGTAATTTGTTTGGTATTTTAGGAATGATTATTGCTATAACAGTTACTTTTTTATCAACAAGTAATTTCTCTACAGGGTTTATATTTGTGCTGATATTTATTTTGGCGGGTGGATCAATTGGTGCTTTTATTGCTTATAGAATACCAATGACGGCTATGCCAGAATTAGTCGCTGGTTTTCATAGTCTAGTTGGACTTGCAGCAGTTTTTGTTGCCATTTCTGCGTTTTTAAATCCCGAAGCATTTAATCTAGGTTCTCCAGGAAAAATAAAACTTGGTAGTTTAATTGAAATGTCTATTGGTGCTGCAGTTGGAGCTATAACATTCTCTGGATCAGTAATCGCATTCTTGAAATTGCAAGGAATAATGTCAGGATCTCCAATTACATTTAAAGGCCAACACTTTCTTAACGCACTTATATTGATTACAATAGTTGCATTAATTTATCTGTTATGTTCAACACAATCTCCTAATTTATTTTGGATACTGTTAATAGTTTCATTTTTAATTGGTTTTCTTTTAATTATACCAATTGGTGGGGCAGATATGCCCGTTGTGATTTCTATGCTCAACTCATATTCTGGTTGGGCTGCAGCAGGTATTGGGTTTACTTTAGAAAATACTGCATTGATTATTACTGGTGCACTTGTTGGATCTTCGGGTGCGATTTTATCTTATATCATGTGTAAAGGAATGAATCGTTCATTCTTTAATGTTATTTTAGGTGGATTTGGTGCAACAGAGGAAATGGGGAGTGTTTCAAATAAAGAGCAAAGACCTGTAAAAAGCGGAAATGCTGATGATGCTGCTTTTCTAATGAAAAACGCTTCATCTGTTATAATTGTTCCTGGATATGGGATGGCTGTAGCTCAAGCCCAACACGCTCTAAGAGAAATGGTAGATACGTTAAAGAAAAATGATATTAAAGTATCATATGCCATTCATCCTGTGGCTGGAAGAATGCCTGGACATATGAATGTATTATTAGCTGAAGCAAATGTCCCTTACGATGAGGTATTTGAATTAGAGGAAATTAATAATGATTTTGCTAATGCAGATGTTGCTTTTGTAATTGGAGCCAATGATGTTACTAATCCAGTTGCAAAAACTGATCCACAAAGTCCAATTTATGGAATGCCAGTATTAGATGTTGAAAAATGTAAATCTGTTCTATTTGTTAAAAGAAGTTTGTCCCCAGGTTATGCTGGAATAGACAATGATTTGTTTTACAAAGAAAATACCTTAATGTTGTTTGCCGATGCCAAAAAAATGACAGAAGATATAACAAAAAATTTGTAAAAAAATATGAGTTTAAAAATTTTTTGTGATATTGCTGATTTAAAACTTATTAAAAAATTTAATAAAAAAAAAATAGTTAAAGGTTTTACAACAAATCCTACTCTAATGAGAAAAGCAGGTGCCATAGATTATAAATTGTATTCAAAAAAAATAATTTCGATCTGTAAAAAAAAACCTATTTCTTTTGAAGTATTTGCTGATGACCATGAGTCAATGATAGAACAGGGCAAAGAAATAAGCTCTTGGAGTAAAAATGTTTATGTAAAAGTCCCATTTGTTAATTCAAAAAATCAATTTACTGGAAAGGTAATAAAAAGATTAAATAAAGAAAATATTAATTTAAATATTACAGCTGTATACTCTGCTGAGCAGGTTAAGAGAGTGTTAAAAAATATAAACAAAAAAACAAAAGTAATAATCTCAATTTTTGCTGGAAGAGCAGCTGATAGCGGTAAAGATCCTGTGCCAGAAATTTTAAACAGTATTAAATTAGCAAAAAAATTTAAAAATGTTGAAATCTTGTGGGCCAGTGTAAGAGAGCCTTATAATTATATACAAGCAAAACAGTTGGGCTGTCATATAATTACTGTTCCACCTACAATTATAGAAAAGATAGAAAATTTTGGAAAAAAATTCAGCGATCTTACATTAGATACTGTGAAGGGATTTTTAACTGACTCAAAAAAGTCTAAATTTACAATCTAAATTTATTGTTTATATAAGCTACCATTACTGCATAGTTTAGCCAAAAAAGACCTGAAGTATATGTTGAAAAAAAACTTCCAGACGGAAGTAATGGCATAAGACTAATCAAAACAAATAAAAAAGCTGAAAATTGATATAAATTTTTGTTTTTAACATAGTTTTTTAAAGTTAAATAAAAAGAAGAAAAAATAAAAATTACAAAACTGATGTAACCAAATAATCCAGTCTCTGATAAAAATTCGTAGTGAATTTGATGAGGATGTGTATTTGCCCGTCTATCATTATGAGGATGATCTAAATTTTCATATTTTTCACCATAACTCTCAATTCTAAAATTTTTTATTCCAGCTCCAAAAAATATGTTGTCTTTAAATATTTCTTTTGCGACGTTGTAATGAGAACCATAAACTGTGTTATTCAAGTAATAATTGATGCCTTTATAGGTTAATATTTTAGTAAACTGATCAACATATCTTAATTTATAATCAGAGTTAGAATTCAAGATTATTAAAAATAATATTATTAAAGAAGAAAAGGATAATATTTTAAATTTAATTTTAATTTCATTTATAAAAACAACAAATAAAAGTATTATTGAAATAGTTCTTATAAAATTTGATCTTTCTCCAATTAAAAATGAAATTGATATTAAAAAAATAGCCAAAATTAAATTGAGAGTATTATTTTTATAATTTAAATAAATGTAACTTAAAAAAAATAGAGAAAATGCCGAAAAGTAATGTCCAATATTTAATTCATCTCCAGAAAAACTTGCAATTCTACCTGACATAAAAGATTTAAAACCCAAGATATTAAATCCAAAAATAATTTCAAAAATTACATCTAAAACTACTACTAAAAAAATTATAAACCATATTTTATACATTTTATTTATTTTACTCGCTTTTAAATTTGTGATTAATGTTTTAAAGGAAATTATTGATCCTATAATTAATAAAAATTTAAAAACTCTAGGAAAAGAAATACTCATATCATTTGAAAAAATTAAATTAATTAAAAAAGAAAAAAAAAGGAATAATAATAAGTAAAGTACCTGTTTATTGAGGATTTTATAAGTATAAAAATTTTTAAAAAACCCGTAAACTAAAATTAAATTAATTAATAACAAAAATAAATTTATTAAAAAATTTCCAACTAAAAAACAAATTGGATATGTGCAAAAAATAAATAGTAGTAGGTTGTTAAGAAATGAAACTTCTTGAATGTTTTTATTTTTAATCACAAAAAACTAAATTGGTTGCGGGGGACGGATTTGAACCGCCGACCTTCAGGTTATGAGCCTGACGAGCTACCAGACTGCTCCACCCCGCGGTTTTTAAATTCTATTTTTTAACTTATTAAGTTTTTTAACTCTTTTAATGTTCTCTTGCAGAATTCTCTTTTTCTTCTCCGAGGGTTTTTCATAAGTATTTTTTAATTTTATAATTTTAAAAAAACCATCTCTCTGAAGTTTTCTTTTTAAAACTCTTAAAGCTTGCTCAACATTATTATCTTTAACTTCTATTTTAATAACCACCTCCAAAAAAGTGGTTATTTATCACTTTTATATTTTTATGTCTATTTAATTTAATCATTGCAGTTACTTTTGATTTAACTGTTTCTCTTTTTCTTTCTTTTCTCTTTTAACTCTTCTCTCAGCTTTCTCTATAGCATTCATCAAATCTTTTTGAGTAAATAAGTTTAGTGCAACCGGATCCTTTGGGTTTAAATTGTTATAGTTCCAATAACTTTTATTTCTTATTGATGTCACTGAATTTTTTGTTATGCCGACAAGTTTGGCAATTTGAGAATCTTTAAGAATATTATATTGTTTTATCAACCACAAAGCAGAATCTGGCTTATCTTGTCTTTTTGATAATGGAATATATTTCTTAATTTTTTTTTCGGAATTAGATATTTCAATGTCGTTATTTTTAATCAGTAACGGTCTATTTTCGTCTTTAGAAGATAATTCAATTTCTTCTCTTGATAGTTGTCCAGAAATTATTGGATTGTAAGCTTTTATGCCTTTACCAACTTCTCCATCTGCTATACCTTGAACTTCTACTTCATGTAATTTGCAAAAATTTGCAATTTGTCTAAAAGTTAAGCTTGTATTTTCTACTAACCATACGGCAGTGGCCATTGGCATTAAAGGTGCATTTGACATTTAACTTTTCTTTTCTGATTTGAAATTTTGGAATTTTTTATTAAATTTGCTAATTCTGCCTTTGTCCATTAACTTTTGCTTACCGCCAGTCCAGGCCGCATGAGATTTAGGATCTATTTCTAATTTTAATATATCCCCCTCAGCGCCCCAAGTTGATTTAGTCTCAAATTGAGTACCATCAGTCATTTCAACTTTAATTGTGTGATAGTTTGGGTGTATGTCTTTTTTCATATCGAGACTTATAACAAAAGAAACTTAGAACACAATTAAAAGTTCTTTAAATTTTTGAGCATTTTATCATTAATTGCATCGCTTGATGCTCTTATATCTATATTATTTTGATCAAATTTATATAAATCATTGACTATTCCACCTGCCTCTTCTACCAACAAGGCACCTGCTGCAACGTCCCATATATTAATTTTATTATGAAAGAAACCATCTAACCTACCCGAAGCCACATAAGCCAGGTCTAAAGCTGCACATCCACTGTATCTCATATTTAAATTGCTGAATTTGACTCCCTCATGATTACTGGAAAACAAACATTCATTTAATAAGTTTTTTTTTGATACTCGTAATCTTTGATTATTAAGGTAGGCCCCCTTGTTTTTTTCTGCATAAAACATTTCATCTTTAATTGGATCATAAATTAAACCACTAATTATCTCTTTTTTTGATTCAAGAGCTACACAAATTGAAAAATGAGGAATACCATGTAGAAAATTTGTTGTACCATCTATTGGATCGATTATCCAAATATTATCTTCATCCTTGTTTTTAATTGAACCAATTTCTTCTGATAAAAAAGAGTAATTTTTTTTTGTTTTAGAAAGTTCCTCGATTAAAATTTTTTCTACATGCTTGTCAGTTTTTGTAACAAAATCTCTGGGTCCTTTTTTAGATACTTGTAGTTTCTCAACTTCTCCAAAATCTCTTATAGCAGACTTTGAAGCTTTCTCAGCTGCTTTAATCATAACATTTAAATTTGAGGATATAGAAATCATTTTAAATTTTTTTAATGTATTCTAAATTTCTAGTATCAACTATTATTTCATCACCTGTTTCAATAAATGGAGGAACTTGTATATTTAAACCGTTATCAAGTGTTGCTGGTTTGTAAGATGAGGATACAGTTTGTCCTTTAAGGGCCGCATCAGTAGTTTCAATTTTACACTGTACTTGATTGGGCAATTCAATTGATAGTGGGTTTTCATTATAAAAACTTACAGAGACCTCAAGATTTTCGGTTAAAAGTTTACCCTTATCACCCACAGTTTCTTTTTTTATCTCTATCTGTTCAAAAGTTTTTGGATCCATAAAAAAATAATTTACTTCATCACTATAAAGATAATTGAAAGTTATTTCCTCTAATGATGCTTTTTCTACAGTTTCACTAGATCTAAATCTTTCATTTAACTTTGTATTTTTATTTAAGCTTTTCATTTCAACCTGAGCAAACGCACCACCTTTACCGGGTTTTACATGTTGGGTTTTCAATACTTGCCATAAGTCATTTTTATACTCTATGAGCATTCCAACTCTTATCTCCCCAGCATTAATTTTCATTTTAGTTTTTTTATAGCTTGTAACGGTTTATATTTTTTATTTTTCCAAATGTAGCCTGAAATAGCTAAAAAATTGGCATTATTCAATAATAGATTTTTATAATTGACTAAATCAATTCCACCAATAGCTACTATTGGAGTTTTTGTAAATTTTTTAACTTTATTTAAAATATTTACAGATGCTACATACTTAGTTTTTTTAGTTTTAGATTGATTAAAAGCACCAAAGGCAATGTAATCAGCTTTAGCTTTAATTGCTTTTCTTGCTAAATTCATAGAATTATGACAAGTAATTCCAATAATTTTTTTACCAAGTATTTTTTTTGCTATTTTAATATTCATATCTTTTTGACCTAGATGGCAACCATCTGCATTCAATTTTAAAGCGAGCAAAGGATCATCATTAATTATAAATTTTACTTTATATTGTTTACAAATATTTTTAATTTTTTCTCCAATTATCATTTTCTTATTCTGAGAATAACTTTTAAGTCTAAGCTGAAACAAACCTACTTTTCCAGTTTTTAAAACCAACCTTAAATTATTATAGAAAGAATAATGTATTTTGTTGGGAGAAATAAGATAAATAAATTTTTTTTTATTTATTTTCAAGTTCTCTAGACCATTTTCCTTGAGCGGCTAAGGTACACATTTTAGCTCTATGATTAAAAGTAGTTTGAATTGCCTCCAAATTTTCAATATCATTAGACCAAACTTTTAAAGCACTTTGCTGAAGAGCCCTTCCATACGAATAGGTTAATATAAAATTTGTATTATTATTTTTATTAATTAAATTTAAATTTTCTGTAGCTTCAATTTCAGATTGCCCTCCAGATAAAAAAGCTATTCCAGGAACTTCATTTGGAACTGAATTTTTAAGACACTCTAGTGTTTTTAAAGAAACTTCTTCATTTGAAATTTTATCTTTTGATTGGTTTCCAGCTAATATCATATTTGGTTTTAAAATAATTCCTGAAAGATCAACTTTATGTATAATTAATTCCTCAAAGCATTTTTTAATTACCTCTGATGTTTTACTTAAGCAAATTTCAGCAGAGTGAGTTCCATCCATTAATACTTCTGGTTCTACTATTGGAACCATTCCATTTTCTTGAGCTAGTGATGAGTATCTAGCAAGTGCATGAGCATTGCTACTAATTGCTAGTTCGCTTGGATATTTTTCACCAATAGAATATACACCTCTCCATTTTGTAAATCTTGCTCCAAGATCATAATATTTTTTTAATCTATCCCGAAGTCCATCTAATCCCTCTGTAATTTTCTCTTTAGGAGAATTTGCTAAATCTTTTGCACCTGTATCAACTTTAATTCCAGGAACGGTATCTGAACTAGATATTAAATCTGGTATTGATTTTCCTGAGCTTGAAATCTGATTTATTGTTTCATCGTAAAGAATAACTCCACCTATACAATCCTTCATTCCATCTGATGAAAAAAGAATTTCTCTGAAGGAAAGCCTATTTTCTTTGGTCGATTTGACATTTACTGCTTCAAGTCTTTTCGTCATAGTTCCATTGCTTTCATCTGCCGCAAGTATACCCTTACCATTTGAAATTATTTTAAGTGCAATTTTATTTAATTCAGACATTTTAATTTAATGCGGTTATACCAGGAAGGTTTTTACCTTCAAGATATTCTAAAAAAGCTCCACCTGCGGTTGAAACAAAATTAAAGTCATTAACAGCGTTTAAGTTGTTTAATAAAGAAACAGTGTCCCCACCACCAGCAACTGAAAAAATTTTTTTTGCTTTATTATTTTCAATTATATTTTTTGCAATTTTAATGCTTCCATTAGCAAAATTTTGATTTTCAAAATATCCCGCAGGCCCATTCCAGAGTATAGTTTTACTTACATTAATAATATTTATTATTTTTTCTATAGTTTTTGGACCAATATCCAATATCATTTCATCAGATAATATATCGCTTAATTCTTTTATTTGAGGAGATCCATTCAAACCTTTAGATACAACAACATCTTCAGGATAAATTAATTTACATTGTTTTTTTTTTGAAAGATTTATAATTTCCTTAACTATTTTATCAGAATTTTTTTCTTTAATAGATTTTCCAATACTGCTTCCATAAAATTCTATAAAATTATTAGCCATGCCCCCAACCATTACAATATAGTCAAATTTAGGAATTAAATTTTTAATTACATTAATCTTTGTAGAAATTTTTGATCCACCAATAATACAAGTAATTGGTTTTGTGATTTCAGAAGTAATTTTGTTAAGCGCATTCACTTCTAGATCTAACTGTAGCCCAGAAAATGAGGGTAAAAATTTTGGAAGCTCACAAATTGAAGCATGAGTTCTATGTGAACATGAAAATGCATCATTTACGTATATATCTCCTAGATTTGATATTAGTTTGGCAAATCTATTGTCATTTTCCTCTTCTTCAGAATAAAATCTAATATTTTCTAAAATAAAGATTTCTTCTTTAAAGTTATTAAAGAAATCTTTGTTTTTAATATTTTTAATATTTTCAGTGATAAGTTTTACTTTTTTTCTTAATTTATTTTGTAACTCTTGACAAATTGGTTCTAACGATAGCTCTTTAACAATTTTTCCTTTTGGCCTTCCAACGTGAGATAAAATTATAATTTTAGCTTTCTCTTTTATCAAAAAATGTAAGGTAGGAAGAATTTTGTCTATCCTTGTTGTGTCTGTTATTTTATTTTTTTCCAATGGAACATTTAAATCTAGTCTTAATAATATTTTTTTATTTTTTAGGTTTTTTTCGTTAATAATGCTTCTCATCAAGAGATTTTATGCAAAGTTTCTGCGATATCACACATTCTGTTTGAAAAGCCCCATTCATTATCGTACCAGGCTGATATTTTACCCATATTACCCCCTACTACATTTGTTAAAGAAGCATCTACAATTGCAGAAGCAGAATGATGATTAAAATCTATCGAAACTAATTTTTCATGAGTAACTTCTAAGATATTTTTTAATTTAGTTTTTGATGCTTGTTCAAAGGCATCATTAATTTTTTTTGCATCGATTTGTTTTCTTGTACAAAAAACTAATTCAACTAGAGAAACATTGGGTGTAGGTACTCTAATCGAAATACCTTCTAGTTTCCCTTTTAGGTTTGGTATTATTTCTCCTATTGCTTTCGAGGCTCCAGTTGAGGTAGGAACTATCGATTGACTCGCAGATCTTGCTCTTCTTGGGTCTTTGTGAGAATTATCTAATATTCTTTGATCACTAGTAAATGCATGAATTGTAGTCATAAAACCTTTTTCAATTTCAAATTTTTCATCAAGAATACTGGTTATTGGTGCAAGACAATTGGTTGTACATGAAGCTGCAGATATTATTTTATCTTCTTTGGTAATTATATTTTCATTAACACCAAATACTATGGTTTTATCAGCATTTTTACATGGGGCAGAAACAATCACTTTTTTTGCACCATTCTCTATATGAGCAAGAAGTTTTTCTTTCGAATTAAATTTTCCAGTACACTCAAAAACATAATCAACATCATGTTTTTTCCAATTTATGCCTTCAATTTTTGTTTCTTGAGAAAATGTAATTTTATTTTTATTAATTATTAAATAGTTTGGATCATAATCTAAATCAGCATTTAATTTTCCGTGTATAGAATCATATTTGATTAATTTAGATGTAGTTTCTGAATTTGACCTGTTGTTTATATGATTTATTTTTAAATTTTTATTTTTACTTTCGATAATTGATCTAACAACCATACGACCAATCCGTCCCATTCCATTGATTCCAATTTTAATAGTCATTTTATTTATTTAATAATTTTTTAGTGATATTTTTAATGTTTGTACTCTCAAGTCCAAAATATTTATAAATATCTTTATAGGGTGCACTTTTTCCGAATTCATCAATTCCAAAAGCAATTCCGTTATCACCTACATATTTTTTCCAACAATCACTTGATCCAGCTTCAATGGATATTTTTAATTTTGTTTCTTCTAAAATTTTATTTTTATAAGATTTTGATTGTAATTCAAAAAGGTCCAAACAAGGCATTGATATCACTTTGGAATATATTTTATCTTTGGCTAATTTATGGCTAACCTCTAAAGCTATATTAACTTCAGATCCACTCGCTAATATTGTTAGATTAATTTTTTTATTTGTTCTCAAAACCTCATAAGCACCTAATGAGCATAAGTTTTTATTTAGGTATGTTTTTCTTACTGGATTTAAATTTTGTCTTGTTAAAGATAGCACGCTAGGTGTTTTTGAGCTTTTTAATGCATGTTCCCAACATTCGATAGTTTCAATTCTGTCTGCAGGCCTGAACACATTTAGGTTAGGTATTGCACGTAAGCCTGAAAGCTGTTCTATAGGTTGATGAGTAGGTCCATCTTCTCCGAGACCAATAGAATCATGAGTCATTACATATATAACTCTTTTTTTCATTAATGCTGACAATCTAATCGAAGGTTTGCAATAATCAGAAAATATTAAAAAAGTACCTCCATAAGGAATTAGATTACTGTGAAGTGCTATACCATTCATGACCCCACTCATTGCGTGTTCTCTCACTCCGTAGTGAATGTAGTTACCAGTAAAATCTCCAGGTTTAATTATTTTATGGTTTTTAGTTTTTGTATTATTTGATCCCGCTAAATCAGCAGATCCACCAATTAAATTATTTTTTTGTTTTGTTAATGCATTCAATGTCATTTCCGAACATTTTCTAGTAGCTAAACTCTTTGGCTCCTTTATTGCATTCTCTTTTTCTTTCTTAAGCACCGTAGTAAAGTTATTTTTTAAAGTTTGATTAAATTTTATTTTTTTTCTTTTTAATGCTCTATTCCACTTTTTTTCTAAAATTTCACCTCTCTGGCCAATTTTTCTCCATTCATTTAAAATTTTATTTGGGATATCAAAAGGTTTGGTTTTCCAATTTAAAGCTTTTCTTACAAGCTTGATTTCATCTAATCCTAATGGACTTCCATGGGATGATGCTTTTCCTGATTTATTTGGTGATCCATATCCAATCTTTGTTTTACAAGAAATCACAGTAGGTTTTTTAGCTTTATGAACTTTTTTTAGTGCTTTAAAAATTTCTTTTTCATTATGACCGTTGATAGAAATATAATCCCAACCATATCCTTCAAATCTTTTTTTAAAATTATCTGAAACCGCGAGATTTGTTGGACCATCAATTGAAATTGAATTGTTATCAAATAGCATAACTAAATTTTTAAGTTTTAAATGTCCCGCTAAACTCATAGCTTCATGACTTATTCCTTCCATTAAGCATCCATCTCCTGCTAAAACATAAGTTTTGTGATTAATTAAATCTTTACCTAATTTATTTTTTAAAATTTCTTCAGCTATTGCAAAACCAACTGCATTAGATATACCTTGTCCAAGAGGACCTGTTGTAGTTTCAATACCTGTTTTTGGATGATATTCAGGATGTCCAGCACAAATAGAATTTAGCTGCCTAAATTTTTTAATATTATTAATTGATATGCTTGTATAACCAGTTAGGTAAAGTAAAGAATATAAAAGCATAGATCCATGACCAGCAGACAAAACAAATCTATCTCTGTTTAACCAATCTGGATTCTTTGGATTAAATCTTAAAAAATTTTTGAATAATACCGTCGCAACATCTGCCATACCCATTGGCATTCCTGGATGACCTGAATTTGCTTTTTGAACAGCATCAATTGATAAAAATCTGATGCAATTAGCTAAATCATTGTGTAGTTTGCTCAAAATTATCCTGACTAGACTAAGAAGAATCTATTTAATAATATAAACATATATATATGAATTCTATAAACGAAAAAGAAAAAAAATTAAATATTGCATTAGAGGAATTAAAAAATTTAGATCTAACAAATCCTGAATTACAAAAAAATATCGAAAATTTGAGTACAAAACAAAATCAATTAGAAATTGAAAAAACACAGATTGAAGAAAAATATAAAACGTTACTTGAAGAACATGAAAATCTATCAAAAAAACTTGAGGATTTTAAAAATAAAGAAAAGTTGGAAGAAAGAAAACAAATTGAATTTTCTGAAAAAATTGACGAACTTAATCAAGAAACTGATACTCTATTGGATGAAATAGATAAATGGCAAATGTAAGTATAAAATTTAACAATAAAGATTTTTTGCTCGCTTGTGAAGATGGACAAGAGGAGCACTTAGAAGAATTGTTAATTCAGATCAACAAAAAGTTTAATAGTTTAAAAAATGATTTGGGAAATCTAGGTGAAAATAAATTATTATTAATTACTGCTGTAAAAATAATGGATGAATATTACGAAACTAAGAAAAAAGTAGATCAAAAAAAAGAAGAGTTAAATGATCTATCAAAAAAATTCAAAGAACTAAAATCTCTAATTTACGATTATAGGGACACAAAAGAATCTGAAATTGAAAAACTAAATCTTGATCATGAAAATTTAAAACAAGAAATTGACGATAATCAAAAAAAATACGAAAATTTAATTGATGAAGCTGCTGATCAAATATCAAATTTTGTAAAAAAAGCAAAATTAGAAAACATTTCAAAGTAAGTCTGTGAGTAAATCCAAGTTAAGAAGTAAAATTTTAAATCTTAGAAAAAAAAATTCGAATAAAAAACTTAGTCTGAATACTGAAAGAATTTATCGATTTTTAAAAAAAAATAAAATAAATTTTAAAAATGTAGGAGGGTATTACCCTTGTAATCATGAGATTGATGATTTGGATATGCTTTATTTTTTAAGAAACAAAAAGGCAAATATTTCCTTACCAATAATTAGAGAAAATTACCAAATGGATTTTTTTGAATGGACAAATAAAGATCCTTTAAAAATTAATAAGTATGGAATTGCTGAGCCAACTTTAGGAAAGAAAATTTACCCAGATATAATATTTGTTCCTTTAGTAGCTTATGACGATCATTTGAATAGATTAGGCTATGGTGGAGGATTTTATGATCGTTATTTAGAAAAAATATCTAAAATTAAAAAAACTTTTAAAATTGGTTTAGGATTTTCATACCAGGAGATAAAAAAAATACCTATCAACAAGTATGATAAGAAACTTGATTTGATAATAACTGAGAAAAACATTATAGAATGAGAATTTTATTTTTAGGAGATGTTGTTGGAATTTCAGGATGTTCTAAATTAACAAGTAATTTATTAAATGAAATTCATAAAAACAAAATCGATTTTGTAATAGTAAACGGTGAAAATGCAGCAATTCAAGGTGTGGGGCTAACTAAAGCAATATGTAAGGATTTTTTTAATTGTGGAGTTGATGTAATCACAACCGGCAATCATGTTTGGGATCAAAAAGAAATTATGGAATTTATTGATAAAGAAGAAAGATTATTAAGACCTAAAAATTTATTTGAACCTGCACCAGGAAAAGGTTTTCAGATTTATAAAACAAAGAATAATATTAAAATTGGAGTTCTTAATTTGATGGGCAATGTTTTTATGAAAAAGTGTGAGGATGTTTTTGAAGTTTCTCAAAAATTTTTAAAAGAAAATGAAATGAAAAAGGATTTTGATTTACTTGTAGTTGATTTCCATGGTGAAATTACTAGCGAAAAAAATGCTATAGGACATCTATTTGATGGAAAGGCAACTCTCGTGGTTGGAACACATACTCATATTCCAACAAATGACGCCAGAATACTTAATAATGGCACTGGATATCAAACCGATGCAGGTATGTGTGGGGATTATGATTCAGTGATTGGAATGAATAAAGAAAATTCCTTGAATAGATTTTTAAAAAAGAATTCAGTAAAACACTTTCCTGCTACTGGAGATGCTACTTTGTGTGGTGTTATAATAGATTGTGATATAAAAACAGGTTTAGCTATAGATATCAAAAGCTATATATACGGAGATCAACTAAAAAATATTTAGAGATTATGGCTGGACATTCACATTGGGCAGGAATTAAACATAAAAAAGGCAAAGCTGATAAGCAAAGATCAAAAATATTTTCAAAATTATCTAAAGAGATTACTGTTGCTGCAAAACTTGGTGACAAAGATCCGGCAATGAACCCTAGACTAAGATCTGCAGTACAGGCTGCTAGATCTGCAAATATGCCCAAGGATAATATTGAAAGAGCAATAGATAAATCTTCTGCAGCTACAGGAGCAAATTTTGAAAATTTAAGATACGAGGGATTTGGACCAGAAAAGATTGCTGTAATAGTGGAAACTTTAACAGACAACAAAAATAGGACAGCATCAAATATTAGAACTATTTTTCAAAAGAGCGGAGGGAGCTTAGGAACCCAAGGTTCAGCATCTCATAATTTTCAACAATTAGGCATAATCAAAATTGATAAAAAAGAGATATCTGATGAAAAGATTTTAGATTTAGCCATTGAATCTGGAGCTGATGAATGTTTGTCTTATGAGGATTATCATGAGGTCCAGTGTCAAGTGAGCAAAATATATAATGTAAAAAAAAATCTTGAGACAATTATTATGAATTTTATTTCTACAGAAATTGAATGGGTCCCATTAAATAGTGTTGAAGTAAATAAACATAACAAAGATAGTGTTGTAGATTTTTTAGAAACTCTTGAGGAAGATGACGATGTTCAGAACGTTTATTCAAACGTGAATTTAGGTGGTATTTAATGATAATTATTGGAATTGATCCAGGCATCTCAGGTTCAATCTGTTTTTTTCAGGACGGTATAATAAAAGACGTAATTGAAATGCCAACAATGACAGAGGGCAAGAAGAACAAGCGTCAAGTAAATGGTGCTCAAATATTTAACGAAATTAGTGAAAGGATAAACAAATTTGATAAAAAAAATATAAAGGTTGTAATTGAACAAGTTTCTGCAATGCCTGGCCAAGGCGTTACTAGTATGTTTAATTTTGGTCAATCTTTTGGTATTTTAAAAGGGATATGCAGCGCAATGCATTTACCTGTTTATTATGTTAGGCCTGCTAAGTGGAAAAAATATTTTAACCTTATTAATTCAGAAAAAGATGCGAGCAGAACAAGAGCTATTGAAATTTTTCCATATTTTTCATCACAATTGTCAAAAAAGAAAGATAACAACAAAGCAGATGCTATTCTAATAGCTAGTTTTTTCTACGAAACTTATAAAAAAGAAGAATAATCAATTTAAATTTATAGACAAAATCATGACACATTTACGTGTGATGAGTAAGCATGGAAGCAGATATCGCAGCAAAAGCAGTAGAATTAGGTACTAATACTGATTTTTCATTATTCAGTTTATTTTCTAGAGCAGATATAATTGTTAAGTCTGTAATGATTTTATTAATATTGTGTTCAATATATTCTTGGGCTGTAATTATTGAAAAGTTTCGTTTATTTAAAAAAATAACTAAATCTTCAGAGGAATTTGAAGAAAAATTCTGGAATTCTAAATCTGCTGAAACTTTTTATAATAGTTTACCTAGTAAACTTGAGGATCCAATGTCACTTGTGTTTCAAGATGCAATGGAAGGATTGCTTAAAAAAAAATCAAGAACTAACATTAGCGAAAGAATGAGCGCATCTCTAGAATCAGGAATTGAAAAACAAATGTCAAAAATTGAAAAAGGTTTTACTTTTTTGGCAACAGTAGGTTCAACAGCACCATTTATTGGATTGTTTGGCACTGTTTGGGGAATTATGAATTCTTTTCAATCTATAGCTATTTCAAGAAACACAAGTCTTGCGATAGTTGCCCCGGGAATAGCCGAAGCTTTATTTGCAACTGCACTTGGTCTATTGGCTGCAATACCAGCAGTAGTGGCATACAATAAATTCAATAATGATGCCAAAAAATATTTAGAAAAATTAGAAAATTTTTCAAAAAGATTTTTAACAATTATTTAAATGGCATTTAAATTAAATCGTTCTTCCAAAGAACCAATGAGTGAAATAAATGTTACTCCTTTTGTTGATGTAATGCTTGTTTTGCTGATTATTTTTATGGTTACTGCACCATTGTTAACCGTTGGTGTACAAGTTGATTTACCTGAAAGTTCGGCAGATTCTTTACCTGAGGAAACAGAACCTTTAACATTGTCAATTAATGCAAAAGGTGAAATTTTTATTCAAGAAGCAAAAGTTGAATATGATAATATTATTGCGAAGGTTTTAGCAGTTTCAAAAAATAGAACTGATACGAGAATTTATGTTAGAGGTGATAAAACTATAAATTATGGAAGAGTTTTAGAGATAATGGGATTACTATCAGGATCTGGTTTTACTAAAGTTGCATTGATTTCAGAACCGTATAAACAGAGGTAATTAAAGTGAATAGAAGTTTAATTATTTCTTCTGTTTTGCATGCAGCATTAATTTTTGTTACAGCTATGAGCTTACCTTTTTTAGCTAAGAAACCACTTGATATTCCACCAATGGTATCAGTTGAGTTAATTCAAATAGCGGAAAAAACCAATATTCCATTTGCACCTAAAGCTAAAAAAATACTTAAAAAAGTAAAAGAGAAAGAAAAAAAAATTGTATCAGAACAAGCCCCACCAAAAAAAGTAGAAAAAACGAAAACAAAAACTGTCTTATCTCCTGATCAAGATATTAAAAAAATTGATAATGAAACACCTGAAGCAATTCCACTTCCAGATAAAAACTTAAAGAAGGTTGAAACAAAAGAGGAAAAAAAACAAAACCCTGAAAAAGTAGATAATGAGGTTAAACAGGTATCAGAATTTGAAAAAAAAGATTTGTTTGATCCAAATAATATTGCTGCTTTAATTGATAAATCAAAAGAAGAGAGTGCAGAAGTTTTAAAAACAAATGATGATATTACTCAAGATCAAGAAAGAAATGTAGAAAATTCAGGTCTAACACTTAGCGAAGAGGATGCTCTTAAGGCGCAAATATTTGGATGTTGGAGTATCCCTTTAGGATTACCATATAATGAAAATCTTTTAGTAAGAATAAAGTTAAAATTAAAACCTGATGGAACAGTATCAAAAACAGAAATTTTGGATCATGCAAGGATGAATAAACCAGGCCAAGGATTTTATAAGGTGCTAGCAGAAAGCGCTTTGAGAGCTGTAAAGTTGTGCCAACCATTAAGAGTTCCAACGACTGGATATGAAAGATGGAAAGAACTACAATTAAATTTTGATGCAAGAGAGATGTTAGAAGGGTAATATAAATAGATGATAAAAAAAATTATAAGTATATTTTTAATTTTAATTCCAATTAATGCTTTTGCATTGATTGAGGTTGATATTACAAGAGGAAATTTAAATCCTTTACCCCTTGCAGTTTCTCCATTATCAATAGATGAAACTTCTAAAAAAGAATTTGAAAAAATATTAAAAAAACAAAACATAGGTTCTGAAATTTCATTAATTGTAGAAAATAACTTAAAAACTTCAGGACTTTTTAATCCTTTAGATAAAAAGGCTTTTCTGCAAGCACCTGATATTGCAAATTTAAAACCTCGATTTGAGGATTGGAACTTGATAAAGGCTCAGGCACTTATAACTGGAAAAGTAAATTATATCGACAGTAAATTAAGAGTAGAGTTTAGGTTGTGGGATGTCTTAGCTGCGAAAGAGATGATGGCACTAGCCTTTACTACTGTTCCAACAAACTGGAGAAGAGTAGGTCACATTATTTCAGATAAAGTTTATGAAAGGTTAACAGGTGAAAAAGGATATTTTGATACAAGAATAATTTATGTATCAGAAGAGGGACCTAAAACTCAAAGAATAAAAAAATTAGCTATCATGGATCAAGATGGTGAAAATAATACATTCTTAACTTTAGGAAATGAATTAGTACTAACCCCAAGATTTAATCCAGCAAGTCAAATGGTAACTTACTTATCTTATTTTAAAAACATGCCTAGAGTTTATCTCTTAGATATTGAAACCGGTACTCAAGAAGTAGTTGGAGATTTTCCTGGTATGACTTTCGCGCCAAGATTTTCACCTGACGGAAAAAAAATTATAATGAGTTTTGCCAAAGATGGAAAGTCTGATATTTATACTATGGATTTAGAAAATAGAATTGTTGAAAAAATTACCAATCATCCATCAATTGATACTTCCCCATCTTATTCTCCTGATGGAAAATATATTACTTTTAATTCTGATAGAAGTGGTTATCAGCAAATTTATGTAATGAAGAATGATGGAAGTGATGTAAAAAGAATTTCTTTTGGTAATGGTTTATATGGAACACCAGTATGGTCTCCAAGAGGAGATTTAATTGCATTTACAAAATTACATAAAGGTAAATTTTATATTGGCGTAATGAGAACGGATGGTAGTGGTGAAAGATTGTTAACTGAAAATTATTATCAAGAGGCTCCATCTTGGTCTCCAAATGGGAGAGTATTAATATTTTATAGGGAGACAAAAACCAACTCCAAAGGAGAAGGCTTTTCAGCTAAATTATGGTCTATAGATTTAACAGGTTACAATGAACGTCAAATTAAGACACCAACAGATGCATCTGACCCATCATGGTCATCATTATTAAGCAATTAGTGTATGAATTATTTTAAATTTCTTGATTTTTAGACTTGAAACCTCTATTTACTTATGAAAAACTTAAGAAATTGAAATTAGCAGCAAGGAGCAATTTAATGAGATTAAGCAAAATTTTTAAAAACTCACTTTTGATATTAACAGCTTGCCTAATACTATCAGCTTGTGCAACAAAAAAAGAGGTAGCGACAACAGATAGTATAAAGGGTCAAATGCAAGGTGATGTTTACACAGGAACAGATACAGTAGAATATTTAGCTGAAGGTGTTCCAGACAGAGTTTTCTTTGCAACAAATGAGTCTATTTTAACAACTGCATCTAGAGAAACTTTACGAGCCCAAGCAGCTTGGTTAAGAAAAAATCCGAGTATAAATGTAGTGCTTGAAGGTCATGCTGACGAAAGAGGAACTAGAGAATACAACTTAGCACTCGGCGAAAGAAGGGCTAACGCAGCTAAAGATTATCTAATGACATATGGAGTATCGTCAGACAGAATAACTGTATTAAGTTACGGTAAGGAGAGACCGGTTGACTCTGGTTCTAATCCTTTAGCATGGTCAAAAAACAGAAGATCTGTAACTGTTAAAGCAAACTAATTTTTTAAAACTAAAGACCCTAAATTCATTGATGACTTTAGGGTCTTTTTTTTGCCATTTTTATAATCATAAATCTATCCTAAATGACTCTCATATTTAAATTAGGAATTTCAAAATTATTTTTTATCTTAAATTTGGTTTTTATTAATATTTCTTTTGCAGATAACCATAATATTTATGAAACATTAGAAATAATAAAAAATGATCTTAAAACTCTTGAAAGAGCAGTTTACTCTGGCTCTATAGAAGTTAAATCAAGCAACAATAATAATTCAGATATAGACTTGGATCAAAATTCAGAAGATGTTTTAACTAGACATTTATTAAAATTATCTGAAATTGAAGATCAGTTTAGAGAACTTACTAATAAATTTGAGGAAATTAATTTTAAATTAGATAAATTGTCTACTCGTGTATCTAAAATTCAAGCTGACAACCAAATAAGATTTCAAGATATAGAAAACAACATTAGTTCTGGAAATATTGGTAACATAGAAAATCAATTGAGTTTAAAGCCAAAAACAGAAACTGAAAAAAAAACTTTACCTGGAAGTTCTCAGCCTCAGGATTTAGGAACAATTTCATATAAGGATACTGAAACAAATGAAACTTCACAACAAATTCAATCTGTTGATACTACAGCCTCAGTTGTAACAGAAACTTTTCAGTCTGAAGAAAAAATACTTCCTCAAGACTTAAATGCAGAGAAGCAATATGAATTTGCAACGAGTTTTTTAAAAGTTGGAGACTATAGCACTGCAGAAAGAGCATTTAGGGAATTTGTTCTATCTAACTCTGATCATGAGTTGGCTGGTAGCGCACAATATTGGTATGCAGAAACATTCAGAATAAGACAATTATATACTGATGCAGCTTCTGCTTATTTAGAGGGTTACCAAAAATATCCAAAAGGAAAAAAAGCTCCAATTAATCTACTAAAACTTGGAGTATCTATGGTTCAAATTGGTGAAAAAGACCAAGGATGTAAAATGATTAATGGTGTAGAATTACAATATCCTAATGCAAATCAGTCTGTAATACAAAAAGCAAAATATGAGTCTAAAAAATTTGAATGCATCAAACAAGACTCATAAAGTTTTATTAAATCAATTAAAAGATAAAAAAACTTCTAAAATTTATAATAAATTTGAAAAAAATCTTAAATTAAATGAAGATTTTATAGTTGCAGTTTCTGGTGGATCAGACAGCCTAGCTTTATGTTTTTTATCAAAAATTTATTCGATTAAAAAAGATCTCAAAGTAAAATATTTGCACGTTGATCACAAACTTAGAAATAATTCAACAAAAGAGGCAAAATTTGTAAAATTACTTTTAAAAAAATTGTCTACAAATCTTGAGATTTTAACCTGGGTTGGAAAAAAACCAAAAAGTAATATTCAGTCTGTTGCAAGAGATAAAAGATATTCACTTATGATCAATATGGCAAAAAAATTAAAAATAAAAAATATTTTATTAGGTCATCATAAGGATGATTTAGTAGAGAATTTTTTTATTAGAATTTTAAGAGGGAGTGGTTTAAATGGCATGGTATCATTTGATCAAAAAACTAATCTACAAAATATTTATTTGATTAGACCTCTGTTAAAATTTTCGAAACAACATTTAAAATATATTACAAAAAAAATTTTTAAAATTTATGTTGAAGATCCCTCAAATAAAAATGATGAATTTAAACGAGTAAAAATTAGGAATTTCATTAAAAATTTGGAATCAGAGGGATTGGATAACGATAAATTTAATTTAACGATAAAAAATTTAAGATTTGCTAATGAGTCGATTAAATACTTTGTAGAAAAAAATTTAAAAGACAATTCAACAAATTTAAATATTAATAAGCTTGTTATTTTGAATAAAAATTTTTTTCTTCAGCCAGAGGAAGTAGTTTTTAGATCTCTCACAAAAGTGCTAAAAGGTGTTGGTAGAAAATACCATCCAGTAAGAGGAAAAAAAATCGATAAATTAATCTACAAAATTAAAAATGATAAATCATTCACAACTACTTTAGGAAATTGTGTAATAAAGAAGTTAAATAACTCAGTTATAGTATCAAAAGAGCCTTAAAGCTTATGAAATTATTGATATTTTGTCACTTGTTAATTTAATAATAATTCTTATTTTAATAGCATGAACTTAAAAAATCTAGCAATGTGGGGTATTATAGTATTTTTAACTATTGGCCTCTATAACATGTTCAAAAATCCTCAGTCTAAAGTTAGAGGAGCTAATCAAATAATATTTTCAGATTTTTTAAATTCAGTTGAAGATGGCGAAGTGTTAAAAGTTGAGATTCAAGGAAATAACATCAAAGGTGTCTATTCAAATGGAAATTCTTTTTCAACCTATGCACCTAATGATCCAAACCTAATAGAAAAATTGTCTGAAAAAGGTGTTAGTATTTCAGCAGCACCCTTGGATGAAAAGATGCCTTCATTGTTTGGAGTATTGCTTTCATGGTTCCCTATGCTTTTGCTTATTGCAGTGTGGATTTTCTTTATGAGACAAATGCAAGGAGGTAAGGGCGGAGCAATGGGATTTGGAAAATCAAAAGCTAAAATGATGAATGAATTAAAAGGAAAAGTTACATTTAATGATGTTGCAGGAGTTGAGGAAGCCAAAGAAGAAGTAGAAGAAATAGTTGAATTCTTAAAAGATCCAAAAAAATTTAGCAGGTTGGGTGGAAAAATTCCAAGAGGAGCTCTGCTTGTTGGTCCTCCAGGAACTGGTAAAACCTTATTAGCAAGAGCAATTGCGGGTGAAGCAGGAGTTCCTTTTTTTACTATTTCAGGTTCTGATTTTGTAGAGATGTTTGTTGGAGTGGGAGCGTCTAGAGTTAGAGATATGTTTGATCAAGGTAAAAAAAATTCACCGTGTATAATTTTTATTGATGAGATTGATGCTGTTGGAAGAAGTAGAGGAGCAGGTTTAGGTGGTGGAAATGATGAGAGAGAACAAACACTAAACCAGTTGTTGGTTGAAATGGATGGTTTTGATACGAATGAGGGTGTAATTATTATTGCAGCAACAAACAGACCAGATGTACTTGATCCTGCTTTGTTAAGACCAGGAAGATTTGATAGACAAGTTGTAGTTTCAAACCCAGATATTATAGGTAGAGAAAAAATTTTAAAAGTTCACGTGAAAAAAATAAAAATGGCTCCGGATGTTAATTTAAGAACAATTGCAAGAGGCACGCCAGGATTTTCAGGAGCCGACCTTGCAAATATAGTTAATGAAGCAGCTTTGTTAGCAGCGAGAAAAAATAAAAGGATAGTCACATTACTTGAATTTGAAGAAGCAAAAGATAAAGTTATGATGGGTGCTGAAAGACGTTCAATGGTTATGACAGAAGATGAGAAAAAACTAACTGCATATCACGAAGGTGGACATGCTCTAGTGTCGTTTAATATGCCAAGTTATGATCCAATTCATAAGGCTACTATTATACCTAGAGGAAGAGCTCTTGGAATGGTAATGAACTTACCTGAAAGAGACAAACACGGTTATTCAATAAAATATCTCAAAGCAAGGTTAGCTGTTTGTTTTGGAGGAAGAGTGGCTGAAGAATTAATTTTTGGAAAAGACAATATATCTACAGGAGCAGGTGGAGGAAATGGTTCAGATATTAACCAGGCTACACAATTAGCAAGAGCAATGGTAACAAAATATGGAATGAGTGAGGAAATGGGTCCAGTTGAGTACGGGGAAAACCAAGAGGAGGTCTTTTTAGGAAGATCTGTTACTCAAACTCAATCAGTATCAGAGGAAGTTGCTCAGAAAATTGACAAAGAAATAAGAAAGCTTGTAGATGAAGGATATAACCAAGCAAAGAAAATTTTAACAGAAAAAATTGATGATCTACATAAAATTGCAAAAGCTCTAATAACCTATGAGACCTTAACTGGTGAAGAAATAGAAAATATAATTAATAAAAATTTGTATCCTAAAGATAAAATCTTAGATAATCCAGAGTCGAAAGATGATAACGACTCAGCCTTGGGTGCACTAGGTTTGAAACCAAAAATTGTTCATTAATAAATAATGCTAAGATATTACACAAGAGCGTGTAATTTCTATTTTGGTAAACAATCAAAAATTTTAGTAAAAAAAAAAAAATCTATCCCTCTACATCAGATCAAAGAAATATCTTTTGACCATGTTGAGATAATTACAAGAAAAACAATTAGAAGAATTTCAATAAATAAAATTAAAAACTTACCAACAAACCTAAAAACAAAAATTAATTCAGATTTAAATAAAATTAAGTCAAAAAAAAAAAATTTTTCAAATTTAAATTTTAAAAAAATTCCTAATATATTAGGTGTTTTAAATTTAACTCCTGATAGTTTTTCTGATGGAGGAAAATTTAACAATAAAAATAAAGGCGTTAGTCATGCAATTAATTTGTATAAAAATGGTGCATCGTTAGTAGATGTTGGTGGAGAGTCTACAAGACCAGGATCGAAAGAAGTAAATGAAAAGCTAGAATGGTATAGAATTAATAAGACATTAAAATTAATTGTAAAAAAAATACCAGTATCTTTAGACACAAGAAAATCTAGAATTATGGAAAATGGTATTAATATGGGGGTTAAGCTTATTAATGATGTTTCAGGATTAAGTTATGATTCCAAAACAATAAGTGTTTTAAAAAAGTATAAAATTCCATTTGTAATACAGCACTCAGTTGGGACACCAGAAAATATGCAAAAGAAACCGACATATAAAAATGAATTATTAGAAATATATGATTATTTTGAAGAAAAGATTAAGTTTATAAGGTCTAAAGGAATCAATCACAATAATATAATTTTAGATCCTGGAATTGGATTTGGAAAAAATTTGAAACATAATATGAATCTTATCAGAGATGTTTCTATTTTTCATTCATTAGGTTTTCCTATACTAGTTGGGAATTCAAGGAAAAGATTTATAAAAGATATATCAAAAAAAAATGATAGCAAAACAAGGATTGGTGGAACTATGGCTTCTTCAATTTATTTAATGATGCAAGGAATTCAGATTTTAAGAATTCATGATGTTAATGAAGTTATGCAAGGTATTAAAGTTTTTAATCAGATAATCAAAAATTAATGGCAAAAAAATATTTTGGAACAGATGGAATAAGAGGAGTAGTTAATAGCAAATATATAAATGGAGATATGTTCTTTAAATTTGGACTTGCTAGTGGAACATACTTTAAATCTCAAAAAAAAAGAAAACAAACAGCAATAATTGCAAAAGATACTAGATTGTCTGGATATACACTTGAACCAGCTCTTGTCTCAGGATTGGCTTCAGCTGGTATGCATGTTTACACATTAGGACCCTTACCAACTAATGCGTTGGCTATGTTAACAAGAGAGATGAAGGCAAATATGGGTATAATGATTACCGCTTCTCATAATCCACATTTTGACAATGGTTTAAAATTATTTGGTCCAGATGGAATGAAATTATCAGATAAAATAGAAAAAAAAATTGAGAGTCTAATTGATCAGAAAATCTCAAAAAACCTTTCGCATTCTGAAAAATTAGGAAGAGTTAAAAGATTAGAAACAGGCACCAAAAATTATATTAAAATACTAAAAAAAAATTTCACAAAAGAGTTCAATTTAAGAGGACTAAGAATAGTAATCGACTGTGCAAACGGCGCTGGCTATAAAGCAGGTCCTGAATTATTGAAATCATTAGGAGCTAAAGTGATAGCAATAGGTATTAAACCAAATGGTTTAAATATTAATAAAAAATGTGGATCAACTTTTCCAAGAAAAATTAAGTCTGCTGTAAAAAAATATAAAGCTCACATCGGAATATCTTTAGACGGAGATGCTGACAGAATTATTATGTGTGATGAGAAAAGCAATATAATAGATGGAGATCAAATTATAGCCGCTTTAGCAACAAGATGGAAAAATAAAAAAATGTTAAAAGGAGGAGTTGTTGGAACATTAATGTCAAATTATGGTTTAGAAAAATATTTTAAATCTATAGGAATTAAATTTTTGAGAGCAAATGTTGGAGATAGATATGTTAAAGAAAAAATGCAAAAATATAATTTTAATTTAGGTGGTGAACAATCGGGACATATTATTTTGGGTAAATTTGCAACAACAGGAGATGGTTTGTTAGTAGCTTTAGAAGCTCTTTTTGCTTTGAGAAAAGGAAAAAAGGCAAGTGAATTTTTTGAAAAATTTAAGAAAACACCACAACTTTTAAAAAATATCGAAGTAAAAGATAAAAATATTATTAAGAAACCAGAGATAAAAAAAATTATAAAAAATGCAGATAAATTAATTAAAGGTAAAGGAAGAATTTTAGTAAGAAAATCAGGTACTGAGTCTAAAATAAGAGTAATGGGAGAAAGTGAAAATAAAGCTCTTCTATATAAATGTGTGAATATGATTATGAAAAAAATTAAATAAATTGAAACCTAATTCTAAAATTTTAATTATTGCAGGATCTGACTCATCTGGTGGGGCAGGCATTCAAGCTGATATAAAAACTATCACTGCTCTTGGTTCTTATGCAATGACAGCAATAACAGCAGTTACATCACAAAATACCACAGGTGTAAAATCAATTGTTGGGATTAATCCAAAAGAAATTTTTAATCAAATTATTTATAGTTGTAAAGATATAAGACCTGATGCAATAAAAATTGGTATGCTGCATTCTTCAGAGGTTATTAGAATGGTGCTAAAAGCATTGGATGTAATTAAAGTTAAAAAAATCGTATTAGACCCAGTAATGGTTGCTAAAGGAGGAGCAAAACTGATAGATAGTAAAGCTATTCAATTTTTAAAATTAAAACTAATTAAAAAAGTATCACTTGTAACTCCCAATATTCCTGAGGCAGAAATTTTAACTAAAACAAAAATTATAACAAAAGAGGATATGATTTTTGCTGCTAATAAACTTATAGGGTTAGGAGCCAAGAATGTACTTATAAAAGGTGGTCATTTAAAACATAAAAATGTATTAGATATTTTAATAAACACAAAAGATCTTAAGATCTTCAGAAGCGAGCGTCACAACACAAAGAATACTCATGGTACGGGTTGTAGTTTATCTAGCTCAGTTACAACTTTTTTATCATGTGGAAAAACAGTAAAGAAATCTTGTGAGCTTGGAATTAAGTATGTAAATTCTGCAATAAAATCAAACCCTAAATATGGAAAAGGTAATGGCCCAATTAACCATCTCACCTCCTTAAAAGTAAACAGAAAATTTAAATAATGAAAAATATAGTCGTTGTTGGATCTCAATGGGGTGACGAAGGCAAAGGAAAAATTGTTGATTGGTTATCTGAACAGGCCGATGTAGTAATAAGATTCCAAGGAGGTCACAATGCTGGACATACTTTAGTGATTGATGGTGTTACATATAAATTGAGACTACTGCCATCTGGAATAGTTAGAAAAGGTAAAATATCAATTATTGGCAATGGAGTTGTCGTAGATCCATGGGCTTTGTTAGAGGAAATAGAAGAAATAAAATCTAAAGGCGTAGAAGTAAATGTAAAAAATTTTATTATTTCAGAGTCTGCAAATTTAATTTTGCCTTTTCATAGAGAAATGGATGAAATTAGAGAGGATGCAGCAGGAAAAAGCAAAATAGGAACGACAAGACGTGGAATTGGACCTGCATACGAAGATAAAGTTGGAAGAAGATCTATAAGAGTTATGGATCTAAGATCTGAAAAAAATTTAGATCAAAGACTCGACTCTGTATTAGTTCATCATAATGCGATTAGAAAAGGTCTAGGAAAAAAAATTTTTGAAAAAAATCGGCTTAAATCTGATTTGCTTAAAATAGCACCAAAAATATTAGAATTCTCTCAGCCAGTTTGGTTAAAGATTGATCAATTTAAAAAACAAAAAAAGAAAATTTTATTCGAAGGAGCCCAAGGTATATTACTTGATGTAGATCATGGAACTTATCCATTTGTAACTTCATCTAATACTGTTGCTTCAAGTGCAGCGACAGGCACAGGTTGTGGCCCTAATTCGATAAATTATGTTCTTGGCATTACAAAAGCTTATACAACAAGAGTTGGAGAAGGCCCTTTTCCTACAGAGTTAACAGATGATATTGGTGAACTTTTAGGAACACGAGGTAAAGAATTCGGAACTGTTACAAGCAGAAAAAGGAGATGTGGATGGTTTGATGGTGTTTTAGTTAGGCAAACTATTAAAGTTTCAGGTATTGATGGTATTGCTTTAACAAAATTAGATGTACTTGATGAATTAGATGAAATTAAAATGTGTGTTGCTTATGAGCTTGATGGTAAAAGATTAGATTATTTACCCGCTGCTGTAGAGGACCAGATAAAAATAAAACCAATTTTTGAAACTTTTCAAGGATGGAAAGTTTCTACAAGTGGAATCAAAAATATTGACACGTTACCTGAAAATGCAAAAAAATATATTTTTGCAATAGAAGATTTCATTGGTGCAAAAGTATCAAGTATATCAACTAGTCCAGAAAGAGATGATACTATTTTAATTGAAAACCCTTTTGAAGTTTAGTTTGCGGGTAAAAGATTTTTTGATTTAGCTAAAAGAAGCATATGCTTTTGGAGTTTTTCAAATGCTTTGTTTTCTATTTGCCTAACTCTTTCTCTGCTAATTTTATATTTTTTACTTAAATCTTCTAGTGTAGTTGGGTCATCGTTTAGTCTTCTTGAGTATAAAATTTCTCTTTCTCTATCGTTAAGAACTTTAATAGAGTCTTTTAACAAATCTTTTCTTTGTTCCATTTCCTCGTGATGAGCAAATTTCAAGTCATGATCTAGTTCTTTATCAACCAACCAATCTTGCCATTCATCACCATCTTCCCCAACTTGAGCATTTAGGGAGAATTCCTTTCCAGAAAGTCTTCTATTCATTGAAACGACTTCTTCTTTACTTACATCAAGCTTACTAGCGATATGATTAACATGCTCATCTCTTAAGTCTCCTTCGGTTTCTGGAGAAATTTGATTTTTAATTTTTTTTAAATTAAAAAATAATTTTTTTTGAGCAGTAGTAGTCCCAATTTTTACAAGACTCCAAGATCTTAAAATATATTCTTGAATAGAAGCCTTAATCCACCACATTGCATAAGTTGCCAATCTAAAACCCTTTTCTGGTTCAAATTTCTTAACAGCTTGCATGAGACCTACATTTCCTTCAGAAATCATTTCATTGATAGGCAAACCATATCCTTTGTAGCCCATAGCAATCTTTGCAACTAATCTTAAGTGACTAGTTACTAGTTTTTCTGCAGCTTTAATATTCCCGGTAGTTTTCCAATTTTTTGCTAGCATATATTCCTCCTCTGCAGCTAACATCGGAAATTTTTTAATCTGCTCTAAATATGCAGATAGCCCACCTTCATTAGAAAGGGTTGGCAGATTATTACTTATTGTTGCACTCATAGAAGTGTTTATTTAATTAATTATACCTAATTTTCAATAATTTATTCTTCAGTGTTTCTAAGCATTTTTAGAATATTATTTAGATCTTGTGGCAAAAGTGAGGAAAAAACCATCTCTTTCTTAGTTTGTGGATGTATAAATCCTAAAGTTTTTGCATGCAGAAATTGTCTATTTAATTTAGTAATTGAATTTTGGATATCTAAATCAATATTTTTTAACTTTTTATATTTTTTTTTATATTTATCATCTCCAACTAGACTATTACCTTTATAATGCATATGAACTCTGATCTGATGTGTTCTTCCTGTTTCTAATTTACATTCAACTAAACTTAATGTTGGTGTTTTCTGATTTTCAAAAATTTCAAGTGTTTTATAATTTGTTATAGCTTTCTTACCTTTAGAACTACTAACTTCCATAAGTTGTCTATTTTTTGAACTACGAGTTATAAATGTTTCAATTCTTCCTGAGGAGGGTCTTAATTTTCCCCATATTAAAAGTTGGTACTCTCTTATAATTGTATGATCATTAAATTGTTTTGATAAATTTTCATGAGTTTCATTGTTTTTTGCAATTACAACTAAACCAGATGTGTTTTTATCAATTCTATGTACAATACCAGGTCTTAACTCGTCGCCTATATTTGATAAAGAATCCTTATCATAATACATCAATGCATTAACAATTGTCTTATCATAATTTCCAGCTCCTGGATGCATAATTATTCCAGCAGGTTTATTAATTACTAATAGATCATCATCTTCGTATATTATTTCTAATTTAAATTCGTAAGGTTTAAGGGATGCTATTTCAGGCTCTGGAATCTTAAGATTTATAGTATCACCAATTGAGACTTTTTTTGACGGACTTTTAATTATTTCATTATTTAGTTTTAACTTTTCTTTTAAAATTAAATTTTTAATCCTAGTTCTACTAATTAATTCCTCTCTTTTGTTAATTAAAACATCAACCCTTAAATTCTTCTCATCCTCTTTGACAATAAAATTAATGTTTTTTTCCATAAAATATAATATTAATACCATATGCGCTTGTAGCTCAACTGGATAGAGCGCCTGACTTCGGATCAGGAGGTTCTGGGTTCGACTCCTAGCAGGCGCACCAATTTATTCTCCCATGTTTATCAAAGTTCCTTTTTCTCTTGCTTTATCGAAAGAGTAATAAAATACGGATATTGATAAAATTAAATAAAACCCATTAAGATAGACTGCATTTATTATATTTTCATAATTGACCGTTCCATTAACTAAAATATTTCTAGTCTCCTCAAAAATATATACTAATGGCAATGCGAAAGCGATTGATTGGAATATTTCTGGTAATATTTCAACTGGGTAGTATATACAGCCAAAAGGTGCTAACAAAAACATTGTTGACCATGCAATATTTTCAAAAGATGGACCAAATCTTAGCAATCCTGCTGACACAAGTAGACCAAGCGTAATTCCAAATAAATATAAACTTAAGAAAAGAAAAGCCAAAGGAAGACCAAGTTTTAATAATGAAATTCCAAACAACGGAGAAGTTAACAATATTGCAGGTATTAAACCAATTAAAGCCCTAATTAAAGCTGTTAAAACTAAAGAGATAATTATCTCACTAATTTTCATAGGAGCGATAAATAGATTTGTAAAATTTCTACTCCAAATTTCCTCCAAAAATAACATATTAAAACCAATACTAGTTCTGAATAAAAAATCATAAAGAATTGCACATGAAAGAATAACTCCTACTGCACCACTATAATAAGTACTGTGTGCTGCAAAAAAATTAGAAATAAATCCCCAAAGAGTAATTTGAATTGAAGGCCAATAAATTAAATCTAATATTCTTGGAAAAGATCTGGTTATTAAATAAAAGTGTCTTAAAAAAAGACCATAAATTCTAATTAAATTCATTTTTATTTTCTCACAATTTCTAAAAATACTTCTTCTAAATTTTTTCTTCCATATTTTACAATTAACTCTTCAGGAGTTCCTCTATCTACTATTAAACCACCTTTCATCATAAGAACAGAACTGCATAATCTTTTCACTTCTTCCATATTATGTGAGGCAAGTAAAACTGATATTTTTTTTTCCTTCTTATAATCTTCCAAAAAAGATCTTACAAAATCTCCTGTTTCAGGGTCTAATGAAGCAGTAGGTTCATCTAACAAAAGTACTGTGGGGTCATTTATTAAAGCTTTAGCAAGGCTTACCCTATTTTTTTGTCCAGAAGATAGTTCTCCAGTAATTTTGTTTAAAAGTTCTGTTAACCTAAGTTTATTCACAAGGTGATCTATTCGATCATTTAAATTTTGAATGTTATATAACTTTCCATAGACAATTAAATTTTGTTTAACCTTAAGTTTTTTGGGTAATTCGATGTAAGGTGAAATAAAATTCATTTTATGGAGAAGCGAAATTTTATTTTTTTCAATATTCTCTCCGTTGATTAAAACCTCACCACTACTTGGTTTTAACAATCCTAAAATCATTCCAATAGTTGTAGTTTTTCCACACCCATTAGGTCCCAATAAACCAACTATTTCATTTTCATTAATTTTGAAATTTATATTAGTTACTGCTTCTTTATCTTTATATTTTTTTGATAGATTGATTACTTCAATAGAATTTTTCATTTATATTTAGAGGCCCTCTTTAATCTATCGTTAATTGTTTTGCCAAGACCTTTGTTTGGTATTGTTTCGACTGCAATCTTTTTAAAACCATCGTTTTTAATTTTTCTTAAAGTTGAATATAAATTTTTTGCAGCCTCCTTTATATTTTTTACTTTGGATAAATAATAATAATTTTTTAATTTTGATTTTCTTTTTTTTATTAATAAATAAGCCTCATCTTTTTTTGGTTTTTTAGCATTGACTCTTAAAGGTATTCCAGGTGAGTAATGCAGCGGAAATAAACCAGGTGATAATTTTTTTTTTGAATTTATGTTAATTAATAATTTTTTATTTAAAACATTTTCAATTTTTTTAGTATCTAAGCCCCCATATCTTAAAAGTGATGGTTTTTCTAAAAGATTTAATATTGTGGACTCAACTCCAATTTTACTTTTTCCTCCATTTAATATATATTTAATTTTTGAACCAAATTCTTCTTTTACATCAGATGGTTTAACTGAGCTTAATCTTGATGATATATTTGCACTAGGCGCAGCTACTGGATAATCTAAATTTTTTAATAAATTTCTAAACAATTTATGATTAGGAAAACGAACAGCAATACTTTTTTTTTTATTGGTGACAAATTTTGATATTTTTGAGTTATTTTTTAATTTCAAAACATAAGTTATTGGGCCTGGAGAAAATTTTTTGTAAAGTTTTACTAAATTATCATTGATATCACAGTCCTCCATAAGTCTTTCGATATCATAATAATGAACAATAAGTGGATTTTTTAACGGTCTTTTTTTAAGACTAAATATTTTCTTAACAGCACTATTCGAGTATGCGTTTGCAGCCAGCCCATAAACAGTTTCTGTTGGTACTGCAACACAATGATTATTATCTAAATATTTTTTTGCTTTTTTGATATTTGATTGAATAATTTTCATGTATTAATAATTATTATTATATGAAAGATAAAATATTACCACTTGATTATGATCAGTACTCAGTTGAGGAGCTTACAGAAAAAGCAAATAAGATTATAGAGTCTCTAGAGAAGGAAGACGATTTAAACAATTCAGTTGACAGTTATCAAGAACTTCTAAAATTAAATAATATCATTGAAAAGAAATTTCATAAAAATTTTAAATCTATTGGAGAAGAGACGAATAAAAAGATTAAAGAGATAACTAAAAAAAATGAAAAAACAGCTTAATAAAATAGCCAAAGATACAAATATATTTCTTAAAAAATATATTAATTCACAGAAATATTCTCAGTTAATGTCACCAATGAAGTATGGTTTATTTCCAGGCGGAAAAAAAATAAGATCTAAAATCTTAATTGACTTAGGGTCATTATTTTCAATTGATTATAAAACATTGATAATAGTTGGATCAGCTGTTGAATGCATTCATGCTTATTCACTTATTCATGACGATCTACCCTGCATGGATGATGACGACATAAGAAGGGGGAAGCCTTCAACTCATATTAAATTTGGTGAGTCTACAGCAGTTCTAGCGGGAAATTCATTACTAACTTTAGCTTTTGAAATTTTATCAAGTCCTAAATTGAAATTAAATGAAAAGATAAAAATTAACTTAATCAAAAAATTATCAGAATGTTCAGGTCATTTAGGAATAGCTGGTGGTCAATATTTAGATTTGAGCTATGAGAAAAAGAAAATATCAAGGAATAAAATTTTAGAAATGGAAATAAAGAAAACAGGAATGTTGTTTAGTTTTTGTTGTGCGGCTCCAGCAATAATTAAGAAAAAAACTATCCAAGAAATTAAATTTTTTGAAAATATTGGATCAAAAATTGGTCTTTTATTTCAAATAGCTGACGATTTAATTGATTTGAAAAGCAAATCTAAGGAAGCAGGAAAAAAAACAGGAAAAGATCAAAAAAAAGGTAAAGCAACACTTATAAATTTAATAGGCTATGATGACTCAGTTAAGTATTGTGATAAGATAATAAAAGATATTAATAAGAATTTAAAAAAATACGGTTCAAAATCTGAAAAAATAAATGAAACATTGGACTATATATTGAATAGAAAAAAATGAAAAAAAATTATCAATTTTTAAATGATATCAACTTTCCATCTGATTTAAGAAAAATTTCTGAAGATAATTTGCAAAAAGTTGCAGATGAGGTGAGGGAGGAAATGATAAGTGCTGTTTCAGAAACAGGTGGTCACCTTGGTGCTGGTTTGGGAGTGGTTGAATTGACAGTTGCACTTCATTATGTTTTTGACACACCAAATGATAAATTAATATGGGATGTTGGTCATCAATCTTACCCTCATAAAATTTTAACTGGAAGAAAAGATAAGATTAGAACATTACGACAGGGTGATGGTTTATCAGGTTTTACAAAAAGATCTGAAAGTGAGTATGACCCATTTGGAGCAGCCCATAGTTCAACATCTATTTCATCAGCATTAGGTATTGCTGAGGCAAATAAATTAGAAAATAAGTCTTCCAATGTAATAGCCGTCATAGGCGATGGAGCAATTAGTGCAGGTATGGCTTACGAAGCCATGAATAATGCTGGAGCATCTAAGACAAAAATGATTGTTATTTTAAATGATAATGACATGTCAATTGCAAAACCAGTTGGAGCAATGAGAACTTATTTGGCAAAATTATTTACGGGTAAAATATATTTTAGTCTAAGGGAAACTTTAAAATTAATTACATCTGCATTTTCAAAAAGATTTAGTGCCAAAGCAGGAAAAGCAGAGGATTTTTTTCGTTCAGCAGTTACTGGAGGTACATTGTTTAGTTCACTTGGTTTTTATTATGCTGGTCCTATAGATGGTCATGATTTATCAAGCCTAGTTCCAATTTTAAAAAATGCAAAAGAATCAAGACATGAGGGTCCAATAATGATTCATATCAAAACTCAAAAAGGAAAAGGTTATTCTTATGCAGAAAAAGCAAATGATCATTATCATGGAGTGTCAAAATTTAATGTTGAGACTGGCGAACAAGTAAAGAGTAAATCAAATCTTCCAGCGTATACGAAAGTATTTGCTAAAACATTAGTTAAACATGCCAAAAAAGATAGCAAAATAGTAGGAATAACAGCAGCGATGCCAGGAGGGACTGGCATGGATATTTTTGGCAAGGAGTTTCCAAATAGAATGTTTGATGTTGGAATTGCAGAACAACATGCCGTGACTTTTGCAGCCGGTCTAGCAACCGAAGGATACAAACCATATGCTGCAATTTATTCTACATTTTTACAGAGAGCATATGATCAAGTTGTCCACGATGTGGCCATCCAAAGTTTGCCAGTTAGATTTGCGATAGATAGAGCAGGATTAGTTGGTGCTGATGGATCAACACATGCTGGTTCATTTGATATAACTTACCTATCAACTTTGCCTAACTTTGTAGTAATGGCAGCAAGTGACGAAGCTGAACTAGTTAAAATGATAAATACTTCAATAGATATAAATGACAGACCTTCTGCAATCAGATATCCAAGAGGAACTGGAGTAGGTGTTGATCTTCCATCAATAGATGAAAAAATTGAAATTGGCAAAGGTAGAGTCGTTCAACAAGGGACACAAGTTTGTGTATTAAACCTCGGAACACGACTTGAGGAGTGTAAGTTAGCTGTAGAAGAATTAAAAACAAAAGGCGTTTCAACAACCTTGATAGATGCCAGATTTGCTAAGCCTTTAGACGAAGAACTTATATTAAAATCTGCTAAGGAACATGAGCTTATGATAACTGTTGAAGAAGGATCAATAGGTGGTTTCGGTTCTCATGTTAAAAATTTATTAGCTGAAAGAGGAGTATTTGACAAAGGTTTAAAATTTAGATCAATGACTTTACCAGATGAATTTATTGAACAAGATGATCCAAAAAAAATGTACGATAAAGCTGGATTAAACAGTTCTCAAATTTCTAAGAAAATTGCTGATATTTTGTTTCAAAAGGAGACAATAAGAGTTGTGAAAAATTAATTTAAACTAACTACACTGGGCTTTATTCATTAAGTAGTGGTCAAGTAAAACACAGTTCATCATAGCTTCACCAATTGGTACAGCTCTAATTCCTACACAAGGATCGTGTCTACCTTTAACAGATATTGAAGTATTTTTTCCAAATTTATTTATAGTTTTTCTACTGGTTAAAATTGACGAAGTTGGTTTGACAGCAAAAGATGCAACAATTTCTTGGCCTGTAGAAATTCCACCAAGAATTCCACCCGCTTTATTTGAATTGAATTTTAATTTATTTCCTTTTGATGAAATTTCGTCTGAATTTTGTTCTCCACTTAATTGCGCTGAGTTCATTCCTGCACCAATATTTACACCTTTAACTGCATTAATACTCATTAGACCTGAAGCAATGTCAGTATCCAATTTTGAATAAATTGGAGCACCTAAACCGACTGGGATACCTCTCGCTCTTATTTCAATCACTGCTCCACATGAGGATCCTGATTTTCTTACACTAAGCAAGTATTTTTCCCACAATTTAATCATTGATTTATCAGGACAAAAAAATGGATTTTTTGAAATTACTTTATCGTTCCATTGATTTGTATCACATCCAAGAATTCCTAGCTGAGTTACTGCACCAATTACATTAAATTTTTTACCTAATTTTTTTTGAAGTACTACTTTTGCTATTGCACCGGCCGCAACTCGTGCTGCAGTTTCTCTAGCAGAAGATCTGCCACCACCTCTATAGTCTCTAATTCCATATTTTTTAAAATAAGTAAAATCTGCATGACCTGGTCTGAACTTATCTTTAATATTACTATAATCTTTGGATCTCATATCTTTATTATAGATTATAAGAGAAATAGGTGTTCCTGTGGTTTTACCCTCAAATACTCCCGACAATATTTGAACTTTATCATCCTCTTTTCGCTGAGTTGTAAATTTAGATTGTCCTGGTTTTCTTTTGTCCAATTCTATTTGAATATATTGCTCTTTAAGATTTATGTTTGGAGGACAACCATCGACAATACAACCAATTGCAGGCCCATGTGACTCTCCCCAAGTTGTGAAACGAAATAGCTTTCCAAAAGTATTAAATGACATTATTTATATTATATAGATTATTTTGTTAAAATTATGAATCAAAAAAACTCTTTAGGTCTTAATAGTTGCTTTCTTGATATAAACGATCCAATTCAATTATTTCATGAATGGATGGAGGAAGCAAAGAAAACTGAGCCAAATGATCCAAACGCTCTTGCTTTGGCCACATCAAATAAAAACAATATTCCTTCAGTAAGAATGGTTTTACTTAAAGATTTCAACAAAGATGGATTTGTATTTTATACAAATTTAAACAGTCAAAAGGGAAATGAATTAAAAGAAAATCCACATGCTGCGATGTGTTTTCATTGGAAAAGTCTCCTAAGACAAATAAGAATTAATGGAAAGTTGTCATTAGTTACTGATAAGGTCGCAGATGAATATTATTCATCTAGAGCGTATGAAAGTCGAATAGGAGCATGGGCTTCTAAGCAAAGTGAAGAATTAAATTCTCGAGAACAATTGTTAAAATCTATACAAGATTACAAAAAAAAATATAGCAATAAATTAGATGTACCAAGACCAAGTCACTGGTCTGGATGGATTTTATATCCAGATAGTATTGAATTTTGGCTAGATGGTGAGAACAGAATCCACGAGAGGTTAAAATACAATAAAGATAACTCAGGGAAGTGGATAAAGTCTTTATTAAGTCCTTAAAAATTTCTTGATAAACTAAATGATGTTAATCTTTTGAGAATATTTTTTTCTTTAGAGTCTTTAAATACACTTAGAGAATTTGAAGCTAAGTTTATATAATGCTGAGCTTTATGGTAGCATTCCTGGATTATTTTATACTTATTAATAAGAGCAATAACATTATTTAGGTCGTTTTTTGTTCTTAAATCTTTGTTAAACATGCTTGATAGAATTTTTTTTTCATTAACTACTAGTTTTTGAAAAAGTAAGATTATTGGTAAAGTAATTTTTCCTTCAAAAAAATCTTGTCCAATCTTTTTACCAAATAGTTTCAGTTCAGCGTTATAATCAAGTGTATCATCTGCTATTTGAAAAGTTAATCCCAAGTTTCTTCCGTAAAATTCTAAAGCATCTTTTTCTTTATTTTCTACACCAGATAAAATTGCACCAACTTTAGTTGCTGCTGCAAATAATTCAGCAGTCTTAGCTGAGATTATTTTTAAATATGTCTCCTCTAGCATATCAACTTCACCTTTGTGTTGAAGTTGCAGAACTTCACCTTGAGCAATTTTAGATGAAGTGGAAGATAATAATTTTAGTACTTCTAAGTTTCCATCTTCAACCATCATCTCAAAACATCTACTCAATAAATAGTCGCCAATTAAAACCGATGAATGATTATTCCAAACTTTATTTAAAGTTTCTTTTCCTCTTCTAACAGTACCTTCATCAATTACATCATCATGCATTAATGTTGCGCTGTGAATCAACTCAACACATGCAGCTAAATTTATATCTCTAGAGCCTTTTGAGTAACCACATAATTTTGCACTACCTAAAGTTAGTAAAGCTCTTAATCTTTTACCCCCTGTCTCGATGTGGTAATCTGTCATTTTTTGGACCAGCTGTACGTCACTAGATAATTTTGATTTTATTTTTTCTTCGGTTAAAACCAGTTTTTCTTCAACAGAGTCTTTAAGCTGAAAATATGAATCATTTATCTGGTTTTTAAGCTGTACAACAGTTCCCATAACAATTTTAAATTAGTATAATTTGTTTATATATATTACTTATCAATTGACGCACCAGTTTCTTCAATTATAAGTAGTCTTTATATTCAATAAATAATTCTATAAGACTTACCTATGTTCTCTTTTTTTAAAAAGAAAAAAATTGTTGCTCACTTAAAATTAAGTGGTGTTATTGGTAACGCTGGAAAATTTAAACAAGGTATTGATTTTGCAGGTCAAGAAGAACTAATTAAAAAGGCTTTTTCTCTAAAAAAAGCAACATCTGTTGCTATATCAATCAATTCTCCTGGTGGATCACCAGTTCAATCTCATTTAATCTACAGTTTTATTAGACAACAAGCAAAAAAACACAAAAAAAAAGTTATTGTATTCGCTGAAGATGTTGCAGCCTCTGGAGGTTATTTGATTTCTTGTGCTGGGGATGAAATTTATGCAAATTCAAGTTCAATAATTGGATCTATAGGAGTGATATATTCTTCTTTTGGATTTACTGAGTTGATAAAAAAAATTGGGGTTGAAAGAAGAGTTCATACTGCAGGTAAAAACAAAAGCACACTTGACCCATTTTTAGAGGAAAAAAACGAGGATATTGAAAGATTAAAAAATATCCAATTAGATCTTCATAAAGACTTTATCGATGTTGTTGAAAAAAGTAGAGGATCAAAATTAAATAAATCCGATGTCGAACTTTTTTCAGGTGAGTTTTGGTCAGGAAGTAAAGCAAAAAATTTAGGATTGATTGATGGAATAGGTAATGCACACGAAGTGTTAAAAGAGAAATTTGGTGAGGATGTAATTATTAAAAAATTTGAAAAATCAAAAGGATGGTTAAGTCAAAAACTTTCTTCATCTAGCAATCAAGTAGATCAAATAGCAAGTATTTTAGATGAAAGATCAATTTGGCAAAGATATGGTTTCTAAAGCAAAAAAAGAAAAAAAAAAAATTCAAACATTCCAAGAAACAATTTTAAATCTCCAGAAATTTTGGAGTAAAAAAGGATGCATTATTCTTCAGCCTTATGATATGGAGGTTGGTGCAGGAACCTTTCATCCTGCTACTACTCTAAGATCTCTAGGAAATAAACCATGGAAAGCAGCTTACGTACAACCATCAAGAAGACCTACAGATGGAAGATATGGAGACAATCCAAACAGGTTACAACACTATTATCAATTTCAAGTTTTAATTAAACCTTCCCCTGAAAATATAAAAAAACTTTACCTAAATAGTTTATCTACTATAGGAATAGACCATAATGATCATGATATAAGGTTTGTTGAAGATGATTGGGAAAGTCCAACATTAGGTGCTGCAGGGTTGGGATGGGAAGTATGGTGTGATGGAATGGAAATTACTCAATTCACTTATTTTCAACAAATGGCTGGATTCGATTGCAAACCTGTATCAGTTGAAATTACTTATGGCTTAGAAAGAATCTGTATGTTCACTCAAAAAGAGAAAAATGTTTATGATTTATTATGGAATGATGAAGGTGTAAAATATCACGAAGTTTTTCATCAAGCTGAAAAAGAATTTTCAGCATATAATTTTGAACATGCGAATGTAGAATCACTATTTAAAATGTTTGAAATGTATGAATCCGAGGCAAAAGATTTGGTAGAAAAAAAAATTTCTTTACCAGCATATGATCAATGTTTAAAAGCCAGCCATGTATTTAATATTTTAGATGCAAGAGGTGCAATCAGTGTTGCACAAAGAGCAGGTTATATAGCTAGAATAAGAGATATTACAAAATCTGCAGCAAGTGTTTGGTTAGATAGTCAAAAATAATGTCAGAGTTTTTTTTAGAATTATTTAGTGAGGAAATACCCTCAAATCTTCAACAAAATTTAAGGGAAGATTTACTTAAAAGTTTTAATGATTTTTTTTTAGAAAGATCCATATTATTTAAAAAAAGCTCATCATACTCAACACCAAACAGACTAGTGGTATTGTTTGAAGGTGTTCAAAAAAATGTTGTACTAAAATCTGAGGAGATTAAAGGTCCAAATATCAAGTCACCAGAGGTAGCACTAGATGGGTTTGTTAGGTCAAATAAAATATTAAAAAAGGATCTTTACCAAAAGAAAACTGATAAAGGAGAATTTTATTTTCTGAAGACAAAATCAAAAAAATTGCACACACACGAATTGTTAGAGGAATCCATTCCAATATTGTTAAGTAAAATTCAATGGAAAAAATCAATGAATTGGGGAACTTTTGACCTAAATTGGGGGAGACCGTTAAAATCAATTCTAGCTGTATTTGATAAAAAAAAATTAAATTTTAATTTTCATCACCTAACATCTTCTAACTCAACTTTTATTGATAAAGAATTTGAGGAAAACAAAAAGTCATTCTTAGAATTTAAAAATTATAAAAGTTTTTTTAAAAAAATTGATATTATTGTTGATCACAACGAAAGAAAAAAGTTAATAGAAAAAAAATTCAACAATATATTAAAAAATAAAAATATTAAGATTCAACATAATCCTAGATTGCTTAATGAGGTTGTAGATTTAACAGATCAACCAAATATCCTTCTTTGTGAATTTGATAAGAAATTTTTGAATATTCCAAAAGAAATATTAATTATTACCATGCAATACCATCAAAAATACTTCCCTATATTTGATAATAAAGAAAATGTTACTAATGAGTTTTTAGTAGTAGCAAACAAAAAAGATAAAAAGGGATTAATTAAATTAGGAAATGAAAGAGTGGTCGAAGCAAGATTAAGTGACGCAGAATTTTTTTGGAAAAAAGATAAATCTCAAAATATGGTCAAAAAAGTTACTGAATTAAAATCAATGAGTTATTTTAGAGGATTAGGAAGTTATTTTGATAAAGCTCAAAGAATGAGAAAATTGGGTGGAATGATATCTGATGAACTTTTAATAAGTAAAGAAAAAGTTGAATTATCAGCATCAATTTGTAAAGTTGATTTATTATCAGAGCTAGTGGGTGAATTCCCAGAACTACAAGGTGTGATGGGAGGTTATTTTGCTATTGCACAAGGTTTTGATAAAGATTTGGCTTTGGCCATAAGCGAGCAATATTTACCCACAGGATCAGGCTCAAGAGTCCCAAAAAAACCATTTAGCATAGCCCTTTCTTTAGCTGATAAGATAGATACTTTAGTTGGTTTTTTTGGTTTAAATCAAAAGCCAACTAGTTCTAAAGATCCATATGCTTTAAGAAGATTAGCATTAGGAGTAATAAGAATAATAGTTGAAAATAAAAAAGATTTTAAAATAAAAGATTTAATTAATTATTCTTTAAGCCTGTATTTAGACCAAGGTTTTGAAATTGATAATAAATCCTTACAAAGTGAGTTATCAGATTTTTTGATGGATAGATTAAAATATCACATGAAAGAAGAAAATATTAGAAATGATATAGTTCAAGCATCAACCAGTTCTTTTAACTTAGATCAATCTGTTATTATTTTTAATAAAGCTAAACATTTAAATAAAATCATTAACAAACCAGATGGTTTAGATATTATTGCAAGCTATAAAAGAGCCTCAAATATTTTAGATGGTGAATTAAAAAATAATAAAATAGAATTATCAAATATAACTGATCCTGGTATTTTTAAAACTGAGTTAGAGAAAAACTTATTTAAAAAAATTAGTGAATTAAGTAAATATTTTTCAGACATCAATAAAGATGAAAATTATGTTCAAACACTGGACAATTTAGCTAGTGTTAAAAGAGAGGTTTTTGACTTTTTTGATAATGTAATTGTGAACGAGGATGATCCAGTCGTAAAGAAGAATAGACTGGAACTAATCCAAATGATGTGTAAAACGTTCAACAATTATGTTAATTTTTCTCTAATTGACTCCAACTAATGAAAAAACTTATATTAAACTTTAATTCTAAGGATAGTAGAAAAATTAAAAACCCTAAAAACTTTTTAGGAGGAAAAGGTGCTAATCTCTCTGAAATGGGAAGAATGGGTCTTCCAGTGCCTCCTGGTTTTACAATATCTACAAAAGTTTGTGAAATTTTTTATAAGGATAAAAAAAAATTAAATAAAAATTTAATTTCTCAAATTAAAAAAGAATTAAAATTAATCGAAAAAGATGTTTCCAAGAAATTTGGGGACTTAAAAAATCCACTTTTGTTGTCCGTGCGGTCTGGTGCAAGAGTATCAATGCCAGGTATGATGGATACTATTCTAAATCTGGGTCTGAACGATAAAACAGTCAAAGCTTTAGCAATTAAAACTTTAAATGGAAGATTTGCCAAAGACAGTTATAGAAGATTCATTCAAATGTACGGTAATGTTGTAATGGGTGTAGAAGGTTATCATTTTGAGGAATTAATTGAAAATTATAAACTTACGAAAGGTGTTTTGTTAGATACAGATTTAGATGAAAGTGATTGGGATGGATTAATTGAAGATTTTAAAAGAACAGTAAGAGAAAAGACAAAAAAAGATTTTCCCCAAGATGTTCACGAACAGTTGCTAGGAGCAATAAGTGCAGTATTTTTATCGTGGGAGAGTGATAGAGCAAAAGTTTACAGAAAACTAAATCAAATCCCAGCCGAGTGGGGAACTGCAGTAAATGTTCAATCAATGGTTTTTGGAAATATGGGTGATGATTGTGCAACAGGAGTTGTGTTTACAAGAAATCCATCAGATGGATCAAATGAAATATATGGTGAGTATTTAATTAATGCGCAAGGGGAAGATGTTGTAGCGGGTACAAGGACTCCTCAATATATAACAAAAAAAGCTAGGAGAGATGCTAAAGTAAAAGAATTATCAATGGAAGAGTCTATGCCTAAAGTCTTTAAAGTACTTCAAAAAATTTTGAAAAAATTAGAGATGCATTACAAAGATATGCAAGACGTAGAGTTTACAGTTGAAAATAGTAAACTATGGATGCTTCAAACAAGATCAGGAAAACGAACAGCAAAATCAGCAGTCAAGATCGCAGTTGATATGGTTAAAGAAAAATTAATCTCTAAAAAGGAAGCTGTGTTAAGAATTGACCCAAATTCTTTAGACACACTTTTGCACCCTACTTTGGATGAAAAAAGTTCAATTAATATAATAGCAAATGGATTACCTGCATCGCCAGGTGCAGCCAGTGGTAAAGTTGTATTTACATCAGAAGAAGCTGAAAGACTAAATGCAATGATGCAAGAAACAATTTTAGTAAGAGTAGAGACCTCTCCAGAAGATATACAAGGAATGCATGCTGCTAAAGGAATTTTGACCGCGAGAGGAGGAATGACAAGTCATGCAGCTGTTGTTGCAAGAGGTATGGGGAGACCATGTGTATCAGGATCAAGTGAAATTGATATAAACTATGAAAATAAATCTTTTAAGACTTCTTCAATGGAAATTAAAGAAGGAGACGTAATCACTATTGATGGATCAACTGGAAGAATTATTGCTGGAAGTGTTTCAACTGTGAAGCCTGAAATATCTGGTGATTTTTCCAAGTTAATGTCTTGGGCAGATAGCTTTAGAAAATTAAAAATAAGAACAAATTCTGAAACTCCAAAAGACACGAAAACAGCAAAAGATTTTGGTGCAGAGGGTATTGGATTATGCAGAACTGAACATATGTTTTTTGATGAAGAACGAATTTTATCTGTAAGAGAAATGATATTATCTAAAACAAAAGAAGACAGAGCAATAGCATTACAAAAACTGTTACCGTATCAAAGAAAAGATTTTATAGATATTTTTAAAATCATGAGTGGATTACCAGTCACAGTTAGATTATTGGACCCACCATTACATGAATTTTTACCACGTACAGAAAAGGAAATTAATGAGGTTGCTATTATAGTTAATCTCCCAATTAATGAGGTTGAGTCAAGAATTGAAGAACTACATGAGCAAAATCCTATGTTAGGTCATAGAGGATGTCGTCTGGGAATATCTTTTCCTGAAATTTATGAAATGCAATGCAAAGCAATATTTGAAGCTTTAGCATACCTTAAAAAAAGTAAAATAAAATCTGCATTCCCAGAAATAATGATACCTTTAGTTTCCACAGAGGCTGAGATAAAAATAATGAAAGATTTAGTAATTAGAATTGCAAGTCAAGTTCAACAAGAACATAAATTAAATATAGAATTTTTAGTTGGTACTATGATTGAATTACCTAGAGCGGCAATAAAAGCAAAAGAGATTGCAAAGCATGCTGAATTTTTTAGTTTTGGAACAAATGATTTAACCCAAACTACTTTTGGGATAAGTAGAGATGATAGTGGTAAATTTTTAAATGATTATATAGAAAACAAAATATTTTCTGTTGACCCTTTTGTTTCAATAGATGAAGGAGTTTCAGATTTAGTTGAAATAGCATCAGAAAAAGGACGAAAACAAAACAAAAATCTTAAGCTAGGTATCTGTGGAGAGCATGGAGGAGATCCTGATAGTATATCTTTTTGTTCTAAAATAGGATTGAATTATGTATCTTGCTCACCTTATAGAGTCCCAGTTGCGAGGTTGGCTGCTGCTCAAGCTGAAATTAAAAAAAACTTTAATTAACAAGTAGTACTATTTTTAACAATTTCATCTTTAAAAGGGATCATTTGAGAAAAAATAGGTTCCTAATAAAAACACCTTCAGAGTAGATCAATATTTTAGACTCCTGTTTCAGAATTTGATAATCTTGAGTTATGAAAAAATTTTTGTCAATCATTTTTGTGTATTTTATTATATTATTAATGTGCACTGAGGTTAATGCTAAAAGATACAGAGTAAATGACATAATTGAAAATCAATTTGTCATGAATAAAAAATTTAAATTAAATCTGCCCGAGGGTAAATGGACAGTTATACGAAATTCCAGTGATTTCTATTATGGTCTTACAAGTAAGATTTATACTTTAGTTAGATTAGAAAATAATTTTGCTGTAGAAACAATTACAATAGCTGAAATGAAAACAGCTGGAATATATGAGAGCCTTGTAAACCAAGCAATATATGAATCACTTTTTAAAAATAAATATGACGGATGCTATGAGCGCCCTGAATATTTTGTTGTTAAAGTTTATAAAAAAGGAAGCACACATAATTGCTTAGTAATTGATCATTCTGATGTTCATAAAGACTTTTTTACTCCAGATGATCCAGAAATTGCTGATGCCGATGTAACAAAATGGTTTAGAGATCATAATATTCAGTTACCAAGAGTGGGGTTAAATAGCTTTCATGCTTATTTCTCTAGATTGGCTGCAGGTAAATGGTACTTATTATCATATGGAATTGATCCAAAGATACTTAATGCACCAAAAAATAAATTTATAAGTGAAGAAACTTCAGAATATCATAAAAATAATATTTCAAACTATCCTGAACATCAAAAAATTATGCAAAAATGGGTTTCAATTTCAGCAAAAAGACATATTGAATTTGAAAATATAATTAAAATATTAGAAAGACATAAGCTAGATTTAAGCGCTCTATCACCTTTAACTTCTGTATCGACTAAAAAATTATCAAGTGATATTTTAGATCAAATTAATAAATTAAATGATTTATATAAAAGTGGTGTATTAACAAAAGATGAATTTGAAAAAGCAAAAAAGAAAATATTAAACTAAATATTTAATAATAATTCTGAACAAAGCCCGTATCCCTTAGTTGTATTTTTCAAATAACGTTGACCACAATAAATTAGGAAATGATAAGGGGCGTTCTGTTGCCAGGTGCCCCAGACCCCGTTTGCTTAATTAACTAAGTTAATTAGGCAGCAAGTGCATAACTTTCGTTAGCAATTATAAAATAGCCCGTTACGGTGGAACAATCCCGAACGAAAGAATAGCCTTTAGTCACCCGTCGAATCTAGTTCACCCCCATAAGTTGTAATGGTGGAGGTGGTGGGTACTGCCCCCACGTCCGCAATGGTTATTACGAAATTCGTTTATCGTCGTAGTTGGAAAACCAACATTATTAATATAAAAGTAATTACAATAGATTCAATAACAATCATGAAATTAACTGAAGAACAACAAGAAGAAATAAAAAATCAACAATCTCAAAGCAATCAAACTAAAAGAGTTACTGCTCCAGAGCTAGAAAAAATTCTATATGAAGCAATTCCAGCTTTAGATCATGGTTTTGTAAGAGTTGTTGATTATATGGGTGATGACACATCAATAGTTCAATCAGCTAGAGTGTCATATGGAAAAGGAACCAAACAAGTTTCGACCGACAAAGGTTTAATAAAATATTTGATGAGGCATTGGCACAGTACTCCATTTGAAATGTGTGAAATTAAATATCATGTTAAGCTTCCAATATTTATTGCAAGACAATGGATTAGACATAGAACTGCAAATGTTAATGAATATTCTGCTAGATATTCAATTTTAGACAAAGAATTTTATTTGCCATCACAAGAAAATTTAGCTGCTCAATCAACTAGTAACCGACAGGGTAGAGGAGATGTCTTAGAAGGAAAACAGGCAGAGGAAGTTTTGGAACTTTTGAAAAGTGATGCAGAGAGAACTTATGATAATTATGAAACTATGCTTAATGAAAGATTTGATGGATCAACTATTGACGAAAACAAAAAAGGTTTAGCAAGAGAACTTGCAAGAATGAATTTAACTCTAAATACCTATACTCAATGGTATTGGAAAACTGATTTACTAAACTTAATGAATTTTTTAAGATTAAGAGCTGATAGTCATGCTCAATATGAAATTAGAGTTTATGCTGATATAATGCTGGATACCCTAAAAAAGTGGGTTCCCACAACATATGATGCTTTTATGGATTATAGAGTTGGTGGCACTGAGGTTTCTGCAAAAGGAAAGTTAATTATTCAAAAACTTATTAAAGGTGAGAATGTAGATGTTGAAAGTTCTGGCCTGTCTAAAAGAGAGTGGAATGAATTAATGACTGCTTTTGATCTTAAAGATAAGTTGATTTAATTTTTTCAGCAAAATTTAAATATATTTTAGAAATTTCATGCTCAGGGCTAGCTTCTACAATTGGTTTTCCTTCATCACCAGTTTTACCAATTTCAGGATTTATTGGAATTTCACCCAAAAATTCCTTTTGAAATTCCTCTGCAGTTTTTTTTACCCCACCTTCTCCAAATATTTTATATTTTTTTCCATCATCACCAATAAAGAAACTCATATTATCAACTAAGCCTAAAATTTTAACTCCAAGTTTATCAAACATTTTAATTCCTCTTTTTACATCTAAAAGAGCCACTTCTTGAGGTGTACTTACAATTATTGCGCCATCCATTTTAATTTCTTGAGAAAAGGTAAGTTGAGTGTCACCAGTTCCAGGTGGCATATCAACAATAATAAAATCCAAATCTTTCCAATTAACTTTTTGAGTGAAAGTTTTAATTGCACTTGTTACCATAGGACCACGCCATATCATTGGAGTTTGTTGATCAGCTAAAAAACCAATCGACATACACTGAATCTCATATTTGGTAATTGGATCTAATTTTTGACCATCGCTTTTAGGTTTTTCATTAATATTAAACATTTTAGGAATCGATGGACCATAAATATCTGCATCTAAAAGACCAACTTTACATCCAACTTTTTTCAAAGCTAAAGCAAGATTTGTTGCAAATGTGGATTTTCCAACGCCACCCTTTGCACTAGAGATTGCAATTGTAAACTTAGTTCCAATAATAGGATTTTTAGTGAATTTTTTAGGCTCTAGTTTACTTTTCATTGCGGCACTAAGTTCAGGTTTTTTATCGGTCATAAAAGTATCATTACTTGTTTTTTGTAATAAAGACACTATATACTTTCACATATGTCAGATGATTTTAAAGGCCAAAGTCCTTGGGGAGCACCTCCTGGTGGAGGTGGTGGTGGCAATGGATCTGGCAGAGGTCCCAGGCCCCCAAATGTTGATGAATTAATTAGAGATTTGCAGGATAAAATTAAAAGATTTTTACCTGGTGGAAAAACTTCAGGAGGAAAATCAATAAGTTTAATTTTACTAGTTTTAGTTTTTGTATGGTTAGCAAGTGGCCTTTATAGAGTTCTCCCAGATGAACAAGGAGTGGTATTAAGATTTGGTAAGTTTGTAAAAACTACACAGCCTGGTTTGAATTATCATATACCTTTTCCTGTTGAAACTGTGCAAACTCCAAAAGTTACAAAGGTTAACCGAATGGATATTGGTTTTAGATCTGAGAGAGATAGTGGTTTCTCCACAGGTGGTGGGGTTGCTGATGTACCACAAGAAAGCTTGATGTTAACTGGAGATGAAAATATTGTTAATATCGACTTTTCAGTATTTTGGGTAATTAAAGACGCTGGTAATTTTTTATTCAAAATTCAAGATCCAGAGGGCACAGTTAAAGCAGCTGCTGAAACTGCAATGAGAGAAGTAATTGCCAAAAGTGATATTCAACCAATCTTGACTGAAGGAAGATCAAAAATTGAGCTCGAAACCCAAGAAATTATTCAAACTATTTTAGATGATTATGAAAGTGGAATACAAATTACACAAGTTCAAACTCAAAAAGCCGACCCACCTGATCAAGTAATTGATGCATTTAGAGATGTACAGGCTGCAAGAGCTGATATGGAAAGATCTAAAAACGAAGCCGAGGCTTATGCCAATGATGTCATTCCAAGAGCACGAGGGGAAGCACAAAAAATCTTACAAGCTGCAGAAGCTTACAAAAAAGAAGTTGTTGCAAAAGCAGAGGGTGAAGCAAGTAGATTTATAGCAATTTACAATGAGTATAAAAATGCGAAAGCAGTCACTCAAGAAAGAATGTATTTAGAGACGATGGAGAAAGTATTAGCTGATATAGATAAAGTAATTATAGAAAAAAATGCAGGTTCAGGAGTAGTTCCTTACTTACCTTTGCCTGAATTAAAAAAGAAAGCGACCAATTAAAATGAAAGCTGGAAAAGTATTAGCAGGAATACTAGTTGCAATTGGTGTTGTAGCCTTTTTATCTGTAATTATTGTAAAAGAAGTTAATCAAGCAATTATTCTTCAATTTGGTGACCCAAAAAGGATTATAATGAAACCAGGATTAAACTTTAAAATTCCATTCATTCAAAACGTTGTTTATTTAGATAAAAGAATTTTAAATTTAGATGCTCCACCTGAGGAGGTTATTGCATCAGATCAGAAAAGATTAATTGTTGATGCTTTTGCTAGATTTCAAATTGTTGATCCATTGAAGTTTTATATTTCAGTTGGAAATGAAAGAGTTGCAAGATCGAGATTATCTACGATAATAAATTCAAGAATTAGAAATGTATTAGGTCAAGAAGAATTACAAACGTTGTTATCTAAAGATAGATCTAAGCAAATGGCTTTAATTAAAGAAGGTGTAAATAATGAAGCCCAAAACTTTGGAATAAATATTGTTGATGTCAGAATTAAAAGAGCAGATCTTCCCCAAGCTAACAGTGATGCAATTTATAGAAGAATGCAAACTGAAAGGGAGAGAGAAGCAAAAGAATTTAGAGCAAAAGGAGCAGAGATGGCTGTCACTATTACATCAACTGCTGACAAAGAAGTTACAGTAATCTTAGCAGATGCTCAGAAACAATCTGAGATTATGAAAGGGGAAGGCGATGGAGAAAGAAATAAAATATTTGCTGACGCCTTTGGCCAAGATCCAGAATTTTTTGCTTTCTATAGAGCTATGCAAGCATATGAAAAAGCCCTTATTGGCGGTGAAACTTCTTTAATTTTATCACCTGATAGTGAATTTTTTAAATTTTTTGGAAATATAAAACCTGAAATCCAACAATAATTTTTAAATGCGTGAGCTAGTTATAGCTTTTGGTCTTTTCTTATTTATTGAGGGAATTTTGTACGCCTTATTTCCAGCAAAAATGAAAAGTATGTTGAAAAAACTAGAACTTGTTAAAGATAGTCAGCTTAGATCAGGGGGACTTATTTTTGCTGTGATAGGTTTTATAATTATTTATTATATTAAGAGCTAATATGAATAAGATTAAACTTATATTCTTAACCCTTGTTATATCATTTAGCTTTTCGTTAAATGTAAACTCCAAACCAGTTCCTGCTTCTTTTGCAGAGCTTGCAGAAAAATTAATGCCATCTGTAGTGAATATTTCCACCACAACAACAGTTGTAACCAATACCAATCCTTTTCCTTTTCAATTTCCTCCAGGATCTCCTTTTGAAGATATGTTTAAAGAATTTGGAACACCTCAGGAAAGACAATCAGCTGCTTTAGGTTCTGGGTTTATAATAGACGAGAAAGGAATTGTGGTTACGAATAATCATGTTATCCAAAATGCTGACGATATTATTGTTAGAGTAAATGGTGACCAAGAATTTAAAGCTAATGTTCTTGGTGCCGATCCTTTAATGGATATTGCTGTTTTACAATTAGAAACAGATGAAAAGTTTATCCCAGTTGCATTCGGTGACTCTGATAAAGCAAGAATTGGGGATTGGGTTTTAGCAATTGGAAATCCATTTGGTTTAGGTGGAACTGTTACTGCAGGAATAATATCTGCAAGAAATAGATCGATTGGTTTATCAAGGTATGAAGATTTTATTCAAACAGATGCTTCGATAAACTCAGGTAATTCAGGAGGACCTTTATTTGATATGGAAGGAAATGTAATTGGAATTAATACAGCAATTCTTGGACGTAATGGTTCGATTGGAATCGGATTCTCTATTCCATCCAACAGCGCGCAAATCGTAATTAAACAATTAATTGAATTTGGCGAAACAAAAAGAGGTTGGCTAGGTGTTAGAATTCAAGATGTTACAAAAGAAATTGCTGAAGTTGAAAAATTGGACAAAGCACGAGGAGCATTAGTTGCTAGTGTTGCAGAAAATAGTCCATCAGAAAAAGCAGGAATACAAGCTGGTGATATTATTTTAGAATTTAATGGAGAAAAAATAAATCAAATGAAAGAACTTCCAGCAATTGTAGCAAAAACAGAAGTTGGAAAAAAAGTTGAAGTTAAAGTTTGGAGAGATAAAAAAGAGATAATTAAAAATGTTATTTTAGGAAGATTAGAAACTTCAGATGATTTTAAAATAAGTAAAAATCCAGAAACTCAAAAACAAAATAATGGTGAAATAATAGAAAGTTTGAAAATTGCAGTAAGACCGTTAACTAAAGAAGACATAAAGAAAAGAAAATTACCAAACCAGACAACAGGCTTGGTAATAACAAGAATTGCAAATAACAGCCCCTTAGTAAATTCAATAGAACTTAATAGTATCATCGTTGAAGCTCAGAAGAAAAAAATTAGGACAGCCAACGATTTAATAAATATTACTAACGAAGTTCTTAATTCAAATCAGAAAACAGTTTTACTAGCAATTTATAACAATCAAAATCAACGAAGATATATTGGTGTTAAGTTAGATTAATAATGGATTTAAAATCCAAGATTATATTAATATCTGGACCAACAGCCTCAGGAAAATCAAGTTTTGCAATTAAAATTGCAAAGAAGGTTAATGGAGAGATTATTAATGCTGATAGCATGCAAGTATACAAAGAGCTTAAAATTTTGACAGCTAGACCAGATCTTAAAAAATATAAGAAAATAAAACATCATTTATATGGTTTTCATAATGTAACAAAAAACTTCTCCACAGGTGATTGGCTTAAGCTTGTAATTAAAAAAATTAAGGAAGTTCAAAAAAGAAAAAAAACCCCAATTCTTGTTGGAGGGACAGGTTTATACTTTAAAGCTTTAACTGATGGTTTAGTTAAAATACCAAATATATCATTAAAATTAAGAAATCAAATTAGAATTTTACAAAAAAAACTTGGACAAAAGAAGTTTTACGAAAAACTATTAAAATTAGATCCATCCTCAAGAGGAAAAATAAACCCTACGGATACTCAAAGGTCTATCAGGGCTTTTGAAGTTAAAAAGTTTACAAAAAAATCTCTAATCGAATGGTTTAAAAATACGAAATCACACTTCGTAGAAAATGATTTTTTTAAAGTTTATATTGATTTCCCTAGACAAGAGTTAATTGAGCGCATCAATATAAGAACAAGTGAGATGATAGAAAATGGAGCAATTAAAGAGGTAAAAAATTTCATAAAGCTAAGAGTTAGAAAAGATAAAAGTGCTAATAAGGCCATTGGAGTTAATGAAATTACAGAATATTTAAAAAAACAAAAAAATTTGAATGATACTAGAGATAAAATAGCCATAAAAACAAGACAATACGCTAAAAGACAAAGTACTTGGGCTAGAGGCAACATGATGAGCTGGATAAAGTTAAAGCCAAAAGACATAAATGAATTTTTAAAAAAAATTTAAAATTTTCATTCTTAAACTTGACCAATCAGTACAACTTCAGCTAGATTGCATAATGCCAAAATTATTTACTGGAGCAGAAATCGTATTTAAGTGTCTTGAAGATCAAAAGGTAGAGCATATCTTTGGTTATCCGGGTGGTGCAGTTTTACCAATTTATGATGAACTAAAAAATCATCCTTCGATAAAACATATTTTAGTTAGACACGAACAAGGAGCTGGCCATGCAGCCGAAGGGTATGCAAGATCCTCTGGAAAACCAGGAGTTGTTTTAGTTACATCTGGCCCTGGAGCTACAAATGTAGTAACTGCCTTAACAGATGCTTATATGGATTCAGTTCCATTGGTTTGTATTTCTGGTCAGGTTCCAACACATTTAATTGGAACTGATGCTTTTCAAGAATGTGACACAACAGGAATAACAAGACCTTGTACGAAGCACAACTGGTTAGTTAAAGATATAAATGATCTTTCAAAAGTTATGCATGAAGCTTTTAGAGTTGCAACAACTGGAAGACCTGGACCAGTTTTAATTGATATTCCAAAAGATGTTCAATTTGCAAAAACAAAATATAAAAAACCTAATAAAGAAAAAAAATTAAATGGAAAAATACATAATAAATTTTCTCAAGATCAAATTGATGAATTACTAAAATTATTAAGCAAAGCAAAAAAACCAATCATTTATAGTGGTGGAGGAGTAATAAACTCTGGACCAAAAGCAAGTCAAGCTCTACGAGAATTTGTGGATTTAACTGGTTTTCCAATTACTTCTACACTTCAAGGTTTGGGCGCATACCCTGGAGATGATAATCAATTTTTAGGAATGCTTGGAATGCATGGGACTTATGAAGCAAATAATGCAATGCATGATTGTGATTTATTAATTAATATTGGTGCTAGGTTTGATGATCGTATTACTGGAAAAATAGACGAGTTCTCACCAAATTCAAAAAAGGTTCATATTGATATCGATCCCTCATCAATTAATAAAATTATCAAGGTAGATCTTGCAATAGTTGGAGATGTTACAAGTGTTATTAGTAAAATTAATAAATCAATTTCAAAAAGTAAAAATGGTCATAGCAAATCAAATAAATCAAATATTGCTAAATGGTGGGAACAAATAGAAAAATGGAGAGAAAAAAATTCTCTTAATTTTGTTAATAGCGATGAAAGTATAAAACCACAACACGCTGTTCAAAGACTTTATGAATTAACTAAGAGTAAAGACACTTATGTCACTACTGAAGTGGGTCAACATCAAATGTGGGCAGCTCAGCATTATAAATTTAATAAACCAAACAGATGGATGACATCTGGTGGATTAGGTACTATGGGATATGGGTTGCCAGCAGCGGTTGGAGTACAAATTGCTCATCCTGAAAAATTAGTAATTGATATTGCTGGAGAAGCTTCAGTTTTAATGACTATGCAAGAAATGTCTACAGCAGTTCAATACAATCTCCCTATAAAAATATTTATTTTGAACAATCAATATATGGGAATGGTAAGACAGTGGCAGGAATTACTGCATGAAAAAAATTATTCTGAAAGTTATTCAGAAGCATTACCAGATTTTATGAAAATGGCAGAAGCTTATGGTTGCAAAGGAATTAAAGCTGACAATCCATCTGATCTTGATTATAAAATTCAAGAAATGATCGATTACGATGGACCTGTTATATTTGATTGCCATGTAGATCCTAATGAAAATTGCTTTCCAATGATTCCATCAGGAAAACCTCATAACCAGATGATCTTAGGTCCAAATGATCAAGAGGATAATAAAATTAAAGGAAAAGGCAAAGCCCTAGTATAATAATAATGCCCAAATCAAAGTCAGCTTACAGTATTCCTACAAAAAAACAGAAATCTGAGACTTATATTTTCGTTGTTTGGGTTGATAACGAAGCCGGTGTTCTTGCGAGAGTAGTCGGACTATTTTCAGGAAGAGGATATAATATTGAGTCATTAGCTGTAGCTGAAGTTGATGCTATAAAAAATATTTCAAGAATAACAATTGTTACTACTGGAACACCTCAGGTAATAGATCAAATTAAACTACAGTTAACAAAGCTAGTGCCAGTTCATAAGGTTGCTGAATTTAAAAGAGAAGATAAAGATGTAATATTTAAAGAAATGGCTTTATTTAAAGTTGTTGGTAAAAAAAATAAAATAGATAAATGTTTAAAAGCTTGTAAAAAATTTAATCCAGTAATATTAGATGAAACAAAAACTTCAGCAGTAATTCAAATAACCGCTCTTAGAAGAGAAATTGATAAAATGAATAAAAAATTAAAGCCCTTAGGACTTATTAGTACTTCGAGAACTGGGGCAGTAGCTATGACCAGAGGTGCTAAAATATTTAATTAATTTAATAGGAGAAACGATATGAAAATGTTTTATGAAAAAGATGCAGATGTAAATCTGATTAAAAGTAAAAAAGTTGCTATTTTTGGTTATGGAAGTCAGGGGCACGCTCACGCATTAAATTTAAAAGATAGTGGAGTAAAAGAAATTGTTGTTGCTTTGAGAGAAGGTTCGTCAAGTGCAGCAAAAGCTGAGTCAAAAGGATTAAAAGTAATGAATTTATCAGATGCTGCTGAATGGGCTGATGTAGTAATGATTCTTACACCAGATGAACTTCAAGCAGAAATTTATAAAAATCATATCGAACAAAGAGTAAGAGAAGGCACAAGTATTGCTTTTGCTCATGGTTTAAATGTTCATTACGATTTAATAAAAGCAAGAAAAGATTTAGATGTTTTTATGGTTGCCCCAAAAGGACCTGGTCACCTGGTTAGAAGCGAATATGAAAAAGGAGGCGGGGTTCCTTGTTTGTTTGCAGTGCACCAAGATGGATCTGGAAAAGCGAGAGATCTAGCTTTATCTTATGCTTCAGCAGTTGGTGGAGGAAGATCAGGAATAATTGAAACAACATTTAAAGATGAGGTTGAAACAGATTTGTTCGGTGAACAAACTGTACTATGTGGAGGTTTAGTTGAATTAATTAAAAATGGTTACGAAACTTTAGTTGAAGCGGGATATGAACCAGAAATGGCATATTTTGAAACAGTACATGAAGTTAAATTGATCGTTGACTTAATTTATGAGGGTGGAATCGCAAACATGAATTATTCTATTTCGAATACTGCTGAATATGGTGAATATCAATCTGGGCCAAAAGTAGTTAATAAAGAAGAAACCAAAAAAAGAATGAAAGAAGTTTTAGCTGAAATCCAGTCTGGAAAATTTACAAAAGAGTGGATGGATGAATGCAAAAATGGTCAAAAGAATTTTCTTGCTACGAGAGAGAAATTAGCCGAACACCCAGTTGAAAAAGTTGGTGCCGAACTTAGAGCTATGATGCCATGGATTGGTAAGAAAAAATTAGTTGATAGTGATAAAAGTTAAATTTTATCAGTAAATTATTGCTACTATAATTCAATTATTTCACTTATACTTTTTTAAATAAATTTTAAAAACGAGGGGAATAATGAAGACTAAAAATATAGTAAGAATACTATTGTCATTAGTTCTAGTATTCGGATTTTCTTCAGCATGGGCAAAAACTATCAAATGGTCTATGCAAGGAGACAGTTTAACACTAGATCCACATGCACAAAATGAGGGTCCAACTACTCAAGTATCTAGACAAGTGTACGAAGCTCTAGTTCAAAGAGGCTTGGACATGAAAATAGGGCCTGCTTTAGCAACAAAATGGAAAGCTACTGATCCAAATACTTGGATTTTTACTTTAAGAGAAGATGCTAAGTTTTCAGATGGTTCTGGAATGACATCAGCAGATGTTGTTTTTAGTATATTAAGAGCTAAGCAAAGAACATCTGACTTTAAAGAATACATCAGCACTGTTGCTAATGTTGAAGCGGTTGGAGATTACTCTGTTAAAATAACTACAAGTAAACCAAATCCTATTCTTTTAAACCAACTATCAAACATTTTTATAATGTCTAAAGCTTGGTCAGAGAAAAACTTTGCAATGTCTCCACAAAATTGGGATGCAGGACAAGAAACTTTCTCTGCTACTAATGCTATGGGAACTGGTCCTTTTAAAATAACTTTAAGAGAGCCTAACACCAAGACAGTGTTTAAAAGAAATAAACATTGGTGGGGTGAAATGAAGGACAAAAAAGTAACTCAAATTGAATTAATGCCTATTAAAAATGCAGCTACAAGAGTAGCAGCCTTATTATCTGGTGAAATTGATATAGTTACTGATGCTCCTGTTCAAGACTTAAAAAGAATCGGATCTTCTTCAGGTCATAAAGTTGAAAGTACAGCTCAAATGAGAACAATTTTCTTAGGTATGGATCAAGCAGCTGACAAATTAAGAACTGGAAATACAGGTGATAATCCGTTTAAGAAAAAAGAAGTAAGACAAGCTCTTTATCAAGCAATTGATATTGAAGCGATCAAGAAAAAAGTTATGAGAGGTTTAAGTGAACCAGCAGGAATTATAACTTTCCCAGGTGTAAATGGATACACAGCTGATCTTGATAAAAGATTACCTTACGATGTTAATGCTGCAAAAAAACTTTTAGCTAATGCGGGTTATCCTAATGGTTTTGACGTTGAACTTAGATGTCCTAATGACAGATATGTAAACGATGAAGCAATTTGTACTGCAGTTGTTGGAATGTTGGGTAAAATTGGAGTTAACGTTAACTTATTTGCTCAAACTAAAAGTAAACACTTCAAAGAGCTTAAAGATGATCAAGGTGATTTCTATATGCTAGGATGGGGTGTTCCAACTTTAGATAGTCACTATGTTTTCCATTACCTGTATGAATCTGGTGCTAGCTGGAACAAAGTTAATTTTAGTAACGCTGATGTTGATGCTGCAATTAGAGTTATGGAAGGTGAAGTTGATTTAGATAAAAGAAATGCTGCAATTGCAAAAGCCTGGAAAATTGTAAAAGATGATATTTCTTATCTTCCTTTACATCACCAAGTAATATCTTGGGCATCTAAAAGCAATGTTAATGTTCCTATCAGACCGAATAACGAGCCGTTATTCAGAACTGCTAGTTTTAACTAATTAAAAATTATTACAAGCCCTTTAAATTTTTAAAGGGCTTGCAAGTTTAAACCTTCACAAATTGATAAAATATTTTTTTAAAAGGCTGTTTCAATCTGCTTTGGTGATGTTGGTTGTCGCCTTTGTGTCTTTCTCTTTATTTAATTTTGTTGGAGATCCGATTAATAACATGGTTGGAGAAGAAACCTCTGATGAGGAAAGAGCAGAATTAAGAGAAACATTAGGTTTGATGGATCCAATTCATGTTCAATTTTCAAGATTTATAGTTAATGCTTCAAAGGGTGAGTTTGGAATTTCATATCAATTAAGAAGACCTGTTTCAGAATTAATAGTTGAAAGATTGCCTGCAACTATTGAACTTGTGGTTATTTCAGCACTAATTGCTCTTATAACTGGTACATTATTAGGAGTTTATACCGGCATAAATCGAAAAGGCTTTTTAAGCGATTTTGTTTTGGCAGTCTCCTTGTTGGGGGTTTCGCTTCCCACATTTGTAATTGGTATATTATTTATATATTTGTTTGCAGTAATCTTAGGAATATTACCTTCTTTTGGAAGAGGAGAAGTTGTAGATTTAGGTTTTTGGACTACAGGATTTTTAACAGTCTCTGGACTTAAAGCAATTATACTTCCTTCAGTAACATTAAGTCTTTTCCAAATGACTTATATCATCAGACTTGTACGAGCAGAGATGATGGAAATATTACAAACAGATTATATTAAATTTGCGCGTGCTCGAGGTATTAGTGAAAATAGTATTAAATACAAACATGCATTAAAAAATGGATTGATACCAGTAATAACTATAGCAGGAATAAATATCGGAACTCTAATTGCGTTTTCAATTATTACCGAAACTGTTTTTCAATGGCCTGGTATGGGCTTCTTATTTATTCAAGCAGTTCAATTTGTAGATATACCAATCATGTCAGCTTATTTAGTTTTTATAGCTTTTGTTTTTGTAATGATAAATTTTATAGTTGATATTCTTTATTATTTAATTGATCCAAGAATAAGAGTTAAAGGAGATACTGCAAGTGGATAACAAAACTTTAAGTACTTGGGAAAGAATCAAAGATAATGATATTTATCATAGCTTTATTAAATCGCCTACTGCCATTGTATCATCTACAATCTTATTTATAATTTTTTTCTGTTCTTTTTTTGTTGAGCTCGTAACACCTTACAATCCCTTTGACCCATCCTCTCTATCATTGATGGATGCATTTACACCACCTTCGTGGACAGAAGATGGTATTGCTAAATTTATTTTAGGTACTGATGGACAAGGAAGAGATATGTTATCAACAATTTTGTATGGATGTAGGATTTCTTTAATAGTAGGTTTTTCTGCGATAATTTTTAGCTTAATTCTTGGAGTTGGATTGGGATTAACAGCAGGATTTTTTGGGGGAAAATATGAAATGATAGTAATGAGATTAACTGATGTTCAGTTAACAGTACCAAGTATTTTGATGGCGTTGTTGGTTGATGGAATAGCAAGAGGATTAATCTCAAGAGAAATGCATGATGAAATGGCAATTTATGTTTTAATATTTGCAATCGGGATTTCAGAGTGGCCACAATTTGCTAGAGTTTCTAGAGCTGCAACTTTGGTAGAAAAAAATAAAGACTATGTTTCAGCATCAACAATAATTGGGGTTTCTAATATAATTATTATGTTTAAACATATTTTACCAAATATTTTAAGACCAGTGTTAGTAATTGGAACTATTGGTTTAGCTCTTGCTATTTTAGCTGAGTCTACTTTAAGTTTTTTAGGAGTTGGCGTACCTCCAACAACACCTTCTTTAGGGACATTGATACGACTTGGTAATGACTTTTTATTTTCAGGAGAGTGGTGGATAACTTTTTTTCCAGCAATTTTCTTAGTTATTTTAGCATTTTCAATTAATTTATTAGGGGATTGGATGAGAGATACTTTAAATCCAAAATTAAAAAAATGACATTCTTAAAAATAAACAATCTTAGTGTTGATTACCAAATGAGAAAAGAAACAGTTAATGCTGCTAAGAATGTGAATATTGAGGTTAATAAAGGAGAAATTTTAGGATTAGTTGGAGAGTCTGGATCAGGAAAAAGTACAGTAGGAAACGCTATTATAAATTTAATTGATGAGCCAGGTAAGTTATCTAGTGGCTCAGTAATTTTAGGTGATCTTAACATTCATGAAAATTCTGAAAGCACTGTTAAATACAGAGGAAATAAAATTGGATTGATATTTCAAGATCCTCAAACTTCACTTAACCCAATTCTTACAGTTGGGGAACAGTTAATTGAAACAATTCAAACTCATCTACAATTAAGCAAAGAAGAAGCAAAAAATAAATCTTTAAATTTATTAAAAGAGGTTGGTATAAAAGATGCGGAGAAAAGATTTGATAATTATCCTCACCAATTCTCAGGTGGAATGAGACAGAGAGTAGTAATTTCTTTAGCTCTATGTTGCGAACCAGAATTGTTAATTGCAGATGAACCAACAACAGCATTAGATGTATCAATTCAATCTCAGATTTTAGAACTAATTAAAAAATTAACAAAAGAAAGAAACCTTGCGGTCATATTAATTACTCATGACATGGGGGTTATAGCTGAAACTGCAGATCGAGTTGCAGTTATGAAAAGTGGCAATTTAGTTGAAATTGGTGAAACCAAAAAAATATTAACTAAACCACAAGAAAATTATACTAAAAGCTTAGTAAGTTCAGTTCCACCAACTAACAAAAAAATTTCAAGATTTGTAATAGTTGAAAAAGAAAACAGTGACAAAAAAGAAAGTAATATCAAAATATTAAATAGATGGACAAAAACAGTAATAATAGATCAAGATTTAGTACAGATAAAAAATTTGAGTAAAAGTTTTGACGATAATTTTTTTACAGAAAGTTCTAAGAATTCTGTGATGGCTGTTAATGATGTTTCTTTTGATATAAAAGAAGGTGAGTCTTTTGGCTTAGTAGGAGAAAGTGGAAGTGGAAAATCTACAATTGCAAAAATGATTGTAAATTTATTTAAACCTTCTTCTGGAAATATCTTCTTTGACAACGTTTGTATTACAAAAATAAAACAAAGATCAGAATTAATGAAATTTAGAAAACAAATTCAAATGATATTTCAAGATCCTTATTCTTCACTAAATGGAAGATTAAAAGTGAAAGATATAATTGCAGAACCGATCACACTTCACAACCCATCCATATCAAATATAGATTTAAATAATTATATTTATGACTTACTTGAGTCTGTAGAATTAACTCAAAAATCTGCAGATCGATATCCACATGAATTTTCAGGAGGACAGAGACAGAGAATATCAATTGCAAGAGCACTTGCGACACAACCAAGACTTTTGGTTTGTGACGAACCTACCTCTGCTTTGGATGTAAGTATACAAGCCCAAATATTAAATTTACTTAAAGATCTACAAGAACAATTAAATTTAACAATCTTATTTATTAGCCATGACCTACCGGTTGTTAGACAAATGTGCGATAGAATTGGAGTCTTAAAAGATGGCAAATTGTGTGAGGTTTCAAACACTGAGGATTTATTTTTAAAACCCGACCATGAATATACAAAAGAGCTTTTACGGTTAATGCCTAAAATTGAGTCTATTTATAATTAATTTTTCGTAAGCCTAAAATGGTCGATTAAAATTAATTATTTAACTAATTATTTTGCAATCTCTCTCATAGATTGTATTATAGATTTTCTAAAAATTTTAGTTATGAGCAATAAAGATAGAGTCTTTATATTTGATACTACTATGCGTGATGGTGAGCAATCGCCAGGAGCGTCTATGAGTTTAGAAGAAAAAATTCAAATCGCTAGAGTGTTTGATGAATTAGGTATAGACATAATTGAAGCAGGTTTTCCAATAGCTTCACCAGGAGATTTTGAAGCTGTTTCAGAAGTAAGTAAAATTTTAAAAAACTCTATTCCCGCAGGACTTTCAAGACATTCAGTAAAAGATATTGATAGAGCTTATGAAGCTCTAAAGCATGCACCAAGATTTAGAATACATACATTTATTTCTACAAGCCCTTTACATATGAAGCATAAATTAAATATGTCCCCAGAAGATGTTTATGAATCGATTGGAAAACATGTTGCTTATGCAAGAAAGTTTACTGATGATGTTGAGTGGTCTTGTGAGGATGGAACAAGAACTGATATGGATTACATGTGTAAAACTGTAGAGCTTGCAATTAAAAATGGAGCTACAACAATTAATATTCCTGATACAGTTGGTTACACAATACCATCTGAGTTTACTACAATTATAGAAACTTTATTAAATAAAGTTCCAAATATTGATAAAGCAATTTTATCAACTCATTGTCATAATGATTTAGGTTTAGCAGTAGCCAACTCGTTAGCCGGAGTTCAAGCTGGAGCAAGACAAATTGAATGTACAATAAATGGATTAGGAGAAAGAGCAGGAAATGCTGCTCTTGAGGAAGTTGTTATGGCAATTAAAACAAGACCTGATTTAATGCCATATGAAACTGGAATTAATACAACGCTTTTAAGTAAAGCTTCAAAAATTGTTTCAAATGCAACAGGGTTTCCCGTTCAATACAATAAGGCGATTGTTGGAAAAAATGCTTTTGCTCATGAAGCAGGAATTCATCAGGATGGAATGTTAAAAAATAGACAAACATATGAGATAATGACACCTGAAAGTGTAGGCGTTAAACAAACATCATTAGTAATGGGAAAACATTCTGGGCGACATGCATTTAAAGATAAATTAAACAGTCTAGGTTATCCAGATTTAACTGACGATGTAGTAGGAAATGCATTTGCAAAATTCAAAGTCTTAGCAGATAAGAAAAAACATGTTTACGATGAAGATATTATTGCCTTAGTAGATGATAGTTTAATTGTAGATAATAAAGTGAATGCAATTACTCTTAAATCTTTAAAAGTTTTTGCTGGAACAGGTGAACCACAAAAAGCAGAAATGACTTTGGATGTTTATGGTGATGTAAAAAATGCAACAGAAACTGGAGATGGTCCGGTTGATGCAATATTTAAATGTATTAAAACTTTATATCCTCATGATGTTAACTTGCAACTTTATCAAGTTCATGCAGTTACAGAAGGAACAGATGCACAAGCTACAGTAAGTGTAAAAATTGAGGAAAAAGGTAAAACGACTGTAGGTCAAGCAGCTGATACAGATACTTTAGTTGCATCAGCAAATGCTTACATAAATGCATTAAATAAAATGATAATCAAACGAGATAAAACAGCTCCCATGGAGCAAGAAAGTCAGAAAGTAAGAGGGATATAATGGGGTTATTTAGCAGTGTTAAAAAAATATGGAGCCAAGATATGGCAATTGATCTTGGAACAGCCAATACACTTGTTGTTTTAAAGGGTCAAGGCGTAGTTCTTAATGAACCTTCAGTTGTTGCAATAGTTGATCAAGGTGGAAAAAAAAATGTATTAGCAGTTGGAGACGAAGCTAAAACAATGCTTGGAAGAACACCAGGTAATATTAGTGCAATTAGACCTCTAAGAGATGGTGTTATTGCAGATTTTATAGTTACTGAAGAAATGATTAAACATTTTATCAAAAAAGTTCATAAAGGAAGCACATTTGCTAATCCTAGAATTTTAATTTGCGTACCAACTGGCTCAACACCAGTGGAAAGAAAAGCAATTCAAGATAGTGCTCTAGCAGCAGGCGCAAGAAGAGTTCAATTAATTGAGGAACCGATTGCAGCAGCTATTGGAGCAAATCTTCCAATTTCTGAGGCAACTGGTTCAATGATTGTAGATATTGGCGGGGGCACAAGTGAAATTGCTGTAATGTCTTTGGGTGGATTGGTTTACTCTAAATCTTTAAGAGTTGCAGGTGACTCGATGGATGTAGCAATAATAGATTATATGAGAAAAGAATATAATTTATTAATTGGCGATACTACTGCTGAAAAAATAAAAAAAGAAATGGGAACAGCTGTACCAACAGGAACAAACACTTACCCAGTTAAAGGAAGAGATTTAAGATCAGGTACTCCAAAGGAAGTTAATATTACAGAAGAAGATACTGCTGAAGCACTAAATGATATTATGAAGCAAATGGTTAGTGCAATTAAAGATGCTTTAGAAAATACTCCACCTGAGTTGTCAGCTGATTTAGTTGATATGGGTTTAACTTTAACAGGTGGTGGTGCTTTGTTAAAAAATATTGATAAAAGGTTTTCTAAAGAAACAGGTTTACCAGTTCATATAGCAGATGATCCATTGTCATGTGTAGCTGTTGGTACGGGTAAAGCTTTGGATCAAGAAGAAACTTTTTCTACTATGTTATCTGAATATTAGGAAAAATGGCTGCTGGCAGAGATGATTTTGTAATTGCCATTAGGTCAGCTTTTTTAAAAAAAAAAGATAAGCAAAAATTTTCTTTACTAACATTAATTATTTTATCAATTTTTGTAATTGTTCTAAGTAATTTAAATTTTAAAGCAATACAATTTGTTAAATTAGGAATTAATGAAGTAATTTATAGATCATCTCATATTGCATCAATCCCAGAAAATAAATTAAAAGAAATAACTTCAAAATTCAAATCACATATGGATTTGTATGAAAGTCATCAGAAAGAATTAATTAAAATAGAAAATTCTGACCAACTTAAATTACAAAATGAGTTTTTAACTGCAGAAAATGAAAAGCTTAGAGAGTTACTTGATGAAAGTATAAATTCAGAAGAAATATTTGCCAGAGTCTTAATTGATAAAGACAGTCCATATTTAAAATCAGTAGTATTAAATAAAGGCACAAAAGATAAAGTAAAAATTGGAATGGCTGTTATTGATGATGTTTATCTAGTTGGCCAAATAATTGAAGTAAATTATACTAATTCAAGGGCATTACTATTGTCTGATCTTAATAGTAAAATACCCTCTGTTTTAGAGCCAGATGATATACAGGTTGTAGTTTCTGGAACAGGAAGTAATTTTGGAACTATCGAACATACTCAAATTGATTTTAAAGATTCATTTAATAATAAAGAAATTATAGTCTACTCATCTGGACTTGGGGGTCTATTTAAGCCGGGGATACCTATAGGAAAAATAGATGATAGTTCCAACGGACAAATTAATTTTTTTTCTGACTTCACTCAGTTGAATTATGTAAAAATTGTCTCTTATAAATTTGGTGGAGAAAAATAATGTCATCATTAAACAAAAGTCCCTTTTTGAGAATATTTTTATCTTATCTGCCTATAATAATATTATTTTTTTCTGTATTTAATGAATTTGATTTTAATTATTTAGAACTTGATTACTTTGCTTTTAATTTTGTTCATTTGTTAATTTTTTTTTGGACTCTAAGAAACCCAGATCAATTGGGTTATCTTGCAATTTTCTTCGCAGGTATAATTAATGACGTTGTTATTGGCATACCAATAGGAATTAGTAGTTTTTGTTATCTTATTCTTTGCTCAGTAACAGCTTATATAAGAAACATTACTTTAACTCCAAACTTCATGAAGGACTGGATATCATTACTATTTACAATTTTATTAATTAACTCAATTCAAGTAATTATTTTGGATTTGGTCTTTTTAATTAAAGTTGATTACACTAATTATTTAATTAATTCTGGATTTACCTTTTTATTTTATCCAATATTTTTTATATTTTTTAATTTTTTAAACGAAAGAATTTCATATCAAACAAATGATTAAATCTAATTCAGGAATAAGAAAAACTGATGTAATTAATAGACGGATGTTCATAATTGGTGCAGCAAAAATAGTAGTTTTTGCTGCTATCGTTGCCCGTTTATTTTCTCTTCAAATAAACGAAAATAAAAAATATCTCACTCTGTCAGACAAGAATAGAATAAGAGAGTGGAAACTCCCACCCACAAGAGGAAATATAGTTGATTATTTTGGAAATGTAATTGCAGGAAATTTGAAAGTTTACCAATTACATATAATTCCAGAGCAAGTTGAGAATTTTAATTATTTATTAGTTAGATTAAAAAAACTTTTAAATCTTAGTGACAAAAAAATTACGAGAATCAATAAATTAAAGTCAGAGCTAAAACCATGGGATAGCATTATTGTTTCTGAAAATTTAAGCTGGAGTCAATTTGTAAAAATAAACAATTATTTATACGATCTTGTAGGTGTTAAACCTGTAATGACAATCTCCAGGAATTATCCTTTTAAAGATGTTTATACTCATGTCCTAGGATATGTGAGTCAACCAAATGAACAAGAAATTTTAGATAATCAAATTATCCAAGAAAGATTTGTACCTGGGATGAAAATTGGAAAACTTGGCTTGGAGAAAAGACTTGAAAATTACTTAATAGGGACAAATGCAATTCAAAGATATGAAGTTAATGCTTATGGTAAAAGAATTAATCAACTTGAGCATCAAAAAGGTGAGCAAGGATCAAAAATACGTTTAACTTTAGATACAGAAATACAAAAAGCTTGTGCAGAATTGTTAAATGAAAAAGCAGGATCAATAAGTGTAATGGATATTTATACAGGAGATATAATTGCAATGTATTCATCTCCATCTTATGATCCAAATTTATTTTTATTCGGTATAAGTCAAGACGAATGGCAATTAATTAGAAACAATCCCTTAAAACCGTTAATTAATAAAACCCTTTCAGGTCTATACTCTCCAGGCTCAACTATAAAACCAATCGTTGCTCTTTCAGCTTTAGAAAACAACGTTATTGATACAAAGTTTAAAGTTAAATGCACAGGAAAGATGGAGTTATACGGACAAACTTTTCATTGTTGGAAGGAAAAAGGACATGGTTGGGTTAGTTTGAAAAATGCAATGAAACAATCTTGTGATACTTATTTTTATGAAGTTGCAAGATTGTTAGGTGTTGATAGATTAAATATTACAGCTGAAAAGTTTGGTTTAGGAAAAAAAGTACTTGGTCAATATTTTGACAATGAGAAAAAAGGACTATTCCCAAATACAAAATGGAAAAAGAATAATCTTGGTAGAGGCTGGGTATTAGGAGAAACATTAATTACAGGCATTGGTCAAGGATATATACAATCAACACCACTACAACTTTGTATGATGACAGCACAAATAGCGAATGGTGGATATGCGATCAAACCAAAAATAATTGTAGATAGTAACCCTGTATCTTACGAAGATGCAAAACAATCGATGGAAAGTGGTTTATTATTTGACTCCAATTCTGAGTCTTTGTTAGACAAAAAGTTATTTAAAGATAAAAAAAATATTAAGATTATTCAAGAAGCTATGTTCAGTTCAACTAATGAAAGATTTGGAACCTCTTATAAATCAAGAATTGATGATCCCAAATATCAATTTGCTGGAAAAACTGGGACAGCACAGGTTAAGAGAATAAGCAAAAGAGAAAGAGAATTAGATTTGGAATTAGAGCAAATACCTTACAAAGATAGAGATCATGCATTATATGTTGCATATGGTCCATATATAAATCCAAGATATGCTTTAAGTATAATTGTTGAACATGGTGGATCTGGAAGTAAAGCAGCAGCACCTATTGCAAAAGAATTATTTAAATTAATTATTGATAGACATAATTTGAGAGATCAGCAGTCAAATTTTGAGAGGATTACTATTTAAATGTTTCAACACGATAGATTAAATAATGAGATAACTTTATTTCAAAAAATTAAAAATTTAGACTATATATTATTAATTTCTGTAATCCTTCTTTCTGTAATAAGTGTTTTTGTTATGTATTCTACAGATGGTGGCGATATACTTTTTCATACTAAAAATCATTTTGTAAAACTTATAATTTTTTTGCCATTAATGATTTTTATAGCTTTATTTAATATAAAATTTTGGCATAATCTTTCATATTTAATTTATCTAGTTGTTATTCTGTTATTAGTTTGGGTATCTTTTTTTGGTATTAAATCTTCAGGTTCACAAAGATGGATGGATGTATATTTTTTTGTACTTCAGCCCTCTGAATTAATGAAAATAGCAATTATAATGTGTTTAGCAAAATATTATCACAGGTTAAAAATAGAAAATGTTAATTCATTCACTAGTATAACAATTGTATTGTCGATTATATTAATTCCAACTATTTTTGTAATTTCTCAACCTGATCTTGGTACGTCAATATTAATTGCTTTAAGTGGATTGATTATACTGTGGTTAGGAGGTGTAAAAATTAAATATTTTATATATTCTTTTATTACTTTCTTAATTTCTCTCCCATTTATAATTTCTTTCTTAAAACCCTATCAAAAATTAAGAATACTTACTTTCTTAGATCCGGATAGAGATCCCTTGGGTGCAGGATACCAAATTATACAATCAAAAATAGCTATTGGTTCAGGTGGCTTTGATGGAAAAGGTTTTTTAAAGGGGACACAGAGTTATTTAGATTTTTTACCGGAAAAACATACAGATTTTATATTTACATTATTCTCAGAAGAGTTTGGTTTTATAGGTTCAGTTGGACTTTTAATATTATACTCAATAATAATATTTAGAATTATAAGAATAGGATCTATTTCAAGAAGTAATTTTGCTAAACTTTTCTGTTTTGGTTATGCTTTTGCAATTTTTATTTATATTGTTGTAAATCTATCTATGGTTTTAGGTTTATTACCTATAGTTGGCTCACCTTTACCAATAATGTCATATGGTGGATCATCAATGCTAGCTACAATGATTGGTTTTGGGATAGTATTGAGTGCAAAAATTAATAATAAACAAATGATTGCTTAATATAATTTAAACTTGCATAATTTGTCACTCTGAAAATTTAATTTTTAATTGTATAACAGCTTGATGAATAGAGATCTTAAAGTAGGAATAGTTGGAGCAGGTATTCAGGGTGTTTCGAATGCTCTATTTCTTCAAAAAAAAGGTTTTAATGTGACTATTTTTGATAGAGATAACCCAGGAAGCCAAGCTGCCTCTTATGGCAATGCAGGTCATTTTTCTCCATATGCATCTCTTTCTTTAAATAGAACTGATGTTCTCGCAGATGTTCCTGCAATGCTGCTAAGTTCTTCGGGTCCACTAGCTTTAAAATGGAATTATGTACCTAAAATGATTCCTTGGTTCATAAAATTTATAATGAACACAACTAAATCTAAAATGATGCATACTGCTAAAAATATGCATCAAATTTTAGATTTGGCTTTACCAGCTTACGATGAATTGTTTGAAGAGCTAGACTTGGAAGGTTTAGTCGAAAATAAGGGAATTCTTTATATATGGAATGACAAAGATTTAAAAAGTAGAGAATTAGAAATTAGAGTTAGAGAAGAATTGGGTGTTGAACAACAATTGGTTACTAAAGATGAAATACATGATCTTGAACCACACATTAAACCATTTTATCACGCAGGGGTATTTTATCCTTATGCAAGACATGCAAGAAATCCTAAAAGAATTCTTTTAAAATTGTTCGATTTATTTTTACAAAAGGGCGGAAAATTTAATAAAGTAAATATAAAAGATATTAATTTTGATGAAGATAAACCAGTTTTCAAAACTGAAACTCAAAGTTTCGTTTTTGATAAGGCGGTAATAGCATGTGGTGCTTTTTCAAAAAAATTAACTGATAATCTTGGTGAAAAAATACCCTTAGATACAGAACGTGGATATCATGTTCATTTCAAAAATTGTGATCATTTATTAAGCAGACCAGTAATATTTTCTAACCGTGGATTTGGGATAACACCGATGGAACAGGGTTTAAGAGTTGTTGGAACTGTTGAATTCGGTGGATTAGAGAATCCATTATCTAAATCAAGAGTAAAGAACTTAATAAATAACGCAAAATATATGCTTGGTGATTTGCCTGAACATGAGGATGAATGGTTAGGATTTAGACCTACATTACCTGACTTTTTGCCTGTAATGGGGCCATCAAAAAATTATAAAAATATTTATTACTGTTTCGGTCATCATCATTTAGGATGGACTTTGGGTCCGATTTCTGGAAAGATTGTCTCAGGAATGATAGCGAACGAAAATACAAATTTAGATTTAAAACCATATAGCTCGCTTAGATTTAGTTAAGTGACAAAAGACAATAATTTTTTAGCTTATTTATATCTATTTTTAACAGTAACTTTCTGGGCAGGAAACTTTGTGGTAGGTAAACTTGCAAGTTTTTATGAAGTTCCACCTTTTTCATTAAACTTTTATAGATGGCTTTTTGCCTGGCTAATTTTAGTACCTTTTACAATTCCAGAAATATTAGAGAAAAGGAATTATATTATAAAAAACTACAAGCTATTTATAATATTAGGAGTTACAAGTATTACAGTATTCAATTCTATTGTTTATTATTCTTTAAATTTTACTCAAGTTATTAGTGGAGTATTAATGATCTCAACTATACCAGTGATGATCATGTTATTTTCATCAATTTTGAAAATTGAAAAGACAAATATTTTTCAGATTATAGGAGTAATTTTTTCTTTTGCTGGTGTGATTATGATTATAACAAAAGCAAATTTGGAAATATTAAAAAATTTAGATTTTAACAAAGGTGATATAACTATGGTAATCGCAATGTTTTCTTGGGCATTATATTCTACGTTGTTAAAAGGTAAAAAATATGAATTATCTCAAATATCGTTACTCCAAGTTGTAATTACCTTCGGCCTTATATTTTTAATACCAATTTATTTTATTGAATTCCAAATAGGTTTTAGAATCGATTTAGAATTACCTTTTATTTTAATTTTATCTTACGTTGTGTTGTTTCCAGGTCTAGCATCTTTTCTTTTATGGATAAAAGGAATATCAATGATAGGCGCTAATAGATCTGGTGTTTTTTTACACTTAATGCCAATTTTAAGTGCAATAATGGCAATGGTTTTTTTTAGTGAAAAATTCATGTTTTATCATATTTTAGGTGCTTGTTTTATTATCACTGGCATATTGTTATCAAATAAGAAAGTAAAAAATGCTTAAAGTTGCAATTTTAGACGATTATCAAAATGTTGCACAGCAATTTGTAGATTTAGAAAAACTATCTGGAAAATATGAGTTCAAGATATTTAGTGAACCTTTTTTAGATGAAGCTGACACAATTGAAAAATTAGCAGATTTTGAAGCTTTATTAATAATGAGAGAAAGAACTCCTATTACAAAAAATTTAATTGATAATTTAAATGACTTAAAATTTATAATTACAAGTGGATTAAGAAACAAATCTATTGATATAGAGGCTGCAAAAAAAAGAAAAGTGATAGTATGTGGAACAGATATAAATTTAAATCCTACACCTGAATTAACTTGGGCTTTAATTCTTGGTTTGGCAAGGAATTTCAAAGAAGAGTTTGAAAACATGTATCAGGGATATTGGCAAACGACTATTGGTGTAGAGTTAAAAGGAAAAATTTTAGGTTTAATCGGCCTAGGTAGGGTGGGTACAGAAGTTGCTAAAATTGGAAAAGCTTTTGGAATGCAAGTGATGGCATGGAGCGAAAATTTAAGCTTAGATAAATGTAAAGAACTAGATGTACTTCCTTGTTCTAAAGAGGATTTAATTACAAATTCTGATGTACTTTCAATTCATGTTCAAGGAGGCCAAAGATATAAAAATTGTATTACTATAAAAGAATTAGATAAAATGAAAAAAACTGCGTTTCTAATAAATACTGCCAGAGGACCAATTGTTAATGAAGATGATTTAATAATTGCTTTATCTACTAATGTGATTGCAGGAGCTGGAATTGATGTCTATGATAAAGAACCTTTACCTGAAAATAATAAACTAAGATTTTTACCTAATGCACTTCTTACTCCACACATAGGTTATGTGACAGCAGAAAATTATAATATTTTTTATAATCAAATGATTGAAGGATTAGAGGCTTGTGTTGATGGAAAGCCAGTCCGTGTTTTAGAGTAGCGATGAATTTACCAGTGGTTAATCATGAGGATTATTTCGCCAAAATTGGAGATGATCATAAATTTCCTATAAACAAGTTTGGAGAATTAGCTCATCATTTGATTAAAAATAAAATCGTTAAAAAGTTTCATAAACCATATGCTTGTTCGCTTGAAACATTAAGTTATGCACATTCACAAGATTATATTTCTAACATCATAAATAAAACATTAAGCAAAGAGGAAGTAAAAAAAATTGGATTTCCACTTGTTGATAGTGTTGTTCAGAGATCATTAGTAGCTACGGGTGGTACTGTTTTAGCCTCTAAACTTGCAATTAATTATGGAATATCATGTAATACTGCTGGAGGTAGTCATCACGCAAACTACAAAGGTGGAGCTGGATACTGCGTTTTTAATGATGTAGCTGTTGCTGCTCATTATTTACTAAATCGAGGTTTAGCCAACAAAATATTAATTGTTGATTTAGATGTTCATCAAGGAAACGGAAATTCGGAAATATTTAAAGAAAATAGAAGTGTTTTTACTTTCAGTATGCACTCTAAAACTAACTATCCAGCTAAAAAATCTAAAAGTGATTTAGATGTGGAGCTAGAAGATAATTTAGAGGATGATGCTTACATTAAGACACTTAAACATTATTTAAATGAGTTAAATCAAGAAAATTTTGATTTTGTTTTCTATATAGCTGGAGTAGATATTCATTTTAATGACAGATTAGGTAAACTAAAAATATCTGATGAAGGAATTAAATCTAGAGACGAGCTTGTTATTGAAAACTTTTTTTCTAAAAGAATACCTTTTTGTGGTGTTTTAGGTGGTGGTTATAATAAAGATTTCAATAAATTAGTTGAATTACATTCAATCTTACACAAATCCTGTGCTAAATATATAGGATCATGACAAAAAAAATAAATCCAAATTTAACTGCAGAACAAAAATTAATCTTGTTTGAAGAAGGAACAGAGCGTGCAGGTTCAAGTGAATTAAACTATGAAAAGAGAGAAGGGAGTTTTCATTGTGCAAATTGTGGGGAAAAATTATTTGACTCAAAAACAAAATATGAGAGTGGATCAGGCTGGCCCTCATTTTATGAGTCTTTACCAAATGTATTTGAAACTAAAACAGATCATCACATAGGTTATGCAAGAACCGAGTATCATTGTAAAAAATGTGGAGGACATCATGGTCATATATTTGATGATGGACCCGAACCTACAGGAAAAAGATTTTGTAATAACGGCGTTTGTTTAGTTTTTAAACCAAAAGATTAGATAATATAAATTAATTTTTTAAAAGATCCTGAAGTTTATTTTCTTTTTCTAGTGCTCTAACTTCATCGTAACCACCAATGTGTTGATCATCAAAAAAAATCTGTGGAATTGTTCTTTTACCATTTGCTTTTTTAATCATCTCATCAGCAGCACCTGCAACTTTTGAAATATCAATTTCATTATAAGGTGCATTATTTCTAGCTAACAATCTTTTTGCTGCATCACAATAATTGCAAAATGGACCTGTATACATAGTGATTTTTTTCATAGTTTATAAATAGTCACCTTTTTTAATTTTACTAGTTATTTCTTTTCTAGAGTATTCAAATTTTTTTCGATGTTTTATGCTTTTTTGATTTACTCTTTTTCTCCACAATCTGAAAGAGGATGGTTTTAAGGACCTTCTCATAATTTTAATTACATCAGATTCTTTCTTTCCAGTTTTTTTTTCAATTTCTTCAAATGTAATTCTGTCCGCCCAAGCTGCCCAAATGATCCAATCAGGATCGTCCATTTTGGGTTCTGGATTTTTGACTTTAGTAATTGGCCTGTGACCTTTTTTTTTCATAAATCCTTTATATTTGAAAAAAATATTTAATGCATTTTTTTTACCCTATGATATTATGTATTTGATAGTCCTTCTTAGCCATCTTTAGCTCCCGGTTTTTAAGGACTATCTTTTTTTATGCTCCCCCTAGATTTTATTCTTTATTTACAGATTATAATATTTTTATTCATTACACCTGGAACTCCTAGAGTTGTAATTATCTCTTATTCAATGAATTATGGTGTAGGAAAATGTGTATGGTCTGCAATGGGTGATGTGACTGCAAATTTAATTCAGGCAACTTTAGTCATTTTTGTTATTGGATCTTTTTTTTCAGAAAATTCAACGATACTTAAAGTGTTTAAATGGATAGGAATAATTTATTTATTATATTTAGCTTATGATATTTATAAAACTCGACCAAAAAGTATTACAAATAAAGAGGAAATAAAAAAAAGTAATTTATCTTTTTTTAGGGATGGTTTCTTAGTTGCTGGGACAAGTCCTAAAGCTTGGATGTTTTTTCCTTTTATATTTCCTCAATTTATTGATTTTAATTCAAATTTAATGGCGCAATTTGTAATATTAATTACGACTTACATCGTTTTAGATTTCTTATCTTTGATTGGTTACGCAATGCTTGCACAGAAATTAATTAAGTGGATCACGGCAAATCCAAAAACAATAAATACAATTTCTGCGAGTGTTTTAGTAATAATTGCAGTAATAATTCTGATAACACAACAATATTAATTAATTTTGGCTCTTATTGCCACTTGCATAAAATAAAAATTCTTTATTAAATCAACCAATAATTAATTAATTAAAGAGGAAATAAAATGCGATTAAATAAGATAATTTTAAGTTTTGTTTCTGCATTAGTAATTTTATTTTCAACTTCTGTTGCATCATTTGCAAAAGTTGTTGGTGACAAAATTATTTTAGGTGCTGCTATTTCCCTAACTGGTAAATACTCATCGAATGGTGTTCATACTCAAAATGGTTATAACATGGCCGTTGACAGAATTAACAGCATGGGTGGTGTTAAAGTTGGTGGTAAAACTTATAAGTTTGACATTATTTATTATGATGATGAGTCAAACCCTAAGAGAGCTGCACAGCTTGCAGAAAGATTAATTTCACAAGATGGTGTTGAGTTTATGCTTGGCCCTTACAGTTCTGGTTTAACTAAAGCGATTGCACCAGTCACTGAAAAATATGGTGTTCCAATGGTTGAAGCAAATGGTGCATCTAGATCTTTGTTTACAAAAGGTTACAAATATCTATTTGCTGTATTAGCTCCAGCTAATTTGTATCTTGATGTTGCTATCGATTTAGCAGTTGAAAAGAATAATGGAAAACCAGTGACAGTAGCAATGGCATTTGAACAAGATGCATTTTCTCAAGATGTTAGATTGGGAGTTTTAGATGCAATTGAAAGAACTGGCTCAAAAAAAGTAATTGATGACAAATTACCAAAAGAGTTAAATGATATGGCTGCGACACTTGTTAAAGTTAAACAAATGAAGCCAGATGTTCTTGTTGTATCAGGTCATACAAAAGGTGCACTTACTGCAATTAGACAAATTGCTGAAATGAAGGTAGATGTTCCAATGTTAGCTATGACTCACTGTGATGCTGCTAAGCTATCAAAACAGCACGGCAAAAACTCACAGTATGCATTATGCGCTTCTCAATGGCACAAAACATTAACATATAAAGATAACTTCTTTAAAGATGGAATGACTTATGCAGCTGACTTTGAGAAAGAGTTTGGATATGATCCACCTTATCAATCTGCAGAGTCTTCTGCTGCGTTGTTAGTATTTAAAGATGCTTTTGAGAGAGCAAATTCGTTTGATCAAAAGAAAGTAAGAGACGCTCTTGCAGCTACTAACATGCAAACATTCTATGGAAATATTAAATTTGCGCCTGGTGGTCAAAATGTTGACAAACCTATGGTGCTTTTCCAAGTAATGTGTGATGACTCAGGAAAATGCGAGAACAAAGTTGTTGCACCAACTAAATGGGCATCAGCTAAGTTAATACATCCTGTTCCTAAGTGGTCAGAAAGATAAAATAAAAAATATTAAAGCCCCCTAGTATTAGGGGGCTTTTTTTTATATAACCCAAATACTTTTTATGGATTTCATGGTTTTCCAATACCCGATGATAACGGTACAAGCTTGCTTGGACGGAGTCCTTCTTGGAATTTTATTTGCATTGATCGCTTACGGGATGGCTCTTCAATGGGGAGTGATGAATATAATTAATATTGCACAAGGAGATCTTGTTATTTTAGGAGGTTATATTGCTTATTTTATGTATCTTTATGGAATTCACCCAGCATGGGGTGTGATCGTTGCACCAGTAATAATGTATTTCCTAGGTGTTCTAATTTACAAATTAGTTATTAATAAAGTAGTAGATAGAGATTTGTTTATCTCCATATTAGCAACTTTTGGAATAAGCATTCTATTCATGCAATTAATGAATTTTGCATTTGGTGCTGACGTTGTCCTTGCAAACTCAGATTATGGAACAACGATGTTGTTTAACAACAATGTGGTATTGCCAAACTCAAAATTGTTCTCAGCTTTTATAAGTATTTTATTCGCAATATGTCTAGTAATTTATATGAAAAAATCTAAGTTAGGACGTGCAATTAGAGCCACTGCACAAAATGCTAGAGCTGCTAAAATTTTAGGTGTTGATACAGAAAAGGTTTATGCAGCAACTTTTGGTATAAATGCTGCTCTTTGTGGTGTTGCTGGAGCATTAATTTCTATAACATTCACAATTCACCCTTATATGGGATTACCATATACAATTCGATCATTTATGATCGTTATTGTTGCAGGTCTTGGAAATTTACCAGGAGTTGCAATGTCTGGTATGGGTCTTGGTGTATTTGAAGAATTTGCAGACTATATTCTAGGAACAGAATTTAGAATTGGCTCTGTATTTTTACTATTAGTACTAATTTTAGTTTACAGAAGATTTAAACTTTCAAGAAAAAGAGAGTACCTAAAGTGAAAAAAGTTGAAATTACAGATGATACTGGAAAAATAATTAAAGTTGATATCGAAAAATTTAAAAAACATATAGACAAGTATCATTTAAATGGATCAAGCATACATGAAGAAAATGGACATTACTTTACAGTTGACCAAAAATTTAGAGATAAAATAAATAGCTTATATGAACAAGAATAATTTAATTTTATACTCTGGTATTTTGATTTTTGGATTAATAGCCCCATTCTTGTTTCCAGCTTTTAAAGTCCAATTATCAATACTTTGTGTATTAATAGTCCTTGCAACTACCTGGAACATTCAAGGTGGAGAAATGGGATATAATTCATTTGGAAATATTTTGTTTTATGGTCTTGGGATGTACCTTTGTGCGTCTGTTCAGGTTGGAATGTTCTTTCCGTTAGCAGAATGGACTGAAAGTGGAGGTGAGAAAACATTTGTTCATACTCCTGCCCAGTTTTTTCAAGGAATGGCTGTTGGTTTGGTTGTTGCAGCTATAGTTCCAACTATTATTGCTGGTTTAATTGGATACTCAATTTTAGGTCTAAGAGGGCATTATTTTGCGATCTGTACTTTAGGTTTAGGTGTAGCTGCAGGTGAAATTTCTGGAGGTATAGAAATTATTGGAGCAGGTCAAGGTTTTACAACACCACCATTTCCAGACGTTGGTAGTTTAGAAGCTAGAGGAGAATTTTTTTATTTCTTAAGTTTCTTTACTTTAATTTTGACATTTATTGCAGTGCGTTCAATTTATTCTACGAGATTTAAATTAATACTTAATGCTATCAGAGACAATGAGGATAAAGCCGAAGCAATGGGCATTGAAACAATGAAATATAAAATTATTGGCTGGATGATCTCAGCCTTCTTTTGTGGATTAGCCGGTGGAATAATGGGTGGATTAGTTGGCTACATAGACTCTACAGACGTTGCTTTTGATGGAAGAGAGATGGGTGTATTTATGGTATTGATGGCAATACTTGGAGGAAAGGGAACACTTTGGGGTCCGATTATTGGTGCAACTATATTCCATATATTTAAAGAGGGTTTTTGGACATTTTTTTTAGGTTGGCAGTATGTTGCTCTTGGTGTTTTGATTGTAGTAATTGTAATTTATTTCCCAGAAGGAATTATGGGATGGTTAAGAGAAAAATATCCAGAACGTTTCGGTGAAGTAGTTGATGAAAAAGATCGTAAAGCACAGGTAGAACTTAAATGAGTATTTTAGAAGTAAGCAATGTAAGTAAATCATTTGGTGGTGTTAAAGCTAATGTCGACATCTCAATGAATGTTGAAAAAGGTAAGATAGTTGGATTAATTGGGCCAAATGGTTCAGGCAAAACTACATTGTTTAATTCAATTGTAGGGACTTACCCAATAGATAATGGATCTATTAAATTTAATGGTAAAGAAGTTTCTGAGTTACCAGTCCCAGTTATTGCTAAGCTAGGACTGCTAAGAACGTTTCAACAAACTAGAATTTATGGAAAACTTAATTGCATAGAAAATATGCTTATTAGTCACAAAGGTAGTGATGCAAATTTAATGAAAATATTTTCTAAAATTCCAAAAGAATTGACTGAAAAAGCAGAAAATCTATTAAATTTTGTTGGATTGTATCAAAAAAGAAAGCTAAGAGCAGGAGATCTATCTTTTGGTCAGCAAAAATTATTAGAATTGGCAATGGCATTAATGAATGAACCAGAGATGTTGCTGCTAGATGAGCCTACAGCTGGAATTAATCCAACTCTAATAAATGGTATTATTGATAGATTAATTAAAGTAAATCAAGATTTTGGAATAACACTTTTAGTGATTGAGCATAACATGAGAGTGATTATGCAATTAGCAGAAAATATTTTTTGTTTAGCTCATGGTAAAATGTTAGCCAATGGATCACCAGATGAAATTAAAAATGATAAACGTGTCATTGATGCGTATTTAGGAGCACAATAATGGCTAACCAATATGAAGTATTAGGAAAAGCTCCAACACCAGATGATTTAAAAAAATTATCTCCAAACGAAGTTCATTTAACTATTAAAAATTTAAATGCAGGTTATGGAAAAATGGAAATTTTACATAACTTTGATTTATTCGTAAATAAAGCTCAGTCTTTATGTTTAATTGGTCCTAATGGTGCAGGCAAATCTACAATTCTTCATTCAATATATGGTTTTACAAATATTTTTTCTGGCCAAATTGAACTTGAAGGAAAAGAAATTACAAATCTTACACCAGCAGAAAAGTTAAAGTCAGTTGGTATAGCTTATATATTACAGGATAACTCCGTATTTCCAGATATGACGGTAGAAGAAAACTTATTAATGGGAGGATACATAAAAGAAAAAACTGATGAGTCATTTGAAGAGGCTGAAAGAATTTTTGAAAAGTATGAAAGGCTAAGAAATAGAAGAAGCCAACCTGCAAAAGTTTTATCTGGAGGTGAGAGAAGATTACTGGAAATATCAAGAGCTTTAGTTATGAAACCATCAGTACTTTTAGTAGATGAACCATCAATTGGACTTGAACCTAGATATATTGAAATGGTTTTTGAAATATTAAGAGATCTTCAGCAAAATGAAAAAAAAACAATCATTCTAGTTGAGCAAAATGCCAAAAAAGGATTAGAGTTTGCAGATATTGGATACGTTTTGGTATCTGGGCAAACTGCAATTGCAGGTAAAGGAGATGATTTACTTCAAAATCCTGATGTTGGTAGACTGTTCCTAGGTGGATAATGATTAAAAAAAATTTTTTCTTTAAAGGATATAGATCTATATTTACTCATGATAGTCCAGCTATAGCTCTCACCTGTTGCTTTATAGCGATTGGAGCTCTATTTAAAAATTTAGGTTTTAATATTCAGGAAAGTATTTTTTCAACTGTTTTAACTTATGCTTTACCAGGCTCACTAGTAATGGCCGAGTCCATGTTAATCGGAGCATCTTTGTTAAATATATTTTTGGGAGTATGGATTGTTAATGCAAGACTTTACCCTATGGCTGTATCTTTATTTCCGTTAATGATGCATAAAAGTCAACCTAAATGGAAGTATTATTTTTCATGTCATTTCATTGCTATTTCCGCATGGCTAATCATGAAAAGTAATTATAAAAACATTCCAAAAAAACATAGAATTGATTATTGGATTGGTATTGGAAGTGCAACAGTAAGTGTATCAGTAATTGGAACATTTTTAGGTTTCTCTTTTTCAGAACATTTGAATAAAGATATGATGTTGGGTTTAGCAATTCTTAATCCAGTTTATTTTCTATGTATGATGATTGGTGCATCTAAAACTATACCAGTAACTCTATCAGTTTTATTTGGAACTATATTGGGACCAATTATTTATTTACTCTCACCAGAGTGGTCAATTTTGATAGCAGGTATAATTGGTGGAACCTTAGCTTATCTAGTAGGAGAGCACAGTGTCAGCTAATATTGTTTACGCAATCCTTGTTACGTCTTTAGCAACATTTTTGTCTAGATTTTTGGGTGCTCTAACATCTGAGGGTATAAAAGAAACTTCCAAGCTTTTTAAGTGGTTTAATTGTTTAGCCTATGCAACCTTGGCAGCACTAATAGCTAGAACTATAATTTTTCCTGCTGGTGTTTTGGTAGATGCTAGTTATTACAGTAGATCAATTGTTGTGTTTTTGTCCTTGTTTGTTTTTTTTATTTCTAAGAAAAACTTTGTTTATCCAACAATTTTCTCAGCTATTTGTATGACAATAATTAACAATTATATCTGATTAAATTGATTTATAAAATAAGGTAAAATAAAATTTGGAATGCAAAAAATTACAGGCATAGACATTCAAAAACATGATAAATCAAATAGGATTATAAAAATTAGTTTAGAAAATGATATAATTGATAAATTAATTTTCCCTTTTAATAAATTTGATTTAACAGCATTAGAGCTAAAACCATTTACAAGATTTACTTTAGCTAAAAGTTTAGATGATTTAACAAATAATAAATTAAGCGAGTTAATGAACTCAATTATTAGAGATAGATCTACGGGTTGCATTATTATTGGACCAAAAAATATAACTGCAAAAATTAATGATACATTTTTAGTTAAGTTATCAACTGCAATAGCTCATCTAATTGGTGTACCTAATCATGATGCTATGGCAGGAAAATATTATGCACGTTTTCATGTTAAACACGAAGATACTAGCGATTCCTACCTAAGAAAGGCTTATAGGAATATGGATCTTCATACAGATGGGACATATGTGAAAGATGTAACCGATTGGTTAATTATGACAAAAATTGATGAGCAAAATGTTGAAGGTGGTGAAACAGCTATGTTACACCTTGATGACTGGGAACATTGCGATGATTTATACAATGATCCAGTTGGGAGACAAAATTTTGTTTGGGGATCACCTAAAAGTAAAAATATTGATTACAAGGTAGAGCACCCAGTCTTTTCGACTGATAAAGAGGGAAGACCAACGATATCCTATATAGATCAATTTCCAGAACCTCAAAATATGGATCAAGGAAATTTTTTACAAAGATTGTCTGATGGATTAGAGGAAAGTAAAAATAAAATAATTACAAAATTACCTGTTGGATTCTCTATGATTGCAAATAATTATTTCTGGCTTCATGGAAGAAAACCTTTTAAAGAAAACAAGGAATTAAGTAGAGAATTACTAAGAATTAGAGGTTCTTTTTTTGTTAATTAATTCAATATAATCAATATAAAGTATCCAAAATTATGAATTTAGGTTTTATTGGTACTGGAAAAATTGCAGCTTCAGTGATTACTGGAATATGTAAATCAAAAATTTCCTATAAGAAAATTATTATTTCTCCAAGAAATAAAAAAATAGCTCTTAGATTAAAAAGAAAGTTTAAAAAAATAATTATTGCCAAGGATAATCAACAAATTGTAGATCAATCTAATTGGGTATTTTTATCTGTTACACCTACTGTTGGTGAAAAAATTATTAAAGATTTAAAATTTAAACCGAACCAAATAGTTGTTAGTTTTATTTCAACAATTACTTTATCTCAATTAAAGAAAGCAATTAAAGTAAAAGCAAAAATTGTAAGAGCAATACCTCTACCTCCAATTTCATTAAACAAAGGTTCAGTGCCTATTTGCCCTCCTAATTCAAAAGTTAAAGCATTTTTTGATAATTTGGGCACAACTGTAGAAATTAAAAATGAAAAATCATCTATAAATTTTTGGTCAACCTCTGGAATGATGGCACCTTTTTATGAGATGTTGAGAGTAATGACTGATTGGTTGGTAAAAAGAGGGGTAAAAAGAAATAATGCTCAAAAATATATTACTTCTTTATTTTTAGCTTTATCTGAGGATGCTGTAGTAAATTCAAAAGAAAATTTAAAGAATTTAGTAAAAGAGTCTCAAACGCCAAAAGGGTTAAATGAACAAGGTGTAAAAGAATTAACTAAAGCTGGATTTTATAGATCTCTAGAAAAAACTTTAAATAGTATTCACAGAAGACTTAATAAATAAATCAAATGTCTGAAAATATTTTAGAGATTAATAATTTAAGTAAATATTTCGGTGGATTAGCTGCTGTTTCAGATTGTTCAATAAAAGTTAAAAGAGGAACTATCACTGGTATCATTGGGCCAAATGGATCTGGTAAAACAACTTTATTTAATTTAATTGCTGGAAACTTAAAGTCCTCTGGTGGAAATGTTGTTTTTGATGATGAAAATATTACTGATGTTCCGTCATATGAGTTATTTTCTAAAGGATTGTTAAGAACATTTCAAATTGCACATGAGTTTTCAAATTTATCTGTTTTAGAAAATTTAATGATGGTTCCAGGAAATCAATCTGGAGAAAAAATAATGACTGCATTATTTAAACCAGGTCTAGTTGCACAAGAAGAAGCTGTGGTCAAAGAAAAAGCAAAAGAAGTTGTTGAATTTTTAAATCTAGGACATCTATCTAATGAGCTTGCTGGAAATCTTTCAGGAGGACAAAAGAAATTATTAGAACTTGGAAGAACCATGATGGTTGATGCAAAATTAGTATTATTAGATGAAGTAGGAGCTGGAGTTAACAGAACTTTGTTAAAAGATCTTGGAACTGCAATAGAAAAGTTAAATAAAGAAAAAGGTTATACTTTTTGTATGATTGAACATGATATGGATTTTATTGGAAGATTGTGTGATCCAGTGATTGTAATGGCTGAGGGATCAGTATTATTTGAGGGAAGTGTTGAAGAAGCAAAAAAAGATGAAAAAGTTATAGAGAGTTACCTTGGTAGAGGATCAAAACTAAAGGATACAAACTAATGGCATATTTTGAGGGAATAGAAATGACAGGTGGTTATGGTAATGGTCCTGATATTATTAGTTCGTGTTCAGTAAATGTTAATAAGGGAGAAATAGTTTCTATTCTAGGGCCCAATGGTGCTGGCAAATCAACTGCTATGAAAGCAATGTTAGGTTTGCTTAATTTAAAATCAGGATCAGTAAAAATTGATGGCAAGGATATTTCAAAATTATCTCCTCAAGATAGAGTTAAACAAGGCATTTCTTTTGTCCCACAGACTAAAAATGTTTTTGCAGGGATGACTGTTGAAGAAAATTTAGAAATGGGCGCATTTCTTGTTGATAATGAAATCAAAAATATAATTGAGGAAATATATGAATTGTTTCCAATTTTAAGAGAGAAAAAAAATCAGATGGTTGGTGAGCTTTCTGGAGGTCAAAGACAACAAGTAGCTTTAGGTCGAGCTTTAATGATTAAACCCACAGTTTTAATGTTAGATGAACCAACTGCTGGTGTATCACCAATTGTGATGGATGAATTATTTGATCATATTGTAAAAGTAAAAAGAACTAATGTTGCAATCTTAATGGTAGAGCAAAATGCAAAACAAGCTTTAAGCATTTCAGATCGGGGCTACGTACTGGTTACTGGAGAAAATCGTTATTCAGGTACTGGAAAAGAATTATTAGACGATCAAAGAGTAAGAAGCTCTTTTTTAGGTGGTTAATATGGATTTTGTAAATGCAATAATTCTTTTATTAAATTATATATTTATTCCCGCATTAACTTATGGTTCTCAGTTAGCACTAGGTGCAATATTTGTAACACTAATCTATGGAATTTTACGATTTGCAAACTTTGCAACTGGTGACATGATGTCTTTTGGAACCATGATGACAATATTGTTTACATGGTATTTTCAATCTTTAGGTGTTTCTTTAGGTGTTTTACCTACTGCGTTATTGGCTATTCCTTTTGGTATAATTTTCATGATTATATATATGCTTTTAATAGATAAGTTTGTCTTTAAGTATTACAGAAATCAAAAAAGTCCTCCCGTCCAGTTTGCAATGGTAAGTATTGGTGTAATGTTTGTAACACAAGCAGTGGTAAGAATTATTATTGGACCTGGCGATAGAAGATTTTTTGATGGTGAAAAATTTATTATTAAAGCTCGTGAATTTAAAGAGATTACGGGTTTAAACGAAGGACTAGCAATAAAATCTACTCAAGTAATAACTATTTTTGTGACAATAGTTTTAGTCTCTTTATTATTTTGGTTTTTAAATAGAACAAAAACTGGGAAAAGTATGAAAGCTTATTCTGATAATGAAGATCTTGCTTTGCTATCAGGTATTGATCCAAAAAAAATAGTTTTAGTTACCTGGGTTATTGCTGGAATTTTAGCAACTATTGGTGGAGCTTTGTATGGTTTAGATAAAAGTTTTAAACCATTTACTTATTTTAATAATATGCTTCCTATTTTTGCTGCTGCAATTGTTGGAGGAATTGGAAATCCATTTGGAGCTTTTTTAGGTGGGTATGTAATTGCTTTTTCTGAAATATTACTCACTTACGCATATAAAAAATTCTTCATGTATATTTTACCAGAAAGTATGGAGCCAAATAGTTTAGTTCAGTTACTATCTACAGATTATAAGTTTGCAGTCTCTTTCTCTATTCTTGTAATTGTTTTAATTTATCGACCTTCGGGAATATTTAAGGGGAAAGTATTGTGAGAAAAAACCTAAATGTAATTGCAGCTTATAGCATAATGATGGTGCTTATTTTGATGGTTGGTATATTTCAGTCTTGGAATATAGCGTTGTCAATATTTAACCTTTGTTTGATTTCTGCAGTAATGACAATGGGTGCAAATATTCAGTGGGGATACGCTGGTTTAATTAATTTTGGAATTATGGGCTATACAGCTTTAGGTGGTTTAGCTGCGGTATTAATATCTGTAGATCCTGTCCAAGAAGCTTGGAGGGCAGGAGGTTTCGATATTCTAATGTCGTTATGGCTGATAGTAGTAATGGTGTTAGTTATACGCTTTGTTTTAAAAAGATTTGAAAAATCAAAAATAAGAACATACAGCATAGCTGTAATAATAATTTCAGGTATTTTATTTATTAGATTTTCTGCAGAGCCAGGCATAGAAGCTATTGAAGCAGTTGACCCTGCTAAAACTGGTTTCTTAGGAGGATTTGGATTGCCAATTATATTTTCTTGGATAGTTGGAGCTCTTTTTGCAGGGGGTTTAGCATTTATAGTTGGAAAAGTTGCACTTGGTCTTAGAGCAGATTATTTAGCTATTGCTACTCTTCTTATTTCTGAAATTGTTATTGCAATTATTAAACACGAAGATTGGCTCACAAGAGGAGTTAAAAATGTTATTGGATTAAAAAGACCTGCACCTTATGAAGTAGATCTTCAAACAACTGATTGGTTTATTAAATTAGTTGAAAAGTTTAATGCAGGAAAATTAAGTGTTATTGAGAATTTAGCTGATAGACAAGCTGCTTTAAACCAACTTGTTATTGAAGGTTCATCAGTATTTGTAAAACTATGTTATTCAGGACTATTCTTAGTAGTAGTAATTATTCTTTTAACTTTAACTCAAAAAGCTCTTTATTCTCCTTGGGGAAGAATGATGAGAGCAATTAGAGATAATGAGGAAGCTGCAAATGCAATGGGTAAAAATGTTGTTAAGCAACATTTATTAATTTTTATTTTAGGCTCTGCAATTGTAGGAATTGCGGGTGCAATGCTTGTTACACAAGATGGTTTATTTACCCCAGGAAGTTATAGACCTATGAGATATACTTTTTTGATTTGGGTGATGGTAATTGTTGGAGGAAGTGGAAATAATTTTGGGGCAATTTTAGGAGGATTTGTTGTTTGGTTCTTATGGATTGAAGCTGCACCAATATCACTCTTTTTAATAAACTTTTTCACTGCGGGAATTCCTGAAACAAATGCACTTAAAGCTCATTTAATTGAAAGCGTTCCTTATTTCAGATTTTTACTGATGGGATTAGGATTGTTGTTTATCATGAGGTATCGACCTAAAGGTATACTTCCTGAAAAAATAGAAATAAAGTAAACATAATGAAATATATTATATTAGGTGCTGCTGCTGCTTGGGCTTTGTATATGGCTGACAAGTATTTATTCTTTTAATGAATAAAAATCTTTCGTTACTTATATTAAGCCAAATTTTCGCTTTTACAGCTGCACCGGTCACCGTTTTTTTAAGCGGTATAATCGGTTCAAAATTTAGTCCAATAAAATCTTTAGCCACTCTTCCAATGGCTTTGTCAGTTCTTGGAATTGCGTTATTTGCTTTTTTTGCTGCAAAGCTAATGAGTATAATTGGACGAAAATTAGGTTTTATTTTTGCATCAATAGGTACATCTTTTGCATCTCTTTTAACTGCATACTCTATAATTGTAGAAAGTTTTGTCTTATATAATTTAGGATGCTTTTTAATTGGCGGAGGAATAGCTTTCAGCCATCAATATCGTTTTGCAGCAGTCGAGGTTGTGGATAAGGATTATGCACCAAAAGCAATTTCTATCATTTTGTTAGCAGGAATAGGTTCGGCGTTTATTGGTCCTAACATTGCAAACATTTCTAAAGGACTTATCTCAAATCATATGTATACAGGTTCCTATATTGCACTTGCCATTTTATCTATCTCATCAACAATATTTTTAATTTTTTATAAGGAACCAAAAACGATATCTAGCAATCAATATAAAACTGGAAGAAGTTTTTTTGAGCTTATCTCTCAACCTAGATTTCTACAGGCGCTCGTAGCTTCAGCTTTTGCCTATGCTGTAATGACTTTTTTAATGACAGCAACTCCTATAAGTATGCATCTGATGGAGAAAATAAGTTTAAGCAAGACTGGATTTGTTATTCAGCTTCATATAGCAGCCATGTTTTTACCGTCACTAGTTACAGGAAATTTAATTAAAAGATTTGGTCATAGTAAAATGATGTATGTGGGAGTTTTATTGTTTTTAGTCACAATTATTACCAGTTTATTTGAACAGAATTATATTAACTATATAGTTGCACTTATTTTCCTGGGGCTAGGGTGGAATTTTTTATTTATATCAGGAACGAGCTTACTTGTTTTGTGTTATAGAGAAGAGGAAAAATTTAGAGCTCAAGGATATAATGATTTAATTGTTTATTCTATACAAGCATTAGCCAGTTTGTCTGCTGGAGTATTTCTTAGCTTAACTAGCTGGAAAACTATGAATTTAATATGTTTGATTTTTCTAATTATCATAGCTCTATCTACCATAAGAGCTGATTTAAAAAAAAACCCCAGCAATTAAATTACTGGGGTTTTTTGAATTAAGATAAAAAATTATCTTTGTTTTTTAGTTTTGAATTTTCCGCCTTTAATTTCTTGTTCTAAGAAAGAACCTTCAGCTTCACCAACACTAGTAAAAGTTACTCCAGTAGCACCTTCGTAATTAATCTTTTTACCTTTTGCTAGTAAGTCTAAACCTTTCTTAAGTTCACCTGGATAAATTTTAGTTCCAGGAGCATTAGCAACATCCATTACATTTTTTGCAATTGATGCTCTGTCAGCAGAGTTACCTGCTTGCATTGCAAGAATGATTAAAGCAGCTGCATCGTAAGATTCACCTGTGTAAGGACCAGAAGCTTCTACACCCCCAGCTTTTGCAACTTCAGCAAATATACCTGCACCTTTACCAGTAGAACCTGGTAATGATCCAAATGATTTACTTAAATCTTTTCCGAATGCATCAACTAAAGATTGACCAATCATACCATCTGATAAAATAAATCTATCAAACGCTCCAGAGTCTAAAGAAGCTTGAATAATTCCTTTTCCTCCTTGGTCAAGATAACCAATAACTGCTACAGCATCACCACCAGCAGAAGCAAGAGTTGCTACTTCAGATGAGTAATCTGCTTTTCCATCTTCGTGAGCAGTTACAGTTGTAACCTTAATACCATGAGCTTCAACTGCTGCTTTGTAAACATCAGCTAAACCTTTACCATAGTCATTGTTAGTATAAGTGATTGCAACACTTTTTACTTTTCTGTCTTTAGTTATATCAGCTAAAATTTGACCACCTCTAGCATCTGATGGAGCAGTTCTAAAGAAATACCCTTTGTCATCTAGAGTTGTTAATCCCGGAGAAGTAGCTGAAGGTGAAATCATTACTACACCATTTGGTACAGCAACGTTAGTTGCAATAGCACCAGTTACACCTGAACAGTCTGCTCCCATAATTGCAGCTACACCACCTGAAATTAAACCTTCAGCTGCAGCTGTTGCCGCTGCTGAGTCGACACAAGTTGAGTCTGCTCTTACTGGCTCAATTTTTTTTCCACCTAATAGTGAACCTGAATCTGAGGCTTCTTTAAATGCAAGCTCTGCAGATGCAGCCATAGCTGGAGTTAGAGATTCAATAGGACCAGTGAATCCTAAGATGATCCCCATTTTAATCGAATGTCCGTCTGCCATTACATTTGAACCAAAACTTGATACAAACATAAATACAGCGATAAATAGTTTTCTCATTATCTTCCTCTTTATTGTTAACAATTTATAAAAGCCAATTTAAGTATGAATACAATCAATATTCAATGACAAAATTATCCTATTTTAGATGGGTTAATTTATACGGATTATCTTATTGAGAAAGGGTCTAGAGAAGGTTCGTCTGATGTGTAGAACCAAGTTGTTTTTACTCTTGTGTAGTCTTTAATTGAGTCAATTCCCGCTTCTTTCCCATATCCACTATCTTTAATACCTCCAAATGGTGCAGATGGTGAAATTAATCGATAAGTGTTAACAAAAGTTATTCCTGCCCTAATTGCTTTCGAAACTCTCATGCCTTTAGATAAATTGCTTGTATAAACCCCAGAAGATAATCCATATTGATTATCGTTCATTTTAGAAATTACTTCTTCTTCCGTATCAAATTTCATTACTGATAATACAGGTCCAAATAATTCGTTTTCTGCTACAGGCAGATTATGATTGTCACATTCAATAATTGTTGGGGGAAAGTAATACCCTTTATTTGAGAAAGAATGTCTTTTACCTCCACACTTAATTTTTCCACCTTGATCAATTGTCTCTTTAATATTTTTTTCTATTACTTCCAATTGTTTAAAATTACTTAAAGGACCCATCTCAGTTTCTGGATCCATTGGTGCTCCAATTTTTATTTTTGATGCACGATTTGAAAGTTTATTTAAAAATTCATCATAAATTCCTTTTTGCAAATAAAGTCTTGATCCTGCTATACAACTTTGTCCACTTGCACCGAATATACCTGCGGTAATTCCATTTATTGCATTTTCTTGTTCTGCATCATCAAATACTGCAACTGGGCTTTTTCCACCCAATTCCAAACTTACTTCAGATAAATTTTCAGCAGAGTTCCTAATTATATGTCTCGCTGTTTCAGGACCTCCAGTAAATGCAACTTTTTCAACTAGATTGTGCGTAGTCAAACTTTTACCACAAGGATCCCCAAATCCTGTAATTACATTCACCACACCTTTAGGGATACCAGTTTTTTCAATTAACTTTGCAAATTCAAATAAAACAGCAGGAGCAAGTTCGGAGGATTTAATTACAACTGTGTTACCCATTGCAAGAGCTGGTGCAACTTTAGTGGCAGTTAAAAACATTTGTGAATTCCAAGGAATTATTGCAGCTATAACACCTATAGGTATTCTGGTTGTTATTGCTTGAACATTTGGTTTATCTATTGGCAAAACCGTTCCTTCAACTTTATCTGCCAAGCCAGCATAATAGTCGTAATATTCTGCTATATAAACTGCTTGCTTTTTTGTTTCTCTGTAAAGTTTTCCGGTATCAATTGTTTCTATTTCTCCTAGCATTTCTGCATTCTCTCTTAATTGATTTCCAATAGCTCTTAAATATTTAGCTCTTTCTCTAGGAAGTAACTTTGGCCATTCACCCTCGAATGCTTTTTGAGCAGCTTTAACTGCATTATCAACATCTTTAGCACTTGCCTCTGGAACAATTGCCCATGGCTCATTATGTTCTGGATTTAAAGTTTCAAATGTTTTTTTACTTTCAGAGTCTACCCACTCACCATTAATAAACATTTTATATTGCTTTAATTTACTCATCTGATCCAATAAAATTTTTGATTGTTAAATTTACATCATCAGCACACTCAATACCACAAAGATGTTTTCCATCTTTAATGATCTTTAATTGACTTTTAGATATCAAACTATTCAATTCTTGAGACATTTTTACAGTTGAGCCAATGTCGTATTCACCTGTCATAATCAGTGTGCTTGCTTTAATTTTTTTAAAATCTTCATCATTTTTATGATTAACGAATAGCTCGTAAACCTTTAAAAAATTATTCATATTATTTGCAGACAAAATTGAACTTATTTTTTCATAAATTTCTGGATTATTTTTTAGATATTTGTCAGTAAACCATCTTTTCAGGGCTTGTTTTGAGAGTTTTAATTCTTTTTTTGCTTGTTCAAATCTTTGATTAACAATTGTTTGTTGTTCCTCAGTTCTTTTATAAATAGAACATAAAAGAGTTAAGGTTTGTAAACGTTCATTATGTTTAGTTGCAAAATTTCGTGCGATTAAAGACCCTATAGAGAAACCTACAAGATGTATTTTTTTTATATTAAGATGGTCAATTAATGTAATTAGTTGGTCAGAAAAATTATCAAAACTAATTTCCTTATTTTCTAATGAAGATTTTCCATGACCTAAAATGTCATAAGCAAGAGTCGAATGATAATTAAAAAATTCAAGTTGAGGCTGCCATATTTCGTGAGTAAGACCTACACCATGCACAAATACTATTGGTACACCTTGATCCTTTTTATTGAATAAGTAATAAGTTCCTGAGGCAGTAGTTCCTGTCGTCATCAAGAATTATTTTGGTTCGATACCCATTTCTTTCATGTCTTGATATCTATCACCAGTTCTTGCATGTGCTCTACCACTTGATGCCCCACCAATTGCAATAACCACCTCATCATCAAAGGGTGCATCATGAATAGTAAATTCATGAGTTAGGTAATATGGTCTCAATCCAGAATCTGTTTTATGCATCATGGGAATCGCAATCTTTGATCCAGCAGGTCCCCTTGTATTTGTAAAACTTAAATAGGAAGTTCCGCCAACAGCATCTCTAAATTTATTACCAAACCTTAAAGTATGAATAAAAGCTGAAGCATGCTCTATTTCACCGTTCAATCCAACTACACCTGCCTTACCATATGCCAATATTTTTTCAGGTGATCCTATTTCTTTTATCAATTCTGGAACAAGTAAATCACCTAGCTTTGGTGCAAGATTTAAAATAGTTGGTCTGAGATCTTCAACAAAACCCTGACCATGCCATGGATTTTTAAACACAGCTGCTACTGATACCATTAAAACTGGTTCTTTTGCTTCTTTACCACCTTCAATAAAAGTCTTGTCTACAAATTTTGTAAATTTTCTTAATTCTAATTTCATTTTTTTATTCTATGTTTGAAACTATCTCTTCTAAAACTGTATAATGCTTTCGGATCTACATCAACATCTATCACAGATGGCTTGTTCGATTTAATTGCTGCTCTTACAGCTTCATTAATCTCAGAAATTTTTTTAACTTTAAAACCTTCTGCGCCATAAAGTTCCGCAACTTTATCAAAAGATGGACTGGTAATATCTGCACCTAAATATCTTTTTCCAAAAAAATCTTTTTGATAAGCTTTTTCTGCCCCCCAACTTTGATTGTTCATCACAATAGTTGTTGTATTAATTCCATATTCAACAGCAGTGCTTAACTCAGATATTGTCATGCCGAAACCTCCATCACCCATAAGACTAACAACTGTTTTTTTAGGCTTTGCAACCTTGACACCAAGGCCACATGCAAAAGAAAAACCAACTAAACCAAAATCCAATGGAGTAAATAATGAAGGAGGATCATAATATTCTAAAGCATCTGTAGCTTGCAAACATAACGTTCCAGCATCAAGAGTAATTGCTGAGTTTCTTGGTAGCACTTTTCTCAATTGTTTAAATAGCCCTTTCGGTTGTATAGGAAAATTTGAACCTAAATTTTCTTTATTTCTATTTATCAAATATTCTTTTCTCTCTTTTAAATAAGAATTAGTCCAATCTTTAATATTTAATTCAATGTTCTCTTTTTTAATCTCTTCGTAAAGCTGTTTAGTTGCAGTCGCAGCATCTGCGTGTATCTTAACTTTTACAGGAAAATATTTTCCAAGCATTGTTTTTTCCAGTTCAATTTGAATTATTTTTGCTTCTTTATTTATATTTTCATAGGAGTAAAAAGTTGAATTAAATCCTAAACGCGTTCCAATTGCTAAGATAACATCTGCATTTTTAACTAATCTTGATGCAACAGGATTTCCTCTAGGACCCATTTGTCCAGCATTTAATTTATGACCAAAAGGAATTGCATCTCCGTGACCCGCTGCTGTAACAATAGGTAAATTGCATAGCTCAGCTAATTTTATTACCTCTTTGTATTTAGAATTATATTTAATTCCTGCACCAACAATAATTACTGAACATTTTGAAGATTCAATTAATTTTGCAGCCTTTTTGATATTTTCTTTACTTCCTTTTTGTTTACTCTCATTTTCGAAAGATGGTTTTTTAACATTGATATTATACTTGTTTGAAGCTGCTAATATATTTCTTGGTAAATTTACACATACAGGTCCCTTTCTAGGTTTCATTGCCAAACTAAAAGCATCACTCATAATTTTTGGAATTATTTTTGAATTTTTTATAGTCCAGGTTTTCTTTGTAATAGGTGCAAACAAAGACTGTTGATCTAAACCTTGGAATGCATCTTCCATTTTATCTTTAGTTGAATACGAACCTGCAATTGCAACAACTGGAGAAAAGGCTGCTTTTGCTTGAGCAACTCCTGTAACTAAATTAGTAGCGCCAGGTCCGTTTTGGCCTGCAATAATTACCCCAGATCTATTGGATGCTCTTGCATAACCATCAGCCATATGTGTGCCAGTTCTTTCATCTCTGACACCAATAAATTTTATACTTTTCTCATGATAAAGAGCATCAAACATTTCCATAGTTGCTGAACCAATAAGTCCAAAAACATGTTTTACTCTCTCTTTTTTTAATGATTGAACAGCAGCTTGTCCGCCGCTAATTCTTTTTCGTCTTTTATTCACGAAACTTTTTTTACTTCAGTATCAAAGTCATCTTGGAAGTGAGGCATAACTTTTTCTGTGAAAAGTTTTATACTTTTCATACAATCTTTATGCTTCACACCTGGAAAATTAGACCAAACTTGCAAATTTTGTAAATTGAGTTCAGATTTTAATTCATGAATTTTATCAATCACATATTCTGGTGTTCCAAATAACATGTTTCTTTTATGTAAAAATTCATAATTCAATAAATCCAATTTACCTTTTGTTTCAGGTAGCTCTTCGCCAGGATCCATATGATTTCCCAAACCTCTCCAATGACAAACCCATCTCATATAATTTACCATATGTTCACCAGCTTTTTCTTTTGCTTCTTCCATCGTATCTGCAACAAACATATCTCTTACAAGAGACACCCCTTCGCCAAGAGGTATATTTTTCTTTGTTACCTCTGATCTTTTATTTTTATAAGCTTCAAATTTTGGTTTCAAAGCTTTTACAGTTGGAATCCACATAATAATATTAATGTTATTTTCAGCAGCCCACTCAATTGATCTAATTCCGTCAACAACTTGATGAATTGGAGGATGCGGCTGTTGATATGGCTGTGGAACAACACTAATTTTTTTCATAGTACTGTCCTCCATATTCATAAATTCTTCACTTGGAGGGCTCATATCATGCTGCCAAACATAATTTGGTGATGGATAAGTATAAAATTCTCCTTGATGATTGAAAAATTTTTCACTCCATGCTTTCTTTAATACCTCTAAAGTCTCAGCAAATAATCTGAAATTTTTAGCCTGATCTTTTAAATCGGCCTCTTTGTTTAGATTTATTGCTTCTCTACCATAAATTCCTCTTGCTACACCTACTTCAACTCTCCCTTTTGAAAGTTGATCTAATGTTGCAATATCTTCTGCTAATCTTATTGGATTATGAAAAGTAATAACGTTTGCCGCTTGGCCTATTCTTATATTTTTTGTTCTTGCAGCTGCATCTGCACCCATCATTAATGGATTTGTACAAGACTCCATTCCCTCGTGATTGAAGTGATGTTCTGTAAACCAAATTGAATTCCATTTGTTTTGATCACAGTATTCTGTAATTTCTTTAGTCTCATCTAGCAATTGATGATAAGGTTTGTGTGTCCAGTTTGTGGTGTTACAAAAATAACCAAATTTCATAAAGCCTCCTTTAAAAATTAATTTAAAGACGACCGATCCCACTTTCGTAAATTTTTGAATTTAACGACGAGTTATGTATCGCTTTATATGTAAACTTTATAATTACTAACGTTGATATTCAATAAATTTCTTTAAAGATTTGTTAAGAAATTTCTCATAAATTAGACCATTATTTTTGAATTTGCTTCCATTTAAAAATGATTGGTTCATTTTGAAATCATATGAGGGTTCGAAGAAAAAAGGAACAGAGAGCCTCTTACTTTTATTCCACAAAACCCTATGATTGGTTGCTTTAAATTTACCTTTACTTAAATATTCTAAAGCTCTTCCCGTGTTTACTACTAAAGCATTTTTATTAAATGGTACATCATACCATTTTTTGTTTTTTCTATTTTGTACTTGTAATCCACCTTTTCTATCTTGGTAGAGAACTGTAAATATTCCACTATCAACATGAGTTTCACATCCAAGCGCTACTCCATCTTGTTTTGATATTTCTACTGGTTTAGTTTGATTTGGGTAATAATTAAATCTTAAAGTACTTAATGTTTTTAATCTTGAAAAAGCTGCACTAGAAATATCAGGATTTTTTTTATTAAGTTTTATCAGACTTTTAAACAATATTTCACTCAATCTATAAATGTTATCAAAATATTTGTTTAAAGTATTAATTGAGTTTTTATTAAAACACACGCCCAGATTAATAAACTCTATGTATTGATTTTTGAGATTTGAAGAATATTTTTTAGTTACTTTTAAATCACCTATATCCAGACCTTCTTTTCCATTAACATCATTAGGAAAATATCCTCTGTATAAATTTTTATTTTTTTTATTCCATTTTTTAGGTGCTAATCTTATTTTTGTGCTTTCTGGCAAATTAAAAAATTTATTAGCAACTTCACATGTTTTTTTTATTTCTTTCTGATTAATTCCATGTCCAGTAATTTGAAAAAATCCTACATTGACACAAGCTTTTTCAATTTCTTTAATTGTTTTAAATGCATTTTGAGTTTCAAAATTATTTTTTATTAAAGATGAAATATTAATTGTTGGTATAAAGCTCTTGCTCATCTTCTAACCGGTGTTTCTGTTGCAATAAATTGATCTCTAACTCTCTCTCTTATATAAATATAAATTCCAGCTGCTATAATACACGCAACACCAATAAATGTTCTGGTCGTTGGTACCTCATTAAATAAAAAGTAGCCAGGTATCATAGACATTATTATTAATGAGTACTCAAACAAAGAAACAACTGATGGTGATGCAACTATATATGCTGAAAAAATACAAACAAAAGCTATTGATGCAGCAAAACCAAAAAATAAAATAAATTTCCATGTATATTCAGTATTTGAAAACCATTCTCTAAAGATGAATTGTATTGTTGGATCAAAGTTTGGATTATTTAGCTGACCACTTCCCATAACAAAATACAAAATTACACACAGCAATATTGCAATTAGATAAAAGTAATAAAGTTGGGTGTTAACGTCATCCTTATCAGATGTATATTTAGTGATTGTCATAGAGGCAGCATAACAAAATGCACAAAAAACTGGTAAAAGACTCCGATACTCAAAGTCTGAAAAATTTGGATTTAAGACAATAAAAACTCCAACAAAACCAAATATAATTGCTGACCACCTTCTAATACCAATAGTTTCTTTTAAAAATAACTTTGCAAAAATTGATACGAAAAAAGGGGAGGAAAAAAATAGAGCATTTGCTGTTGCTAAAGGCATAAAAGTTAATGAGATAAAGAAAGCAGAAAAAGCAATAAAATGCAAAACCACTCTTAGTATTGTTAAAAAAGGATAGTAAGTTTTAAGAGAAACTTTTTGTTTTCTAAATTTTATGTAACCAAACAGCAAAATTGCTGCAACAAAATATCTTCCAAAAAATATTTCATATAAAGCTGCTTTTTCAAAAATAAATTTAATTAAAGCATCCTGCATTGCAAAAAATGTCATTGCAGTAATAATTAAAAGTATTCCTTTTGAATTATTATTAGCGCTCATTATGCACCTATATCAAAAAAAAATTGTATAGAATATTTAATTATTTCTTTAATTTAGAGGATAATAGAAGACCTTCGCTTGAAAATTTTGACTTATTTTCTTCAATAAAATCTTTCATTAATTTTACTTTTTCTTCTTCAAATTCAGTAACTTTCCTTTTGCTTAAATCTATATATAGCGATATCCATTCCATAGAAGCTGAAAGTTTGTTAGTTTTTTGAGAAATCATTTCCATTTTTAAATGTAATCTTTTTTTATCATAATCAAAATAAGTCAAATTAACATTTACCATTTCTCCCTCTTTTACCTCATTTAAATATTTGGTATTAGTTTCAACAACCATTGTACTTCTGTTTAAATCTTTTGCTGCCGTTCCTCCCATTTTAAATTTTTCAAGAGCAACTTCCCATGCTTGATCAAAAACAAGCACATAATAAGCCATGTTCATATGATTGTTATAATCAACCCATTCTTTTTTGACTTCAAAAGTTTTTAATAACACTTTATGATCTTGTTAAAGAAGATTGTAATTCTTGGTTTGAAATGTATCCCTTCACATTTCCACTTTTATCAACTACTTCACAATTTGAATCAGAACAGACAATTTTTGGTAAAAAATCTTCAATAAATTCCTCTTCATTTACTTTTATTAAGTTTGATTTATCTATATCATTTGCTTGATCAGCAGTTTTCATAATAATTTTTGCCTTGATAACTTTTGCTCTGTTCACATCTTTCACAAAAGCTTTTACATAATCATCAGCAGGGTTCATAATGATTTCCTCAGGAGTTCCTACTTGAACCAATTTACCAGAATTTAATATTCCAATATGGTCTCCCAATCTTAATGATTCATCCAAATCGTGAGTAATAAATACAATTGTTTTTTTTAATTCTGATTGAAGATCAATCAATTGTTTTTGCATATCACTTCTTATTAATGGGTCTAGAGCACTAAATGCTTCATCCATTAACATTATGTCTGTATCTGTCGCTAATGCTCGTGCTAAACCTACACGTTGTTGCATTCCTCCTGATAATTGAGCTGGGTATTGATTTTCAAAACCAGTTAGACCAACAGCATCAATTTTTTCCATTGAGATTTTATTTCTTTCATCTTCAGTTTTTCCCTGCATTTCTAGTCCATAACCAACATTTTGAATAACTGTCTTATGTGGGAATAAGCCAAATCTTTGAAATACCATACTCATTTTATGTCTTCTAAATTCAATAAGTTTATCTTTATCAAGTGACATTACATTCGTGCCCTCAACTAAAATTTCACCATCAGTTGGATCGATTAGTCTATTTAAGTGTCTTATGAGTGTTGATTTTCCTGATCCTGATAAACCCATGCAGACAAATGTTTCTCCCTCTTCAATTTTAAGTGAAACATTATCTAATCCAACAGTATGGCCAGTTTGCTCTAAAATTTCATCTTTTGTTGCACCATCTTTTACCATTGGCAGTACAGAAGTAGGGTTGTTTCCAAAAATTTTATAAACGTTGTTGATCTCAATTTTTGACATGATGCAATGTTCTAACAGTTACAATCATCATATGTAAAACAAATATTATACAACTTACAATTGTTTTAAGAAATAAAGGTTGTATTTATTTGCTTTTAATTATTTTTTAAATAAGAATTTTGTATATGGCGCAAACAGATAAAGATGTGCGACTAGAGTTGTCTGCTCTCTATAGAATTTTACATATGTACGGAATGACAGATCTTGCAAATCAATGTGCAGGGGCAAGATCTGCTGAAGATAAGAATTGTTCTTTCGTTCATCCATATGGAATGTTTTATGAAGAAATTACTGCTTCATCCTTAGTTAAAATTGATCAAAACGGAAAAAAATTAGATCCAGAGGGACCTTGGTTAAACGATGGATGCATTAATCTTGCTCAATGGATTTTTAACAAAAGAAATGATGTAAACTTTTATGTTCACGGACATGCCAACGATGTGATGGCGGTTGGTGGCACTAAAGAGGGTTTAATGTATCTCTCACAGGCTGCAGTTTATTTAAATCATCTTGTTGGATATATTGATTATGAATTTGTTGAGGACAAAGAATTTGGAAGTAAATTTGAAAATCTAATTAGCAAACATGATATTTTGATTACTAGAAATCATGGATATTACACAGTAGGAAAAACTGCTGCAGAAGCATTTTTTAGAGCTTATTATCTAGAGCAAGCATGTTCAGTTCAGGTAAAAAATCTTGCTATGGGTTTAAATAAACATGAAATAGATAAACAAAAAGCTGCATATTTCTGGGAAAACATGAGTGACTCTGATGATTATAATTATGATGGAAAAACAGAGTGGGCTGCTTTATTAAGAAAACTAGAGAGAGAACATTCAAATTATAAAAATTAATGGAACAAAATTTTACAATTAAAAATATAACTAAAAATTCTACAAATTTAGAAGTTGACTGGAGCGATGGAAAAAAAAGTAAATTTAATTATTTATGGTTAAGAGATAATTGTCCAACTGCACACGATAAAGACTCACGTCATAGAATGTTTAATATTTTAAAAGTATCAAACAAAATTAATCCAAAAAAATTTACAGTAAATAATGAAGGTAAGCTTGAAATTGAATGGAGTGAAGGTGACCACGTAAGTTATTACGACCAAAATTGGTTAAGAGAAAACTGCTATACTATAAAAAATAATTTAGAATATAAATCTCCATATCAACTTTGGGACAACTCTTTACAAAATGATCTGAAGTCAATTGAGATTGAACATGATAAAATTATGAGTTCAGATGAGGGACTTGTCAGATGGTTGGAGCTCTTACATCACACTGGAATTGCTATAGTAAAAAATGCTCCAACTAAAAATAATTCTGGCTTTAAAATTCTAAATAGAATTAGCCATACCAGAGAAACTTTTTTTAAAACACCGTTTGAAGTAATTAACATTCCTAAACCAAATAATTCTGCTTACACAGCGCATGCTTTGAGAAATCATATGGATTTACCATGGTTTGAAACACCACCTGGATATCAATTTCTTCATTGTTTAGTAAATTCAGCAACGGGAGGAGATTCATCCGCTGTGGATGGCTTTGCGGTAGCGGATTATTTGAGAAAAAATGAGAAAGAAATATTTGATACGTTAGTAAACGTTCACTTAAAATTTAGAGACATGGATTATACACAAGAGTCTGTAAGAAGTTATTATGCACCTGCGATATCTCTAACCAAAGATAACGATTACCACGATATAAGGTTTAGTGTAGCAACCATGGATGCTTTAGACTGTCATCCTGATTTGATGGATAAAGTTTACAAAGCTCATCACCGATTTGGAAATTTGCTTCATGACGATCAATTTCAGATTAGATTTAGATTAGAACCAGGTGATATTTTTTCTTTTAACAATAGACGATTATTACACGGTAGAACTGAATATGATCCAAACTCAGGACATAGACACTTGCAAGGATATTACATGGATCGAGATGAAATTATTGGAAGACTTAGATATTTAAAAAATTCGGTTAATTCCAACCAGTAACATTTTTTACTTCAAGATATTCCTCAAGGCCCCAAACACCTCCTTCTCTACCATTACCCGATTGCCTGTAACCACCAAATGGAGTTCCGGCATCAGCTCCATTGCCATTAATATAAACACAGCCTGATCTTAATTTTTTTGCAACTCTATGTGCTTTCTCTCTATCTTCAGTTTGTAAATAATTTCCAAGACCATAAGAAGTATCGTTTACAATATTGACTGCCTCATCCTCAGTTTCAAATTGAATTATAGATAACACAGGTCCAAAAATTTCTTCTTTAGCAATTCTCATTTCATTAGTTACATCTGTAAATATAGTTGGTTTAATAAAGTATCCTTTGTTCAAACCATTTGGTAACTCAGGTCCACCTGCTGCAAGAGTTGCACCTTCAGAAATTCCACTTTCAATAAGATTTATAATTTTATCATATTGAACTTTAGAAATTACTGGTCCTATATGATCTCCTTTTTTTGAAGCTTGATCTACTTTAATTTTGTTTGCTTCATCAACCGCTTCTTTAACAGCTCTTTCATAAATTGATTTTTCAACAAGCATTCTAGTTGGTGCATCACAAGATTGACCAGAATTGCTCATTACATTTCGAATGCCATCTCTTACTGCATCTTTATAACTGTCAGCAAAAACAATGTTTCCACCTTTACCACCTAATTCAAGACAAACTCTTTTAATTGTTTCTGCAGCGTTTTTTGAAATTAATCTTCCTGCTCGTGTTGAACCTGTAAAAGAAACCATGTCAATATCAGGGTGGCTTGAAATATCAGTTCCTACTCCTTCACCATTACCATTTACTAAATTAAATACTCCTTTTGGAAAACCTGCTTCATCAATCATTTCTGCAAATAGCATTCCAGAAATAGGAGCAATCTCTGATGGTTTTAAAATCATTGTACATCCAGTTGCGAATGCTGGAACAACCTTCAAAGCAATTTGATTAATTGGCCAATTCCACGGTGTGATTAATCCACAAACTCCAATTGGCTCATAATAGATATGATTATTTGATTTATTATCAAAGTGTTCATCAAATTTAAAATTTTTTAATCTTAAAATAAAATCATCTAAATGATCTTTCCCTGAAGCTGTTTGAACATCTGTTGCCCAATCCATTGGCGCACCCATTTCAAGAGAAATAGCCTCGGCCATTTCATTAAATCTTTTTTTATAAACTGATGATAATTTTTCAAGTAAACTAAGCCTTTCTTCCTTGCTTGTTTCTTTCCAGCTTTCAAATGCATTTTTTGCTGATTTAACTGCTAAATCTGTGTCTTCTGTTGAACCTAAAGAAATAATAGCAAAAGGCTCCTCATTGCATGGATTAATGACTTCAAAATCATTTTTTTTAATTGGATCAACCCATTGACCATTAATGTAAAATTTTCTTTTATCTAACATTTTCTATCTTAACACATTAATTAAATTTCATATCCTTTTTCCTCTGGCTCACTATCAATTAACTCATCAGGAAAACCATCAGCTCTAAAATTAATATTATTTAAATCCTCCATCCTTTTTACAATCATTGAAGACCAAGCCCTGGAACCATATTTTTTTTGACCATCTTTAAAAATTTCAACTATTTGTGGAGAAATTTCTAAAGGAGTATTAAGTTTTTTCGCTAGATTATCAAATAGACCTGTATCCTTTAAAACTAAATCCATTGTAAAATTTATATTATAAGATCCATTTAATATAACCTGGCTCTCAGTTTCATGTACAAATGAGTTACCAGAAGAAATAGCAATTCCTTTATAAGTTTTTGCCAAATCCAAATTAGATTTTTTTGCTACAGTCCAAGCCTCACCTAATGCAACTAAATGAACAGATGCTAGATAATTTGTAATTACTTTTAATACACTTGCTGTACCAAGCTCACCAGTGTGCAATATTTTTCTTCCCATTACAGTTAATGCAGGTAAAATTTTTTCAAATGCTTTTCTTTCCCCACCAACAAATATTGCAATATTGCCCGTTGCTGCTCTATGGCATCCGCCACTCACAGGTCCATCCAAAGGGATAGCTTTTTTTTCTATTACCTTATCACCAAGTCTCTTAACCTCGTTTTCGTCTGTTGTGCTCATTTCTAGCCAAATTTTATTTTCTGATAGACCATTAAGAACTCCATCTTGACTTTCCATAACTTCTGCAGAAATCTCAGGAGAAGGAAGAGAGGTAATGATTAAATTGGATTGTTCAGCTAATTCTTTTGGGGATTTTGCAACTTTAGCGCCTAAGTCTTTTAAAGAATTTGTTAAATTTTCATCCAAATCTCTTACAGTAAGATCAAAGTTATTTCTTAACAAACTTCCAGCAAGTTTTCCTCCAACATTACCTAAACCGATAAATCCAATTTTCATTTTATTTCCCCTTCTTTTTTGTTTTTTGTAAATACAATTAAAATCACACCAACTATGATAATTGCACCACCTATAAATAATTCTGCTGTTGGTTCTTCACCTAAAAGAAATATAGCGGCTAGTAAACCTGTTGGGGGTATACCCATAGTAACAATAGGAAGTACTTTATAAAGTGGGTTGTTTTTTAAAACATAATAGAAACAACCGTATGTAATTGGCTGCATGATGAAACCAATATAAATAGCAATAATCCAATGATCAAATTTTGCATATGTTAGATAATTAATTGTATTTCCATCAATTATTGCAGATAGCATTACTAATGTTGGTCCAGAGAATAATGCTAACCAAGCAACTAAAGCTAAAGGATTTATTTCTTTGCTTAAAGGTTTAACCATAACTTGTCCTAGAGCCCATATAGCAGAGCCTAAAATTGTAAGTCCAATTCCAATAAACTTTCCATCTAAGTTAGGAGATCCAGTTAAAATATAAACACCAACAAATGCAACAGCTATACCTATTAAAGCTCTGATAGTTGGTTTCTCCTTAAGCATGAAGTAAGCAAAAATAACTCCAAACGGAACTTCCATCTGAACCAAAAGAACTGCTGAAGATGCATCAATTAAATCTAAACCAGTATATGTAATACTATATTGCAACGTATTAGCTACTAATGATGCAGCAAAAATTCTTTTTAAATATCCTTTTGGAATTGGAAACCACCAAATTAACAATGAAGCAGCAAATGTAAATCTGATTCCCATTAAAAGAATAGGAGGGAAAGACTCAAAAGCTGGTTTAGCTATAACAAAACCAAAGCCTAAAAAAATAGGCACTAAGGATGCTACGAAAGTATCTTTTATATTCATACCTATTTTTTATATTAATGATTATTAAAGAACTTCTGATATATTCACCTTTTAAAATATGAATTCAACAAAAATAGATCCTAAATACATTACCAAATCTAATCCAAGAATTGGTCTTATTGCGCTTGCAAGCGATTTTATGATTGAAAGAGATTTTATAAACGTCATTAAGGATAGAGAAGTCGATTTCTTTGTAAATCGTATCGAATGTTATAACCCACTAACAAAAGAAAATTTGATTAAAATGTCAAATAAAGTTACCGACGTAACAAAAGATATATTACCTGATCAGGATATCGATTGTGTTGTTTATGGTTGTACATCTGGAACAATAGCTGCCGGTTATGAATCAATTGAGAAAAAAGTAAAAGCTGCAAAACCCATGGCGGAAGTTACAACTCCAAGTACTGCTGCAATCAAAGCATTAAAGAAATTAAATATAAATAAAATAAGTCTATTTACACCTTATAGCAAAAAACTTAACGACGAAGTTTTGGAATATTTTAAAAGCGAAGGATTTGAAGTTACTTCAAATTCTTACTTTGATATAAAGGCTGATTACGATATCGGAAAAGTTGATCAGAATTATTTATATAATGTTCTATCTGAAATAGATTTAAATGGGGCAGAGGCACTCTTTGTTTCTTGTACAGCTTTACCAGTATTGCCAATTATTGATAAATTAGAGAAAAAATTAAATATTACAGTTTTATCTAGCAACCAGGCTTTGATTTGGGATACCCTTGTTAAAATAAATAAAAATAATTCTGTCGAAGGATTTGGTAAATTATTTAAAGAAAATTAATGCTTTTCACAAAAGAAGAATACAAGCAAAGATTAAAAAAAGTTAAAAAAATGATGCAAGAAAAAGGCATCGAACTTTTAATCTCACATGACACTAACAATATGAATTACCTAACAGGTTATGATGCTTGGTCTTTTTATTATGCACAATGTGCAATTGTTCATATAGATGAAGATGAGCCTTTATGTTTTGTAAGGGCTCAAGATGCAGGTGGTGCATATATTAAAACTTATTTAAAGGATGAGAATATTTTAGTTTATGATGAAAATTATATTCACACATGGCCAAAACATCCTTATGACAACCTAGTAGAAATTATAAAAGAAAGAAAATGGGACAACTCATGTATTGGCCTAGAAATGGATGCACATTACTTCACTGCGTTTTGTTATGAAAAAATAAAGCAAGGGTTGCCTAACTCAAAGATTAAAGATAGCGATCGTTTAGTTAACTGGGCTAGACTAGTTAAATCAAATGCCGAAATAGATTTCATGAAATCTGCCGCAAAAATTTCTGAAAAAGGAATGAAAACTGCAATGGAGGTTATTAAACCAGGTGTCAGACAGTGTGATGCAGTTGGTGAAATTCAAAAAACTTTATTTTATGGAACAGAGGAATTTGGAGGTGAATATTCTAGTATTGCAACTTTACTTCCAACAGGAAAAGGTACTTCAGCTTCACATTTAACAGCAACACAAGATAAATTTGTAGAAGGTGAGGCTACAATTATTGAATTATCTGGTGTTTATAAGAGATATCATGCTCCAATGGCGAGAACAGTTTTGTTAGGAAAGCCTAATCAATTAAAGATTGATACAATGAATAAAACAATCGAAGCTTTAAATGCAGGCATAAGTCAAATTAAACCTGGCAATACAGCAGATGATGTTGCTCAAGCTTTTTGGAAAATATTAGATAAATACGGAATAGAAAAAAAATCTAGAACAGGCTATTCGATAGGAATTGGTTATCCTCCTGATTGGGGTGAACATACGCTTAATATTTATAAGGGAGATATGACAATACTTGAGCCTAATGTTTGTTTTCATATGATAGCAGTGATGCAGTTTGGTGATTGGGGTGTTGAAGCATCTGAGGCAATAAGAGTTACAGAGAATGGATCAGAATTGTTCTGTAATTTTCCAAAAGAGCTTCATATTAAGAGTTAATTAGCTATTGAAATCTATTTACACAAATGTTTTATATTCACTTTTATGTCTAAAAATCCAGAGTTTGTAAAATTCGACAAAGTAGATAAAAGTTATGACGGTAAAGTTCTTGTCGTTAAAGATCTTCAATTAGATATTGCAGAAGGGGAGTTCATAACTATGCTTGGTCCATCTGGTTCAGGTAAAACAACTTGTTTGATGATGTTAGCTGGATTTGAAACGCCAACTCACGGTGAAATATTATTAGATGGAAATATAATTTCTAACATTCCTCCACATAAGAGAGGTATTGGTATGGTTTTTCAAAACTATGCATTGTTTCCACATATGACAGTATATGAAAACTTAGCGTTCCCATTAAGAGTAAGAAAAGTTGAAAAAGATGAAATAGATAAAAAAGTTGATAAAGCTTTATCGATGGTTTCACTTAACGGTTTTGAAACCAGAATGCCAGCTCAGCTATCAGGTGGTCAACAACAAAGGGTAGCAGTTGCGAGAGCATTGGTATTTGATCCAGCAGTTGTTTTAATGGACGAGCCTTTGGGTGCATTAGATAAAAATTTAAGAGAAAGTATGCAATATGAAATTAAACATATTCATGAAAGTATTGGTGTAACAGTTGTATATGTAACTCATGATCAAAGTGAGGCATTAACCATGTCAAACCGAATAGCTGTATTCAATGATGGAAAAGTACAACAACTTTCAAATCCTGCAGAATTATATGAAAAACCAGTGAATTCTTTTGTTGCAGAGTTTATTGGTGAAAATAATACTTTTAACGGAGAAATAGTAGATATTGATAAAGATAAATGTAAAGTTAAATTAGCTAATTCAGAAATATTAGCTAATCCTATATCAGTAAAGTCTAAAGGTGAAAAAACTACTGTTTCATTGAGACCTGAAAGAGCATTGATAAATCCAAGTGAGAAAATGGATAATATGTTTACTGGTAAGATTGAAGAAGTAATTTATCACGGAGATCATACAAGGGTAAGATTGAATCTTTTAGGAAGCTCTGAGTTTATTCTTAAAGTCCCTAACAGTACATCCAATTTAGAATTAAAAGTTAGTCAAGATATAAATATTGGATGGAATAGTATTGATGCTAGAGCATTAGACCCAAAATAATCTCATTTAAAAATATATATGTTTAATACATGTATCTAACAACAAAATCAGCTGTTGACTTAATCATCCCTATTTGTTGTACTTTTACTTATATAAATTAATTTATATTAACGTTTAAACGGAGGAATAATGAGAAAAATAAGTAAATTATTACTTGCTCTTTCTTTTGTTGTATCTCTAACATCTTCAGCCTTTGCTGTTACTGTAGCATCATGGGGTGGAGCTTATACAGAGTCTCAAAAGCTAGGGTATGGTGATCCGACTGCAAAAGCACTTGGAGTAGAGATCAACTGGGTTGACTATTCTGGTGGTTTGTCAGAGATCAAAGCACAAAAAGAAGCAGGTGCTATCACTTGGGATATTATAGACTTATTCGCATTCGATACTATTAATGGATGTGATGAAGGTTTATTTGTTAAATTTGATTTTGACAAAGATTTCCCAGCAGCACCAGATGGAACTCCAGCGAGTGAAGATTTCTTCGCTCCAATGCCGAGTGAATGTGCTGTAGGTAACATTCTATATTCTTGGAACTATGCTTATAACAAAAACAATGTTAACGGCACTCCAAAAACTATTAAAGATTTCTTTAATACTAAAAAGTTTCCTGGAAAAAGAGCTATCTATAACAGCGCTTTAACTAATTTAGAAATTGCACTAGCTGCAGATGGAGTTAAATTAGGAGATGGTGGAACTAGAGTTTATAGAAAACTTCTAGAAGATGGCGGAATTGACAGAGCGATGAATAAAATTAAAGCATTATGTACAGATCCAAATGGTGGATGTGTATTCTGGTCAGCAGGTGCTCAACCACCAGAACTTTTAATGAGTGGTGAAGTTGTAATGGCAACAGGCTGGAACGGAAGATTCTTTAACGCAATAGTTGGTGAAGGTGCACCACTAGTACAAGTATGGGATGGTCAAGGTCTTGATTACGAATACTTTGCACTTGTGAAAGGTGGACCAAATGAAGCTGATGCTAAGAAAGCTCTTTCTATGATGACTAACACAGAAATGTTAGCTGGTAGTGCAAAGTATATTGCTTATGCACCATACAGAAAATCATCACTTGATGTAATTACTGCTGGTGAGCCGTGGTATAAAGATGGTAAAACTGAAATGATGCCACAAATGCCAACAGCTCCTGCAAACACTAAGAATTACTTCTTAGTAGACCCATTCTTCTGGGCTGATAATAACACTGAGATCAGTGAGAAGTGGGAAGCAATGAAAGCAGGACTATAATTTCAGTTTTAAACACTGAATTTATATAATATATTTAGGGCGGTTATTGTTAACCGCCCTATTTTTTTATGAGCTCTGAAACTAAACAAATCTTAACAACTGACGGCATTCCTCTAGAGGTCAGTCTAAAAAAAGCAGAGAAGAAAAATAAAATAAAAGCCTTTCTTCTTGTTGCTCCATTACTATTATTTTTAGTTATCACTTATATTTTTCCAATAGGCGATATGTTTATGAGAAGTGTTGATGATAAAATGATTACCAACATGCTTCCTAAAACTTTTAAAGCTATGGAAAAATGGGAAAATTTAGAAGAGCTACCTCCAGAGGAGGTTTATCGGAGTTTTTATGAGGACTACAAATTACTTGCTGAAAATCAACAGCATGGAAAATTAGGACAAAGATTAAATAAAGAAAAAAATGGTTTTAATACAATTACCAAAAAGCTTTTTAGACAAATTAAAAGAAAAAAAATTGATGAAAGTATTAGTATAAAAGAACAAATTAATAAACTTCATAAAAGATGGAGAAATGTTGAATACTGGCTAGCAATTAAAAGAACTGCTCCTCCTTATACTGTAGCAAAATATTTGAAAGGGATTGATATGTACTTTGATTCTGATGGCAGTATAACCCAAGTAGAAGAGGATAGAAGAATTCATAGAATTTTATGGCTTAGAACCTTAGAAATAGCATTTTTTGTTACACTTTTTAGCTTTTTTATGGGTTATCCAATAGCTCATTTACTGGCAACACTTCCTATGAAGTACAGCAACTTGTTGATGATTTGTGTATTACTCCCATTCTGGACATCCTTGCTTGTAAGAACTGCAAGTTGGATGATTTTGTTGCAGCAACAAGGTTTGGTAAACGATTTCTTTGTAATGATTGGTTTGGTCGGAGACGATAACAGGCCAGAGATGATGTACAATAAAGTTGGAACTTACGTTGCGATGACACAAATATTATTACCTTTTATGGTTCTACCTTTGTACAGTGTTATGAAAACAATATCACCAAGTTTAATGAGAGCAGGAAAATCATTAGGTGGAACACCTTTCGTTGCTTTTTGGAAAGTTTACTTTCCTTTAACAATTCCAGGAATAGGAGCTGGATGTTTGTTAGTTTTTATTTTAGCGATAGGATACTACATAACCCCAGCTTTAGTTGGTGGAGCATCAGGAACTTTAATAAGTAATCAAATTGCATTTCATATGAAGACAACTCTTGATTGGAGTTTTGCATCAGCAATGGGATTAATGCTTTTGACAGGAGTTTTGGTTATTTATTGGATTTATAACAAATTGGTTGGAGTTGATAACATTAAATTAGGATAATTATGGCATTACCAAGTTACACAGAAACTAGATATAGAATTTGGCATTATATTTATCTTACAATTTGTACCTTTGTTTTTTTCTTTTTGATTGCACCTTTATTTGTAATTTTTCCTTTGTCGTTTAATGCAGAAGAATTTTTAGTTTTTTCTGAAGGAATGAAAAATCTTGATCCAGATGCATTTTCTCTAAGATGGTACAAAGATATGATTTATGGAACAAAAAATCCCTGGGGTCTAGCTGCAAAAAATAGTTTTATAATAGCAATATTTGCAACTATTGGATCAATTATTTTAGGAACACTTGCTGCTTTAGGATTAAGTAGCAGACACATGCCTTATAAAGGATTAATAATGGCAACTTTAATATCACCCATGATTGTTCCTTTAATTATTTCAGGTGTAGCAATTTTCTTTTTTATGGCAAAAGCTGGTTTGGCAGCAACTCATACAGGAATAGTATTAGCTCATATAATACTTGGAACACCATTTGTGGTTATAACAGTAACAGCTACGCTTTCAGGTTTTGATCATAGTGTTACGAGAGCTGCTGCAAGCTTAGGCAGTAACCCAGTTAATACATTTATGAAGATAACATTACCTTTAATATTACCTGGAGTAATATCTGGAGGGCTGTTTGCATTTGTAACATCTTTTGATGAAGTTGTAGTTGTACTATTCCTAGCAGGTTTAGAAAATACAACTATCCCAATACAGATGTGGACTGGTTTGAGAGAACAACTAAGCCCGACAATTCTTGCAGTTGCCACATGTTTAATTCTTTTATCTACCTTGATATTAATTAGTGCAGAGTTATTAAGAAGAAGATCTGAGAGATTAAGAGGAATAAATAGATAATTTACCAGAATAAATTATTCATATATAGAAGTTTCTATGGAAATAAAAAAAGTTGTAGTCATTGGATCTGGCACAATGGGAAGTGGGATAGCGGCTCACTTATGTAATGCAGGTGTACCAGTTACTCTTTTAGATTTAACAACTGAAATCAGTGAAAAGGCCAGAGAAAGAATTCATAAATCTAGACCTCCTTTGCTGATAGATAAAAGAAAAATTAACAATATTAATGTTGGAAATATTGAAGAAAATTTTGACGTAGTAAAAGAAGCAGATTGGGTGGTAGAGGCAGTAGTAGAAAGAATTGATATTAAACATAATATTTATGAGAAGATTTTTAAGAACAGAAAAAAAGGTGCAATAGTTTCATCAAATACATCATCAATTCCAATTAAAGTTCTATCAGAAAAACTAAATGACGAAGAAAAAAAAGATTTTTGTATCACTCACTTTTTTAATCCAGTTAGATATATGGGGTTATTAGAAATTGTTAAAAACGAAAATAATGACTTAAATAAAATTAATTCTTTGAAGAAATTTTGTGAAGTTGAGCTTGGTAAAGGAGCTATAATTTGCAATGATACTCCAGGGTTTTTAGGTAATAGAATTGGTGTTTACGCTATGCAGGTTGCTATGACGGAAGCATTCAAAATGAAACTTTCAATAGAAGAAGCTGATGCAGTATTCGGTAGACCAATGGGAATCCCAAAAACAGGAGTCTTTGGATTATATGATTTAATTGGAATTGATTTGATGGCTGATGTGTTAAAAAGCTTTATCAAAGAACTTTCTGATAAAGATGAATTTCAAATTGTTGCAAAAGAAATTCCATTAGTAAAAAAATTAATTGATACTGGCTACACTGGACGTAAAGGAAAAGGTGGCTTTTATAGAATGAACAAAAGTGGAGATCAAAAAATTTTAGAAGCAATCAATTTAGAAACAGGAGATTATTCAGCAACAAAAAAAATAGATTTAGGAATAGAGACTGTTGATATTAATAATTTAATTAATCGAAAAGATAAGTTTGGCGAGTATGCCTGGGTTGTGATTTCAAAAATAATTAAATATGCCTCTTCACTTGTTCCAGGAATTACTGATAAGTTTAATGATATTGATGAAGCCATGAGACTTGGTTTTAATTGGGCAATGGGTCCTTTCGAAATGTTGAGATCTATAGGAGTTAAGAATTTCTTTGAAAGAATTGACAACTTTGAAAATAACAAATTTTTAGAAAATTTATCAAAAACAAAAGATGAAAATTTTTATGGTGAAAGACAACTTTATACAGATATTCAAACCTTAGGAAAAGTAAGACCTTCAGCAATTAAACTAGATAAAAATAATTCAGCTGAAATTCATAGATTTAAAGATTTTAATATTGTTGAATTTACAACAAAAGCTTGTGCATTAGATTATGATTCAATGGATGCGCTGAAAAATGCAACCGACAAACCTTTAATTGTAATTAATGAAAGTATGCAATTTTCGGCAGGTGTGAATTTAAGTTATACAATGAATTTTGCTGACAAAAGTGATTTTAAATCAATAGAAAAATTTATAAAATATTTTCAAGATACTTGTAAAACTTTAAAATACTCAAAATATCCAGTTGTATCCGCTCCATCTGGACTTACTCTTGGAGGAGGATTTGAAGTTTTGGTTCAAAGTAATTTTGTTGCCTCACATACAAATTTAGTTGTTGGATTAGTTGAAACTATTGTTGGATTAGTTCCAGCAGGAGGAGGATGCAAAGAAATGTTATGGAGATGGTCACAAGCAGAGGAAGCAAAATCAGATCCAGATTATGCGTCACTAAAAGTTTTTGATATTATTGGTTATGCTAAAACAGCTACATCACCAATAGAAGCTGAGCCATTAAAGTATTTAAGACCAGAGGATAAAAAAATAATGAACAGAAACAGCCTTTTTGAAGAAGCAAAAAAGTTAATTGATCAAAATACTGATTTTGTTCCTCCAGAAGAGTGTAAGTTTAAACTTTCTGGAAAACCATTGAAAGATAAAATGATCAAGGTTTTAGAAAAATTATATAATGAAAAGATAATTTTAGATCATGGTATGCAAGTTGGAACTGAGCTTGCAAATGTTTTAAGTGGTGGAGACACCACTATTGAAAAAGTATTGTCAGAGGATGATTTATATAAGTTAGAACTAGACTCTTTTATGAGATTGATAGAAACAAAACAAACTCAAGAAAGAATTAAACATATATTGCTAACCGGCAAACCTTTAGTTAATTAGAATTCAACAATCTAAATGTTTTAATATAATCAGGTCTTAAAACATAAATTGCTTTATTACCTGTTTTAATTTTAGTTAAAATATCTAAACCGTAAACCACCTTACCTATTGGAGTATACTCGCCTTGATAAATTGGAATTTCTTTCAATGTAATAAAGAATTCACTATCCTCTGTATCAAATTCTGTTGTTCTAGCAAAACCCACACTTCCTTCCGTAAATTTGAAATCATTATTCAATTCAGATTTTAACAATCCTAATCCAGAGTTACCGCTACCAATTTTGGAATAATCTAAATTATTTATATTTCCATACTCAATATCTCCAGCTTGTACAAAAGTATTTTCTGAAACTTTGTAAAAAGCAGAACCATCATACATTTTTTTTTCAATTAAAATTTTAAATCTTTCTACAGTTTTAGGAGAAATGTCTGGATAAAGTTCAATTATTACATTTCCGCACTCAACATTCATTACTGCAATATTATTTGGTTCATTAAAATATAGATTACTTAAATTATTTTTTTCAACAAATAGACATTTATTTTTTAATAAAAAAAAAGATGTAAAAGCAAAAATTGAAAGACAAATCAAAAATATAAATAAAATTTTTTCTGATTTTGACGCTCTAATAGTTTTGATCATAAAATATTTTTGTCTATTTTAGCTAAGTTTAATTTTATATAATTCACTTTTTTACTCAGAATTTTGTCATTATTAATTTTAACTTCGATTGTTTCTTTATCAGTCATTAAAAATGAAAAAATTTCTGCCATATCTTCAGATGGTATAGATTTAGAATATTCTGTCAAAAAGCCGTCAGTTTTTTCATATTGATCTAAATTCAGTCTATTAGAGCAAGTTGAACATTCAGCATAATTAAATGAGGCATGATTAAAAGAAGAAAATTTATCTTCATCAAAATATTTTATATGAGTATTTTGAATCATATGAAAAATTTCATGGTGTATCATTCTCTCAAAATATTTTTTGTTAAAATTAATATCTAAAATTAATGTTCTATTTTTAATATCAGGTATTCCTCCAGTATTAATTTCAGAAATGAATAAATTTTCACAAAATACAACATATTTTAATTTAATCTTATTAAGAAAATTAGAATTATATCGATTAAGATTTTTTTCAATTAAAGGAAATTTTGTATTTAGATTATTTATATTAACTTCTTCGCAGGTAATGTTTTTATTTATACCAATTTTAAAATTACCTTTAGCACTTAAATAACGAATGTTATTGTTATTTTTTAATTTATAAATTTCTAAATTTGGAATTTTTAATAAATTATAAATTTCATCAGCGTTTACACAGGAAATTTGAAATATAAAAACAAAAAATATTAAAATTTTCATTAAATTATTATAGACGAATTAGATGAGATAATATTATCTTAGATTATTTAAAAATGAAAAAAGAAAGAAATAAAAACCCTATTCAACCAGTTAGCGGAACTAAAGTTCCAAGATTTGCTGGTCCAAGCACTTTTGCGAGACTTCCTGAGCTTAGAGACGTAGAAAGCTGCGATGTTGCAATTGTTGGCATTCCTTTTGATGCAGGAACAAGCTATAGACCAGGGGCGAGATTTGGTCCTCAAAGCATTAGGCAAGCTTCAAGACATTTAAGAACAAATTATCATCCAAGTTATGATGTAGAACCTTTTAAAATTCAGCAAGTTGCTGATGCTGGCGACATAGCTTGTAATCCATTTAGTATTGATGAAGCAATAAGACAAATTGAAATTGGTGCAACGGATTTGTTAAATAAAGTTGGAGGTATAATTAGCCTGGGAGGAGACCATACTATTGCTGTACCTCTTTTAAGAGCCATTAATAAAAAAAATAATGGACCAGTATCTTTGGTTCACTTTGATGCTCACCTAGATACTTGGGATACATATTTTGGAGCACCCTATACTCATGGCACACCATTTAGAAGAGCTAGAGAAGAAGGTTTGTTTTTAGATGATGCATCAATGCATGTTGGAATTAGAGGTCCACTTTATAGTAGGAATGATATTAAAAACGATGAAAGTTTTGGTTTTAAAATAATTCATTGTGATGAATTTCAAACAGAAGGTACGGATAAGATTGCTGAAAGAATAAAAAATAGAGTAGGAGATAATCCTTTATATCTGTCAATTGATATTGATGTTTTAGATCCTGCATTTGCTCCAGGAACTGGTACACCAGAAATTGCAGGAATGACGACAAGAGAAATGGTTAATGTTCTTAGAGGCTTGTCAGGATTAAATTTAGTTTCTGCTGACGTAGTCGAAGTTTCACCAGCATATGATCATGCCGAGGTAACTTCCTTAGCTGCAGCAACTATTGTTTATGAACTAACTAATTTATTTGCAAAATCATAGATAAAGGATAACGTCTTATCATGTTAAACAAAAAAAATTTTTATATAAATGGTGAATGGATAAAACCAAACAGTGCTGAAGAAATCGCAGTAGTAGATCCTGCTACAGAAGAAAAATGTGCTGTAATTACTTTAGGTAACAAAATTGATATTGATATGGCTGTAAAAGCAGCAAAAAATGCATATGAATCATGGGCCTTCTCATCTAAGGAAGATAGAATTAAATTATTAGAAAAACTTTACGAAAATTACAAAAAAAGATGGGCTGACATTGCAAAAGCCATAACTCTTGAAATGGGTGCTCCAAAAGATTTTGCATCTAAATTGCAAGCAGGTACAGGAGCAAGTCATATTAAATCATTCATAAGATATTTAAAAAATTTTGAATTTGAAAAGCCATTAGGTGATCATGCTCCAAATCAAAGATTAATTTATGAACCAAAAGGTGTTTGTGCGTTGATTACACCTTGGAATTGGCCAATGAATCAAGTTTGTTTGAAAGTAATGCCTGCTATGGCAGCAGGATGTACAATGGTATTAAAACCATCAGAACTTGCACCCTTGTCTTCTATGATACTTGCTGAAATTGTGGATGAGGTAAAGTTTCCAAAAGGAGTATTCAATTTAGTTAATGGTGATGGAGCAACTACTGGTGATGCTTTAACGAGTCATCCAGATATAAATATGATTTCTTTTACTGGATCCACAAGGGCTGGAGCTCTAATTTCACAAAACGCTGCAAAAGATTTTAAAAGGGTAAGTTTAGAGCTTGGAGGTAAAGGGGCAAATATAATTTTTAAAGATGCTGATCCTGAAGCTATAGAAAGAGGTGCTTTTAGATGTTTTAGAAATTCAGGACAATCTTGTAATGCACCTACAAGAATGCTCGTTGAAAAATCTATGTACAACGAGGCTATTGGGAGATTAAAAAAATATACGGAAAATTTTGAGGTAGGTGATCCAAAAAAAGAAGGAGAGCATATAGGTCCAGTCATTTCAGAAAATCAATTCAAAAAAATACAAGCTTTAATTCAAAAAGGTATTGATGAGGGTGCAAAATTAGTTGCAGGAGGGACAGGAAAACCAGATGGTCTAGATAAAGGTTATTTTGTTAAACCGACAGTATTTGCTGACGTTAATAACAATATGGAAGTTGCGAGAACAGAAATCTTTGGTCCAGTTCTATCCGTTATACCATTTGAAACAGAGGAGGATGCAATTAAAATTGCAAATGATACTACTTATGGATTAACAAATTATATTCAATCACAAGATCATGACAAAGTAAAACGAGTTGCCAGAAAATTGAGATCTGGAATGGTTGATGTAAATGGAGCCGGTATTGCAGTGGATGCTCCATTTGGAGGTTTTAAACATTCAGGAATAGGTCGAGAAGCAGGGGAGTTCGGTTTAGAGGAATTCTTAGAAGTTAAGGCTGTAGGTGGTTGGAGTTAATTCACAGTAGACTTTTCTTTTATACCATCAAGAAGTTTCAAACATTTTTTTAGTTCATCTAAAATAATAAATTCATCAATTTTATGAGCTTGTTCAATTGAGCCAGGACCACAAACAACTGTACTAATACCTATTTCTTGAAATAAGCCTGCTTCAGTTCCAAATGAAACTACTTGGCGTGAATTGTCTCCAGTTAAGCTGGATATTAATTCACATGCATCTGAGTTTTCATCTCTATCAAAGCCAACTATCTCTCCAATTATTTCTTTTTCTATTGAGGAATTAGGAAAAACTTTTTTCATTTCAGGTAACAAAACTTCATTTGCATATTTATCTAACTCTTTGTTAAGAAAAACTGCATCCTCTTTTACTACTGGTCTTGTCTCCCAATTAACATGACATTTATCTGCAATTACGTTATGAGCTATTCCACCAAATATACCTCCAATAGATAAAGTAGAATGAGGAGGATCAAATATAGAGTCTTTGGGTGATCTTTCTTTAAGTTTTTCTCTCAATTCAATTAATTTATTAACATATCTTGAGGCATACTCAACAGCACTTACGCCTTTATGGGGTGTTGAACTATGTCCAGCTAAACCTTTAAAATAAGTAGTGTATTCATAACATCCTTTGTGGGCATCGATAATTTTCATATTAGTTGGTTCACCGACAATACAAATTCCATCTTTGATGTGTCTTTTTTTTAATTCTTCAATTAGAATAGGTGCTCCTTGACATGCAGTTTCTTCATCAAAAGTAAATGAGAAATGTATATCTCTATCCAAATTTGACTTTGAAAAAATCGGAGCAAAAGCTAAAGTACATGCAATAAAACCTTTCATATCACATGAACCTCGTCCAAAAAGTTTATTGTCCTTAATTGTTGCTTGGAAGGGATCAGTTGCCCAGCCTTTTGATACAGGAACAACATCAGTATGTCCTGATAAAATTATTGGTTTTTTATTACTGGTATTTTTTGCCTTAATTGTAGCAAATAGATTTACTCTCTTTTTATCATCATCAAATGTTCTAAAAGAGCTAGCACCAAGATCTTTTAAAATGTTATCACAATAATCAATTAGAGAATTATTGTCTTCTCCTGAAATAGTTTTAAAACCAATTAGATCGGTTAATATTTTTATTGAATTTTTGAATAAAAGCTCTGAATTATTTTCTGTACTCATAATTTTCATACATTATATATTAATTATATGAAAGAACAAATTACCTATGATATTTTTGACAAAGTTGATATTAGAGTCGGCACAGTTATTTCTGTAAAAAAAAATGAAAAGGCTAGAAAACCTTCTTTAGTTGTTGAAGTAGATTTTGGAAAAGAAATTGGAATTAGACAATCTTCTGCCCAAATTACTCATTATTATAACGAAGAAAATCTTAAAGGAAAACAAGTAATAGGTGTTTGTAATTTTCCAGAAAAAAATATAGCTGGTGTAGTTTCTCAAGTACTTATTCTTGGCTCAATAGACAAGGAGGGCAAAGTAATTTTGGTCCATCCATCTCAAAAATCTGAGAATGGTTTACCTGTTGCATAAAAATGCACCCAGAAATTTTATCTATAACATTGTTTGGAATTGTAGCCGCTTATTCTCCAGGGCCAAATAATTTTGTAGCATTTTATTCTGGATTTAATTTTGGTATTACTAGAACTCTTCCACACATCATTGGAGTGACTTTTGGTTTCCCCTTTTTATTATTATGTGTAGCTTTAGGTTTAATAAATGTTTTTAAACTTTATCCACTAATTCAAGAAATATTAAAATATCTTGGAACATTATTTTTAATTTATCTAGCATATAAAATATCTTTCTCTAGTTCAAAAAATCAAGAAAACAAAAATAAAAATCCAGTAAAATTTGTAGAAACATTTATTTTTCAGTTTCTAAATCCAAAAGCCGTAATTGCTTCAATTATAATTGTATCAACTTACATTCAAGTAGGAGAAAATTTTGTTAGTCATACGATTCAAATTGTTATATTGGCCCTGTTAGTCTCAGTAACCAGTATTACATTATGGACATTTCTAGGTAAATTCTTTAGGAAATTCGCGACAAATCAGAAATTTATTAATTATTTTAATTATGTTATGTCACTGCTTCTTTTATTAAGCATATTAACTTTTTATTTATAACATGAAACCAGGAAACAAAAATTCTTATAATTCACTTAAAAAAATTTCAATAGATGGTAAGGATTTTAAATATTACTCTTTAACTGAAGCTGAAAAAAATGGTCTAAATGGTATAAGTAAACTTCCTAAATCTCTCAAAGTTTTATTAGAAAATTTATTGAGATATGAAGATGACTTGAGCGTTACAAAGTCTCAAATAGAAGCTGTAAAAAATTGGTTAAAAATAAAAAAATCTAAAACTGAAATTGCTTATAGACCGGCTAGAGTACTCCTTCAGGATTACACTGGTATCCCAGCAGTTGCTGATCTTGCTGCTATGAGAGAAGCTGTAAAAGAAAAAAATAAAGATCCTAATTCTATAAATCCTTTATCGGCAGTAGATCTTGTAATTGACCATTCAGTTCAGGTAGATCAGTCTGCTAAAGCTGATTCATTTGAAAAAAATGTAGATATTGAATTTGAAAGAAATGGAGAAAGGTATTCTTTTTTGAAATGGGGACAACAAGCTTTTAATAATTTTAGGATCGTACCACCTGGTACAGGAATTTGTCATCAGGTAAATCTAGAGTATTTATCAAAGGTAGTGTGGTCAGAAGAATTCAAAGGAGACAATTATTTGTTTCCTGATACTTTAGTTGGAACCGATAGCCACACTACGATGGTAAATGGATTATCTGTCTTAGGGTGGGGAGTTGGTGGAATTGAAGCTGAAGCAGGAATGCTTGGGCAACCAATATCAATGTTAATACCTGAAGTTATTGGTTTTGAGATAAAAAATAAAATGCCTGAAGGAACTACAGCAACTGACTTAGTTTTAACTGTTGTTAAAATGTTAAGAGATAAAGGAGTTGTTGGAAAGTTTGTTGAGTTTTATGGAGAAGGTTTAAAAAATTTAACACTTGCTGATAGAGCTACAATTGCGAACATGGCACCAGAATACGGTGCTACATGTGGGTTCTTTCCTATTGATGAAGAAACTTTGAAATATTTAAAATTTTCAGGAAGAGATCAGCATACTGTAAATATAGTTGAGAATTACGCTAAGGAACAAGGATTATGGGCAAGTAGTGATTTAGAATTTAGTGACATTATATCTTTAGATATGTCTACAGTTGTTCCAACTATTTCAGGTCCCAAAAGACCTCAAGACAAAGTACTTTTAACTGATGCATCAAATTCTTTTAAAAAAGTATTAAAGGAAGATACAAGCAAAAATGAAAAATCTGTTTCAAAAGTAGCTAATACAGACTACGACATTAAAGATGGTTCTATATTAATTGCTGCAATTACTTCGTGCACAAATACTTCAAATCCAAATGTTTTGATTGGAGCAGGACTTTTGGCAAAAAAGGCAGTTGAAAAAGGTTTACAAGTAAAACCTTGGGTAAAAACTTCTTTAGCACCTGGATCTCAAGTAGTGACTGATTATTTAGAAAAGGCTGGACTAAATACATATTTGGATCAATTAGGATTTAATCTAGTTGGCTACGGATGCACTACTTGTATTGGAAATTCAGGACCACTACCAGATAATATTGTAGAGGCTATCCAAAAAGAAAATATTTATGCAGTTTCAGTTTTATCAGGAAATAGAAATTTCGAGGGAAGAATTTCACCATATATAAAAGCAAACTATCTAGCTTCACCTCCACTAGTTGTTGCATATGCATTAGCTGGACATATGGAAGTTGATTTATACAAAGATCCACTAGGAAAAGATAAAGATGGTAAAAAAGTATTTTTAAAGGATATTTGGCCTTCCAATAAAGAGATAGAAGAAACTTTAAAAGACTCACTTAATGCAGAGATGTTTATACAAAGATATTCAAATGTATCCGAGGGCCCAACTCAATGGCAAAAAATTAAAACCGATAAAAGCAGCATCTACAATTGGGATGAGGGTTCAACATATGTAAAAAAACCTCCATTCTTTGACTCTCTTTCTGATGAACCAGAAGGATTTAAAGAAATAAAGGATGCAAGACCATTGTTAATTTTAGGGGACATGGTAACAACAGACCATATATCACCAGCTGGCAGTATTCAAAAAGATAGTCCAACCGGTGAATATTTTATGGAACATCAGATTTTGCCAAAAGATTTTAACTCTTACGGTTCAAGAAGAGGAAATCATGAGGTTATGATGAGAGGAACTTTTGCAAATATAAGAATCAGAAATGAGATGGCGCCTGGTACAGAAGGCGGTTTTACAAAGTTATATCCAGAAGAAAAAGTTCTTCCTATTTACGATGCCGTGGTTGAATATAAAAAAAGAGGTACCGATTTAGTTGTAATCGGTGGAAAAGAATATGGAACTGGATCTTCTAGAGATTGGGCCGCCAAAGGCACAAAATTATTAGGGATAAAAGCAGTTATTGCAGAGAGCTTTGAAAGAATTCACAGATCTAATTTAATTGGAATGGGAATATTACCTTTACAGTTCATTAATGATGTTAATAGAAAAAATCTCAAATTAATTGGCTCTGAGTTGATTAGCATTATTGATTTAGAGAAGGGCATTAATCCTTCTGACGAGGTAAAGGTAGAAATTAAATATGTGTCAGGCGAAATAAAGATAATTAAATCTTTATGCAGAATTGATACAAAAAATGAATTAGAGTATTATAAGAATGGTGGTATTCTCCAATACGTTTTAAGAAATATGATTTAGTTATGGACGAAGATTTATCTATTATAAATGCAAATACTAGAAACGAAAAAATTAAAAATTTTTTTATAAATAATAAAAATAAATTAATATTAGGGATAATTGTTATAATTGTTATTATAATAGGTGTTTTTAGTTACGATAAGTATTTAATAGGAAAAAAAAAAGAAATATCAGATAAATTCAACTCAATAACAATAGATTACTCAGAGAAAACAAAAGAAAAGACCAAAAATAATTTAATCGAAATAGTTAACAAGAAAGACCCAACTTATTCACCCCTATCACTTTATTTTATAATTGATAATAATCTTCTAAGTGATCAGGCTAAAGTAAATTCTTTATTTGATACATTGATAAAGGATACTTCATTAGATGATGAGATTACTAACTTAATTATTTATAAGAAGGCACTATACAACTCCGATAATGCTCAAGAAAGTGATCTTTTAAAAATATTAAATCCACTTATTAATTCAAAAAGTGTCTGGAAATCTCATTCTCTATATCTGATGGCAGAATATTTTTATGCAAACAATCAAAAACAAAAAGCTAAAGAATTTTTCAACCAAATAATAGCTTTAGATAATTCAAATCCAGATATAAGGCTTCAAGCAGAAAAAAGATTGAACAGAGACTTGAGTGAGTAGATTAATTTTTACTATAATTGTTTTATTTTTTTTTAATAACTGTTCATTAAACGAAAACTCTAGAATTTGGAAAGACAAAAAAAATAAATTAGAAACAGATAAAAAAACAACAAAAGTTTTTGTAGAAGATCAAGCAACTGTTAAAGAATTTAATCAAAATTTAAAATTAGATCTATCTTCAATAAAAATAAAGAATAAAAAAAATGATAACCAAAATGACTTAGGTTTACAAAATTATAAAGGTCAATTAAAAAAGATTGGTAGCTTTAAATTTTCAAAATTAGATGAAATTAATCAATTTAATTTTGAGCCGACTTTTTTAAAAAATGGAATAATATTTTTTGATAAAAAAGGTTCAATTATAAGGTACGATAATAATCATAAAGTTATTTGGAAAAAAAATCATTATTCAAAAGCTGAAAAAAAATTAAAACCAAAGCTTAATTTTTTAGTAGATGGTCAAAATCTTTTAGTTGTTGATAGTATAGCAAAATATTATTCCTTAAATATTAGTAATGGAAAATTAAATTGGTCAAAAAATAATGAGTATCCATTCAATTCAAGTATTAAAAAGTATAAAGACAAAATATTTGTTGTCGATTATAAAAATACACTGAGATGTTACAAAATTAAAGATGGCTCTGAATGTTGGAACTTACAAACAGAAGACTCATTTACAATTTCAAATACTAAATATTCTTTAATTATTGTAAATGATAACGTTATATTTAACAATTCCATTGGAGATATTACAGCTGTAAATATTGAATCTGGTTTAATTGCATGGCAACTACCTACACAGAGCAGCTCAATTATAAATGAAACTTATAATTTTAAGACTTCTAAACTAGTATCAGATGGAAATTCCGTATTTTTTTCAAACAATAAAAATCAGTTTTATTCAATTGATATAAAAACAGGAACTACTAACTGGATAAATGAAGTTAATTCAAATATAAAACCTATATTGGTTGAAAACCTAATTTTTACAATTTCTAATGAAGGTTATTTATATTTAATTGACAAAAATAAAGGCAATATAGTTCGAATTACAGATCTATTTCTGAATTACAAAGATAAAAAAAGAAAAAATATTTATCCAATTGGTTTTGTAATTGGAGACAAAAATTTATTTTTAACCAACTCAGATGGTCAGATGATTATAGTCGGGATTGAGGATGGAAAAATAATAAAAATTGAAAAAGTTTCTGGTGGATTAGTATCTGAACCGTTTATATTTAATAACAATTTATATGTAGTAAGGAATGGTTCAATTGTACAATATAACTAAACATGTTCTTAAAATTTTTAGAAAAAATTGGAAGAAAAAAAGTTGTATTAGATAGAGGACCTTCACATCCAAATTTTAAAGAGGCAAAGCCTTGGATGAACCGTTACTATGTTTTGATGAGGTATCGACCTAAATGGTTTCCATTCAATATATTAATTCATGAGATGCTAGCAGATGATCATGGAGAAGGAGTTCATAATCACACATTTCCTTATATCACTATAATTTTAAGAGGCGGTTATTGGGAAACATTAAGCACTGGCAAGTTTTGGCGTCCACCAGGGTATATTGGTTTTAGATCAGCAAATAATTTACATCGAGTAGATTTGGAACCAGGAACCAAACCATTAACTTTATTTATCTCAGGTCCATTTGGTTTAAGGAAAGGACCAAGATCAGAGTATGGTATTGACTTTAAAACTAAAAAAAATTGATGCCAAAAAAATTTGAAAAAGAATTCATATCTTATTGTGAAAATCAAAATTTAGAAGTTAATCCTAATCAAATCAAAGTTATTAAAAAATTAGAGGATTACCATGATAGTAATTACAAATCATTTTTTTCAAAATTATTTTCTAAACAAAAAACTAAAAAAGGATTTTATTTATATGGTGGTGTGGGGGTTGGTAAAACAATGATTTTAAACTTCTTTTATGATTATCTTGAAGAAAAAAAATTAAAAAAGCATTTTAATGAATTTATGTTAGGGTTTCATGATTTTGTCCATGAGCAAAAAGAAAAAAAAGAAGAAAATGTAATCAATCAATTTGTCAAAAATTTAAAATCAAAAGCTTCATTAGTTTATTTTGATGAGTTCCAAGTAACAAATATTGTTGATGCAATGATTTTAGGAAAACTATTTGAACAAATTTTTAAAGAAGATATTAAAATTATTCTTACTTCAAATACTAAAATTTCTGAACTTTATAAAGATGGTCTTCAACGTGAACAATTTATACCTTTTATAAAAATAATGGAAGATCAGTCCATCGAGTATGAATTAAAAATTGAGGATGATTATAGAAAATCTAATGATAATCAAAAACAAAGATATTTTTTTCCACTTAATCAAGAAACCAATTTTAAGATTAATAAATTTTTTAGAACTATAACAAAGGATAAAAAACAATCTTCAATAAAAATAAATGTAAAGGGAAGAGAATTTAAAATAGAAAACTTTTATGAGGGAATTGTTAGATGTGACTTTAATCAACTTTGTGATCAAAATTTAGGAGCTGAAGATTATTTAGAAATAGTTAAAAACTGTAAATTTATGGTAATAGATCAAATACCTCAGTTTAATGATGTAAATTCAAATCAACAACAACGTTTTATCACTTTGTTAGATGTAATTTATGATAAAAATATTTCATTAGCAGTTACAGCTGATATAAATTTAGATCAATTTACCTCTTCAAGATTATTAGAAAAACCATTTAAACGAACTATTAGTCGTTTGTATGAGCTTACATCGAACGAGTATAATTAATGAAACAAGAATTTTACAATCTTCAAATTAAGACCAATGGTCAAAAGTTATATGAATTTACTAATGATACAATTCATTGGATTGGTCAAAATAACTTTAAAAATGGTATTCTTAATTTAAGTATTCAGCACACAAGCGCCTCATTAATTGTTCAAGAAAATGCAGATCCAGATGTACAAAAAGATTTAATAAATTATTTTGATAAATTAGCTCCTATGGATAACAAACTATATGTTCATACTACGGAGGGAAAAGATGATATGCCTGCACATATTAAATCTGCATTAACAAATAATCAAATTTCTCTAAGTGTGAAAGATAGTGAATTGTTGCTTGGAACTTGGCAGGGCATATATTTATTTGAACACAGATTAGAGGCACAAAAAAGAACTATAATTCATCATTTTATTGGAGAATAAAATTAAATTTATTTTTTCTTCAAAGATTGAAACGCTTCAAGAGCTGCAGCTCTAGCTTTTTCATGAACAACAATAGGGCCTGGGTAATCTTTGCCAATAATTGTTTTTATAGCTTCTTGATACTTTAATTCCATTTCCCATGGCTTATGAATGAATTTTTTTGGCACTTTGCTTAATTCAGGAACCCATTTTTTTACATATAAACCTTCCTTATCAAATTTTTCTCCCTGCAAAATCGGATTAAATATTCTAAAGTAAGGTGCAGCATCAGCTCCACAACCAGCAACCCATTGCCATTGAGCTACATTATTTGCTTTATTGAAATCTAATAAACAATTTCTGAAATGTTTCTCACCTTCCGTCCAATTAATTCTTAAATGTTTTACAAGAAAGGAACCAACAACCATTCGAATTCTGTTATGCATCCATCCAGTTTCATATAATTCTCTCATTCCAGCATCCACAATAGGATAGCCAGTCATTCCTGATTTCCATGCCTTTAAAAATTTCTCATTTTTTACCCACGGAAATTTATCAAATTCTTTTCTATAATTACCTTTTAAAAATTCAGGAAAATAATTAATTAAACTATGTGAAAATTCACGCCATCCTAATTCATTGATATATTTCCTATAGCCAATTCCTTTAGATTTTATTTCATTACATTTTTGCCAAATACTACTTACGTGAATTTGACCATGTTTAATGTATGGAGACAATTTTGATGTACCCTCGATTGATGGATAATCTCTAGCTGTTCCATAATCTTTAATTTTTTTTTCAATTAAATTGTTAAGAACTTTTTTCGAATCATTTTCAGAAACTTTCCAGTATTTCTCAAATTTTTTATACCAATTTTTTTTTGGTAAAATATTTTTAGGTTCAACACTATTTTTAAAAAAAGAAATTAATTTAATTTTTTTTTTTACAACATAATTTTTGCTTGGGGGCAAACTAAGATATTTCTCTTCAGCATTTTTCCAGAATGGACTAAATACTTTAAAAGGTGTGCCATCATTTTTAGTTACTTCTTGAAACTCATTAAGAATATTTCCTTTAAAATATTTGAACTCAACTTCGTTTTTTAGAAAAGTATCTCTTATTTTTTTTCCTTTAGCAATTACATCTGGTTCATATATCTTATTCCAATAGACAGAAATATTATCTTTTTTTTTAATTTTTGATAATATATCTATCTCGTCTCCCTCCAATATTTGAAGATTGATTTTGTATTTAAATAATTCTGATTTAAATTCCACTAAAGACTTATATAGCCACCATTTTTGTGCTTCTCTTTTTTTATCAAAATCACTTTTATTATAAATAAACAATGCAATAACGTTATCATGATTTTGACTTGCAAAAGATAGTGCAGGATTATGTTCAATTCTAAAATCTTCTCTAATCCAAAATATCGCATTTTTTTTCATGTGATTTTATTTTCTGCCTTTAGATAGCAGTTGTTTGTAAAGTTTTACATCTGCATTACCTTCGCATCCAATTACCAAAACATTAGAATTTTCGTTAAGTTCTAAAATTTTTTTAATTTTAGTATTATTACAAACGCCTACCAGGCTCATAATACCAGGTGCAGAGCACTCGCCACCAATTATTGAATTTTTACTAAGCTTTTTGTCTTTCAACATCGCTACAGTTTTAGAAATATTTCGATCACTTACAGACACACAACAATTGCTCGTCTTTTTCAAAATTTGCCAAGGAATATATGACATTTCATTACATGACATACCACCCATGATGCTCTCTTTTTTAATTTTAATTTTTTTTAATTTATTGTGTTTTATGCTTTGAAGAACACAATCAGCTCTATCTGGCTCAACAATTATTATCTTTGGAATTCTTTTAAAATATTTTGCAACACCAATAACTACACCAGCAGCCATACCACCAACACCAGCTTGTAAAAAAATATGGGTTATATATTGATTTGTTTGTTTAGAAATTTCTTTGATCATTACGGAATACCCTGCCATAGTAAGTTGAGGGACCAATTTGTAATCTTTTGTTGAAACATCTTGTACAATTTTCCAATTATTTTTTTTTGATAATTTCTTACATTCGTTGAGTGAATTTTCATAATCTCCTTTAACTCTTATTACTTCAGCACCAAATTTTTTAATTTCTTTAACCCGTGTGTCGCTAACGTATTGACTAACAAAGATTTTACATTCTAACCCAAGCCTTTTCGCACCCCATGCTACAGATCTTCCGTGGTTCCCAGCAGTTGCCGAAGAAATGATTATATTTTTTTTTCCTTTAGATATTTTTTCAACAGCATAAGCACCACCCAAAGCTTTAAATGATTTTAAATGAAATCTTTTAGATTCATCCTTATAAAAAACATTGTTTAGTTTTAAATTTTTTTGTAATTTATCAAGTTTTAATAATGGGGTTGGTTTATAATTTTTCCAACTGGAAATTGATTTAAAAGCGTTTGTTAATAGTAATGAAGGAACAAATTTTAAAACATAATTTCTTTTAAAACTAAAATTATTATTTTTTAAAGATTTTGTAAGTGTCCAGTTTTTAATGCTTTTTAAACTCTTCACTTTAACAGTCTAAAGTATTTTGTCTTTCCCACTGAGTTACAGGTTTGGACTTATCGAAGTTTTCTATATTATCAAATTCATTAATTTCAGATTTTCTAAGTTTTATATAACTATTGATTGTTTCTTTTCCAAAAGCGTCATTCATTTCCTTATTATTTCTTAATAGTTCAAGTGACTCTTTAAGTTCATTTGGTAGTTTTGGCAGGTCGGGGTACTTCTTGTAATCTGTGTACATGTTACAATTTAAAGGTTCACCTGGATTGATTTTATGTTTTAATCCATCCAACCCTGCTGCTAACACACTTGCTTGTAATAAATATGGATTTACAGATCCATCCATCAATCTCAATTCAAACCTTCCAGGGTCTGGAATTCTGATCATATGAGTTCTGTTATTTCCTGTATAAGATATACTACTTGGCGACCAAGATGCTCCAGACTTAGTTGGGGGTGCGTTAATCCTCCTATAGCTATTAATTGTTGGATTAAAAAAAGCAGATAATGAAGAAGCATTTTTAATAACTCCACCTAAAAAATTGTAAGCCATTTTACTTAATCCAAGCTTGTCTGATTTATCTAAAAATTTATTTTTTTTTCCATCCCAAACTGATATGTGGGCATGACAGCCATTACCCGTGAGGTTTTCGAATGGTTTAGGCATGAATGTTGCTCTTAAACCATGTTTTTCAGCTATAGTTTTTACCATATATTTAAAAAAAGTATGCCTGTCTGCCGTTTTTAGACAATCATCATAGTCCCAATTCATCTCAAATTGACCATTAGCATCCTCATGATCATTTTGGTAAGGACCCCATTCCATCTCAATCATGCAATCACAAATCTCTTTGATTAAATCATATCTCCTCATTAACGCTGATTGGTCGTAACAAGGTTTAGATTGAGTGTCTCTCAGATCTGCAATTGAGTTTCCATCTGATGAGATTAAAAAGTATTCACACTCTACACCTGATTTCATCGTTAAATTTTGTTTTTTTAATTTCTTTATTTGATTTTTTAACATTACTCTTGGGGAAGCTTCCACAGGTTTACCGTCCATCCACAAATCAGATGCAAGCCATCCTACTTCTTTATTCCAAGGTAATTGAATTAAACTATCTGGGTCTGGAATACCAAACATATCACTATCTGCAGGAGACATATCTAGCCATGCTGCAAAACCAGCAAATCCTGCCCCAGCAGTTTGCATTTCTTTAATAGCATGAACAGGAACAAGTTTTGATCTAAGTACACCAAAAAGATCAACAAAACTTATTAAGAAGTATTTTATTTTTTTTTGTTTTGCTATTTTAAATAAGTTTTTAGCCATTACTAAGGCTACCACAATTATTTGAAAAATGAAAAGATAGTTTCTTTATAATAAATAAAATTAACTAAAATTATCAGGATAATTGCAAGAATTACTCCATACTTCGCTTTTGGAAAAGCAACACCTCTCATTTTACTCGGTCTTAGTTGTTCGTTTTTGTCTTCACTCATTTAAATCATTAAAAAAGGGCGCTACAATTTTGTAGCGCCCAAATTTTATTTTACCATTCAGTAATATTACTTTTATGGTCGTTAGCACTGTGTCTTTTTCTGGATAATGCGTTCAGCTCATCACTTTCAGATTTGCTTGTAATTACAGTCCATCCGATCCACACAGCAATTAACAAAAGAACTAGTATAAATTCACTAGATCCAGCTCCAGGATAAACCGATCCGCCAACTTCTTCAGCAGGTTTATTAAGATGATCTATCCAGTTTGATACTGTTGCCATATTTTTCTCCTTTACCTGGTTGCTGATGAAACTGCTTTTTCGTCCTCTTTAGCACTTTCCATCATTTCATAGTCTAGTCCAGCTATTTCAACTTCTCGTGGGATTCTTAATTTACCCATACCATTAAGAACTTTGGCGATGATATAGCCAGGTATTAATCCTAAAACAAAGAACATTATTATTGCTCCAATAAATTGTCCTAGTGGATTAATTGTTGCATAAGTTGTTCCATCAAACATAGCCCCAACACTATAACCAGATGAAGGGTAACCATTTAAGACGAAACCGCAAATTACAAGACCTACAAAACCAGCATAACCATGTACAGCTACTGCGCCAACAGCATCATCAATTTTGAACTTTCGTTCAACCCAGTAATGAAGTTTGTAGGCAATAACAACTCCGATCATACCAATAATCAATGCTTGAATTGGATGATATAAGTCGTTTCCTGCAGATGCACATATAATGCCAGCTAGTCCACTTGAGTAAGTCCAGAAAGGATCACCTTTAGCAATAACATATCCAGCCAATAAACCTCCTGACAATGACATTAAAAAGTTCATTGTAATTCCACTTAAAGTAGTGGGTGTTAAATAGATATTAGTTGCTGTCCAGAATGATATGCCTTCCATGCCATACTCTGGGCCCAGATCATATATTGGAACGTTACAAGCCGCATAAAATCCCCAAAATCCAGTGTAAATTAAGAACAATCCAATTGTTACTAACCAAGGATTTCGTGGACCAATATTTCTTGGTTCACCACTTGATGAAAATTTTCCAATTCTTGGACCTAAAACCATCAGCACACCTAAAGCAAATCCACCAGCAATAGCGTGAATTACACCCGATGCATATGCATCATGATAACCTAAGATTTTAAGCATCCAACCATCAAAGTGCCATCCCCATGACGCGTCTATTGACCAGAAAACAGATCCTATTGCAATTGCCAAAACTCCAAATGCAAAAGTTGTAATTCTTTCAATAACTGCACCTGAAACTATAGATGCTGCGGTCCATGAAAATAAAAGGAATGCTGCCCAGAACACACCCATTATATGGTCGTTAAGATTGATTGCCATAAGAGCATTTGTCGGATTAGCAAGATCATTTCCTCCAAATCCTCCACCAAGGACAAGCCCTGTACTTTCTGTCATTATTGATGGAGCTAATCCAGGTCCAGTTGGAAAAGCCCAATAAATCCACCAACCAAACAAAAACCAAGTTACTGTTACCAACGGTATCAGCATTGTGTTTTTCATAAGAGTATGTTGATGGTGTTTGTATCTTGAAGCTCCGACCTCATACATACAGAAACCAACGTGAATTAAAAACATTAGCACTACTGTTGTCCAGTAGTAAAATTCTGTAAATATCGTGGTAAGAGCACCTAACTGATCAGTCATATTCTCTCTCCATATTTGTTTATTTAAACCCTATTAAATTTTATGAGTCGTTACAAATATAAAGAGGCTATAAAAATCCAGTTATGAACACCAGATTTACAAAAATAATCAACTATTGATTGTAATATTAAAACTTTAAATATGCTTTTTTCAAATCAACAAGAGGATGTTTCGGAGACATTTGGAACTTAACTAATAGCTCTCTTGCAATCATATCTCTATCTTGTTGATTGTTAGGTAACTTTATTGAACTTGGAATAGTAACCCAACCATTCGCATTTCTGCAAAAAACAGCAGGTCTATCTTCTTCATAACCCATATGTACATCTTCTAACCAATTTAGATCATCCCATCCCATTGCCTCTATATATTTTTTTAGAAAAGGGGTGATTTTGCTATAATCAGGTAAAAGATTAACATCATATCTGTAACCAATAGACTGACCAATCATTTTTTCTCTGGCTGTCTCTTTTTTTTTACCTAATTGACCTTTGATCTCTTTTGACTTTGCTTTTGATACCTTTTTATTTTTTTTCTTTGGCATAGTTATCTCTATATTTTGTGATAGTTATCAATACCAACAGTGTAGTTAGTTCCAGCTAATGGGACTTTTGCTAAAGCTGATGCTTCTGATGTTAAAGCAGCCAAATCTTCTGGTTCTAATGAGTGGATATTTGTTTTACCACAAGCTCTTGCCAAAAGTTGAGCTTCTAAAGTCATTGAGTGAAGATAATTGTAAACCCTTAATGCAGCATCATCAGGATTTAATCTTGCTCTTAATTTAGGATCTTGAGTTGCAACACCAACTGGGCAACGTCCTGTATGGCAGTGATAACATTCACCAGCTTTTACTCCCATCTCTTTTTCAAAGTCAGCTTCAGGGATATCTTTATTGCAATTTAAGGCAATCATGGATCCAGTACCAATTGCTATTGCATCAGCTCCAAGGGCTAAAGCTTTAGCCATGTCAGCACCATCTCTCACTCCACCAGCATAAATTAAAGTTACCTTTCCTGTTTTACCAACATCATCTATCGCTCTTCTAGCTTCTCGAATAGCAGCTATACCTGGAATACCAGTATTTGCAGCAGCAATATGTGGGCCAGCACCAGTAGAACCTTCCATTCCGTCTAAGTAAATTGAGTCAGGATCACATTTTGCAGCCATACGAACATCATCATAAACTTTAGATGCACCTAATTTTAATTGAATCGGCACTTTATTTTTCGTTAATTGTCTTAGCTCTTCTACTTTTAAAGCTAAATCATCTGGACCTAACCAGTCAGGGTGTCTAGCAGGAGATCTTTGGTCAATACCCGATGGTAATGATCTCATCTCAGCAACTTGGTCAGTAACTTTTTGACCCATTAAGTGTCCGCCCATTCCAACTTTTTGACCTTGTCCAATAAACACCTCAATACCATCTGCTAATTGTGCGTGGTGTGGGTTAAAACCATATCTTGATTGAATACATTGGTAATACCATTTTTCAGAATATCTTCTTTCATCAGGTATCATTCCACCTTCACCGGAACATGTAGCACTACCTGCCATAGTTGCTCCTCTTGCTAAAGCAGTTTTTGCTTCATAAGATAGAGCACCAAAACTCATTCCTGTAATATAAACTGGAATATCTAACTCAATTGGATTTTCACATCTTGGACCAATTACTGTTTTTGTTTCACATTTTTCTCTGTAACCTTCGATTACAAATCTAGTTAGTGTTCCAGGCAAGAAAACTAAATCATCAAAAGTAGGAATTTTTTTCATTAATGCCATTCCACGCATTCTGTATCTTCCTAATTGAGCTTTAATATGAATGTCGTCTATTACTTCAGGAGTGAAGATTGCATTATGTCCTAATAAACTTTTATTTCTTTTACCTTCTTCGTGCACATGGACATCTGCTTTTCCACCAACACCTTTTCCATTTTTTTTAACTTTTTTACTTTTTTTCTTAGGCATTAAATTGCTCCCTTCTTCTCTGTAGGTTCCAAATTATCATAATTCCAAAGTTTTTTACCTGCTACAATTTTTTTCATTTTACTTACATCAAAATTTTCACCAATCTCAGCAACTTTTAATTTTCTTTTAAGCCAATCTTGGTCACTTGATGTTAATTCCGAATCTACAGCATCACTACCATATGACCCAATTTCTCCACCTACGAAAATTGTCCCATCATACATAGAGTCACCGAGGTTAATTCCAACATCTCCCAGGATAATTATTCTTCCTCTTTGCATCATAAAACCTGTGAATGCACCCGCATCTCCACCAATAATTATAGTTCCACCTTTCATGTCAATTCCAGTTCTGGCACCAACACTACCTTTACAAATTAAATCTCCACCTCTAATTGCCGCACCAAAACATGATCCAGCATTTTTTTCAATTACCACTTTACCAGCCATCAGATTTTCTGCACATGACCATCCAACTCTTCCATTAATTCTGACTATTGGACCATCACAAGAACCCATTCCAAAGTACCCTAAACTTCCTTCAAAAATTAAATTCAGTTTATTTAAAATACCAACTCCAAGACTATGTTTACCTTGTGGGTTTTTAATAACTATTGTTCCATACCCTTGGCTCATTAAGTTATCAATTTCTTTATTTGCTTCTGGTGCTGTCATATCTTTAACATCAAGCTCAGTTCTTTTATTGAAATCTACATCGTACGTACCAAAGTAATAAAAGTTTTCTGCTTCATCAGGATTAAAGAATTTCTGTTGAGTTCTTCCTGTTAGTACTTCAGTGTGCATACCCATTGATTGGGCTTTTGATTTTTTCGACACAGTCTTTAGATTTGCCATACTTTCACCTCCCCATCAAATGGATCATATGTATCAATTTCATGTGGTAATACAGACCTAATTGCAATTTCCTCTGATCCCATTGCTACTAAATCATCAGACTCATACAAAACTAATGGTTTTGCAGCCATTGTATCTTTAGCCATTCCTAATGAGTCTTTAGTAGCAACAAAGTACGTGAAAACTCCATCAAGACCAGTTAAAGACTCTTTCATTCCTTCTTCTAAAGTTGCTCCATGTCTCATTTTTTCTGCAATATAAACTGCAATTAATTCTGAGTCACACTCAGACATAAATCTCATTCCCTTGTTTTCTAAAACTCTTCTGTTGTTCCAATAATTAGTTAATTGTCCATTATGTACTACAGATACATCACTAAATGGATAGCCCCAGAAAGGGTGAGCAGACTTAATATCTACACCTGATTCAGTTGCCATTCTAGCATGACCGATTGCATGTGTTCCAACTACTTTATCTAAACTATATCTGTCACAGACCATTTTAGCATTTCCAAGATCTTTAATTACTTCTAAAGATTTTCCCATAGATAGAATTTCAACACCTGGAATACTTTCAATTCTTTGTGAAAAGTCTAATAAATCTTTTGTATCATATTCAATTTCATATCTTAGTGAGTAAGGAAGATTTCTCTCTTCTTTGACCACTTTAGCTCCCATCTCAGCTAGAGTTTGGTCTACAATTTTTTTTCTTTCATCGTAAACAGATACATCTTCCATAATTGATGAACTTCCTTCACCTACATTTTCTCCAACTTTAAAACGCATGATGAAGTTTTTACCATCTGTATCTCCATATAAAGCGTATCCTGTAGAATCTTCTCCTCTATGTTTTAATGCTTGAAGCATCCCCTGTAGTTCACTTCCAACATTTGAAGATTTTCCTCTATGAATTAACCCTGCTATTCCACACATATATTTATACCCTTTCTATCTATTTCTGTGACCTACGGTAGACAATCAAGATAAGTATCCAGATCCCATTGTGTTGTTGCACCAAGAAATCTTTCCCACTCATCATTTTTGTACCAATGGAAAACTTTGTACATTTCATCTGGCATTGCAGATTTGATGACTTCATCCTCAGCCAGTCTATCCAAAGCTTCACCTAAACTTAATGGAAGCTTTTTAACATCTTTACCAGCTTTTTGAGCTTCATAAATATTTCTAGACTCTGGAGCTGCTGGTTTCATTTTCTTACTTATACCCTCATCGCAAGCTTTTAATAAAGCAGCACCTAATAAGTAAGGATTGTGCATCGAGTCTACTGATCTATATTCAAATCTTCCTGGAGCTGAAACTCTTAAACCACAAGTCCTGTTTTGATATCCCCAATCAGCGTAAACAGGAGCCCAAAATCCTTGATCCCATAATCTTCTATAAGAGTTTACTGTTGAAGATCCAAGAGCTGTTAATGCTGGTAAGTGCTTCATGATACCTGCAATCGATTGTAAACCAATTTTGCCTGGTAATTGCATATCCTTAGTATCAGGCATAAAAGTATTGGTTCCACCTTCAACATAACTAAATACTTCTTCAACACCCGGAAGTGTTTTGTTTCCAAGTTTATTTAGTTTAATTTTTCCACCTTTCCATAAAGACATATTTGTATGACAACCACTTGCAGAAACACCCATAAATGGTTTTGTCATAAAGCAAGCTATTAAATTATGTTCTCTTGCAACTTGAGCACAAATTTGTCTGTAGGTTGATAATCTATCTGCGTTCCTTAAAACGTTATCATAGGTCCAATTTAATTCTAATTGACCTGGCGCATCTTCATGGTCTCCTTGAATCATATCAAGACCCATTGCTTTAGCGTACTCAATAACCTTCATAAATACTGGTCTCAGCGATTCAAACTGATCGATGTGATAACAGAATGGTTTGGAAAAACCTTTACCTGTAGGAGTTCCATCCTCATTTTTTGTTAACCACATCATTTCAGGCTCAGTACCAACTCTTAATTCTAGACCATGTTTTTTCTTAAATTCATCCATAAAAATTCTTAGATTTCCTCGGCAGTCTGAAGTTAAATGACCACCTGGATTTTTTCTTTCTTCTCTGTTTCTAAAACAAGTTACAAATACTCTTCCAACTCTTTTATCCCATGGTAATTGAACAAAAGTTTCAGGATCAGGTATTCCAACAAGCTCCATTGCTTCTGGACCATAGCCAATGTAATTATTGTGACGATCTAAAAATAAGTTTGCAGTTGCTCCGTAAACTAATTGAAATCCTTTTTCTGCAGTTCTTTCCCAATGATCTGCAGGTATACCTTTACCAACAACTCTACCTGTTACAGAAATGAATTGATAATAAATATACGTGATGCCAAGTTCATTAATTTTTTCTCTGACTTTTTTAACTAATTTTGCTCTACCTGGCTGATTTACATGTTTCTCTAGATCTGTCATTTTCACCCCTCAATGAATTTAATTTATCCAAACGTAGCTGAAAAATTTATTTGTGTCTAGGCTTAGAGTCTAGCTCCAAGGAAACGGACTGTTCGAAGTAGGGTGAAGTTCTCCCTTCTCGTAACGGTTGAATCTAAATGGTTTTAACAAATCACTTTCAGTACCAAGAATTTCTTTTGCAACAAGCTCACCAACGCCGATCATCTTGTATCCATGGTTTGCATCTGCAATCATGTAAACGTTTTCAAAAAACCTATCAAAGATTGGAAAAGAGTCTGGCGTCATGCATCCAAGACCGCCCGATGGTCCTTTTCTATACAAATCAGATTTACCTTCAAATCTTTTTTGACAATGAGCTAAAGCTGAACACCACATTTCACTAAATGCATCAGTTGTTTGATACTCAGGAGACTCAATTCCATAAGGATCAACATTAACTTGATCAAAATGTTTTTTGACTATGTAGGGTGAAGTACCACCTTGAACGCCTAATCCATCAATATCAGGTTTATAATAAATTCCCCAAATTTTATCAGTTAATAATTTTTTAGTTTTGTCTGAATATAACGGAGCAGTCGAGTCTACATGAACTACAGGTGGTTGTTTTCCATCATTTGTTCTCAAAAAATCTGGTTCAACACCAATAACACCTTCTTGTAACATCCAGTATGTCCACATATCAGTCTCATGTATTTTTCCATCTTTACCTTTTATATTTGCTGTTTTAGGTAATTCCAACATGTTCCAAAAATCTCTTGCCCAAGGTCCTGCTCCAATAACAACTTGTTCACATTCAATTATGCCTTTGTCCGTTTCTACCCCTGTAACAGCTTGACTGTTACTTCCTTTTTTAAATCCTGTTACCTTTACACCTTTCATCACTTGAACACCATTTGATGTAGATTTACTCTCAAGTGCTTTAATTGAATCTTTGTTAAATGCGTATCCACCTTTTTTTTCATGAAGTACAGAAGTTATACCTTGTGCCTGCCAATCATCAAAAATACCCTTCATATAATTTGAACAATCTTTTTCACCTTCTATGAAGACTGACTCGTATCCAATGGCTTTTTGTTGTTCATAAATAGTTGCAACATCTTCATGCATTACCTCAGGTGATATTTGCATATAACCAACTGGATTGTATTTAAATGCTTTAGGATCACTCTCCCAAATAGAAACTGAGTGAGCCATTAATTCTCTCATTGCTGGTTGGAAATAATTATTTCTTACAACACCACATGCAATACCACTTGCACCAGCTGCAGTATCTTTTTTTTCTAATACAATTATGTCACCAGGATTTTTGTATGTTTCTGAAAGTTTCCAAGCAGTACTTAGTCCATGAATTCCACCACCAATGATAACTACTTTAGCTTTTGAAGGTAATGTCGTCATGACAAAACATTATTTTAGGCAAGAGCAATTAATATAATTTTTTATAGAACTAAAAATTATATATAAAAAATAGATACTTCAAATTTATTTAAAAAAAATTTGGCTAATAACTTATGTTTTTTAGGGTAAGCAAATAATCGTTGAATTCTTGAATGAAGGATTCACTAGGCATTATATTTTTAATTCGCTGATCAGTTGAAGTTTTTTCCAGTCTAAAGAATCCTTTTTCGCAAGCTTCTGTAATTATTAAAGCTGATTTAGGTCGAGAAGTCTTGAATAGTTTTGTTTTTAATTCTTCTACTGATAATTTTTTACCTTCTTTATATGCGGACATTACCAGTAACATCATATGATAGTGCGATGGTGATTTTCTAAAAAAGTAATTGCTTGATGTGTGGGATTGCCTCATTTGATCTTCCCAAAAATCTAAGAGTGTTTTTTTTTCTTTAGGCATGATTTTTCTTTATGCTCTAACTCTTGACTTTGTTGGATCATAAAATGGAAACCCAACTACCTTTGCACTAATTCGTTTTTGGTGTCCATCTATTTTTCCTACTTCCACTTCTGTACCTATATCCGAATACGGTAAATCAATTCTGCACAGAGCAACATTTTTATTTAAGGTTGATGATAAACATCCACTAGTAACAATACCTACTTGTGATCTGCCTATATGAACACAGTCTCCATGACCTGCAATTTCTTTTCCTATAAGTTCTAAACCAACTAGTTTTTTTTGTGGATTGGCTTTTCGTTTAATTAATTCCTTTTTACCAATAAAATCTTCTTCTTTTGTTTTTAAAGGCACTGCAAACCCTATACCAGCTTCAAAAGGATCTTGTTGTCCATCGAATTCATTTCCAAATAAAATTAATCCTGCTTCAATTCTAAGTTTATCCAAGGCAGCAAATCCAGCTGGTATCAAACCATCATCCTTTCCAGCCTCCATTAATTTATCCCATACTTCTGGTGCATGTTTTGGATGACACCATATCTCATAACCTAACTCACCGGTATAACCAGTTCTTGAAACGATTAAAGGTATACCTTGAAGTTCTTCTATCCTACAAATGGTAAATCTAAACCAACCCAACTCATCTATCGAAGGCTGTGTTGGTGGTGTAAAGATGATTTTTTTTAAAATTTCTCTACTTTTTGGACCTTGTAAAGAAACGTTACTTATTTGGTCAGTAGAATTTTTAATATTAGCATTGAAATTTTTTTTCTTAGTAATTTCTTTTAACCATTCTCCAGCGTATTCATCACCACAAATCCATCTAAAACCTGTTTCACTTAATTTTAGAAGAGTTCCATCATCAAACATCATTCCATTTTCATAACACATTGCTGAATAAACCACCTGACCTACAGAAAGTTTTTTTATATTTCTTGTAAGAGTATAGTTCATTAATTCTTCTGCATCGGGACCTATTATTTCAAATTTTCTTAATGATGATAAATCAATTAGCACTGCATTATTTCTGCAAGCATTATATTCATTGACCAACCCATGTTTAGTATAATCGTTTGGTAACCAAAAACCTCTGGCATCAACAAAGTTTCTAGTTAGCTTTGAGGTTCTTTCATAAAATCCTGAATTTCTAGTTAATTTTTTTTCTGAGTCTGTTTTCATTCGAAAGGCAAATGATTTACTGAATTCTTTATTTTTATCATAAGTTCTAACAAAAATATCAGTTGGTTTCCATGAATTACAAGCATCAATATCACTAGGACAAGCAGTTGTACCAATTGTTAAATCTTTTAAAGCTCTAAACATTACATAATCTCCTGGTCTAGAATAAGACTCGTCAGATATGACAGAATTTAAACCTGCAGCAGAAGTATTAAAGAAAAGGTTAATTGCATGCCAACCTTTTTGTTTCTGTACGCCAAATTTTGACATGCTTTTAGTCAAATTATCTGAACAGTTTGGATGACCAAAATATCCTGCATCTTCATAATATTTTGAAGTACATGCTAGATTAAAAGTATCATGTTTACCTACAGTATCTCTTATAACTTCAACAAGAGGTTCGTGGTCTGTATCATAAAATTTAGAATGTAATCCAGGTCCAGGAAAAGTGTTTCCCATAAATGTTCTTGTAGTTTGCCAGTCCAATCCTTTTTCAATTCCTTTTTCTAATTTCCTTGTGTCAAATGCCACGAAGTCAGAACATTGTCTGCCAGTTGGACTTATAATCTGGATATAATCTCCTTCTTTTACTTGGTAAGATATGGAAGTTTCTTTATTTATATTTTCTTCATACAAAGGTTCAAAAACTGGATCTGGTATCACATTTAATTCTTTATCATTTACAATTTGCGATCGCTTAATAAAAATTGTTAAATCACTAGGAGGATTTTGATTTGTTACGTCCATATCTTTACTAGGTGCAGCAAAAATAGCATAACACTTGTCTTTTGATTTTAATTTAAAGCTTTCTCCTGCTTTTGTATCTAAATCAAATATGATTGTGGATTTTGACTCTGAAATATTTAAGTTTCTTTTTTTTAATTGATGATTTGTTGCTAATATTGTTTCATCCTTACCGTTAAGAATAGATCTAATAAAATTTTTATCATTGTTTGTTTTAAGATTTAAAATCCCAGCATCAGATTTACCGTCTTTATTAAAACAAATTATTTCACAGATTTGATTACCCTCATTGTTAATAATTTCTAACTCATCATCTGGAAAAATTTGAAAAGCAGTGAGAGCACCACCGTTTACAACATGTCGCTCAACTCCAGGTGGTAAAATATTTAGTCCAGGATTTTTAATTTCTTTACTTGTACCCAACATAAACTGCGATAATTTAATTTACTATTGTGACCATATTATAATCAAAACGAGTTGACTATAACTTTAAATAGGAACATACTTTAACTATTAATATATTAATTATAGAGGGGTATATATGAAAAAAATAATATCATTACTATCTGCCCTAGTTATTTCTGTAGTGAGTTTTGCAGGAATTTCTAATGCCGATAGCAAAAAGCCTATCGTAATTCCAACTCATAACTGGTCAAGCCAAATTGTAATGGCTTATGTTATTGGTGGAATTTTTGAAAGTATGGGTAACAACGTTACATACGCTGAAGGTGTAGATTCACAAGCGGTTTACGAGTCAATTAGGCAAGGTGATGTAACAATTTCACACGAAGTTTGGGAGTCTGCATTTGGTAAGTCTTTCGATACTGCTAGAGATAAAGGTGGCTTGTTAGACTGGGGAGATCACGAAGCAAGAACTCTTGAAGATATGGGATATCCAAACTGGGTTGTTGAAAAAGGATTATGTCCAGGTTTACCAGATTGGACAGCTTTGAAAAATCCAGACTGTGCAAAAAATTTTACAACACCTGACTCTCCAGATGGAAAAGGAAGAATGTTAGAAGGTCCACAAACTTGGCATGGTGACTTAATTCCTCAAAGAATTGATGCACTAGGTTTAGGTGACTTGTGGTGGGTAAAATTTGCAGGAGGTGCTGATGCACTTTGGGCAGAATTAAAAGCGGCTGAAAAAGAAGGAAGAGGAACAATTATATTCAACTGGACTCCAAACTTTACAGATGGTGCTGGTTTTACATTTATTGATTTCCCTCCATACACAGCAGGTTGCAGACCAGCAGACGGTGGAGATGGTAAATGTGGTTCTCCTGATGGATACTTGAAAAAAGCAGTTCATGAGGATTTCCCAAAAACTCATCCTAAGGCAGCGGCAGCTTTCAAGAAAATGTCATTTTCTACAAGTCAAATTGGAGCTATGGCAGCTTTAGTTGACGTTGATGGTATGACACACCAAGATGCAGCTAAAAAATGGTTAGCTGATAATGAGTCAACTTGGAAAGCTTTTGTAAAATAAGGATAATTAAAAAAGTTAAAAATTAAAATCTCCCCCATTTATTTGGGGGGGATTTTTTTTTAGTCAATTTTGTGTAAAATACACCTATGAAAAAATTTCTTCTTTTATTTCTTTTAAGCTTTCTAGTTAGCTCATCAGTATTTGCTCGAAGTACAGGTTGTAAAGAAGGCAATTGTGAAAACGGATATGGGAAGTGGATTTATACAGATAAAACTACATATGAAGGAGAATGGGTTGGTACAAAAAAAAATGGCAAAGGGGTCGAAACTTGGCCAAACGGATACATCTATAAAGGAGAATTTAAAAATAGTGAATGGAGTGGGTTAGGAACTCTATTTTTTCCAGATGGATCTACATATGAAGGAGAGTGGGCGAATGGTTTTATGAATGGACAAGGAACTTTCACCTGGTCTGATGGAAAACAAAAAACAGGAACTTGGTTAAACGGAAAATTACAAGAATAATGTCAAAAGAAAATTATTTAAACAAGTTAAAAGAATTACCTCAGGACTTAAGACAATTTATAGGTTTAATTTTAATAACATTAATTATTATTTTATCTTTTACTATTTTAAATGGATTGTTTGGACAAGGAGATGACTTAGTTGAAAGAATGAAATTAGAAGAAGAAAGAATTGCTGAAGAAAAAAAACTTAGTGCGCTTATTTCAAAACTTCCATCTGGAATTCTAGTCACCTTTGATGGGACAGATCACCATAAATTGACCGATGAGATATATGAACAAGTTTGTAAAGCTACAAAATTAATTCCACAACGTGCAATTATGGGAGCAAATTTTTTAAATCATAGAGCACATGAAATTTACACTATAAATGGAAACAAAATTGATGAAACATTTGTAAAATGGGACCAAGAAAAAGGTAGATGTTTTGCAGGATTCACTGTCAGTGGAAATAATGTTGGAGTGGATGAAAGTATAACAGTAAGTGGTGAGGCATTAAGTTTTTTAAGTACAGGAATTGATACAAGAGTTTATTTTATTAAAAATTTTTAATTAGGAGGAACAATTATTACGATTTTAATTTATATAAATATCGTATAACTTTATTAAAATTTATGTCTGAGGCAGTAATTAAATGCGAGTCGGTTTATAAAATTTTTGGTGAAAATGCCAAAAAAATGCTTCAAGAAGCAAACGGCAATGTAGACGCAAAAACTTTTCAAGATAACGGGTGTATAGTTGGAGTGAATAATGCTTCTTTTGAAGTTGCAAAAGGAGAAATGCTGGTTGTCATGGGTTTATCTGGATCAGGCAAGTCAACTCTACTTAGATGTATTTCTAGATTAACTGAGGCAACAGGTGGAAAAATTTTTATTGAAGGTCAGGATTTATTACAATTAAAAAATAAAGAACTTATTGATCTTAGAAGAAATAAAATGGGAATGGTTTTTCAGAGTTTTGCATTACTCCCACATAAAACTGTTGTAGAAAATATAGCTTTTCCACTTCAAATAAAGGGAATTAAAGTTGAGGAAAGTATTGGTAAAGCAATGGAGATGGTAAAGCTAGTTGGTCTTGATGGAAGAGAAAATTATTTTCCAAGAGAACTTTCTGGAGGACAGCAACAAAGAGTTGGTATAGCAAGGTCTCTTGCTGTAGAGCCAGATATATGGTTTTTAGACGAACCATTTTCAGCACTAGATCCTTTAATTAGAAAAGAAATGCAAGACGAATTTTTAAGACTTCAAGAGCAATTAAAAAAAACAATTATGTTTATAACCCATGATTTTGATGAAGCTTTGAAACTTGCTGATCGTATTGCAATTATGAAAGATGGTTTAATCGAGCAATTAGATACTCCTGCTAAAATTGTTTTAAATCCAGCAACAGAATATGTAAGAAAATTTACTGAAGAAGTACCAAGAGAAAAAGTTTTATTAATAGAGGATGTTATGGATAAAGCCACAGATAGTGTGGGTGATTTAAAGGTTTTAAAAGATGAGGTGATAGAAAATGTTGCTGAAAAAATTCTTACTCAAGAAAAAACAGTAGGTGTAATTGATGATAAAAATAATTTAATTGGTTCAATCAATCCCTCAAAAATAATCAACACAGTTTTTGGTGGAAGAAGAAACGGAAATTAATTATGGAAATTTTAAAGAAATATCCAAAATTATTTCAATGGTTATTTTTATTACTTGTTTTTTTTGGTTTATGTTTTGCAATTGATGTTCCCGAAACATATAAATTTATAAGAGGTCAAGCAGAATTTGTTAAGGATCCAAATCAAAGTACATATGTTTTTCTTGGTAAAGAGGTAAGATATTACGCCTTTGATGTTTTTTGGAGGTTACCTCCTTTGTTAGGATGGCTTCCTATTTGGATTAATGATTCATTATTTTTTTTAATGAATGAGTGGATGCCATTAGAGTTTTGGAATGAAGATACTCAAGAATTTAAAACTCGACCTTTATTATTAGAAGTAAGTAGAAAATTGACGTTTTTCATGACTTTTTTAATTGAATTGATAAGAGAAATTTTAATAGGAGGCATAAATACAATTGTTACATTTACAGGATGGGATTGGATTAGTGATAATCCTTGGGCAGAATTGCCTGGTTTACCGTGGACAATAGTTACTGCAGGAGCAGTATTGCTTAGCTATCACTTAAGTGGAAAGGGTCTTGCATTATTTGCAGGCTTAACAATGGTTTATATTTCCATTTTTGGTCAATGGAAACCATCTATGCAAACTCTTTCTTTTATATTAGTTGCTGCCCCCTTATCATTTATATTTGGTTTGGGTTTGGGTATTGCAGCATTTAGAAATAAACGTGTAGAGAAAGCACTTTACCCAATACTTTTAGTTATGCAAACCATGCCACAATATGCAGTTTTAGTTCCTGCAATGGTTTTATTTGGAGTCGGTGATCATGCTGCAGTAATCATAACTATGGTAGTTGCAATTCCACCGATGATATTATTAACCATATTAGGTTTAAGAGCAGTCCCTCCAGAAGTTATAGAGGCAGGTAAAATGAGCGGATGTAACAATTGGCAACTAATGTTCAAGGTCTTAATTCCAACAGCAAGAAGAGATATTTTGATTGGTGTAAACCAAGTTATTATGGTTTGTTTTTCTATGGCAGTTATCTCAGCATTTATCGCTGCAAAAGGTTTGGGATATAATTTATTATTAGCATTAAATAGACTTGATATCGGTTTGGCATTAGAAGCAGGATTGTGCATCAGTTTAATTGCAATACTTTTAGACAAAATGTCATTAGCTTGGGCTAATAAACAAGAAGATTACTTTGGCAACCTTACGTTTATACAAAGAAATAAAAATATTTTATTTTTTGTTGGAGCAGTAATTGTTGGGATTTTACTTGCATATATAGGAACTTATTTGTTTAAAGGAACTCATAATTATTTATTTGAAGTTCCACATAACAAAGGAATATCAACTGCAGATTTTTGGAATAGAGGAGTTGATTGGATATTTGATACTTTTTTTGTTTATATAAAAGCGTTTAATACTTGGTTAATTCAAGACGTTCTTCAACCGATGAGAGCCTTGTATTTAAGAATGCCTGCTATAGCTACTATAGTCTTAGTAGTAGGTGCAGGATATTTAATTGGTGGAATTCGTTCAGCTTTAATTGTATGTGGTTTAACATTGTTTATAGCATTAAGTCCTTGGTGGGATAGAGCTTTAGTTACAACTTACATGGCAACTTTTGGAGTAATTGTATCTTGTACTATCGGTTTTATAGTTGGCACTCTAAGTTTTCAAAACAAACATTCAGCAAGCTTTATGCTAGGAGTTTGTGATATTTTTCAAACATTTCCTTCATTTGTTTATTTAATTCCAGTTATGATGTTGTTTGGTATAACAGATACATCTGTTTTAATTGCTGTAATTGTGTATGCAACAATTCCTGCAACTAGATATACAATAGAAGGACTCAGAAGTGTTCCAGCAGGCCTACATGATGCAGCTACTATGTCAGGTGTTAATAAATTTCAGAGATTAACTAAAATAGAATTTCCATTAGCTTTCCCACATATGATGCTTGGTATTAATCAAACAATAGTTTTTGCGTTATTCATGGTAATTATTGGAGCTTTCATAGGGACTGAAGATTTAGGTCAGTATATTTTAAAAGCTTTATCCGATAAAAATGGGGCTGGAATTGGACTAACGCTTGGTGTCTGTGTTGCGTTCATTGCTTTAATTTTTGATAATTTGATAAGAAGTTGGGTAGAAAAAAGAAAAAAACATCTTGGCATAGCTTAGTATTTTGAAAAAATTTATTGTCTCCATTGATCAAGGAACAACCTCATCAAGAGTAGTTTTGTTTGATACTAAAGGCAACATTCAATTTATTTCACAATATGAATTTAAGCAATACTTTCCAAGAAATGGCTGGGTTGAACATAACCCAAATGAAATTTGGTCGACAACAATTAGAGCATTAAAACAAGTAATTAAAAAAGCTATAAGTTTGAAAGGTCAAATACTTACTATTGGAATAACAAATCAAAGAGAAACTACAATTTTGTGGAATAAAAAAACTGGAAAACCTATTTATAATGCAATCGTTTGGCAGGATAGAAGAACCCAGGAATATTGCAAATTTCTAAAGAATAAAAATTACGAAAATACTTTTAGAAAAAAAACAGGTTTATTTATAGATCCTTATTTTTCTGCCACTAAAATAAAATGGATTTTAGATAATGTAAAAATTTCTAAAAAATTACTTAAATCAAATAATTTATTATTTGGTACGGTAGATACCTTTTTAATCTGGAAATTAACTAAAGGTAAAAATCATTTAACAGAAGCTACTAATGCAAGCAGAACTATGTTGTTTAATATAAATAATAATAAATGGGATAATGAAATTTTACAGAAATTAAAAATTCCAAAGAGTATTTTGCCAGAGGTAAGGAATTCTGCAGATAATTTTGGGAAAACAGAAAAGAGAGTTGTAGGAAAAGAAATACCCATTTCAGCTGTTTTAGGAGATCAACAAGCAGCTGCTGTAGGACAAGCTTGTTTTGACAGAGGGTCCATAAAAAGTACTTATGGTACTGGTGCTTTTATAATTATGAATACTGGATCAAAAAAAATTAATTCCAAAAATAAGTTATTAACTACAATTTGTTATAGATTGAATAACAAGACTACCTATGCACTTGAAGGGTCTATTTTCATAGCAGGAGCAGGCGTACAATGGTTAAGGGATAAAATTAAATTAATAAACAACGCTTATGAAACGGAAAAAATAGCTAAATCAAAAAAAAGCAATAATGAGGTTTATATTGTTCCAGCTTTTAGTGGAATAGGTGCTCCTTATTGGAGACCTGATGCCAGAGGTTTGATAACAGGACTTACAAGAGATACAGATTGGAAAACTTTGGTAAGGGCAACAGTCGAGTCTGTTGCTTATCAAAGTTATGACTTATTTTATTCAATGAATAAAGATGGTTTAAAGCCCAGAATAGTAAAAATTGATGGTGGTATGGTTGCTAATAATTGGTTTTCACAATTTTTGGCAGATGTAATTAATTTAAAAGTAATTCGACCCAAAGTTTTAGAAACAACTGCTCTTGGAGCTGCTTTATTTGCAGGATATCAAATAGGAGAATTCAAATCATTAAATCAGATAAAAAATACCTGGAAAAAAGATAAAGCTTTTAAGCCAAAAATTAATAAAAAACTTAGAAATCATATATTGCATGGTTGGAAGCAAGCAATTAAAAAAACTTTAGCATAAAAAAAAATGAAAAAAATATTAATAGTTGGTGCGGGAGCTATGGGAGCTGCCTTCTCGATACCATTGTTAGATAATGGTCACTTGGTTGCTCTAACAGAGCCATACAACTTAAAATTATTACAAAAATTGAACTTAAAAAAAAAAATTCACCCGTCATTAAATATAAATTTACCAAAAAAACTGAAAATAATTAAGTTTTCGAATGAAATTTTAAATCGAAAATGGGACTTAATTGTAATTGCTGTAAGTTCTTTAGGAATAGATTTGATTGGAAAAAATCTATCAAAAATTAAAAATAAAACACATATTTTGGTATTAACAAAAGGTCTTAAATTAGAAGGGAGAAATTTAATTTCAATGTCTAGCTTATTAAAAAAGTATAATAAAAATTTGAATGTTTCAGTTTTGAAAGGTCCGTGTTTAGCAAATGAGTTAGCTAAAAAAATTAGAAGCTTCACAGTAATCGCAAACAAAAATGTTAATACTACCAAAAAAATTGGAAAATTAATTTCTACAAATTATTATCAAACTGAATTTAGTACAGATGTTAATGGAGTTGAATTTTTATCAGCTATAAAAAATATTTATTCTATGATAATTGGGGCTGGACAATGGCACAATACATCGTCAGCATTATTTAGAAAATCAATAGATGAAATGAAATATCTTTCAAATTATTTTAAGGGCAAAAAGGAAACTGTTTACGGTTTGGCAGGTTTAGGAGATTTATACGTAAGTGCAATGGGGGGAAGAAATAGTAAGATGGGAGAGTATCTCGGAAAAGGCTATACTTTTACCCAAGCAAAGAAAAAATTTATGAAAAATGATACAATAGAAGGAGCTGATTTAGCAACAGAAATTGCTCCATTTGTATTTAGAAAAATTAATAAAAGAAGAATTCCTTTAATGATCTCTTTATTAGAAGCAATTGTTAAAAATAAAAAATTAAAAATTAAATATTAATTTTTTATTTATTTAAAAAAGTTTCCATAGAGTCATCCATTGCTGTTTCCCAAGGCGTGTGATGAATTGGTGCAACTGATCCAGTCACAGGAGATGAAAACGATTTATTTCTATAAGTTAGAATATCCTCTACTTTGTGATGTTCCCATTCTTTGAAATGTTTTCTAATTAATTCAAAATCAATTTTAGGATAATCAGACATATCATGAAGTTCTTTGGTATATTCTGTTTGAAAATCAATCATTTGGTCAGGATTTTCTAATTTTTCTTCCATCGAAACCCACTTATTAATGTCTTTAACTATTTCGTCATTACTAGGCATTTTTATTTTGCCCATTATTACATCTCTTGCGTACCATGCTTGACAATCAAACATATTAAAAGTGTGAAATTGATCCTGCATACCTAAGTATAAAAGCTTATGATTATCTTGCCATACAACACCTTTATAAAGTTTTGGAGGATACAATCTGTTATGTGTTTTTAATTTTAAACTTTCATCTAAAAAAGGAAAATGATGCAAATACCCAGTACACAAAATGACTACATCAGCATTTTGCTCTGTTCCATCTTTAAATATAGCTTTTTTTCCATCTAATTTGTCTAAATAATGTACTTCTTTCATGCTATCTGGCCATTTAAAACCCATTGGATTATGTCGGTAACCAATTGTTACGCTTTTAGCACCGTATTTGTTGCATTGCAGAGCTACATCCTCAGCCGAATAACTGCTACCCAAAACAATTATATCTTTTCCTCTAAATTCTTCTGCATCTCTGAAATCATGTGAGTGCATTATTCTTCCAGGGAAAGAGTTCATTCCTTCATATTCGGGTATAAAAGGTACAGAAAAATGTCCTGTACTGACCACTAAATAATCAAAGCTGTCACTTAAAATTATATTATTAACTTTATCTTGATAGCTAATCTCAAACTTATCATTTTTATAAACAGTATTTGTAACTTTTGTATTAAATTTAATCTTACTTTTTACATTTCCTTTACTAACTCTTCCCAAAATATAATTTTGAAGAACCTCTCTTGGTGGAAAAGATGGAATTGGCTTACCAAAATGTTCATCAAAAGAATAATCAGCAAATTCTAAACACTCTTTAGGTCCATTAGACCAAAGGTATCTATACATACTGTTGTGAATAGGATCTCCATATTGATCTGAACCAGTTCTCCAGTTGTAGTTCCATAAACCACCCCAACTTTCTTGTTTTTCAAAGCAAACTATTTCAGGAATTTTTTCTCCTTTTTTTTCTAAATGCTCAAATGCTCTTAAAATTGAAAGTCCACATGGACCAGCACCAATTATTGCTACTTTTGACATAGAATTTTTCCTATCATTAATAAATTTATAAATATATCTTAATACCAATTTTAAAAAAAATAAAATTATATTTTGTTATGGGTGTTAATTGGAATTATCCAACCACTATGTGGATAGGAGAAAATAGAATTGAAGATTTACCCTTAGCCTGTAAAGAGTTAAATATTTCAAATCCATTATTTGTAACGGACAAGGATTTAATTAACTTAGACTTAATAAAAAATATAATATTAAGATTAAAAAAAAGTTTTAAAAATTTAGCTATCTTTTCTAATTTTACGGGAAATCCAATTGGAGAAAATGTAGAAGAAGGTGTTAAAGTTTATAGTTCTTCGGACTGTGATGGTGTAATAGCTTTAGGAGGTGGAAGTGGTTTAGATGTTGGAAAAGCTATAGCATTTATGTGTAATCAATCTCGACCGTTATGGGATTTTGAAGACATTGGTGATTATTGGACAAGAGCAAATAGTTCTAAAATTTCAAAAATTATTGCAGTTCCAACTACTGCTGGAACAGGATCCGAAACTGGAAGAGCGTCTGCAATCATAAATAAAAAAACAGGTGCAAAAAAAATTATTTTTCACCCAAAAATGTTACCTTCGATTGTAATTTTAGATCCTTTACTTACTTTAGATTTGTCTCCAAGATTAACAGCAGCGACTGGAATGGATGCACTAGCTCATAATTTAGAAGCGTTTTGTGCACTAGGATATCATCCAATGGCTGATGGTATGGCGATTGAAGGAATGAAGTTAATTAAAAAATCTTTAATTAAAGCATTTAAAAATGGAAAAGATATTAATGCAAGAATGGATTTACTTTCTGCAGCTTCAATGGGCTCTACTGCATTTCAAAAGGGACTGGGAGCTATTCACTCATTGAGCCACCCTGTAAACGGTAAGTTTAATATTCATCATGGTTTATCTAACGCAATATTTATGCCTTATGTTTTAACATTTAATAAACCCTCAATTGAAAATAAAATAATATCAATATGTGATTATTTAAATTTAGATAAAAGTTTTATGAGTTTTTTAAATTGGATTTTAGAATTAAGAAATAATTTAAATATTCCACACAAATTATCAGACGTAATGGATTGTAATAATATCGATTTAAATGAACTTTCCTTAATGGCATTTGAGGATCCATCAACAGGAGGAAATCCCAAAAAATTAAGTCAAAACGATCTTAAAGAAATGTATATAAAAAGCATTTCCGGAGAATTATTTTTATGAAAAAAATATTGATAGTTGAAGGAAACTTGCGAGAAGAAAATCAAAGTTTTTCTGCAGCCGGAATTCAAACACATACAGAAAGTCTTAAAGATAGTTTGGCGTATTTTACAGATAAATTAGAAACCCATGTTGTTAATCCTTCCTCAGATGAAAATATCAATAAAAATATTGATTCACTTGAAAGCTACGATGGTCTTATTTGGGGAGGAAGTAGTTTAAATATTTATAATAATACTCCAGAAATAAAAAGACAAATTGATTTCATGAAAGAGTGTCAGAAAAAAATAAAAAAAATTTTAGCAATATGCTGGGGCATGCAAGTAGCTGTAACAGCTGCTGGGGGTGAAGTAAAAAAAGGAACAAAAGGATCTCATAGAGGCATTGCATCAAATATAGAAATTAATGAAAATGGATTAAACCATCCACTTTATAAAAATAAAGATAAAAAATTTAATACTCCAGCATTTAATTTTGATGAAGTAGTAACAATGCCAGAAAATTCAATTTTACTAGCTTCAAACTCAATAAATAACGTTCAAGGAATAAATTTTAAAGTTGGTAACTGTAATATATGGGGACTTCAATACCACCCTGAGATTACTTATAATAAAATGATCAATTTGATTATTTTCAGAAAAAAAAGACTTTTAGAAAAAGGTGCTTTTAAAGATGAGAAAGAAATAGATAATCACATTAAACATATAGAAATTGAGAATAATAAATTAGATAAAGTTTCTAGAATGAGAGAATTAGAGAACTGGTTAGACTACTTAAATTTAGAATAAACCTTCAATTTCACCTTTATCATTTAATTTAATAGAGTCTGCCGCAGGAACTCTAGGAAGCCCTGGCATAGTCATGATTTCACCGCAAACAACAACTATAAATTCAGCACCAGATGAAAGTCTTACTTCTCTCACAGGCAAAACATGGCCTGTTGGAGCACCTTTTAAATTTGGATCTGTTGAAAAACTATATTGTGTTTTTGCAATACAAACGGGTAACTTTCCATAACCTTTTTCCTCAAATTCTTTAAGTTGTTGTCTCACTTTTGTATCTGCAACTACCTCTGAGGCGCTATAGATTTCTTGAGCAATTTTCTCTATTTTTTTAAATAATGGTAGATCATCTTCATATAAATATTTGAAGGTATCTTTTTTATCTTCACAAATTTCTACAACATTTTTAGATAGTTCAATAGTTCCTTCACTTCCATTTGACCAATGAGTGCATTTAGAAGCTTTCACTCCTTGTGTTTCACAAAAATCTAACAAGGTTTTCATTTCATCTTCTGTATCAGTAATAAAATGATTAACTGCAACTGTAACAGGTAATCCAAACTTTCTAATATTATTTATATGTCTTCGTAAATTTACCATTCCCTCTTTTAGTGCTGATACATTTTCTTTTTTTAAATCTTCTTTATTAACTCCTCCATGCATTTTAAGTGCTCTAATAGTTGCTACAATGACTACGCAGTCTGGTTTAAGTCCAGATTTTCTACATTTAATATCTAAAAATTTTTCAGCTCCTAAATCTGCTCCAAATCCAGCCTCCGTTACAACATATTCAGATAATTTTAGACCTGCTTTTGTTGCAATTACAGAATTACAACCATGAGCAATATTTGCAAAAGGTCCACCATGGATTATTGCTGGATTATTTTCTAAAGTTTGAGTTACATTTGGTCTTATTGCTTCTTTAAGTAGAACAGTCATTGGACCTTGTGCATTTAAATCTTTTGCATAAATTGATTTTCTATCTCTTGTGTATCCAATCGTAATATTTCCAATTCTATTTTCTAAATCTTTTAAGTCTGTAGCTAAACAGAAAATAGCCATTAATTCGGATGCAACAGTGATATCAAAACTATCTTGTCTTGGATAACCATTGGCTACTCCTCCTAGATCTACAATTATTGATCTTAAGGATCTATCGTTCATATCCATTACTCTTCTCCACACAACTCTTCTGACATCAATGTTAAGTTTGTTACCCCAATAAATATGATTATCAATCAATGCAGATAATAAATTATGAGCAGATGTAATTGCATGAAAGTCACCAGTAAAATGAAGATTGATTTGTTCCATCGGTACTACTTGCGCATAACCACCTCCAGCAGCACCTCCTTTCATTCCAAAAGATGGACCAAGACTTGGTTCTCTTAAACAGACAATAGATTTTTTTCCAATTTTATTTAAACCATCATTTAAACCAACTGAGGTAGTGGTTTTACCCTCACCAGCTGGAGTAGGGGTAATTGCTGTAACTAAAATAAGTTTGCCGTTTTCTTTTTTAAGAGTATTTAAATATTCCAGATTTATTTTAGCTATATGTCTACCCATTGGACTAAAAGCAAAATTTTCATCTGGTACGCCAACTTTTGATAGAATGTCTTTTATGGGTTGCATCTTAGCTTCTCGAGCTATTTGGATGTCAGATTTTACTTCAGCCATAAATAATCAAATAAATTTAAAGTTTTTATCTGTGACTTCTTATCCTTTTTTGTTATTTTTGGAAACTTCTAAAAAATATATATAAAAAAAATAAGCACTATTTAAATTGATTGTTATAAAATTAAATAATGCAAAAATATTCTATATTTAACTTAGTTAAAAACGCTTTTTCTAACCATGAAAATTGGGATCTTGCATGGAAAGACCCTACACCAAAAGAGGAATATGATGTTGTAATTATAGGTGGTGGAGGTCATGGATTAGCTACAGCCTATTATTTAGCTAAAGAACATAATATTACCAATGTAGCAATTATAGAAAAAGGGTGGATAGGAGGTGGAAACGTTGGACGTAACACTACGATAATCAGATCAAATTATATGCACGATGAAAATGGTCTTTTCAGTGAGTTTGGAATGGATTTATGGAGAAAGATGAGTCAAGATTTGAACTACAACGTAATGTTCTCACCAAGAGGAATAATTAATCTTGCACACTCCGATGCGCAAATGAATGCTTATGCCAGAAGGGGAAATTCAATGAGATTGAATGGCATTGATGCAGTTTTACTTAATAGAGAACAAGTTAAAGAAATAATTCCAATGGCTGATTTTTCTGAAAATGTGAGGTTTCCTATTTTTGGAGGATTGATGCAGCCAAGTGCAGGCACAGCAAGACATGATGCAGTTGCTTGGGGTTATGCGCGTCAAGCAGACTCAATGGGTGTCGATATAATTCAAAACTGCGAGGTAACAGGGTTCGATGTTGCGACAGGTAAAATAAAAGGAATAAGAACTTCTAGAGGAAATATTAAAGCTAAAAAAGTTGGCATTTGTGTTGCTGGAAGCACAAATATTTTAGCGGAAAAATTAAACATGACTTTACCGATTGAAACTCATTTACTTCAAGCATGTGTTTCTGAACCAGTTAAACCAGTATTAGATAATGTAGTTACATTTGGTGCGGGACATTTTTATGTTAGTCAATCAGATAAAGGTGAGATGGTAATGGGTGGTGATCTTGATGGATATAATAGTTATGCTCAAAGAGGAAATTTACCAACATTGCAACACGTATTAACTGAAGGAATAGCAATGATGCCGTTTTTGAGTAAATTAAAAATGCTTAGAACATGGGGCGGTATCATGGATATGTCAATGGACGGTTCTCCAATTATTGATAAAACACATATCGAAGGCTTATATTTAAATTGTGGATGGTGTTATGGAGGATTTAAAGCTACACCTGCTTCGGGTTGGACATTCGCTCATACGATTGCGCAAGACAGAGTTCATGAGTTAAACGCTGGTTATAGTTTGAATAGATTTAGTACAGGTAATCTTATTGATGAAAAAGGACTTGGTACTAAAACTTGGATATCATAAATGCTTTATATAAATTGCCCACATTGTGGAATGAGATCCCAAAATGAATTTTCATATGGTGGAGACGCAAGTGTGAAAAGACCGGAGTTAAATAAAGAGGTTTCTGATCAAGAATGGGATGATTTCGTTTACAATAGAAAAAGTTTAAGAGGTAAGCATTTAGAGCTGTGGCAACATATTTCTGGATGTAGACAATGGATAAAAGTTGAAAGAGATACCTCAACGCATGAAATTTTCAGAACCTTTAAAGCCGACGAGGAAGTTGCTTAATGAATCAAGCTTTTAGAATTGTAGATGGAGGATTAGTAAATAGGGATAAAAAATTATCTTTTAAATTTAATGGTAAAAGTTACTTTGGTTATGAAGGTGATACATTGGCATCAGCTCTATTAGCAAATGGTGTTCATTTAGTTGGAAGAAGTTTTAAGTACCATCGACCTAGAGGTTTCTTTGGGGCAGGAGTTGATGAACCATATGCAATAGTTCAGCTTTACAGAAATGGTGAAACAGAACCTAATATTAAAGCAACAGAACAGGAACTCTTTGAAGGTTTGGAAGCAAAAAGTGTTAATTGTTGGCCTAGTGTAAATTTCGATATTGGCGCAATAAATAATTTTTTAAAAATTTTCTTGCCAGCAGGATTTTATTATAAAACATTTATGTGGCCAAAAAGTTTTTGGTACAGAATTTATGAACCTTTTATTAGAAAAGCTGCGGGTTTAGGTGTTGCTTCAACAAAACACGATAATGAGAGGTATGAGCATAAATATGAATACTGTGATTTACTTATTGCAGGATCTGGTCCTTCAGGATTGTCTAGTGCATATGCTGCTGCAAAAAATGGAGCGAGAGTTATTCTTGCTGAAGATAAACCAAGGTTTGGTGGATCTTTATTAACCAGTGATGTCAATATTGGGAATCAATCAGGAAAAGATTGGGCCGAGGGAATAATTGCTGAACTCAAAACCATGCCAAATGTAGTTGTGAAAAATAGATCTCAAATTTTTGGATATTATGATCATAACATGCTTGTAATGTCAGAAAAAGTTAGTGATCATCTTCCAAAAACAAAAAAATATCATCCTAATAAAAGACTTTGGTACATTAGAGCAAAAGAGGTTTTAATATCCTCAGGATCAATAGAGAGACCAATAGTTTTTGGTAACAATGATACACCTGGAGTTATGCTATCATCTGCTGCAAAAGAGTATTTAAAAGTTTATGGAGTACTAGTTGGAAAAAAGCCTTTAGTATTTACAAATAATGATAGTGGATATGAGACAGCAATTGAGTTCAAAAAGCATGGAGTTGATCCAATTGTGCTAGATTCAAGAAAAAATCCCAAATCAGAAATAATTGATGAAGCAAAAAATTTAGGAATAAATATTAAAAATTCATATGTTGTAGTTGCTGCGCAAGGTTATAAAAAAGTAAAATCAGCTGACATTGCGAGCATTTCAGATGATAAAAAACAACTTGGTAAAATTGAAAGTATAAATTGTGATTGTATATGTGTATCTGGTTTTTGGACACCAACAATTCACTTAGCCTCTCAATCAGGAAATAAAACAAAGTTTAAAGAGGAAATTGATGCATTTGTTCCAGGACAATCAAAACAAAATGAAATTACTTTAGGTGCAGCTAATGGAGTATTTTCACTAGAGGAAACTTTAAAAACTTCATTTGCTGCTGGTAGTAAATTATCGAAAAAAATTACTAAAAATGACAAAGATATAGCTATTCCAAATGTTGTTGAAAAGAAATCTTCTCAACATGATAAGTTTTGGTGTGTTCCTTTACCAAAAGGTAAAAATTATAAAAGATTTTTAGATTTTCAAAATGATGTAGCGGTATCGGATGTGGAAATAGCTTTAAGAGAAGGATATCGATCAATAGAACATGTTAAAAGATACACCACTCTAGGAATGGCAACAGACCAAGGAAAAACGAGTAATTTAAATGGATTGCAATTAGTATCTGAAATTGAAAACAAAGTAGTTCCAGCTGTTGGTCATACTACTTTTAGACCACCTTATACTCCTGTATCTATTGGTGCGATAGTGGGAAGAGAGGTTGGAAAACATTCAAAACCAACAAGAAAATCTCCAATGCATTCATGGCACGAGAAAAATAATGCAGTTTTTGTGGATGCAGGTGTTTGGTTAAGACCTAGGTATTACAAAATGGGGAATGAAACGTTATTTGAAGCATCTAAAAGAGAAGCTAAAAATGTAAGAACAAATGTTGGAGTTTGCGACGTAACAACTTTAGGAAAAATTGATGTTAAAGGTCCTGATGCAGCTGAGTTTTTGAACAGAGTTTACACTAACGCATGGTTAAAGTTACCAGTTGGAAAAGCTCGATACGGAGTAATGTTAAGAGAAGATGGAATTGTAATGGATGATGGTACAACAACAAGAATTTCTGAAAATCATTATCATATGACAACTACCACAGCTCAAGCGGCAAATGTTCTTTCTCATTTAGAGTACTATTTACAATTAGTTTGGCCTGACTTAAATGTGAACGTAGTTTCAACTACAGAGCAATGGGCAGGTGCAGCTATTGCTGGACCCAAATCTAGAGATTTATTAAAAAAATTATTTCCAAATTTTGATTTATCTAATGATGGCTTACCCTTCATGGGCTATATGGAGGCAGATTTATTTGGTGTCAAAGCAAGAATATTTAGAATATCATTCTCAGGAGAGCTTGCTTATGAAGTAAATGTTGAGTCTGATTATGGAAATTTTATGTGGGAAAAAATAATGGAAGGTGGTGAGGAATTTAATATTCAACCATATGGAACAGAAGCATTATCAACTCTTAGAATTGAAATGGGACATGTGGCTGGATCAGAACTTGATGGCAGAACAATTCCATACGATAATGCTTTAGAAGGTCTTGTTAGTAAAAAGAAAGATTTTATTGGAAAAAGATCATTACAACGGTCTGCATTTATTTCTGAAGATAGACAAAGAATAGTTGGAGTAGTTCCATTGGATAAAAAAACAAGTATTCCAGAAGGCTCTCATTTGGTTAAAGATGCAAAAGCTCCATTACCCAATCCAAAATTAGGTCATATTTCTGCATCATGTTGGAGTGTTGAATATGACAATCCTTTTTCTTTGGCAATTTTGAAAAATGGAAAAAACATGATTGGTGAAAAGCTTTTTGCCATGTCACCACTTAAAAACAAAGTAATCCCGGTTGAGATTGTATCATCACATTATGTAGATCCAAAGGGTGAAAGAGTTAGGTCATGACATTAATTTCAACTTTATCAAATGTTCACAAAAAAGGTCAATTTGGAGATTATGAGGGTAAAAAAGAAAATGACTTACTTAAAATTTCTGAAATAAAAAACTTACTAATTGTTCAAATAGTTCAGTATAAAAATTCCTCAGTTTCATTTGATAGTATTGAGATTGATGGTTTAAAATTAAAGAATGAACCTTTAAATGTAGTATTCAATGAAACTACTAGGATTATGTGGAATGGACCAAAGAATTGGCTTTTGGTTTCAACAAAAAAAAATTTAAATAAAAATGTTTTAGAAAATTTTAAGGATACAGACTTTGCTGTAACAGATTTATCACATTCGAGGGCAATTATTGAAATTGAAGGACAAGAAACAATGGAAGTTTTAAAAAAAGGCTGTCCATTTAATTTTAACGTGCTGGAAAAAAACAACTCAATAAATTCAACTTACAATGGAATAGCTTTCACTGTGGATAAGTTAAATGAAAATCCAAATAAAGTAAGATTATTTGCTTTAAGAAGTTTTGGAGAATCGTTTTATCACTCAATCACAGATGCGTCTCTAGAATTTGGCTTTAAATCTTTTTAAGATTAATTTTCAATCTCTTGTTGCAATATAAACTCCTATAGAGGTTACTAGAAAACCAATTAAATCCAACTTGGTTAAACTTTCGTTTAAGAAGAGCCATGCCATAAAAGCAGATGTTGCTGGAATTAAAAAAAATATTGAAACAGTTTTGCTTGCTGAGTTTTTTTTAATTAAAAACATCAATATTGTAAATGCTCCAAATGATACTAAAAATATTTGATGGCTCATTGCAATAATAAAAGTTTCTGAAAAATTAATGTATGGATCAACAAAAAAAATTATTATTAATAAATGAAATATACATCCACCAAGAGCCTGGTTCATATTACTTACAGACAAAGGTAAACTGTTGCTCAATTTTTTTTGCCACAAGGTTGAAAATGTAATTGCCAATAACGCTATTACTGTTGCAATCAATCCATTTGTTGGTATTTTAGATCCAATATCAAAACCTAACACAAGTCCTGCACCAGCAAATCCTAATAAAACACCCAACCATTGTTTAGCAGATACTTTTTCATTTAAGATTGGACCGCTTAATGCATTTGTTAGAACCGGTTGGAGAGTTACTATTAAAGCTGCAATAGCTGTAGGCATACCAATTGAAATTGAGTAAAAAACCCCACCAAGATAAAAACCATGAAATAAAACACCACTAAATAAAGCTTCAATAAAATTTTTTTTACTAGCTAAAATTTTTTGTTTTGAATAAACAGAAAATAAAAAAAAACCCAAAGCAACTAAAGCAAATCTAAAAGCTAGGGCAGCAAAAGGATCACTGTTATCTATAATAGGTTTAGTTGTTATAAAAGCGGATGACCATAGAAGCACAAAAATAAAAGGAAATATTCTTATCATCATGTTTAATAAACAAATAAATCAAATAAAATCAAACAAATCAGTACCTATAATGAACAAATTAAATGTAGCAATGAAATACCAAATCACTTAAACTTTTGTTATGGAGTTAAGGCTATTCAGAATTTGTACAATTTTACTGTCATTTTTCTTTTTGACAGGTTTTGTACCTATTATGTCAATTGTTGGTCCAAGTTTAACAGTTCTTACATCAGGTAATCTTTATAAAGCGAGTGCACACTTTATCGTTAATCAACAAATAGAAAAGGAAACAGGTAAAAATTCTTTTACATTAATTAAAGAAACGTTAGTCAAAGAAGAAAAAATCAAAAAAAATTCTTTTGATGAAGACTTAAGACAATTAGTTGAAACAAGAATTAAATTGACTAGACAAAAACTAGACAATCAAAATTTACAAAAATTATTAAAAAAGCGAATAGAGGTTACTAGATCTATACTTAATTTAAATAATATTACTCAATAATATTTAGGTATATCAGGTTTTCTTGTTTAGTTTCTTTACACCACATTTCATAGCTCTCACAAACTCTCCATAAATGATCAAAAGCTCTTTGTGAAATTTCTAATGGAAAATGACTTTTAGTATAATATAGCTTAGGTATTTTCATTAAAAATTTTACCATCGAGTCTTTTTGAAGCTCTAAAAGTCTTAAAGTTTCCTCAGGAATTTTTTTTTTTGTAACAGTGTCAATAAATTTATTCTTCTTAAGTTCTAAAAACCATCTATCATGAAATTCGCCAGAACTTAAAATTTGAAATTCTTTAGTGGTTATAAAAATTTCAAATGCTTGTATATTGTTGACTTCAGGATTTTGTTTTTTAATATCTATAATTTTTGTATAAACAAATTCAGCAGCTCTTAAAACATATGGCTTTTCATTCTTGTTAGACATAATCTAATTTATATACTTGACCAAAGCCGAATGAGCCAAAATTAAATTAGGATCTAAAAATACTTTTGATGATTTTATATTTTTAAATGATTTAAATGCAAAAATTGCAATAGGGAGCTCTGTACAACCTAAAATAATTTTTTTACATTTCATTTTTATTAAAGAGTCAATTGCAGGTTTAATTACCTTTGCTGCAGCTTTTACATTACCCATTTTAACAAATTTAATAGCTTTATTTACTGACATTTTTTGTATTTTTTGAGATGGCTCTATCAATTTATAATCTTTTTGAAAAAATTTTTTATAAACCCCTGTTTTAATGGTGCCCTCAGTAGCTAGAAGACCAACTTTAGAATTTTTTTTGCATTTTTTTTTCGTAAATTTAAAAACTTCTTTAGGCATATTAATTATTGGAATATTGATTTTATTTTGTAAATCATCGAACCAATAATGAGCAGTATTACAAGGTATAACTATAAATTTACATTTATTCTTTTCTAGAAGCTTACAACCTTTGAGCAAACTCTTTAAAACTTTTTTATATTTTTCTCTACTTGTTTTATTAGTAGATTTATTTAAAAGATTTTTGGTTTGAGACCCTATAGACTCAGGTCTACCCGGAATATTTGATTTGTTATAAAGTAAAAATAGTGGATACTCTTGATCAATCTTTCCTCTATTTAGAACCGCAAGCTTGTTACAAAAATCAAGACCAGCTTGAGTTCCCATTCCACCTAAAATTCCAATCATATTTTTGATTAATTTATTAATTTTTAAATTTAAATCTATAATTATTAATTGTGTTTAAAGGTTGTTATTAGTTTAGGTATTGGCTGAATAATAAATTTATTGAAGTTTAAATAAATTTTTCAGCCAATAGGAAGTGTGAAATTATGCAGTTTTTAAGTTAACTGCTGAAGGACCTTTAGGACCATCTTCAACATCGAAAGTCAAAGCTTGACCCTCATCTAAACCGTTCATACCAGCATCTCTTACAGCTGAAACATGTACAAACACATCTTTTTCTTTATCTTCTCTTTCAATAAAACCAAAACCTTTGGTTGGATTGAACCATTTTACTTTTCCTTGTAGACTCATATTTATCTTCTTATTTTTTGTTATGTTAAATTATTACTTATTATTAAGTAATATTGGCTTTCTTTAGATTTTATTGGGTTTTGTCAACAAAATAGATCAACAATTAAATAAATTTTTTAAATATCGTCAATTAACATGCTTAAATAAACAGAATTAATGTCTTTTTTATAGTGTGCAAATGGTTCGCATACAATGAACCCAGTTTTTTTGAAAAGTTTTCTTGCTGGTATAAAAAAATCTCCCGCACCCGTTTCGATACTTAATCTTTTTATATTTAACTTTTTAGCTTCATTAATTAGATGATTGATTACTTCAATACCTTTGCCTTGCTTTCTAAAATTATCATGAATTCTTATCGATTTAAATTCTCCATGTTCTTTATCTAAAAATTTTAAAGCACCACAACCGATCAGTTTTTCATTATCCCATAAACTCCAAAATTTAATTGATGATACTTTTAAACCAGGAATATCTAGGACGTGAGCGCTTCCTACTGGAGATGCAGCTCTTAGCTCAACAAAATGCTTTATAAGAAGCTCATTTACTTTTGGATTATCAAAATTACCTTCTATTGATTTTAACATTTATAATAAAGTTGTGATATGACCCATTTTTCTGTTTTCTTTTATATCTTTTTTTAAATAATCAAAGAAAAATTCGTTATCATTAAACTTTTGCAGATTTCTATAATGAGTAATTTGATCACCAAGCAAATTTATCATTTTAGCATTAGAAATTTTTTTTAAAGGAATTTGTTCTAAACCACATACAGCTCTTACATGATTTTCAAATTGACTAACATTAAAAGCATTTATTGTAAGATGCCCTGAGTTATGTACTCTTGGAGCAATCTCATTAACATAAAGATTATCATTTCTATCTAT
>CACIMN010000003.1 GCA_902587755.1 uncultured Pelagibacteraceae bacterium | reverse complement strand
GATTTTTTTTACCTCAGTTATTACCTCTGGACCAATACCATCACCAGGAAGTAAAAGTATTTTTCTTTTTTTTACTTTAATCATTAAATACCCAAGGCTTTTCGTTTTTTAAATTTGTTTCAAACTTTTCTATTTTTTCTGATTTTTTTAGTGATAAAGCGATATCATCAAGCCCTTCTAACAAACATTTTTTCTTAAATGGATCAACTTCAAATTTTAGCTCATTATTTCCATAAACTATTTTTTCCTCTTGCAAATCAATAGAAATTTCTTCTTGTCTATTTGCGTATTCAGATAGCTCTTTTATTTTTTCTTCTTCAAGGATTATAGGCAAAATTCCATTTTTAAAACAATTACTAAAAAAAATATCTGCATAACTTGAGCTTATTACACATGTAATACCAAAATCTAATAGTGCCCAAGGAGCATGTTCTCTTGATGAACCACATCCAAAGTTTTTTCCCAGCAATTAAAATTTTAGATTGATTAAATGGATCTTTGTTTAACACAAAATCATTTATTTCTTTACCTTGATCATCATATCTCATTTCAAAAAATAAATTTTTTCCTAGACCAGTTCTTTTGATAGTTTTTAAAAACTGCTTTGGAATTATCATATCTGTATCAATATTTACAATTGGTAAATAAGCTGGGATACTTTTTAATTTATTAAATTTTTGCATTTAATTTTGATACTTTCTGACATCATCTAAATTACCTGAAATTGCAGCTGCTGCAGCCATTCCTGGACTAACTAGATGAGTTCTACCACCTCGTCCTTGTCTTCCCTCAAAATTTCTATTTGATGTAGAGGCGCATCTTTCTTCTGGTTTTAATTTATCGGCATTCATCGCTAAACACATAGAGCAACCTGGTTCTCTCCATTCAAACCCTGAGCTAACAAAAATTTTATCAAGTCCCTCTTGCTCTGCTTGTTCTTTAACTAAGCCTGAGCCTGGAACTACTATAGCATTAACATGCGATGATACTTTTTTATCTTTTACGATTTTTGCTGCTTCTCTCAAATCTTCTATTCTGCCATTAGTACAACTACCAATAAATACTTTATCTATTTTTATATCTGTGGCTGCCATGTCAGGTTTTAAACCCATATACTTTAAAGCTCTTTCAATTGAATTTTTTTTATCTTCATCAGTCTCATTATTTGGATTTGGAACTTTTCCATCAATTGTTATTACATCTTGCGGTGACGTACCCCATGTAATCATAGGTAAAATTTCATTTGCATTAAGGCTAATTTCTTTATCAAAACTAGCTTCAGAGTCTGTTTTTAAACTTTCCCAATAGTTCAAAGCTTTATCCCAATTTTCACTTTTTGGTGACATTGGTTTTCCTTTTAAATATTCAAAAATTTTTTCATCTGGTGCAATTAATCCTGCTCTTGCACCACCTTCAATTGTCATATTGCAAATAGTCATTCTTTGCTCAACACTTAAAGATCTTATTAAATCTCCAGCATATTCTACAACAGATCCTGTTCCACCTGCTGTACCTATTTTTCCAATTATTTGAAGTATTACATCTTTAGAAGTAACTCCTAAAGGAAGTTCACCGTTAACATTAATTCTAAAATTTTTAGCTTTCTTCTGAACTAGAGTTTGGGTTGCTAAAACATGTTCAACTTCTGAAGTTCCTATTCCAAATGCTAAAGCACCAAATGCTCCATGCGTTGCGGTATGACTATCTCCACAAACAATAACTGTACCTGGTTGAGTAAAACCTTGTTCAGGTCCAATAATATGAACGATACCTTGCCTCTTATCATCCATACCAAATAACTGAACACCGAATTCTTTACAATTTGCCTCTAAAGTATCTACTTGAATTTTTGACTCTTCATCTGAAATACCTTTTGATCTGTCAGTTGTTGGAACATTATGATCTGCAACTGCTAAAGTTAAATTTGGATGTCTAACTTTTCTGTTAGAATTTCTTAATCCTTCAAAAGCTTGGGGGGCTTGTCACCTCATGAATTAAATGTCTATCTACAAAAAGTAAAGATGTGCCATCATCTTGTTGGTCAACTAGATGATCGTTCCAAATTTTATCGTATAATGTTGTAGACATTGAAAAAAAAATTATTTTTTTTCTGTAGAGCTTTCTGATTTTTGTTCTTCTTTAGGAGCCTCTGCTGCTGGAGCCGCCTCTTCTTTAGGTGCCGCTTCTGCTTTAGCAGCCTCTGCTACTGGTGCTGCTTCTGCTTTTGGAGCTTCTTCTTTTGTTGCTTCTACTGCAGGTGCTACGTTTTCTTCTGTAACTGTCTCTGGTTTTGCCTCGATATCAATACCAATTTTTTTTCTAATTTTTTCTGCAATCCTTGCTGATTTACCAGTTCTGTCTCTTAAATAATAAAGTTTTGCTCTTCTTACTTTACCTGATCTAATAACCTTAATTGAGTCAATTAAAGTTCCAAATAAAGGAAAAGTTCTCTCAACACCCTCTCCAAATGAAATCTTTCTAACCGTAAAAGATGAGTTTAAGTCTCTGCTTTTTTTAGCAATACACACTCCCTCAAAATATTGAATTCTTTCTTTTTTACCCTCGGTAATTCTCACACCAACTTTAACAACGTCTCCAGGATAAAATTCTGGAATTTTTTTCTCTGAAAGAATTTTGTTAACGTTATGCTGGTTTATTTCTTCAATTGTTTTCATGTTAATATTTATCAAGTTAATTCTTCTTATATTTTTCCCATAAATCTGGTCTTCGGTCGCGTGTTATAGCCTCAGATTGAGATAAACGCCAGTGTTTAATTTTATTATGATCACCTGATAATAGCACGTCTGGCACAGCTTTTTCCTCCCAAATTTGAGGTTTTGTATACTGAGGATACTCTAGAAGACCATTTTCAAAGGTTTCATCTAATTTAGAGTTTTCATTTCCTAATACACCTGGCAGCAATCTTAAAATACTGTCTATAACTACATACGCAGCTGACTCCCCGCCTGACAAAACATAATCTCCAATACTAATTTCCTCAATATTTCTTGTTGAAAGTATTCTTTCGTCCACACCTTCAAAATGACCACAAATTAAAGACAGAGATTTTTCACTAGCTAGCTCTTTTGCTAAATTTTGATCAAATTTTTTTCCTTTTGGTGATAAGTATAAAATTCTTTCACTCTCATTTTTGTTTTCATCTAAAGACTTTGCAAGAACATCTGCTTTTAACAACATCCCTGAACCACCCCCATAAGGTGTGTCATCCACTGTTTTATGTTTGTCATCAGCTGCATCTCTTATATTTACAACTTTAAGTTTCCATAAATTATTTGATAAAGCTTTTCCATAGAGTCCTTTAGATAAAGGACCTGGAAAAATCTCTGGATAAAGTGTAAACACTTGAGCTTGCCACATAAATAATCTTTAAATTATTTTTTTTCCTCTGCTGGAGCTTCTTCCTTAAGAGCTTCTGCTGCTGGAGCTGCTTCTGCTTTTGGAGCTTCTTCCTTAGGAGCTGCGTCTGCTTTTGGAGCTTCTTCCTTAGGAGCTGCTTCTGCTTTTGGAGCTTCTTCCTTAGGAGCTGCGTCTGCTTTAGGAGCTTCTTTATTATCCTCTTCTTTTTTATTTCTCTCTTTTTTTGGTACTGCTTTAATTGGATTATTTCCATTAGCAGGCATAGGCATTAATTCGTTCTCACCTAAAATTCTTGCTACTCTAGTTGTTGGTTTAGCACCTTGACCAAGCCAATATTTTATTCTCTCAGCTTCTAGGCCCACTCTTTCTTTTTTCTCTTTTGGTAATAAAGGGTTAAAGAAACCAACCTTCTCTATAAATCTTCCATCTCTTGCAAAACGACTGTCGGCAACAACAACCTTATAAACAGGACGTTTTTTTGTTCCACCTCTTGATAATCTTAATTTTAACATTTGTTCTCCTTTTTTTACTTTAATTGGTTAAATAGCTCTGGCGGTATACCTTTATCTGACATACCTTTCAGATTTCCTTTTGACATCTTTTTCATCATTTCAGACATCATTTTAAACTGCTTAAGCAATTTATTGATAGTGGCTGGATCTGTGCCAGAGCCATTAGCAATTCTTTTTTTTCTAGAACCATCTATTATTTTTGGATTCTCTCTTTCTTTTTTTGTCATTGATAGAATAATAGCTTCATTTTTTGATATTATACTTTCATCAATACCTGCAGAGTCCATTTGAGATTTAATTTTAGATACTCCTGGCATAAAAGACATAATTCCCTCAATACCACCCATTTTTTTCATTTGTCTTAATTGAGACAAATAATCTTCCATAGAGAATTGACCTTTTTTTAAATTTTCCTCTGCTTTTTTAATATTCTCTTCACCTAAATCTTGTGCAGCTTTTTCTACAAGAGATACGATATCTCCCATTCCAAGTATTCTGTTTGCAATTCTATCTGGATGGAATACTTCAAGATTATCTATTTTTTCTCCTATACCTAAAAATTTAATTGGAACATTTGAAACATATTTCATACTCACTGCGGCTCCACCTCTTGCATCACCGTCAGCCCTAGTTAAAATAATTCCGGATAAATTAACTGTATTTTTAAATTCTTTTGCTACTGAGGCAGCAACTTGACCTGTTAAAGAGTCTGCAACTAAGAAAGTTTCTGTTGGATTAATTACAGCTTCAATTTGCTTAATCTCACTCATCATTTGTAAATCGATTTGAGTTCTACCAGCAGTATCAAATAAAATTATTTCAGCTCCACTTAAATTAGCAGCACTTATTGCTCTTCTACAAATATCAGCAGGTTGCTGACCTTCCATAATAGGTAAAGTTAAAATATTATTTTGTTCTCCTAAAGATCTAAGTTGTTCTTGTGCAGCTGGTCTGTAAATATCTAGACTGACCATCATTACTTTTTTCTTTTTATTATTTTCTAAAAATTTTGCTAATTTTGCTGTTGTTGTTGTTTTTCCAGAACCTTGTAACCCAACTAACATCATTGGCACAGGCGGTACTGCGTTTAAGTTTATCTCATTATTCGTTGCACCTAATAAATCTACAAGCTCATCATAAACAATTTTAACAACCATATCCCCAGGAGAGGTAGACCTTATTATCTCTTGGCCTAATGCTTTTGGCTTAACTTTTTCAATAAAATCTTTTGCAACATCCAAAGAGACATCTGCTTCAAGTAAGGCTTGTCTAATACCTCTTAAACCTTCATCTACTTGAGCTTCATCAAGCGAAGGTGCTTTTTTCAGAGAAGAAAAAATTTCTTCAAATTTATTTGTTAAATTTTCAAACATATTTATTACGCATAGCAGTAACGCACTAGTGGGCGAACCCTCGCTGACTAGTGTCGATCTCTTTGTTTCCAAAGACACCGCAAAGTTAATGTTTTTGCGGAAACGGCAACAACCTATAATAGAGGTTCAAAAAGTCAATAAATAAGTTAAATATCTATATATGGATATTAAAGCATTTAAAATGGACGGTTTAGGTAATGATTTTGTCATCATAGATAATAGACAAACAATTACAAATTTGACGAAAGAGCAAATAATAAAGATTTGTGACAGAAAATTTATTGGTTGTGACCAACTAATATTGATTAAAAAAAATGATATTTCAGATGCTTCGCTAGAATTTTATAATTCAGACGGAGGAATGTCTGGCGCGTGTGGAAATGGTACACGATGTATTGCTGATTTATTAGGCAAGGAAAACAACAAAAAAGAAATTGTTCTAACAACTTTATCTGGCAAATTAAAATCTAATATTGTTGGAAAAAAAATAGTTTCTACAGAAATAGGTGTTGCAAAAACAAAATGGGATGAGATTCCGTTGTCTAAAGAATTAAATACTAATAATTTAGGAATTAAAATTATTGACAAAAATAATAACGAATTTTCTGGTGGAACTGCTGTAAATGTTGGAAACCCACATGTAGTTTTTTTTGTTAATAATAACGAAAATTTTGAAATTAAAAAAATTGGACCAGAAATTGAAAACCATTCTTTATTCCCAGAAAAATGTAATGTTACTTTAGCAACTGTTGTTAACAAAGAATTGATTAAAGTTAGAGTGTGGGAAAGAGGAGCTGGACTTACTAAAGCATGTGGTACAGCAGCTTGTGCAACAGCTTTTGCTGCAAAACAAAATGGACTGGTAAATGATAAAGTGGATATTGAATTTTCTACAGGTAGATTGACAATTTCAATTGATGAAAACAATAGTATTCATATGAAAGGACCAGTTTCAGATATCGAGGAGATAAATTTTAAAATTTAATGGGAATTTTTGAAAAATTTAAATCAGGTTTTAAAAAAAGTGCCTCAGCTTTTACAACGGGTTTAAGAGATATAGTTGTAAAAAAAGAGATTGATGACAAAACATTAGACAAAATTGAAGATTACTTAATTCAATCCGATGTTGGTATTGTTTCGGCTTCAGAAATAAGAGAAATAATTTCTCAAAGAAAAATTGATCCCAATAAAGATTTAACTGACGAAATAAATAATATTTTAAAAAATTATATTATTTCAATTATGAAACCTTTAGAAAATATTGAATTCTTCAAAAAAAAAGAAAAATTAAATGCAACATTAATTTCAGGTGTTAATGGTGTTGGAAAGACAACTACTATTGGAAAAATAAGCAAAATATTAAAGGGTAATGGAAATAAAGTAATGTTAGCTGCATCAGATACTTTTAGAGCAGCAGCTATAGAGCAACTAGAAAATTGGGCAAACAAAGTTGATGTTCAAATTACAAAATCATCCCAAGGTTCAGATCCTGCATCAGTTGCTTACAAAGCTATTGATGAAGCATTAAACAATAATTTTGACCAAGTTTTAATTGATACAGCTGGAAGATTACAAAATAAAAAAAATTTGATGGAGGAATATAAAAAAATTGCAAATGTTACTAAAAAAATTGATCCAGATGCTCCACATGATGTTATTTTAGTTTTGGACGCAACCTCGGGGCAAAATGTTATGAATCAAGTTGAAGAATTTAATAAAATTATTCCAATAACTGGTCTTATTATGACAAAATTAGATGGCACAGCAAAAGGAGGTATTCTTCTAGCTGTTGCTAAGAAATATAAACTACCAATTATTGCACTTGGATTAGGTGAAAAAGAAGATGATTTACAAATTTTTGAGGCTGAAAAATTTGCAGAAGCATTTACTCAAATTAATTAATTAAGGTACTGGAAATTAGAGGTTTATAAAAACTACATTTATAATGTTCTTTAAATTCATAGTGTCCACAATTTTTAGCTATCGAAGAAATAATAAAATCAAATTTTCCATTTACAGGATAAAGCTCTAACTTTTTTTCAACAATATCAAATTTAAAATTAGCTTTTAGACTTTTTATAGCACTAATCATCACCAGAGTTTTGTTATCTTTTAAAAGATAATATGCAAAATCATCTGGAAAAACTGGGAAATCATACTCTTGCAAAAAATATTTTGCTGTTTTGGGAAACCATTCATAAGAAATTAATGGCAAGGACTCTTTCGTTTTGTAGTTATAAATATAAAGATCTTTTGGAAAATCATTAATATAATTTGAATTTTCTCCTCGAGCCATGACAGCTTTTTCACGGGTTTTAAAATATAATGCAAAATTTTCATCGTGCGAATTCATTTGATCAATATGAAAAAGGCTGTCTACAGATGCTAAATTTTCTTTGGCATTTGATAAATTATTTAAAGAAAAAAGAACAATAAAAAATAAGAAAAAATTTTTCATAGATCAACCTAAAAAAAAAATTTGAATTATCTTTGTTTAGATTATGGCTTAATTTAAACTATCAACAAACGATTTTAGGGCTAATACAAGTTTATCATCATATTCCATCATATGATCGTCATATTTTGTAAAATATGAATATTTAGGTTCACTTGCTAAATTAAAAATTTTTTTACCCATCCAAAATGGAACTATTTGGTCAGCCTCACCATGCATTACTAATACTGGAATATTAATATTTTTAATTTTTTCATTATTTTCATACTTATCTTTTAAAATCAAACCAACCGGAATATATGGATAAAAATTTTTCGCAGCCTCTATCATTGATGTGAAGGGTGTTTCCAATATTAATCCTGCAAAATTTTTATTCTGAGTAATTTCTGTAGCAATTCCAGTACCTAATGACTCTCCATAAATAATTATATCTTCTTCTTTCAGACCTTTTTCTTTTAGCCAGTTTATTGCGCTAGTACCATCTATATAAAGACCCTCCTCACTTGGTTTGCCTTTATTTCCACTAAACCCTCTCCATGCAATAATTAAAAAATTAACATCCATGTCTTTAAAATGATTTAATTTATGGACTCTGTTTTCAAGTGTCCCAGCATTTCCATGAAAATAAACTATTGTTTTATAACTTTTTAAATTTTTATTATGAAACCAGCCTAAAAGATTAATATTATCTGATGTTTGGATACTTACTTTTTCAATTTTAACCTCTAAATTGTCTCCAGAATAATTATTCTCATTTGGATGGTACATCAAATTTCTTTGATAAAAAAAAAGAAAAATACAAATCAAAGTATAAATTGTAAATATAAAAAAAAATATATTTATTAATGTCATTTTTTTATTAATCATTATTTTTATTTAGATAAATGAAAAAAATATAACTTAATATACAAAGAATTAAAAAAATCGAAAAAGAAATTCTATAACTACTTAATATATCAAATCCTTTTGAATTAAATAAGTCTATAAATAATCCAATTCCCCATTGCATAAAAAATGTTCCTGAATGAATAAATACATTGTAAGAGGTGAGTGATTTACCTGCAAGACTTTGTGAAAAATTTAAAGCTATTGCTGGTTGTGTAAGAGAAATCACTATTGAAGTCATAATATATATTGCAAATAATAATGCTCCAGCTTTAGTCCCAAGGAATATTATCAGAAAAAAAACAAAGTAGCTTATGGGCAGTCCAAATTTAATTAATTTGATACTGCTTATGCCGTAATCAGAAAGTTTAGGCAAAATATAGCCCCATAAAAAGTATGATGCCAACATGGTTACATTGATCCAAAATAACCCTGTAGCACTTTGAAATGGTGAATATCCAGTTATATTTAACATCCAAGGTCCAGCCCAAAGCGTTTGAATTGCTTGGATACCGCCATAATTAATAAATGCTAATGGGACCATACTTATAAAAAACTTATTCTTCCAGATTTCAGCTAGGCTTTTTTTTTTCTGCATCAATTGTAGAATTTTCTGTCTGCTCCCAATTAGGTGTAAATAAGAATATTAGAATAATACTTATTAGGATGAGTATAGCTATTAATATAAAAATCCATCTCCAGCCCATGTAAGGTAATAAAATTTGAACAGGTAAAGTCGAAGAGACAAACCCTATATTTGCTACCATTAACATCCAAGAATTTGCTCTCTGTTGATACTTTTCAGCAAACCAAACTCTGTATCCTGTCAGTGGTCCCATCATACAAGCGCTCACGCCAATACCGATAAATATTCTAGAAACAAGTAATCCAGAGAAGCTTTTTGCTAATGCAAACGAAATCGTTCCTACTAATGCTATAATTAAAAAATATCCAACTACTTTTTTTGGACCAAATTTATCCAAGAGTAGTCCTATTGGAACTTGCATTATTGAAAAACCTATAAAATAACCTCCAGCTAATAGCCCTAAATTTCCAGCTGTTAAATCGAATTCATATGTGAGGACAGGTGTCAATGTTGCTGTGATGGATCTTACTAGATTAGATAATAAAAAACCAAAGGCAAAAATACAGAATATGATAATGCTTTTATTTACTTTAGTAATCATTTATAAATTTTTGAGGATTAATCTGTACTATGAATAATCAGTCAACAAAAGATAAAGATGCACGCTCTTCAAATGCAATGGCTGCAACTTCACATCCTTTAGCTACAGAGGAAGCATTAAAAATACTCAAAATGGGTGGAAATGCCGTGGATGCTTCAATTGCTGCTTCGGTTGTTTTATCTGTAGTAGAGCCTAATGCAACGAGTATTGGTGGCGACTGTTTTGCAATAGTTAAGATGGATAACAAGGATGCTGTGTCTTTTAATGGATCAGGTTTAGCGCCTGAAAAATTAAATTACAATTTTTTTAATGATAGGAATATTGATAAAATTGGATTAACTAGTCCACATTCAGTCACAATTCCTGGTGCACTTAATGCTTGGGAAAAAATTCATAAGGAATTTGGTAAGCTAGATTTTGAACAATTATTTTTAGGTGCAATTGATATAGCAAAGAATGGCCATAGAGTTACAAAAGTCGTATCAAATGCTTGGAAAAATAGTTTGAATAAAATTAATGGTAATGAAAATTCAAAAAAAATTTTTTTGAAAGATGGTCGTACTTATCAAGAAAATGAATTAATGAAAAATATTGCTTTAGGAGAAACACTTGAAGCAATTAGCAAAAAAGGAAGTAAAGAATTTTATGAAGGAGAAATCGCAAAAGATATAATTGAAACTTTAAATGAATTAGGTGGTGTACATACTTTTGAGGATTTTTCAAAACAGAGTACAATAAGATCAGATACAATCAAATCTAATTATAAGGGTGATTTTATTCATCAATGCCCTCCCAATGGTCCTGGTGTTACAGTATTGATTATGATGAAGTTATTAGAAAAACTAAATATTCAAAATTATAAATTAAATAGTACAGAAAGATTCCATCTTGAAGCAGAAGTTACAAAGCAAGCTTATAAAGTTAAAGAAACTATTTTAGGCGATCCAAATTTTGTTAACCTTAATTTAGAAGAAATTTTAAGTGATAAAAATATTAAGGAAATTTTTAATAAAATTTACTTAAATTCGTGCAGTGATGTTGGTGACTTAAATATTCCAGCTCATCCAGAAACAATATATTTAACAGTAGTAGATAAGGATTTAAATAGTGTATCAATAATCAATTCTGTTTGTTATGTATTCGGATCAGGTATTACAACAAATAAAAGTGGAATACTTTTACATAATAGGGGTACAAATTTTAGAGTAGAAAATGGGCATCCAAACTGTATAGCAGGCTTAAAAAGACCTTTACATACTATTATTCCTGGTATGCTTATTGATAAAAACAACAAAGCAACTTTAAGTTATGGCGTTATGGGAGGCCAATATCAACCAGTGGGACAAGTTCATGTTTTAAATAATATGATTGATTTTGGAATGGGACCACAAGAAGCTTTGAGTTTTCCGAGAGCTTTTCATTTTAATAATATTTACAAACTAGAAAAAACTGTTGATAAAGAAATTTTCTATGGACTCAAAGAAATAGGTCATAATGTAGAATATTTTGATGGTACACATGGTGGGGGCCAAGCAATAAAAATAAATAGAAGTGAAGGTGATCTCTTAGGTGGATCAGATCCTAGAAAAGATGGATATGCAAAAGGATATTAATTCTCATTGAAGAATGATTGAAAAACAAATTCCAAAGAATTAAAAGTTTAAAGATATATCTCGGTGAACTGAGTTACATCTTGCAACAAATTTAGCTTGTTCTTTAGTTAATCTACTTTGAAGTCTTAGTCCAATATTGTGTTTAATTACATCATTATATTTAATTAATTCAGGTAATAAATTTTTATTAGCATCATCTCTCCATGAAACTTCTAAATTGAAAAGATTGAAAGTTTCTGAACTTACTTCAATTAATTTTTGTTCATCAATCTCATCGTTATCTATGACAGAAATTAAGTCATCTAGTTTATTTGCAAATTCTTCAGTTCCAGAAATTTCTCCTAATTTTTCAAAAAGGTTATCAATTATTGAAATAGATTTTTCAAAATTTTTATTATCAACGCTATATTTTAATTCTTTTATTTCTGGTAAAAGTTCTTTTAATTTTTCATGATCATTTAGAAACAATACAATTTGATCTAAAGTTTCATAAGCTTCATCTACATTTTTTCTATATCTCTTGGTTCTTGTGTTTTTTGCTTTATGTAATATTTCAAACTCTCCATTTTTAGTTTTCCAGATTTCAGGAATTTTATTTTGAAGTTCTTTAATTTCTAGCTCGTAATTCTCAATTTTTAATTCTAATTTATTTTTAGCTGATAAATTATCTTCGTCTAAGTTTCTAATTTCAGCTTTTAACTTTTTTATTTTTTGGTCAATTTTTCTAACTTTTTTCTGAATTTTTCTTACATTAAAATGAAGATCTTTATAATTTTTTGTAAATAAATCATATTCTTGCTCAGTTTTTTGTAATTTTTTAACTATAGCAAAAGTTCCTAAAGCATTATCAAAATGCTCTTCAAAGATATCTAATTTATCTACTGGAAGATTTGCTGGAATTAATTTCTGCATATTCTTAATTGCATTTGTAATTGTTTGTTCTTCATTATTATAAATTGCAAATTTATATTCTTGTAAGCAATATTGTAGTTTTGGATTCATTGGTGGTGGAGCTACATTAGAAGTTAGATATGTTCTTGCTGGTAAATAATTTACCAATGAAGGATAGAAACCAACAATTCCAAGACCTATCAATTGTAAAATAATAAACGGAACAACTCCTTTCCAAATATTTAAAGTAGTAACAAGTTTTGAAGCTACTCCTTTTAAATAAAATAAAGCAAATCCAAATGGTGGGGTTAAAAATGAAGTTTGTAAATTTACCCCAATCATAACACCAAGCCAAATTGCACTTACATTCGCACCTGGTTCTGCTAATAATATAGGAGCAATAATAGGAACAACAACTACAGCTATTTCAATAAAATCAAGAAAGAAACCTAATAAAAAAATTACTACCATTACAACAACGAACTGAGTCCAAAACCCTCCTGGTAAATCTTGAAGAAAGTCTCTTACTAACTCTTCACCTCCAAATGCCCTAAATCCAGAGGTTAACATTGCTGCTCCGAGTAAAATTATAAAAAACCATTGAGGTAGTTACACAAGTTTCTACAACAACTTCTTTTAAAACATCATCTATTTTAAATGCTCTCCAAAAACTCCATACGACACTTGCTAAGAATGTAATTGTAAAAAATAATGCAATTAATATTGCGCCTAGGTCTCTAGTGTCAACAGCTTTAATATTTAAGTTATAATTTTTAGATAAAAAATAAATTGGAATTAAAGATACGATTGAAATTATTATTGGATAGTATGCATTCTTTTTACCTTGATGCAATCGATAGCCTGCCATCATTGTTGCACCAATAGCACCTATTGATCCAGCCTGATTTACTGTAGCAATACCCATAAGTATAGATCCTAAAACTGCAAAGATTAGAGCAAGTGGTGGAATAATTACTAAAATAACTTTGATCCAAAATTTAGAATCGAAATTTCCTTTAAATGGAACAGGAGGAGCTGCTTTTGGGTTTAATCTTGCATACACAAATATGTAAAGCATATACAATCCAACCAAAACTAATCCTGGTAATAATGCTCCTAAAAACATATCTCCAGCTGAAGTAGACCCTACTCTAAATTCTCCAGGCATATTAAATTCGCCAGTTAAAATTTTATAATCAGTCTGACGCATAGTATTTGCAACATCAGCGGCACTTGCCAATTGATCAGCAATGATAATTAAGACAATTGAAGGAGGTATAATTTGACCAAGTGTACCAGAGGAACAAACAATTCCACTTGCTAATCTTTTGTCATATTTATTATTTAACATTGTGGGCAAAGAAATTAGTCCCATTGCTATTACTGTTGCTCCAACTATTCCGGTTGTCGCTGCAAGTAATGCACCAACAAAGATAACGGAAATACCAAGCCCTCCTGGAATTGGTCCAAATAGTTGTCCCATAGTAACTAAAAGGTCTTCTGCAATTTTTGATTTTTGCAACATTATCCCCATAAAGATAAACAATGGGATCGCAATTAAGGTGTCAGTTTCTACATCCCAATAATTACTCCTAAAATTAGTAATACCAGCGGTTAACCATTCTTTAGGCCCATCAACAGCAAAATAAGCACTGGGGTCTCCTGCAAATAAATAACCGAAAAAAGCAGCTAGTCCTATTGAAATTATTGCTGATCCAGGTAGTGCAAAAGCTACTGGAAAACCAGATGCCAAAGCTCCAATCATTATAATTACCAGTAAAGCTAAAAATAAATGTTCCATTATTTAATTATTTAAAAGTTTGTGACTACTACTCATAAAATAACTTGTGAATTGAGTTAACATACTTACTGCAAATACTGCTAAGTAAACTGCCATTAAATAAAGTAAATATAATCCATTTGAACCTTGCTGAGTAATTTCAAATGAAATTACTGGACCATTAATGATACTAGCTTTACCACCCATACCCAAAAATATAACTATCAAACATAAAGGAATGCCTAAAATGAGAGATCCAATTGCATTCGTCCATGCCTTCTTTCTCTCACTAAAATTAGCATACAAAACATCAACTCTTACATGACCTTCGTGAATTAATGCATATGCACTTGCAAAAAGATAAAGTGCAGCATACCAAAAACGAACAAGATCTCCTTGAAAAGCTTGTTCATATTGAAATATAAATCTTGATACAACTATCAAGAATTCACTTCCAACTACTAAAACTGCTAACCAAATAAATCCTACAGATCTTGTGAAATAACCAATTACAAAAGAAGCTAATATAAGTGGGAAATGTATATATGAAATTCTGAAAGCAGGTTTTACTAAATTAATTTTAACTTGTTCCCCAAAAATTGGCTCGACCAATTTTTCTACAACCATAAATGAGATTAAAAAATCTGCTACTCCAACAATTAGCACTGCCCAGAATGAAGATCTAATAATATATGCTGTTATTTTTTTTAGTATTTCTGAGTCTGTTTGTAATGTTTGTTTTAAAGATTTTAAAACAAGCATTATAACTCCTATAAAAGATAAAAAATAAAATAATAATTGAATATACGACAGACTCATCGCAAGTCCCTCTAAAGGTTCATTTAATTTTTTAAATCCAAATATTTCATAGTGAGAAAAAAGTTTTTTAACTCCTGGCCAATCAAACCAAACTGTTAAAACATTATTTATTAAAAAAATTAATGTTAATGTTAAGATAGAATAACTAAATATTCTTATTAAAATAGATAAGTTTTTTTTCTCAATCATATGACAAAACTTTTAATGATATATAAAAAGAGGGCCCATTTAAGGGCCCTCTAGTATTAATTAGAATTAAATTATACTCCTAATGCTCTATTTCTTTGAGAAATGTACGGTGAGTCAGACAAGTTTGTCCAAGCACCTATTTCTTTTCGTCCTTTAACAAAAGCAGCATGCACTTTCTGAGCAAGGGCACTATGTTGCTGAACTTCGTCAAAAACTTCTGCAGCACCTTTAGCAAAAGCGTCATAAACTTTATCGTTAAACTTCTCAAGTTTAACTCCATTTTCGTTTACTAAACGATCTAATGCTGCTCCATTTTTTGCATTATATTCTGCCATAGTAGTTGTATCAGCCCAGTCACAAGCAGTCTTTATAATCAACTGATCTGACTTTGTTAGACTTGTGAACCAAGATTTATTTACACCACAACATAGGGTTGATCCTGGTTCGTGCATTCCTGGATAGTAATAATACTTGGCTGCTTCATAAAATTTGAAAGCCTCATCATTCCAAGGTCCTACCCATTCCGTTGCATCAATTGCACCAGACACAAGGTTTTCATAAATTTGTCCACCTGGAAGTGAAATTGGAGAACCACCAAGTTTTCCAAGTACTTGTCCACCTAAACCAGGCATACGCATTTTTAAACCCTTAATATCATTAGCTGATCTAATTTTTTTGTTAAACCAACCACCCATTTGCACTCCAGTGTTACCAGCAGCAAAACTTTGAGTTCCGAAATCGTCAGTCAATTCATCCCACAGCTCTTGTCCACCAGCAAATTTTAACCAAGCATTCATTTCAGCATATGTGAAACCAAATGGAACGGCAGTAAAATATCCAAATGCAGGGTGTTTTTTAACCCAGTAGTAATCAGCACCGTGATACATTTGGGAATTGCCTGAAGCAACTTCATCAAACGAGTCAAATGCTTTTACCCTTTCATTAGCAGCATAATAAGTAACTTGAATTCTACCATCACTCATATCACTCAATCTTTGAGCAAGTCTTTGTGCACCAGTTCCAAGGCCTGGAAAATCTCTTGGCCAAGTAGCTACCATAGAAGCTTCTATTCTCTCTTTGGCAACAGCTGGAGCAGATAAAGATGATGCTGCAACAGCAGCAACACCAGTTGCAGCTGCAGTTTTAAAGAACTTTCTTCTTGAAGGTGATCTAGAAACCTTCAATGATTTTTTTTCTTTAATCATTAGTATCTCCTCTTCTTTGTTAATTAACTGCACAGATTAAATTACAATTGGACGTTTAAGTCTATACTAAAATTCCTATTGAAAGAATATAATACAATCAGAGGTAGTAAATTTAGGAATTATTAAATTTATTTTTTGTCAAAAAAGGCTTCGTATAACATCATCGATATCGCAAGTATCATTAATATATAAACTGGTAATACATCAAGAAAACCTATCATCATAGATCTTGTAAGTGTTGTTGCTAAACCTAAAAGAAAAAAGATTGCAAAAGAAAGTCCTATTAGTGTTACAAGTTTATTCATTAAATTTTTCGCTTTCCTTTTCAAGCCAACTGGAAACCCCTAAGAAACGATTATCGTCATATCTCTCTCCAATAACTTGAATTCCTAATGGTAAATTATTTTCACCCTGAAGTAAAGGAAGTGAAATACAAGGAGTTCCTAAATAAGACCAAACTTTATTAAAATCTGCTGATCCAGTACTCTTTAGACCTTTTAGGGCAACGCCTGGGCTGGATGGGGATAAAACCCCATGATAATCCTCAAATACTTCTTTATAAGAGTCATAACTTCTTTTCATAAAATCTATTGCTTCAGCATATTCTTTTGCAGTATGTTTTCTTCCATTTGCAATTGCATTTTGCATAATTTTTGAAAGTTTCGATTTATAATTTTTATAATAATCACTAAAATTATTAGCTAAATCACTTTCGTAAATTATTTGATGATATTTATGGATATCTTTAAAATAAGAAGGAGTATCATGGACTTCAATATTTTTTTTAAATGACTTTATAAAATATTCAAAAGCTTCCTTAGATTTTTTGTCAATTGTTTTCCAAAATTCAGTTTTATAAAAAATAAATTTTGGTTCATACAAAGGACCTTTTTTTACAGCATCAACCATATTACTTGAAGAGTAATATACAGTAGCAGGGTCATGGGAATCTTTTTTAATTAACTCTTTAACTAAATAAGCTATGTCCTCGACTGTTTTTCCAAAAACTCCTAAATGATCAAGTTTTTCGGAAGTCTTTAATACTCCATTTCTAGAAATAAGACCAAATGAAGGTTTGTATCCAACAACACCACAATAAGATGCTGGTCTAATTATTGAGCCACCAGTTTGTGATCCAATTGAAAGTGGTGCCATATAAGATGCAATAACTGCAGCAGAACCACTCGATGATCCTCCTGGTGTTCGTGAATAATCGTGTGGATTTTTTGTTTTAGAGGGATTTAAATATGCTAATTCTGTAGTAACTGTTTTACCCATCACAATAGCCCCTGAAGATGTTAATAAATCAATTATTTCCGCATTTTGTGAATATGATTTCCCTTTTCTTATTGGCGTTCCACATTCTGTTGGCATATCTAAAGTACCAACAATATCCTTAACAGCTACAGGAATACCATGTAACGGTCCAGTTGGTTTTCCAGATTTTTTGTAAGCATCTGACTCTTTGGCTTTTTCCAATAACAATTCTTTGTCAAAAAAAGCCCAAGCATTTATATCTTTTTCAAACTTATTAACTCTCTCAATATAGGCTTCACATATTTCGACAGAAGTAATTTGAGAATTTGAAATTTTATTTATTAATTCTTCAACAGAATAATTTACAATTTCATTCATTAAATTAGTTTGCAAATAATTGATCAGGTAACCACAGAGCTATACCTGGAAATAAATACATTAAAACCATTCCAAAAATAACAATTGCTAAGAATGGCATGATGCCTTTGAATACCTCAATTAATTCAACATTTTTAGATTGTACACCTTTTAAGTAATAAGCCGACATGGCCATGGGGGGTGTTAAAAATGATGTTTGTAAATTTAAAGCAATTAACATTGCAAAAAAATAAGGGTTCACTCCAAAAAATTCTACTAAAGGTAAAAATATTGGAACAAATATAATTAATATTTCAGTCCATTCTAATGGCCAGCCTAATAAGAAAATTATAATTTGTGTAATTACTAAAAATTGCCAAGGTTTTATATCCATTGATTTAAAAAAATGCTCAAATACCTCATGTCCTCCTAAATATGAAAACACTGACGCAAACGTCCAAGATCCAATAAACAACCACATAATCATTGCAGTAGTTTTTGCGGTTAGAAATACAGACTCTTTAAAATTTTTCCATTTTAGAGATTTATAAAAAAAAGATAAAACTAATGCTCCAAAAGCTCCAACACCTGCAGCTTCCGCCGGGGTAGCTAGACCCGCAAGTATGCTTCCCAAAACTAAAATGATTAATGAAAATAATGGTAAGAATGAAACCAAAACTTCTTTTAAGATAACTGATCTTGGGGGAATTTCTTCTTTAGGAGGCTTGGGTGCAACTGATGGATTAAAGTAAGCTAAAATAATCGCATATAAAATATATAAACCCGCCAACATCAAACCAGGAAATATTGCTGCAGCGAATAATCTTAGCGGGGATAATTGAGCTATAACCGCATAAACAATAAGCATAATGCTGGGAGGAATTAAAATTCCTAAACATCCTCCAGCACATATTACTCCTGATGCAAATTTTTTATCATAACCAGCTTTCACCATTGCAGGCCAAGCAAGCAAACCCATTAAAGTCACAACTGCTCCAATTATACCTGTTGCTGTAGAGAATAAAGTACAAGTAACAAGAGCGGCGACAGCCATCGATGCAGGAAGAGAATGAGATGCAAGTCTTATCGCATAAAATAATCTTGCAACTATACCTGCTCTTTCAACTAAATAGCCCATAAATAAAAATAAAGGTACGGCGGTGAGGACATGGTTATCCATCACAGAGTAGGTGTTTGAAACAAATAAATTAAATATCCTATTGTCTAATAGATGATCCATTCTTGACGGATCAAAATATGCGTAATACCCAAATCCTAGACCCATTGCCATTAAAGTAAATGCAATAGGAAATCCTAGTAATACAGCAAACAGAAATATCACCATCATTAAAATTGCAATTTCTGGATTTGTTAGACTAAACAACATCTATTTTTTCTTCCTCTTTAGATTTTCTCATTAAAATTTTTTCTGTTTCTTCTGCACCAGCATCTCTCTCTGGCCAATGTCCCGTTCTAATGCAAATAATTGCTCTAAAAACTTCACTAATTCCTTGGAGAGTAAGAAGCATTCCGGATAAAGGTATCAGTGATTTTGCCATATAAATTTGAATTTGTGCTGGACTATTCCAACTTGTTTCCTTTACCATCCATGCTTTAGCTGCATACTCATATCCATAAAATGCAAGTGCAATTACCCCTGGAAAAAAGAAGATAAAATAAAGTATTAAATCAATCCATCCTTGAACTTTAGTTGGGAACAACCTGTAAATAACATCTCCTCTCACGTGAGCCTCAGTCGCCAAAGTGTATGCTCCAGCCATCATAAATATTGCTCCGTACATCTGTAAACTAAAATCAAAATTCCATAAAGTAGGTGCATTAAATGCATAAGCCATTATGACCTCGTAACATGTTCCGCCCATTAAAATAACTATGCACCATGAGAAGGCTTTACCCATTGAGGAGCTAAGTGTGTCTGCAAATTTTATATAAGAGTACATATTTTACTAGCTTATCTTAATTTTCTTAATTAATTCAATTAAAAAAAAGGGGGCTAAAAAGCCCCCTTAATTTTTTATATATTTAAACCTTAGATTTTAACTTTCGCTAACGGTCCAAACTCGTTTTCGTAAGCAAGTCTGTAGTTAGGTTGATTCATTAGTAAGTATTTCATTACTCTTTTCGCATAAGCTTTTTGTGAATCAACAATCTTCTTAAAGAATGGATCTTTAGAAGAGAAATCACCTACAACTTTATCCCAACCTTTTAACTGCTCTGCTAAAATTGCATCTGAAGTTTGGTAAACGTTTACTTTATGCTCATTCATCAATTTAGATAAATCAGCTGAGTATCTTACCAAAGCTTTAAAGTAGTTAGCGGTATTTGCTGCATAAGAAGCATTTTTTAATATTGCTTGGTTTGCAGGAGATAAGCTATTAAATGTTTTTTTGTTAATAGGTATTTCAAACATCTCTTGTGATTGGTGGAAAGATCCTAAGTGATAATGCTTAGAAACATCTTGCATACCAAATTGAGAGTCTGAAGTAGGGTTGTTAAACTCGGCAGCTTCAATCAAACCAGTTTTCATAGCTGGCTGAATTTCACCACCTGGTAATTGTCTAACTACCATACCCATTGCAGTAAGAACGTTAGTTGCAAGACCAACTGTTCTATACTTCATTCCTTTAACGTCACTTACTTTAGTTACGTTCTTTTTGAACCAACCAAAAGGTTGAGCTGGCATAGGCATAGCAAAAACACCAACATAGTCGTATCCAACTTTTGCTAATGTTTCTTCATACAATGCTCTTCCACCACCTTCTTCCATCCAAGCCATTACTTCTTGAGATGACAGACCGTAAGATGGGCCAGTTCCGAAAAGAGACGCGGCAGGGTTTTTTCCATACCAATAAGCAGTAACCCAATGTCCCATATCAAGAACACCATCACTTACAGCTTGTCCAATTTCTCCAGTTTTTACAACTGCTCCAACAGGCTGAAGGTCAATTTTTAGACTTCCACCTGACATGTCTCCAACCATTTTGGCATAGTCTCCGGCCATTTCAAAAAAGATGTTAGCACCTGAAGGCCATGCAGCTTGCATCTTTAATGTTTGCGGAGCACCAAAAGCAACATTTGGCATTGCTACAGCTGTTGCTGCTGCTGCACCAGTTGCTGCTGCGGCTTTGAAGAACTTTCTTCTTGAAGGAGTCTTAGAACCCTTCAATGATTTTTTATTTTTAATCATTTCTTCTCCTCTAGTTAATTAACTGGAGAGAAGTAAAACATATATTCAAATTAGAGTCTTTCTAAAAAGAGGCACAGATTGTCACTATAAACGTTAAATTAAATTTTTTTACAATCCTTAGTTGATTCTAGAAAAATTTAATCAATTGGATAATCCCAAGCACTTCCACCGATAACTTTTGAAATAGCTGAAAAATCTTTAGTGTCATTTCCTTCTTTGCAAAATTGATCATAAATTTCTAGAGCCATTTTTCCCAATGGTGTTTCAGCATTTACGCTTTTCGCACAATCATTTGCAAGTTTAAGATCTTTATTCATCATTCCTGCAGAAAAACCTGGACGATAATTATTATTTGAAGGCGTGCCATCAATTAAACCAGGTAAAGGCGGATAAACAGAAATTGGCCAACTATTACCTGATGCATTTTTCATAATTTCATGAACTTTTTTAATATCGATGTTTAATCTTTTTGCTAACATCAATGACTCTGAAGCAGCAATCATTGCAATGCCTAGGGCCATATTGTTACAAATCTTAGCACCATTCCCGCTACCTAAATCACCTGCATGAAATATATTTTTTCCCATGATTTTTAACAAAGGAAGAGCTTTATCGAATGCTTCTTTAGATCCACCAACCATTATATTTAAAGTTGCTTTTTGGGCTCCCATTACTCCACCGCTAACTGGTGCATCAATCATTTTTATTCCTAATTCCGAAGCTTTTTTCCCAATCTCAACAGAAGTTTGAATATCAATTGTTGAACAATCAATTAAAAGACAATCTTTTGAAACTTTATTTATTATTCCGCTTTCTCCTAAATAAACATCCTTAGAATGCTTACCCTCTGGAAGCATGGTTATCACTGTTTCAACATTAGCTGTAATTAAATCATCTAAATTTTCGAATATTTCAAGTTTTTTATCTTTTGCAATCTCAAGCATTTTTTTTGAGACATCAAAAACTTTTACAGATTTACCCGCCTTCATTAAGTTTTCAGCCATTGGACAACCCATATTGCCAACACCGATGAAAGCTATCGATTTAGACATTTTAATTTACTTTATTTATACAGTTTCCAGTTCTAAAAAACTCGTCTAAATTATCAATTGCTAAATTTCCCATTGCAATTCTTGTATCTTTTGTTGCACTCCCGAGATGAGGTAAAACAAAAGCGCTTGGGATTTTTAAATAACCAGGATTTAAATTTGGTTCATTTTTATAAACATCTAATCCAGCTGCATAAATTTTTCTTCTATTCAATGCATCAATTAAAGCTTCATCATCAACTATATCGCCTCTAGCTACATTGGTTATCACAGCACCTTTGGGAAAATACTCAACAGTTTCTGCATTTATTAAGTTCTCTGTTTCTTTAGTTGCTGGACAACAAATTGATAAAACATCTGAAACTGAAAAAAGACTCTTTATGCTATCATGATAAGTTGCACCTTGCTCTTTATCTTCACTTAATTTTGAACGATTATGATAATGAATAACCATACCCAGAGATTTTGCAATTTTTGCAATTTTTTGGCCAATACGACCCATACCTAAAATTCCTAATCTTGTTCCAGTAAGTTGTTTTCCAATTAGATAGTCAGCAGACCATTTCCATCCACCCTCTTTTGCAGATTCTATTCCTTCAGAAGCTCTTCTGCATGCTCCTAAAATTAATAAAATTCCAATCTCTGCTGTAGCATCTGATAAAACTTCTGGTGTATTTGTTACTGCTATACCTCTATTCTTTGCTGCTTCTAAATCAATGTTACCAAATCCTACTGCAAAATTAGAAATTATTTTTATAGTATCTGGTAATTTATTGATTGTTTCAGCATCTAATTTTTCAGTTAGTGAAGATAATATGCCATCAAATCCTTGACTCATTTCAATAATTTTTTTTTGTGAATAAAGTTCATCATTAGAATTAAATTTAGCATCAAATAACTTAGATGCTTTATCTTCACTTTCTCTTATCAAGCGTCTTGTAATTAAAACTTTTTTCATAATTTCTATTTTAAAATTTCAGGTTTTGGTCCACCTGTGTACCAATCTAAAACTTCAATTGTATGTAATATAGGAACTTTAGTACCATGTGCGATTTGGGTAATACAACCAATATTTCCAGTAGAAATAAAATCTGGATTTAAACTCTCAATATTATTTACTTTTTTCCTCAATAATTGTTTTGCAATTTTTGATTGCAATATGTTGTAAGTACCAGCTGATCCACAACATATATGTCCTTCAGGAATTTCCATAATTTCATTTTTAGTTTTCTCAAGTAAAGAAACAGGCTGGGAATGAACTTTTTGACCATGCTGCATTGAACACGCAGAATGATAAGCAACTTTATATTTTTTTTCTTTATCTTTAATGTCAAGTTTTAAACTTTCAAATATATATTCTGATATATCTTTTGTAAGATCTGATATCACTCTTGCTTTTTTACTTAGTTCTTTGTCTTCACGAAAAATAAATCCATAATCTTTCATTGTTGTCCCACAACCCGATGTGTTTGATAAAATTGCATCTAAATTTCCTTTTTGATGCTCCTCATACCAAGTGTTTATATTGTTTTTAAAATCTTGATGTGCATCCTCCTCTTTTCCAAGATGATGATTTAAAGATCCACAACAACGAATTTTTTTTGGTACAACCACTTCTACGCCGTGTCTGTTTAATAGCCTTATTGTTGCTTCATTAATTTGAGGAGATATTTCTTTTTGTACACATCCTGTTAAAAGAGCAACTCTAGCAATTCTTTTTTTTTATAGAAGATTTGTAAACTTCTTTAATTGGTAAGTTTTTTTTAGGAAATTTTGTTGGCATTAACTCGATCATGTCCTTAATTTTTGAAGGCATTAAGAATTTAAATGGCTTCGATAATTTTACTAATAAACTTGATAATCTAAAAACTTTTGTATTTGGAAGAGTGATAGATAAAAAATATCTTATTAACTTATCAAAGAATGATCTTTGATAATTTTTTTCAATATATTTTTTTCCATGGTCAATTATGTGCATATAATTTACACCAGCTGGGCAAGTAGTCATACAGCTATAACATGAGAGACATCGATCGATATGCTTTACAACTTTTTCAGTAGGCTTCCTATTATTTTCCAACATATCTTTAATGAGATAGATACGTCCTCTAGGTCCATCTAGCTCATCACCCAAAAGTTGATGCGTAGGGCATGTAGCATTACACATTCCACAATGCACACACTTTTTAAAAACTTTTTCGTTTGCAAAATTATCTGGATCTCTAAGTTGTTCTTCAGTAAATTTCGTTTGCATTAAACACCTCTATACATTTTACCTGGATTTAAAATTCTTTTTGGATCAAAACTTTGTTTTACTTTTCGAGAAATCATCAAACGTACTTTATCAACAGTAAAAATAGGTTCACCATAATCATATTCGGATGAAGTTTTAATCACTGTCAAATAACCTCCAAAATCGTTTGCCATTTTTTTTAAATTTTTAATCTTTTCCTCTTTTTTACTATTAACTTCAATCCAGAATAACGACCCACACCAATCAACAAAATAATTATGGTTATTTTCTAAATATTTGCATAATTTTGAACCATTCGCTGGCGGTATTACCATTCGTATTAAATTGTGTTTAGTCTTTTCGAACACTTCTAAATTATTTATTTTTTCCCAAAATGGTTCTGATTGATAAACATCAAGAGTAGAAATATCTGAATTATTTAATTTAAGTTCTTTTTTTAAGTTATTAATTTTTTCCTCAATTGAAATTTTATCTCCCTCAACTCTAAATGCTAAAAACGAAACATTTGATTGAAGATCATTAAACTTAAAAACAGTATTTCTTTTACCTGAAAAATCTTTGTCATTTGATTGTTCTGGAATAAAGACAGCACCAGAAATTTCACTACTTGAACTAGATAATTTATTAAACAAATCATAAATTTGTTCAAAATTATTAGGATAAATTGCTACAGTTGTCGAAGAATCTTTTTTTGGTAAAACCTTTAATGTAATTTCAGTCAAAGCAACAAGTGTACCAAACGAACCAGCTATAAGTTTTGACAAATCATAACCTGTAACATTCTTAACGACAGTACCTCCTGATTTAATTATATCTCCTTTCCCATTAACTCCCTTAAAACCCAGGACATGATCTCGTACACTACCAACTTTAAATCTTCGTGAACCTGCATAATTACAAGATAAGTATCCTGCTATTGTTCCTTTATTTGATTTGCCATCTTTAATATACCCGAAGTCTATTGGTTCAAAAGCTAGCTCTTGACTATTTTCACTTAAGATCTTCTCGATTTCATTAATTGGTGTGCAGGCCTTTACTTTAATGTACAATTCTTCAGGTCTATAATCGATTATACCAGAAATTTTAGATAAAGATGTAGTGTTAGCCGATTGAGTTTTGTTTCCAATAAAACTTTTTGAGTTATTTCCAATAATTTCTGTTGGAGAATCTTTTTTGTATAATTCCCGAATTAAATCTGAAACTTCAACCTCATCTTTAGGATAATAGACGTTATTAGAATCTTGGAAGATCTGGGAATTTATCTTTATTTTTGTGGACATGAACCCTTCCTTCCTCTGCACATTTTCTAAGTATAGGATAAACTTTTCCAGGATTTAATAGATTTTTTTCATCTAATGACTTTTTAATACTCAGTTGTTGTTGTATATCGTTATCATTAAACATTTCACACATAAGTTCTCTTTTTTCTATACCAACACCATGCTCACCTGTAATTACTCCACCAAGTCTTACACATGTTTTTAATATCTCAGAACCAAATTCCTCTGTTTTTCTTAGTTGTTCTTTGTCATTTCCATCAAACATAATAAGTGGATGTAAATTTCCATCACCTGCGTGAAAACAATTTGCAACTGGTAATTCATACTTTTCTGATAATTTTTTAATTTCTAATAATGCTTCTGCAAGCTTACCTCTTGGAATAGATCCATCCATACAATAATAATCAGGGGCCATAGCTCCGCACGCAGGAAAAGCTGCTTTTCTTCCAGCCCAGAAAGAAAGTCTTTCTTTCTCGCTATTGCTAAGTTTAAGACTAGAACAATTATTTTTTTTACAGATTGCTTCTACTTTTCTAATTAATTCATTGACCTCTGACTTTGTTCCATCAAGTTCTACTATTAATAATAATTCTGCGTCTCGTGGATATCCTGCTTTACTAAAATTATCTGTCGCCTCAATTAAAGCTTTATCCATTATTTCCATTCCTGCTGGCACTATTCCACTTGAAATAATTTCTGAGGCCGCATCTCCTCCTTCTTTTATAGATGGAAAGCCTATTAAAGCCGCTCTTACTACTTCTGGTGTTTTTAAAATTTTAACTGTAACTTCAGTAACAACTCCCAATAAACCTTCTGAACCACAAATTAAACCCATAAGATCATATCCCTCTTGATCAAAAGATTTTCCTCCAAATCTACAAATGGTTCCATCCATCATAACCATTTGTACGCCTAAAATATTGTTTGTAGTCGTTCCATACTTTAGTGAATGAACTCCACCAGAATTTTCAGCAACATTTCCACCAATTGAGCAAGCTAATTGGCTAGAAGGATCTGGCGCATAATAAAACCCTTTATGTTGAACTGCATGAGTGATTCCAAGATTTGTCACTCCAGGCTGAGTCACAACACATTTATTTTCATAATCAATTTCAAGTATTTTATTAAATTTTCCTAGACCAAGAAGAATAGCGTCTTGAAGAGGTAATGCACCTCCGGACAATCCTGTGCCGGCTCCTCTTGGTACAACTTTAATATTTTCACTATAACAATATTTTAATATCTCACTTACCTCATCAGTATTTTCTGGAAGTACTACTGCTAAAGGTGTTTGTGTATAAACCGATAGAGCATCAGTTTCATATGGTCTCAATTCATCAGCTTCGCTAAGAACATTTTCTTTATCGGTTAATTTTGAAAGTTTTTTTACTATTTCAATTTTTCTATTTAAAATTGAGTTATCAATTTTTGGTAAAGCTAATTCAGACATAGCTTAACCTAACATTTTTTTGATATTTTCCAATGCGTTAGAAATGTTATCTCGAGATGCAGCAAAGCTGAATCTTACATAATCTTTACAAGTTTTACCAAAAGCTGTACCTGGAACTATAGCTACACCTGCTTCATGCATAGCTCTTTTACAAAATTCTGAACCATCCATACCTGTTCCAATAACTTTTGGAAATGCATAAAAAGCTCCACCAGGTAAACTACATTCAACACCTGGTAAGCTATTCAAACCTTCATGAATTAATTTTCTTCTTAATGTGAACTTTTCCATCATCTCATCAATTGAGTCGTCTGGTCCGTCTAAAGCAGCAATACCTGCAAACTGAGCAGAAGCATTAACACATGAGACACTATTAATTAATAATTTATTTACGTGCTCAACTAAATTCTCTGGCCAAAAGCTCCAACCAAGCCTCCAGCCTGTCATGGAATAAGCTTTACTCCAACCTTCTAATACTATTAATCTTTCTCTTAATTCAGGATAATTAAAAAATGTTGGCATTTCCTTATCATCAAAAATTTGTCTACTGTAAATTTCATCACTTAATATTGTAACATGAGAATGTTTTTTTAAACCTTCAGCCAACTTATCTATTTCTGATTTTTCTACAAAACTTCCAGTAGGGTTGTTTGGATTAATTAAAATTAATAATCTAGTTTTATCAGTAATGAGAGATAAAATTTTATCTGCACTAAACTTTAAATCTTTATCTTCAGTTAAATCATAAGGCACTGCTGTAGAACCGGTATAATTTATCATTGACTCATATATTGGAAACGCTGGAGTAGGATGAATTATCTCTGCCCCTGGTTCACCAAAACACTGAATTGCATAATGCATAGTTGGTTTTCCACCTGGCATAATTATAATTCTTTCAGGATCTACGTCTGCACTATAACGTTTCTTTATCCATCTAGTAACTGCTTGTCGGCATTCTAAAATACCGTTTGAAAGAACATATCCATGATGACCATCATCTAAAGCTTTTTTTGCTGCTTCAACAACATGCTTTGGAGTTTTAAAGTCTGGCTGACCAAGACCTAAGTGAATCATAGGTTTACCTTGTGCCTCAAGTTTCTTTGCTTCAGCTAAAACAGAAAAAGCGCTTTCAGTTCCAAGCCTATTCAATGATTTTGCAAGTTCCATAATAATTTTTTAAAATTAAAATCGCCAAACTAAACGAAAATTAGTTTTTTGTCTATTTAGTTTAAAAATTTAATTTATCAAATAAATGCTTAAAATTCTTATATTTTAGTCTCTATATATTATTTTTGACGCATCAAGGTCTTTAACAGACTTACATCCCATTAAAATCATATTTCTTCTAATTTCTTTTTGCATGTTTTCTAACAGTCTCTCAACACCTCTTTGTCCGCCTGCACCTAAGCTAAAAAGAAATGCTTTTCCAAAACTACAAGCTGTTGCTCCTGCAGCTAAAGCTTTAAGAACATGTGTTCCTCTTCTAACACCACCATCAAGAATAATTTCTAATTTATCGCCAACAGCATCTGAAATTGCTTTAACTTGATCAAATGGAGATCTTGATCCATCAAGTTGTCTTCCTCCATGATTTGAAATCATAATTGCAGTACAACCAATATCTATTGCCCGTCTAGCATCTTCTACTGACATTACACCTTTAAGAGCCATTGGTTTGTTCCATTTTTTAATACAGTACTCTGCATCCTTCCAATTCATTGCTGGATCGTACTGTTCATTAATATAATCCATAACTGATTTCGCAATATTGGTACCTTTATCAGTTTTATTTTTAATATTTGCTAATTCAAATTTTTTATTAGTAAAATATTTAAAAACCCAACCAGGTCTCATTGCAAAACTCAATAAACTATTCAAAGTAAATTTAGGTGGCGTAGTAAATCCAGTTCTATGATCTCTTTCTCTATTCCCAGCAACAAGTGTATCAACAGTAATACACATTCCATCAAAATTGGCTCTACTACATCTTTCAATCAAGTCATCAGTGATTGATTTATCTTTATGAATGTAAAGTTGAAAAAGTTTTGGCCCACTAGAAATATTTGCAACTTCTTCAATTGAAAAAGATGCCATTGTAGACATGCTGTAAATTGTATCAAACTTCTCTGCAGCTCTTGCTGAAGCTTTATCACCCTCAGGATCATACAAACTTTGCATAGCTGTAGGAGATAAAAATAATGGCATACTAATTTTTCTTCCAAAAACAGTCGTGGATAAATCTGGTTCACCAACACTATTGAGAATATTAGGAACTAAATCACAATCATTAAAAGCATCTGTATTCCTATTTAAAGTGACTTCATCATCTGCTCCACCATCAATATAATGAAAAATGGGAGCTGGTAATTTTTTTTTAGCTAATTTTCGAAAATCATCAAAATTATAACAGTCATTTATATTCATGATGTATCTTTTTTAAAAGTTTTTAAAGAAATTAAACATATAACTATTTGCCCCAGGATTTTTATCTCCAAGACTTGCGTTAGATATATGATTATACGAAAAACCTAACTCACTTGTTTTTGACAGATCAAGTGAAATTTGTAGTTCACTTTTAAATTCAATTAAATGGCCTAAATCTTTACCGTCTCCCTCATGATATATTCCTGGTGTAAAGCTGGGGGTTAAATTTAGTGCCCCTAATTTATATTGAGCTTGAACACCTGTATAAAAATATCCTGCATTATCAGCTGTAAATAAGACTCCAGTTATAGGAGAAAGATTTCCCAAAAAGGTATCTCTATTTAAATTTTCATTTTGATGTTGAAAACCAATTAAAGTTGATCTTTTTCCATCATCGCTAAAATCAAACATTCCTGTGTAAAAACTAAATTCTGTATTTTGATCTTTTAAAATTTTTTCTTCTGCAGTCGAAGAAAATGCGAAAGTAATTATTAAAAGATTAATTAAAATTTTTTTTAAATTCATTGCTAATTAATTTATTTTTTAACTATAAAGCTTTTGTAGATTATTGCACCTCCAATTAAAAATATCAATATCGGCAATAACCAGAGAATATATGTGTTTTTATTTAAACCAGGATCGTAAAGTATCCATTCTCCATATTTGGTTTTAAAATATTCATATATTTGATCTTCAGACAAACCTTCTTCAAGCTTTTTATCAACAACAATTTTTAAACTGTTTGCAAATTCAGAATCTGAATCGTAAACTGATTGACCCTGACAAATTAAACATCGTAAATTTTTAGTTATTTCGTTTTTTTTATCATTTTCCTGAGCATTAAGGATACTTAAAGGGAAAAATAATATAAAAAATAAAAAAAATATAAAAAGTTTCATTTGATTAATAAAAAAATTTCATCAGTTAATTGTTGGTTAAGAGGTCCAATATATTTTTTAATAATTTCATTATTATAAATTAAAAATGACTCAGGAACCCCATAAGCTCCCCACTCAATTGCAATTGTACCATCTAAATCAATAAAGATTTCTTTATAAGGGTTTCCTAGCTCTTTTAAAAAATTCTCTGCGTTTTTTAAATTATCCTTATAATTCATCCCAATAATATTTAATTTATCATCTAAATTTAAATTCATCAAAAGAGGATGCTCTTGTCGACATGGTACACACCAAGATGACCAAATATTTAATAAATAAACTTTATCTGGGTCAAAGATACTTGGTGATTTCACATTTTCTCCAGAAAAAAATTCTTTAGTATTAAACAATGGTATCTCTTGTTTTGTGTTAACGTCTGGAGTGTATATTTTTGAATCTTCTAAACCTTTATAAAAAATAAAAAATATTATTCCAAAAATAATAATAACTGAAAAAGGTAATATTTTATTTTTCATGATCTTTTTTGTAAAAAGCTAACAATACCCCCAAAAGATATTAGAATTACTGATAACCAGATCCATAACATAAATGGTTTAACTTGATATCTTACGTTGAAAAAATCTTGATTTTGAACCAAATTAATTACAATAAATTTATCTGACATAAGTGTTGTTTTAATATCAGCTTCACTTGTGGCAATGATAGGTTGATTATAAATTCTCAGCTCTGGTGAAAATCTATCCTCTTCACCATCTGAATTACTTATTGAAAAATTGGCAATAATAGCATCATAATTTTGCTCTTTTTTTTGATCAACACTTTTAAAAACTATCTTAGTTTTTGAATTTTCAAAAGTTTCACCAACCTTAAGATTTGTTATAATTTCGCTTGCAAATAAATTATTAAATAAAATACTTAGGATTAATAAACTAAATCCAAAATGAGCAATATTTTGTGAAATATTTTTATATTTTTTTATAAAAAAATCTCTCAACGTCATAAAGAATAAATAAAGCGCACTCGATATTAAAATTGTATTTATTAAAATATTTTGATTAAAATTTTTTAATACTAAAAATGCTAATAAAATTGAGATAATCAAAAAAGAAATTAAATAAATCTTATCCTCTAGTTGAGATTTGATCCAACTTAATTTTGGACCAATCGCCATCATAAATAAAAATGGAATTAAAAATGGAATTATCAATTTATGATAAAATGGTGGTCCGACAGATATTTTTTGAGAAGAAATTACATCTAAAAAAATTGGATAAACAGTTCCTATTAATACAACCGATAAAAAATACATCATAAACCAGTTATTAATTAATATTGAAGTTTCTTTGCTTAACCAAAATAAATTATAAGACTTTTTATTATTATCTTTGTGAAAAAAGAAAAAAATTAAAATAGATAAAAAAATCAAAATGAATAAAAAAATTAATATAAACAGCCCTCTTTCAGGATCATTGGCAAATGTGTGAACTGAATTTAGTATTCCTGATCTTACCAAAAATGTTCCACACATACTTAACGTAAATGTTGCAATAGAGAGAATTATTACCCATGAAGTTAAGATAGATTTTTTCTCTAATACTAAAATGCAATGTAAAAGAGTGGTTAATGCAAGCCACGGCATTAAAGAAACATTCTCAACTGGATCCCAAAACCAAAAACCTCCCCAGCCCAATTCATAATAAGCCCAAATTGATCCAAGCAATATTCCTAAAGTCAAAAAAATCCAAGAAATTAATACCCATTTTTTAATATGTGATGCCCAACTGGTAGAAATAATTTTTAAACTTGTTGCTGCCAAAACAGATGAAAAAATTATTGAAGAACCAACATAGCCTAAATATAAAATAGGTGGATGAATTGCTAAAGCTGGGTCTTGTAAAATTGGATTTAATCCTAGACCTTCAGTAGGTATAGGAAAAATATAATTAAATGGATTTGATGTTTTGATTAAAAATAAAAAGAATCCAATGATTATTATTTGTTGAAAAACTAAAGTTAAAATTTTGTATTTTACGGGTTGATTTTTAGTCCTTACTAAAAATATGAAGATAAATAAAGTTAAAACAAGTAACCATAACAATAAACTACCTTCATGATTTCCCCAAGTTCCACTTATTTTGTAAAATAATGGTTTGGTCGTGTGAGAATTATTAAATACTGTTTCATTACTAAAATCCGAAACAATAAAAGAAAAGATTAAACATAAAAAACTAATTACAACAAAAAGTAATTGTAAGAATGTAAAAGATAAAATCTTAGTATCTAATAAGTTCGAATTATTAAAATTCTTATATGAAAAATAAAATAACGATAATCCAATAATTAATCCTAGTATTAGTGAATAGTATCCAACAAGACTATAAATCAATTTATTTTTCTCCCAATGCCTCTTTTACTTCAGGTGGCATATAATTTTCATCATGCTTAGCTAAAATTTTTGTTGCAGAAAAAAAATTTCTGTCTTTTAAAAAACCTTCTGCAACAACCCCTTTTCCTTCAGCAAATAAATTTGGTACTGCTCCTGAGTAAGTAACATTTATTTCATTTTTAAAGTCAGTAATTATAAAATTAACTTCATCTGAACTTATAGAAATTGAGTTTTTTTTAACCATTCCACCAACTCTTATTTTGCTTTTATCTATTTCATTAAGTAATTTTATTTCAGAAGGAGATTGAAAATATACAACGTTTTCCTCTAATGATTTTAAAATCAAAAATGTTGTTAAAATTAAAGTAATTAAGATTATTACTACAAACAGAAATCTTAATTTAACTTTTCGACCATACATGGTTTAAAAGTTAATTATTTGTTACGTTTGCTAAAATTTCTTTATTTATTCTTTGTGATTTTGCAGTATTAGCTTGCTCAGTAGTAAGTAATCCAAATTTAGCAACAAATTTGTTTTGTTCTTTAACAAATTGCATTTTAGTTACCAAATATAAACCTAGAAAACTTAATAAGGTAAAGCTAAAAGCAGATAACACGTAGACTGCATATCCATTCATAAAAAGTAATTCATTTATCATAATCTATCTAAGCCTTTATTTTTAATTTTTATCAGTTCTGTATTATATTTCATTAAGAAAATTAACAATGAAAAAAGAGCAAATGCCGCAGTCATTATCAATAATGGGTAAAGCATTGATGAGTGAATTGAGCTTTTTGAAAAAATATTAATAGATGCAGGTTGATGAAGTGTATTCCACCAATCAACTGAGTATTTTATTATTGGAACGTTAATAATTCCTAAAATAGATATAAAAGTTGAAATCTTGTAGACTTTTTCTTCCTTATCATAAATTCTCCATACGATTAAATACATTGCATAGAACAAAGCTAATATTAACATTGAAGTAATTCTTGCATCCCAAGCCCACCATGTTCCCCAGGTTGGTTTTCCCCAAATTGATCCCGTAACTAAAGCTATAATGTTAAAAACAAATCCTGAAGGAGCTAAACTTTTAGAAATTAAAAAAAAATTTTTATTTTTAAAGACAAAGCCACAAATAGATAACAAAGTTATAGAAGAAAATATTCCAATTGAAATCCAAGCAGCAGGAACATGAACATACATAATCCTTACTGCATCACTTTGTTTGTAATCTTCAGGAGATATAATTAATGCCTCAACTAGACCAACAGTTAATACGACAATAAACAAAAATAATACGTACTTAGGTGCTCTTGACGTAATTTTGAATATCTTGTTAGGTTCAAAAAGTTTAAACATATTTTATATTTAGAATTTATTTTGGTGATTTCTATTATGAAATAGTTTTCTGATCAAGAATGCAGAGGGGAGATAATAAGATTGAAATTAACGTTTAACACTCTTGACCAGAATATACTAAAAATATAGCTAATTTGTATGGCCTAGATTTGAGCTAAATGTGGTTGAATGATGGTTGCCTCAATTAGAAAGCTTGAAATAACTAGAACCTTTTTTTCCTGAAAAAATCTCTTCAATTAAAGGGTGTTTTATTGGTTCATCTGAGTCATCTACCAGCAAGTTTTGTTCAGAAACATAAGCTTCATAAGTTATCTCATCGTTTTCTGCTAATAAATGGTAAAAAGGCTGATCTTTTCTTGGACGCACATTTTTAGGAATAGATTGATACCATTCTTCAGAATTATTAAATTCAAAATCAACATCATAAATTACACCTCTAAATTCAAAATGTTTGTGCTTAACAATATCTCCAATAGAAAATTTTGCTTTTTGTTCCGACATGGATATCAGTATGGGTATTTAAAAATAAAAATCAATGCTAAAAATATAAATGTTTTGTGATGTGGCAAATATGTTAATATCTTTTGAGTGAATAAATCTTTTTTAAAATTTGTTACTGATTTCGGTCCTTTAGCAATATTTTTTTTCTTTTACTACAATAGTGGTAAAAATTTATCAGTAGCAATACCTCCACTAATAGTTGCAACTTTAGTTGCATTAGCAATAGTTTGGTTTTTTGAAAAAAAAATTCCTCCAATGCCTTTGGTAAGTGGAATTTTAATTACTTTTTTTGGTGGATTAACTATCTACTTTAATGATCCAATATTTATTTATGTAAAACCAACCATAATCAATATTATGTTTGCTCTTGCATTATTTTTTGGGAAATATTTTACCAATGAACCTATTCTTAAAAAAATTATGGGTAAATCTATTCCTCTAACTGATATTGGATGGGAAATTCTTAATAAAAGATGGATGTATTTTTTCTTTGGTCTTGCTTTATTAAATGAAATTGTTTGGAGAACTCAGACAGAAGAATTTTGGGTTAATTTTAAAGTATGGGGAATGCTTCCAATTACAATAATATTTACAGGCTTTCAAATACCATTAATTAATAAGCATAAGATTGATGCGTAATAATTTAAAATTAGTAGTAAACAATCCAAATAATAAAATCGAAGAAAAACATTTTTTTGAAAAAGATGAGCTTAAAATTATATTAGACTTATATGCTAAGATGGTTTCCGAAGGTTCTTGGAAAGATTACGGTTTAAGTATCTCAAGTAAACAAGTGGGATTTAGTGTTTTTAGGAATGCTACTGAAAACGCCCTTTATAAAATTTGTAAAAATTTTAAGCCTAAAAATAAAAATCTTAAATATTTAATAACTGATACAAGCGGTAAAATACTTAAAAATTCCAACGATCTTAGAATTTTATTAAAAAATACCAACTGGAAAAAACTTCAAAAATAAACTTATCTTCTTTGACCAAATAATCTTAACAACATTATAAACAGATTAATAAAGTCTAAGTACAAAGTTAAAGCACCCATCACAGCTTTTTTACCCATTAACTCACCTGAGTCTGACGCAACATACATATTTTTGATTTTTTGAGTGTCATAAGCTGTTAAACCAACAAATATTAAAACACCTAAAATTGAAATAACAAAATACATCATAGAAGATTTCATAAAGATATTTACAATTGAAGCTATAATTATTCCAATTAGGCCCATCATTAAAAAAGATCCAAGTTTTGTAAGGTCTCTCTTAGTTGTGTATCCGTAGATACTCATCGCGCCAAATGTTGCAGATGTGATAAAGAAAACCCTTGTTACACTCATTCCAGTATAAACTAATAATATTGAAGATAGAGATAAACCCATCAAAGCTGCAAAAACCCAAAAAGTAGTTTGTGCTTTTGATGCACTCATCTTATTAATTCCAAAACTCATATAAAAAACGATACCTAGAGGTGCTAGCATTACAAGCCACTTAAGGCCTGATAAATAAATTGCATTTCCCATCTGTGTTAGACCAACGATAGATCCTGCATCATTTGTAACAACTGACATTTTAAATGTTATCAGTGCCACTATTCCGGTTAGCAATATTCCAGTTGCCATATAGTTATAAACTTTTAGCATGTAGGCTCTTAGGCCCTCATCCATTACAGCAGCTGTTTGTTGTGCTGCTTTTGCTCTATTTAGTATTCCGTTTTTATTATTTTCCATAATAACTAATATATATATATTCTTTTACTAATTATTCAAGATACCTTAAAAGATTAAAAAATATTTAACTTAATACTTCTAATGAATTACAAAAATTTAGGTAATACCGATATTAAAGTAAGTACAATTTGTCTCGGTACAATGACGTGGGGAGAACAAAATACTGAGCCTGAAGCGTTTGAACAAATGGATTTTGCTTTAGATCAAGGAGTAAACTTTTGGGACACTGCTGAATTGTATGCAGTACCTCCTAGAAAGGAAACCTACGGTGACACAGAAAAAATTATTGGGAATTGGTTTGAAAAAACAAAAAAAAGAGACAAAGTCATTCTTGCAACAAAAGTTGCTGGTCCAGCAAGAGATTATTTAAGAAGTGGGGAAAATAGTTTTACAGGTCCAAATTTAGAAGCTGCTTTGAATGACAGTCTTAAAAGACTTAAAACCGATTATATAGACTTATATCAACTTCATTGGCCAGAAAGAAATGTAAATAATTTTGGAAGACTTGGTTATGTTCATAAGGAAAATGAATGGAATAAATTTGAAGATATTCTTACAGAATTAAATAAATACATTGATGAGGGAAAAATAAGATATGTTGGTTTATCAAATGAAACTCCTTGGGGAGTTTTAAATTATCTACAATTATCTAAAGATAAAAAATTACCTAGAATGATGTCAATTCAAAATCCTTACAGCTTGTTAAACAGATCCTACGAAATTGGATTAGCAGAAGTTTCCATAAGAGAAAAAATTGGCTGTTTAGCATACTCTCCACTTGCAAGTGGATATTTAAGTGGAAAATATAGAAATAAGAATTTTCCTAAAGGATCAAGAATGGAGAGAGATTATGATTTCTGGACAAGGTACAGAAAGCCTAATACAGAGGATGCTGTTGAGCATTATTATAAGATTAGTGAAAAATTTGATCTAGATATGAGTCAGATGTCCATAAAATTTTGTGAAATCCAAGACTTTATGACTAGTGTAATAATTGGAGCAACTACTATGGAGCAGTTGAAAACAAATATAGAAAGTGTAAATGTAAACTTATTTGATGATGTCATTAAAGAAATTAATAATGTTCAAAAAATTTATCCAAATCCATGTCCTTGATTAAAAAAATTATAACTTTTTTTGTAATATTTTTTATATTTGGAATTAGCCAAGTTTCTGCACAAGAGATAAAAAAAATTGGTAAATATAAAGATTGGGAGGCAATGGTTGTTTCTGATGTTGAAGGGAAAGTATGCTTTGCTCAATCTGTACCAATTTTACAAGCACCAAAAACAAATAAAAGAGATGCAAAATTATTTGTGGCTTTCAGACCAACTGACAATATTAAAAATGAAGTAAGTGTTACTCCTGGATACGAATTCAATAAAAATAATTCAGTAATTGCTGCTTCAGGAAAAAATAAATTTAAGTTTGATATTAAAGAACAAGGTTTTGCTTGGATTGCTGACAATAAAATTGAATTGAAAATGATTAAACAAATGAGAAAGGGATCAAGAATTATGATTACTGGATACAATCAACAAGGTTCTCAAACTATTGATCATTACTCATTACTAGGATTCACTAAAGCTTATAACGCTTCAAAAAAAGCTTGTAGTTAATTCTATGAAATCAAAAAAGAAAATTGTTCTAGCTTATTCTGGAGGGCTCGACACCTCTATAATTTTAAAATGGCTTCAAGAAAATTATAATGCAGATGTGATTTGTTATACAGCAGATGTGGGCCAAGAAATTGACAGAAAAAAAATTATAACTAATGCAAAAAAATTTGGTGTTAAAAATATAATTATTAAAGATTTAAAAGATATTTTTGTTAAAGACTACGTTTACCCTATGATCAGAGGACATGCGATCTATGAGGGTGTTTATTTATTAGGGACTTCGATAGCAAGACCTCTTATTGCAAAAGATCAAATAAGAGTAGCTAAAAAATTTAAGGCTTATGCAGTTTCACATGGAGCAACTGGTAAAGGGAATGACCAAGTTAGATTTGAATTAGGCTATCATTATTTTGGTCCTAAAATTAAAATTATAGCTCCGTGGAGAATTTGGAAACTAAAATCTAGAACAGACTTGATTAAATATGCAAAAACACATGGCATAACTATACCGAAAGATAAAAAAGGTGCACCTCCTTTTTCAGTGGATGATAATTTATTTCATACATCAACTGAAGGTAAAGTTTTAGAAAGTCCAAAAAATTCTGCACCAGAATTTATATTTCAGCGAACAGTTTCTCCAGAAAAGGCACCTAGCAAACCATCTTTTGTTACTATCAATTTTAAAAATGGAGATCCTTTTGGAATTAATGGAAAAAAATTATCTCCAGCTAAATTATTAACAAAGCTAAATGGCGTAGCAGGAAAAAATGGAATTGGAAGAGTCGATTTAGTAGAAAATAGATTTTTAGGAATAAAATCTAGAGGGGTATACGAAACACCTGGTGGAACTCTGTTGATCAATGCCCATAGAGCAATTGAATCCGTTACTTTAGATAAAGAAACAATGCATAAAAAAGATCAAATAATGTCTAGATATGCTGAGTTAATTTACAATGGTTATTGGTATTCAAAAGAAAGATTTAAACTTCAAAAAATTGTTGATTTAAAAAGAAGTAAAGTTAATGGCTCTGTTAAACTTAAATTATATAAAGGTAATATCTCAATTCAATCAAGGATTACTAACAGTAATGCTTACTCAATGAAGAAAGTCTCATTTGAGGAAAATAAATCGTTTAATAAATCTAACGTTGAAAGATTTATCAATTTTCACAAAAAAAAGCTTCGTTCTTAGGCACGTTTAGGACAAATTAACATTTGTTAAAATTGATAAAAATTATATCCTTCAAAAATGGAATCAATAAAGAACTGGATGAAAGACGCAGCAAATATTTTATTTGATGATAGTAAAAATGATCTGCGTGCACTTCCAAAAACAGTCAGGTTGCAAATTTTATTAGTTCTGAGTTTTATTTGGACAACAGTTTTTAGTTTGTATGTTTTTTCTTATACAACTTTCGCGTTTGGTTGGGCGGGACTTTTTTTAGCACATATAGGTTTGATATTTGCTGTTTATACAACTTTCAAACAATTTCATAGAGCAGAAGAAAAATCTGCAAGTGTATTTCGAACAAAAAATTTTGATCCATTTAAAATAATGGTCATCGTATTTGTGATTGTATTTATATTTGTATTTTCAAAAGGAATTGAAGTTTTAACAAGTCCTAATCCAAACTCTTATTCAATTCCTTATGATGGGCCTTCTAAATCTGTATTTGAAAAATGGCTCCCATTTAGTAAAGGTAAATAATGGACAAGATAGCAAAAAACTTACAGCTAGCATTAATGGTTATTATCTTAATCAGTACTGTTATTGCTGTTGGGATTGAAATGAAAAACATGTACTTAAATCAATCTGTTACATTAGCAGATTTGCTTTTAATGTTTCTTTATTTAGAGGTACTAGCAATGGTTAGGGTTTTTTGGAACCAACAATCTATTAGTATAACCCTACCACTTCTTATTGCAATTACCGCCCTTGCACGATTTATTATTCTACAAGGAAAAGAAATGGATCCTACTGCACTTGTTTATGAAGCAGTAGCTATTTTGTTGATTGCTGGAGCAATTGTTGTTTTAAGATTAAGACATAGTGACAAATTAGGTCTTAAGAAAAAAAAATCAAAATAATTTAAAATGATATTTGAAGCTTCAAGGGCCATGGCCTTAAATCAATTAAATAATTTTGTTGAGAATAATCTTGGAGAATATTCAAAATTAAGAAATTTTGATTTTGGACCTGAAAAAAGATCCAATATATCTTGCTTATCACCATACATAACTCATGGAATAATCAATGAGCAAGAAGTCGTTCAGAAAGCACTGAGTAAATTTTCTTTTTCAAAAAATGAAAAGTTTATTCAAGAAGTTCTATGGCGAACTTACTGGAAAGGTTGGTTAGAACTAAGACCGAATGTTTGGACTGATTATCTTGTCGAATTAAATCAAATAAAAAATGAATTTAGAGATAATAAAGATTATATTGCAGCAATCGGAGGAAAAACAAAAATAGATTGCTTTAATGAATGGGTAAACGAGCTAAAAGAAAATAATTATTTACATAATCATACAAGAATGTGGTTTGCTAGTATTTGGATTTTTACTCTAGAATTACCTTGGCAATTGGGTGCAGAATTTTTTTTGCAACATCTTTATGATGGAGATGCAGCATCAAATACTCTTGGATGGCGATGGGTGGCTGGAGTTCAAACTCAGGGCAAACACTACCTTGCAAGTGAATGGAATATTAAAAAATTCACTAACAATAGATTTCAAAATATAAAATTAAATGAGAATGCTCCTCCAAAAGTATCTGAAAAATCTTATCAAATAATTAAACAGGATTTCAATAACCCACAAAAGATTGAGAATAAGAAACTTTTAATTTTTGAAAATAATCTCTCGTTTGAAATCACTGACTTTAAGGAAAACAATTTCAAGAAAATTTACTTAGTTTCTAATAAAAATGAAAATAGAGCAATAAAACTCAGTGAAAAGTTAGTGAAATTTAAATCTCATTTAATAAAAGACCAAGAACAAAGATTAAAAAATCAATCCATTGATTGTCAAATTATAGATATAAGTGAATTAACAAATATTGAAAATTATTACGGTTTGTATCCAACTGTAGGTGAAAATTTAGATTTTTTAAATTCTAATAATTTAAAGATAGATTTTTTATATAGAAATCTTGATCAATTAGCTTGGCAATACTGTAATAAAGGTTTTTTTAATTTTAAAAATTATATTCCTAAAATAGTTTCAAGCTTTAATTAAAACCAACGAACCATTCCAATAATTCCAGCGGTTGCATAAAAAAATTGTAGAAACAAAATTCCCTTATGTCCTCCTCTATAAGCCCAAATTCCAATTAAAATTGCTGACAAAAATAATAAACAAAAACCGAAAAATTCTATCCCTATATTCGAGGCGACAAACAAAGAATACAATATTGCAGTTATAACTCCTGCCCATTCAAAAATTTTATTATTCATAAAAGTTTTTTAAAATTATTATAAAGGATTGTAGAGTAGTTATTCATATCTTTCATATTATCTTTTGCAGATTGATCGAACTTTTCTAATGCACCATTACCAAGCTGATCTTCCAAAGCTTTTTTATACTCCGGAACACACCCCCATTCATTAACCGTACTATCTTTTATTTCTATATGAAATTGAATCCCATAAGCATGATTTTGATATTTAAAAATTTGGTACTTTGTGATTGGAGAAGAAGCTAATAAGGTTACATTATTATTATTTTCAATACCCTGAACCTCATAAGAATGCCATTGTAAACTTTTAATTTTGTCAGGAAATTTAGAAAATAATTTATCTAAATTTTTTTCAGTAGAGAAATTTATATCCATAATACCAATTTCCGCTGGTTTAGATTTAACCACTTTTCCGCCCACTACTTCTCCTAAAAGCTGACAACCTAAACAAAAACCTAAATAAGGTTTTTTTAAATCTACAACAAATTCTTTAATTTTTTTCTTCTCTTCTATTAACCAAGGATATTCTTGTTCCATATAGGTATCCATCGGTCCTCCCATGCAAAACATTCCATCAAATTTACCTAAATCCTCTGGTATTTTTTCACCTTCATCTAATTCAATAGTGGTTAGTTTAAATCCATCAGCCAACATTAAATCTTTAATGTAACCTGGATCTTCTATTTTAATATGTTGTAATACTATTATATTCACTAAGATTAGCTTAGCTTAGAACACTTCTTGGAACAATATTTTACTCTCTCCCAATTCAACTTCCATTTTTTTCGCCATGTAAAAGGTCTTTTACAGACAGGACATGTTTTAGTTGGCAAATTTTCTTTTTTCATCAAATTGTATTTTTTTTTATGAATTTATCAGCGTCTGATAAAATTAATTTTTTTCTGTCAGATTTCATTTTGTCAAATATCCTTACCATCATCGACAAACGTGGATTTTTTAAAAAAAATTTTCTGTTTCGATCTATGAACCTCCAGTAGAGACCATCCATAGTGTTACACCACTCACCTTTTTTAAAATCCATCATTTTCATAAAATAACTAGAGCCACAAATATAAGGTTTGGTAGCAAATATTCCTCCATCACTAAATAATCCCATACCATATACATTTGGAACCATTACCCAATCTGAGGAGTCTACAAACATCTCCATGAACCACTTATAAACAATTGTTGGCTTTATCTCACAAAGGTTCATTATGTTCGATAAGATCATTAATCTTTCAATGTGATGTGACCAACCATGATTAACCGCGTTTTTAATTGCATAATCTAAAGGTAGAAGACCAGTGGTGCCATCGTACCAAGAACTTTTCATTTTTCTATTTTGTTTAAAAAAATTTCCATTCTCCATTTCTTGTGAATATGACTGATAAATTCCACGCATAAATTCTCTCCAACCAATCACCTGGCGGATGTAACCCTCTAAAGAATTCATTCTAATTTTATTTTTCTTATGAAAGTCTAAAACTTTTTGAATAACAAATTCAGGAGTAATTAAACCTAAATTTATATAAGGACTTAATGCGCTATGGAACAAAATATTGTCTTTTTGATCAACTGCATCCTCATAATCACCAAATAAGTTTGATTTTTCTTTTATAAAAAAATTTAAAAGTTTAACTACGTCTTCGTATTCTGTTGCAAACCAAAAATTATTTGTACTCCCTGGGTGATTTTTAAATTCCTTTTCAATAATAGGCTTTAATTTTTTTGTATGTCTCGTTTCATTTATTTTTGGAAATTTAGGAATTGATATATTTTTAGGTAATTTATTTCTATTATCTTCATCAAAGCTCCATTTACCTCCAACTGGATTGCCATCAGAACCCATCAATATTCCAGATTTTTTTCTAACATCCTTGTAGAAAGTTGCCATAAAAGGTTTTTTGGATTTTGATAAATAATTTTTAAATTCAGCTCTTGAATTTAAAAACATAGGAGTTTGAACAATATTCCAGTGTATTTTTTCTTTTTTTAAAAATTGTGAAATTTTTTTTTCAAAAAATTTGTCCTCTACTTCAAAACTTGAAATTTCTTTTACTTTTTTTTGTGTAATTATTTTTTTTAATTTTTTTAAATAATCATCATTAAATTCTTTATCTTCGATTTTAAAATAATCTAATTTAAATTTGTTTTTTCTTAATCCGTCTGCATAAGAACGCATAGAAGATAAAAATAATAAAATTTTTTGTTTATGATGCTTTTCATAAGTGCATAAACCCTTATCTTCAGCCATAAAAAATAGGTGGTCTTTTTTGAAGCGGTCTAGGTATTTTGTTGGAAATAATTGATTACCAAGTATAAAAAATAACTTCATAATTAAATATAACTAATAAAATTTTTTATGTCAGAAAAATATATAATTTTTGGTGCGACAGGTTCTATTGGGTCAAGTTTAGCGGAACAATTAAAAAACTCTGGAAAAGATATTCATTTAGTTGGAAGAAATGAAAGTGAACTTAGTTCTATCTCTGAAAAACTTGGATGCTCACATACCGTTGCAGATGTTTTAGAGGACGGGTTTATAGAAAAAGTTAAATCAGATATTTCTGAAATTAAAGGCCTAGCTTATTGTGTAGGTTCAATTGATTTGAAACCATTAAGAATGGTAAATGAACAAGACTTTCAAAAATGTATGAAACTTAACCTTTATTCTGCTGTAGAAGCTATTAAAGGATATCGGGAAAGTTTAAAAAAAAATAAAGGTACGATAGTGTTATTTTCAACTGTTGCTGCTCAAAGAGGTTTTACCAATCATGCAATCATAGCGTCAGCAAAAGCTGCTGTGGAAGGATTGACTGTTTCTCTTGCAGCAGAATTTGCTCCAAACATACGAGTAAATTGTGTGGCACCAAGTTTAACAAAATCTAAAATAGCAGAACCAATGTTAAAAAATACTGCTATAGCTGAAGGTATTGCAAAAGCACATCCTCTTAAAAGGTTAGGCGAAGGAAAAGACTCCGCTGCTCTTGCTAAATTCTTACTAACAGAAGATAGTTCTTGGGTTACAGGCCAAATAATTGCCGTAGATGGTGGTAGGTCTAAGCTTTCATAAAGTGATCAAATATTTTTTTTCTATATTTTTCTTTTTATTATTTTCATCAAAAAGTTTTTCTGAAAATTTTACTTTTAAAAAATTGGCTGATTTAAGTGAGCCATGGGGATCATCTTTTATAAATAATGAAGAGCTTATTATCACTGAAAAAACCGGAAAAATAAAAATAGTAAATATTATTTCTGAAGAAGTTTATGAAGTTGAACATAACTTAAATTATTTTGTTCACGGGCAAGGTGGTTTATTAGATATTATTTACCAAGATAATTACTTATGGATTTCGTATTCAGAAAATAGAGGGAATTGGAAAACTAGTACATCAATTGCAAAAGCTAAATTAAATAAAAAAAATTTAGATTTCAAAAATATATTTCAAGCTGAACCACCAATAGAATCTGGTTATCATTTCGGTTCAAGATTGGCTATAAAAGACAATTATCTTTTTGCTTCTGCTGGCGAAAGAGGTGGTGGTATGATTGCTCAAGATCCTACAAGCCATCCTGGAAGTATTATCAGAATTTATTTAGATGGTAGTATTCCAAAAGATAACCCTAAGTTTGAAGGTAAATCAAATTGGTTACCAGAAATTTATCAAATTGGTGTTCGTAATCCTCAAGGTCTAACACTTTCCTCTTTTGATGGAAAAATTTATGCAAGCAACCATGGTGCAAAAGGTGGTGATTGGTTTGGTGAAGTAAAAAAGGGAGAGAATTATGGTTGGAAAATTTTAGGTTGGGGTGGAACAAATTATTCAGGATCGAAGATCGGACCTAAATGGAAACCAGGATTTACCAAAGCAATCCAATACTGGGTACCTTCAATAGCTGCAAGTGCCATAACTATTTATAATGGAAAAGAATTTAATGAATGGAATGGCGAAGCGCTTATTACTTCTTTAAAAGACAAATCAATGAGAAAATTAAACTTTCAAAATTCATCAAAGATTAAAGAAACAATTATTTTCAAAGATAAAATTGGGAGAATAAGAGATATACAAGTTCAACCTGTTAATGGAAAAATATATTTTCTAGCAGGAAATAGCTTATGGTTAATGGAGAAAAAAAAATAATATGAAAGAAAGACCTTATCATCATTTACCTGATGGCACTTTCAGAAATCCAAAAGGATCTCCAGTAATAATATCCAGATCAGGAAAATTTTCTTATAGAACTTTCAGTAAATTGAGAAAAAATGTTAATTTATCTTATCCAAAAGAACATGTGATTGAAAAAGAAAAAGTATTAGCTGATTTAGAAAAATATAAAGATGATGATTATATTGCTTGGATAGGTCACGCGACATACCTTATAAAATTAGGTGGAACTACAATTATAACAGATCCTGTATTTTCAAAAAACGCCGGACCACTAATCTTTGGTCCGAAAAGATTTACTAATCCCGCAATAAGATTAAACGAGATACCTAAAACGGATATATTTTTACTCACTCATAATCATTATGATCATCAAGACATGTCAACAATTAGAAATTTTCCTTTTAAGAGTGCAAAAGTATTAGCACCACTAAATCTTGGTAAATATTTTAAAGGATATAAAGATGTAAATGAAATGGATTGGTATGATCAAATAATTATAAATGAGAATTTGAAAATTTCTTTACTTCCTGCAGTTCATTGGTCAAAAAGAAGTTTAACAGACACTAACAAAACTTTGTGGGGTAATTTTTTAATAGAACATAAAAATAAAAAAATTTTATTTGCATGCGATACTGGATATGGGGAAATCTACAAAGAACTAGGTGAAAAATATGGTCCTATAGATCTGACAATGATTAATATTGGGGCTTATAATTTCAAACCAATGTTTGATAAAACTATATATCATACTACACCAGAGGAAGCCCTGAATGTTGCACAAGATCTAAAAAGTAAAAAAGTATTAGGAATGCATTGGGGAACATTTGTTTTGTCATTAGAGCCGATTATGGAACCCCCAATTAGATTTAAAGATAATGCTGAAAAATATGGTTTTAGCAAAGAAGATGCAATTATTTTTAAAATTGGAGAAGTTAGTCCTCTAGATAAATTGTTATAGAGTTAAATACTTAATTGCAAAAAATATAGTCCCTATAGAAGCAATTGTAGAGACAAAAATTGCTTTAATTATATTTTCGGGACTTACATTATATGCAGCACATAAAACTATAGAAGTAACTCCACAAGGCGCAACACTCACAAAGAAAGCACCTGGTATTTTAGCTGGTAATCCTGCATTAAAAATCACTAATCCAATTAACAATAAAATTATCGGAGAAATGACTAATTTTAAAACAGAAATAGAAACAGATAATTTATTAATTACATTTTTAGTATAAAACGAAAGAATTATACCAATTGCAAACAATCCAACTGGTGAAACACATGCTGCAAGTTTAGACAAAGTGTATTCAATCGGTGTTTGATCAATATTAAATTTTAATAATAAAAATAATAGACCTATTATTATTGAGAGAATAAATGGGTTTAAAAATAAATTTTTAATAAAATTAAATAAATTTACATTTTTTTTTGTAGATAATTCGAGGAAAAAAGCAATTATAGATAATAAAATTATTCCATCCATTAATATAATACTCGCAACTTGTGTAATTACATCTTGTTGAAAATATATTTCTGTTATTGGCAAAAGCAAAGTCACATGGTTTGATAATGCAACTGTTAAAGCCCAAATAATTGACTCTGGGATTGATCTTTTAAAATATTTTGAAGTAATTAAGTAAGCGATAATTCCGCATATCGATTGCATAATTAAATAAGAGAAAATTTGTTTGAAATCTACTTGTCCAATTTCATTTTGTGCTATTAGTTTAATTATCAATGCCGGAACTGCAATATAGAACAAAAAAAGATTTAAAATTTTAGCATGACTAAGGTCTAAAACTTTTAACTTACCAAATACAAACCCTAGAAAAGTAATAAATATAAATGGAGTTAGTCCTAAAAAAATTGTGAACATAAATTATTTGATTGTTATTCTATGCATTATTCTATTTCCTTTGAAAGGTGTTGCTTGATGAAGCATAGATCTATTATCCCATATAGCCAATTGATTTTTTTCCCAAGGCAATGAAAATTGAAACTTCTTCTTAATTTGATGATTAAATAAAAATTTTTTGAACTTTTCTTGATTTTTTATCTTTGAACTAAAACCAACAAAATGTCCTGGACTGCAATAAATCGAATAATTTGTACTGATTTTCCTAATTATTTTATGTGAAGATTTAAGTTCTTTAATATTTTTTCCTTTTTCTTTTACTCTTTCTTTTGTTGTAACCGAGATTGGACCCTCAGAGGAATATTTACCTTTAATATTTTTAAATTTTTTTTTTATTGGACTTGGTAATTCTTTATAAGCAAGATATTGAGAACAAAATTCTGTATTGGCCTTTCCTTTTTTCGGTACAAGTTTTGAAAACAACATTGTAAATCTTGGTGGCTTTTTTGTATAAATCGAGTCTGTATGAAATTGTTCACCAAAACTTGGTCCTTTATCTGTTGATTTTCTTTGCACTACTGTAATTTGAGGAAATTTTTTATTTAAACCTTTTAGTCTTGGATAGTTGGCTAAATTTCCAAAATATTTTGCAAACTTAATGAAAAGTTTAGAAGTTAATCTTTGTCTCTTAAAATATAACATTCCATATTTATTCAGTGCTTTTTTTATTTTTGAAATATCTTTATTCGTAATATCTTTTAAATTTACAATTATTTCTGCTCCAATATTTTTTTTATTTGGAATTATTTTTAACATTTTTTAGAAAAAATTTTTTTAGGTGATTTAAAGTTTGTTTAGGACTTTCCTCTGGAATGAAATGATCTGAATTAATTTCTGCACCATAGATTTTTTTATTTGTATATTTTTGCCAAATTTTAATCGAATTAAATTGCTTTCCAACTACTCCTTTTTTTCCCCACAAAACTTGAATAGGAATATTTAATTTTTTATTTCTATCTTTTTTATCATGCTCTAAGTCTATAGTCGCCGCAGCTCTATAATCTTCACATGTTGCATGAATTCTTTTATTTTGTTTAAAGGCTCTAAAATATTCATCTTCAACTTTTCCAATCGCACGTTTTGATGACCTATTAAAACGACTTTTTAACCATCTTTTAGGATCTGCCATTATCATTTTCTCTGGTAAAGGTGCTGGCTGTATTAAATAAAACCAGTGAAAATATCCTTTTGCAAATTTCATATCAGTATGCTCGTACATATCTAGAGTTGGACAAATATCTAACACACTTAAAGCCATAATCTTATTTCTATAATCTCTTGCCATTCTATGTGCAACTCTCCCGCCTCTATCATGTCCAGCAACAAAAAATTTTTTAAAATTTAATTTACTCATCAATTGAACCATATCTTTAGCCATTTCTCTTTTAGAATAATTTTTATGATTAGTACCACCAGGTAAAACTAAACTATCTCCATATCCTCTAAGGTCAGCAACTATTACAGTGAAATATTTACTAAGCTCAGGGGCAGTCTTGTGCCACATCACATGTGTTTGGGGATATCCATGAAGTAATAATAAGGGGGGACCGTTACCTTTAAATCTACAAAAAATTTTACCCTTTCTTACTTTAACAAATTTTTTTTTAAAACCATTAAACATGATTAAACTATTTAATTATTTAATAGTTTATTTTTCGCCTTTTCAAATTCCTCTTGAGAAATAATTCCTTTTTCTTTTAAATCATTCAATTTAGTAAGTTCATCACTTAAATTGCTGCTTTGTTCATCAGAAGTTTCGCTTGTCTCCCTACCCTCACTTTCAGCTTCCTCTTTCTCAGCTCTATTAGCTTCCTTAGACTTAAAACCATTCATAATTGCCATTCCACCTAAGTATAAAACATAAGCCATAATAGGAATAACCAATCCAAAAAAAATTATTTTTTCCATAATTTAATCTTCATCTTCTTCACGCCAGTTTTTTTCATACATTAAATATGCAGCGTATATTACTGATACAGTACCTACAATCATACCATAATCAAAACCAGTTTGCTTGTCATGCAAATACCAACCTAATTGTGTTGCCCCAATAGGTGGAACTGTAAGAAGCAAAAAAATTATACCAAATCTGTATGGTCGTTTAGGTTTTTTCATCCTAATAAATTAACAGATTACAGCTTATGGTTTAATTATTAAATTTGCGATCTTTTGAAACAGTCAATCGTATTTTTAAGCAAACAAGCAATGGTCATTGGACCTACACCGCCTGGAACTGGTGTAAGTGCTTTTGCATTTTTTGAAACTTCATCAAAATGAACATCACCAACTATACCGTTATCAGTTTTATTTATACCAACATCAATAACAATAGCATCTTTCTTAACCCAATCTCCTCTAACAAGTTCGGGTATACCTACAGCTGCAACAATTATATCCGCCTCTAAACATTCAGCTTTTAAATCTTTAGTTTTTGAATGAGTTATAGTTACGGTGCAATTTTCCTTTAATAGAAGTTGTGTCATTGGTTTACCATTTAAATTTGATCTACCCACAACCACAGCTTTTTTACCACTTAAATTAGGTTCAATTTTTTTTATTAACAAATAACATCCAAGCGGAGTACAAGGTATCGAACTTTCATAACCAGATGAAAGATTGCCTACATTCATTGGATGAAATCCATCTACATCTTTTGAGGGATCAATAGCTTCTATAACCTTCTGCTTATCAATATGCTTAGGTAAAGGAAGTTGAACTAAAATTCCTGAAACAGTTTCATCACTGTTTAGTTCTTGAATTTTTTCTAGAACAGTCTTTTCTTCAACTGAGTCTGGATATTTAATTACTTCAGATTTTAATCCTACCTCATTTGCTGACTTCTCTTTATTTCTTACATAAATCTGACTAGGTGTTAAATCACCAATCAGTATTACCGTTAAACCTGGTACTTTATTATGTTTTGATTTTAACTCTGCAACTTCTTCCTTTAACTCTGCTCTTAATTCTGCGGCTGCTTTTTTTCCATCAATTAAAATCATTTTTCTCTCTTAAAAAATCATTGGTGCGATGTACAGCTTCATACACATTTCGATAAACCAAATCAATAAAAGAAGAATGATTGGAGAAATATCTAGTGAACCTAAATTTGGCAAAAAACGTCTAATTTTATTCAGGAAAGGCTCGGTTAATTTGTAACTCAACTCTAAAATTGCATACACAAACCTATTTTGAGTATTAAGAACGTTAAACGCTATTAACCAACTTACAATAACATTGGCAATTACAACATAAGAGTACAATTTTAGAATTTGTAAAACTAAATAAAAAATAGCTATCATTTTTTCTCAACGTAAATCGACTGACTTGGGAAAGCAAATGAAGCACCATTTTTTTCAACAATTTCTTTAATCGCGATTGCTAATCTTTCTTTAACATCTAGCCAATTATTCCAACTTCCTGATTTTGTAAAACATCTTACATACATATCTATTGAACTATCTGAAAATTTATCAACTCTAACCGCAACTCCAATTGAGGTATTATAATCCTCGCTTGAATTGATATGACTTTCGATTTCGTCTCTAATCTTTTTCAACTGATCTACAGTAGTGTCATATTGCAGTGTAATTATCCAACTGATTAACCAATTTGAGGTTTCACTTACATTTACAACTGCATTTTCTGCAAATTGAAAATTGGGAATAATAGCAAGAGATTTGTCAAACTTTCTAATTGTTGTTGATCTAAATCCAATCTTTTCTACTACACCTTCAATAATACCCTCAACAGCTATCCAGTCTCCAATTTTAAATCTCTTTTCAACTAAAACTAAAATTCCTGATATTAAATTTTTAAATAAATCTTGTGCCCCTAATGCTACAGCAACACCAAACAGTCCAAGACCTGCAATAATTGGTCCTATTTTAATTCCCCATAATTCTAAAACTGCTGCTAAACCTAAAATAAAAATTAAAATTTTTAGCGATTTAATTATCCAGCCAATAAGTTCTCTTGTTAACAATTTATCTAAACCACTAAGTATGTATGATATTGGTTCTATGATTTGGTGAATCACCCAAAAAATTAAAATAGTGATCAACGTTCTATTAATTGTATCTACCACTTCTCTTCCTTCTAGTGAGAAAGTCATGTAGTAGCTTGCAATAAAAAATCCTAATACAATTGGTAAAAATCTTGCTGGACCTACAAGTGATTGAACAAAAGTATCATCTAATTTATTCGTAGTTCTTTTTGAGATAATTTCTAATTTTTTAATAACTAATTTGCTTATTAGACCTCTAAAAATTAAGAATAGTAAAAATATTCCAATACCAATTAAAATTTGAAAAATATCAACACCAAGAATTCCTTTATTCCATACTGATAAAAATATCTCTGAAAAATTATTAATTAATTCCATTTTTAAATTTTATATAACAAAAACTCTTCTTCTCCAGGGTTAAAAAGAAAAATCTTTTTCCATTTGATTTCGTTCAGTATTGACGAGGTTTTTTCGCCTATACACATCAAATTTGTATTCATCCATAAATTTTCGGTTTGGTAAATCTTTATGAAATTTAAGAAACTTGACGCACTATTTTGAGAGTAAATATAGACCATATCAGGCATATTTAATTTTAATTCATTAATAAATTTCTCATCAAATTTTTGATTATGATCTACTCTATAATTAATAATTCTTTTTACCTTAAAACCTTCACTTAATAACTGTTGATCTAAATCAACCGATATTGTTTCACCACTAACGTAAAGCAATTCTTTATTTTTGGACTCATAACTTTGTATAATTAACTCCTTTAAGTTTGTAACATTTCCTTCAGCCGCAATTGTATTTTGAAAACCAACACTTCTTGCTTTATTTTCTGTAGCATTTCCAACACAAAAGCATTTAATTTTTTTATCTAATTTTACTGTATTTAAAAATTTTACTGCATTTGTACTAGTAAAAACTATTCCACCATATTCAGAAAAGTTAATTTCTTCATAATTAACCTTTTCAATTCTTATTAATGGAAGATGAGAAACTTGATGTCCTAATGATTGAAATTTTAATATCATTTCAGAACAATCCTCCAGTGGTCTAGTTAACAAAATATGCATATTATCTTTTATATGAATTATTTGATTTTGTTTTTAAAAGTATTCCAATTTCTTTACCGATTTCTTTAAACTCATTCAAATTACCAACTTTTTTTTCATAAAACCTTTGTGTACCATCTAAAGAAAAAAGTTCAGCCTCCACTATAATCTTATCTCCATCAACCACTGAATGAGCACCAATCGCTGTTTCACAATCTCCATCTAAAACTTTTAAAATATTTCTCTCAAGGTGAGCTCTTTTATGTGTTTCCTCATGATTAATTTTGTTTAAAATAGAAATTGTCTCATCATCATTCTGCCTGCATTGAAGAGCAATTACGCCTTGTCCTGCACTAGGAATTATTTCTTCAGCTGAAAAAATTTCTGAGATTTCATTTTCAAATTTTAAAAATTTGATACCAGCATAAGACAAAATAATTGCATCATACATCCCTTCATTCAATTTTCTAATTCTAGTATCTACATTTCCTCTGATTAATTTACAGTTCAAATCTTGTCTAATTTTTTTTATTTGAAATTCTCTTCTGTATGATGAGGTACCAACAATTGACTTTTGATCTAAGTCTTTAAGTTTTTTTTTGTTCTTTGTAATTAAAATCTCTCTAGGGTCATTTCTTTCAAGGAAAAAGTCTGTTGTTAATCCTTTTGTTTCATTAGCAGGCATATCTTTCAGTGCATGGACTGCAATATCAATTTTTTTTAACTGAAGTTCTTTTTCAATATTACTAGAAAATAAACCTTTGCCACCAAGCTCAGACAATCTTATATCCTGTACTTCGTCACCTTTAGTTGTAATTGATTTAATTAAAATATCTTCATTTCCAAGGTCGGTATTTTCAATAATCTTATCTTTAGCTTGTTGAGCATAAAGTAAGGCAAGCTTGCTACCCCTAGATCCAATTATTATTTTTTTTCTCATAAAAAATTATTTCTTACTTGTATAAAGATTGTACAATTATTAAAAACTATTTGAATGAGCAAAAAACCCTTAATTCTTGGAATAGAGTCAAGTTGTGATGAAACAGCAGCTTCTTTAATAACTGAAAATGAAGAGGGATTCCCAGTAGTTTTATCCAACATTGTTTCTAGCCAAGTGGAGGTTCATAGGGAGTTTGGTGGTGTAGTTCCTGAACTAGCAGCACGTTCACACATTGAAAAAATTGAGTGGATTGTCAAAAAAGCTATTGATGAAAGTGGAAGAAAAATTGAAGAAATAGATGCGGTAGCTTCTACCGCAGGTCCCGGGTTAATAGTTTGTTTATCAGTTGGGTTAAGTTTTGGTAAAGCTTTCGCAATTGCAATGAATAAACCTTTTATTGCTGTTAATCATTTAGAGGGACATGCTTTAAGTCCAAAACTAAATACAAATTTAAATTATCCATATTTACTTCTTTTAATTTCAGGCGGGCACTCACAATATTTAAGTGTTCAGAACCTTGGTAAATATAAAAGATTAGGAACAACTATTGATGATGCATTAGGTGAGGCGTTTGACAAAACGGCAAAGCTTTTAGGGATAGAATTTCCAGGAGGACCTCAAATAGAAATTTTAGCTAAAAAAGGTGATCCAAAAAAATATGATTTACCAAAACCAATTTTCAGCAAAGGAGGATGCAATCTTTCTTTCGCAGGTCTAAAAACTGCTGTGTTGAAGATAAGCAAAACAATTAAATCAGAACAAGATAAATATGATCTTGCAGCATCTTTTCAAAAAACAATTGAGGAAATTTTATTAAAAAAAACCAAAATTGCATTTAATCAATTTGAAAAAATAAATGAACTAAAAGAAAAAATTTTTGTTGTTGCGGGAGGCGTTGCAGCAAATAAAAAAATTAGATCTATGTTAATTAATCTATGTGAAGAAAATGATTATAGAGGTATTTTTCCACCAATAGAGTTTTGTGGAGATAATGCAGCTATGATTGCAATGGTAGGTTTGGAAAAATTTAAATTAAAACAATTTAATAATTTAGATTACCCTGCAAAACCTAGATGGCCGCTAGATGAAAAAGCTGTATTTCTCAAAGGTGCTGGTGTGAAGTTTTAGTTTGTTATCTAAATTTTGGTCCAGACATCCATATCGCCAAGGTATGCCTTTTTCCAGAGACAATTTTATTTACTTTATGATTAATATATGAGGGAAATATAATTGCACTTCCTGGAGTATTAAACTCATTGCAAATAATTTCATTTGCCCTGAATAATACTAATTCTCCACCTTCATAACTCTCCTCAGATAAATTTAACAAAGCTGTAAGTTTAATATCTCTAACTGGGTCTGTGGGAACTGCATCAATATGCCAATTATATTCAGTTCCCTCATCATAGATATTATAATTTAGTTTTTTAAACGAAGTTAATGGATGAAGATCAAAACCAAAGAAATTATTGTTGGCAGTTAAACAGAATTCTAAAAAAGGATTTATATATTTTTGAATTTTTCCAAGATTGACGAATTTTACCTCAGAAGTTTTTAAAGATTCCTGAGCATAATTGTCTTTACCTGAAATTAAATTTTGGTTAATTGCTTTATTTATTTCTTTAATATCAGATTTATTAAATATGTTCATTGAAGTATAATTTGCAGCTCTCATAATAATAAAACTACCAAAATAAATTGATAAATTCCTTAAAATAATACAAAGTAATCTAATGCAATATTGGTTAATGAAATCTGAACCAGATGTTTGGTCAATTGATCAACAAAAAAAAGCTGGAATTAAAGGTGCACCTTGGGATGGTGTTAGAAATTATCAGGCTGCAAAGAATTTAAAGAATATGAGGAAAGGTGATCTTTGTTTTTTTTATCATTCAAACATAGGAAAAGAGATAGTTGGAATAGTAAAGGTTATCAAAGAGTCTTATATAGATAAAACTGACAAAACAGGAAGGTTCGTTGCTGTGACTGTTCAATTTAAAACTAAATTTTCGAAGCCTATAACGCTCGAAAGTATTAAAAAAAATAAGGATTTAAGCCATTTAGCTCTGATAAAGCAAAGTAGGCTATCTGTAATGCCTGTTGATTATAAAAGCTGGAAAATTATAAATAACATGAGTAAAATTTAAAAAAAAAATTGTCCTATGCCAAAAAAAAAGAAGAAGAAAAGCAAGGTAAGAAAAAAAAAGTCTAAAGTTAGAAAAAAAACCTCAAAAAAGGTGAATAGAAGATCTAAAGTTAGAAAAAACTCTTCTAAAAAATCAAAAAAAAAAATTAAAGCAAAAAAAGAAAACGGAAATACACCTCCTGAAGTTGTTATTAAAACAAAACCAGAATGGGTAAAAAGTAGCTTAGCAAATAAAAGCAAATACCAACAAAAATATTCTCAGTCTATAAAAAACAATGACGAATTTTGGAGGAAAGAGGGAAAAAGAATTACTTGGATAAAACCATATAAAAAAATTAAAGACGTAAAATACAGTGCAAAAGAAGTAAAAATTAAATGGTTTGAAGATGGCACTTTAAATGCTTCTGTAAATTGCATTGATAGACATTTAAAGGATAAAAAAGATAAAACTGCTATTATTTGGGTTGGAGATGATCCAAAAGATAGTCAAAAAATTTCTTATAAACAACTTCATCAAAAAGTTTCTAAAGCAGCAAATGGTTTAAAAAAATTAGGAATTAAAAAAGGTGACCGTGTAACAATTTATTTAACTATGATACCAGAGTTAGCAATTTTAATGCTGGCCTGTGTGAGAATTGGTGCAGTTCATTCAATTATTTTTGGAGGTTTTTCAGCAGACTCTATTTCTGGGAGAGTGAATGATTGCGAATCTGAATATATAATCACTGCTGATGAAGGAGTGAGAGGTGGAAAAACTATACCACTGAAATATACAGTCGATGAAGCTTTAATGAGTTGTCCTAACGTTAAGAAATGTATTGTTGTTAAACGAACGGGTAATTATATCAACTGGGATCAAAATAGAGATGTTTGGTATCATGATTTAATTAAAGATGTTCCTAATCATTGTGAACCTGAAGAAATGAACGCAGAAGATCCTTTGTTTATTTTATATACTTCGGGTTCAACAGGGAAACCTAAAGGAGTTCTTCATACTACTGGTGGATATATGGTTTATGCATCAATGACTCATCAATATATTTTCAACTACAAACCAAAAGATATTTATTGGTGTACTGCTGATATTGGGTGGGTAACTGGACATAGTTACATTATTTATGGACCACTTTCGAATGGTGCAACAACTATAATGTTTGAAGGAATTCCAAATTATCCTGATAGTTCTAGATGGTGGCAAATAGTTGATAAATATAAAGTAAATACTTTTTATACAGCACCAACTGCAATCAGAGCTTTAATGCGTGAGGGAGATAAACCTGTTAAGAAAACATCTAGAAGATCACTTAAACTTTTAGGAACAGTGGGAGAACCAATAAATCCAGAAGCTTGGATGTGGTACTATAAAACTGTAGGTAATTCTAAATGCCCAATTGTAGATACTTGGTGGCAAACAGAAACCGGAGGTATAATGATTGCTCCTCAAACAGGTGCAATTCCTCTTAAACCCGGATCTGCAACAAAACCTTTCTATGGAATTAAGCCAGTGCTTGTAGATAAAAACGGTAAAGAAGTTAAAGGAGCTGGAGAAGGAAGATTATGTATAGCTCAATCATGGCCTGGACAAATGAGAACTGTTTATGGTGATCATCAAAGATTTATAGATACATACTTTTCTCAATTTAATGGCAAATATTTCACAGGCGATGGATGTCGAAGAGATAAAGATGGATATTACTGGATCACTGGTCGAGTAGATGATGTAATTATTGTTTCGGGACATAATCTTGGAACAGCTGAAATTGAAAGTGCGTTTGTTGCTCATCCAAAAGTAGCTGAAGCTGCTGTAGTTGGTTACCCTCATGATATTAAAGGTAATGGTTTGTATTGTTATGTAACTTTGAATGCAGGAGAAAGCGAAACTGGTGAACTAGAAAGAGATCTAAAACTTTGGGTTAGAAAACAAATTGGTCCTTTAGCAACTCCAGATCTAATTCATTTTACTCCAGGTCTTCCTAAAACAAGATCAGGAAAAATAATGAGAAGGATTTTAAGAAAAATTGCTGCTAACGAGCACGGTCAATTAGGAGACACCACTACTCTAGCGGATCCAAGTGTTGTAGATAGTTTAGTAGATAATAGAAAAAATATTTAAAACTGAATTAAATCTTTAAACTCTTGTTTAACAACATCCCATTTTAAAATCATCGAATTTAAAACAATCTTTCGATCTAAAGTTTTTAATTCGTCTGCAATCGGAGCCCACTTATATAAAGAAAGAGCACTAGGATTAAAAGGTAAGTCTTGATAATAAACATCCCAATTTATTTTCTCTAATCGTTCATCAAAACTTTTCCTAGCTTCATCAATAATTTCTAGCGGCATCTTATTAGAAATTTCGTCATCTAAAATTTTATTGAAAATTTCGTTTGCTTTATGAATATCCTGATAATTAAAATTAACTTTTAAATATGAAAAAGTAAAAAAAGTTAAATCTTGTAATGCAACCGAATAAATATTCCATTTAGCAAGATTTACTGATGACATAAATTCATCATTATCAAAATGAAGAACATATCTTGTTCCCATTCTAGTTTTTAGATAATTATATAAAGTAACTTGAGTAGCCCAGGCAGATTTAGTTTGAATAAATTGTTCTAATTCATCTAAAGTTTTTATTTTTTTCTTTGGAATAAACGCCTTAAACATAGCGAATAAATATGTTTTAAAATCCTCAAGTTTTATATCTCTCCAAGTTAATTTGTATTTTCCCATGTAAATTTGTAAGTGCGCCAATTATATCTTAAAAAAGTAAGTAAATAAGTACCTAATATGGTGAATTTTAGGTCTTTTCAAAACCCTCATAATGGTTATGGTTTCAACCAGTTATAACTAAATAGAGAGGTATAAATGTCAAATCAACAAAAACACTGGGAAAAAACCAGGGGATTGTTATTTATAACACTGGCAATCTGGTTTGTTTTCTCAATTGGCATCTTTCTCTTTGGAGCTGAAATGAACGAGGTCACAGGACCTTTCGGTTATCCATGGACATACTGGTTTACATGTCAGGGATCTCTTGGTGCATTCGTAATATTGATTTTCTGGTTTGCGAATAGACAAGAAAAAATCGATGAAGAGTTCGGCTTTAGCGAAAGAGAGGACGAATAATGAAAGGTAATTTTATAGATAATTTGCCTAAAGTTTACGGGATCTATACCGGAGGATTTATAGGTTTCATAATCATTATGGCAATTGCTGAACAGATGGGTATGACAGCTAAAGCGATCGGTATCGCTTTTGTTGCTTTTACTGTATTCATCTATGCATTAATCGGTTGGCTATCAAGAACAGCCCAAGCAGATGCATATTACGTAGCTGGTAGGCAAGTACCAACAGTCTTCAACGGAATGGCGACTGCAGCAGACTGGATGTCTGGTGCTTCATTCGTTGCAATGGCGGGTGGTATTTACTTTAAAGGTTACGGCTATATGGCTCTACTAGTGGGTTGGACTGGTGGTTACGTGCTTGTTGCATCTTTATTAGCACCATACTTAAGAAAATTTGGATGTTATACAGTTCCAGATTTTATAGGTACTAGATACGGTGGTAATTTAGCTAGATTTAGCGCAGTTGTAGTTTTAACTGTTGCTTCATTTACGTATGTGACTGCACAAATTAACGCTACAGGTACTATTGCATCTGTTGCACTTGATATCCCATTCCAATACGCAGTTTATGTTGGACTAATAAGTATTTTATTATGTTCAATGTTAGGTGGTATGAGAGGGGTAACTTGGACACAGGTTGCACAATATATCGTACTGATTATAGCTTACTTGCTTCCAGTATTCTGGATCAGTAACAAAATGGGTGCGGGTTTCTTCCCTCACTTTATGTTAGCTGATGAGGTTGCTAGAATTGGTGAATTAGAACAACAGTTTGGTTTTGTTAAAAACGCAGCTGCTGATCTAAAATCAGTACCTAAAGGCTTAGCAGGAATAACTAAAGCTCACTCTGCAGTGAACGCTACACCTTGGGCATTTATTTCATTAGCATTAGCGATGATGATGGGAACAGCATCATTACCGCACGTGATGATGAGATACTTTACTACTCCAAGTGTAAAAGCAGCTAGAAAATCAGTAGGTTGGTCATTATTCTTTATCTTCCTACTTTATTCATCTGCTCCAATGTTAGCTACATTATCTAAGTTATCATTGATCGACCCGAATTTACCAACAGGTATTATCGGTAAGACATTTGCAGAAGTGGAAGCGATAGATTGGTACCAAAACTGGAACCAAGCAAACCTAATGTTTATCAGCGACTTTAACGGAAATGGAACTCTTGAATTAAATGAGTTCTTCATGGGTGGTAAAGCCGTTGTATTAGCAACACCAGAGATAGCTGGATTACCTTATGTAATTTCAGGTCTAGTTGCTGCAGGAGGTATGGCAGCTGCCATGTCTACTGCAGATGGTTTGATTCTAGCGATTGCAAACGCTATATCACATGATGTTTACTATAAGATCATTGATCCAAAAGCGGAAACTGCAAAACGACTACTTGTTGCAAGGGTATTACTTGTAATAATTGGTTTTGCTGGAGCAACTATTGCAGCAATGGAGATTCAAGGAATCTTAGGTTCGGTTATCTGGGCTTTTGATTTTGCGATGTCTGGATTGTTCTTCCCACTTGTACTTGGTGTATGGTGGAAGAGAGCTAATAGACAAGGTGCGATTGCTGGTATGCTAGGTGGTCTAATAGCCGGTGCATGGTACTTAGTTTGGGTACGAACTGGTGGAAGTGGATTCCTAGGAATTACACAGTTAACATTTGGTATCTTCGGATCAGCTGTTAGTTTAGTTTTAATGGTAGTAGTTAGTTTAATGACTGCAGAACCAGATAAAGCTACTCAAAAAATGGTTGATGACGTGCGTGTACCGAGTGGTAAATCAATTCTTGGTAAATCACACTAAATAATCTTTTAAAGGGGCGATTAATTTCGCCCCTTTTATTTCAATAAATTTTCCAATATAAATTTTGAATGTCAGCAAATTTTCATCCTTTTATATATTTTATTGATTATTTGCTTGGGATCATCATGTGGACTCTGATTGGAAGAGTAGCAATGAATATTTTTCAAAAAGAAGACTCACAATTCTTTTTCATGAGAGTATTTGTAAAATACACTAATCCTCTAATAAAATTATTTAAACCAATCACACCGTCATTTATCATTGGGCCATTGGTACCCTTGTATGTTGCTTGGTTTTTCTACATGATTAGATTTTATCTAATGCCTTGGATCTTGGGCTATTCGGTGATGGGAATGTTGTCATTTCCTTTGGAGAGTGAAATTTCTCGACAAATTTATCAATTTTTTAATTCATTTTAATTTTTAAAATTGATACTAGTAAATCTAGCAATCAATGAAAAATATACAAATTTCACCATCAATTTTATCAGCTGACTTTAGCCAATTAGGCTCAGAAATTAAAAGACTCGAAGAAGGTGGAGCTGATATGATTCATGTGGATGTAATGGATGGTCATTTTGTTCCTAATTTAACAATAGGACCACCTGTAATTAAAGCCCTTCGAAAACACTGTTCACTACAATTTGATGTTCATTTAATGATTTCACCAGTCCATAAATATATAGATGCTTACGCTGAAGCGGGAGCGGATATAATTACTATTCATCCTGAGGCAACTGATAATTTAGAAAATTCAATTAAAAAGATAAAAGAAAAAAATAAGAAAGTTGGAGTTTCACTTAATCCTGAGTCTAAAATTGATTTAATATTAGATCTATTAGATCAAATTGATTTAGTTTTAATTATGAGTGTAAATCCTGGATTTGGAGGTCAAAAATTTATGCCAGAAGTTTTAGATAAAATTAAAGAACTAAAAAAAATAAAAGAACAAAAAAAGATGGTTTTTGACATAGAAATTGACGGTGGGATCAATTTTGATAATTGCAAAAGTGCAATTGATGCTGGTGCTAACATTCTAGTTTCCGGTACTACAGTATTTAAAAGTAATGATGGAGACATAAAGAAAAATATTAATTTATTAAAATTAAAATAAGTTAATGATTAATATAAATTCCTTAGGCATTTTAGGTCAATTTTATTTTAATATAAAAAAAAGTTTTAAATCAATTTATCAAAATTCAAATTTTTATGAAAAAAGAATATCAAAAACTTTTGATAATAGTTTTGAATACAAACCAAGTCCTCATTTACTTTCTTCTATAATTAAATACCAAAACAAAAAATATAAAATTGAAGACTTTGCTATTGATTCAATTTGGCAAAATAATTTAAACTCAAAAGATTATGAAAAATTAAATAATTTTTTTTGGTTTTTTAGCTTAGACTTAAAATCTTCAAAAAAAACAACACAAGCAGTTATCAAAAACTGGATTTCAAATAATAATAAATATCAAAAAAAAAGCTGGGAATTCGATCTAACAGCAAAAAGAATTATTTCATGGTTATCAAATCATCAACTAACTTACGAAAATAGTGACCAAGAATACAGATCTACTTTTAATCATTTGATTCAAAAACAAACTAATCATTTGTTAAATGAAATCAAAAACTCAAAAGAAGTAGAAAATAAAATGATTGGATGCGCTGCAATAATTTTAACTGGATTAGCTTATAAAAATGAAAAACAATATCTTGCAAATGGATTAAATTTATTAAAAAATATCATTAAATCCTCAATTGATAATCAAGGCTTTCCAAAATCAAGAAATATTCGACAACTTATATTTTATTTAAAATACTTCATAATTATTAGAGAGTGGTTTAAAGAGTCTCAGAGCTTAATTCCTGAATATATTGATGAAACCATTTATTATTTAGGATCAAGTTATGCTTTCATTTGGCAAAATATAAAGCAAGATATTTTTTTTAATGGTAATTATTCCTCTGAAAATAAAGAATTTGATCAATATTTAAAAAGGTTTGGTTATACTTTCAAAAACCAAATTAATGAACTTGGTGGATATGCAATTTTTAAAAATAAAAAAATAATTCTTGCTGCTGACATAGGCTCTAGTCCTAACAAAACTTTTTCTAATGACTATCAAGCAGGTGCCTTATCATTCGAAATATTTTCAAATGATAAAAAATTAATATCAAATGCTGGTTATTACTCAGATGGAGATAATAAATTTAATAAATTATCAAAAAGCACATCTCTTCATTGTGCTTTAACAATTGAGGATTATTCATCTTGTAATTTTGTTAATCATCAAGAAAATTTGATTGTTGATAAAGGACTGAAAGTATCAAAAAAAAATTTAGTTTTTGAGAATAATTATTGGAAAATATCAGGTACACATGATGGATATTTAATTAAATTTGGTGTCATTTATGAGAGAGAAATTGAGTTCTATCCAGAACAAATGAAATTTATTGGCTATGATAAGTTATTTAGAAAAAGTTCAAATAAAGAAATTAAATTTGATATTAGATTTCATCTTGATCCAAACTCAAAAGTAATGAAAACACAAGATAACAAATCTATACTAATTGAATTAGATGAGGAAGGTTGGAAATTTAGTTGTGATAAGTTTGATATTAATATTGATAATGGTTTATATTTCGGTAATAAAAATTCATATAAAGAAAACCAAAACATTTTTATCTCAGGTATGAATAATGAAAAAGAACAGGTAATAAAGTGGGAGATAAGTAAATTGTAATGAAGAACAAAATCAAAACAGCTCTTATATCTGTATCTGACAAAACAAACTTAAGACCTTTATTAAATATTTTAAAAAAGTTCAAAATTAAAATAATTAGTTCAGGAGGTACTTTTAAAGAAATAAAAAGATTAAAATTTAATTGCTTGGAGGTATCTGATTTTACCAATTCTCCTGAGATTTTGGAGGGGAGAGTAAAAACTCTTCATCCAAAAATTCATGCAGGAATTTTAAATAAAAGAGAAAAAAAATCTCACTCAAAAGATCTAAAAGATAATAATTTTGAGAATATTGATTTAGTCATAGTTAATTTTTATCCATTTGAGAAAACTCTTAAAAAAACAAATAATCATCAAAAAGTTATAGAGAATATAGATGTTGGTGGCCCTACAATGGTAAGATCTGCTGCAAAAAACTATAATGATGTAGCTGTAATAACGTCTTCAGATCAGTATGAGGAATTAATTCAAGAACTAAAAAAATTTAAGGGATCTACTTCTTTAAATTTTAGGGAAAAACTTTCAAGAATAGCGTTTGCTGAGACTGCTTATTATGACTCTATAATTTCAAATTATTTTAACAAAAAAACAAATACTATTTTTCCCACTAAAAAGATTTTTCATGGAAATCTAATAGAGCAACTTAGATATGGGGAAAATCCTCATCAACAAAGTGCAATTTATTCAAATGGTACAGATATGAATTTTATAAAAATTCATGGAAAACAACTAAGTTATAACAATTATAATGACATATTTAGTGCTCTATCAATTTCTAAATCTTTACCAAAAGGTAGAGGAACAGTGATTGTTAAACATGCAAACCCTTGTGGGGTTTCTGCTAAAAAAGATCCTTTAGAAAGTTATAAATCTGCCCTTTCTTGTGATCCTGTGAGTGCTTTTGGTGGAATAGTTTCTTGTAATTTTAAAGTTACAAAAAATTTAGCTGCAGAGTTAAATAAGCTATTTTTAGAAGTGATAATTGCAAATGGATTTGATAACAATGCCATCAAAATATTAAAGACTAAAAAAAACTTGAGATTAATTGATGCAACTAATTGTGTATCAGAAGAACTTTTTAAGTTTGTCTCATTTAATCAAAACATAATGGTTCAGTCCAAGGACTTAAATATATTTTCAAAGAAACATTTTAAATTTGTTTCAAAACGAAAACCAACCTTTAAACAACTTAAAGATCTTATTTTTGCTTTTAATGTGTGTAGATATGTAAAATCAAATGCAATAGTGTTAGCATCTAACGAAACAACTGTAGGTATTGGTTCTGGTCAACCGAGTAGATTAGACAGTTGCCAAATAGCAATAGATAAAATGAAAAAATTTAATCTAAGCACAAATAATTTAGTAGCAGCCTCAGACGCATTTTTTCCTTTTGTAGACGGTATTGAAAAATTAATCCAAACTGGTGTAAAAGCAGTGGTTCAGCCATCGGGATCAATAAGAGATAAAGAGATAATTAAATTTGCAAACGAAACAGATACAGTACTTCTTTTTTCAAGAACTAGACACTTTAGACATTAACTAACTTATCTATTTTCGCAGCAAGAATAAAATCACTCTCTGCTAGACCTTTTATAGCATGTGTAAATATCTTAATCCTCGCATAACCCCATCCAAACCACAAATCTGGGTGATGACCTTCAGCTTCTGCTATTTCTCCAACTCTATTAACAAAATCTTGACTTTGTAAAAAGTCATCAAATTTAAAACTTTTAATTAAATGATAGCCATCAACTTTATCCTCCAAAACTTCCCAACCATCAACTTTTTTAAGATATTGATGAATTTCGTCAGTATTAAATGGGGGAATGTTTCCTTCACATGGCACACATTTTTTGCTTGCTAAATCACTCATTAATCTCTCACTTTTTTTTGGAGCGGGCAAAGGGGGTCGAACCCTCGACCTTCTCGTTGGCAACGAGACGCTCTACCACTGAGCTATGCCCGCTTATTATTTTAATAAAATTAGTTTTTTTTTTTAGAATAAGCAAGAATAAAATAACTAATCAACACTATAAGATAGTTCAATTAAATTTTTTTTAAAAGCATCAATAATTTTATTTTTTACATTTGTATCTAGAATTTTTTTCCAATTATTTTCTGGACCTAAGAAAAAAAAAGGAATTTTTTTATCTCCTTTTTTTGACAAAATTGCCTCCGAGAAACCCTCATTCTTCTCTTTGCTTTGTAATTTAGAAAACAAGGTTGAATTCACAGCATTTTTAATTTTTTGCTTATTAATTGGCTCTGAACTATTAATAGATAAATTTATAAACTCTATAACCTCCTTAAAAACAGTAAAAGTTTGATCGAGCAAATCTTCATACTTAATTATTTTGACAGGTATTTTTTTTTGCAATTTCCATGACTTATAATTATTGTCCCAAGAACTTATAAACTGAAAGTCACTATAACCATCCTTTTCAAAATTGTGTATGTCATAAATATATTGATTTTGATTCATCATCCATTTAAGTGCTTTATCATTGTCCATCTCATAAAAGTTTTTGATTGATGTAAATATATTTCGCGGATCTCTAACTATGTAAATACACCCTATAGAATTTTCTTTGTTTGTAAAATGAGAATTATTTACAAGACCAAAAACATTATGTGTTTTAAAAAATCTTAATTTTTTATCCTCATTTATCTTTTCTTGAGCCTTCAACCAGTATTTAGTTGTATCTCCAATTATATTTTGATTATAATTAAATTCGTGAAAATATTGCTTTTCGGGAAATTGCTGGATATTCTTTAGAGAATTTTCATCATAAACTCCATCTTTTGTATAAAAATAACAAGATAAAAGAATTCTAAGCCAGGTATTACCACTTTTTGGATAGGATGCGATCCAATAAATCATTGTATTAATATTATAGATTAATAATATTTTTATTGTAAATAAAATTTATGAAAAATTTTCCTAAAACAATTCCTGTATTCCCTTTAAGTAATTTCATTATTTTCCCCAAGACTACAGTTCCTTTAAATATTTTTGAAGAAAGATATTTAAATATGGTTGATGACGCTATGAAATCAAATAAATTTATAGGTATGATACAACCAGTTAAATCAAAAAACGAAAATAATGAACAACCTGATTTACATAAAATTGGATGTCTGGGAAAAATAACAAGTTTTCGAGAAACAAATGATGGAAGATATTTAATTGAAATAAAGGGGATTATTAGATTTCAAACAATTGAGGAGATTAAAACTAATAACAAATACAGAGAAGTTATGGTTGATTTCAGTAAATTCAGTAAAGATTTAGATAATGATGATCAAGAAATAAAATTTATGGATTTAGAGCTTATTTTCAAAGATTTAAAATCTTTATTTGATAAAAAAGGATTTATAATTAATTGGAAAGCTCTAGAAAAACAAAGTCTTGAGGAAACAATTAATGCTTTATCAATGGCCTCTCCTTTTTCACTTGAAGAAAAGCAGGTATTATTAGAAGCAGAAAATTTAAATATAAGAAAGCAAAGAATAGCTGAAATTTTAGCAACTTATAGTCATGATATTTTCAATAATAGTACTTTACAATAAATTAATAATTAATTCCGCGATCTGCTATTCTAGTAAAGAATTTATTAATCATAGAATTATTACATAGTAATTTAACTGATTTACTTAGTAACTTAGAATGTGTTTTTCTTTCAAAATTAAAAAATTCATAAACATAATCTATACCATTAGAGAAAATATAATTTTTTGATTTACATTTACTTTCAAACTCTTGATTTACTAAGTAGTTAATTGGAAGTCCTAAATCAATTTTTTTTGTTATAATGTTAATAAGTATTTTTATGTCTCTTATAGTCATATTAAAGCCCTGACCAGCCAAAGGATGAATTTTGTGAAGCATATCACCAAATGCAAGAATATTTTCATGATAATAAGATCTTAAACTTGACGAAATTAATTCAATTGATTGAATTTTATCAAAACCTTTGATTTTGTATTTTAAATTATATTTTTTGATTAAACTATACAAATAATCATCTTTGATATTTTTTAAATTATCCAAAGAATAAACAACTGAAGTTTCAAAATTTGAAATAGGCAAAAATGCAAGTGGTCCTCTTTGAGTAAAAATTTGACTTGCAGTTTTATTTAAAATTTTTTCATGTTTTATAGTCGTAGTGAAAGCAAAACTATTATATTTTTTTAAAATTTTTTTATGAAAATATTTTTTTGCTATTGGACTAAAATAATTTGTATTTATTATGAGATTATATTTTTTATCAAATATTAAATTTTTATTTAAGTTAATTTGTTTAAAGTATTTGTTTTTAACTAAATCTTTTTTTAGTAACTGATAAAGATCTGAATTTTTTACTATTGAAAATAAGTAATTTTTATTATCTTCAAAATCAATTAATTTTTCGTTTTTTAAATTATCAGTAAATATTTCTATTTTATTTAATTTCCAAATTATTTTATCAATATTTAAAATATAACTATTGAAAAATTCAACATTACTTCTTGAAATACCTATTGTTCTTGATGCCATTGTGGGGCTATTTTTATTTGAAATTATATCAACGTAGATTTTTTGGTTAACTAAAGCTTTGGCTAAGGTTAAGCTTGTTATCCCGTTGTCAAGTATACATACTTTCATAATATTTTTAATTTTAACAATAAAAATTAGGTGATACAAAGTGATATAATTGATTCATTTGTATGAATATTAAAAAAACTGCTAATTTGTTAATTAATTTTGCTTTTAAACGTTTAGCTGAAATTTTTGGAATAGTTATATTTTTTGCAGGATTATTGCTATTGATCTCTCTATTATCCTATACCCCAGAAGATCCAAATTTTATATTTCCTAAAAACACCGAAATCAAAAATATTTTAGGCATAAGAGGTAGTATTATTTCTGATCTTTTTTTCCAATCTGTAGGACTAATATCTTATTTAATTTCAATAACATTAGTAATTACAGGTATAAATATATTAATAGTAAAAAAAAATTTTTTAATTATTGAAAATATTTTTTTTGTTGTAATTTACTCAATTTTTGGAACATTATTTTTGAATCACTATCACTCTAATGCTTTCACACTGTATATAAATGGAAATGGTGGGTTTGTAGGAACATATTTAAGCGATAGTTTTTTAAATTCATTTATTTCAGTTAATGAAGGTATCGCTTATTATTTATTAATTATAATAATTTTATTTTTATTTCTTTTAAGTATTAATTTTAATCCAACTAAATTTTACAAAATAATAGGAAAAATTACTCAATTTTTCAAAAAAGATAATGAGAAAAATTACACCTATAAAAATGAGATTATAAAAGAATATATACCGCAGGATGAAATAAAAAATCTTATCCAAGAAGATCTGCCTTTTATTAAAGCTGAAGAAACTGTAGATAAAAAAATTAAGTTTAAATTACCTAGCTTAGATCTATTAAAAAGTCCAAATAAAAAAGATAGAGAAATTTCAAATAAAACTGAAACTTCTGATCCAAAATTTTTAGAAAAAATTTTACTGGATTTTGGTGTTAACGGAGTCATTAAAAAAGTTAGTCACGGACCAGTTGTAACTCTAAATGAATTTGAGCCAGCTGCTGGTGTTAAAGTCTCAAAAATTATAAATTTATCAGATGATATTGCGAGAAATACTAGCTCAGAGTCTGCAAGAATTTCAACTATACCCGGGAGTAATACTATTGGAATAGAGCTACCAAATATTATCCGAGAAAACGTATATTTAAATGAAATTTTAGGTAGTAATGATTTTAAAAAAAAAGAAATCAAATTACCAATTGCTCTTGGAAAAAATATTTCAGGCAAAGCAGTAATAGGTGATCTTTATTCTATGCCTCATCTTCTTATTGCAGGGACAACGGGATCTGGTAAGTCTGTTTGTATCAATACAATTATATTATCTCTTCTTTATCGACACACTCCTGACAGATGCAAATTTATTTTAATTGATCCTAAAATGCTAGAACTATCAACATATGAAGGTATACCACATTTATTATGCCCAGTTATTACAGAAGCAAAAAAAGCTGCCTCTGTTCTTGGATGGGTAGTTAAAGAAATGGAAAGTAGGTACAGATTAATGACTAAAGAAGGTGTTAGAAATATAGATGGATATAACTCTAAACACAAACTTCCAATGCCATATATTGTTGTAGTAGTTGATGAAATGTCTGATTTAATGCTTGTAGCTGGTAAAGAAATAGAAAATTATATTCAAAAGTTATCTCAAATGGCGCGAGCTGCTGGCATTCATATTATAATGGCTACTCAAAGACCTAGTGTTGATGTAATAACAGGAACTATTAAAGCAAACTTCCCAACAAGAATATCTTTTCAAGTCACCTCGAAAATTGACAGTAGAACAATTTTAGGGGAACAAGGGGCTGAGCAATTACTTGGAAAAGGCGACATGTTATACATGTCCTCTGCAAATCGTATCATAAGAATTCATGCTCCTTTTGTTTCAGATATTGAAATAGAGAAAATAAATGACTCTCTGAGATCTCAAGCTGAACCAGATTATGTTGATGAAATATTAAATTTTGCTGATGAGAAAGAGACTGGAAGTAAACAAAATCAAGATGAAAGAGATGAACTATATGATAGAGCATTAGAAATAATTAGATCTGAAGGAAAAGCTTCAACTTCATTTCTTCAAAGAAAACTGCAAATTGGATATAATCGTGCAGCAAGGATTATTGATATGATGGAAGTGGATGGAGTAGTAAGTAAAGCAAATCATGTAGGCAAGAGAGATGTTCTTTAATGAGAAAATTATTATTTATTTTTTTTTTAATTACTATTAATAAAAGCTTTGCAGATAATAAGAATGAAATTATCAATCATTTTGAAAAAATAGATAATTTAAATTTTAAATTTGAACAAAATATAAATGGGCAAATTGAAAATGGAAATTGTACTATACAATATCCAAAAAAAATTTACTGCAAATATAATGGTGGGAGTAATAAAATATTAGTATCTAATAGTAAATCTGTTGTGGTAAAAACCAATACTGGTTACTACCGATATCCCATAAAACAAACTCCATTAAATTTAATTTTAGATAAAGAATTTATGTTAAAAAAAATAAATAATATGGAGGAAAAAATTATAGATAATAAATTTATTAATTATAAATTTATAGAAAATGATAATGAAATAAATATTTTTTTTGATTTAAAAACATTTCATTTAAGGGGTTGGCAAACTACAGATATATATCAAAATTTAAATATTACTTATCTTTGGTCAATTAAAACTAACCAAATATTAAATAAAGATTTATTTAAACTCCCGCTACAATACTAGATTTTTTAAGAATTTATATTCAAAGTAATATATATTACTTATAATTAGATTATGAAAAATAATATTGAAAAAATTTCATTGTTAATAAAAAATAAAAAATTTTCTGAGGCTGTTGATACTTTAAATAATTTGGATGAAAATGAGAAAAATAATCCTAATTATTATTTTTTAAAAGGTATTTCATATTTGTATCTAAATAATATAAGTGCAGCAATTGAAAATTTTACTCAATGTTTAGAATTAAATTCTAATAATCCTACTTTTTATTTTTATAGAGGATATACATTCTCAAGATTAAATGATTTTGAAAAAACTAAAGAAGACTATCAAAAGGCTATTGCATTAAAACCAAATGCTCCTGAATTTTATAATAACCTCGCTGGGGTATATTATACTACAGGAGAAAACGAAAAAGCTATTGAACACTATGTAAAATCACTTGAATTAAAAAAAGATTTAAAACCATCTTTAACAGGATTACTTAATGTGTTGTCTCAAACTAGAAATACAAATGTGAGAAATTCGGAAATTATTTTAGCTCACAACAATATAAATAATATAAAACTTGAGTATTCCCCTGAAAAAAATATTGAAGATTTTGAGATCAAAGAATTATTCAAAAAAATAAATTTAATTTTAGAAAATAACGTTAATGATTTAGAATTTGATAAAGTTCAAACTTATAGGGAGCAGCAGTTACCACCTCATTGCAATAGACATAAAAAAATTTTTAGCACTTTAAATTTCATACCTAAACATTGTTTTGGATGTTATAAAATTCAAATAGAGGTTGATAATGTCTTAGAATTAATGAAGTTGTATATTGTTTTTGATAAAATTGAATTAGAAAAAGATAATTCACGAAAATGTATGATTGAGTTAAGACCAGGAGTTTCAGGTAATTACAAAGGATTAATATTTTGCAATTCAATTCAAGAAACAGAGTTAATTTTAAATCAGGTAAAAAAAATTCTTTATAAAAATTTCAATAAAGAATTAAGTTGTAAAATCAAAAGAGGTTGTTCTGAATATTATCCAAAATTTCCAAATTATAACAAATTAGATAAAGATGCGATGATATATGATGAAAAAAATAAAGAACAAGAAACAAATTTTGATGAAAAAAATCCTGATTTAATTTTTGAAAAAAATTCAAACCCAACTATAGAGGGATTATCTTTATTTGATGCATTAGTATTTAGAAATTGGCTTTCATTTGCAAGAATGATAGGAGATGATTCTTATAAAAAAATATCTAATCAAATTTTCTATTCAAGATTTGTGGAAAATCAATTAAAAATAAAATTAAGAAATAATTAATTATAAGTTAAATTTTAAGATTTTCAGATTTAAAAACTTTCATTCCTCGCGCAATATAATTATTCAAAGCATTTCTATGATCTAATGAACATGTGTGAACCCAAACGCGGCTAACATTATCTTTGAAAGACTTTTTAATAGCTTCAGATAGTAAATAAGAGCCTAATTTTTTATTTTGGTATTCTTCTAGTATACCAAAATATGCAATTTCAGTTTCATTTTTTTGTTCATGATAAATTAATTCAAAAAAACCCACTAGATCATCTTTAAATTTAAATACATATGTTCTTACATTTTTAGATGATACATAATTTATCCATTTTTCTTCTGACCAAGTAAGTCTATCTACCCATTTATGTTTTTTTCCAATATTCTTATAAAAAAATTTATTTAATTGAAAATTTATTGGATCAATTAAACTTAATGAATAATCATCAGAAGGTTTCATGCCTTCTTTTAAATCCTGAAGTGAATATATATCTAAATAATTTCTTTTTACTTCTTCAATCACTAACCATTTTCCCCACTTTTTCACCTCCAAATAAATGAAAATGCAAATGAGGCACTTCTTGTCCTCCATGATCACTAATATTTGCTAAAGCTCTATAGCCTTTGCCTACTTCTGTTGAAATACCAAGCTTTTTGGCAACTATATTAATTCCTTTTAATAATCCAACCATCTCTTCTGAAGAAGCATTGAGACTAAAATCATCTAAATCAATATATTTACCTTTTGGAATAACTAAAGCATGAATTTTTTTTTGTGGATTGATGTCGTGAAATGACAAAACAAAATCATCCTCATAAATTTTATTACAAGGGATCTCTCCACGTAAAATTTTTGCAAAAATGTTATTATCGTCGTAACTCATTTTTTTCTTTTTTCTAGCTCTGACATTACCTCTTCAATTTTTACATCATTAGCCTCTAAATACATTAGTAAGTGGTAAAATACATCTGCAGCTTCATGAATTTTATTAGAATTTTTTTCTACAGCTTCAATTAATTCATCAACTTCTTCTAAAACTTTTGCTTTACTTAATGATTTATCTGTAAGCAACTTATTAGTATAAGAACCTTCAACAGGCGAAGATTTTCTCTCTCGTGCAAGTTTAATTAAGTTTTCTAATGTGTTAAGCATATTAAATTCTAACAGGAATTCCTTTTGAATCCAAATACTCCTTAGCTTCTTTTACAGAATGTTTGCCATAGTGAAATATTGATGCTGCTAAAACTGCGCTTGCATTTCCTAATTTAATTCCATCTACTAAATGATCTAGATTTCCTACCCCACCTGAAGCAATAACTGGAATATTTACCATAGAAGATATCTTAGACATAAGCTCAATATCATAACCAACTTGGGTACCATCCCGATCCATAGAAGTAACTAGAAGCTCGCCTGCTCCACTATCCTCCATTTTTTTTGCAAATTCTATGGCATCAATTCTAGTATTATTTCTTCCACCATGAGTAAATATTTCCCATTTGTCACCATTTTTTTTAGCATCTATCGCAACCACAATACATTGTGACCCAAATTTTTTTGAACTTTCTTCAACTACTTCCGGATTTTGAATTGCAGCAGTATTGATTGATACTTTGTCTGCACCACAGTTCAGTAGTTTATTGATGTCATCAACGCTTCTAACGCCGCCTCCAACTGTCAGAGGAACAAAACATTTCTTAGACGTTTTCTCTACTACATCGTAAATTGTATCTCTATTTTCATTTGATGCGGTAATATCTAAAAAACAAATTTCATCTGCTCCACCGTCTGAATAAATTTTAGCTTGTTCAACAGGATCGCCCGCATCTTTTAGATCAACAAAATTAATGCCTTTTACAACACGTCCATTTTTAACGTCTAAACATGGTATAATTCTATTCTTAAGCATGTAATTCTTTCGCCAATTCGTCTAATTTAATATCACCATCATAGATGGCTTTTCCAACTATTATACCCTCGATATTACTATTATTTAACTCCTTAGCTTTTTTAATATCGTCAATTGATGAAACTCCACCCGATATGATTACTGGACAATTGGATGTATTAGCAATCTTTGCAGTCTCTTCAAAATTAGGACTTTGCTTCATCCCGTCTCTATTTATATCAGTATAAATCAATCTACTTGCACCATAATCATTTACTTCTTTTAAGTAATCTAGCGTCAGTTGATTAGAATTTTCTTTCCAACCAGAGACAGATAAATATCCATCTTTTGCATCTAAACCTAAGGCAATTTGATTTGGAAATTTTTCACATGCCTCTTTTAAAAAAATTTTATCTTTTATAGCGGCACTTCCTAAAATCACTTTCTCTACACCGGCATCAGTATATTTCTTAATACTTTCAAAGTTTCTGATACCCCCTCCAATTTCAATTTTGAGATCAAATTTTTTTACTATTTCATTAATAATGTCTGAATTAACTGTTTCACCAGTTAAAGCTCCATCTAAATCAACTATATGTAAGTTTTTAAAACCATGATCATTATATTTCCCTGCTTGTTCAACTGGGGACATTTCGTAATCAGTTTTGTTGTCAAATTCTCCTTTAACTAATCTAACACACTTTTTATCTTTAATATCTATTGCAGGAAATATTTTCATCTAATTTAAAATTTTTTTCTTAGCTTTTTCAAATTCTTCCTTAGTAAGTACTCCAGATTTATATAAACTGTTTAGCTGCTCTAGTTGTTCTACCAAATCATTGTTTGATGAGTTGGTAGTTTTGGTTTTCACATTTTTTTCAATTTTAGAGAAAACTGGCTTAATCATTTTATCAAATTTGCTGTTGAATTTCGAGCAATCTACATAGCATACTGAGATAAAACCATATGTTCTATTATTATGTTCACCTAAATAAAAATTCAACAACGCATCTATTGTCATAGTTTCATTAATCGCCATAAAGAATTTACTAGGTCCTTTTAAAAATAAATTTCCATTTTTATTTTTATCAATTTTAAGTTTATTATATGTAATTGTGGTAGGTCCAAATGCATATTTTGTTTTACTGGCACCCTCAATAGATGCTATCTGTTTTTTTATTTCTTTTGTTTGTTTAATTAATTCTGAATTATTCATCGACTGAAGATCTGTTAATATATCAATAATCTCATCCTCACCTGAAAACATTTCTATCAGAGTTTTATTAATTACAAATGCATATGTAATAAAATCAATTTTTTCTTTTTTCATAATCTTTTTAATTTCAGAAATAACCCATTTTCCAGCTTTAAGTGGATCTTGAAGCATTTTTCTTTCAAACATTCCCTCATACTTTTTTATAATTGATTTTATATATTCATTTTCCATTGGATCTTCTCCATCAATAAAAAGGGCTTGTTCTAAATTGACATATTTACTTGGTCCAACTAAATAAAAATCTACCTCCATACCATCTATTGAATCTTTAAATTCATTAATAGACTCCATTATCTCTGCATTATCATATCTTATAAATTTATGACTCGATGGGACTTCAATTTGTATTTTATTTTCGATATTAAGAATTTTAGCAAAACTTGAGCTTAAAAAAGTAAAACTAACGATTAAAATAAATAAAAAAAATTTCATTTATAAATTTATAAAATTATTAATTATTTTTAATCCAGTTTTATCACTTTTTTCAGGGTGAAATTGAGTTCCAAAGATATTTTCTTTTTCAACCGAACAAACAATATTTGAAGAATAATCTGTTGTTCCTGAAATTACACTTTTGTCATTTGGAATAAATTCATAACTATGAACAAAATACATATGAGAGTTATTTTCTATGTTTTTAAAAATTTTACTATCCTTTACAATATTAATTTGATTCCATCCAATATGAGGAAGTTTATATTTACCATTTTGATTATCTATTTTTGATACTTTTCCTGAAATCCAACCAAGCCCTTTAGTTTCAGTTTCTTCATATCCAATGTCTGCAAACATTTGTAATCCAACACAAATTCCTAGAAGTGGTTTTTTGTTATTTATTACAAATTCACTTAATGTATCAACTAAACCATTGATGTTGTTAAGTGCATCAACACAACTTTTAAACGAACCCTGTCCTGGTAAAACCACTTTATCAGATGATTTAATCTTATTTAAATCTGAAGTTACCTCTATATTTACTTTATCTTTAGCAACTTCCTTAAAGGAGTTTATCACCGAGCTTATATTGCCCGAATTATAATCAACAATTGTGACATTCATTAAACTTATAATGAGCCTTTAGTGGATGGAATACTTTTTTTGTTTCTTGGATCCATCTCTAGTGCAGCTCTTAATGATCTTGCCAATGCTTTATAACAAGACTCGATTATGTGGTGGCTATTATCACCATAAATATTTTCAACGTGCATTGTAATACCAGCAGATTGGGAAAATGCTTGGAACCATTCTTTAAATAGTTCTGTGTCCATCTCGCCAAGTTTCTCAACTTTTAATTTTACTTTCCAAATTAAATAAGGTCTGTTTGAAACGTCAATTGCAACTCTAGTTAATGTTTCATCCATAGGTATAACTGTGTGAGCATATCTTTTTATACCTACAAATTTTTTTGCTGCTTTTTTTAAAGCTTCTCCAATTGCAATACCTGTATCTTCTGTTGTGTGGTGAAGATCGATATGAGTATCTCCTTTCGCTTTAACTTTAAGATCAATTAAAGAGTGCTTTGATAATTGTTCAAGCATATGATCCAAAAATCCTATACCAGTGTCAATTTGGTACTTACCTTTGCCATCAATATTTACTTCAACATTAATGCTGGTTTCTTTTGTTTTTCGAGATACTTTTCCTTTTCTAGCCATATATTTTTAATGGTATACATACATAATCCCTCTATATCAATATCAGTATGTACACTTGAAGTATCAAAAAAAGTTACCATTTATTAAGTATGACAACAATTGTATTAGTAAGAAAAAATAATGAAGTAGTCGTTGCTGGTGATGGGCAGGTAAGTATGGGAAATACAGTTGTTAAAAGCACCGCTTCAAAAGTTAGAAAAATTGAAAAAAGAGATGTTGTTGCTGGGTTTGCAGGATCAACTGCTGATGCATTAACTCTATTTGAAAGATTAGAAGGAAAATTGGAAAAACATGCTGGCAATTTATCAAGAGCTGCTGTTGAATTAGCAAAAGATTGGCGAACAGATAAATATTTAAGAAGATTAGAGGCTCTTATGGCAGTTGGAGATAAAAGTAATAGTTATATTATTTCTGGAACTGGTGATGTTTTAGAGCCTGAGGGAGATGTAATTGGAATAGGTTCTGGTGGTAATTACGCGTTAGCTGCTGGAAAAGTTTTAATTGAAGGCAACATGTCTGCAGAAGAGGTGGCAAAAAAAGCAATTAAAGTTGCAGCAGATATATGTGTATTCACTAATGATAATGTTAAAATTGAAAAAATATAATGGATAATTCTAACGTAACTCAATTACATCCTAAAGATAAAAATCAAAAAGAAGAAGCTTCTTTAGTAAGTTCTTTATCTCCTAGAGAAATTGTTTCGGAGCTAGATAGGTTTGTCGTTGGACAAAACAAAGCTAAAAGAGCTGTTGCGGTTGCTTTAAGAAATAGATGGAGAAGACAAGCTCTAAAGGGTGAAATGAAAAATGAAGTTTTGCCAAAAAATATTTTAATGATTGGACCAACAGGGGTAGGAAAAACAGAGATTTCCAGAAGATTATCAAAACTTGCAGAAGCTCCTTTTGTAAAAGTTGAAGCCACTAGATTTACAGAAGTTGGATATGTTGGAAGAGATGTTGAGCAAATCGTCAGAGATTTAATTGAAATAGCAATCTCAATGGAAAAAGTAAAAAAAAGGAAAGAAGTTTTTGCACAGGCTCAAAAAGCAGCTGAGGAAAAAGTTTTAGATGCTTTAGTTGGGAAAAAAGCGAGTTTAGCTACAAGAGAAAGTTTTAGAAAAAGACTTAGAAATGGTGATTTAGATGATAACGAAATTGAAATAGCTGTTAGTGATAGTGGATCTGGTGGTGCATCTTTCGAAATACCTGGAATGCCTGGCGCAAATGTTGGAATGATTAACATTGGTGAAATGATTGGAAAATCAATGGGCAATAAGGAAAAAAAGAAAAAAATGACGGTTAAAGAGTCCCACGAAATTTTAATTAATGATGAGTCGGATAAATTAATTGAACAAGATAAAATTATCAAAGCTGCGAAACTTTCAACTGAAAATAATGGAATAGTTTTTCTTGATGAAATAGATAAAATTTCAGCTAGAACTGACAGGGTTGGTGGTGATGTTTCAAGAGAGGGTGTTCAAAGAGATCTTTTGCCGTTAATTGAAGGAACAACCGTTAATACCAAACATGGTCCCATAAAAACTGATCATATTTTGTTTATAGCATCAGGTGCATTCCAACTTGCTAAACCTTCAGATCTGTTGCCAGAATTGCAGGGGAGACTACCAATTAGAGTAGAGTTAGAAGCATTAACGAGTGAGGATTTTAAAAGAATTTTAAGAGAGCCAGACTTCAGTCTAATTAAACAATATGTTGCTTTGTTAAAAACTGAAAATGTAGATTTGGAATTTTCTGATAATGGTATTGATACAATTGCTAATATAGCTTCTGAAGTTAATACTACAGTAGAAAATATTGGTGCGAGACGATTGCACACAATCATAGAAAAAATATTAGATGATATTAGTTTCACAGCTACAGACCGTGCGGGTGAGAAAATAATTATTAATAAAGAATATATTAATAAAAATTTAGATAATTTGGTTAAAGATACTGATTTATCTAAATTTATACTATAAATTAAAGATAACCTAATTCTCTCATTTCTGAACTCAAGTTATCTTCGAGCTCCTTAGTAATTTCCTCAGGAAGATTTTTACCTGTATTTTTTTTTCCGTACTTAAAAAAAGTAGCATAATTTCCATCTTTAGTTTTAATTGCCTCAGGAAAATTATTCTCTTTTTCTAATTTCTGTAAATATTCAAAAGAAGTTGTGCTTAAAACATTGTTTAACTTCTTTTTATCTACTTCAAGTTTTGTATTAGTAATTTTGGAGATAAATTCTAAAATAATTTTAAGGTTATCTTCTGGTTTGGATATTAGATCTTCATATTTTATAAGCAGATATTTGCCAACCTTGTTGAACTCTTTCCAAGAGTGATAATTTGTAGACCATGATCCGACGTGAGTCACTGATTGATTTTGATTGTCATTAAGACCTCCAATTGTACGTAATTCAATAAGTCTTTTAAGAGATTCGCTTAACGTTATTTGACTGTGGTTAGCATAGGACAGAATAATTTTTCTTGGGTCTCTCACAATATAAATGGCCCCCAAGGTATTTTTTAAATCTGTAAATCTATAACCATTGATATCATTTAGAGCAGCATGTGTTTTTAAAAATCTTATTGAATTACCATCTCTTTTGTTAATTTCTTTTTGAACATTTATATAGTTCTTAACTACTTCATTTTCATTCGTAATATCTATGCCTAAAGTTTTAAATACACCAAAATCTGGAAATTTTTTTATATTATTTAACAAATCAAAATTAAATATTCCATCTTTTGAGAAAAAATAACTAGAAAGCATAGATCTGACTAATGTATTCCCACTCTTTGGATATGATGCCAACCAAATAATCATGTTTATATCATTTAAATTATAAATAACCTAATTCTATCATTTCTTTTTTAAATGAGTCTTCAATTTTTTTTCTTATTTCATCCTCTAAAATATTTTTCCAATTATTTTTTGAACCTAAATTAAAAAAAGGAATTTTTTTTCCAGTTTTTATATTTACCTTGCTCTCTATAAAACCTTCCTTCTTCTCTAAATCTTTTAATTTTTCAAAACTTGTTGAGTTAATAACGTTATTAATTTTTTTTTTATCAATTGATAAATTAATTTTTTTTAGTTTATGAATAAAATTCAATATCTGATAAAATGTTTTTTCTTTATCATTTACTAAATCCTCATATTTTACTAATAAATATTTTCCAGGAGATTTAAAAGATTTCCAACTGTTAAAATTACTACTCCACGATCCCATATAAACCTTAGTTCTGTCAGAAATATTATCACTTTCTAAATTACCTCCGTAATTAATAGAATTAATCATTCTCTCTGCAGACTCATTTATTGAAATACTGTTATGATGCGCATATGAGGTCACAACATTTCTTGGATCTCTAACTATATAAATAGCGCCTAAACTATTATTTAAGTCAGTAAATGGATTATTATCAATATTAAATAAATAGCTATGAGTTTTACAAAATTGAATAGAGTCTTTTTTATTTATACTTGCCTGAGCATTTACATAATTTTTAATAACTTCTTTTTCATTTTTTATATCAATTCCTAAATTCTCAAATAAACCAATGTGTGGGAATTGTTTTATATTTTTAATAATCTCAAAATTAAATATTCCATCATTTGAAAAAAAATATGACGACAATAACGCTCTTACCAATGTATTTCCACTTTTAGGATATGAGGCTAACCAAACAATCATACGTTATATATTTACTTATTTTTTTTTAAATATATATAAAAAGCCCCGCTGCCTCCATCCTCAATAGAGGCTTCAGCAAAAGAGTTTATACACTTATTTAATTCGATGTTATTTCGAATAAATTCAGGAATTGAATATTTTAATATACTTAAGTTTTTTGAAACATAAGGATTCTTTTCAACATCAGAATGTAAACCTTTGCCGGTCACTACAAGCAATTTAGTTATTCCATTTTGATAATTTTCTAAAATAAAATTTTCTATTTTTTTGTTTGCATCCTCTAAAGTATATCCATGCAGGTCAAGAGATTTTGTATTTATGATTTTTTTTTGGTTATTCTTGAGATCTTTGTTGGGCAATTTTTCTTTAGAATTTATAAAATTGTTCCAATCTTTTTTATCTTTATTTGAAATTCTGTTATTCAATTAATTTAATATATTGACCAACATCCAATTTGGATTTGCTGAAGTTACATCTTTAGAAAACACCCATGTATCATATATTTTTTTTATTTTTTCTGGATCACCTGAAACAATCTTGTTATCTTTGTCTTTAATACAAGTAATTACTTCTGCAATAAAATTGACAGTAACATTTAAAATTTTTCCTATTTTCTTATGTTCTTTTATAACTGCTGAATTTACACCAATAAAAGTTATGTCTGCTCTATGTCCTTTAGAACTTCTCTCTTTTAATGCCTCATTAAATTTATTGTAAATATCGTTATTGATTAAAGGTTTGCTAGTTGTGATTTGATTATCATTATCACTGAAATCCGTAATTATTGTTTCATATGCAATTTTAGCACCTTTCAAAAATTCTTCTTGAGCTTGATCATCAAACTTGTCACCTATTTTTTTTGTGTCTTGTGCTTTTAGATTATTAATAACTTCTTTAAATTGTGCAGGAGCTTTACCTTCAAAACCGGTCCTTTTTCCAAGTATTCCCCTCAATCTTAAAAAAATAAATCCAGCTATCATCGCCAATAAAATAATATCTATATATTCAAAACTATAATTCATAATCTGATAGTAATTACTATGTTGATTAATTTCAACCAGCAATTTAGATTGGGTCAAATGAACTCAATATTATTAAGTATAATTTTACTACCGATTTTAGAAATCTATCTTTTAATAAAAATAGGATCTCAAATTGGCGCTTTATTTACTATTTTATTAATTTTTAGCACTGCAATTATTGGAATATATTATGCAAAATACGAAGGATTAAATACTCTTAAATCTGGATTTGTTAGTTTAAGTAAAAATGAAATCCCAACTTTTGAAATATTATCGGGTGCTGCAATTGCATTTGCAGCATTACTTTTGATTATTCCAGGATTTTTATCAGATGTTTTTGGATTTTTAATTATTTTTCCAGTAACAAGAAAGCTTATTTTTACTTATCTCGATAAAAATTTTTCTAAAAAAAAATTTAAAGGAGATAAGTTTATTGATGGAGAATTTGAAGATATAGAGGATGATAATGACAGAAAAATATAAAATTTTAGGTCAATATATTAAGGATCTTTCTAGCGAAACTCCTGACATTGAAACATACTTATACGTTAGAGATTACATATCAAAATATCAACTCGGAATAGATATAACTTCTAAAGCACTTAAAAATAAAATGATTGAGGTTAATACAACTTTTAATTTTAGAGATAAAAGCAACTCAAAAAAAAAATCAATTTTTGAAATAGTTTTTGCTACCATTATTCAAGTCAATGAGGACATTAGAAAAAAGGAGCAATTAGAAAAAATTATTCTATGTGATTTGCAGGTTGAAATTTATCCAAAGCTAGAAAAAGCATTGTTAAATTTATTACATGACTCAGGGTATCCTAATATTAAGTTTGATAAAAAAGTTGATTTTGAAAATTTATATAATCAAAGATTTAATTAAAATAATTTTTTTTTAAATTTTTATTCAAATAATTTTTGTGATTAGAAAGCTCTTCTTCTGAAGGTTTAACTACTTTTTTAAAATAATCAAAATTAGAGTTTATTTTTTTTGATATTTCTTGATCACTATTTTGCAAATTTAAAGTAGGTTCTTTTTGGTCAATTAGATTAACATAAACTTTTGCCAATAAATCACAGTCTATTAAAGCTGTATGTTTAGTTCTTCGTGAGTTATCGATCCTATATCTTTTACAAAGTGCATCAAGGCTACCGGGCGAGCCTGGATATTTATTTCTAGCCAATATTAAAGTGTCAATTATTTCATTTTTTAAATTTTTTTCACCCAGCAAATTAAGTTCATTATTTAAATGGGCCAGATCAAATTCTGCATTATGAATTATCAATCTTTTGTTTTTTATAAATTCTAAAAATTCAACAACAATTTCATTAAATTTCTTTTGTTTAGATAAGAATTGATCCGTATATCCATGAACCTCGAAAGCTTTTTCTGAGACTTTTCTCTCAGGATTCAGGTAATAGTGGAATTTATTTTTTGTAGGAATTAAATTTTCTAACTCGATACATCCAATTTCGACAATTCTGTGGCCTTCTTTGACTAATATTCCGGTTGTTTCGGTATCCAACACTATCTCTTTCATTTATAAAATTTCCTTTAAAATTTTTCTAATATCTCTGTTAACATTTTTTTTTATGAAATTATTTTTAATTATAAAGTGTGACTTTCTTTTTTTATAATTTGAATTATATTGAATTTTTTTAAATTTGTAAAAAAGTTTACGATTAAAGTCTTCTCTCCTTACTAATCTTTTTTCAATTTCTTTTTTTTTTGAATCAACAAAAATTAAAATATCTCCCTTCCTATTAATTTTATTTTCTAACAAAAGTGGTATATCCAAAATAACTATTTTTTTATTTTTATTTTTTTTAATAAATAATTCCATTTTTTTTCTAACTTCTTTGTGGACAATATTAACTATTTTTTTTAAATTAGTCTTATTACTTAATATTGCTTCTGTGATTTGTTTTTTATTTATTGGATAGGTATTTATATATTTTGGTAACTTTTTTTTTAACTTGAAAAAAATCTTTTTATTTTTTTTGTAAAGTTTTGATACTTCATGATCTGCATTAAATACTGGGTATCCAAATTGATTAGCAACATAACTTTTACCAGAACCTATATTTCCTAAAATTCCTACTCTAATCATTATTTAAAATTTCTAGTGTACCACTACTAATTTTTGGCTCAATTCCATGCCATAGCTTAAATGCTTCAAATGCTTGAAATATAAACATTAATTTCCCATTCTCGGTTTGGTTTCCTAATTTTTTTCCTTCTTTTAAAAAGTTTGTTTCTTCTGGGTTATAGATTACATCATAAAATAATTTTTTATCCCCACTATTTGAAAAGTCTAAATTGATAAATTCATTGTTTAATCCAAGACTTGTGGCGTTTATAACAACGTCAAAATCTGTTACTTGCCCCCAGTCTATAAACACCAGGTCATAAAATTGTTTTTTTATATCTTCTGCTTTTTTTTTAGTTCTGTTAGTTAGTATAATTTGAGAAGCTTGCATTTTTTTTAGAGCAAAAATAATTGAAGGAACAACTCCACCCGCTCCTAATATTAGTACTTTCTTACCTTTCATGTCAAAATTTAAACTTTTGATTGCTTTTTCAAAACCATAAATATCTGTATTATGTCCAATTAAATTTCCACCATTATTAATGATTGTGTTTACAGATTGAGTTTTTTCTGCCTCAAAGCTTAATTTGTCTAAAAAAGGGATCACCTTCTTTTTAAACGGAACTGTAATATTGCAACCATCTATCTTTTGGTTCCTTATCTTATCGATAAAACTTTCAATTTCGTTTTCTTCAAGTTTTAACTTTTCGTATACTGCATTAATATTATGTTGTTTAATCCAATAATTTTGAAGCTTAGGTGATAATGAATGATTTATTGGATTTCCTATAACAAAATATCTTTTAATCTCCATGAATTTTTAAATACTCCTTAATTTTTTTAATTGGTAAACCCATTATAGTGTCTTCATCACCGCTTATGCTTGCAAATAAATTTCTTCCCTCACCTTCAATTTGATAAACGTTATATGCGTATAGAGTTTCATCGGATATTTTAGATAAATATTCTTCTAATTCATTTTTGGAAAAATTTTTCATAGTTAATTTTGCTTTATCAGTATAATTCCAAATCATCGATCCATTTTTCGATATACAAACAGAACTAATCAAAAAATGTGATTTACCATTAAGTTTTTTTAATATTTCAATTGCTTCTTTTCTGTTTTCAGGTTTTGATATTAGTTCGCCATCAAGATCTATAACACTGTCTGCGCCTAGAACTATATGGTCAATATTTTTTAAACTAACTTTATTTGCTTTTAGTTCTGCTAGATTTTTTGAAATAATTTCTGGTGTTGCTCTTTCTTTGATTAAATTCAATTTTACAATGTCTTCATCTACATTTGAGTGTTCTACAACACTTTCAATATTATTTTTATCTAAAATTTCTTTTCTAACTTTGCTTTTAGAAGCAAGAATAATTTTATTTTGCATTATTTAGATATATTTCATGTATTTTAATAATTGATGCTGCGGTTTCTTCTACAGATTTCCTTGTCACGTCTATAAGAGGCCATTTGTATTTTTGAAATGTTTTTTTTGCATCTAAAACCTCTTTTTTAATATTGTCTAAATTTGTATATGTAATATTTTCCGTTTCTCTAAGTGAGTTCATCCTGTTTTTTCTTAAATCAGCCAATCTTTCCGGCTCTGTGCTTAATCCTACAACACAAGTCATTTGTGGATTTTGTTTAAGTTTTTCCGGCAATGAATTTTCATTTACCAAAGGAATATTGGATGTTTTGAAACCTTTGTTTGCAAGATATATAGAGGTTGGGGTTTTGCTTGTTCTACTAACGCCTACAAGTATTATATCTGATTTTTCAATTTCAGTTATTAAATTTCCATCATCATGATTCATTGTAAATTGAATTGCTTCAATTCTATCATAGTATTCCTCGTTTAATATATGTTGGCCGCTTGGTTCATGGGTTGCTTTTTGATTTAGTATTTTAGAAAAATTTAAAATTAAATTACCCAAAACGCCAAAACAAGGGATATTTTTATTTTCACTTACCTTTGCTAAATATTTAGCCAAGTTGTTATCAACAATGGTGTATAAAATGATTGAATTTTTATTTTGTTCTGCATCTTCCAGAATTTTTAAAATTTGATTTTCTGTACGTGTAAATGAATATGAACGAACTTTATACTCTATGTTTAAAAATTGAGCCTTTAGTGCAAGAAAAATTCTATCAAGAGTTTCCCCAGTTGAGTCTGATATTAAATATATTTTATATGTATTTTTCATGAATAAACGGTTAATAAATTTGTATTATTTTAGATATTTTACATAATTAAATATTTTTCAAACTAAGCTTGTAAAATCTAGTCTTTATCAACAATAATATTAAATAGCTTAAAACAATCCACAAAAACAATATATCGAAAAAAGCTTCATTTTAAACAATTTTAGTTAAACATGATGTTAGTAAACTGTGAAAATAATGTTAATAAAAAGTAATCATCTTTATTCACAGGATATAATACAACTACAATAATTAATAAAGATTATTTATGAAACCATTAGATAAAGTAATAATTAATAAAGATACTTCATTTAATCCAATATGGATTATGAGACAAGCAGGAAGATATTTACCAGAATTTAGAGAAATTAGAAAAGAAAATCCTAATTTTATTAATCTGTGTTTAAATGACGATTTGTCTTCGGAAATAACTCTACAACCTTTAAAGAGATTTAATCTGGATGCTGCAATAATATTTTCAGATATTTTGATGTTACCATATGGTTTGGGTCAAAAGGTTAAATTTGAAAAAAATTTTGGACCTAGACTGGGAGAATTAAATTTAAATGAAATTGCAAAGGTTGATGAAATTGATTTTGTTGAAAAAATTCATCGTGTTTATAAAGCAATAAAAAAAGTTAGCTTAAATCCAGATTTAAATGGCAAAAATACTATTGGATTTGTTGGAGCTCCATGGACGCTGTTAGTTTATATGATTAATCAACAATCACCTAAAAAGAATTTAAAAAAGGATTTTTTCAAAGACAATTTTCTAATAAATAGAATTTTATTAATTATTGAAAAATTTTTAAAAGTTCATATTAAAAATCAAATTGAAAACGGTGCAAATATAATTCAAATCTTCGATAGTTGGGCAGGTTTATTGGAAGAAAAAGATTTACCAAATTATATTTATACTCCAACTTTAAGTTTGGTAAATTTCGTAAAATCTTTAAATGTACCAGTGATATGCTTTCCAAGAGAAATAAAAAATTATAAGGAATTTTGTGATATTGTTAAACCTGATGCTGTTAGTATTGATTATAATGTCGATCCGAAAAAAATAATAAAAGATATTAAAATACCTGTACAAGGCGGCCTAGACCCCAAAATACTTTTAACTGATTATGAAAATTTAAAAAAAGAAGCCTCTAAATATCTAGAAATTTTTAAGGATCATCCATATATTTTTAATCTTGGTCATGGAATTTTGCCTGAAACTAATCCGATAATGGTAGAAAATATTATAAAAATTGTAAAAAATTATTAAATGATTGATAAATATCACCCTCCTATAAAATATGGAAAAACAGGCGTTCTTTTAATTAATTTAGGCACACCCGACTCTACTAGTTGGTTTGATATAAGAAAATATTTAAAAGAGTTTCTTTCTGATAGAAGGATAATCGAGGTAAACCCTGTAATTTGGCAGATAATTTTAAATTTGTTTATTTTAAATTTTAGACCCTCTAAAACTGCAAAAGCTTACAAAAAAATTTGGATGAAAGGTGAAAATATTTCTCCACTTCTTTTTTATACAAAAAAGCAAAGTGAAAAAATTTCAAAATTTTTATCAAAAGAAAATATTGTCATAGATTTTGCAATGAGGTATGGAAATCCAAGCATTAAAAGCAAGATTCATAAATTACATGAAATGGGTTGTGAAAATTTAGTGATACTACCTCTCTATCCACAATATGCGGCAGCTACAACGGCAACAGTTTGTGACGAAGTTTACAGATCTTTAATGAAAATGAGATGGCAACCTTCTTTGAAAATAATACCACATTATGAGTCTGATCCGCTTTATATCGATGCACTTGTTAATTCCATCAACAGAAAGATCAATGAAATAAATTGGAAACCCGATTTAATAATAGCTTCTTATCATGGCATACCAAAAAAATATTTTGATAAAGGAGATCCTTATCATTGTTATTGTCATAAAACTACAAGGTTAATTTCAGAAAAATATAATTCAATTGAAATTAAAACCACATTTCAGTCTAGGTTTGGCCCACAAGAATGGCTTAAACCCTATACCGATAAAACTCTAGAAAGTTTACCTAAAGATGGGGTTAAAAATGTTCTTACAATTTGTCCAGGCTTTTCATCTGATTGTGTAGAAACCTTGGAGGAAATTTTAATTCAAGGCAAAGAAAGCTTTATTAAATCAGGAGGAAAAAATTTTGATATGATTCCCTGCTTAAATGATAATGATGATCACATCATCTTGCTGAAGTCCTTAATTGAAAGAAATATCTAATATATGAATTTGTATTTATTATTTAAATCTTTACATCTAATCGCGGTTGTTTCTTGGATGGCTGGTCTTTTGTATCTCCCAAGAATTTTTGTTTATCATGTTGAAAATAACGAGAAAAAAGAAGCAACCGATATATTTGAGGTAATGGAAAAAAGGTTATTTTTTTACATTATGCGACCAGCAATGATTTTTACTTGGATTTTTGGATTGGTATTAATCTATCTGAATGGGTTAGAAATTTTCTCTCAATTATGGTTTCAAATAAAGATTGTTTTAATGATATTGCTATCAGCATATAATGACTATTTAGGAAGATGTCTTGCTGCTTTAAAAAATTCCACAAACACAAGATCGGCAAAATTTTTTAGGATTATTAACGAAATACCAACGGTAATTTTGATTATTGTTGTATTTTTGGCTATTTTTAAGCCAATCTAGGGTTGAAAAAACGATTGTAGCATATATATTACTTCTAACTGATAAGTCCTTATCAAAAAACTAATCATGAATATCCAAGAACTAAAACTTAAATCATCCGAGCAGCTTATTACGCAAGCTGAAGAACTTGGTATAGAAAATGCAAGCACATTAAGAAAACAAGAAATACTTTTTGCTATTTTAAAAAAAGTTGCCGAAAAAGAAGAAATTACTGGTGTGGGTGTTTTGCAATTATTACAAGATGGCTTTGGTTTTTTAAGGGCAATGGAGTCAAATTATCTTCCAGGACCAGATGATATTTATGTGAGCCCGAGTCAAATTAGAAAATTTGGTTTGAGAACTGGAGACACAGTTGAAGGACCAGTTAGAGCTCCAAAAGAAGGAGAAAGATATTTTGCATTATTACAGGTTAGCAAGATAAATTTTGAAGAACCAGAAAAAGCAAGACATAAAATTGCATTCGATAACTTAACGCCCCTTTATCCAAATAAACAATTGGTCATGGAAGTTGAAACAACCAAAGTTGAAAAAAAACAAGATTTAACTCCTAGACTAATTGATCTAGTTAGCCCAATTGGTAAAGGACAAAGATCTATAATTATTTCGCCACCTAAAGCTGGAAAAACAATGATTTTGCAAAGCATAGCAAACTCCATAGCCAAAAATTATCCCGAATGTTATCTTATGGTGTTATTGATTGATGAACGTCCAGAAGAAGTAACAGACATGCAAAGAACTGTAAAAGGCGAAGTAATTAGTTCTACTTTTGATGAACCGGCTCAAAGGCACGTAGCAGTAGCTGAAATGGTTATAGAAAAAGCCAAAAGACTAACCGAGCACAAAAAGGATGTTATTATATTATTAGATTCAATTACAAGGTTAGGAAGAGCATATAATGCTGTAATACCAAGTTCTGGTAAGGTGCTTACTGGAGGTGTGGATGCAAATGCACTACAGAGACCCAAAAGATTTTTTGGTGCAGCAAGAAATATTGAAGAAGGTGGTTCATTAACAATTATTTCTACAGCTTTAATTGATACAGGTAGCAGAATGGATGAGGTAATATTTGAGGAATTTAAAGGGACAGGTAATAGTGAAACAATACTTGATAGAAAAATTGCGGATAAAAGAATATACCCAGCAATTGATATAACAAAATCAGGAACAAGAAGAGAAGAATTATTGTTTGATAAAAATGATTTACAAAAAATGAACGTGCTTAGAAGAATAATTGCACCAATGGGAACTATGGATGCTATTGAGTTTATAAACTCAAAATTAAAAGATACAAAAAATAATGCTGAATTTTTTAACTCAATGAACAAGCCCGCTTAGGTTCTAGAGATATTTTAGTTCAGTCATTTCTTCTTTAAAACTGGTTTCTATATTTTCAATAATTTGTTTGTTAAGCAAATTTTGCCATTTATTTTCTGAACCGAGATTAAAGAATTTAATTGAATTTCCCAATCTATCCTTTGAAGCCTCAATAAAACCGTCTTTATTTTCAATACCTTGTAAATTTTTAAATTCACACAATGAAATAGCATTATCAATTCTAAAATCGTCAAACACAATGTTTGAGATTTTTTTAATAAAATTAATAATTTTCAAAAATTCTTTTCTAGGGTCAACCAACATATCTTCATATTTAATTAACAAATAATTAGTTTTTAACTTTTTCCAAGAATTGTAGTGATTTTTCCATGAGGAGATAATTGTTGGCAAATCATTACCCTGTCTAACTTTGTGAAGAGTTCCAATAATATTTTTGTCATCCCTTAAAAACTTTAATGCCTCTTCATAACTTTTAAAATCATAATAATTTTTAATAGATGTGATAATGTTCCTAGGGTCTCTTACAATATATATGCAACCAATTGTATTTTCTAAATCAGTAAATGAATAATTTCCATTTTTCCAGAATGCATTATGAGTTTTAAAAATTTTATACTTATTGTCCAAATTTATTTTAGATTGAGCGTGAATACAATTTTTTACAAACTCATTACCATCATCAATATTTTTGCTAATTCCCTCAAAGTTTAATCTTCTAGGAAATTGATAAATTTTTGTTCTATTTATATCCATGTTTTTTTCATTTGAGAGCATATAGGACAGAAATATTCGTACCCATGTATTTCCACTTTTTGGATAAGAGGCTAGCCAAATAATCATAATTAATTTTTACACAAATTTAAATTAGAAGCTATACTCTTCCAATGGCTATATATGCATTGTCAAGTGGACCAGGAATATCTGGTGTTGCAGTAATAAGGGTTTCTGGTAAAGAAACGTCCGATGTTATTAGATTGCTCACTGGCAAAGAGCCCCCTGAGCCAAGAAAAGCATGCCTAAGAAAAGTCAATAAAATTAACACTTCTGAGCCTATTGATGAAGGAATAATAATATGGTTTCCTGGACCTCAGAGCTACACAGGTGAAGATATGGCTGAAATTCAGGTTCATGGTAGTAAAGCCGTAATAGATGCCCTGCACTCCTCTATTTCGAAAATTAAAAATTGCAGATTGGCTGAACCGGGTGAATTTACGAAACTTGCTTTTCAAAATGGAAAAATAAATTTACTTAAAGCAGAAAGTATTGCTGATTTAATTTCTTCAGAAACAGAAATCCAAAGACAACAAGCAATTAAAATTATGAATGGAAAATCAGCAGACCAATTTAATTTTTTAAGAGAAAAACTTTTGAAAATTTTATCACATGTTGAAGCTAAAATAGATTTTCCAGATGAAGATTTGCCAAATAATGTTTTAAATGAAATTAAAAAAAGTTCTAATGAGGTAATAAATAAAATTAAAAAAATATTAAATGATCAAAAAGTTGGAGAAAGAATTAGAGAGGGATTCAAAATTGCAATTCTTGGCCCAACAAATGCTGGAAAATCTAGCCTGATGAATCATTTATCTAATCGAGATGTAGCAATTGTTTCCGAAATTGCTGGCACAACGAGAGACGTAATCGAAACACATCTTAATATAGATGGTTATCCAGTAATAATATCTGATACAGCTGGGATAAGAGACTCTAAGGACGAGATAGAAAAGAAAGGTATTAAATTATCCCTTAATAGAGCAGAAGAAGCAGACTTAAAGCTTGTCGTGATTGATGCAAAAAGCCCTGATTTTACTGAGGTTTTGGAGGGTTTGTTAGATGAAAATGCAATATTAGTTATAAATAAATCAGATCTTTTAGAAAAAGATATTAATCGAGAAATTAAAAAAATAAATCATGTTTTAATTTCAATTAAAGAAAATAAAAACATCGAGGAGTTAATTTTAAAAATAAAAAATAATTTAAAAAACAAATTTATTTCAAGTGATGAAATTTTAATTACCAGAGAAAGACATCGACAACATTTGCAACAATGTTTAGATCATTTAAATAATTTTAATCAAAAAAAAGAAATTGAAGATTTCGATATAGCTGCAGAAGATTTAAGATTAGCTACTAGACATTTAGGTATGATTGTTGGAAAAGTTGATGTAGAGGAGATATTAGGTAGTATTTTCAACGATTTTTGTATAGGTAAATAATACTCAATTTTGCTGGTTTTTAGCTCTTTTTTTATCAAAAAACGTTGATAAATAAGGCTTATTTACAAAAAATTAAGCCTATCTTGTAAATTATATAATCACATATAGATTTGGATTATGAAAAATGATTTGTTATTTGATGTAGTTGTAATTGGAGGAGGCCATGCTGGATGTGAAGCTGCTGCAGCTTCTGCTCGTCTTGGAGTGAACACTGCCCTATTTACTCATAAAATAGAAACTATCGGTGAGATGTCATGTAACCCGGCAATAGGAGGTTTGGGCAAAGGTCATTTGGTTAGAGAAATAGATGCTCTTGATGGTGTTATGGGAGATGTAGCAGACAAATCAGGTATACAATTTAGATTGTTAAATAGAAGTAGAGGGCCAGCAGTCAGAGGACCACGAACTCAATCAGATAGATCACTTTATCGTAAATATATGCAAGAAATATTGCTAAACTATTGTAATTTAACTGTTTTTTCTGATCCTGTTATAAAGTTTATTTTTAATAAAAACTCAATAAGTGGATTTCAAACTAAAGAAGGAAAGAAAGTGCTATCGAATAAGATAATACTAACAACAGGAACTTTTTTGAATGGTTTGATACATATAGGTGATGAAAGAACTCCAGCAGGTAGATACGACGAAAAACCTTCTACAGGTTTAAGTGAACAATTAGCAAAATATAATTTTAAAATTGGAAGATTAAAAACTGGAACACCACCAAGGTTAGATTCAAGGACAATTAATTTTGAAAACTTAGAGGAACAGTTGGCAGATGACGATCCATATTTTTTTTCATTCTTAACTAAAAAAAATCTAAATAAACAAATATCTTGTAGAATGACTTATACAAACGAAAAGGTTCATAACATTATAGAAAAGAATTTATCAAAGAGCGCTATGTACTCTGGTAGTATAAAAGGGGTAGGTCCAAGATATTGTCCATCTATAGAAGATAAGATAGTAAAATTTGCAGATAAAGTTCGTCACCAGATATTTTTAGAGCCAGAAGGCCTAAATGATTACACAATTTACCCAAATGGTATATCGACATCACTTCCAGCTGATGTTCAACAAGAAATATGTAATAATATCAATGGTTTAAGCAATGTTACTATATTAAGACCAGGATATGCAATAGAATATGACTATATAGACCCACGTGAACTATTCCTAACTCTTGAAACTAAGAAGATAAGCAATCTTTATCTTGCCGGTCAGATTAACGGAACAACAGGATATGAGGAAGCTGCTGCACAAGGTCTTATAGCAGGAATAAATGCTGCCCTTTCAGTAAAAAAATTGGAACCATTCATACTTGATAGATCTGATGCTTATATAGGAGTAATGATTGATGATTTGGTGACTAAAGGAGTAGCTGAGCCATACCGTATGTTTACATCAAGAGCAGAATATCGATTGAGTTTGAGATCCGATAATGCTGATCAAAGATTAACTGCAAAGGGAATAGAAATTGGACTGATAGGTAATGAGAGGAAAGCAATATATTTGAGTAAATTTAAACAAATTAGTCAAATAAATTTAAAAATGAGAAATTCCAAGATCTCACCCTCTAAAGCTGAGAAATTTGGAATAAAAATAGCAAAAGACGGAATATTGAGATCATCTAGCGAAGTTTTAACTCAAAAAGGGGTAAATATGAGTAAAATTAGGGAAATATGGTCCGATATACCTTTTTTTAGTAAAGAAATTGATGAACAAGTAGAAATAAATGCTCATTATAGGGGGTATTTAAAGAAGCAAAAAGCAGATATTTTAGCATTTAAGAGGGACGAAAACCTAATTATTCCAGATAAAATCAATTATGACGGGCTACCAGGTTTATCTAATGAGGTAAAAGCAAAATTTAAAGAAATAAAGCCCAAAACAATGGGTCAAGCTCTAAGAATTGACGGAATAACTCCTGCCGCTGTATATATTTTGTTGTCACATGTTAAAAGAAAGTCTATTAAGCATATAGCTTAATGGATCAGGAAATTTTAAATTCTTATTCTAGAATCAATCACTTAAATGTTTCACGTGAAACGTTTTTGGACTTTGAAAACTATATATCTATGATTCTTAAAAAAAATAAAAAATTCAACATAATTAGCCAAAATACAGCATCAAAAAAGGCTATAATTGACCGTCATATTATTGATTCTGCACAAATTATTGATTTTGTTGACTTAAATAGTAATACAACCACAGATATAGGTTCAGGAGGGGGGATGCCCGGTATAATCGTGGCAATTATACTAAAAAATATGAAAAATAACATGAATGTGCACCTTTATGAAAAAAGCTACCATAAAAGCCATTTTTTAAAAGAAGTTTCAAAAAAATTAAAATTAAACACAAAGGTTTTTCAAAAAAATATTTTTGAAATAAAAAATTTAGAAACAGGAACGATAATGTCCAGAGCATTTAAACCAATGCCAGTAGTTTTAGAATTAGTATATGAAAATTTTTCAAAATATAAAAATTTAATTTTTTTTATGGGAAAGAGTGGAAAAAAAATTTTTGAAAATTCCAAAAAAAATTGGGAGTTGGAGTATATAGAAAAGAAAAGTTTAACAAATGAAGACTCTTTTTTAATAAATATAAAAAAAATTAAAAAAAAAAATTAAAAGTTTGGTAAATAAAATTAGATGCAAATTATTTCAGTAATAAATCAAAAGGGTGGCGTTGGAAAAACCACTACAGTGATAAATCTTGCAGCTGGATTGACCTATTTAAATAAAAAAATTTTAGTAATTGACCTAGATCCACAAGGAAATGCAACTACAGGTCTTGGATTATCTAATATGAACACCTCCAGTGATACAATTTATGGAGTACTGAATGGAAGTAAAGAAATTGAAGAGGTAATAAGAAAGACACAGTTCGAAAATTTAGATATCATCACATCTAATGTTGACCTCTCAGGTCTTGAAGTCGAGACAGCTGACGATAGTAATAGGGCTTTTATATTAAAGGCTAAATTAGCTGCATATTTAAACAGTTCTAGAGGATCTTACGATTATGTTCTAATTGATTGTCCACCCTCTTTGAGCTTGCTTACTGTTATGGCATTAGTATGCTCTAACTCTCTTTTGGTTCCATTGCAGACAGAATTTTTTGCTTTAGAAGGCTTAACTCAGCTCATTAAAACAATTGAAAGGATAAAAGTAAGTTTAAATCCAGATTTAAAAATTAGAGGCATACTTCTAACAATGTATGATAAAAGAAATAGGCTTTCATCTCAAGTTGAGAAAGAAGCAAGAGACTATTTTAGAGAAAAAGTTTACTCAACAGTTATACCAAGAAATGTTAGATTGTCTGAAGCACCTTCACATGGAGTGCCGGTTTTAATTTATGATAAATCCTGTCCTGGAAGTAAATCATATTTTAATTTTACTGATGAATTTATTAATCAAGAAAAATCATTAGGGAGCGCTGCGTAATGGAAAAAATTAAAAAAGGATTGGGTAGAGGCTTATCTTCATTAATTGGTGAAAACAAGGTTGAGTCTCAAAAAAATCAATTATCCATAAGCGAACTAGTACCTAATAAATATCAACCAAGAAAAATATTTGATAAGAATAACTTAGATGAATTAACAAATTCAATTAAGGAAAGAGGGATGATACAACCAATCGTTGTTCGAAAATCAAATGATGACATATCTAAATTCGAAATAATTGCTGGTGAAAGAAGATGGCTTGCAGCTCAAAGAGCAGGTCTTCATAGTGTACCTGTAGTAATCACTGAGGCCGATGATTTAAAATCTTTAGAATTTGCCATTGTCGAAAATGTTCAAAGGCATGACCTAAATCCTTTGGAAGAAGCCCAGGGTTACAAAAGATTGATTGATGAATTCTCATATGATCAAGAAAAAGTCTCAAAATTTATCGGTAAAAGCAGAAGCCATATAACAAACTCATTAAGACTTTTAACATTGCCTCAGGACGTAATAAAATTGATTGAGACTCAAAAAATTACTGCAGGTCATGCAAAAATTTTAGTTGGTCTTTCTAATGCTAGTTTTGTAGCATCTAAAATCTTAGAAAAGAAACTATCTGTTAGACAATCCGAAACTTTTGTGAGAGTTTTTAAAAATAAAAAAATTAAATCAAGTAAAAAGAAAGATACTAATATTATTGCATTAGAACTATCAATCTCTAATAAAATTGGCATAAATGTTGATATACAAAATAATCATAGAAACAAGGGTAAAATAAGTTTTGAGTATAAAGATTTAGACCAACTTAACAAAATTATCGATATTATTAAAAACCACTACTAGGTTTTAATTAAGCTATTTGTAAAATAAAATTGGTAATAATATTTAATGAATTTGAAGAGTTTTTTTTTATTTCCATTTCAATATTATTAATTTCATAAATTGATTTTTTGATTTGAACTAAGCTCCAACTTTTAATTTGCTGTTTTACAATTTCTTTTTCCTTCCAAAAAATTGGAGGTTTAGCGTGCAAGATAGTGCTTTCTAGGTTTTTATTTTCTTGATAACTTTCACATAATCTAAGTAATCTTTTTAATTTGATTAAAAATGTTCTCGTTATGATTATACAATCATCGGTTGATAAACGATTTTCATTTAAAATAGCTATAGTTTTATTTTTATTCTTAGCTAAACAATTATCTATCAGCTCAGAAATATTGTGATTTTCTATTAAACTGATCAGTTTAATTAATTCATCAGTTGAAATTTTTTTTTTATTTAAACTAAACAATTTAATTTTATTTAAGTCATTTTCAAGAATTCCTCTGTCACCTGAACATTTACTTATCACTAAATTTAAGTTTTCCTGTGACATTGGAATTTTATTTTCATTAAAAAATAAAGCTGCATTTTTCGCTAGAGTTTGATTATTGTCAGGGTAAAAAGCAATTGCGATAAACTCTTTACTTTTTTCAAAAAACGATCTTAATTTCGATTGTTTTTCAAGATTTTTTGCATTTATTATTATGAAAACATCAGAAAAACTTTTTTCATTTAAATATTCAATTATCTTAAGTATTTTATCAGAAGCTCTGTTTACAATTATAATTTTCTTTTGGCTAAAAAGGGATTCTGATAAGATATGATTATAAAGGTTTTCAGAATTCTCTAAAATTTCATTTTCTGAATATTTTATAATCTCTCGATTTTTATTTGCTATTAATAATTTAGATATTTCTTCCTTCTTGTGTCCTTCATTTTGTCCATAAAATAGGACTATTTTGTTTACATCTAAATTAATTTTTTTTGATTCAAATGTTTTTAAAATCATTTGATTGTTAAAAGTCTTAAATTAAATTTCCTAGCAATAGAATTTGCAAAATTTTGTTTAATATTTTCCTCATAATTTTTCTGCCCAAAAAAATCAGACGTGTTTTTTAAAATTTGTTTTTCATTAAAATCGTTTATTATTATTTTATTATTATAGATTATTTCAAATGTTGTTTTTGCTTTTACTTGAAATTCGGATGGTGATCCTTTCGTATCATTTGAAAGAATTATTTTTTCATAAACTGTATTAAAATTTATTTTTAAAATTTCTTTAGAGTTTTTGTTGGAACTTTTAAAGATTTCATCTCTTATTATGTTGTTGATAAATTGATCTCCCGTCATTTCATTAACTAAAATTTTATATTTTATGTCATTAGAGACATTATATATTGGATTAAATCCACAACCATACAGTGTCAGAATAAAAAATATAATTATAAACTTTCTTGTCATTTAAGTTATTATATTGATTAATTTATTTTTGATAAAAATTTTTCTTTTGATTTCTTTTCCATTAAAGTGTTTAAATAATTTTTCGTCTTTATTTATTAATTCCATTAAATTCTCTTCTGAAATATCTGGTTTTGTTGATATTAAAGACCTTTTCTTCCCATTAATTTGGATAACAATATTTATTATATCCTCTTTAATATCTTTTTCATCATATGAGGGCCATTTAAAACTTTTTGCATTAATTAGTTTCAAACATTCATTTGAAAAATGAGGTATTACAGGTGTCATTGTGATTAAAATTTTACTATAATTTTCTTTTAAAGTACTTTTTTTGTATGAATTCATTATTTGTTTGGAAAAAAATGAGTGTAATTCATGAAAATTCGCAACAATTTTATTATAACTAAAATTCTCTAGATTCTCGGTTATTTTTTTTATTATTCTATTTGTATATTTTGTTAATTCATTATCATGGTCATTTTTGTGATCTTTACTCATCTCATCCAAAATTTTAGAATTTAAATTCCATAATTTTTGGATGAATTTGTATGCAGATGTAATTCCTTCATCTGACCACTGAACATCCTTTTCTGGTGGGCTGTCTGATAATATAAATAACCTTGCTGAGTCAGCTCCGTAGTTTAAGATAATGTCTTCTGGATCAATGGTATTTTTTTTTGATTTTGACATAGACTCAGATGCACCTATAGTTACTTTTATAGATTTGTCTTTCTTAAGACATTTAACTCCTTCAATATTTAAAACTTCATCAGGACTAATCCAATTATTATCTGGATCTTTATACGTTTCATGACAAACCATCCCTTGTGTAAATAACCCATCAAAAGGTTCTAATAACTCAAAATTCTTATTTTTGAATGAAAGGGCTTGCATAAAAAATCTCGAATAAAGTAAATGCAAGATAGCGTGCTCAATACCACCTATGTATTGATCAACTGGCATCCAATAATCAATATCCTCTTTTTTAAAACCATATTCATTTTCGTTCGGCGAACAAAATCTAAGATAATACCATGATGAACACACAAATGTATCAAGTGTGTCAGTTTCACGTGTAAATTTTTTGCCATCTAAGTCAATTTCTTTCCAATTTTTAACGCTATCCAAAGGATTTCCCTTAACGTTAAGTTCAATATTTTCGGGAAGCTTAACCGGTAACTTTGATTTTGGAATAGGGTGAGGGTTATCATTTTCGTCATAAATTATAGGAATCGGACAACCCCAATACCTCTGACGCGATATACCCCAATCTTTTAGTCTAAAATTAATTTGTTTTTTTCCTAAATTTCTCTTTTCTAAAATTTTAATTGTTTCAATAACTGACTCATCTGGTGCCTTTAATCCATTTAGAAAGTGAGAATTAATTAAAATACCTGGTCCAGCATAAGCTTCAGTAGTTACTTTAAAATTTTCATTTTCATTATTTGGTTTTACAACAGTCTTTATCTCTAATCCGTACTTTTTAGCAAAGTCAAAATCTCTCTGATCATGACCTGGGCATCCAAAAACTGCACCAAAACCATAATCCATTAAAACAAAATTTGCAAAATAGACTGGGACTTTTTGTTTAGGATCTAGTGGATTTATAGCCATCATGTTTGTTTTAAAACCAATTTTTTCTCCTACAGCAATCGCCTCTTCTGTAGTTCCGGTTTTAGAGCATTCTTCTTTAAATTTTAAAAATTCCTGGTCATTTTTATAATTTTTAGAAATTTCATGATCTGCAGAAAGTGCTAAAAAAGAAAACCCAAAAAGAGTATCTGGTCTAGTAGTAAAACATTTTATTTTTTTTACAGAAGGATTTCCTTCTATTGCAAATTCGATTTCACAACCAAAGGATTTTCCAATCCAATTTTTTTGCATTGTTTTTACTTTATTTGGCCATTTATCAAGGCTGTTTAAGCCGTCTAGTAATTCTTGAGAAAATTTTGAAATATTAAAAAACCATTGACTTAATTTTTTTCTTTCTACTACTGCTCCTGATCTCCAACCTTTACCATCTATTACTTGTTCATTAGCTAGTACTGTCTCGTCAACTGGATCCCAGTTAACGTAATTTTCTTTTCGATAAACTAATTTTTTTTCTAACAATTCTAAAAAAAATCTTTGTTGATGTTTATAATAATCTTCAGAACATGTTGAAATTTCCCTGTCCCAATCTATTGATAAACCGAGTTTTTTTAATTGTGATTTCATTTTTGAAATATTTTGCTCTGTCCATTTTTTTGGATCCAAATTGTTTTCTCTTGCAGCATTTTCTGCAGGCATTCCAAATGAATCCCATCCCATCGGATGTAAAACATTAAAACCCTGAAGTGTTTTATAACGGGCTAATACATCGCCAATTGTATAATTTCTAACATGACCCATATGTATTTTACCTGATGGGTATGGAAACATTTCTAAGCAATAAAATTTCTTTTTACTTTCATCAACTTTTGTTTTGAAAGTTTTCTCTCTTTCCCAAAGTCTCTGCCACTCAGACTCAATCTTTTTAAAGTTATATCTTTCCACTTATCTATAAATTTATGAATTTTTATTTTACAAACTTTGTTTAGTTTTCATCCTTTTTTTTTTCGCCTTTTTGTTTGTAAAGTGCTGCTTTTTTTAAAATTTCTTTTGTAAGTTCACTTACAAGAACTTTATTCGTTTCTGTAAATGTACAATTATTCAGATTTAATTCACATTTTCTTGTAAAAATTTTTATATTTAAAGCATCAGATCTAATTTCATTAGTGAGAAATCTTATTGAAATTTTTATACTTTCGTTTTGGTTCTCATTTGTTGAGTACCAGTCAGTAATTATTATTCCTCCGCTATAGTTAACAGAGGATAATGGCATAAAATCAATTACATCTAAAGAAGCTCTCCAAAGTTCATTAGAATTTGCAAAATCGAATGTACCACTACGCTGTTTATTAGAAAATACATCATTAACTTTGAAGCCTCGTCCCTCCTCAAGATTTTTCTTTACCCTAAGAGCAGGATCGTCAGGGAACTTTCTCGCATCAGCACCTGGAAATTTGCCATTACACCCAGAAAATAACACTAACATCATAAATAACAGGAAGGATTTTTTTAGTATTACTGATGTTGTCTCAATTTTCATAATTTTAAGCTTATACAGTATAAATATTTTATTTGATAAAATTTATGCAATACAAGGAAAAAAGTGATGTAAATATGCAACACTTTTAAGAAAATTTAAAAAAACACTGAAAATAAAGCATAAACTTAAACAGTGATGGTAAACATTACCTGTTTATTATTAATAATTAACAATAATTTAAAGGAGTAATTAATATGAACAACTTTAAAAAAGTAGGGTTAACTGCTTTAGCAGGTTCTCTATTAGCTACTTCAGCTTACGCTGGCGCAATGTCAGTAGCTGGATCAGCTTCAATCGGAGTTAAAAATAACTCTGGTGGAACGTCTCACGGAAAAAGTTGGACAATGGGTAACCAATTAACTTTTTCAGGTTCTGGTGAAACAGATGGTGGTATTAACGTATCTCTATCTTTCGTAATCGACCAAGGTGATGACACTGCAATCGGAAGTGGACCATTTGATAGTCATTCTTTAACTTTAAGTAATGACAGCATGGGTACATTAGTATTTTCTGGTGAAGGTGGATCTTCTGCTCAGTCAACTTTAGACGGTACAGCAGCGGGTGATATTTGGGATAACGGATTAGGTATCTCATCTCCATCAGCGTCAGAAGCAGGTAACAACAGTATGATGTATACTCTTCCATCATTAATGGATGATTTAACAGTACAAGCTTCATACTCTCCAGGAGGAGCAGGTGGACCATCTGCGTCAGCGATTGGTTTCACATACGCTGGAATTGAAGGATTATCTGTAAGCTATGGTGCAGGTCAAACTGAAACTGTAGGTTCAGAAGCAGATGCAACAACTATCAAAGGTTCGTATGCATATGGATCATTCACTTTTGGTTTATCTCAAACTGATTATGATGTAGATTCAGGAAATGATGATGAAGTAGAATCATACAAAATATCGTACACAGTATCAGATGATTTATCAATCACGTACGGTTCTGAAACGCACAGCACAGGTGGTCAAACAACTGATGAGGAAGTAGAAGCTGTTTCTGCTTCATTCACTTCAGGAGGTATGACTATTTCTGCAGCTGCAATCGAAGCTACAGGTGTTGATCACTCTACTGGTAAAGCAGGTGAAGCTGAAAGATGGAAAATCTCTGCGTCATTTGCATTCTAATTTAATTTAGATTGAAAATTATTAAAGGGCCCCTTTTTAGGGGCCTTTTTTTTATTCAAAATAAGATATACCGGCAAATTCAAAATTATTTAAAAGTCTAAGTAAACTGAGATTTTTTTTAGAAATACCTCCCAAGGCAACAACTTTTTTACTCGTTAAATTGGAAACTAATTTAAATTTATTAATACCTAAATAGTTTTTGTTTTTTTTAAATAAAGAAGATATGAAAATGATTTTAACTTTTTGAAGTTCTTTTATTTTTATTTCTTTAATATTGTGAGCCGATCCAATAATTTTAAAATTTTTTTTTAATGAAAAAGCCAGGTGTTGTGTGGATTTATTAAAAGAAGGTATATATGCACCATCCAAATCTAATTTTAATGCTAGTTTTATATTATTGGATAAATAAAATTTAATATTTTTAAATCTACAATATTTTTTTATTTTAAGAATAAGCAATTTATCTATTATTTTAGAATCATAATTTCTATAAATAATAGCAGTTTGCTTATCTTGCTTATTGATAATATTTGTATCAAATTTATTAATAAAGTAATATTTATTAATCATATACATATGCATAACGCAGTTAAAAATTTATTAGAGATTAAGGATAATATTAAAATTCAGCTTAATAAATTAAATATTAATAACAATCCTAAAATTGTTGCAGTATCAAAGACATTCAAAATTGATAAAATATTACCATTAATTGAGTATGGTCATTATGATTATGGAGAAAACAAAGTCCAGGAGGCAGTAGAGAAATGGACGGAGATAAAAAAAAAATATCCTAAAATAAGATTACATATGGTTGGAAAACTACAAACCAACAAAGTTAAATTTGCAGTAAAAATCTTTGACTATATCCACTCAGTGGATAGTGAAAAACTTGCAAGAAAAATTGTAGATGAACAAAATAAAATTAATAAAAAAATAAAAGTTTTCTTGCAAGTCAATATTGGCGATGAAAATCAAAAATCAGGAATCGATAAAAATGAGGTAGCTCAATTAGTTTCTTTTAGTAAAGAAATTGGTTTAGAAGTGATCGGCTTGATGTGTATTCCTCCTATTAATAGTGATGCAGAGGTTTATTTTGGTGAAATGAATAAGTTAAATAAAGACATAGGTCTACCTGAATTAAGCATGGGTATGTCTTCAGATTATATTTTAGCTGCAAAACATTCCTCAACATATATTAGAGTTGGGTCTAGTATTTTTGGACAAAGATCTTAGAAAATTTTTATTTTTGAATTTTTTTTAATTAATTTAAGCATAATTAAAAAATCTTTTTCTTTTAAAGCGATACATCCAGCTGTGGGTTTGTAATTTTTTGTCAGGTGAATGAAAATACAACTTCCTAAACCAATAGCAGGTTTTTTAAAGTTATACTTTATTGGAATTAAGAAATCGTATTTGTAATCTTTTCTTTTTAATTTTTCGTGTTTAGTTTTTTTTTCAATTTTAATTAGTTTATTATATTTTTTTGGATAACAAATATCATTGCACCAACCCATGTTTTTCTTAATTTCAATACATTTAAGTGAGGTTGATGGTTTTTTTTTACGATCCCTCCTAAAATAAAGATTTTCAATTTCAAACACGCCCTTTGGCGTTTTTTTATCTCCCTCCTTTTTACTTTTAGTTGTACCTTTTCTACCAATACAACACTTAAATTTAAATTCATCTATTTGAAGTGTATGTTTATTTTTTACAAAAATTGTCATATTCTCTTTTTTGTGAGTACTCAGAATTTAATAATATTTAAATTTGTTGAATTATATCATATTCTTGATGAAGTTAGTTTAGATTTAAATTTAAAGATTATCTTTATTGACAACGAAAGTTCTTTGAAAGAAAAAGTAAAAAACTTAAGTAATTATTTAGTTATATCAAATACAAAGTTCTCATATATCAGTAATCAATACGTTTTAGATAATTTACCAATCAATATTTTTAAATTAATTGAAAAAATAAATATTGAATTCTTAAAAAATCAATTTAACAGTCAGTCAGAGGTAAAAGTAAACAATTATATTATTGATCTAAATTCTAGAGAAATGTTTATTGATACTACTAAACTTAAGTTGACTGAAAAAGAAATTAACACAATAACTTATTTATCTAAATCAAATAAACCTGTTAGTATTGATGAACTACAAGAAAAAGTATGGAGTTATCAATCTGATATTGAAACGCATACTGTAGAGACACATATTTATCGATTAAGAAAAAAAATTTTAAAAACTTTTAATGATAATGAATTTATTATTAGTGAAAAAAATGGCTACCAAATCAAATAAGAAAAACCCAATTGCTAAAGATTTATTTACCAAAAAATATAAACTAAAAATAGTTAAGCCTAAAAAAGGCAAGGGGAGTTTCAAAAGAAAAAAAGTTTAATTTAAATTCTTGCTCCGATTTGCTGTATTACTTTTGATGACATTTCAGTACCTTTTTCGAGACATTCTTTTGTAGATAATTTATTTATGTAACCATGTAAAAATCCTGCAGCAAACAGATCACCTGCACCTGTGAGATCAACAATTTTAAGATTTTTTTGTATATCATTTTCTATAACTTCATCTCCATTAATAGCAACTGCACCTTTTTCCCCTCTAGTTATAATTATTAATTTATTAAGTTGTTTTGAAAAATTGATTACATCATCAAAATTTTTTGCTTCAATTAAAGAAGTAATTTCTTGTTCATTGGCAAAAGTTATATCAATTTTATTTTTTACAAGGTTTAAAAAATTAGGTTTGTGTCTATCTACACAAAAGAGATCAGAGAGTGACATAGCAACCTTGTTTGCATTATTTATAGCTTTATCAAATGCTTGCTTGGGTTCTCCCTCATCCCATAAATAACCTTCTAAAAATATTATCTCACTTTTTTTAATTGCATCAACACTAACATCTTTTTCGTTAATTTTTCCTGCTATTCCAAGAAAAGTACACATTGTTCTTTCTGAGTCTGGCGTTACCAATATTAAACATGTTCCTGTCGGTAACATCTCTTTCTTCTTTGAATAAAAAAATTCCACCTTTTCTTTGTTTAAACCTTCTTCGTAATTACTACCAAATTCATCATCTGAAATTTTACCTATAAATCCTGCTTTATCACCAAGCTGAGATATACCGACTATGGAGTTTGCCACAGATCCTCCGGAAACAGTTTTTTCTATTTTAAGATTTTTTAATAAATTTTTAAATTCATTCTCGTCAAAAAATAATTTCATTGTGCTTTTTGTAAGATTATTTTCAGTAATAAAATTATCGTCAACTTTACAAATTACATCTACTATTGCGTTTCCTATTCCTAAAATTTTCATATTAAGCCTTTTTGGTAATAACAGGTTTTTTTCTATTTGGGTAGCAAGTAGTACATATTTTGCAAGTTAAACCATAACAATCTCTTGCTTTACAATATTCTCTTCCATAAAAAATTATTTGTAAATGAAGTTTAGACCAGGTCTTTTTGGGAAATATTCTTTTTAAATCCTTTTCAGTTTGAACTACATTTTTTCCATTTGTTAATCCCCATCGTTGTGCAAGTCTATGAATATGAGTATCAACAGCAAAAGCTGGATATCCAAAACCTTGGGACATTACCACACTTGCTGTTTTGTGCCCTACACCAGGTAGTTTTTCAAGTTCCTCAAAAGTTTTAGGCACTTTACCCTTGTGTTTTTCTAACACTTGCTTTGACATTAAGTAAATGCTTTTTGCTTTAATTCTAAAAATACCAATTTTTCTTATTAATTTTTCAATTTTCTTTCTTCCTAATTTTACAAAGTGTTCTGGCTTATAGTATTTTGGATAGATATCTTTTGTTACATTATTAACATTAACATCAGTACATTGTGCAGAAAGCAGCACAGAAATTAAAAGTGTGAAAGTATTTTTACTTTTTAGAGGAACAGGAGCTTTAGGATAAATTTTATTTAAAGTTTTAATGATTGCTTTTGCTTTTTCTCTTTCATTCATTATGAAAAGTTAAGCAAATCTCTCATAGAATATAAACCTGGTTTTTTTTTCATCAACCATTTAGAGGCAGTTAAAGCTCCGTCCGAGTATAGCGCTCTATCAAAAGCCTCATGATTTAATGTAATTATTTCCTTTCCGCTTGAAAATTTGACCTCATGTTCGCCAATTATTTCACCTTTTCTAATTGAATTAAAATTGATTTTTTTTCCATAAGGAAAAGATTTTTTGTTAAGGAATTTTTTACCAATTAAATTATATAAATTTTTATTTTTTCCATCTGCAATTCCTTTACCAAGCATTAACGCAGTACCAGATGGGTAGTCCTTCTTATGCTTGTGGTGTACTTCAAATATTTTACTCAAATATTCATCATTTAGGGACTTTGATGCAATCTCAGTTAAATACATTAATAAATTTACACCTAAACTCATGTTACCTGCTTTTAGAATAGGTATTTTTTTTGAATATTTTTTAATTTGATTTTCTTGGCTTCTAGTAAATCCGGTGGTTCCAATTACCAATTTTTTCCTCAGTTTTGATGCTATTTTGAGAATTTCAAGAGTACAACTTGGTACTGTGAAATCAATAATTACATCAGTTTTTTTAAAAGCTTTGACAGAATTTAACTCGAGTTTAACTCCGTTAAACTTTTTATTTATTAATCTATTTTCTGTAAGAGTAACTAGTTTAAAGTTTTTATTTTTTTTTGTAGACTTAATTAATTGCTGGCCCATCCTACCCATGCAACCTGAAATCGCTAAATTAATTTTTTTCATTAGTATTTTTTTATTATAATATACACTACTTATATTAATTGAAATGAATTATATTATAAAAATTATTTTTTTATTTAGCTTTTGCACTTTTGTTTTTGCTGAAGAAGCGATATTTCATAAAAATTTAAAAATCAAAAAAGACGATACTACAGTCAATGTTAAAGGTGGTTTTAAAATTATTAGAGAACAATTTTATAAAAATTTTAAAAAAGAAAACAATCTTGATTATAATTTTTTAGAAGTCACCAAAGAGAATCCTAGATATGGTGACACCGCTTTGAAACTCACTTTAGGAACTGGTTGTATTGGCTCAAAGGCAGATTGTAAAAGAGCTAATGCTGAGTCAAAAAAAAGAGTTGAGGTAAGTGGAAGAAAGATTGGAAAAAAAAAGGACGATAATGTATGGATGTCAATGTCACTCTTGATACCCAAAGATTTTAAATGGGGAGGAAGACTAACTATACAGCAATGGCATAACGATATAGAAGTTTATGAACCTATGCTAGAAACTGATCTAAAAAATTTTGTTGGATTAACTATGAAAAATGGTTCTAAAAAAGGATATTTTGTATTGGACAAACCAAATAAAAATTGCTCAGCTGGCTCTGGAGATGGTTCTACGGGCGCTAATTTTTGTATAAAAGCCTATCAGGAGTTTAAATTATTGAATTGGGATGAATTACTAAGTCTTAAGGGAAAATGGATAGACATTATCCATAATATTAACTTTAACTCTGATCCAGAAAAAGGTTATTTCAAAATTTGGATTAATGGTGATCTTAAAGTTGATCAGAAAGGACAAACGATTTGGAAAACCCATGGTGATGTTGAAAAGTATTTTGGTAAAAATCGTTGGGATTTTAAGTTTGGAATTTATACGACCTCAAAAATGGCATTTAAGTTATATTTCGATGAAATTTGGATAAAAAAATCTTGCAAAGGTCTCAAATTAAAGCGACTTGGTTATAATTGTAAAAATTTATTGAACCAAAAAGGAGGTGTAAAACCTTATTTAATTAAAGATATAAGTGGTAATCCAGCTTTGGCCGGGACTTTATAATTTGAGGCTAATTTTTCCAGAAATCTTTTGCTTTTTGAAAAAATTTTTTAATACTCGGATTTGATTTATCATTTTCAATTTCTCTAAATTGCTCCAATAATTCTTTTTGTTTTTTATTCAAATATACAGGTACCTCTGTTTTAACTTGGACATATAAATCCCCGAAATCACCTCTTCTCATAAATGGCATACCTTTACCCTTTAATCTAAATTGTTTACCATTTTGAGTTCCATCAGGAATTTTAATTTTAGCTTTTCCGCCGTCAATAGTTGGAATTTCAATAGTTGTTCCTAAAGCTGCGTCTGCTAAAGAAAGTGGAAATTCAAAAAATAAATTTTCATCAGATCTTTTAAATAAGTTATGAGAATTTACATTAATAAATAGATAAAGATCACCTGTCGCTCCACCTCTCGTTCCAGCTTCACCTTTTCCCGCTAATCTAATTCTTGTTCCATCGTCTACACCTTTAGGAATTGTTACTGATATTTTCTTTGAAGCTTGTTTTTTACCTTGACCACTGCAGTCATTACATGGATTTGTAATTTCCTCACCATTTCCATTACATTGAGGGCAAGTTTGTTGAACAGTAAAAAAGCCTTGGTTTGACCTTATTCTACCATTACCACCGCAATATGAGCATCTGTCAGGAGAATAGCCTGGTTTAGATCCATTTCCTCTGCATGTACCACACTGTTCTGTTGTTGAAAACTTAATATCTTGTTTCTTTCCATGGTAAGCTTCTTCCAATGAAATAGATAAATCATATCTTAGGTCTGAACCTCTATTATTTGATTTTCTGCTTCTTGACCTTCCACCTCCACCAAAATCTCCAAAGAAATCTTCAAATATATCTGAGAAATCTGCCCCACTAAAACCACCAAAACCTCCACCTGGTCTACCACCACCATTTTCAAAAGCTGCATGACCAAAGTTATCGTAGTTTTGTTTTTTTTCTTTGTCTGAAAGTATTCCGTAGGCTTCACTAGCTTCCTTAAATTTTTCTTCAGCCTTGGCATCTCCAGGATTTTTATCAGGGTGATATTTAACAGCTAATTTTCTATACGCGGATTTTAATTCGTCAGGGCTTGCGCTTTTATTAACGCCTAGGACATCATAATAGTCTCTTTTAGCCATCAAATTACCCCAGACAATTAGATGTCAGTTTAAGCGCTTTTTTCTTTATTTTCGTCTTTTACTTCTTCGAAATCAGCATCGACAACATTCTCGTCTTTTTTGCCTGCATCATCTCCACCATCATCTTTACCAGACTCTGGTTTTGCAGTTTGTTGTGATTTATAGATTGCTTCTCCAAGTTTCATTGAAGCTTGAACTAAAGCTTCAGTTTTTTTCTTGATATCTTCAATATCTTCACCTTTTAAAGCCTCTTTTACAGCGCCTGATGCATCTTCAATTGCTTTTTTCTCTGCATCTGAAATTTTTGATCCATGTTCTTTTAAATTCTTTTCAGTAGAGTGAATTAAAGTATCAGCTTGATTTCTAACATCAACTGACTCTCTTTTCTTTTTATCAGCTTCTTTATTAGCTTCTGCATCTTTTACCATTTTCTCAATTTCCTCATCACTTAAACCACCAGAAGCTTGGATTTGAATTTTTTGTTCTTTACCAGTTCCTTTGTCTTTAGCTGAAACATTTACGATACCATTAGCATCAATATCAAAAGTTACTTCAATTTGAGGCACTCCTCTTGGTGCTGGCGCAATACCTACTAATTCAAAATTGCCTAAGGCTTTATTATCAGCTGCCATTTCTCTTTCACCTTGTAGAACTCTAATAGATACAGCTGGCTGATTGTCCTCAGCAGTTGAAAATACCTGACTTTTTTTAGTTGGTATTGTTGTATTTTTATCAATTAGTTTTGTAGAGACACCACCAAGTGTTTCGATTCCAAGCGATAAAGGAGTTACATCTAATAGAAGTACATCTTTAACATCGCCTTGTAAAACACCTGCTTGAATAGCAGCACCCATTGCAACTACTTCATCAGGGTTTACACTTTTGTTAGGATCTTTTCCAAAGAAGTTTTTTACTTCTTCTAAAACTTTTGGCATTCTAGTCATACCACCAACCATTACTACTTCATCGATTTCACTAGCAGTAATTCCCGCATCTTTTAAAGCAGTTTTACATGGTGGCATTGTTTTAGCAATTAAATCTTCAACTAAAGCTTCAAGTTTAGCTCTAGTCATTTTTAAATTAATATGTTTTGGACCAGTTTTATCAGCTGTAATGAAAGGCAAATTTATATCGGTTTGTTCAGCAGACGATAATTCTATTTTTGCCTTTTCTGCAGCTTCTTTCAATCTTTGTAATGCAAGTTTATCTGATTTCAAATCAATGCCATTATCTTTCTTAAATTCAGAAACTAAGTAATCAACAATAGCATTATCAAAATCTTCACCACCTAAAAAAGTATCACCATTAGTTGATTTAACCTCAAAAACACCATCACCTAATTCCAAGATAGAAACATCGAATGTTCCACCACCTAAATCGTAAACAGCAATTTTTTTGTTTTGTTTTTTATCTAAACCATATGCAAGTGATGCAGCAGTTGGTTCATTAATAATTCTTAAAACTTCTAGCCCAGCGATTTTTCCGGCATCTTTTGTTGCTTGTCTTTGGGCATCATTAAAATATGCTGGTACTGTAATAACAGCTTTTGTTACGGCTTGACCTAAATATTTTTCAGCTGTCTCTTTCATTTTTTGTAAAATAAATGCAGATATTTGTGAGGGAGAATATTTTTCGCCTTTAGCCTCAATCCAAGCATCACCTTTTTCTGAATTGACTATTTTAAAAGGTGCGGCTTCCACATCTTTTTTTACTGTTGGATCATCAAAATTTCTTCCAATTAATCTTTTTACCGCAAAAATAGTGTTTTCAGGATTAGTAACAGCTTGTCTTTTTGCTGGTTGTCCAATTAGTTTTTCATTTTCATCTGTAAATGCTACAACTGATGGAGTAGTTCTTGCCCCTTCAGCATTTTCTAAAACCTTAGCTTGTGTTCCTTCCATAATAGCAACACATGAATTTGTTGTTCCTAAGTCTATTCCAATAATCTTACTCATAATATTAGTGTCTCTCTTTCGTCATATAGGGTTTAAATGTGAAACTACAAGTTGATCTCATAATTATTTATTTTCTGTATTTTCCTTATTTTCCTCGGTTTTTTCCTCTTTTGCTGTAACTTTTTTTGATACCCCTACTAATGAGGGTCTAAGCAATCTGTCTTTTATAGTAAATCCTTTTTGAATTTCCTGGATTATTGTTCCAGGTTCTTTCGTATCATCCTCTATTTCCATCATTGCTTGATGAAAGTTTGGATCTAGTTTTTTATTAAGACTTTCAATAGGTTTAATATTATTTTTTTCAAATATAGAAATTAAATCCTTTTTTATTATATCTAAGTGCTCAAGTGTCTTCTTTAATGCTTCGGTTTCTTTTAACTTATCATCACTCTCTAAGACATGTTTTGATCGATCTAAGTTATCAATCAAATTTAATGCTTCTTTAGCAAAACTATAACCACCATATTCAAATGCATCCTCTTTTTCTTTTTCAAATCTTCTTCTTTGATTTTCCATTTCAGCAAAAGTTCTTGCTACTTTATCTTCGAGTTCAGCAATTTTTTCTTCTGGAGTTGGTTCTTTAATTTCTTCTTTAGGTTCTTGGACTGTTTCTTGTTTTTTTTCTTCGGCCAAGTTTTCTTCAGGTTTCTCAGTTTCTATTACTGTATCTTGGTTTTGATCTTCAGAAGTGATATTTTGGTTTTCCTCTTTTTCCATAGCCTTTTATATGGTAAGGATTTTTATAATTTCTAGATGTCTAAACAAAAAATTAATAAATTACTCATTGGCACCAATAACAAAGGTAAATTACGTGAAATCAAGAGTTTGTTACCAAAAAGTATTAAAATTCATTCCACATCTGAATTTAATCTCAAGAGTCCAGTTGAAAATGGAGAGACATTTAAGGAAAACTCATTGATTAAATCTAAATATTTTTCAAAAAAAACAGGATTAATTTGTTTAGCAGATGACTCTGGTTTAGAGATAGACTTTTTGGATAAAAATCCAGGAATTTATTCTGCGAGATGGGGAGGAAGGTATGGAGATTTTAGTAAAGCTATAAGAAAAGTTTATAGAGAGCTAAACAAAAAAAATAAAAATTGGAAAAACAAAAAAATTAAAGCAAGATTTGTTTGTGCACTCTCTATTTCATATCTAAATAGAAAAATTGCTTGTGTTCTAGGAAAAGTTGAGGGTCATATTTCTCATAAACCAAAAGGAAAAAATGGATTTGGTTATGATCCAATTTTTATTCCCTTAAATAAAAGAAAAACTTTTGGAGAAATGAAGCCATTTCAAAAATATAGGATGGATCATAGATACAAAGCTTTCAAAAAAATTAAAAAATTTCTATAAGTTTTTTATCTTCAATTTTGTAAAAATTTAATCTGTGATTTATTTTATTATTTTTAATATCAAAAATTCCTATTTTCCCTTTAAATGAATTTTTTTTTTTAAAAATTTTATTGAGATTATTTACATCTGAGTTTAGAGATAAATAATAAACTAAACCAACAAGATCATAACTTAATAAAGACAAATGAGTTGGATCTTCATTAAAAGCGTTGTAATATTTTATTTTGTAGTTTTCAAAATTTTCTTTATTTATTGATGGATAATATAAAGGTTGAATTTCAGTTTCATTTATTAAACTTTCGTCAAACCATTGATTTAAAGTAATAAAATATTTGTTTTTAGGAAGTACGTCTGTGTACAAAAGTGATGTAAAAACACTTTTTAAACTTTCATCAAAATCTGAAATCATAATTGCATCAAAATTCAAACCACCTAAGGTGTATCTTTTTTCTAATCTTTTAATTTTTTTTTCTTTGTTCACTTCGTTAGAATTTTTAATTCTAATTATTTCATTTTTTAAATTTTGTTTTCTTATTTTATAATTTGTAATTTCCTCTATTTGTTTTGTTAGTTTTGTTGGCTCAGTGTTATATTCATAATCCTTATAAATTTTTATTTTTGAATATTTCATCCCTTCTTTAATCTCAAATTCATAATCTCGAATTGGCGTTAAAAAAACGGTTTTTTGTATATTATTGATTTCTAAAAATTTTTTTATTGTATTGAATTGAGATGTAGAATTAATCCCTGCAGAAATTACATTTTTTGGAAGATCTAAAGTTTTATTTGTTAAAGATAAAAATGTTAAACTCTTCATTTCATCTAAATAAGATAAACTTTCATGGAATACAGGGCCAATAACAATTTTGATCCCCATTTCACTTAATTCAAATGCTGATTTTAAAGTTTGATTTGCTTTTGAAGCGGTGTCTTTTGGATAAATCTCAATTGAATTATTATTTATATCTTTGATAGCTAAACTTACCGCTTTAATAATCGATTCACCAATCTGTTTGTTATTGCCTGTCATGGGAACTAATAAACCTATTTTAATTTTTTCTTGTGCATTAACAGCTTGAAAAAAAAGAAAGTATAAACTTACAAAAATAAAATAAATTATTTTAATTAATTTGATCATTTTAATGTTAGTATAATATTTTTTAAGCTAAATTATGATCATAAAGCCACAATTTAAATTAAAAGAATACAAAAATGGTCTCTATTTAGTGTCAACTCCTTTGGGAAATCTAAAAGATATAACTTATAGAGCAACTGAAGTTTTACAGAATTCTGATTATATAATGTGTGAAGACACTAGGGTTTCAAAAATTCTTTTGGATAAATATCAAATAAAATCAAACTTGATTTCAAATCATAAATTTAATGAGAAAAAAAATGTTTTAAAAATTGTTAATTATCTTAAATCTGGAAAAATAATTTCATTAATATCTGATGCTGGTACGCCTAGTATTTCTGATCCAGGCTCAATATTGGTAAATGAGTGTATTAAAAATGAGATAAGGATATTTCCTATTCCAGGGCCTTCAGCTGTTACTACAGCTATTTCAATTAGTGGATTTTCTGATAAATTTTTATTTTATGGTTTTTTACCCGACAAAAAAAAACTCTTAACCAATGAATTAAAAAAACTTTCTGAAACTGAAAATTCTTTAGTTTTTTTTATTTCTCCTAAAAAAATTAACAAAATAATTCCAGAAATTAAAAAAAACTTTAAAGGAAGAAATATAGTTTTTTGTCGAGAAATCACAAAAATATTTGAGGAGTTTATTCGTAAAAAAGTAGATGAATTAGAGCTATTTAAAAAAGAACCAAAAGGCGAGCTTACTGTTGTAATTTCTGAAAAAAAAATAATCAAAAAAATATCTAAAAAATTGAGTGAATCAGATATGAATACAATAAAGAAAATGATTAATAAATTATCTATTAGAGAAATTACAGAAATTTTAACTCAAAATTCTGCTCTATCTAAGAAAGAAATATACAATTATTGTCTCAAATTAAAAAATGAAAAATAAATTTTTAATATTTATCTTTATAGCTTTTTTTTTAAGTGGTTGTGCAGGTGTTGCTTCTAAGGGTCTTTTTGGTACCGGTGTTTCAGTTGCTCTAGATCCAAGAACAGTTGGAACTCAAATAGATGATTCCATAATGCAAAAAACTATAAGCGCAAAAATTCTATCTCTTGATAAAAAATTTCTTCTTTTAGTAAAAACAAAGGTTTTAGATGGTAGAATTTTTATAACTGGAAAAGTAGATACTCCAGAGGAGAAATTGTTGATAACAAAATTAGCTTGGGAAACAAAAGGAGCGAGATCAGTAAAAAATGACACAAAAATTAAAGAGGAATTTAATTTTAAGCAATCTGCTAAAGATATTTTGATAACATCTCAACTTCGAACAGCTATTATTGTAAATAAAAATATTAAAGCAACTAATTATCAAATAGATACTTATAAGAAGAAAATTTATATTTATGGAATTGCTTTGACATCTGAGGAAAAAGATATGGTAATAAGTGAAGCTCAAGAAATATTAGATGTTGAAGATGTAATAGCAAGTATTATGCTTGTTGAAGATTTAAGAATTCAAAGAGAATAATTATATTTTGTAATCTATCACGTCAGCAGAATATGCTGCTATTGAGGCGAGATTAATTATTTCTGAAGTTGATGACCTTAGAGGAGCTATCTCGATAGGTAACCCTAATCCAATTAATAAAGGACCTATAACTTTTGTATCTCCTATTGTTTTCATTAATTTGTATGAAATTGCGGCACTATGTTGTCCTGGCATTATTAAAATATTTGCTTTACCAACAATTTTTGCAAAAGGATAAAGTTCTTTGTATTCAGGATTTAGAGCAACGTCTGGTTGCATGTCCCCATCAAATTCAAAATCTACTTTTTTTTCTTTCAAAATCTCAACCGCATTCCGAATATGTTTTGTTCTGCTTGTTAGAGGTTGTCCAAATGTAGAATGAGATACAAAAGCAACTTTAGGCTCAAACCCAAAAAGTCTTACTACTCTAGCAGTTGATATTGCCATTTCCGCCATTTGTTCTGAAGTTGGATATTCATGGACACTAGTATCACCAACAAAAATAGTTCTTCCTTTATGAACTATCATGTTTAATCCAAACATTATCTCTCCTTTTCTGACGTCTACCACTTGTTTGATTTTTTCAAATGAAGCTCCAAATCTTCTCGTATTACCTGTTACAGCACCGTCGGCATCACCACAAGCTACCATACTTGTGGCCCACACAACTCTATCATTTCTAATCATTCTATCACAATCTCGCTCTAATAATCCCTGTTCTCTTTGTAATTTTTTAAATAGATGTTTGACGTATCTTTTTCTTTTTTCCTCATCTTTTGAGTTAACAATTTCAATGTCAAAATTATCACTGTATCCAATATTTTTTATCTGTTCTTTAATTTTACTTTCTTTACCAACTAAGATTGGAATACCAAGTTTGGAATTTTTAAATGCTATGGCAGCTTTTAAAGTATTTTCATCTTCACCATCTGCAAAAACAATTTTTTTTTGATTTTTTTTGATAAATGAGTTTATACCTTGCATAATAGTTACTGTTGGGTCCAGTCTTTGCTTTAGTTGCTCTTTATAAAGTTCAAAATCATCAATTTTTTTTCTAGCTACTCCACTTTCTATAGCTGCTTTAGCTACTGCTGCTGGTATCACACTAATTAATCTAGGATCAAATGTAGAGGGGATTATGTAATCTTTTCCGTAGTGAGGTCTCTCTCCACCCATGGCCGCAACTACTTCATCAGGAACGTCCTCTCTTGCAAGTTTAGCTATAGCTTTAGCTGCAGCAACTTTCATCTCTTCATTTATCGTTTTGGATCTAACATCTAAAGCTCCTCGAAAAATGTAGGGAAACCCAATTAAATTATTTACTTGATTTGGATAATCTGATCTCCCTGTTGCAACAATTGCGTCTTTTCTAACGTCACTAATTTCCTCTGGGGTAATTTCTGGATCAGGGTTAGCACAAGCAAATATAATTGGATTTTTTGCCATAGATTTTACCATCTCTTTTTTAAGAACACCTTTCGCAGATAATCCTAAAAAAACATCTGCACCTTTAATAGCATCTTTTAAAGTTCTATGTTTAGTTTTAACCACATATCTGGATTTCCATTGATCAATTCCCTCAGTTCTTCCCTCGTAAATAACGCCCTTTCTGTCTAGCATTATTATATTTTCAGATTTTACTCCTGAGTTTTTGAATAGTTCAGTACAGGCTTGTGCGGAAGCTCCAGCCCCATTTACTACGACTTTAATTTTTTTTATTGATTTGCCACAGATATCTAAGGCATTAATTAATGCTGCAGTTGTTATAATTGCTGTCCCATGTTGATCATCATGAAAAACTGGTATATCTAAAATTTCTTTTAATTTTTGTTCTATTACAAAGCAATCTGGGGCTGCTATATCTTCTAAATTTATTCCACCAAAACTAGGAGCAAAATTTTTAATTGAATTAATTATTTCATTAGTTTCTTTACAATCAATTTCTAAATCAATTGAGTCGATGTCCGCAAATCTTTTAAATAATACAGCCTTTCCTTCCATCACAGGCTTTGATGCTAGAGCACCTAAATTTCCCATTCCTAATATTGCTGAACCATTACTTATTACAGCAACAAGATTTCCTTTACTTGTGTAATCATAAGCTGCGTCTGGGTTTTCACTTATCTTTTTTACAGGAGCAGCAACTCCTGGAGAATATGCTAAAGCGAGATCACGCTTTGTTGTCATATTTTTCGAGGAAATAATCTCAATCTTGCCTGGTTTTTTGTCTTTATGAAAATCTAAAGCTTCTTTATCTGTGTAATGATCAATTTTTGTTTTTTTCATTTCTGATAACAATAAGTGTACAATTGGGGTAAAATTAAGACTAATATGATTTATGAACTTACTTAAGTCAACAGGCACATTTGGTTTTTATACTATCATTAGTAGATTGTTGGGTTATTTAAGAGATATTTTAATAGCAATTTTTCTAGGAACAGGGATGTTGGCCGATGCTTTTTTTGTAGCATTTAGAATTCCGAATACTTTTAGAAGATTGTTTGCAGAAGGCACCTTTAACGCAGCATTCGTTCCAAGTTATTCATCAGAAATTACTAAGGGAAAAAAACAAGCAAACAAATTTGCCAATGATATTTTTAATCTTCTTTTTTTAGGTTTGTTATTTTTAACAATAATAATTGAAATTTTCATGCCTGCATTTGTATCAATTATTGCTCCAGGATTCGTTGGTGATTTAGAAAAAATGGAGGTAGCAATTAATTTAACAAGAATTACTTTTCCTTTTTTGTTTTTTATTTGTTTAGCTTCATTTTTTTCTGCAATCCTAAATTCACACAATAAATTTGCAGCTTCTGCTGCAGCCCCAATAGTATTGAATATTGTTTTAATTTTAGTGTTAATTTTTTCAAAAGATTTAGGTGATAATTTAGTGTACTATTTATCTTATGGAGTTTCTTTTGCTGGTTTTTTACAATTAATATTTTTATATAAATATGTTTCAAAATATTACTCACTTAAATTTAGTTTCAAATTAAAAGTAAGTAACAGGGTTAAATTTTTTTTTAAAAAACTTTTACCAAGTATTTTTTCATCAGGTGTTACTCAAATTAATATATTAATTGGTACTATAATTGCATCATTTCAAGCAAGTGCAGTTTCTTATTTATATTATGCTGATAGAATTTATCAAATTAACTTAGCTATAGCTGGCATTGCGATTGGTGTTGTAATACTACCGCAGCTTTCAAAACATATTGAATCAAAAAAAAAAAATAAGATTTTGCTTATACAAAATAAAGCCCTTGAATTAAGTTTATTCTTAAGTCTTCCAGCAACTATCGCTTTAATCATAGGATCAGAACAAATTATTTCAGCTTTATTTGGTTATGGCTCTTTTAATGAAAACTCAGTGAGCAACTCAAGCTTAGCCTTATATTATTTTGCTTTAGGTCTACCTGCTTTTGCCCTGATAAAGGTTTTTTCAAGTTTTTTCTTTGCAAACCATGATACCAAAACTCCATTTTACATTTCCTTGATTTCAGTATTAGTTAATATTTTTGTTAGTTTGTATTATTTTAGTGAGATAGGTTTTATAATAATTCCAATAGCCACATCTATTTCATCTTGGTTTAATTCTATACTGTTATTTTTATTTTTAAAAAATCGACAATTATTTTATTTTAATCAAATATTTTTTATTAAATTTATTAAAATAATTTTTGCATCAATTATGATGGGTTTATTTTTTAACTTTTTGTTAAATTTTTTTCAAAACGAATTAGCATTCAATCAATCTATTAAATCTTTATATTTAGTTTTATCTGCTATATTGGGATTATTGTTTTATTTAATTGTGTGTTATTTCATCAAAGCTTTTAAAATGGATGATATTAAATTAAAGTACTAATTTATGGGTAAAAAAATTTTCTCTGGTGTTCAGCCAACAGGTAATCTTCATTTAGGAAATTATTTAGGTGCTATAAAAAATTTTGTAGACTTAAACAATGATAATGATAACAAATGTATTTTTTGTGTAGTTGATCTGCATGCTATTACAGTAAAGCAGGATCCCAAAGAATTAAAAAATAATATTAGAGAAACTGTTGCAACTTTTATAGCAAGCGGAATAGATCCAAAAAAAAGTATAATTTTTAATCAATCTAGTGTGGCTGCTCATGCAGAAGGAGCATGGATATTAAGCTGTGTTGCTAGAATGGGTTGGTTAAATAGAATGACCCAATTCAAAGAGAAAGCTGGAAAAGATAAGGAGAAAGCTAGTATTGGATTATACTCTTATCCAGTTCTTATGGCGGCTGATATTCTTTTATACGATGCTACTCATGTACCCGTGGGTGATGATCAAAAACAACATTTGGAATTATGTAGAGATATAGCTCAAAAATTTAATAATGATTTTGATTTAGAAAATTTTCTTCAGGTTCCTGAACCCTTAATTCAAAAAGAGTTTTCAAGAATAATGAGTTTAAAAGATGGTTCAAAAAAAATGAGTAAATCAGAATTATCAGATTTAAGTCGAATTAATTTAACAGATGATAAAGATCAAATAATAAATAAAATCAAAAAAGCAAAAACAGATCCTTTGCCTATGCCACGAGACATAGAAGAGCTTAAGGAAAGATTAGAAGCAAAGAATCTTTTAGGAATTTATTCAAGTTTAACTAATTCTACGTTGCAAAACTCAGTAAAAAATTTTTCAGGTAAAAATTTTTCAGAATTCAAAGAACAATTAGCTGAAGAACTTGTTAATAAAATTGAACCTATTTCAAATGAGATAAAAAAACTTTTAGGAGATAAAAGTTATTTAGATGAAATTCTTCTAGATGGAGTTGAAAAAGCAAATAAGATTGCTTCAAAAAAGATTAAAAGAATTAAAGAAATAGTAGGTTTTTAGTAAAAATTTATTATCAAGTTTTAATTTTCAAAATATTCACTATATATAATTTATGTTCGTGCAAACAGAAGTGACACCAAATCCAAATTCTTTAAAATTTCTTCCTGGCAAGAAAGTTTCAAATAGTGGTCCTTATGAAATCACCAACAAAGAAGATATACAAAATGAATTGGTGAGAAATATTTTGTCAATAAATGGTGTTGAGGGCATTTTTTTAGGTCAAGATTTTATTTCAGTAAATAAGAATGCAAGCATTAAGTGGGATGATATAAAACATATCGTAATTTCTTTAATAAATGACTTTTACGCAGATGGTAAAGAATTCGTAATTGATGAAAATCTAAAAGAAGAAGATTTAAACTTAAGTGAAATTGAGTCAAAAATTGTTAAAATTTTAGAAGAAAAAATAAGACCTGCTGTTGCTCGAGATGGAGGTGATATTAAATTTAAAGAATTTAAAGATGGAGTTGTAAAGGTGCAATTGCAAGGAAGTTGTTCTGGCTGTCCTAGTTCAACTATGACTTTAAAACAAGGTGTTCAAAATCTTTTATGTCATTATTTACCTGAAGTAAAAGAGGTTGTGGCAATACAGTAATAATTATGAAAAAATTTAAGAAATCTGGCTTTATAAAAAACAAAAGTTTTAATTTAGTTTCAAGATTTATACTTAGTTCTTTTATTGTAATTTCATTTTTTTATGTGACACCAATAATTATCAGTTTTACAGAAAAAAATTTTAACAAAAAAGAATTTACTAATAATTCTAAAAATATTTTAGATGACACATTAAATAGAGATAATATAATTGAGGAGGACTCTGCTCTGGAAAGTGATGAGAGAGATTTGTTGTATGATATTTTAGAGGAAAATAATTCTGAAATAAATCTGGTTAGATACACAACATCAGAGATTGATTCATTATTTAAGGATTTAAATTATAATTTGAAAGATGTAAGAGATTCAAAATTAGTCAAACCGATAGATATTGGGTTATTACCAAATGAAATTAAAAATATTGCAAATACCAAAAAAAGAAAGGAAATGTTTATAAAAATTGTTTTACCTTTGATTATCAAAGAGAACAATAAAATCAGAATTGATAGAAAAAGACTTTTCGCTATTCTAAGTAAAAATAGCAACACTGAAATTGAGAAAAAATGGTTAGAAAAAAAATATAAACAATATGGTGTAAGACAAAACGATTTATCTACACTAAAAATAAGAATGGATGAGATACCAGTTTCTTTGGCTATAGCACAAGCAGCTAAAGAGACGGGTTGGGGGACTTCGAGATTTGCATTAAAAGGAAACGCTTTATTTGGACAATGGACCTGGTCTGGAGAAGGATTAAAGCCTAAAAATGCTGATGAAGGCAAAGATCATAAGGTTATGAAATTCCATAGCTTGCAGTTGTCTGTAAGAGCATATTTGAGAAATCTTAACACTCACTCGACTTATAAAAATTTGAGAAAAGCAAGAACAGAACTTAGAAATCAAAATAAAGCTCTAGATAGTATAATTTTATCCAGCCATTTAGATAAGTATGCTGAAACGGGTAATCAGTATATTGAAGTTTTGCAGAAAATTATTGAACAAAATAGCTTAAAAGATTTTGATGAAGCGAGACTCTTACCCTCAAGTAAAGATTTAGAAAGTTTAATTTAGTTTTTTTTTATAGGAAATTGAACACCAAACCATCTCCATTTACCATTGTCATTAAGAGAACAATTTATCCTTCCTCTCCTAGGTTTAAATGGTTCTCTAAATTCAATTGTTAGAGAGTTATTCAAAAATTTTGTTTTTGATTTTTCCCAAACATCACCTTCATTAGAATAACAATTTATGTTCTCTAAATTTTTTTGCTCTTTAAAAAAATCAACTTTAAATCTAGGGGGATTTGTATCTTTGAATAGTTGTTTTTCCTCAGGAAAAATTTTTTCATATTCTAATGGAAAATAATTTATGATTGATTCAAATCTCTTTAATTCACCATACTTCTCATTAATAGGAAATCTTGGTAATTCAAACTTATCTTTATTTAAATCAATTACACCTGAATGTTGACCAAATCCGAATTTGAAATTTTTTGATATGTAATCTTTCATAAATTTAGAGTATTCACCAAAAGGATATGAGAAAAGGTTAGGGATATAACCAAGTTCACTTAAAAAAATTTTATTAGCTGTTTCAATATCTAAAATAAACTCTTCATTACTTACATCTATAAGATATTCATGACTATGCGAATGGTGTCCTATATTTGCAAAACTATAACTTTCAACCTCTTTAATTTGATCCCAAGTCATGTAACCTGTTTTTCCCACTGGTTCAGTTGAAACAAATAAAATAAAAGGAATTTTGTTTTCTTTTAGATAGGGCCATGCTTCAGTATAAAAAGATTTAAAGGCATCATCGATAGTTATAAGAATTTCTTTTTCTGATTTTGGCATGTTAAATTTTTCTGCAAAATTATTTGGATTGAGAAAATTTAAATTTGATTTTTTTATTATATTTATATGTTTCTCAAACATATCCATTTTAATATTGGTTGAAGGGTACCTATTCTCATTAAAACGATGATACATTATTGATAGAATTCCTTCATCTTTAGAATAGTATTTGATATTATTTTCATCTGATTTAGAACTGACATTAGAAAATAAAATAATTATGAATAAACTAATTATTGATGTAACCAGTGAAAAAATTTTTTTAATGATCATTACTAGTAATGATATTTATAATATTACTAAAGAGAATACTAAAATTAATTATGAAAAATTAACTTTGATTATTAATGATTTTTTAAATTCTTATCATTTAAACTTGAAAGACATTAATACAATTTATTTAAATAGAGGGCCTGGAAGCTTTGCGGGAATAAGGAATTCACTTTCTATAGTAAAAGCATTTAAATTAACTAATAATATTGATTACTATTGTTATAGCATTAAAGATTTTAAAGGTGAAAAAGACATAAAATACGAAAATATCCCTGATTTGTGTGATAAATTTAATATTAAAAAAAATTTGATTAACCCTATTTATTTAAGTTAAAATTATTTTATGTCAGAAACAATAGAACAAAAATGTTTAGCAAAAGGTGTTAAATTAACTGATCAAAGAAGAGTGATTGCACAGGTAATGTCAGAGTCTAGTGATCATCCTGATGTGGATGAGCTTTATAATAGAGTATCTAAAATCGATCCAAAAATTAGTATTGCAACTGTTTATAGAACGGTAAAATTATTTGAAGAATCTGGAATATTAACAAAGCATGAGTTTAAAGGTGGAAAAGCAAGATATGAGGAGCTTAATGAAGGTCATCACGATCATTTAATAGATGTGAAAACTGGTGAAATTATAGAATTCGTAGACGAAGAAATTGAAAAACTGCAAAAAAAAGTTGCAGAAAAATATGGATACAAATTAGTAGACCATAAATTAGAATTATATGGGGTAAAGAAAAATTCCCAATAATTATGAATCAAAAAATATTTATTAAAACTTTTGGATGTCAAATGAATGAGTATGATTCTAATAGAATATATGATTCAGTTAAAAAAATTGGTTATGAAAAAACAGAGAAATATGAGGAAGCAAACTGTTATCTTTTGAACACATGCCACATAAGAGATAAGGCAAAAGAAAAAGTTTATCACGAAATAGGTAGAGTAAAAAAAATTTTTAGATCAAAAAAAAAGCCATTGGTGATAATTTCAGGGTGTGTAGCTCAAGCAGAAAATCAGGAAATGCTTAAAAGAGAACCTTATATAGATTTAGTTATTGGTCCTCAAGCTTATCATAAAATTAATGATACAATTTTAAATTATACTGAAAAAAAGAAAAAGATAGAAGAGACAGAGTTTGATGCAGTTTCTAAATTTAAATATTTAAGTAAAATAAAAAATGAAGCTGGAAAAGTTTCCTCCTTTTTAACCATTCAAGAGGGATGTGATAAGTTTTGTCATTTTTGTGTAGTCCCATATACAAGGGGTCCTGAATATTCTCGACCATTTGAACAAATTTTAGATGAAGCAAAGTATCTAGCGGACAATGGTGCAAAAGAAATAATTTTATTGGGTCAGAATGTGAATGCTTATAATAATGCAGGATATAGATTATCAGATTTAATTTTAAATATTGAAAAATTATCTGAAATTAAAAGGGTTAGATATACAACATCTCATCCAAGGGATATGACAGAGGATTTACTTGAAGTATATAAAACTTCTAAAAAGCTAATGCCTCTTGTGCATTTACCTGTTCAAAGTGGATCCAATAAAATTTTAAAGTCAATGAATAGAAAACATACTATTGAACAATATTTAAGAACTTTTGATGGATTAAAAGAAATTAATCCTAAGATAGAATTTTCAAGTGATTTTATAATAGGTTATCCCGGTGAGGAAGATCAGGATTTTAAAGATACTTTTGACTTAATTAAAAAAGTTAAATTTATTAATTCTTTTTCTTTTATTTTTAGCCCAAGACCTGGAACAGCAGCTGAAAATTATGAATTAATTGAAAAAAAAATCTCTATAGAAAGATTAGAAAAAATTCAAAATATTTTATCTGAAAATCAAATTAAAATGAACAAATCATTGGAGGGAAAAATTATTGATGTTTTAGTTGAAAATTTAACTGATGATAAAAACAAAGCTTTTGGTAGATCTGAGTATATGACATCTGTAATTTTTAATGGTAAAAAGACTGACATCGGAAAAATAGTGCAAGTAAGAATTAAAAACAGTAATAGAAACACTTTATTTGGTGAGATTATAACAAATTCGGGTCAGAAGGTGGCATAGATCTTGAGTGAAATAAATAAAAAAAATATCGATCAGTCTTTGAAATTTGTTTATTCAGATAACAATTCTTTAAGTGTTATATTTCATGATAATAACTTGTTAATGGGTGTTGTTGGGGAATTTAATAAAAACTTACAAGAATTAGAAAAAATTACAAATTGCAGCTTATACTCAAGGGGAAATTCAATTTTAATTAAATCAACACCTGAAGAGAATGAAAAAATTAAAAACGCTATTCAATTTTTGGCTAATCAGTTTATTAATAATGGAACTATAGAGAATAAAGATATATTTTCATCAGTTGATAACTTTATGATTAATGAAAAAGTAAAAAATAATAACGTTACAGATATTATAAAAACTCCCAAAAAATCTATAATTCCTAGATCTGAAAAGCAAAAAAGCTATGTGAGAGCTCTGAGGGAGAGTGATATTATAATTTCAGCAGGACCAGCAGGAACAGGAAAAACTTTTTTGGCAGTAGCCGTAGGTTTAACTATGCTTTTAGAAAAAAAGATTGAGAGAATTATTCTTTCAAGACCAGCTGTAGAAGCAGGGGAACGTTTAGGGTTTTTACCTGGTGATATGAAGGAAAAAGTAGATCCTTATCTAAGACCTTTATATGACTCATTATATGATCTCTTCGACTTTGAAAAAATACAGAGAATGATTGAGATTGGAGATATAGAGATTGCACCTTTGGCTTTTATGAGAGGTAGAACTCTTAAAAATTCTTTTGCAATTTTAGACGAAGCACAAAATGCCACGGATACCCAAATTAAAATGTTTTTAACACGTATTGGAGAAAATTCAAAAATAGTTGTTAATGGAGATCCTTCTCAAATTGATTTACCAAATAAAAACATTTCAGGATTAGTCCGATCAAAAGAGTTGCTTGGACATTTAAAGGAAATATCAATAGTTGATTTTGATCATTCAGATGTAGTTAGACATCCACTAGTTTCTAAAATAGTTAAAGCATACTCAAATAATGATTAGTATTAATGTCTTCTCTGAGGAGAAGGCTTGGTCAAAAAGGCTTAAAAATAAGGATATTTTTTTTGAGAATATATGTAAAGCTTTTCCAAAAAAATACAAATTTTTGAATAAAAAAGTAACCTTTACACTATTACTTTCAAATAATAAGAATATTAAAAAATTAAATAAAATCTTTAGAAAAAAAAATAAATCTACAGATATTTTATCTTTTCCCTTAGATGAAAAAATAAAAATTTCAAAAAATACCTATCTTGGAGATATTATCATCAGCTATAATTATCTAGATAAACCAAGATCACAAGATTTAAAATCATTTAAAAAAAAAGTTACAAAAATATTCATACATGGTTTTCTTCATCTTTTAGGTTTTGATCATAAAAAAAATAAAGATTATTCCAAAATGTTAAAAGAGGAAAATCTATTATTTAAAGCTGTAAAATCAAAATTATATTAAATTGAAAAATAAATTTTATATTGAATTAATTTTTTTATTCTTATTAGGAGTACTTACTTCTTTAAGTTTACCACCATTCAATTATGTCGTAATAAATTTTTTAACATTTAGTTTATTTTATATATTTTTAATAAAAAAAATTGAGTCTTATAAAAACAAAAAAATATTTTTTCTTTATGGTTGGTTATTTGGGTTTGGTTATTTTGTAAGTAATTTATATTGGATCTATATATCATTAACTTTTGATCAAAACTTTAAGTTTTTAATACCTTTTTCAATAGTTTTAATACCTAGTTTTTTGGCTTTATTTTATGCTTTAATTTCTTACTTATTTGCGATTTTAAGACCAAATAAAAATTTGAGTTCATTTTTTCTTTTTTCGCTAATATTTGGAATAGTAGAATTTCTAAGAGGATCAATATTAACTGGTTTTCCTTGGAATTTAATTGCTTATAGTTTCTCAAATCAAATCGAAATTTTAAATATTACATCAATTATAGGAACTTACAGCTTTAATCTTTTCTGTATTTCATTATTTACAAGTCCTTCAATATTTATTTTAAGAGATAATAAAAAAGATATCAGTGTTTGTGTTGCATTTCTTATTACAACAATTTCATTTTATGTACTTGGTTTACAAAATTTACAAAAATTTAATAATCAAGAGGTAAAAAAACTTGATTATAAAATAAGAATTATAAGTTCAAATATAAGTATAGATAGATTTTATGACAATATTGATCCTATAAAAACAATAGAAGAGTTAATTGAAATCAGCTCACATAAAAAAAATGAAAAAATAATTTTTGTTTGGCCAGAAGGTATAATCCCAGGTGTTTCACAAGATCAGCTAAAAGAATACAAATGGTTATTTGAAAATAAATTTAACCAAAATCATTTGTTAGTAATTGGAATTAACAGCAAAGGAGAGGAAAATAAAACAATTAAATATTATAATTCGTTATCTGTTTTTGATCATAATCTAAATATAATAAATTCGTATAACAAAATTAATCTAGTACCTTTTGGTGAATTTCTACCTTTTGAAAAATTATTAAAAAGAATTGGCTTAAAAACAATTACTAAGAACTACCAATCATATTCAAAAGGTGAAACAAGAAAAATAATAGATCTGAAATATAATAATTTTTCTGTAAAAATATTGCCTCTCATTTGTTATGAAATAATTTATTCTGGTAAAATTTTTGCAAATAGTAACTTTGATTATGTTGTAAATATTTCTGAAGACGGTTGGTTTGGTAAATCAATTGGCCCAGAGCAACATTTTACTCATAGTGTCTTTAGAGCGATAGAGAGCGGTAAATATGTTTTAAGATCTGCAAATAATGGGGTAACAGCAATAATTAACCCAATGGGAATTATTGAGCAAAAAGTTGAAATACATAAATCTGGTTACATAGATTTAAGTGAGTCAAGAAAAATAGATATGACTCTGTTTGCAAAATTTGGAAATAAAATTTTTGGATTCATAATTTTGTTGTATATTTTTTTAATATTTTCATTTAATAAACTTAGAAATGAGTAATTTAAAAAATTATCTTTTCACAAGTGAGTCTGTATCAGAAGGCCATCCGGATAAAGTGTCAGATAGGATTTCAGATATGGTTGTTGATAGTTTTATTTCTGGAGATCCACATTCAAGAGTTGCCTGTGAAACATTAACTACAACAAATAAAGTTGTTTTAGCTGGTGAAGTAAGAGGACCTGAAATTAAACAAAATGAATTAATTGAAAAAGTAAGAAATTGTATAAAAGATATTGGTTATGACCAAGATGGATTTACTTGGAAAGAAGCCACAAAAATTGAAAGTCATTTACACTCTCAATCAACTGATATTGCTATGGGAGTAGATTCATCAGGTAATAAAGATGAAGGGGCTGGAGACCAGGGTATAATGTTTGGTTATGCTTGCAATGAAACAGATGTGTTGATGCCAGCACCAATTCACTATTCACATAAAATTTTAAGATTGATGGCTGAGGACAGAAAATCTGGAAAATTAAAAAATATAGAACCAGACTCAAAAAGCCAAGTTACTTTTGAATATATTGATGGAAAACCTTCAAAAGTCAAATCAGTCGTTATATCATCACAACATTCACCTGATGTTAATCAAGCACAAGTTAGAGATTTATTAAGGCCTTACATGCTTAAATCTATTCCTGAAAATTTTCTAAAGGGTTTTGATGAAGATGAATTTTATGTAAATCCGACAGGAAATTTTGTGATTGGTGGCCCTGATGGAGATTGTGGTCTCACAGGTAGAAAAATTATTGTAGATACTTATGGTGGAGCTGCACCGCATGGTGGTGGAGCTTTCTCAGGAAAGGACCCAACCAAAGTTGATAGATCAGCAGCTTACGCAGCAAGATATATTGCCAAAAATATAGTAGCTTCAAAAATTTCTGAAAAATGTTTAATTCAATTAGCTTATGCAATTGGTGTATCAAAGCCTTTGTCAATTTATGTTGATTTATTTGACAATGATTTAGATAAAAATAAATTTGTTGTAGAAAAAATTAAAGAAAATTTTGATTTAAGCCCCAGAGGTATTAGAGAAATGTTGAAACTAAATAAACCTATATATGAAAAAACAGCAGCTTATGGTCATTTTGGTAGAGCTGCTGAAGAAAACGGTTCATTTTCGTGGGAAAAAATAGATAAAATTAGTGTTTTTTCTTAATAGTTTCTGTTGAATTAAAAAAAAACTTTACTATATTTCCATCAACATTATTGAATTTACAAAATGGGCATTAGCCCATTTTTTTTTTGAGCAGATAAAATTATGTTAAACAAAAGAGCAGATAAACTCGAATTATTAAGAATTGCTGAAGCTGTGGCTTTAGAAAAATCTATTGATAAAGAACTTATTATAAGTTCAATGGAAACTGGTATTGCAAAAGCTGCTAAATCTAAATTTGGTCAAGAAAATGAAATTAAAGTTTCTATCAATAGAGACAGTGGAGATATTGAGCTCTTTAGAAAACTAGTCATCGCTGAAAATCCTGAAAATACAAATACTCAGATAAAATTAGAGGATGCTATAATTTTAAATGAAACAAACAAAGATAAATCTATTGGCGATGAAGTATTGCAACCACTTCCTTCATTTGATTTTGGAAGAATAGCTGCGCAAACCGCAAAGCAAGTAATTAGTTTTAATGTGAGAGAAGCAGAGAGAGAGAGACAATTTAATGATTTCATAGACAAAAAAGATACAATATTAAGTGGTATTGTAAAAAGATTAGAATTTGGAAATGTGATAGTTGACTTAGGTAGAACAGAGGCAATAATTCAAAAAAATGAGTTAATTCCTCGTGAAAATATTAAAGCTGGAGATAGAATTAAAGCTTATTGCTTTGATGTAAGACGAGAGCCAAGAGGACAACAAATATTCTTATCTAGAGCTCATCCTAAATTTATGGAAAAACTTTTTGTTCAGGAGGTTCCAGAAATTTATGATGGATTAATAGAAATTAAATCTTCCTCGAGAGATCCTGGAAGTAGAGCAAAAATATGTGTAAAAGCAGTTGATACATCACTTGATCCGGTTGGTGCATGTGTGGGTATGAGAGGCTCACGAGTTCAGGCTGTGGTGAATGAACTTCAAGGAGAGAAAATTGATATTGTTAATTGGTCTGAGGATCCTGCCATTCTAGTTTCAAATGCATTATCACCAGCAGATGTACAAAGAGTAAACGTAGATCTCGAAAGAAAAAAGCTTGATGTAATTTTAACAGAAGAAAACTTAAGTAAGGCAATTGGAAGAAGAGGTCAAAACGTTAGACTTGCGACAAAACTATTAAATTATGAAATCAACATAATGACTGATGCAGAGGATTCAGAACGAAGACAATTAGAATTTAAAGAAAAAACTGAAAACTTTGTAAAAAATCTAGAATTAGATGAAACATTAGGTCAGTTACTTGTTGCAGAAGGTTTTTCCACTATTGATGATATAAAAGACAGTTCATCTGAAAATTTGATGAAGATCGAAGGTATAGAGGAAGACACTGCTAAAGCATTGATAGAAAGAGCTAAGGAGTTTCACGAAAAAGATCAGGAGGATATTTCCCTAAGAATTAAAGAATTGGGTCTTCAAGATGCATTGATTAACCTAAACGGATTAACGCCAGGTATGTTAGTCACACTTGGTGAGCAAAAAATCCTTAGTTTAGAAAATTTTGCAGATTTAGCATCTGATGAATTAACTGGTGGTTATGATGTTGTTAAAGGTGAGAGGGTTAAAATTCAAGGATATCTTGAAGATTTTGCTTTGTCTAAAGAAGAAGCAGATGAACTAATCATGTCCGCAAGAAACATTGTTTATAAAGATTGAGTAATGAAGTATGGAGAAAAAAACAAAATTAACAATTTCAGGCGAAGCCAAAAAATCTATCAAAAATATTGAGATAGCCAAGACGCATGGAAAAAACTCTGTAGTAATTGAAAAGCAGACTGGAAAGTTTTCAAATAGAGGGGGGTCGTTTAGATCTTCATCAAATAAACCAAGACCTTCTTCAACAATTAATAGAGGGACACCATTTAAACCTTCATTTAATAATAAATCACCAGCCATAAATGATTTTGAGAAGAGAAAATTAGCGGAACAAAGAGCCACCAAAAGACTTAAAGGAGATGGTGAAAATAAAGATAAAAAGACCTTAAAGGCAGGAACAAAGAAAAGGGAATTAAAACTGACTGTATCAAGAGCATTGAGTGACGAGATTGATGCAAAACAAAGAAGTCTAGCATCTGTGAAAAGAGCAAGACAAAAAGAAATTAAAAATGCTACAAAAGATGAAACTCAAGAAAATTTAAAACCAATAAAAAGAGATGTTAATATTCCAGAAGCAATTACAGTAAGAGAACTTGCAAATAGAATGGCTGAGCAATCAAGCAATGTTATTAAACATTTGTTTGGTATGGGAGTTACTGTAACTATCAATCAGACTTTGGCAGCTGATACAGCAGAATATTTAGTAAAAGAATTTGGTCATAATCCAATTAGAGAGGAAAAGGCTGATGAGATTATACAAAAAATTAAAGCTTCTAGAACTGAAAATTTAAAAAATAGACCTCCAATAGTTACAGTTATGGGCCATGTTGATCATGGTAAAACATCAGTTTTGGATGTTCTTAGAAGTGCAAATGTGGTCTCAGGTGAATTCGGTGGAATAACTCAACATATTGGAGCTTATCAAATTGAAAGCCAGAAAAATAAATTAACATTTATTGATACACCAGGACATGCTGCTTTTACAGAGATGAGAGCAAGGGGATCGAAATTAACAGATGTAGTTGTTTTAGTTGTTGCTGCTGATGATGGTGTTAAACCCCAAACGGTAGAATCTATCAAACATGCTAAAGCTGCAAATGTTCCAATAGTTGTTGCCATAAATAAATGTGATCTACCAGAGTCAGATCCACAGAAAATTAAAAACCAATTGTTAGAGCACGAGTTAATTGCTGAAGACTTATCTGGTGATACTTTAATGGTTGAAATTTCAACTAAAACAAAACAAAACTTAGATAAATTAGTAGATTCTATAATACTTCAAGCAGAAATTTTAGATCTTAAAACAGATTATGAATCCAAAGCTACAGGAATAGTCTTAGAGTCTAAAATTGATGTTGGTCGAGGTCCAGTTGCAAATATAATTGTAACAACTGGAACACTTAAGAGAGGTGATTTTTTTGTAAGCGGCTTAAAATGGGGAAAAGTTAGAGCTATTATTAATGATAAAGGTCAAAATATTAGTGAAGCATTACCCTCTACTCCAGTTGAGATTTTAGGAATAAATGGGGCAGCAAAAGCTGGAGATGATTTTATTGTTCTTGATACAGAAAAAGAAGCTAAGACATTAAGTGAAAATAGAGCCCAAGAGAGTAAAAGTGGAAAAAATCCACTTACTTTCGCAACTCAAGACTCTGCTTTTTCAGATAAATCTACTCAAGAATTAAATTTAATTATTAAAACTGATGTCCATGGATCATCAGAAGCTATTAAAAATGCAATTAATCAAATTAAACATGATGAAGTTAAACCTAAAATAATTTTAGCAGATATTGGAATGGTAACTGAAACAGATGTTACTTTAGCTAAAGCTTCTAATGCAGTGTTAATAGCTTTTAATGTTAAACCAAGTAAAGAAGCAAAAAAACTTTCAGAAAATGAGAAAATAAAAATATCTTCGTACAATATTATTTATGAAGTTTTAGATTATATTAAACTAAGAATGTCAGGATTATTGGCGCCCGATGTTCAAGAAAAAATTACTGGTACAGCACAAATTCTGGAAATATTTAAAGTTTCAGGAGCTGGAAAAGTTGCTGGTTCAAAAGTAACTGAAGGAGAAATTAATAGTACTTCAGATGTAAGAATTATTAGAGATGGTGCTATTATATATACTGGAAAAGTTTCAACAATATTTAGAGAAAAAAACCAGGTTAAACAGGTAAATGATGGTCAAGAATGTGGAATAACCGTAAAAGATTACATGGATTTCCAAAAAAATGACACAATAGAGGCATTTAGTGTTACATCTACTGAGAGGTCAATTTAATGGCGGATAGAATAGGAAAACCAATATCACAAAGACAGCTTAGAGTAGGAGAAATGATTAAGCAGTCTTTAAGCATGATTTTTATTAGAAATGAGGCTAAGGTGCCCAATTTAGAAACAAATACAATAACGGTTACTGAAGTTAGAATGAGTCCCGATTTAAAAATTGCTAAAGCTTATGTTCTTCCATTGGGTGGAAAAGATGCAGAGGAAACAATTAGTGTTTTAAAGGAATACTCATTTTTAATTAGAAAAATTTTATCACAAAAAGTGGTTATGAAATTTTTACCAAAATTACTTTTTAGAAAAGATGAGTCTTTTGAGTATGCAGAAAAAATAGAAAACTTAATAAAACAAACAAATAAATAGGAAGAAAGAGGCATGAACAAAAAGGCACAAGAATTAGCAATGCACGATAAAGATACTGGTTCTTCAGAGATACAGATCGCTTTGCTAACAGAGAAAATTGAAACTCTCTCTAAACATATTAAGCAATTCAAAAAGGACAAACATTCATCTGTTGGATTGTTGAGAGCGGTAAATAGAAGAAAAAAATTGTTAGAATATCTAAAGAAAAATAAAATGGATTCTTACAAAAATGTACTGTCGAAATTGAATTTAAGAAAATAGAAGTCAAGATAGATAGAACGGAATGGAACGAAACGAACGAAACGAAATGGAAATGAAATGTTTAAAGTATACAAGAAGGAAATTGAAGTAGCGGGAAAGAAGATAAGTTTAGAAACAGGTAAAGTAGCAAGACAGGCAGACGGTGCAATAATAGCAACATGTGGAGAGACAGTCGTACTAGCAACAGTAGTGGGGGCAAAAAAAGTAAATCCTGATATGGATTACTTTCCATTATCTGTAAATTACCAAGAAAAATATTATGCAGCCGGAAAAATTCCAGGTGGGTATTTTAAAAGAGAAGCAAGACCAACTGAAAGCGAAACATTAATCTCTAGATTAATTGACAGACCTATCAGACCACTGTTTCCTGATGAATTTAAGAATGAAGTACAGTTATTACCAACAGTAATTTCATACGATAAAGAAAATGAACCAGATATTTTATCAATCACTGCATCCTCAGCAGCTTTAGCTATATCAGGAATGCCTTTTATGGGTCCTGTAGGTGCTTCAAGAGTTGGCTTTGTAGACGGAAAATATGTTTTAAATCCATCAAAAGTGGATTTAGAAAAATCAAAATTAGATTTAGTTGTAGCAGGTACAAAAGATGCTGTGCTTATGGTTGAATCTGAAGCTAACGGTTTAACAGAGGAAGAAATGTTAAACGCAGTTAAATTTGGTCATGAAGGCTTTGTTCCAGTGATTGAAATGATTGAGGAACTTGCAAAAGAATGTAGAAAACCTGATTGGATAGTTGAGAAAAAAGATTTATCTGAAGTTAAGAAAAAACTTGAGGAAACTTTCACGGAAGATCTTAAGAAAGCTTTTGCAACAAGAGATAAACAAGATAGATCAAATCAGATTTCAGTTATTACTGATAAAGCCAAAAAGCTTTATGAGGAAGATGAAAAGTACACTGATCTTGATGTTAACAGTCAGTTAAAAAATCTTGAAAAATCTATTGTTAGAACAGACATTCTAAAAAACAAAAATAGAATCGATGGTAGAGGCTTATCAGATGTAAGGCCTATCGAATGTGAAGTTGGTATTCTACCAAGAGCACACGGTTCTGCATTATTTACAAGAGGTGAAACTCAAGCAATTGTTGTAGCAACTTTAGGAACATCTGATGACGAGCAAAGAATTGAAAGTTTAGATGGATTACAAAGAGAGCGATTTATGCTTCACTATAATTTTCCTCCTTTTTCAGTTGGAGAAACTGGAAGAATTGGAACAGGTAGAAGAGAAATTGGTCATGGTAAATTAGCTTGGAGAGCAATTAACTCTTCACTACCAACCAAAGAGGCATTTCCATATACTTTTAGAGTAGTTTCAGAGATTACAGAGTCTAATGGCTCTTCATCAATGGCTACTGTTTGCGGAACTTCTTTAGCATTAATGGATGCTGGAGTACCAATAAAAGAGCCAGTTGCTGGTATTGCAATGGGATTAATTAAAGAAGGTGATGATTTCAGCGTTCTTTCAGACATCCTAGGTGATGAAGATCATCTTGGTGACATGGACTTTAAAGTTGCTGGAACTAAAGATGGAATTACTTCTCTCCAAATGGATATCAAAATCACAGGTATTACATTTGAAATTATGGAGCAGGCATTAAGCCAAGCCAAAGATGGAAGGGTTCATATCTTGGGAGAAATGAATAAAGCATTATCAGCTTCAAGAGCTGATGTTGGAAAACATACTCCAAAAATGGAACAAGTTAATGTAGATAAAAAAGACATTGCTGCTGTGATTGGAAAAGGTGGTGCAACAATCAGAGAGATAGTAGAAAAATCAGGAGCGAAAGTAGATGTAAATGACGAGGGTATAATAACAGTTGCAGCGCCAGATGAAGAATCAAGAAACATCGCACTGCAAATGATTAAAGACATCACTGCAAAAGCTGAATTGAATAAAATTTATTCAGGAAAAGTAATGAAGATCATGGAGTTTGGTGCATTTGTTAATTTCTTAGGAAAACAAGATGGACTTGTTCATATTTCAGAACTTGCAGACAAGAGAGTTGCCAAAGTCACGGATGTTGTGAAAGAGGGTGATGAGGTAAAAGTTAAAGTAATTGGTTTTGATAGAGGCAAAGTTAAGCTATCCATTAAACAAGCATTAGCTGAACAATAATTAAAAGGGCTCACTTAGCCCTTTATCAATTAATTTTATGAAAAAGTTAAGTTGGTATTATAAATTATTTATTTTTAAATTAAGAAGAAAGATAAATCTAGACAATCTTATATTAAATAAAAAGAAATCCTTAAATGAAGTTTTTAATTATTTTGGTACCGACAAAGGTATTAATGTAAAAAATCCATATAGTAAATTTTCAAAAAAACAAATAGGACATGGATTTGGAAAATTTTATGAAAAATATTTTTATAAATTTAAGAATGATAATTTCAATTTTCTAGAAATTGGAATATGGAAAGGTGCATCTTTAGCTTCTTTTTATTTTTACTTTAAAAAAGCATTTATTTATGGGATTGATAGAAATTTTAAAAATAATTATTCTTCTAAAAGATTAGAATTCATTTATTGTAACACAACTAGTGTTTCTGATTTAATAGATTTAAAAAAAAAATTAAGGAAAAAAAAATTTAAAATAATCATCGATGATGGCTCACATTTATTGAATGATATTATTAGTAATTTAAAATTTTTTTTTAAGTTATTAGATAAAGGAGGATATTATGTAATCGAAGATTTTAATCATCCAAAATATTTTAATTACTTGAATGACTCAAATAATAAGGAGTTATTAGTTGACGTAATAATTGAAAATTTAAAAAAAAAAAAATTTTTTAAGTCAAAAATTCTCAGTCTAAAAGACCAAAAATATCTTTTTAGAAATATAAAAAAAATAAATTTACACAAAGGCAGTATGGTTACCTTAAAACAAAATATATCAGATATATTATTTATAGAAAAGGTTTGATGTAATTCTACTTGCTGTCAGGTAATATTCTTTGGGTCTGGCATACCAACCTTGTTATATCCAGCATCTACATAATGAATTTCACCAGTAACGCCATTTGCAAGGTCACTTAATAGATATAAGGCTGAATTTCCAACATCGTGGATATCTACATTTCTCTTAAGGAAAGAATGGTCTTCATTCCATTTATATAAGAATTTTGCGTCTCCAATTGCAGAGGCAGCCAATGTCTTGATAGGTCCAGCACTTATAGCATTTACTCTCATACCTTTGGCTCCTAAGTCTCTTGCTAAATACTTAACACTTGCCTCCAGAGCTGATTTACAAACACCCATTACGTTATAATTTGGAATTGCTTTAGTAGACTCGTAAGTTAAAGTTAACAAATTTCCACCTTGTTTGATTACATTTGAAGCCTCTTTTGCTACTTCAGTAAATGAAAAGCATGAGATCAACATACTTCTTAAAAAGTTTTCTCTAGTCGTATTTAAATATTCACCTGATAACTCTGATTTATCAGAGAAAGCAACTGCATGAACTACAAAATCAATTTCACCCCATTTAGATTTTATATCTTTAAATAATTTTACAACTTCCTCTTTTTTTTCAACATCACAACTAAATGTAACGTTTGAATTTAATTTTTCTGCTAAAGGTACTACTCTTTTTTTTAAAGCGTCACCCAAATAAGTAAATGCTAGTTCAGCTCCTGCTTCAGCAAGTTTTTGAGATATACCCCAGGCAATAGATCTTTCATTAGCGACACCCATTATTAATCCTTTTTTACCTTTCATTAAACTCATAAATTAAACCTTTTCAAAAATTAAAGCTGCATTAGTTCCACCAAAACCAAAGCTATTTGACATTACTGTACTTAAAGTTGCTCCTGTTTCAGTTTTTGAAACTATAGGGAATTTTTTAGCATCATCATCCATATCAGTAATATTTGCAGAACCTGTAATGAAATTATTCTTCATCATTATTAAACAATAAATTGCTTCATGCACTGAAGCTGCCCCTAAGGGATGACCTGATAAAGATTTTGTTGAACTTATTTTTGGAATGTCCTCTCCAAAAGTTTCTTTTATAGCATTAAGTTCAGTTATATCTCCAACAGGAGTGGATGTTCCGTGAGTATTAATGTAATCAATTTTATTTTTAGCAGTTGCCATTGCCATTTTCATACATCTAACAGCACCTTCACCTGATGGCGCTACCATATCGTATCCATCTGATGTTGCTCCATAACCAGTTAATTCTGCGTATATTTTAGCCCCTCTTGCTTTAGCATGTTCGTATTCCTCAAGTACTAATACGCCTGCACCACCTGCAATTACAAACCCATCTCTAGTTTTATCATAAGCTCTAGACGCAGATTGTGGAGTGTCATTATATTTTGATGATAAAGCTGTCATAGCATCAAACATTGCTGTCATTGCCCAATGAATTTCTTCACTACCACCTGCAAAAACAACATCCTGTTTACCCATTTGAATTAATTCCATAGAATTTCCTATACAATGTCCACTAGTTGCACACGCAGAACTCATTGTGTAGTTAGTTCCTTTAATTTTAAATGGTACGGCAAGTGTTGCAGAAGCAGTACTGGCCATAGTTCTTGGAACAATAAAAGGTCCCATTAATTTCGGTGTCTTCGCTCTAGTTTTATCTGCAGCTAAAATTACATTTTCTATAGAAGGTCCCCCTGAGCCCATCACAATTCCGGTTTTAAAATTACTTACTTCACTTTCTTCTAATCCAGAGTCTTCAATAGCTTCTTTCATTGCGATATAATTGTAAGCTGAGCCTGATCCCATAAATCTAATTGTTTTTCTATCTATATGATCCTCAAGTTTAATATTTGGTTTACCATGAACATGGCTTTTCAGGTTATGCTCTTTATAATCTTCAGCATAAGAAATTCCTGATTTTGAATTTAATAAAGATTGGTGAACTTCTTCTTGATTATTTCCTAAACAAGAAACAACTCCTAAACCTGTAATAACTACTCTTCGCATTATTTAAACAACCCTACTTTTAAACTTTCTGCTGAATATATTTTTTTATTATCTGCAAGAACAATTCCATTTGCAAGTCCAACAGTTGTTCCACCAGGAGACATAATTTTTTTCATATTTATTTCATATCTTACATTTTTTACATTTTGTAATACTTCGCCTGTAAATTTCACAGTACCCACTCCTAGAGCTCTTCCTTTTCCAGGATTTCCTAGCCAACCTAGAAAAAAACCTACCAGTTGCCACATAGCATCTAAACCTAGGCACCCTGGCATAACTGGATCTTTTTTAAAATGACAATCAAAAAACCAAAGATCATTTTTTATATCTAATTCAGCTTTTAAAGAGCCTTTATTAAACGCTCCATTATTCTCATTGATTTCCGTTATTCTGTCAAACATAAGCATTGGTGGGAGTGGTAATTTTGCATTACCAGGACCAAAAAGATCACCATTCCCACAAGTTATTAGATCATCATAGGAGTATGAGTTTTTTTTCATATTCGAGCACCCTTAATACTTGATTTAATCCTAATATAATATAATAAAACATTATATTTTTATTCATACTTTAGAATAATTATAAAAAACAATGACAAAAAACTGCAATTTTATTGAAAAATTAAGAGAAGTTGGGCTTAGACCAACCAAGCAAAGAATAAAAATATGTGAAGTTTTGTATAATAGAGAAAAAACTTTCCATTTCACTATTAACGATCTTGTTAAAATGATATCTGAAAAAATGAATGAAAAGATATCTCTAGCTACAGTTTATAACACAGTTCATGCATTTGAAAAAAAAGGATATTTAAAAGAAATTTCAATCGATAGTCACAAAAGTTATTTTGATACAAACACATCAGCACATCATCATTTTTTTGATGAAGATACGCATGAGCTAATTGATTGTGATGAGAGCGATATAGACAAAATAAATATCAGAAAAAATATTACTGGAAAAAAAATAAATTCCGTTGAAGTGTTGGTTAGAGTTGCGAGTGATAATCAAACTCAAAAATAATTTAATTAAATCAGATACTTAAAATCTACATTATAATAATTCTAAACTGTTGACATACTGTTAATATTCATTATATGGTTTGTTAATCATTAAAAAGGAGAAAAAATGTCTTTAAAAGGAAGTAAAACAGAAGAAAATTTAAAAGAAGCGTTTGCTGGTGAAAGTCAAGCAAACAGAAGATATCTGTATTTCGCACAAAAAGCTGACATTGAAGGTTACAATGATGTTGCTGCAGTTTTTAGATCAACAGCCGAAGGTGAAACTGGTCATGCACATGGTCATTTAGAGTATCTAGAAGAAGTTGGTGATCCAGGAACTGGTATGCCAATTGGTGAAACAAAAGCTAATCTTGCTTCTGCAGTGCAAGGTGAAACACATGAGTACACTGATATGTACCCCGGAATGGCTAAAACTGCCAGAGAAGAAGGCTTTGAAGAAATTGCTGACTGGTTTGAAACTTTAGCAAAAGCAGAAAAATCACACGCTGGTAAATTCCAAAAAACTTTAGAGTCTATTAGCTAATCAAATTTCTTAGTGGGCGTTAGTCGCCCACTAAAAACAATTTGAATTTCAAATAACATATTTTTATGAGCAAAGAGGGAAGTTTAAGTGCACCTATAAGACATCCTATAGATTTCGAGCATCCTGATTTTTTAAATCCTAAAAAGTTAGATGCTGAGATGAGAAGAGTATTTGATATTTGTCATGGATGCCGAAGATGTTTTAATCTCTGTGATTCATTTCCAAAATTATTTGACATGATAGACGAGTCTGAAAATGAGGATGTTGAAAGCTTATCTAGCGATCAATTTACTCCTGTTGTTGATGCATGCACTTTATGTGATATGTGTTTTATGACTAAATGCCCATATGTTCCGCCTCATGATTTTGATTTAGATTTTCCACATTTAATGCTGCGATATAGAACAGCTCAAAAAAAATTAGGTAAATTACCAAGTGTACCAACACAATTAGCTCAAATAGACCGAAATGCTAAAATTGGCATCATGTTCTCTAAAATGGTCAACTGGGCGTCAAATATTAAAAATAAATTAATTAGAAAAATTTTAGAACTCATTGCTGGAATAGATAAAAGAGTTCAGCTGCCAAAATATAACTCAGAAACTTTTTCGAACTTCTTTAAAAAAAATAAAGACAAAATAAATTACCAAATATCCTCTAAAGATAGAAAAGTAGTCATCTATTCAACTTGTTTTGTTAATTTTAATAAAAAAAATACTGGTGTTGCAGCTTTAAAAGTTTTGAAAAAAAATGGTGTAGAGGTTCAGGAGGCTTATCCTGGTTGTTGTGGGATGCCATTTCTAGAGCAAGCAGATCTTCCAAAAGTTGTCGAACAAGCAAAGAAAGTATCCAAAGACTTATTAGAATGGATTGATAAAGGTTATAAAGTAGTAACTTTAACGGCAAGTTGTGGATTGATGTTAAAATTCGAATGGCCTTTGTTATTACCAAGCGATGAAAAAATTAAAAAATTATCTGCAAATGTTATGGATATTGATGAGTATGTGGTCGATATAGCAAACAAAGAGGGATTAGCAGAAGGATTAAATGAAATTGATGGAGGAGTAACCGTACATCATGCTTGTCATGCCAGGGCACAGAACATGGGTATTAAAGCAAGAGATATGTTAAAATTAATACCAAACGTTAAAATTGATGTTGTTGAAAGATGTGCTGGTCACGGGGGAACTTTTGGAGTAATGAAAGAAACGCATGATTTAGCAAACAAAGTTGGAAGACCTACAGCTAGACAAATTAAAAATAAAAATAATAAGTATATGGCTTCGGATTGCCCTTTAGCTGGTAAACATTTAAAACAGTTAGAAGTTGATACAAATATATCTAATGATGAGGCACTACACCCTATCGAATTAATGGCAAAAAGTTATAACTTGTGATTATGCCGAGAGAAAAAAGAGAAATCCAAAAAGAAGACATCATGTCTCTAGAAGTTTATACAGGGAAGAGACGTGAACTAAGAAAAAATATTGTTGATTTTAAAAAAAATAGAAGAGTTGCTTTAGGTCCTTATGCTACTTTTTATTTTGAAAGTTATGAAACAATGTTAGCTCAAGTTCAAGAAATGCTATATATTGAAAAAGGTGGTGATGAACAACTTCAGGATGAGCTTTCTGCGTATAATCCTTTAATACCTGATGGAAAAGAGCTTACAGCAACTTTAATGTTTGAAATAGATAATCCTATTTCAAGAGCGGCGTTTCTTGGAAAAGTTGGTGGAATAGAAGAAACAGTATTTATGAAAATAAATGGTGAAAAAATTAAAGCGATTCCAGAGGAAGATGTAGATAGAACTTCCACTGAAGGAAAAGCTTCTTCAGTACAGTTTATTCATTTTAATTTTACTGATGATCAAATAGAAAAATTTAAATCCAATAGTTCAGAAATTGAGCTTGGTATAGATCACAAAGAATATTCTCATAGCACAAAACTATCTAAAGAAAATATAGCCTCTTTATCTGCTGATTTTAGTTAATTTAGTCCCCAAACATTATCTGTTTTAATCCAACCTTCAAATTCTTCTGATGTAATTCTGCACCAATTTTGTTCACATTTTTCTAAAATTAATAATCTTCCTTCTTTTATTTGAGCAACTGGTTTAGCAAAAGATGTAGGTTTCTTAAATAAGACTTTATCTTTTGTGGCTATTACTGAATTACTTTTTTTTAATTGTGAAATATGAATCCATCCACTGTTATTTTTAAAATCAATAATTCGTCTAAAATTTTCTTTTTTATCGATTTGTTTTAAAGGTAAATTTATTTTCTTGTAAACATACTTGATGTCAGACTCAAAACTTGGTCCATAGCGTACGTTCACCTTATTTTTTTTAAGAGAAACGAATATTTCTCCTGCATTACTTGAGGTAATAAAGAATATTAAAAGAGAGAATATAAAAATATTATTTATTAGATTTTTTATTTTCACTTTTCTTTGTTTTATTTAATTTAACTTTTCTAAAGCTTAAATTTAATAAATCTATAATAAGAATAAATCCATTTAAATTTTGACCAATTTTTAATATTTTTTTTAAAACTTCATTAGCTAGCATTGTTCCAATTGTTCCTGCTACTGGTCCCAATATTCCTTCATATTCACAGTTTAATATTTCATCAGTAATAACTTCCTCTTGATAGAAGTCTCGTAAAGAAGGAGTATTTTTATCTACAAAATTAAAAGTAAAAATATGACCATCAAATTTACTAATTGCTCCAGTCACAAGAAATTTTTTATATTTTAAACTTAAATCATTTATTAAAAATTTACTTTCAAAATTGTCAGTACCATCAATAATGAAGTCATAATTTTTTATTATTTTTTCGAATTTTACTCTATCCATTTTAAAGTTATAAAGATTTATTTTTATTTTTGGGTTTATTCTATTTAGTTTTTTTTTGGCAATTATAACTTTTGAGTGATTTAAATCTTTTTCATCATATAAACTTTGTCTATGAATATTTGATAGGCTAACAGTGTCATGATCAACAATTCCTAGTTTCCCAATGCCAGATCGGGTCAAAAAATCAGCCGCTGGACATCCTAGACCACCCATCCCAATTATTAAAACCTTTGAGTCTAGGATTTTTTTTTGTCCTAATGGACCTATGTTTTTTAAAATTATTTGTCTAGAAAATTTATCTATTTCTTTTTTGCTTAAATTTTTGCTCATTTTCCAGTAGAGCCAAAACCACCTTCTCCTCTAATTGTTTCTGGTAGATCATCAGTTTCCTCAAGATCCATTTTAATTACAGGAGTTAAAATCATTTGTGCTATTCTATCCTTATTATTTATCAAGAAATCATTTTCCCCGTGATTAAAAAGGATTACTTTTATTTCTCCCCTGTAATCACTATCAATAGTTCCAGGTGTATTTAAAACACTTATACTGTTTTTTGCAGCTAAACCAGATCTTGGCCTTATTTGGATTTCGAAATCACTTGAAAATGCAACAGCAAGCCCTGTTGGAACTAAACATGATGAGTTTGGTTTAAGATTGATGGGTTCTTTTACTAATGCCATTAAATCCATGCCAGATGCACCTTCTGTTTTGTAAGTAGGTAATTCAACCGCTGGGTCTAACTTTTTGATAAGAACTTTTGCCATTAATTTAATTGATCAATTATTCTATCAACTATTTCATCAGAAATTCCAGATTTTTTTTTATATGAAAGTTTTTCTTTTTTAACGTCTTTATTTTTATAATGAATTGTTACCTCATTATAATCAGAATTAAATCCTATATCTTTATTTGATACATCATTAGAAATTATCCAGTCACAATTTTTCTTGTTTAATTTTTCCTCTGCATTTTTATCGATCTGATTAGTTTCTGCTGCAAATCCTATTACAAGTTCAGGTCTCATAGAGTTATGGTTAGAGACATAATTAAGTATATCTACATTCTTTTCTAAATTTAAGTTTAAGTTCTCTTGTTTTTTAATTTTATTTTTATACTTTTTGTTAATCTTAAAATCAGCTACCGCAGCAGAAAAAATTGCTACATCAACAGGTAAATTTTCTTGAGTAGCAACTAACATTTCATCTGCTGTTTCAATTTTTATAAGATTAATATCTTTAGTTATTTCAAGATTAGTTGGACCTGATATTAATGTTGTATCAAAACCTTTTTTGGATAATGATTTTGCTAATTCATATCCTTGTTTGCCACTTGATTTATTTGTAATAAAACGAACTGGATCTATGTACTCATTAGTTGGACCTGCTGTAACTAGTGCTTTAAATTTTTTATTATTTTTTTGAGTTAAGAAATATTTATCAACTTCTTCAGCAATTACTGAAGGGTCTGACATTTTACCCTCTCCATATTCACCACATGCCATATCACCAAGATCTGGACCTATTAGTTTATATCCAAACTCTTTTAATTTTTTGATATTTGTTTTAGTAGTTGGATGCTCCCACATTCTTACATTCATTGCTGGTGCTAAAATAATGTCTTTATCTGATGCCAAAACAACAGTGGATGCTAAATCATCGGTTGTTCCTTGAGCTAGTTTCGAAATTGTATTTGCCGTTGCAGGTGCAATTACAATTATATCTGCCCATCTTGAAAGTGAAATATGATCCATTTCAGCCTCATTTTCTACACTAAATAAATCACTATAAACTTTACCTTGAGAAAGTGATGTTATTGAAAGCGGAGTTACAAACTCTTTTGCACTTTTTGTAAGAATTGTCTTTATTTCTGCACCATTCTTTTTAAAAAGCCTAATTGTTTCAAGACTTTTATAAGCAGATATACCTCCACAGATAATAAATAGTATTTTTTTATTTAACAAATTTTTCATCTGCAGAATTAAAATACTATAAGGCCAAAAATTACAAGAAGTAATAAACCAATAATAGATTGATTTCTAAATGCTATCATTTCTGATTTCTTATCATTCAGAGCGGTGTAAGAATTTGAATTTTGTGGAATTTGACCACTAGCTAAAAACGTTAATGCTTGATTTGCTTTATCCATAATCTCAGGAAATTCTGGTAAACGTTTAATTACTTCAGATGTATTTTTTAAAGTTTCATTTAAATTATTAATTGGATCTTTGGTTTCTTTAAGCCAATTTTCTAGTACAGGCTTTGAAGTTGTCCAAATATTTGTGTTTGGATTTAATTTTCTTGCCACACCTTCAACAACAACCATAGTTTTTTGCAACATTAATAATTGGGGTTGAGTTTGCATATTAAACTTTTCTGTTACATCAAACAATTGTTTGAGTAATTTACCTCCTGAAATATCTTTTACCTCTTGACCAAATATAGGTTCACCAATAGATCTCAAAGCTTGAGCTAGATCATCGATTGGCACTTCTTTAGGAACTAATCCAGCAACCAAGTGAACTTCAGCTACCTTGCGATAATCTCTTTGAATAAATCCAAATAAAATTTCTGCTAAAAACCTTTTACTAAGTTTATCTAATCTACCCATAATCCCAAAATCTATAGGGACTATCTGGCCACTATTATCAACAAAAATATTTCCTTGATGCATGTCTGCATGAAAAAAACCATCTCTTACAGCATGTCTCAAAAAATGTTGGATAATATCTTCAGCTATTTTATTAGTATCTAAATTTTTTTTCTTAAGCTCCTCAGCTTCTCTTATTGAAATTCCATCTATCCAATCCAAAGTCATTACATTTTCACTAGTAAAATTCCAATAAATCTCAGGAACTTTAAATCCAGCATCATTTTTTGTATTTTCCGCATATTCATTTGCTGCAGCAGCTTCGAATCTTAAATCCATTTCAAGATTAGTTATTTCTTTGAGTAAAAAAACAACTTCAACAAGTTTTAATCTTTTTGTTTTTTTTACAAATGACTCAATAATAAATGCAAATAACATCATCGCATCTATTTCTTCATTGAATATTTTTTTTATATTTGGTCTTAAAATTTTTATTGCTACATCTTTAATAGTTCCATTGTCATTTATTTTTGCTTTATGAACTTGTGCAATCGAAGCAGCAGCAACTGGTTCACTTAAATCAATTATAGAATTAAACGCATCGATACCGAGATCTTCTTTAATAATTTCTTTTGCTTCATTAATTGAAAAAGGGGGTAATCGATCTTGAAGTTTTTCTAGCTTAAAAGATAATTCTTCTCCGATTATATCTGGTCTAGTAGCAAGAAATTGACCAAGTTTGATGAAAGTTGTACCCATGGACTCTAATGACCTAGATAGTCTTTCACCATCATCCTCAATTAAATTACTTTGTTTCTTTTTTTCAAATGAAATAGATAAAATTTGGAATAATATTGTTACAGCTAAAGGAGGTTTTTTAAATTTTGATGCAATTTTTAAAATATCTGATTTTGCAATTTTTCTTCCTAATTTAAATAAAGTAATAAGTTTTTTAATCATTAAATTTTCCAACCACTATGAATTGAAACAATACCGCCAGAAAGATTTCTATAAGAACATTTATGAAAATTATTTTTTTCCATCAACTCTATTAATTCATCTTGATTAATAAATTGCTCAATACTTTTGATTAAATAATCGTAAGGTTCTTTTTCTCCAACTACAAACTGACCAATAATAGGAATGAGTTTTGAATAATTTTTATATACAAAATCAAGATTTGAATTTTGAATCTTAGAAAATTCCAGACATAGATAGCGTCCACCAGGCTTTAAAACTCTATAGGCTTCTGAAAGTGCTTTATTTAAATTTTTTGTATTTCTTAGCCCAAAGCTGATAGTGTAATAATCAAATGAATTGTCTGTTATTGGTAATTTTTCTGCTGGAGAAATAACCCATTTAACATTTTTGTAATTAGATAATTTTTGCTTTCCTTGACTTACCATACCTTTATTAGGGTCTACACAAGTGATTTCGGCCTCTTTACTCGTTGTATCTAAAAATAATTTTCCGACATCTCCCGTCCCACACGCAACATCAATTAGCTTCCTGTTATTTCTTGGATTCATCATGTTAATTAAACTTTTTTTCCAATATCTATGAACGCCCATAGACATAAAATCATTCATCAAGTCGTATTTATTGAAGACCTGATTAAATACATTTTCTACAAGACCTTTTTTATTTTGAAGATTTTGTTGCATAAAAAAATATATATTGAATATAGTATCAAATGCCAGAATTACCAGAAGTAGAAATTGTTAGACAATCCCTTCATAATAAGATCAAAAAAAAAAGCATACAAAAAGTAATAATTAGAAACAGAAATTTAAGGTTTAAAATACCTTATGATTTCGAAAATTTTATAAAAAATAAAAAGATAATTAAAGTTAGTAGATTTTCTAAATATTTAATCATTCATTTTCAGAATAAGGACTATTGTTTAATTCATTTAGGAATGTCAGGAACAATCCATATTCTTGATAAGAAAAATCCTGTAAAATTTACAAACACCAGTTTTTATCATTCACCTTTTTTACCCAAAAAACACAATCATGCAGAGTTCATATTCGATAACATGAAAGTAATTTATAATGATCCAAGACGCTTTGGATTTTTCGAAATTATCAAAAACCATCAAGATTTAGAGAAAAGATTTAAATCAATGGGACCTGAGCCCTTTAGTGATAAGTTTAATTTAAATTATGTATTTAATTATTTTAAGAATAAAAATAAAGATATAAAAAGTTTTTTACTTGATCAAAGATTTGTTTCTGGAGTAGGTAATATTTATGCAAGTGAAATTCTTTTTGCTAGTAAAATAAATCCATTTAAAAAGGCAAAAAGACTAAATAAAAACGAATGTTTGAATATTATTTTAAATTCTAAGAAAATACTTCAACAGGCAATCAGCAAGGGTGGTTCAAGTATTAGAGATTTTAAAGATATCTCAGGTAATAAAGGTAACTTTCAAAAGGAGTTTAAAGTTTATCAGCAAGACGGTACTGAATGTAAGCGTACGCAGTGCAATGGTATTATAAAAAAAAAAATAACATCAAATAGATCAACTTTTTTTTGTATTTCTTGTCAAAAATAGTTAAATATTTAGTTGACCACTATAATTTCTCAAGCTATACCCCTGCGCAGATGGCAAACACAAAATCAGCAATTAAAAGAATTAGAAGAATTTCTAAACAAACTGAAGTAAATAAAGCTAGAAAGAGCAGGTTTAGAAACGCTATTAAGAAAATGAACATTCTAATTGATGGTAAAAAAAAAGATGAAGCTTTAAAATATTTACCAAAGTTAAACTCTGAGTTGATGAAAATTGCAAAAACAGGAATTATAAAAAAACAAAATGCTTCAAGGAATGTTTCTAAAATTACAAAAAAAATTGCTGCAATCTAAACGTTAGCTTAAATTTTTTAACAACTCCTGATATCTACATTATATATTCTAGTTTGGTCTTAAGTTACTATATTTAGATTTAGTAAATATTTGGATTATGGCCATTCAATCTATATTTGATTTAATAAAAATCTAATAACTTTATAGATTCAATCTATATTTGATTCAATTTATAATTTTAAATTAATTTTATAATTTTAAATTAATTTAAAAATATAAATCACAATCATAGATTTTATTTTTTTTTTATTTTCCTTATTAACTTGTTGCAAATTTTTTTAAATAGTTCTAACTGAGATTCCTTCATAAGTTATGAGCAAATATACAAATACAAAAAATATTAACAATTTTTCACCTGAAAGTTTCAAATGGAAGCAAGTGCAGAATGAAATGAAAAATAAACTAGGCTTAGAAATTTACGAAAGCTGGTTAAAAAAGATTTCTTTCATTGAGGAATTTAATAATTATTTGTTATTATCAGTTCCAACAAGGTTTATAAGAGATTGGATTACATCAAGATATTTAGATCAAATATTAAAAATTATTAAATCATATAAAAAAAACATTATTAGAATTGAGTTTAAAATAGTTGAAAAATCTCAAGATTTCACCTTAAAAGAAATTAATGTTAAAGAGAATAATACAAATGAAAACGTTTCATTTATAAAAGACACTTTCCTTCAGTATAATCGAATTGATCCAAATAAAAGATTTGATAATTTTATAACTGGATCAAGTAATAAATTAGCTTACGAAGCATCATTAAAAGTTTCTGAAAACATTTCCCATTATAATCCGCTTTATATTTATGGTGGTGTTGGAATGGGAAAAACTCATTTATTAAATTCAATTGGTTTAGAGCTTAAAAAAAATAATAAAGTAATGTTTATTTCTGCTGAACGTTTTATGTATCAGTTTGTAAAATCAATTAAATCAAACGATATGGTAAAATTTAAAGAATATTTTAGAAATACAGATATTTTATTAATAGATGATATCCAGTTTATTAGTGGAAAAGAAGCTATGCAAGAGGAGTTCTTTCACACATTTAACGCATTACTTGATAAGGGATCTCAAATAATCGTATCAGCTGATCGATCACCAAATAAATTATCAAGGATTCAAGAAAGAATTAAATCAAGATTTTCTGGTGGATTAGTTGTTGATATTCAAAAGCCAGACCTTGAGTTAAGAAAAAAAATAGTTGAAAAAAAAACTGAGGAATTGAATGCTTTGTATTCCGAACAATTACAAGTTTCTAAAGAAATTCAAGATTTTATAAGTAATGAAATAACTGGAAGTGTAAGGGAACTAGTTGGTGCAATAAACAGAGTTGTTTCGTTTTCAAGAATTTACAAGAAAGTCCCAAATCTTGCTGAAACAAAAGTAGTTTTAAAAGATTTGTTAAATTTAGCAGAAAATAAGGTTACAATAGACTTAATTCAGACCATTGTTTGTAAGTTTTTTAAAATCAGCAAAAATGAAATGTTATCATCAAGAAGATCAAGATATTTAGTAAGACCTAGACAAACAGCAATTTATTTAACTAAAATTTTGACTTCCAAATCGTTACCTGAAATTGGAAGAGAATTTTCTAACAGAGACCATACAACAATAATTCATTCAGTAAAAACTATTGAAAAGATAAAAGAAAAAGATCCTGAGATGGTTGATAATATAAATAAATTAAAAAATCAGATTTTATATAATAATAAAGAAAATGAAATTTAACGTAAATCAAAGAGACCTTCAGCAAGCATTAAATTACTGCCAAGGAGTTATTGAAAAAAGAAGCACATTACCAATACTTTCTAATATTTTATTAGATGCAAGCAATTCAAAACTCACTATCACTGCGACTGATCTAGATTTAATATTTATACATCAATTAAATAATGTAGAAATTTTAGAGGAGGGCAAAACAACAACAACTTCCTCAATCATGTACGATATTATAAGAAAGTTTAACTCTGGTAAAAAAATAAATCTTTCTCTTTCAGATATAAGCAAATTACAAGTAGAGTCTGAAAAATCAATTTTTAATTTGAATTGTATAAGTGCAACAGAGTTTCCACTGACAGATGAAAATTTTAATCAAAATGAATTTATAATTAAATCAAAACAATTATTAAAATTATTAAATAAGTGTAAATTTTCAGTTTCTAATGACGAAACAAGGCATTACTTAAGTGGAATTTATTTTCATCAAACAGAAGTTGAGGATAAAAATTATTTAACCGCAGTTGCTACTGATAGTCATAGAATGTCCATTTCTAAAATTAGATTAGAGGAAAAAATTGATTTTGATCCAATAATTTTACCAAAAAAAACAATTTTCCAACTTTGTTCTTTATTAGATAGCTATGACGGAGATGTAAAAGTTTCAAATGTGAAATCAAAAATAAAATTTGAATTAAGTAACAGTATTTTAATTTCAAAACTTATTGATGGAAAATTTCCTAATTACATTCAAGTTATACCTAAAAATAATCAAAAAAAATTAGAAATAGAGTTAAAATTATTTTTAAATTCTGTTGATAGAGTAGCATCTGTTTCATTGGATAAAAAAGATGGTGTGAAATTCAATTTATCTAAAGACACTCTAGATCTTTCGGTAAATAATACCAACAGTGGTGATGGTAAAGAAACTTTAAGTGTTAAGTTTGATCATGACTTAGAGATAAGTTTTAACTCTAGATATTTGATTGATGTTGCTTCACAACTAGATGGAGACAGAGTTGAAATTTTCTTTAATGATACTGGTTCACCAGCACTAATAAAAGATCCAGGTGATTTTGATAGCATTTTTGTTGTTATGCCTATGAAGGGCTAATTAATTAAGTCTAACTCTGAATAAATATTTTTTTCAAGAATTTGAATAAAATTTTCTTTTGTTAACCCAGAAGGAATTGGTTTTAGAATAGAGATTGTTATCGTTTTATTGGATTTCTTCTCACCTTTTTTAGGCCACACATATCCTGAATTAATTGCAATAGGCTGACAAGTAACATTTAATTGTTCATAGATTCTCGAAGCACCCTTTTTGAAAGGTGGTCTTTCATCTGGAAGAACTCTAGTTCCTTGAGGAAAAATAATTAAAGGCCTATTAGAAGTAGCCATCATTTTTGAAATATCATCCAAAAAACCCAAGTTATCTTTTGTAACTTTATTTCTTTTAATTGAAATAGATCCTATTTTTTTTAAATACCAACCAAATATTGGAATTAGTAATAATTCTTTTTTTAAAATAAATACAGGTGAGTTAAAGATTGTTTGTAAATAAAAAGTTTCAAACATTGATTGATGAGATGCCGCTATAAAGAATTTTTCATCATTAATAATATTTTCTCTTCCTTTTATTGAAATTTTTACTGAAAGAACAAACCTTAAACAAAAGCTTGTCCAATGGCCCATTAATTTACCTCCAATCAAAACAACATGATTAGGCAAAAAAAATGATGGTAAAAAAATAAATGAAATAAAAATAATTCCAGAAAAAAATAATATTGAAAATAAAAAGTTTCTTATCATTTTTGTCAAAAACTAAATTATATCTTTATGCTTTTGTCTTTTTCTTATTATTTTAATTTTTGATCCTTTTATCAATAATTCTACTGGCTTAGGTCTTAAATTATAATTTGAGCTAAGTGACATTCCATAAGCTCCCACATCACATATTGCTATTAAATCACTTTCTTTTAACACTTGAAACTTTTTTAATGTAACAAATTTATCTGTACTTTCACAAATAGGACCTACAAATTCATATGTTTTTTTAGATGTTTTGTTAGATTTTGTAACAGGTAAGGTTTTATGAAACGCACCATACAAAGCAGGTCTCATTAAATCATTCATTGCAGCATCTAAAATGATAAATTTTTTACTTCCGCTATCTTTTATGTAGATTATTTTTGATACTAATGTACCAGTATCCCCAATAATTGATCTACCTGGCTCGAATATAATTTTAACTTTATGTCTTCTTAAAAATTTAAGTATTGCCGCGTTATATTTTTTATAATTAAGCTTTTTATTTTTATCAGTGTAGGTAATACCCATCCCACCACCTAAATCTATGAATTCAAATTTATGATTGGTTTTATTGAGAATTTGACTGACTGCTTTAAGCATTTTTTCATAGGGTCTATGGTCTAAAATTTGACTACCTATATGAACGCTTAAACATTTTAAATCAACATTTTTTGAATTTTTGCAATAATTTACAATTTCAAAGAATGTATTTTTATTTACACCAAATTTATTTTCTTTTTTCCCAGTGGATATTTGGCTTAATGTTTTTGCATCTGTGTTAGGGTTCAGTCTTACACCGATTTTTACTTTTTTATTCTTTGATTTTGCTATTCGATTTATTTCTTTTATTTCACTTAAAGACTCTGCGTTAATAAGCAAAATTTTTTTATCAATAGCAAATTTGATTTCACTTGTTGTTTTACCAACACCAGAAAATACTATTTTGTTTGGATTAATTCCTGCTTTTAGTGCCATCATCAGTTCTCCTAATGAAACAACATCAGCACCTAATCCAAAATTTTTAATTTCTCGAATTATATTAATATTTGTGTTTGATTTGACTGCAAAGCATATAATTGGTGAAAAAGATCTGAAGTCTTTTTTAAATTTATTAATATTTTCTTTTAATTTAGAATAGGAATAAGAATAAAATGGTGTTCCAAATTTATTTGCAATTTTTTGGAGACTAATTTTTTCTATAGTTAATATTTTATTTATGTATTTCATTAAGCTAAGTTAATTAAAACTTCTTTTATTTCTGCTTTTTTATCTGGATCTACATATTTAGGATCACCTTTCTTCCCACAAGAAATAATTGTGCAAAATAAAAATACAATTATGGTAAATTTTTTAATCATTTTTCTTTTTTATATTTCATTATCATTTTTTTAATGTTATCAAAAGAAGTTCCACCATAAGATTTCTTGGAATTAATTGAATATTTTAAGTTAAATATTTTTAATACATCTTCTTTAAGTTTAGGTTCAATTTTTCTTAATTCGTCTAAGGATAATTCATTTAATTTCTTTTTTCTTTTTTCAGCAAAATTAACTATAGCAGCAGTTTTTTGATATGCTTTTCTAAAAGATATTGAGTGATTTTTCACAAGATAGTCAGCTAAATCAGTTGCTGTAGTATATCCAGAATTAGCAAGTTCTAACATTTTACTCTTATTTGGATTACAATTTTTTAGTATTTCATCAAAAATTTTTAAACAATTATTTAGATTATCGTTAGATTTGAAAACAATCTCTTTATCGTCTTGTAAATCTTTATAATAAGATAATGGTAATCCTTTTAAAATTGTAAGCATCGAAAATAAATTACCATAAGCGTTTCCTGACTTTCCACGCAAATACTCTAAAAGATCAGGATTTTTCTTTTGTGGCATTATCGATGATCCAGTAACAACTTTATCAGATAAATTGATCAAATTAAAACCATCAGAATTCCAAATAATTAGCTCCTCGGCGATTCTAGAAATATGCATAGCACACACAGATGAAGCGTATAAAAAATCTAATACAAAATCTCTATCCGAAACTGTATCAATAGAATTATTAGTAGGTATTTTAAAACCAAGTTTTTTGGTTGTATAATTTCTATCTATATTAAAAGATGTTCCTGCTAAAGCTGCAACGCCTAAGGGATTTTCATTTAAGCTGTCTAAATTATTTGAAAATCTCTTTTTGTCTCTATTAAACATTTCTACATAAGACATTAAATAATGTGCAAAAGAGATAGCTTGGGCATTTTTAAGATGAGTAAATCCAGGCATAATAGTCTCAACATTTTTTTCAGCTAGCTTAATTGTACTCTTAATGACTTTATTAATGTTATTATTTATTTCGTTAGTTGAATTTTTCATCCAAATTTTTAAATCAGTAATTACTTGATCATTTCTTGATCTTGCAGAGTGAACATAGCCGGCTTCTTCACCTATAATCTGAAAAAGTCTCATTTCAATATTCATATGAATATCTTCATATTTTTTATTAAATTCAAATTTATTGTTTGTGATTTCCTTATGAATTTTTGTTAGTCCATAAATAATTTTATTTTTTATTTTAAATGAAATTATTTTTTGTTTAAAAAGCATCTCAACATGAGCAATTGACCCTTGGATATCCTCTTTATAAAGTCGTTTATCAATATTTATTGAAGTACCAACTTTTTGAAACAAATTCGATGCTTTTTTTTTTATCCGTGTGTTCCAGATTGTCTGGTTGTTTTTATTTTTTGTCATGATATTTAATTATACCTATTTAACATGAGATTTTTAATAATATTTATTTTTTTGATAACAAGTGTTGAAGCTGAGGAACTACCTAATATTAAAAACATTGTAATTCATAAAGTACCAAAAACATATGATAATGTTATTTTTTTAGACAAAAAAGATCAAAAGATAAAAATTAATGAATTTAAGGGTAAATTATTATTATTGAATTTTTGGGCTACCTGGTGTGCACCCTGTAAAGAAGAAATGCCATCTTTAGATAAACTTCAAGCCAACCCAGAATTAGATAAAATAAAAATTTTTGCAATTAATATTGGTAAAGAAAATTCAGATAAAGCTAATAAATTTTTTCTAGATCTTAATATTAAAAACATTCAACCATATTTTGATCCACCGACAACATTAGCAAAAACGTTTTCTCTAAGAGGTGTACCTACATCAATTTTAATTAATAAAGAAGGCCAAGAATTTGCAAGAGTAATGGGTTCAATCGATTTTGAGGATAAAAATTTCATTGATTGGATTAAAAAGTATAACTAATTTTTGAAAAAATAAGCAAAGCCAACTAAAGCAATAATAGCAATAAACTGTAAAATAACTCTTAACTGCATTAATTTATTTGAATATTTCTTACTTGTCTCTCCTCCCTTAAAAAGAGTTCCAATACCTAAGATTAAAACTATTCCAACAGCTATCAAAAGAGCTATTGATATAACTTTTACTAATATTCCTGAAATCATTTTTTTATTTTAGATTGTGTTTTGACATAAAAAACATAATTTATCTACTATGACATTTTGCCTAGATTCCATTATTATTAAACCAGAAAACGGTGTTGAAATCAAAAATGCAATTATTTTGCTTCATGGTTATGGAGGTGATGGAAAGGATATAAGCATGCTATCTCTAAATTGGAAAAGACATATGCCTAATACTGTCTTTATTTGTCCAAATGGTCATGAGCCATGCGCTATAAATCCTTCAGGCTATCAATGGTTTGATTTAACAAAAGAGAATTCTGATTACATATTACAGCAATCAATTAAAGCTGAAGAAATTTTAAAAAAATTTATTAATGAAGTAAAACAAGATTTCAAGTTATCAAATAGTCAAATCTGTTTATCAGGTTTCAGCCAGGGATGCATGATGTCTTTAAATGTTGGTCTTACATTTGAAGAAAAATTTTTATGCATAGTTGGTTTTTCTGGAAAAATAATAAATCAAAAAGATTTGAAAAATAGAATCAAAAATAATACTGAAACTTTACTTATACATGGTGAAGCTGATCAAATTGTCCCATCTACACACTTGTTAGAGTCAAAAGATTTTTTAATTAGAAATAATGTTCAAGTTGATACATTATTAATTAAAAACTGTGATCATCATATTCCTATTGAAGCATCAAGTACAGCTTTAAATTTTATCTTAAAAAAATTTAACATCTCTTATTATTGATAAAATTGTTTAACTAAGTTAAAATTAATTAATGAATAATTTCATCGAACAAGATGTTTCGTTAGAAAAGTGCCCTGCGCTAGTACTGAATGCAGACTATAGACCTTTGAGTTACTACCCTTTGTCTTTATGGTCATGGCAGGATACAGTTAAATCTGTTTTTCTTGATCGAGTTATTATTGTCAGTAATTACGATAGAACAATAAGAAGTCCATCATTTAATATGAAATTACCAAGTGTTATCGCATTAAAGGATTATATTGTTCCTCAAAGCAAGCCGAGTTTTACTAGATTTAATGTTTTTTTAAGAGATAAATTTTCCTGCCAATATTGTGGAAGCAATGAGGAGTTAACTTTTGATCACTTATTACCTAGATCAAAAGGGGGTGAAACTAATTGGGATAATGTTGTAACAGCTTGTTCTGCATGCAATGTAAAAAAGGGTGGAAAACTTTTAAAATACTCAGGTATGAAGTTACATCAGTACCCTTATCGACCGTCAACAGAGGATCTACATAAAAATGGTAAAAATTTTCCACCAAATTTTCTACATAAAAGTTGGATGGATTACCTGTATTGGGATGTAGAACTAGAAACTTAGATTTTTTCAGAAATATTTATTGCAATTTTCGATCCTGATTTAATAATTTTATCTAATATAGAGTATGGACCCTTTTTAGTTGCACCCTTCTCATAAGCAATTTCTTTGTGATTTAACTCATCTTCTCTAAATTTAATTATTTTCTTTTTAAGTTTTGGTTCAATATTATTAAGTTGTTTTATTTGGTTTAAATAATGTTCATCTATCACTTCTTCAACAGAAGCTGTACAAAGCATAGCCGCTTTCTTACCAAGTAAAGTTGAACCAAAACCCAATCCTACACCTAATAAATCCCACAAAGGTAAAAATTTTGTCGGTTTTATATTTCTTTTTTTAATTTCTTCTTCAAAAAAATCAGAATGTTCTTTTTCATGAACTTTCATTTTCTCAATTGTTTTTTTTAAAGCTTCATCTTTAACCAATGTATTTAAAGCAAGCAACTGTCCCTCATAAATTTTAACAGCACCACGTTCTCCCGCATGATCAACTCTAATAAACTCTTCTATTCTTTTTTTACTTATTGTTTCCATAATTTAAATAAGCTTTTGTTGTAAAATAAACAATTAATATTGATATTATTATATTATAACTTGTAAGTGATAATCCTAAAATTTTAAATGTAACATCTTTGCAACTTACATTTTTTTCTTGTAATTGTCTTAATATGTCCTCTTTTGACAGCAAATTGGAGCCATTTTTTAAATCGCAAACCAATGATTCTTCAATAAAACCTTGCTCAATACCCAAATGATATAAAGATAAAATAGTAGCAGCTAAAAAAATTAAAATAAGAGAAAGAATGAAATATTTTTCAAGATTTATAAATTTATAATTTAATACAATAATTATTAATGCTATTAGGTATGGAATTCTTTCCAGTATACATAAGTTACAAGGTTGATGACCTAGAACATATTCAATAAAAAATGCCGAAGCTAGAGCAAGAATACTAATTAAAAAAATTAACTTTAATATAATTGTTTTGTTAATCTTAATCATTAAATTTAAAGAATAAATAAATAATAATAAATATTATAACTATAATAATTCCAATAATGGTGAACCATTTTGATCCATGTTTTTCCATGTATTCTGTAAATAATTCCCCAAATTTATAAGATAAAAAAGCAACTATAAAAAATCTCAGACTTCTTGAAATTAAGCTAACAATTATAAAAATAGGAAGATTAAAAGCAATTAAACCACTTGAAATCGTGAAGGCTTTATAAGGCAATGGTGTAAAACCTGCTAAAAATAGAATACTAAGCCACGCAAGGAGTCCACTACCTTGAGACATGCTCAATTTCAAATTTTCAACTTTATTTTCATAACCATAAAATTCGATTACATACATTGCTAAATCAAAAAATAAATAACCTATCAAATATCCAAAGATACCTCCAAGAACTGAAAAAATTGATGCTATTAAGAATATTTTCAAATATTCCTTTTTTTTAGCAATAACCATTGGGATTATCATTGTATCTGGAGGTATAGGAAAAAAAGAACTTTCTATAAAAGACACAAGCCCCAAATAAAAATTTGAACTTTTATGTGCAGCTAATTCTAAACATTTTTTGTAAAGTTTTTGAAACATTTTTTGGTTTTAATATAAATTTAGTTCTTATACTATTAAATATAATTTAATTGAATATAAAGGGCGAATGGCGGAACTGGTAGACGCGCACGACTCAAAATCGTGTTTCGTAAGAAGTGAGAGTTCGATTCTCTCTTCGCCCACCATGTAATTATGAATATAAATAATTTAAATAATTTGATCGAATTGTTTGTTAATCAAGTAAATAAACAAAATAAAAAAGATATTTTTTTAGAATGGCTAAATCCAAGTAATAAAAAATCATATACATGGGAACAAACTGAAAAGAATATATTAAAATTATCAAAAGTTATTAAAGAAAATATAAAAGAAGGTGATAGATGTCTTTTAGTTTCAGAGAACAGACCTGAGTGGTTTGTGTCTGATTTGGCTATAATGTTAGCTGGTGGAATTACTGTACCAGCATATACAACATACATTGAAGATGATTATAAGTATTTGATAGAAGATTGCGAACCTAGCTTAGTTATTGTGTCTAATAATGAAATGTTAAAAAAATTGCATAACTTAATTAATGAAAAAGATTTTATAAATAAAGTTGTTACTCTAGATCAAATAGATAACGTAATAAATAACTTACATATAAATAACAAAGAAAAATATTTAGATTATAATTCTATAACAAAAAATAATTTATTAGCAGAAGATAAAATTGAAAATAATAAATTAAAAAGAAATTCACCAGCATGCATTATTTATACTTCAGGAACCGGCGGGAATCCTAAGGGAGTAATATTAAGTCATGGTGGAATTTTGAATAATGTTGAGGGATCGATAGAAATTCTAAAACCATTATTTAACTCAAAACTAGTATTTTTAACTTGGCTTCCTCTTTCTCACTCTTATGAGCATTGCCTTCAATTTGTGCAGATAGCAGTAGGAGCTAAAGTATTCTACGCTGAAAAAATTGAAAAACTTCTAGAAAATATATCTGAAGCAAAACCTAGAATTATGACAGCTGTTCCAAGGTTCTATCAGAACCTCTACAACAAAATAAACATGAATTTAAAAAAACAAACAGGTTTCAAAGCTAAATTAATTGAAGCAACCATTCGTTTAGGAAGAAAAAAACTGTTAAATCAAAAAATGACTTTTTTTGAAAAATTACTAAATTTTATTGTTGATAAATTAGTTAGAAAAAAAATAAAAAAACAATTTGGTGGAAATTTAAAAGCTTTTGTCTCAGGTGGTGGTGCTCTAGATAAAGAAATAGGTGAATTTTTGAATGCTATAGGACTACCAACACTTCAGGGCTATGGTTTAACAGAAACATCGCCTGTAGTGAGTTGCAATCCAATACATAAAATAAAAGTGGAAACTGTAGGCCCTCCATTTAAGGGTAATGAAGTTAAAATTGCAGAAGATGGAGAAATTTTAGTTAAGGGTGAAAATGTAATGTTGGGGTATTGGAATAAACAGGATGAAACCGACAAAGTTATTATAAATGGATGGCTTCATACAGGTGACATTGGAGAAATTGATCCAAACGATGGTTATCTAAAAATTACTGATAGAAAAAAAGATATTATTGTAAGTGCTGGAGGAGATAATATTTCACCAGCTAAAATTGAAAATATGATCACTAATGAGCCAGAAATTGATCAATGTATGGTTTATGGTGATAAAAAAAATTATTTAGTTGCATTAATAGTGCCTAATAAAGATTTTTTAGATGAAAAAGAAAAAATTAATGAAGTAATTGAAAAAATAAATACAAAATTAACTTTATTGGAAAAGATTAAAAAGATTCAATTAATAGATGAAAATTTTTCTATTGAAAATGGTTTAATGACTCCAACAATGAAAGTGAAAAGAAAAAAAGTTACTGAAAAATATAAAAATCAATTAGAAAATCTTTATTAAAAAAATAAATAAAACAGTTTATTAACCGCATAAACATTAACTTAATTAATAAAAAAAGTTTTATAAAATAAAAAATTTAAAAATTATTTTTACAAAATTAAACTTTTAATTAAAGAATTGACATAACTTGAAGAAAAAAATAAAAATATGTTAACAGCGAATCAATTTGATTCGTTTAACTAAATAAAGGGAGCTAAAGATGCCTAAGAAAAGAAAAAAAGCGGCAAAGAAAACTAAGAAAAAAGCTAAGAAAAAAGCTAAGAAAAAAGCAAAAAAAAGAAGAAGAAAATAGTAACTTAGTATTCTTTACAAAAAACGCTTCTCATTGCAGTTTGTGTGAGAAGCGTTTTTTTATTGATCAATCGCATCGTCATTTTCAGAAATCGGCTCATCTTCGTTTAATTCTTCACTAGAAGCTTTTGCAACTGTTATAGGCTTAGGTTGACTTCCTAGGTTTCTTTTTAATGCTTTATCAAGTTTTTTTTGTGTATCTTCTAAAGATACATTCAAAACAATTTGAAACTCTGATAAAATTCTTTCGTAAGCTTTCTCAAATAATTGTCTTTCACTATAAGATTGATCTACCATAAGATCATCACCTTTATTTAAATCTCTAACAACTTCAGCTAATTCATATATTTTTCCAGAAGAAATTTTAGCTTCATATTCTTGTGCTCTTCGACTCCACATCGATCTTTTTATTTTTGGTTTACTTTTAAGTATTGAAATACATTTGTTAACTTGATTGATTGTTGATAAGGGTCTCAAGTGAGATTGCTTATTTACAGGCACCATTCCATTAGCTTTATCTTTTTCAAATTTTATAACATATGTTTCGACATCAATTCCACCGATATTAATTTTTTTGAATTCTGTAATTTGGCCAACACCGTGCTTTGGATATACAACAAAGTCTTTAACTTTGTACTCTCTTTTTTCAGTTTCTTGTTTTTTTATCTTTTTAATTTCAGGTTTAACTTCATTTGTTTTTGATATTCTTAAATTATCTACTTTCGTTTCAGCTGTTGTTTCTGAAGTTTTAATAGTTTTTTTTGTCTTAGTTGATTTATTAGGAATTTTTTTAATAATTTTTTTTGTTTTTTTTAAAATTATTCTTTTAGCTTTTTTAGATTTTTTAACTTTTACAACCTTTTTTTTGGAAACTTTTTTTTTTACTTTTTTATTTGTTTTGCTTTTAAAGATTTTCTTTAAAATATTTTTCGTACTTATTTTGCTCATTTTTAAATTTTTCATGATCCGCTGGTGGATCTTTTTTTTCGCTAATGTTAGGCCAGATTTCAGAGTACTTTTTATTGATCTCTAACCATTTTTCACTTCCAGGTTCAGTGTCTGCTTTTATGGCATCGACAGGACATTCTGGCTCGCAAACGCCACAATCTATACACTCATCGGGTTTAATTACAAGCATATTTTTACCTTCATAAAAGCAATCAACTGGGCACACATCAACACAGTCTGTTAATTTACACTTAATACAATTGTCGTTAACGATATATGTCATTTTAAATTTTGTTTGATTTTTTCTTTAATATCGCCCATTGTTTTATTGTCAATATATAGCAGCCCCGCAAGTCGTCTCATTAAACTAGTTTCATACATATCTGCTTCGTTGTTGGAATAAATTATAGACCACAGAGCTTCTACTATTTTAACTTTATCTTTCTCAGGCAAAGCTTTTGCTTCTCGAGTGAAATCTAAAATCTGATTTGAGCTTTCTTCAATTATTTTTGCTTTTTCGATTGTTTTAGAAATATCTTTGTTTTCTACACCAAGCTCATCAAGAGTTTTTTTAATAATATCTTCCTCTTTATCAGTATAATTCTCATCTATTTTAGCTGCATGAATTAATAAAGCACAAACTTTTATAATAAAGTTATTATCTTTTATTTCTTCTTTTTTAAAAAACATTTTAATTTAAATTTAAATTCTTTAATATTTTAAATGGATTTTCATTTGGGATTTTTTTTGTAGTCATTTTTTTAAATTTCTTAATAGGACTATATTTGAAAAACGTTTCATTTTCTTTCTCAAATATTTTATAGTTCATTCTTTGAAGTAATTTTTTAAAATTACCTTTACTACACCCTAAAAGATTTAGCATTTCTGGAACTAATTTTACTTCTGGATTTTCTTTTGAAGTAGAATTTATTATTAATACAAATAATCTTTCTAAAATATCAATTCTTACAAAAAAATTATCAAATCTTTCAAATCCACACAAAAGCATAAAATTTTTATTTTTTATTTCTTTATCATCTAAAAAATTTAAACCAAATGTAGGTGGTTTTAAATTGTGAAATTTTTGATAAAAATTTTTCCATAATAGTGTTCGTAAAGATACTGCTTCTGGTTTAATTAATTGATAAAGGAAAACATGGTATCTTCCAAATTTTACCCCCAAGTCTCTAAGAATTTTTCTATCATTTTGCTCCAGTTTTTTTAGGTATTCAGAAACTTGGTCTCGTTTTAATACTCCATTATTTTCATATAGTTGGTATGCTAGTGCTTTAATTGATGAATTATTTTCTTTTATATTTTTTAAATCAATTAAACTTTTAAGAACGTTATTTACTTTTGCATGTATCCACTTGTAAATGTAATCATTTAATTTTTGTTTAGTATTTTGTTCAATAACATCATCAACGATTAAATCAAAATTAGGATTTAAATAGTCATTACCTTGTGTTAATTTCGCAATTGGGAAATCATTCCAGTAAATTTTAAAGTCTTCATTCAAATTTATTAATCCCGTATCAATTATTGATTGAACACGTTTTTCTAATTCTGGACCAATAGTTTGTCTGGCAGCTTTTTTTAAAGATTTGATATCCGTTTCCAAAGCACCTTTTTTTAGATATAATTCCAGTTTTAGCCCTTTTATCTTTCCAATAAATTGATCATCAATTTTAACATCGTTGTTCTGTAAAATTTCAGTTTTAAATTCCATATCTTGTTTCAAACCTCTAGCAAGTACACTTGCTCTTTTGTCAATAAAAGTTTTAATAAGTTCTTCATGCAATCTGTCTGAAAGTCTATCTTCTAAGTGTTTAGTTTTTTCAATCCAATAACTTTGATTTTCTACCCAATTATTTTTATTAGAAACATATGACCAAGTTCTGACATTTGCAATTCTATTTGATAAAGAATCTACATTTCCATCTAATTTATCTAGTTTCACAAGCTGTAATCTCATATAATCTTCAGAAATAAGTCTTTTTTTGCTAGTTAAAAATTTAAATACATTCCCAATTACCTCAAAATGATTTCCGTAAGTTTTTTTAACAAAATCAGGTATTTGGCAACATTCCCATAAAAGCATTAAAGTTTTCTCATCAAATCCTATATTAAAAATTCTTTGATCTTTTAAAAAATATTTTAGTGCTTTTTCGTCCTCACATTCATGAATTTTTCTTAACCATTCCGCCTGAGGTTTTTCCTCTAAACTTTTAATTAAACTATATGGATTATTGAAATTAAGATTTGAATTTCTCCAAAACAAAGTTCTAATTTCTTCAAATTTATGATTTTCTAATAACTCCACTTCTTCTGGAGTTATTTCTTTGCAATCACCAGTAATACCAAAACTTCCATCGTTAAGGTACCTGCCAGCTCTACCTGCTATTTGACCTATTTCAGATATATTTAATCTTCTTAATTTTCTTCCATCAAATTTCTTAATATTTGAAAAGTAAACAAAATCTAAATCCATATTTATTCCCATTCCAATAGCATCTGTTGCAACTAAAAAATCGACGTCACCAGATTGATATAATTCAACTTGAGCATTTCTTGTTTTTGGACTTAGTGACCCCATTACAATAGCAGCCCCACCCTTTTGTCTTCTTATTAACTCAGCAATGGCATAAACTTCCTCTGCTGAAAATGCAATTATTGCTGTTTTTCTGTTAATTCTTGATATTTTTTTATGACCCGCATAAGTAAGTTTAGATAGTCTTTCTCTATTTATGAATTCGATATCTCCATCTAATTTTGAGATAATATTTCTAATAGTGCTTGAACCCATTAACATTGTAAGTTTTTCACCTCTAATATTTAAAAGTCTATCAGTAAAAATATGACCTCTTTCGTGATCAGAGCACATTTGAATCTCATCCACTCCAACAAAGTCTAGATGTTTTTCAATTGGCATAGACTCCACCGTACATAAATAATATTTAGCGTTTGATGGAATTATTTTCTCTTCTCCAGTTATAAGTGCAACTTTATCTAAACTTATTTTCTTGATTACTTTGTCGTATACTTCCCTTGCAAGTAATCTAAGTGGAAATCCAATCATACCACTTTCAAAAGAAAGCATAGTTTCGATAGCAAGATGGGTTTTACCTGTATTGGTAGGGCCTAGAACAGCTGTAATTTTTTTTTTAGTCATTTCTACTTTTTGTGCTTCTTTTTTTTTACCTACCAGATATTGTTACTTGTTAAGAACAAAAATAGACTAAAACATGACCGAATCGGAAGGTAAAAAGTTCTCATTTTCTTTTAAATGCTAGTGAGATTATCATAAAAAGATTAATTCTATAACAGTATTTTAATTTAATAAAATGAGTAAAAAACTTTGGCAACCTTCTCTAATTTTAAAAAGAAATTCAAATTTATTTGCTTTTGAAAGTTTCATCTCAAAAAAACTAAAAATAAAATTTAATAGAAATTATAAAAACTTGTTAAATTGGAGTATTAAAAATTCACCCGAGTTTTGGAGCAGATTTTGGGATTTTAGCAAAATTAAAGGAGCTAAAAGTAAAAAAAAATTTAGAAAATCAAAAACTTTTTATAAAAATTTATTTTTACCAGGTAGTAAACTAAATTTTGGTGAAAATTTATTATCAAAAAATAATAAAGAAAAAGCAGTAACCTTTATTAGTGAAAATGGATTTAGAGAAGAAAAATCATGGAGACAATTAAACTTAAATACTTATAAAATTTCAAAATTTTTAAAAAAAATAAATATTAAAAAAGGAGATAGAGTAGCGGCTTATATGCCCAATACTATTGAAACTGTAGAGGCATTCATTGCTACAACTTCTTTGGGAGGAATTTGGTCATCTTGTAGTCCTGATTTTGGTTCTAAAGGTGTTATAGAGAGATTTTCTCAAATTAATCCAAAAGTTTTATTCATCACTGATCAGTATTTTTATAATGGAAAAAAAATAAATGTTTTAAAAAGACTTCCAGAGATTTTAAAATCAATACCATCAATTAAAAGTGTTGTAATTAGTAGCTATCCTGGAAAAAAGTTTATTAAGAATAAAAATAGATTTAAAAAAATTAATTTATTTAAATGGAATGAATTAATGCAAACTAATTCCAAAAAAATAAATTTTAAAAGATATGATTTTGAAACAGAGTTAGCAATATTATATTCAAGTGGAACTACTGGAAAACCCAAATGTATTTGTCACAGATCTGGTGGCGTTTTAATCCAGCACATGAAGGAACATCAATTACATTGTAATATTAAAGAAAATGATAACGTTTTTTATTTTACGACATGTGGATGGATGATGTGGAATTGGTTAGTTAGTTCATTGGCTTCTAGAGCTTCTATTGTTCTGTTTGATGGATATCCAATGTTTAAATCGTCTGATTTGCTTTTGAAAATAGCACAAAAAGAAAAAATAACCTTATTCGGAATAAGCGCGAAGTATGTAGATGCTTTAAGAAAGTTAAAACCAAAACTAAAATATAAATTTAAATTAAATAAATTAAGAACAATTTGTTCAACAGGGTCACCTCTTTCAGAAGAGGGTTTTAAGTATGTTTATAAGCACATTAAAAAAAATGTCCACTTGTCATCTATTTCTGGTGGTACCGACATTGTTTCATGTTTCGTATTAGGAAATTTATATCAGCCCGTAAATATAGGAGAAATACAAAACAAAGGTTTGGCTCTAGATGTAGATGTTTTAAGTGATAAAGGGAAGTCTTTAAAAAATATCAAAGGAGAGCTTGTTTGTAAAAATCCTTTTCCATCAATGCCTTTAAAGTTTTGGAATGATAAAAATGATATTAAATTTAAGAATGCATATTTTAATAAATTTAAAAATATATGGCATCATGGTGATTATGCAGAAATAAAGAATAATGGTGGGTATATAATTCATGGAAGATCAGATACCACCTTAAATCCAGGAGGTGCTAGACTTGGAACAGCAGAGATTTATTCAGAGGTTGAGAAGTTTAAAGAAATAAAAGAATCTATCGTTGTAGGACAATCTTGGGATAATGATGTTAGAATAGTTTTATTTATTGTAATGAGCAAAAATTTTCTATTAACAACAAAATTAATTAATAAGATAAAATCACAAATAAAAAAAAATGCATCTCCAAGACATGTTCCAAAAAAAATTATTGTTGTTAAAGATATTCCTCGAACAAAAAGTGGTAAAATAGTTGAGCTAGCAGTTAAAAGTAAGATAGAAGGAAGTCAAATCAAAAACATTGAAGCTTTAGCAAATCCTGAAGCCCTCGAACAATATAGTAATTTAAAAGAACTAAATATTTAGATATGAAAAATTAACCTCCAGGTCCCAAATTAGAAGGTTTTATTTTTATAATTTTCCACACGCCTGATGCAGAAGTTATAATTTTATCATTACATCTTAGTTCACAAAATAAAAAGACAAGAGTATTTGTTTTTTTTAAAATTTTTGTATTACCAATAATTTCATCTTTAACTTTTGAGGCACCAATAAATTTTATATCTAAAGAAATGGTTACACATGGAGCATTTCCAGTCGCTCTATGTGCAGCTGTTCCTGCGCCTGCATCTATTAATGCAGACAAATAGCCTCCGTGGGTAATTCCAGCAGCATTTAAATGATTTTCATTAATTATTGACTTAAATTCGTATTCATTTTCTGAAATAGATCTAAATAAAACACCCCCATTGTGTTTCATAAATCCAGGTTTAATACTTATTTGCTCAAATTTATTACTCATAATTTTTTATAATATATAAGTTAAGATTAACAAAATAATTAAAATAATAATAAAAAAATATATTACAGATTTTTGTAAGGATGCTTTTAAAAGCCAATCAAACATTTTTATTTCCTATTTGGTGGACCGCCCAGAACTCGAATCTGGAATCTCCCGGTTCGTAGCCGAGCGCCTTATCCAATTTGGCCAGCGGTCCATTAAAATAATATATTCCATATATCAAAGTTTTTAATGTAATTTAACTTATAAAATATTAAGTTAATTACTTTATGAACAAAAAACCTAACGATGTTGTAATTACATCTGCGCTAAGAACTCCAATAGGAAGGTATAAAGGATCATTAAAGAATCTTAGTGCATCAAAATTAGGGTCAATAGTAATTAAAGAGGTAATTTATAAATCAAAATTAGATGTAGAGGAGATAGATGAAGTAATCATGGGGCATGTTTTAACTTCTGGACTTGGCCAAAATCCTGCTAGACAAGCATCAGTCGGAGCTGGAGTACCAGTTTCAAAACCTGCTCATATTATCAATCAAGTTTGTGGATCTGGATTAAGATCTGTTGTTTCTGGTTATCAATCAATCAGCTTAGGAGAAAATCAAATAGTTGTTGCAGGTGGTCAAGAAAATATGTCTAGTGCAACTCATGCAATTTACTATAGAGAAGATAAAAAATTTTCTGAAAAAAAATTAGTAGATACAATGATTAAAGATGGTCTATTAGATTCATTTAATGATTATCATATGGGTGTTACAGCTGAGAACGTTGCTGAGAAATATAAAATTTCAAGAGATGAACAAGATAATTTTTCTTTAAATTCTCAGAAGAAAACAGAAAAAGCATATAGTGAAAATAAATTTCGGGATGAGCTTATTAAATTACAAATTGAAGAAGGAGATAAAAAATTTATTTTTGAAAAAGATGAACATCCTAGAGAAAATTTAAGTATAGATGATTTAAAAAAATTAAAAACAGTGTTCAAAGAAAACGGGACTGTAACACCTGGAAATTCCTCAGGCATAAATGATGGTGCTGCAGCCTTAGTTTTAATGTCTAGAGAGCAAGCAGAAAAAAAATCATTAGAGTCGCTGGTTAAAATTGTATCTTGGGCTACATGTGGGGTTGAACCTTCATTAATGGGATTGGGACCTATACCTTCAATTCAAGAAGCTTTATTTAAAGCAAATTGGAAAATAGATGAAGTAGACTTATTTGAAATTAATGAGGCATTTGCAGCACAAAGTATTGCAGTAATTAAAGAATTAAAAATTTCTGAACAAAAACTTAATGTTAATGGAGGAGCAATAGCTTTAGGTCATCCGATTGGAGCTTCTGGGGCGAGAATTTTGGTTACTCTCGTTCATGAAATGATTAAGCAAGATAAAAAAAAAGGTTGTGCGGCACTCTGTATTGGTGGAGGTATGGGAATAGCTATGTGTATTGAGAGAAGCTAAAAAGCTTAATATTCATTTATTTTTTTATTTTTTTTATAATAAAAATGCAAGATTAAAGGAAAAACCTTATTAATGTGATAAAATAAAATCCAATAATTTTTTTTTGGGTATATAAAACATCTTAAAAAATGAGCGAAAAATTACTTGTTCCTGACATTGGTGACTTTGAAAATGTTGAGGTTATAGAAATACTTGTAAAACCTGGTGATCAAATTAAAGAAAATGATCCAATAGTCACAATTGAAAGTGATAAATCAAGCGTTGAAATTCCTTCTACCGTCGCTGGAAAAGTAGATAATTTAGCAGTTAAAGTTGGTGATAAAGTTTCTAAAGGAGATTTGTTGCTTAATCTCACATCTTTATCAAAAACACCATTAGAAACCAACCTTCCAAAAGATACAGAAAATATAATTAAACAAGCTGAAGAGGCAATGGTTGAAAAAAAAATTATATCTGAACCTATAATTGAAAAAAAACAATCTTCAATTCAATTAGTTAATGGGGCTGATATTGATCCACTTGAAACCCAAGATTGGTTGGAATCTTTATCTGCAGTTATTTCAAAAGATGGAAATCAAAGAGCTCATTTTTTAATTAAAGAACTAATTAACAAAGCTTATCGTGAAGGAGCAAATATTCCTTATACTCAAAATACACCATACATAAATACAATACCTCCCGAGGCTGAAGTAAAGTCTGGTGGCGATCAAAATATTGAGAGAAGAATTAGATCATTAATTAGATGGAATGCAGCAGCAATGGTGGTTCGAGCGAATAAAAAATACCCTGAGCTTGGTGGACACATTGGTACATTTGCATCTGCTGCAACATTATATGATGTTGGGATGAATCATTTTTGGAGAGCAAAAAATAATAAATTTGGTGGAGATTTAATTTATTTTCAAGGACATAGCGCTCCAGGAATGTATGCGAGGGCATTCTTAGAGGGTAGATTAAATGAAAAACAATTAGACAGTTTTAGACAAGAGGTAAAACCTGGAGGTCTATCATCATATCCACACCCATGGTTAATGCCAAAATTTTGGCAGTTCCCCACAGTATCAATGGGTTTAGGTCCTATGCTTGCTATATATCAAGCTAGATACATGAAATATTTAATCAATAGAGGTTTGATTAAAGATGAGGGAAGAAAGGTATGGGCTTTTTTAGGTGATGGGGAGATGGATGAACCGGAGTCAATGGGAGCCATTGGATTGGCTGCAAGAGAAAATTTAGATAATTTAATATTTGTAATTAATTGCAATCTTCAAAGATTGGATGGTCCAGTTAGAGGTAATGGAAAAATAATTCAAGAGCTTGAGGGAAGTTTCAGAGGATCTGGCTGGAACGTTTTAAAAGTTATTTGGGGATCATATTGGGATTCGTTGCTTGCTAATGATAAAACTGGTCACTTAATAAAAATTATGAACGAGACAGTAGATGGTGAGTACCAAGCAATGAAAGCAAGAGACGGTGCTTATGTAAGAGAAAAGTTTTTTGGTAAATCTCCTGAAACATTAGAATTAGTTTCAAGCATGTCAGATACAGATATTTGGAGACTTAATAGAGGTGGTCACGATCCTCACAAAGTTTTTGCTGCATATGATAAAGCGACTAAAAATCAGGGGAGTCCAACAGTGATAATTGCAAAAACTATCAAAGGTTATGGAATGGGAAAATCAGGAGAAAGTGTAAATACTACTCATCAAACAAAAAAATTAGATGTAGACGACTTAATGTACTATAGAGATCGATTTGATGTTCCCTTAACAGATGAACAGGTGAGAAATATTGAATACTTTAGGCCTGACGAAAATTCTACAGAAATAAAATACATAAAAGAAAGAAGAATTAAATTAGGTGGATATTTACCTGAACGTTCGACTTTCGCTAAACCAATCAAAGCACCCTCAAAAGATATTTTTGATTTTATGAAAGTTTCAACTGGTGAAAAAGAAATGTCTACTACTATGGCACTTGTAAGAATGTTAACAAATTTATTAAGGGATAAAAATATATCTCCTAGACTGGTTCCTATTATTCCTGACGAAGCAAGAACATTTGGTATGGAAGGATTTTTTCAAAAAATAGGAATTTATGCACATGAGGGACAAAAATATGAACCTGAGGATTCAGCTCAATTAAGTTCTTACAGAGAAGATAAAAGTGGACAAGTTTTAGAAGAAGGTATTAATGAAGCTGGTGCAATGTCTTCATGGATAGCTGCTGCAACAGCATATACTAATCATGATATCGAAATGATTCCTATTTATATCTTTTATTCAATGTTTGGATTTCAAAGAGTAGGAGATTTAGCTTGGGCAGCTGGGGACAGTCAGGCTAGAGGATTTTTAGTTGGTGCAACGGCTGGAAGAACAACTCTAGCAGGTGAAGGCTTGCAACACCAGGATGGACATAGTCATTTAATTGCATCGACCATTCCAAATTGTGTTACTTACGATCCTACATTTCATTATGAATTAGCAGTAATTTTTCGAGAAGGTCTAAGAAGAATGCATGAGAAAAATGAGAATGTTTTCTATTATATTACAACAATGAATGAAAATTACTCACATCCAGAAATGCCGAAAGATAAAAATTGTGAGGAAGGCATTCTAAAGGGCATGTATAAAATAAAAGAATTTAACAAATATAAAAAAACTAAAATTCAACTTTTAGGATCAGGTACAATCTTAAGAGAAATGATATCTGCTGCAGAGATTTTACAAAATGATTATCAAATTGACAGTGAAATATGGAGTGTAACAAGTTTTAATGAATTAAGAAAAGATGGAATGGAAGTAGAAAGATATAATCTTTTGAACCCAGATAAAGAACCTAAAAAATCTCATGTTGAGCAATGCCTAGGTCAAGCAGAAGGCCCGATTATGGCTGCATCTGATTACATGAGAATGAATTCAGATCAAATCAGACCTTATACTAATAAAAGTTTTTATTCATTAGGAGCGGATGGTTTTGGAAGAAGCGATACAAGAAAAAATTTAAGAAAATTTTTTGAGGTAGATAAAGAACATTTAGTTGCTTACGGTTTAAGTATTTTGGCAAAAGAACAGCTTATAACCTCTAAATATGCAAAAGATGCAATAGAAAAGTATAATATTGATACTAACAAACCAATGCCAACAAAATTATAGATGTCAGAAACTGAGATTAAAGTACCTAATATTGGAGATTTTAAAGATGTTGAGGTCATTGAGGTATTAGTTTCTGAAGGTCAATCAATTAAAAAAAATGATGCTCTTATAACAATTGAAAGCGATAAATCTAGCGTTGAAATACCATCAAATTTAGAAGGTAAAATTAAAAATTTAAAAATAAAAGTAGGAGACAAAGTTTCTGAGGGTGACTTAATTTTAACTATAGAAAGTGTTTCAGAAGTTAAAAAGGAAGAGGTAAAAGAAAAACAAGAAATTAAAAAAGATTCAAAAAATATTGAGGTAATAAAACCTGAAATCCAAGAAAAAACTTTTTCTAAAAATAATATTTCAGACATTTCATCTGCAAGTCCAAAAGCTAGAAAATTTGCTAGAGAACTTGGTGTTGATATTAATCAAGTAGTGGGAAGTCAGAAAGATGGTAGAGTTGTTGAAGATGATATTAAAAAATTTGTTTCATCTAATTCAAAAAACAAATTTGTAATAAAAGATAGTAAACCAGATAAAATTAAAAACGAATTTGAACATTCTGATTTTGGTGAAATAGAAATTAAAGACATACCAAGAGTAAAAAAATTATCATCAAAATATCTTACGAAGTCATGGACAACAATTCCTCATGTTACAAATCACGATGAAGCCGACATAACGGAGATGGAAAGTTTTAGAAGTTCATTAACGGACATGTATACTGGAGAAAAAATTAAAATCACACCTCTAGCATTTATAATAAAGGCTTTAGTTGCATCTCTTAAGAAATTTCCTAGTTTTAATTCTTCTATTGACGAAATTGAGACTGGAAAAATGACTTTAAAAAAATATTACCATATTGGGATAGCAGTTGACACGCCAAATGGATTAATGGTCCCAAAAATAAGAAATGCAAATAACAAAAAAATTTCTCTTATAAGTAAAGAATTAAAAGAGGTAAGTGAACTTTGTAGAAATTTAAAAATTGACAAAAAAGAATTGTTTGGCGGATCGATGACGATTACGAGTTTAGGTGGTATAGGAGGTTCATTTTTTACTCCTATAATTAATTATCCTGAAGTTGCTATATTAGGAGTAGGAAGATCGGAAAAAAAACAAATTTTTATCAATGGGAAGTTTCAAACTAGGACTATGCTCCCAATTTCTTTATCTTATGATCACAGAATTATTGATGGTGCAGAAGCAGCTAGGTTTAACAATGATCTAAAAGAAAATTTAGGCAAAAATTTTGCTTATAAATTAGCTGTCTAATTAAAAATGAGTAAATCCATATCATTATTTAGTGCCTTATTGTGCACTTTCATTTGGGGAACAACTTTTATTGCCCAAGACACAGGTATGGATAATATCGGCCCTTTTACATTTAATGCTGTGAGATTCTTTGTTGGTTTTTTAGCCATAATTCCACTAATGATTTTATTTGAATTAAAAAATTTCAAATCAGAATTTAAATTAGATAAAAAAACTTTCATAATTTATTCATTGTTAATTGGAATTTCTTTATTTTTAGGCTCTGCACTACAACAAGTTGCTTTGCTTTATACAGATGTTGCAAATGCTGCTTTTTTTACAATTTTTTATGTACCATTGGTGCCGATTATCATTTTTTTGTTTGGTAAAAAATCAATTCATTGGAGTGTATGGCCTTCTGTTGTTCTATGTTTAATTGGAGGATATTTATTAACAAACTTTCATGATGCAACAGTAAGATTAGGAGATACTTTAGTAGTTCTTGGAGCTTTATTTTGGAGCACTCATATCATTTTTACTGGTATCATTATAACTAAATATAATCTTCCACTTACCTTAGGAGCTGCACAGACTTTAATTGTGGCTATTTTTTCATTTATAATTGGAATTATTTATGAAGAATTTATTTTAATTAATATTTTAATGGAAATTTATTCAATTTTATATGCAGGTATATTATCCGGTGGATTTGCATTTGTATTACAAATTTATGCCCAGCGTAATATTACTCCAGCACCTGCAGCAATAATTTTTTCTCTTGAAGGTGTTTTTGCGACTATAGCTGCTTGGTTTATTTTAAATCAAATTCTAGATGTTAATAATTTACTTGGATGCTTTTTTATTTTATGTGGAGTTCTCTTGTCTCAATTACTTCCTTTAATTAAAAAGAAATATACTTAATAAATTAAACTAAATAAAATCAAAGCAATTATTATTCTATAAATTACAAACGCATTCATTGAAAATTTATTTATATAAATTAAAAAGAATTTAACTGTTAGAAAAGAAAAAATAAAAGAAGATATAATTGCGATAACAACTAAGTAATTAAACTGAATTGGTTGTTCAAAAACATCTTTTAAGCTTAAGACGCTAGCTCCTGCCAACGCTGGGATTGAAAGTAAAAAAGATATCTTACTTGAGTCTACTCTATTAAATTTTAAAATTCTCGCAGCTGTTATAGTAATTCCTGCCCTACTCACTCCAGGCATAAGAGAGAAAATTTGGAAAATACCTATAAATATTATTGATTGAAAATTTAAATTTGAGGAAATTTTTTTATCGAATCGATTTTTGTCTGAGAGGTATAAAATTATTGCAAAGATTAATGTAGTCCATGCAATAATTTCTATATTTCTTAACTGATAAATTAAATTTGTACTATAAAGTATGTATCCAACAATTATTAATGGAATAGATCCTAATACAATTAAATTTAAAATTCTTTTATTTTTTCTAGCATCAAATAGTTCATCTCTAAAAAAATAAATTATTGCTATTAGTGAACCTAGATGGAGGCTGATATCAATAAGCAAAGAACTAGATTTAAATTCATATAAAGTAGAAACCAAAATTAAATGAGCAGAAGAACTAATTGGAAGAAATTCAGATATTCCTTGAATTGCAGATAGAATTAAAACTTCTATAATATTTTGAAACATTATTTCTTCGTAACTTATAAAGTATTTATTTAAAACAATTCGATTTAAGCATAATAGCTATGCAATAATTAAAAACTTGTTTATTGGCGGTAATATTTTAAAAATTAAGGTCAATATATATGACCTATTTTATGCTTTATATACATAAATCAGGGTATATTTTGCCGAAACTTAAATAATATTATGTCTGATAAAATGCTCAAATTTGTTAAAATAGGTCAACAAACTCCACCTAAAAGAGAAGTTGATAACAGAAAGAAAGATTTTAAAGAAATTTATGACGAGTATATCAACGAAAAAGCCAAAGAACAGTCGAGTAGGTGTTCGCAATGTGGAGTACCTTTTTGCCAAGTTCATTGTCCTTTAAGTAACAATATTCCAGATTGGCTTAAACTGACAGCAGAGGGAAGATTAAAAGAGGCGTATGAATTATCCCAAAGCACAAACAATATGCCTGAGGTGTGTGGCCGAATTTGCCCCCAAGATAGATTATGCGAGGGAAATTGTGTAATTGAACAGTCTGGTCATGGAACAGTAACTATTGGATCAGTAGAAAAATATATTACAGATAATGCTTGGGCTAAGGGTTGGGTAAAACCAATTAAGGTAACGAATGAAAAAAATCAAAGTGTAGGAATTATAGGAGCAGGTCCTGCTGGTTTAGCTGCTGCAGAACAATTAAGAAAAAATGGATATAAAATTACTGTCTACGATAGATATGATAGAGCAGGAGGATTATTAATTTATGGAATTCCAAATTTTAAATTAGAAAAAGAAGTTGTAGAGCGAAGAACAAAACTCTTAAAGGATGGAGGAATTGAATTTGTTCAAAATTTTGAAGTTGGTAAAGATGCAAGCCTAGACCAATTGAGAAAAAAACACGATGCAATTTTAATTGCTACAGGAGTTTATAAAGCAAGAGAAGTAAACTTACCTGGAAATGATCTTGATAATATTTTTCCTGCAATGGATTTTTTAACAGCATCTAATAAAAAAGGTTTAGGAGATGATGTTGAGTTGTTTGACAAAGGAATTTTAAACGCAGAAGGTAAAGATATTGTTGTAATCGGTGGAGGTGATACAGCAATGGATTGTGTAAGAACTTCTATAAGACAGAAGGCAAAATCTGTTAAATGTTTGTATAGAAGAGATAAAGAAAATATGCCAGGATCTGCTAGAGAAGTTGCAAACGCAGAAGAAGAAGGTGTTGAGTTTGTTTGGTTATCAAGTCCTAAAGAATTTAAAGGTAAAAATAAAGTAGAAAAAATAATTGTAGATCAAATTAAATTAGGTGATCCAGACGAGACAGGAAGAAGAAAGCCACAAGTACAAGAAGGCTCAAGTTATGAAACAAAAGCAGATATGGTTATCAAAGCACTAGGTTTTGATCCTGAGGATTTACCAAATTTATTTGATAGTAGTGAATTACAAGTAACAAAGTGGGGAACTGTTAAAACAGATTTTGATACTATGGAAACAAATATAAAAGGTGTGTTTGCTGCTGGTGATATAGTCAGAGGAGCTTCACTAGTTGTTTGGGCGATAAAAGATGGAAGAGATGCAGCAGCTTCAATTAAAACTTATCTAGAGAGTAAATCTAAAGTGGAAAAAAGAGTGGCCTAATGGAAAATTACAAAAAGAACCTTCACCTTTTAAAAGAAAATAATATTTATTCAGAGGACATGGAGCATGATGCTTGTGGTGTTGGTATAATTGCATCAACCGAAGGTAAAAAATCTCGTAAAGTTGTAGAGTATGGTATTGAAGCGTTAAAAGCAGTTTGGCACAGAGGTGCTGTAGATGCCGATGGGAAAACTGGTGATGGAGCTGGGATTCATGTTGAAATACCTAAAGATTTCTTCATTGAAAAGATAGAAGTGACAGGACACACACATGACAATTCTGAAATATGTGTGGGCATGATATTTCTACCTCGTAATGATTACTCAGCACAAGAAAGTTGCAAAACTATTGTTGAAAGTGAACTAACAAAAAATGATTTTAGTATTTATGGTTGGAGACAAGTTCCAGTTAATCCTAAAGTTTTAGGAGAAAAAGCATTCCAAACAATGCCTGAAATCATCCAAGTGTTGTTCAAACCTTATGATCCAGAATTAACAAATAAAGATTTAGAAAGAAAAATTTATGAAACTAGAAGAAAGATAGAAAATGAGGCTTTTAAAAAGTCTTTAAACAATTTTTATATTTGTTCATTGAGCTCTAAATCTGTCATTTATAAGGGAATGTTTTTAGCTGAAGCTATCTCAGATTTCTACCTTGATCTAAAAGATGAGAGATTTGTTTCAAGGTTTGCTATTTTTCATCAAAGATTTTCAACAAACACAGCACCTAGCTGGAATTTAGCTCAACCCTTTAGAGCTATAGCGCATAATGGTGAAATTAATACTTATAGAGGAAATAAAAATTGGATGAAGGTTCACGAGCAAGAGATGAACAGTACCCTTTTTGACGATATTGAAAACTTAAAACCTGTTATACAACAGGGAGCATCAGACTCTGCTGCATTAGACAATGTTTTTGAATTATTAAATATATCTGGTCAGCCTGCGCCTTTGGCGAAGCTTATGATGGTTCCAGACGCATGGTCTAAAAAAAATAAAACTCTAACAAAAGATCACCAACAATTGTTTAATTTTTTAAACAGTACTATGGAGCCATGGGATGGACCGGCAGCTATTGCTGGGACTGATAATGAGTGGGTTATAGCCGCAAATGATAGAAATGGATTAAGACCTTTAAGATACGCAATTACAAAAGACAAATTATTATTTGCAGGTTCTGAAACAGGAATGATTGAATTAAATGAAAAAAGAATTTTGTCAAAGGGAAGATTGGGTCCTGGGGAAATAATTGGAGTTAGAATAGAAAAAGGTAAAGTATTTACTAATAAGCAAATAAAAGATTATTTAGCCAAAGAGTATAAACACTTTAATTCACAAATCATCGATCTAGATGATAAGTTAACTATTTCAGATGAAAAAAATTTTTTTTCGGGAGATGATTTAAGAAGAAGGCAATATACTTTTGGAATAAGTTTAGAAGACCTTGAGCTCATACTACATCCTATGGCAGAAGATGCTAAAGAAGCAACTGGATCCATGGGGGACGATACACCATTGGCAGTTTTGTCAGATAGGTATAGACCGTTATACCATTTTTTTAGACAGAATTTTAGTCAAGTCACAAACCCGCCAATAGACTCTTTAAGAGAAAACAAGGTTATGAGTTTGAAAACAAGATTTGGAAATCTTGGAAATATTTTAAATTTTGATAATTTAACAAAGCAAAATATTTATGTTTTAAATAGTCCAATTTTATCAAATTCTCAGTTTGAAAAATTTATAAATTTTTTTGGCAACAATTCATCTATAATTGATTGTACTTTTTCCGAGGAAGAAACTTTATTTGATACAATTAAAAAAATTCAAAAAGAAGCTGAAATTGCAGTAAGACAGGGAGTTACTCAATTGATCTTAAGTGACAAAGAGCTTTCTGACTTAAAACTTCCAATACCAATGCTTTTAGCAGTTGGATCAATTAACTCATTCCTTATTGAAAAAAAACTAAGAGGATATGTATCAATAAATGTTCAATCTGGAGAGGCTTTAGATACACATTCTTTTGCAACATTAATAGGAGTTGGAGCAACTACTGTAAATCCATATTTAGCATTTGATAGTTTATTTCAGCGTCATGAAAAGAAATTATTTGGTCAATTTAGCTTTAATGAATGTGTGGAGAGATACATAAAATCAGTAAACGCAGGTCTATTAAAAATTATGTCTAAGATGGGTATTTCAGTTCTAAGTTCTTATAGAGGTGGATGTAACTTTGAAACTGTAGGTTTAAGTAGAACAATTGTTGCAGATTATTTTCCAGGAGTTGTTTCTAAAATTTCAGGTATTGGACTTACGGGAATAGAGAAAAAAATTCGAGAGATTCATAAAGAGGCGTTTGAAAGTACTGAAAGTATTTTACCGATAGGTGGTATATACAGATATCGTAAAAATGGTGAAACTCATCAATATCAGGGAAAATTAATTCATTTACTTCAAAGTGCTGTTGGATCTAACTCCTATGATGCTTATAAAAGATATGCAGACGGTATTTATAGTTTACCACCAATAAATCTTAGAGATTTAATTGATTTTAGAGAAAAAAAATTAAGTGGACCAATAGATATTTCTGAGGTTGAACCAATAGAAAATATTTTAAAAAGATTTGGAAGCGGGAGCATGTCTCATGGAGCTTTATCGAAAGAGGCACATGAAACTTTGGCAACTGGAATGAACCGGATCAAAGGTGCTTCATGTAGTGGAGAGGGCGGTGAAGACGCAAGTAGATTTAAAGTTTTAGATAATGGTGACAGCGCAAACTCAAGAGTAAAACAAATAGCTTCTGCAAGATTCGGAGTTACAGTTAATTATCTTAATAATTGTAATGAGATAGAAATTAAAATTGCACAAGGCGCTAAGCCTGGTGAGGGAGGTCAGCTACCTGGATTTAAAGTTACAGAGGAAATTGCTAAACTTAGACATTCAACTCCTGGAGTAACTTTAATATCACCACCACCGCATCATGATATATATTCAATCGAAGATCTTGCACAACTAATTTATGATTTGAAACAGATAAATCCTAATGCAAGAGTTGGAGTTAAGCTTGTTGCTTCCTCTGGAGTAGGAACAATTGCAGCTGGTGTAGCTAAAGCAAAAGCAGATATAATATTAATTTCTGGACATAATGGTGGAACAGGAGCAACACCACAGACTAGTGTTAAGTATGTTGGAATACCATGGGAAATGGGTTTGACCGAAGCAAACCAAGTATTAACTTTAAATAATCTTAGACATAAAGTTACATTGAGAACAGATGGTGGAATTAAAACTGGAAGAGATGTGGTGATAGCAGCAATGATGGGTGCTGAAGAATATGGAGTTGCTACAACAGCATTAGTTGCAATGGGATGTATAATGGTAAGGCAGTGTCATTCAAATACGTGTCCTGTAGGCGTTTGTACACAAGATGAAAAGCTTAGAGAAAAATTTACTGGAACTCCAGAAAAAGTAGTTAATTTGTTCACATTTATAGCTACTGAAGTAAGAGAAATATTAGCAAATTTAGGTTTTAAATCATTAAATGAAGTGATTGGTAGGACCGACTTGTTAAAACAGGTTAGTAAGGGTTCTCCAAATTTAGACGATTTAGATTTAAATCCTTTATTTGTTCAAGCTGATACTGGAAATAATCCAAGGTATTGTGAGGATCAAGAAATAAATAGTGTACCAGATACTCTTGACCAACAAATTTGGCCAGAAATTGAACAAGCTTTAGATAATTCTGAAAAAATTGAGAAAGAATATCAAATAAAAAATACTCATAGGGCAGTAGGCACAAGAATTTCTCATCATTTGTATAATAAATACGGTTATGAAAAACTTGATGAAAACTTTTTAGTTTTAAATTTTAAAGGATCGGCGGGTCAATCATTTGGTGCATTTTCTTCTAAAGGCTTGAAACTTGCATTAAAAGGAGATGCAAATGACTATGTTGGCAAAGGTTTGTCTGGAGCTACAATTTCGATAAAATTACCTGAAGAGAGTAATTTAGTTTCAAACGAGAATACAATTTTAGGAAATACTGTTCTTTATGGAGCTACTTCAGGAAAACTTTTTGCTGCTGGCCAGGCTGGTGAAAGATTTTCAGTTAGAAATTCTGGTGCAGTTACAGTAATTGAAGGATGTGATTCTAATGGATGTGAATATATGACTGGTGGAACTGTAGTAATTTTAGGAGATGTTGGTGATAATTTTGCAGCCGGTATGACAGGTGGAATGGCATTTATATATGACAAATCTCAACAGTTTGAAAAGAAAGTAAATCCAGAATCAGTAGTTTGGCAAAATTTAGAAACAGATTATTGGAAAAAATATCTAAAAAGTTTAGTGAGTGAGCACTTTAAAGAAACTGAGTCTCAATTATCGAAAAAAATAATTGAGAACTTCGACGATGAAGTAAATAATTTTATTCAGGTGTGTCCTAAAGAAATGTTGGATAAATTAAAAATTCCAATTACTTTAAAAAAAGATATAAAAAAAGTAAGCTAAATTAATAATTGAAGCTCTTTTAAAATTATATTTAGCCATTTTTTATTTGATAAACTGTGATCACCTTTTTTTATAATATTTAATTTTTTCTTAGCTTTTGGAAATAATTTTAAAACTTTTCTTGAATATGAGACAGGAACTGCCTCATCTTTTTCACCATGTACCATTGTTACTTTAATATTTGAATTAATTTTCTTATTTAAGACTTTGTTTTTTCTTCCATCTTTTATTAATTGTAGAGTAATTGGATATTCATAATTGTCATGTCTTAATAGATAAATACCCTTACGTATTGTTTCCTTTTTCATTTTTTTAGTAAATTTTTTCCACATTAAATTTTCTAAAAATTCAGGAGCAGCCCCTATTCCTAAAAATCCTTTAATCTGTTTTTTGAAAATTTTGAATTGATTGAGCGAAATCCATGCACCCATACTTGAACCAATTAGTATAAATTCTTTTTTTTTAACGTATTTTTTTATTAAAATTGATGTCTCTTTACTCCATTTTGAAATATTTCCATTTTCAAATTTTCCAGAAGATTTACCATGACCAGAGTATTCTAGTGCCAAAAAACTAATTTTATTTTTTTTAGCAAATTTCAAAAATGCATTTGGTTTTTTTCCTTCAAGATCTGACATAAAGCCATGCAAAAAAACTATAAAAGAACTATTCTTATAAATTTTGGAAATATGTCTAATTTTTTGTGTATTCGATATTTGATGAAATCTGAAATTTGCCATAATCGTTTATAAGTTTTGTCTATTAATATATAATCATATCAAATGTCATCTGATTTAAAAGTTTTACAAGTAATTCCAAAATTAGGTTATGGAGGAGCTGAAACAGGCTGTTATGATATTGCCCATTATTTACCAGAAAATAATTGTAAATCATTTATTGTAACAAGTGGTGGTGAATTACTTAAATTTGTAGATAGAAAAAAAGTTAAAATATTTAGACTTCCAGTGCAAAGTAAAAATCCTTTACTAATTTTAATTAATGCTTTTATCTTAATTGGAATAATTTTGGTTTATAATATTTCTCTTGTTCACGCGAGAAGTAGAGCACCTGCTTGGTCATGTTTGTTAGCAACAAAAATCACAGGACGAAAATTTGTAACTACATTTCATGGAACATACAATTTTAAGAGTAATATAAAAAAAATTTATAATTCAGTAATGATTAGAGCAGATTTAATTATTGCAGGATCTAATTTTATTTTTTCTCATATAAAAAAAAATTATTCAAAATATTTAAATGAGAAAAAAAAATTAATGGTTATTTTTAGAGGAATAAATGTCGACTACTTTGATCCAACAACTAAAATTGAAATTGATGAGAAAAAATTATTAAAAAAATGGAACATTGAAAAAGATAAAAAAATTATACTTTTACCTGGTAGATTAACCTCTTGGAAGGGACAGGAAGTTTTTATAGAGGCAATTAATTTAGTGAATATAGAACTGGGTTATGAAGCGTTTTATGCAGTTATTTTAGGTAGTGATCAAGGTAGAGATTTATATAAGAAAAAATTAATAAGACTCTCAGAGCAATACAGATTATTGAAACAAATAAGATTCATAGATCATTGTAAAGATATGGCCTTAGCTTATAAAGTTTCTGATATTATTGTTTCAGCCTCAACAGAACCAGAGGCTTTTGGCAGAGTTGCTGTTGAAGCACAATCAATGGAAAAACCAATTATAGCAAGTAACATTGGAGGTTCTAACGAAACGATAATTGATGAAAAAACTGGTTTTTTATTCGAAGCAGGAAATGCTAAATCATTAAGTGATAAAATTTTAAAAACTCTTAAGATGGATGAAACTCTATTAAAATCAATTGGTAATGAGGGAAGAAAAAACATAGTTCAAAAATTTAATGTTGAAAAAATGTGCTTTTCTACTTATTCAGAGTATAAGAGATTATTAAATTAAATGCCGATAATAACATTACCTGACGGAAACAATATTGATTTTCCTAATAAAGTTACTGGACTGGAAGTAGCTGAAAAAATTAGTAAATCGTTAGCCAAGCAAGCCATGGTCATAAGCGTTGATGGTGAGCTTAAAGATCTTGATTTTCTAATTGAAAAAGATTGTTCTGTAAAAATTTTTACTTCAAAAAATCCTGAGGGCTTGGAAACTATAAGGCATGACACAGCTCATATTTTAGCTATGGCTGTTCAAGAATTATTTCCTGGAACTCAAGTTACAATTGGACCCGTGATTGAAAATGGATTTTATTACGACTTTGCTAGAAAAGAACCATTCACAGAGGATGATCTAGTAAAAATTGAAAATAAAATGAGAGAGATTGTTGATAGGAATGAAATAACAAAAAGAGAAGTTTGGGATAGAAATAAAGCAATTAGTCATTTTAAAAAAAAAGGAGAAATTTATAAAGCCGAGCTGATTGAAGCCATACCTGAAAACGAAGATGTATCAATTTATTTTCATGGAGAATGGCATGATTTATGTAGAGGCCCACATCTATCCTCTACAGGTAAAATAGGAAAATATTTTAAACTTACAAAAGTATCAGGAGCATATTGGAGAGGAGACTCTAATAATGAAATGTTGCAACGAATATATGGTACGAGTTGGGCAACTCAAAAAGATCTAGATGAATATTTGAAAAGAATAGAAGAAGCGGAAAAAAGAGATCATAGAAAATTAGGAAGAGAAATGGATTTATTTCACTTTAGAGAAGAAAGCCCTGGCTCAGTATTTTGGCATGAAAGAGGATGGGGTTTATTTCAAAAGCTAATTAACTACATGAGAAGCAGACAAGATGCTGCCGGTTATAAAGAGGTAAATACTCCTGAGGTACTAGATAGACAACTATGGGAAAAATCAGGACATTGGGAAAAATATGGAGAAAACATGTACACTTCTGAAACACCAGATGAGAAAGTTTTTGCAATTAAACCGATGAATTGCCCTGGTCATATTCAGGTATTTAATCAAGGCCTAAAAAGTTACAGAGATCTTCCTTTACGTTTTGCTGAATTTGGAAAAGTTCATCGTTATGAGCCATCTGGCGCTTTACATGGGTTATTAAGAGTACGAGCCTTTACACAAGATGATGCCCATATTTTTTGTACTGAAGATCAAATTACTAGTGAATGTTTAATTGTTACAAATTTAATACTAGATATTTATAAGGACCTTGGTTTTGAAAATGTAATTCTAAAATATGCAGATAGACCGGAAATAAGAGTTGGTGATGATTTAATATGGGATAAAGCAGAAGCCTCCTTACTCGAAGCTGTTAAAGCTTCTAAATTAGAATATACTATTAATAAAGGTGAGGGAGCATTTTATGGTCCTAAAATTGAATTTGTTTTACGAGATGCTATTGGCAGAGATTGGCAATGTGGAACTTTGCAAGTAGATCTAAATTTACCTGGAAGATTAGACGCTTCTTATGTTGATAAAGATGGAACTAAAAAAATTCCTGTTATGTTGCACAGAGCATTATTTGGTTCTTTAGAGAGATTTATTGGAATTTTAATTGAAAACTATGCGGGCAAATTTCCATTTTGGATATCTCCTTTACAAACTATGGTAATACCTATTTCAGAAGAATTTAATGATTATGCACTCAAGGTATCAGAAAAAATTAAAAATTCAGGTATAAGTTCAGCAGTAGATTTAAAAAATCATAATTTAAATTATAAAATTAGAGATCATTCTTTAGCAAAAATACCGCTTTTATTAATTTGTGGTAAAAAAGAAGTTGACTCCAATTCAGTAACGATTAGAAGATTAGACTCTAATAAACAAGAAAATATGGGTATAGATAAATTTTTAAAAACATTCTCTGCTTTAAATAAAGCATCATCAAACTAAGTGGCAGACTTCAAGCAAAATTATTTTCAAAGAAGAACTAAGGACAGAGGTCCAAGATCTAATAATAGAATTTCTTCTCCAGATGTACAAGTAATAGCAAGTGATGGCGAAAATCTTGGAGTTATAAATACCAATGAGGCTATTTCAATGGCAAAAAATCAAGGTTTAGATTTAATTGAAATAGCACCTAATGCAAATCCTCCAGTATGTAAAATAATGGATATGGGTAAATACAAGTATGATGCTCAGAAAAAAGCAAATCTAGCAAAGAAAAAACAAAAAATTGTTTCTTTAAAAGAAATTAAAATGAGACCTGTTACGGAAACTCATGATTATGAGTTTAAAGTTAAAAATGCTAAAAAATTTATAGCTAAAGGAGATAAGGTAAAATTCACTATTAGATTTAAAGGTAGAGAACTCCAGCATTCCCATTTAGGAAACGAACTAATGGGCAAAATTAAAGAAGATATGAAAGATATCGGTAAGGTGGAATTACATCCCAAGTTTGATGGGAAGCAAATGATTATGGTAATTCAGCCTTTATAAGCCTTAATAGAGGTTGTAAAATTATATCTTTCTTTGTATAAGTCCGCAGAATTATGCCAAAACTAAAAACAAAAAGCTCAGCAAAAAAAAGATTTAAAATATCTGCTAAGGGTAAAGTTATTTCTGCTCAAGCAGGCAAAAGACATGGTATGATCAAAAGAACGAATTCACAAATAAGAAAACTGAGAGGCACTACAACATTGTCTAAACAAGATGGAAAAATTGTTAAGTCATACATGCCTTACAGTTTAAGAGGTTAATAATGGCAAGAGTTAAAAGAGGTGTAACCAGTAAAGCTAAACATAAAAAAGTTTTAAAAGCTGTAAAGGGTCAATGGGGTAGAAGAAAAAACACTATTAGAGTTGCTAAGCAAGCTATGGAAAAATCCATGCAATACGCTTACAGAGACAGAAGAAATAAAAAAAGAGATTTTAAATCATTGTGGATACAGAGAATCAACGCTGGAGTTAGAGCTGAAGGCTTAACTTACTCAAAATTTATCAATGGATTAAATAAATGCGGTATTGCAATAGATAGAAAAATTCTTGCTGAAATTGCTTACGATAGCCCAGAAGCATTCAAAACAATTGTCCAAAAAGCTCAATCAGCTTTAAATTAATCTTCGCTATTGTTTTTATTTCTTAAGGAAATAATCTACTAATATGTCAGAGATAAAAAATATTAGAGATCAGTTTATATCAAAGCTTGAAAATGATTTAAGCATTGATCAAATAAATGAAATCAAAACTGATCTCTTTGGTAAAAATGGTTTAATTTCATCAAAATTTAAAACAATAGGGTCAATTCCAGAGACTGATAGAAAAAAATTTGCATCAGATTTAAATCAAGTTAAAGATGAGCTTCAGAATTTGATAACTTCTAAAATTAAAGAGATAGAAGGAAAAAAGATAAACGAAAAATTAGAAAAGGAAAAAGTTGATATAACTTTACCTGAAAGACCATTCGTTAGAGGAAAAGTTCATCCAGTATCACAAACTATTGATGAAATTTCATCTATTTTCTCTGAAATAGGATTTAGTGTTGAGGAAGGCCCTGATGTTGAAAATGAATATAACAACTTTACTGCTTTAAACACACCGGACAATCATCCAGCAAGAGATATGCATGATACATTTTACTTAGATGAAAACAAAGAAGTTTTGTTACGAACTCATACTTCACCAGTTCAAATTAGAACTATGCTAAAAGACAAACCTCCATTTAAGATCATTGCTCCTGGTAGAACTTATAGATCTGATAGTGATCAAACACACGCACCAATGTTTCATCAAGTAGAAGGTTTGCATATAGACACAAATATTAATATGGGACATTTAAAAGGATGCTTGAATTATTTTATTAAAGAATTTTTTGAGGTCGAAAAAATTAAAATGAGATTTAGACCCAGTCATTTTCCATTTACAGAACCATCTGCAGAAGTTGATATTGGTTATGAAATAAAAGATGGCAAAATAATTATCGGAGAAGGAGATAAGTGGCTTGAAATTTTAGGCTGTGGCATGGTGCATCCTAATGTTTTAAAAAATGTAAAAGTAGATCCTTCTAAATTTCAAGGATACGCTTTTGGCATAGGTATAGACCGATTAGCAATGCTTAAATACGGCATTAATGATTTAAGAGCGTTTTTTGATTGTGACTACAGATGGCTAAATCATTTTGGTTTTGATCCACTTGATGTTCCCTCAAATTACAGAGGTTTAAGCAGATGAAGATTACATATGAATGGTTAAAAGATCATTTAAAAATAAGTGCTAAAGAAGATAAACTTCTTGAGAAACTAACAGACATAGGTCTTGAGGTTGAGAGTATAGAAAATTTATCTGAAGGATTAGATTTATTTAAGGTAGCAAAAATCATAAAAACAGAAAAACACCCAAACGCAGATAGGCTTAAAGTTTGCGATGTTGATGTTGGTAATAAAGAAATCAAAAAAGTTATTTGTGGGGCTGCAAATGCAAGAGAGGGTCTTATTACTGTGTATGCTCCACCAGGTGCAATAATCCCAAAAAACAAAACTAAACTTGTTGTTGCTAAAATTAGAGATGTTACATCTTATGGAATGCTTTGTTCTGAGTCTGAATTGAATTTATCAGATGAAAGTGATGGAATTACTGAATTATCATCTTTGAAATATGCAAAAAATATTGGAAAAAGTTATTTTTCTAAACCAAGTTCTAATCTTATCGATTTATCAATTACACCAAATAGACCAGACTGTCTTGGTGTTCGGGGGATAGCAAGAGATCTATCAGCCGCAGGTTTTGGAAATTTAAAACCAGAAAAAGATAAAAAAATTAAATCTAATAAAAAACAGACCTTAAAAGTAAAAATAACAAAAGAAAAAAAACAAGGCTGTTTGTCTTTTGGCAGCTGCTTGATAACTAACGTTAAAAATACAGAAAGTCCTAAATGGTTGAAAGATAAATTAATTTCTATAGGTCAAAAACCAATATCTGCAATTGTAGATATTACAAATTATGTCATGATTGATATTAATCGTCCTTTGCATGCATACGATGCTGATAAAATTGATAAGGGAATAATTGTTAGAAATTCAAAATCAGGAGAAGAATTTACTGCTCTAGATAATAAAAATTATAAACTACATGATGAAATGTGTGTAATAAGTGACAACAAAGGTGTCTTAGGTTTAGGAGGAATTATTGGAGGAACAAGATCTGGTACAGAGTTAGATACAAAAAATGTTTTATTAGAATCGGCTTATTTTGATCCAAGATCAATTAGAAAAACTGCTAAAAAATTGAATATCGATACAGATGCTAAATTTAGATTTGAAAGAGGTATTGATCAGTTATCTATTGAAGATGGATTGAATAAAGCAGCTTTTTTAATTAAGGAAATTTGTGGTGGTGAAATTAGTAAAATAGATATTCAAAAAATTGAAACTTATAAAAACAAAGTAATAAAATTTGAACCAAAAACATTTGAAAAAATTACTGGTTTTAAAATTTCAACCAAAGAAATGATAATCATTTTAGAAAAGCTTGGCTTTAAATTAAAAAAAGAAAAAAAATTCTTTAAATTATCAGTTCCATCTTGGAGACCAGATATTGTTCAAGAAATTGATATAGTTGAGGAACTTGTAAGAATTAGTGGCTATGAAAAAATAAAAATAGAAAATCCTATTAAAGAAAGATCAAAAAATACTTTAAATCCAACTCAAAAGTTATTTCATTTTCTTCAAAGGGCAGTAGCATCCAAAGGGTATTTGGAAGCAATTACATGGTCTTTTACAGACTCTAAATATAATGATCACTTTAAAGAATATAGTAAAGAAATAAAAATTGTAAATCCAATTAGCTCTGAATTGGGAGTATTAAGAAATTCTATTTTTTCAAATTTAGTAATGTACATGAGCAAAAACTTAGATAGAGGAATTAAAGATTTATCAATATTTGAAATAGGGCCAATATTTTATGGTTCAAAACCTGGAGAACAGAATACAGTTGTTTGTGGTTTGTCAGCTGGAAAAAAATCTCGACTTTCATGGATTGAAAAAGAAAGAAATATAGATGTTTTTGATATTAAAAGAGATGTTATACAAACTTTAGTAGAAGCCGGTTATGACTCAGAAAAATTTTATATTGATGATGAAAGCCCTAATTATTATCATCCAGGAAAATCAGGTAGAGTATACTTAAATAAGGGAAAAGATAAGGTAGCTGCTTATTTTGGTGAAATTCATCCAAACATTATCAAAAAGTTAGATATTAAAACAGAGTCTTTAGTAGGATTCGAAATATTTCTAGATAATTTAAAATTGCCAAAAAAACCTTTAAAAGATCAAAAAATAAAATATTCAGTGTCTGACTTTCAAAAATCTGAGAGAGATTTTGCATTTATTGTTGATAAAAAAATAAGTACGCAAGATCTAGTAAGTGTCATATCAACTATTGATAAAAATTTAATTTCAAACATTAAAGTATTTGACGTTTACGAAGGAGAAAATATTCCTGAAAATAAAAAATCAGTTGCTATAAGTGTTACTATTCAATCATTGGAAAAAACATTAACGGATAATGATTTAGAGAAAATTAATAACTTGATTATAGAAACAGTTGAAAATAAAACTGGCGCTAAAATCCGTTCTTAAAAAAAATAATGAGTACAATTGATAATATAAGAAATTTTGCAATCATTGCACATATTGATCATGGAAAATCTACTATAGCTGATAGAATTATTCATAGTTGCGGTGGATTAACTGAAAGAGAAATGAAAGCTCAAGTTTTGGATTCTATGGATATTGAACGTGAAAGAGGAATCACAATTAAAGCTCAAACCGTAAAATTAAATTACAAAGCTAAAAATGGAAAAGATTATATTTTAAATATTATTGATACCCCAGGCCATGTTGATTTCAGTTATGAAGTTAGTAGATCATTATATGCATGTGAAGGTTCAATTTTAATTGTAGATAGTACTCAAGGTGTAGAAGCTCAAACTTTAGCAAACGTTTATCAAGCGCTTGATACTAATCATGAAATAGTACCTGTTTTAAATAAGGTAGATTTACCAGCTTCAGATCTCGATAGATCAAAAAAACAAATCGAGGATGTAATAGGAATTGATACTGAAAATGCAATTCCGTGTTCAGGTAAAACTGGAGAAGGAATAGAAGATATTTTAGAGCAAATTATTACAATATTACCAGCTCCAAAAGGAGAAAGTTCTGCGGATCTAAAATGTCTATTGGTTGATAGTTGGTATGATACGTATCTAGGTGTAGTAATTTTAGTTAGAGTAATTGATGGCAAACTTTCAAAACACATGAAAATAAAAATGATGTCTACTAACCAGGAATATATTGTTGAAAAAGTTGGGGTTTTTACACCAAAACCAGTAGATATAAATGAACTAAGAACAGGTGAAATTGGATTTATTACAACAGGAATTAAAGTTTTGTCTGAAACAAAAGTTGGAGATACTATTTGTGATGCTTCAAAACCTTTAAAAAATGCTTTGCCAGGATTTAAACCAAGTAAGCCGGTGGTGTTCTGTGGGCTGTTTCCAGTAGATAGTTCTGAGTTTCAAAAACTTAAAGACGGTCTAGCTAAATTACAATTGAATGATGCAAGTTTTTCATTTGAGCCAGAGTCATCATCTGCTTTAGGATTAGGTTTTAGATGTGGATTTTTAGGTTTACTTCACTTAGAAATTGTAACAGAAAGATTAGAAAGAGAATTTGATGTTAATTTATTAACAACTACACCTGGTGTTGTTTACAAGGTTCATCTGAATAACGGAAATATAATTGATCTTCAAAATCCATCAAGTTTACCTGATCCAACTTTAATCAAATATATCGAAGAGCCATGGATAAAAGCAACAATCATTACTCCCGACCAATATTTAGGTTCGATTATAAAAATGTGTCAGGATAAAAGAGGAATTCAGACTAATTTAAGTTATTCAGGTAATAGAGCTGTAGTAAATTATGAGTTGCCATTAAATGAAGTTGTTTTTGATTTTAATGACAGACTAAAATCTATGACTAGTGGCTATGCGAGTTTTGATTATGAAATCATTGAGCATAGGGAAGGTGATTTGGTAAAACTTGGTATTCTAGTTAATGGAGAACCAGTTGATGCTTTAGCCATGATGATACATAAAGATTTTGCTCAAAAAACAGGTAGAGAAGTATGCGAAAAATTAAAAGACTTGATACCAAGACATAATTTTATGATACCAGTGCAAGCTGCAATAGGTGGAAAAATTATTGCGAGAGAAACAATAAAAGGATTTAAAAAAGATGTGCTTACTAAAATTCATGGTGGTGGTGCAACTGATAGAAAAAGAAAACTTTTAGAAAAACAAAAGAAAGGAAAGGCAAGATCTAAACAATTTGGGAGAGTTGAAATTCCTCAAGAAGCCTTTATAGGGGTTTTAAAAATTAACAAAGATAATAAATGAAAATATATGATTGCTTTTCTTATTGGGATGAAGACTTACTATTAGACTTAAGATTGAATATTTTAAATGATTATGTAGACTATTTTGTAATTGTTGAAGGAAACAAGACTTGGCAAAATAACTATAAGAAATTTAGATTTGATATTAAAAAATTTGATAAATTTAAAAAAAAAATTATTTACATCCAGGTCGATGACATGCCCGATGGAAAGAATCCTTGGCTAAGAGAAAACTATCAAAGAAACTGTATTCAAAGAGGCTTAGAAGACGCTAAAAAAAATGACTTAATAATAATATCAGATTTAGATGAAATACCAAACCCACGAGCAATTAAAAGTTTTGATCATAAAAAAAGATATGTTGCTTTGAAGCAAAATCATTATTACTACAAATTAAATTTACAAGCTCAAGCAAATCCATTTTGGATAGGCTCAAGAATGTGTGTAAAAAAATATTTAAAGTCTCCTCAATGGTTGAGAAGTTTAAAGTTTAAGAAAAGACCTTTTTGGAGAATAGATAAATTTAGATTAAATAATATAATTGAAAATGGAGGTTGGCATTTCTGTAACCTAAAAACAGCAAGTGAACTTCTTTATAAGTATCAAAATTTGTGTGAAACAAACGATCAATATGTTTTTAATGAAAAAATTCCAGATGAATTTTTAGATGAAAAAAAAATTAAAGAAAAAATTGAACAACGTTTAGACCTATTAGGTCGAAAAGAAAAATTCAAAGTAGTTGAGATAGATAATAATTTT
>CACIMN010000002.1 GCA_902587755.1 uncultured Pelagibacteraceae bacterium | reverse complement strand
GATGGTTTGTTTGAAGATGCTCTTATAAGTCCCCAAGAACCATCTCCAAATGAAAATCTAACTCCATTAACTGTTAAAATATCATTAATAACTTGACCATCAATTTCAGTTTTGTTTTCTTTTAAATTTTTAATTTGCTTAACTAGCTCTTCAACAACAATATATTTCTCTTCATCTTTGCAAAAAGGTGCCATTGTTGGTGTTTGGAATGTACTAGGTAATTCACCAATAATTTCACTCATTTTTTTATTTTGATTATCTAATAAGTGACAAACTTGAATTGCTGAGTTAATTCCATCATCATAACCATATCCTAAAGGTTGATTAAAAAAGAAATGACCACTTTTTTCAAAACCTGCCAAAGCTTTTTCAGTGTTCACTTTTCTTTTAATATGAGAATGACCTGTTTTCCAATAAATTGTTTCACAGTTGTTTTCTAACAAGATTTTATCTTTTGAATATAAACCTGTTGATTTTACATCTACTACAAATTTTGAATTTTTATGTTTACCTGATAAATTTCTAGCAATTAGAAGACCAATTTTATCTGAAAATATTTCATTACCTTTATCGTCAATAACACCAACCCTATCTCCATCACCATCAAATCCAAAACCTATATCAGCATTGTTTTCTTTAACTACTTTTACTATTTCGTGAAGCATTTCCATATCCTCTGGATTTGGATTGTATTTAGGAAAATTCCAATCTAGATTACAATCTAATTCTATTACCTCACATCCAATACCCCTTAGAATATCTGGGGCAAAAATACCTGCTGTTCCATTTCCACAAGCTACCACAGCTTTTATTTTTTTCTTAATTTTATTTTTACTTATTAAGTCATCCTTATAAATTTTATCAAAATCCTTTATTTGTTTTTCATTACCTTCGCCTTTTGTGAACTTTTTATTTAAGGTAATTTCTTTTAGTTCTTTCATTTCTTCAGGTGCATGAGTTAGTCCTTTTTTGATTCCCATTTTGACACCAGTCCACCCATTTTCATTATGACTTGCTGTAACCATAGCAACCGCATCTGCATCCAAATTAAATTGCGCAAAATAAACCATGGGAGATAATGACAGACCAATATCCTCTATATTGCATCCTGTAGATATTAATCCTTTTTTGAGAGCAGTTTTTATTTCTTCACTATAGGAACGGTAATCATGGCCTACGATAATTCTAGGATTGTCTTTTTTTGTGTGAATTTTTATTTGTGATCCTAATCCTTTGCCAAGATTCTCTATTCCAGATTGGTTTATATCTTTTTTATACAACCATCGGGCGTCATATTCTCTAAAGCCAAATGGGTCTATTTTTACATTTTGATTCATTACCTATTTTCTTACTCTTTTTTTGTTAATTTCTTGCAAAAAAATTTATTTTTTTGTTGATTATCATTTTGTCGCGTTCTATAAATGTTCTGTTGTTTAAATGTTTATATAGTATATTTACAGCAAACGCCTACAACATATAGTTGTTTTCGTACTAATAACAAAATATATTAAATTTTTATGAATAAGATTCTTTCTCAAGCCCTCAAAAAAGCTGTCTCCGAATATAGCCCCAATGTTAAAGAAGTTTCTAAAATAAATAAGCCTGACCTTTTCTCTTTAAATAACGAGACAGAATTATTTCAAAACGACAAAGGTATCATAATTAAAATTGACCGTTCAAAAGATGCGAATCTTACAGACTTTGGTAAAGCAACTTTAAAAGATAGATACCTTGGTTTAAATGAATCTTACCAAGATTTATTTGCAAGAGTAGCAAGTACATATTCAGATGATAATCTACATGCTCAAAGAATTTATAACTATATTAGCAATCTTTGGTTTATGCCTGCAACACCAGTTTTATCAAATGGTGGAACAAAGAGAGGTTTGCCAATCTCATGTTTTTTAAATGAAGCCTCAGATAGCTTAGGAGGCATTCTTGATTTGTGGAGTGAGAATGTTTGGTTAGCAGCCAAAGGAGGGGGTATTGGAAGTTACTGGGGTAATTTAAGATCAATTGGTGAAAAAATTGGAAGAGTTGGAAAAACTTCTGGAATAATTCCTTTTATAAAAGTTATGGACTCTTTAACTATGGCCATTAGTCAAGGTTCGTTAAGAAGAGGCTCAGCAGCTTGTTATCTTCCTATTGATCATCCAGAGATTGAAGAATTTATTGAAATGAGAAGACCAACAGGTGGGGACCCAAATAGAAAAGCATTAAACTTACATCATGGTGTTTTAGTTTCTGATGCATTTATGAGAGCAGTTGAAACAGATGAGCAGTGGGCATTAAAAAGTCCTGCTGATGGAAGTGTTCAACAAACTATTTCTGCGAGAAATTTATGGATAAGATTATTAACTGCAAGAATTGAAACTGGAGAACCATATATAATTTATATTGATACAGTTAACAGGCAAATTCCTCAACACCACAAGTTGGCAAATCTTACAGTGAAAACCTCTAATTTATGTAGTGAAATAACTTTACCAACAGGAATTGATAAAGATGGAAGAGATAGAACAGCAGTGTGTTGCTTGTCTTCATTAAATTTGGAAAAATATGATGAATGGAAAGATGATCCAGATATGATTAGTGATGTGATGAGATTCTTAGACAATGTTTTATCTGACTTTATAAATAAAGCACCAGATCAGTTTAAAGATGCAAAATATTCAGCAGAAAGAGAGAGAAGTGTTGGATTAGGTGTTATGGGCTTTCATTCATTTTTACAAAAGAATAGAATTCCTCTAGAGTCTGTAATGGCAAAATCATGGAATAAAAAAATATTTAAAAACATACATGAAAAAGTAAACCAAGCGTCTAAAGATTTAGCTGAAGAGAGAGGTGCATGTCCAGATGCAGCTGAGTATGGTTACAAAGAAAGATTTTCTAACAAGACAGCAATAGCTCCAACTGCTTCAATTTCAATTATTTGTGGTGGAGCATCACCAGGAGTAGAGCCTGTTGCTGCTAATAGCTACACTCACAAAACTTTATCAGGATCTTTCAATGTTAGAAATAGATATTTGGAGGAAATACTACAAAGTCATGGTAAAAATGACGACGAAACATGGTCTACAATCACTACCAATCAAGGATCTGTTAGTCATCTAGATTTCTTAACAGATTTAGAGAAAGATGTATTTAAAACAGCTTTTGAACTTAATCAAAATTGGATAATTGAACTAAGTGGTGACAGAACTCCATTTATTTCACAAGCTCAGTCGGTAAATTTATTTTTACCAGCCGATGTTCATAAAAAAGAATTACATAAAATTCATTTTGATGCATGGAAAAAAGGCTTAAAGAGCCTTTATTACTGTAGATCAAAATCAATTCAACGAGCTGAAAATATCAATGATGCTAGATCAACTGATATCACAGCCAATGTTTATAAATCTAAAAATCAACCAACCAACGAAGAGCCAGAGTACGAGGAGTGTCTATCATGTCAGTAGCAGAAAAAATTAATAAAGAGATTATTCAACCAAAAAAAATGGGCTTGTTAGTAGAAAACCCAGTTTACAAACCATTTAGATATCCATGGTGTTATGATGCCTGGTTAACTCAGCAAAGAATTCATTGGTTACCAGAAGAAGTTCCTTTAGGAGATGATGTTAGAGATTGGCAAAAGAACCTTACGCAACCTGAAAAAAATCTATTAACTCAAATTTTCAGGTTTTTTACTCAAGCTGATGTAGAGGTGAACAATTGTTACCTAAGACATTACACAACTGTTTTTAAACCAACAGAAGTGTTAATGATGATGACAGCTTTTGCTGCGATGGAAACAGTTCATGTAGCAGCTTATTCTCATCTTTTAGACACGATTGGAATGCCAGAGTCAGAATATTCAGCATTCATGAAATATAAAGAGATGAAAGATAAGTACGATTACATGCAAGGATTTAATGTAAATTCTAAAGAAGATATTGCAAAAACAGTTGCTGTGTTTAGTGCTTTTACAGAGGGATTACAGTTATTTGCAAGTTTTGCTATCTTATTGAATTTTCCTAGACACAATAAAATGAAAGGAATGGGACAGATAGTTACTTGGTCTGTGAGAGACGAAACACTTCATTGCAATTCTATGATCAGAATTTTTAAGGAGTTTATTAAAGAAAATCCTGAAATTTGGACACCTAAACTTAAAAAAGAACTTTATGAGGCATGCAGAATTATTGTTGACCACGAGGATGCTTTTATTGATCTAGCTTTTGAAATGGGTCCAATGGAAGGTTTAACAGCACAGGAAGTTAAAGATTATATTAGATTCATTGCAAATAGACGATTAAACCAGCTTGGCTTAGAGCCTATTTATGATATTCAAAAAAATCCATTAACGTGGTTAGATACTATGTTAAATGCTGTCGAACACATGAATTTCTTTGAAGGTCGTGCAACTGAATATTCTAAAGCATCAACTCAGGGTACTTGGGCAGAAGCATTTAGTTAAATTGAAATATAAAAAATATTTCCGAAAAACCAGTTTAAAGCAAAATGGTGTTGGTGAATTTTTTTTAAAAGAAGTTGCCATCAATAAACCTAAAGTATTTCTTGAAGTTGGAGTTTTTCATGGAGTTACTGCCCGTAATGTTTGTGAATTACTTAATAGTTTGCACGGAAATGAATTCAAATATGTAGGTCTAGATTTATTTGAGCAAAATACAGAAAATAAAGATGAAGTAATTCCTAACACGAAATTTTCTAACCCATTTAAAAATATTTATTTTAAGTATATTAAAAAATTAAATCCATATAGTTTAGAAGCTGTAGAAGATCTTTTAAAAAAATTTAAAAATAATGTTTCATTAATCAAAGGCAATTCAAACGTAATATTAAAAAAAATTGATATGTCTAAAATTGATTATGTATTTCTCGATGGAGGCCATGATTATCAAACAGTAAAAAATGATTTAAATTGCTGCAGAGAAGTTATTGTTAATGGTGGTACCGTTCTTTGTGACGATTATGATCTATCATATGCACCTGGAGTAAAAAAAGCTATAGACGAGTTCTCATCTGAGCATGGATTAAAATGCTCAATAATATGTAATGATAGATTTGCTAAAATAGAAAAAAATTAGGTTATCTTTGATTTAATTGCATCACTTTTCTATGCTTGTTTCCTTTGTAGCTCGCCAAAGGTCTAATAAGTTTATTTGCTGCGTGTTGTTCCATTATATGAGCTGACCAGCCTGTTATTCTTGAAATTACAAATATTGGTGTAAAAAAATCAGTATCAAAACCCATAAGATGGTAAGTTGGTCCTGTTGGATAATCTACATTTGGATAAATATTTTTTTCTGTGATCATTACTTTTTCAACAATGTCGTAGATTTTTTCAAATTTTTTATCTTTTTTAATTTTAGAAACTTTACCAAAGTATTTTCTCATAGTTGGAACTCTTGAATCGCCTGATTTATAAACTCTATGACCAAATCCCATAACTACTTCCTTGTTTTTGAGAGCATTATTTATCCATTTAAGAGCATTTTCTGGTTTTTTAATTTTATTCATCATATGCATCACTTCTTCGTTTGCTCCACCATGCAGAGGACCCTTTAAACTAGCAATTGCTCCTGTTATTGCACCATGTATATCAGAAAGGCTACTAGTAATTGTTCTGGCAGTGAATGTAGATACATTAAAACTATGCTCAGCATATAAAATTAACGAGACATCAAAAGCTTTCACTATCTCTTTTTGAGGCACTTTTCCAAAACACATGTAGAAAAAATTTTCAGCAAAGGTAAGTGTTTTTTTTGGTTTAATAATTTTTTTACCTTTTCTAATTCTGTAAAAAGCAGCAAGCGCAGTTGGAGTTTTTGCAAAAATTCTCAAAGCTTTTCTCATATTTGCTTCAGGTGAAGAGTCTGTTGTTTCTTTATCCTCCAACCCCATAACACTCACAGCAGTTCTTGCTACATCCATTGGGTGGGATTTCTTGGGCATATGTCTTATTATTTCATATAAATTTTTTGTAAGTTCTCTATTATTTTTTTCTTCTTTTTCAAATTGTCTAAGTTGAATAGTATTTGGCAGGTCTTTATTCAAAATTAAATAAGCTACTTCTTCAAATCTACAGTATTCACATAAATCTTGAGCAGCGTATCCTCTGTAAGTAAGAGAATTAATTTCTGGCATTACTTTTGAAACTTCAGTTTCATCTACAACAATACCAAGTAATCCTTTCTTAATATCATCACTCATTATTCATGTCCCTCAGTACTAAAATTATAAATTTTTTCATCTAATGAATTATATTTTTCATAATCGACTAATTCATACAATCTTTTTCTTGTTTGCATTTTATCAATTATATTATTTTGATGTCCATTTGCATAAATGTCTCTTAATCCGTCTTCTACATTTTTCATTGCCAATCGTTGGGTAGTTACAGGATAAATCACAATATTATAACCTAAATTTTCTAACTCTTTATAATTAAATAATTTTGATTTACCAAATTCAGTCATATTAGCTAATAGATAAACTGATAATTCTTTTCTAACTTTTTCAAAATCTTTCTCATCTTGTAACGCCTCAGGAAATATAATTTCTGCACCTGCATCAATATAGGCTTTACATCTTTCAATCATTTTATCGATTCCTTCAACACTTTTGGCGTCTGAACGCGCTATAATTTTAAAATTTTGATCTTTTTTTGTAGCAACACATTCTTTAATTTTTTTAACCATAGAATCAGTTGAAATAAGTTCTTTATTTTCTAGGTGGCCACATCTCTTTCTTTCGATTTGATCTTCTAAGTGTACCCCTGTTATTCCAAATTCCTCAAATGTTTCTACTGTTTCTTTACATGATCTAAAACCTGTATCTATATCAACAATTGTTGGAAGATTTGTAACTCTTGAAATTAAATAAGATCTTGTACTTACATCTTGTAAGGTTGTTAATCCAATATCAGGAAATCCAAGATCATTAGCCATTACACCACCAGAAACATAAACAGCATCATATCCGATTTCCTCAATCAATTTTGCAGTTAGAGGGTTATAGGCTCCTGGTATTCTTAAAATTTTATTTGATTTTAATTTTTGATCAAAATCTAATCTTTTTTGACTCGGTTCTTTTTCAACAAAGTGCATTAAAAAATTCCTTTTTTTAAATTTCTCTTTAATTTACTTTTTCTAACCACAATATTTAATTTATCAAGTTGTCCTGGTTTTAAATTTTTTAAGTTTTGTACTGATTTTAAAAAACGATCACTCTCTTTTTTATCTATAATACCATCAGTTAAAGTTAAAAATTTATTTATATAATTTTTCCTCTTAAACGGTCTAGCCCCATATGGGTGAGCATCAGCTTTATCTAATTCCTCAATTATTTTTTTTTTGTTATTTAAAGTGACTACTACTTTAGCACCAAATGATTTGTGTTTCGGATTTGGATCATGATATTTCTTTGTCCACTTTTTATCTTCATATGTTTTAATTGATTTCCAAATTTTAATTGTACTTTTTCTATTAGCTCTAGCTTTTGTATAAGATTTAACATGATGCCAATCTCCATCCTCTAGAGCTACAGCAAAAATATACATTATTGAGTGGTCTAAAGTTTCTCTACTAGCATTAGGATCCATTTTTTGTGGATCGTTAGCACCTGTTCCAATTACATAATGAGTATGATGACTTGTAAAAATATCAATTCTTTTAATTAAGTTTAAATTAGGTATTTTTGTTTTAAGTCTCTTTGCTAGATCAATTAGCGCTTGAGATTGATATTCTGCAGAATATTCTTTAGTGTAGGTTTCTAATATGGCTTTTTTACTTTCACCTTTCGTTGGTAAAGGAACTTTGTAATTAGCTCTTTTACCGTCTAGTATTCTAGCAATAATACTATCTTCACCTTCATAAATGGGACTTGGTGCTCCTTCACCCCTCATAGCTCTATCTACCGCTTCAATTGCAAGTTTCCCAGCATGAGCTGGAGCGTAGGCTTTCCAGCTAGAAATTTCTCCTTTTCTAGATTGTCTAGTAGATATTGTTGTGTGGAGTGCTTGTTGAATAGCTTGATAAATAGTTTCAGTATTTAATTTTAACATAGTTCCTAATCCAGCAGCTACACTAGGTCCCAAATGGGCTATGTGATCAACTTTATGCTTATGTAAACAAATACCTTTAACTAAATTAACCTGAACTTCGTATGAGGTAATTATACCCCTTAATAAGTCTAATCCACTTTTTTTATTTTGTTGTGCAACACTTATAAGGGGAGGGATATTATCACCTGGATGACTATAATCTGCAGCTAGGAAAGTATCATGAAAATCTAACTCTCTAACTGCTGTTCCATTTGACCATGCAGCCCATTCGCAATCAAATTTCAATTTTGAGCTAATACCAAATAATGTTGCACCATTTTTTCTATAATGTTTTAACGCCATCTCTCGTGATGATATTACTGGTTTTCTATTTAATGAGGCTATAGCTACAGATGCATTATCAATTATTCTATTGATAACCATCTCTGTAGCATCTTTGTTTAATTTAGCATTATCACTTGCTATCTCAGCTATTTTCCAAGCAAGCTGTTTTTTCTTTGGAAGATTAATTTTTGATGGATATACCTTAACTGTATGTAATAACAAAATAACTCCTAGTTGTGATTTTGTTTTAATAGGTAAAATAAATTAATCAATATTAAAGATATTCAGATATTATATTCTCAATACCAACAAAGTCTTTAATTATGTGATTATGATAAATTTCTTCAGACCTTTTTTCTGTATATCCATATTTTAGTAAAATTATTGGAATTTCAGCTGCCTTAGCAGCATTAGCATCTGTTTCACTATCACCTATCATAATCGATTTTTTTTTATCACCATCTAAAATTTCTAAAGTTGTTGTTAAATGACGAGGATCTGGTTTGCAATATTCAAAAGTATTATATCCAGCAACATATTCAAAATAATCATAAATCCCAATTTTTTTTAAAAGATCAACAGCTAAATGTTCAGTTTTATTAGTACACACTGCCATAGAAATATTCTCATTTTTACACCAATTTAAGAATTCTTTTACACCGTTAATTAATTTACTTTCGTGTAAAATATTTTTTCCATAATAAGACAGAAATTCATCAGTCATTTCATTTTGAATTTTTTCATCAAACCATTTCCATTGACCATTAGCTTTTGCCATCATAGCTTTTGCACCTTTGCCAACAGCATTTTTTAGTTCACCCAAAGTTTTTGTTGGATAGCCAAATTTTCTCATTACATGGTTATGGGCACGTATTAAATCTGGAGCGGTATCTACCAATGTGCCGTCCAAATCAAATAAAATTGTAAATTTTTGTTTCATTTAAAAGTATTTTAAAGAAATAAATTGTGAATTAATTAAGACATATTCTTAATGTAAATCAATTCTAAATGGAAGTTATAAATCAAAAAAAACTAAGAGAAAAATTTATAAAATCAGGAGTCAAGATGATAGGTCCTGAAACTATTTTTTTTTCTAAAGATACTAAAATTGGTAAGAAGGTAACTATAGAACCTTATGTTGTTATAGGCTCTAAGGTTAAAATTGGGGATAATGTAATTATAAAATCTTTTTCACATTTAGAAGCTTGTACAATTGAGAGTAAAGTTGAAATTGGTCCTTATGCTAGAATTAGGCCCAAAACAATTTTGAAAGCAGGTTCTAAAGTAGGTAATTTTGTTGAAATTAAAAAAAGTACATTAGGAAATAAATCTAAAATAAATCATTTGTCTTATGTAGGAGACGCTATAATTGGAAAATCAGTGAATATAGGCGCGGGCACTATTACTTGTAACTATAATGGTGTAAATAAAAATAAAACTAAAATTAAAGACAAAGTATTCATAGGTTCAAATTCTTCATTGGTTGCTCCAATTACAATAAATCAAGATAGTACTGTTGGAGCTGGATCAGTAATAACTAAAAATGTTAAAAAAAAATCTTTAGCGATAACAAGAGCGCCACAATTAGAAGTAAAAAATTACAAAAGAAAGAAAAAATAATCTATGTGTGGAATTATTGGAATATCAAGTAACAAACCTGTCTCTGCAAATATAATAAATTCTTTGAAAAAATTAGAATACAGAGGTTATGACTCAGCAGGTATAGCAACACTTTCGAATGGATCAATTAATGAAGTAAAATCTGAGGGAAGAGTAGACAATTTAGAAAATAATTTTGATTTAAAAAATTTAAAAGGTAACATTGGAATTGGACATGTCAGATGGGCAACCCATGGTATTCCTAATAGTGTAAATGCTCATCCACATTCATCAGAAAATGTATCTGTTGTTCATAATGGAATAATTGAAAATTCAACAATATTAAAAAAATATTTAATTAATAAAGGATATAACTTTAAATCTCAAACAGATACTGAAGTGATTGTCCATTTGATAACTGAGAATTTAAAAACTTCAGAACTTGAAACAGCTATTACTAAAACTCTAAAACAGCTTCATGGGAGTTTTGCTCTTGGAATTGTTTTTAAAAATAAGTCCGATTTAATAGTTGGTGCAAGAAGAGGATCACCCTTGGCAGTTGGTTATGGCCCAAATGAAAACTATCTAGGTTCAGATTCTTACGCTTTAAAATCAATGACAAATAAGATTACTTATTTAGATGATGGAGAATTTTGTGTTGTCAAAAAAGACCAGGTTATTTTTTTTAATGAAGAAGGAAAAAAAGTTAATAAGAAAATATTAGAATTATCATCAGATGAAGCAAATTATGATAAAGGAGATTTTAAGCATTTTATGGCAAAAGAAATTGAAGAACAGCCAACAACTATTAAAACTGGAATTAAAGAATATATAGATAATGTTAACAATGAGATAAATATATTTAACTTTCCTTGGAAAATACAAGAAATTAAATCTATAACTTTAGTAGGATGTGGAACTGCATACCATTCTTGTTTAATGGCAAAGTATTGGTTTGAAGAACTTACTACTATTGATGTTAATATAGATATAGCCTCAGAATTTAGATATAGAAAAAATAGATTTAAAAGTGACACTTTATACGTTTTTGTTTCACAATCTGGAGAAACTGCAGATACATATGCTGCATTAGATATTTGTAATAAAAATAACATGAAAACCTGCGCTATAGTAAATGTAATTGAAAGTTCAATAGCTAGAGACTCTAATTTTGTATTACCAATTCATTGTGGTCCTGAGATAGGAGTAGCATCAACAAAAGCATTTCTAGGTCAAATACTTGTATTGTATATTTTAGCTTTAAAAATTGGATCATTAAGAAATGAAATAGAGAAAAAAGATTATCAAGAAAAAATTAAACACTTAAAAGATTTACCTAAATTGATAGAAAAAACACTATTACTTGATAATGACATCCAAGCAATATCTTCAACATTTAATGAAGCAAAGGGTTCAATGTTTTTAGGTAGAGGTTATTCATATCCAATTGCTTTAGAAGGTGCATTAAAATTAAAAGAACTTTCATATGTTCATGCAGAAGGATATCCAGCAGGGGAAATGAAACATGGACCATTGGCTTTAATTGAAGAGGGTATGCCTGTGGTAGTTTTAGCTCCTCGAGATAACTATTATAAAAAAACAATTTCAAATATGCAGGAAGTTATATCAAGAGGAGCGAAAGTATTATTAATAACTAACAAAAGTAAAGATGAGATTATCTCTGAAAATATTTGGGAAACTATAGAGGTTGAAAATACAAATGATGACTTACTTCCATTCCTTTTGACAATTCCACTTCAAAAACTTGCGTATTACTCTGCTTTAAAAAAAGGTTATGATATTGATAAGCCAAGAAATTTGGCTAAATCTGTCACTGTTGAATAAACTTTAAACTCTGCTAAAACACCCCTGAGTTGAATATGAAAAATTGGAAAAAAAATAGTTGGAGAAAGTATCCAGTAAAACACATACCTGATTATCCAGATAAAAAAGAATTAGATAAGGTTTTGGATAAGATAGGAACATTTCCTCCTTTAGTCTTTGCAGGCGAAACAAGACATCTTAAAAGTCAGTTAGCTGATGTTGTAGATGGAAAAGCATTTTTACTTCAAGGTGGAGACTGTGCTGAAAGTTTTGCAGAATTTAACCCAGATAATATTAGAGATACATTTAAACTTATGTTGCAAATGTCATTAGTTTTGACTTATTCAGCATCTTTACCAGTTGTTAAAGTCGGAAGAATAGCCGGACAGTTTTCAAAACCCAGAAGTGCTCCAACTGAAATAAAAGATGGTGTAGAACTGCCTAGTTACTTAGGTGATAACATAAATGCAATGGAATTTACTGAAAAGGCAAGAGTTCCAGACCCTAAAAGATTATTTAAAGCTTATTCGCAATCAGCTGCAACTCTTAATCTTATTAGAGCTTTTTCAAAAGGAGGTTTTGCGGATTTAAATAAAGTCCACTTATGGAATTTAGATTATATTAATCAAAGCTCGCAAGCTAAAAAATTTAAAGATCTTGAAGATAAAATTGCTGATGCCATTGCTTTCATGAGAGCATGTGGAATTACCTCAGATTTTAATAATAGATTGTACACAGTAAATTTTTGGACATCACATGAAGCTTTACTATTACCCTTTGAGGAATCTATGACTAGAACAGACTCTACCACAGGTGAAAATCATGATACTTCTGCTCATTTTGTTTGGATTGGTGACAGAACTAGACAATTAGATGGTGGTCATGTTGAATTTTGCAGAGGTATAGAAAATCCAATTGGCATTAAATGTGGACCAACTTTAAAAGCTGATGATTTAATAAATCTTTGTAATCGTATTAATCCAAAAAATGAAAAAGGTAAAATTACATTAATATCTAGATTTGGATCAGATAATGTATCAAAATTTTTACCTAAATTAATCAGAGCAATTAGAAAAGAGGGATTAAATGTGATTTGGTCATGTGATCCCTGCCATGGAAATACAATCAAAGCTGCAACAGGTTTCAAAACTAGGCCGTTCAATAGAGTTTTAAAAGAAGTAAAAGAAGTTTTTTCATGCCATCAAAGTGAAGGAAGTTATGCTGGAGGTCTTCATATTGAATTAACTGGTCAAGATGTAACTGAATGTATAGGAGGTGCTCAAAAAATATCTGAAAAAGATTTATCTTCCAGATATCATACTCATTGTGATCCAAGACTTAATGGAAATCAAGCACTAGAACTTGCATTTTTGATATCTGATGAGATAAAAAAGAATAGCTCATATTCAAAAAATGCAGACAGAGCGGCATCTTAATACATTGTAAAATTACAAATAATAAATATTTTTTAATTATGCAACCTTCTGAAAAAGTAAAATTTATTTCTAATTGGATTAAAGATTATGTAAATAACATGCCAACAAAGGCCGAGTCATTAATTATAGGAATTTCTGGAGGTATTGATTCATCAGTATCAAGCACACTTAGTGCAATGACTGGTTTAAAAACGATTGTTTTATCAATGCCAATAAAACAAAAATCTCATCAACATGATTTGAGTTTAAAACATCAAGATTGGTTAATTAAAAATTTCAAAAATGTTGAGGCCCATACAATTAATCTAGATGAATTATTTTTAGCATTTAATGCTAGTTTATCTAAATTTGATAGTGAGCATGGTATGGCTAATTCAAGAGCAAGACTTAGAATGACTACTCTTTACCAAGTGGCTGCCGCCAACAAAGGAATTGTTGTAGGAACAGGTAATAAAGTTGAGGATTTTGGAGTAGGGTTTTATACAAAGTATGGTGATGGAGGTGTAGATATTTCACCAATAGCTGATTGTAATAAAACCCAAGTATGGGAATTAGGCAAAGAGCTTGGAATTTTACAAGAGATTATTGATGCACCTCCAACTGATGGATTATGGGATGATGGTAGAACTGATGAAGGTCAACTTGGATTGAAATATAATGAATTAGAAGAAGCAATGGAAAATCCAAATTCTCCGAATCGTGTAAAATACGAAAACATTAGAAAACAAAATATGCATAAAATGGAGCCAATTCCAGTGTGCATAATTCCAAATTAATCAAATAGATTCACAAATCTATAATTTAAGTATATTTCTTCAACTATGAGTTTAGATATTTTTTTAACGAATAATCTTACTAATAAAAAAGAAAAATTTATTCCTAAAGATAAAAACAATGTAAGAATGTATGTTTGTGGTCCAACTGTTTATGACGATCCACATGTTGGTAATGCTAGACCAGTTGTTATATTTGATATTCTTTTTAAAGTTTTAAAAAATGAATATCCAAATGTAACATATGTCAGAAATATCACTGATGTAGATGATAAAATAATAAAATCATCACAGGAAAATAATATTTCAATTTTAGATCTTACAAAAAAAATTACTCAAAGCTTTAACAAAGATTGTATTTATCTAAATTGTGAAAAACCGAATCACGAACCAAAAGCGACAGATCATATTTCTGAGATGATAGAAATGATCTCTGAACTAATTAAAAAAGGATTTGCATATGAAAATAATATGCATGTCTATTTCGAAGTAAAAAAATTTAAAGATTATGGGCAGTTATCAAATAAAAAATTAGATGAATTGGTTGCAGGGTCAAGAATTGAAGTAAGTGATAATAAAAAAAATCCTGAAGATTTTGTTCTTTGGAAACCATCAGAAACAGATGAACCATCATGGGACTCACCTTGGGGAAAAGGAAGACCTGGTTGGCATTTAGAATGTTCGGCAATGTCTAAAAAATATTTAGGAAAAGAATTTGATATTCATGGAGGAGGTGTTGATTTATTATTTCCTCATCACGAAAATGAAATTGCTCAATCAAGATGTGCAAATGATAGTAAAGTGTTTGCTAATTATTGGTTACATAATGCTTTTATCACAATGTCCAATGAAAAAATGGCAAAATCTCAAGGTAATATTTTAAAAATTAAAGATTTTAGAAATATTAAAAGCGGTCAAGTTTTAAGACTGGCTTTAATGAGTGCACATTACCGACAACCACTTGATTGGAATGATAAACTTTTAGATGATAGCGAAAATACAATTAATAAATGGTATAATGTTTATGTAAAAATTGAAAAACAACTAAGAATTTCATACGAAATTTTAAAACCTCTTCTCGATGATTTAAATACTCCAGGCTATATAACTAATTTGCACAAATTATATGAGAAAGCATCAAAAGGATCTAATGAGGATAAAAGAATATTTATTTCAGCATGTCATTTTGTTGGATTATTGAATGAAACTAAAGAGGATTGGCTTAATTTTAAAAAAAGCAAAGTTTCAATTTCCGAAAGTGAAATTTTATTTAAAATTAATCAAAGAAATAAAGCTAGAATTAATAAAAATTACGACGAAGCTGATAAAATTAGAAAAGATCTTTTAGACAAAGGTGTTTTAATAGAGGACAAAGATGGTAAAACGGTCTGGAAATTTAAATGAGTAAAGATCGATTATACATATTTGATACTACATTACGTGATGGTGCACAAACTCAAGGTGTAGATTTTTCAATTGATGACAAAGAAAAGATATCATCTTCTCTTGATACTTTAGGTGTCGATTATATTGAAGGAGGATGGCCAGGAGCAAATCCTACAGATACCGAATTTTTCAATAAAGAACATAATTTTAAATCTGCAAAGTTAACTGCATTTGGTATGACAAAAAAAACCGAACATAGTGCTGAGAATGATCCAATGCTATCCTCATTGATAAATTCAAAAAGTTCATCAGTATGTTTGTTTGGTAAATCATGGGATTTTCAGGTGGATGTCGCCCTTGGTATTTCAAATGATGAAAATCTTTCAAATATAAGTGAAAGTGCAAAACATATAGTTAAATCTGGAAAAGAGTTCATGTTTGATGCAGAACATTTCTTTGATGGGTACAAATCGAACTCTGAATATGCAATTTCTTGTTTAAAAGCTGCCTATGATAATGGTGCTAGATGGATTGTTTTATGTGATACAAATGGTGGAACTCTTCCTCATGAAGTAGATAAGATTGTTAGAGAAGTTATTAATCATATTCCTGGTAAAAATTTAGGTATCCATGCTCATAATGATACTGAAAATGCTGTTGCTAATAGTCTAGTTGCTGTTCAAGCAGGAGTTAGACAAGTACAGGGTACATTAAATGGATTAGGAGAGAGATGTGGAAATGCAAATTTAGTATCACTAATACCTACGTTTTTTTTAAAAAAAGATTTTTATGAAAACTATGAACTAAATATCAAACGCGAAAACTTAAAAAATTTAACTCAATGCTCAAGGTTATTAGATGAATTATTAAATAGAAAACCAAACAAGCATCTTCCTTATGTTGGTGCTTCAGCTTTTTCACACAAAGGTGGCATGCACGTTTCTGCTGTTCAAAAAGATCCAAAGACTTATGAACATATTAATCCTGAAGAAGTTGGAAATTCACGAAACATAGTTGTTTCAGATCAATCTGGACAATCAAATATTATGTCTAGATTAAAACTTATAGGAATAAATGTTGAAAAAAGTGATCCAAAAATTAAAAAACTTTTAGAAGAAGTAAAAGATAGAGAATTTATTGGCTACAGTTATGATGGTGCTGATGCGTCTTTTGAATTGTTAGCCAGAAGATTAATTGGTGAGATACCCAGATATATTTCTATTAATGAATATGACGTTTCAGTTAAAAAAGATAATGCAGGAGAAATAATTTCACACGCAAAAGCTCAATTAGAAGTAGATGGAGAAAAAATTTTGTGTGAAGGTCAAGGAAACGGCCCAGTTAATGCTTTGGATAATGCAATTAGGAGAAATGTAAGTAAGCTTGCTAAATATTCAGAATATTTAAAAGATTTAAGACTTGTTGATTATAAAGTTAGAATTTTAAATACTGGTACTGAGGCTGTAACAAGAGTAAGTATCGAGAGCACAGACTCTAAAGGTATTAATTGGTTCACTATTGGGGTGTCTCCAAACATTATTGATGCATCTTTCAAAGCTTTAGTGGATAGTCTAGATTATAAGTTATTTAAGGATAAAGCTCCTGGAAGTTTGTAAAAATGAAAATTAAGAAATTTTCAGAGAAACCATTAGACTTGGAAACAAGAGTAAGAGCTAAACCAATAGTTTGCTATCCAAATACAAACATTGAGGAAAAAAATTTAAGTATTTTACATTCTGCTAGAAAACACTTAGTTAAAAAAGATGAGGTTATTATTCCTCCTAGAGATGCAAAAACATTTGAGGTAAAATTTGGAGAGTTTTTTAGAATTGAAAGTGTTGATGGTCCACAAGTAGGAGATTTAAATTTATTCAATTTAAAAAATTTAGAAGAAAAATTTTATTCAGGAAAAACAAGAGCTCTCTATGGAACACATCTTTCGGTAGGAGATAAAATGTTTAGTAGTTTTCCATATCTAAGATCTCTTGCAACGATTACCTGGGATACTTTAGATTGGTATGATTATGACGAGGATGGAGGATCGGTGCATGATGTAATTGGTACAAGATGTGATCCTTATACATCAAAACTTTTAAGTGATAATGATTATCACTATTGTTGTCATTCAAATTTAACAAGAGCTTTAGTAAAAGAAAAAAATATTCAATTAGACCATGCTGAAAAAATAGTTCATGATGTATTAAATGTATTTATGTTAACTGGATTTACTAATGATACAAAACAATACTTTATGAAAGCAAGTCCTGTTAGACCAGGTGATTATTTGGAATTTTTTGCTGAAACAGATTTATTAGGTGCCCTTTCTGCTTGTCCAGGCGGTGATTGTGGATCTGAACATTCATCTGATGTAGCAAAATGTTATCCCTTAAAAGTTTCAATTTGGACTATAGAGTCTAAATATTTAAATAATATCAAACCATCAGTCATTTCAAATTACAACAGAAATCATGGCATAGATTAATGTCAGTTAATAATATTTCTTTTATTTTACATAAGCCTCAACTTTCTGAAAATATTGGAGCCTGTGCAAGGGCAATAAAAAATTTTAATTTTAGCAAACTTATTATTGTTGATCCCAAACCAATTTTTCCAAATGATAAAATTTTAGCAACTTCCGTAGGAGCTAAAAATATAATCAATAAAGCTAAGTGTTTTGAAAATATAGAAAAATCTTTAAAGAATATTGACGTTGTAATCGCAACATCTGCACGATTTAGAAATAAAAATATTAAACATATTCAATTAGAAGATTTAAAAAAAATAAATTACAAAAAAAATGTAGCCTTTTTATTTGGGTCAGAGGCATCAGGTTTATCAAATAATGAAATAAGTTATGCAAATTATACCCTTCAAATTCCAACAAATCCTGATTTTAAATCATTAAATTTATCTCACAGCTTAATAATAATTGCACAATATGTATCAAGTATAATCAATTCAAAAGTATCTTATTTTAAAAAATCAAATAAAGTGAAATCAGCATCTAAAAAAGAAATTGTTGCTATGGCAAATCTTTGTATTAATAATCTTGAAGATATTAATTTTTTTAAAACAAAAGATAAGAAGCCGATAATGTTAGAAAACTTAAGGAATATTTTTTATAGAATGGAATTATCAACTAAAGAAACACGTATTTTATCAGGTGTATTTGCCAGTTTAGGTAAAAAACGTTGATTGACAAAATTAAGAGTAAGTTTATAAAGCCCATTATTAAATGACAAAAAGATTAAACTCTAAGCATAAAGTAGACAGAAGATTAAAAGTAAATCTTTGGGGCAGACCTAAAAGTCCTTTTAATACTAGAGCTTATGGACCAGGTCAGCATGGCCAAACCAAAACCTCAAAACCCTCCGATTATGGAATTCAACTTCAAGCGAAACAAAAGTTAAAAGCTTATTATGGCAATATAAACGAGAGACAATTTAGAAATATTTACAAAAAAGCAGTGATGCTTAAAGGTGATACTGGTGAAAACTTAATCGGACTTCTAGAAAGAAGATTAGATGCTGTGATCTATAGAGCAAAATTTGCAACAACAATTTTTTCAGCTAGACAATTAATTAATCATGGTCATGTCAAAGTAAATGGCAAAAAAGTAAACATAGGAAGTTATTTAGTTAGAGAAGAGGACTCAATTGAAATAAGAGACAAATCTAAGCAACTTGCAATCATCGATATTGCTCTTGCGAATAAGGAAAGAGAAACTCCAGAATATATTCAGATGGATGAAAAAAATAAAAAATTTAAATTTGTTAGAGTTCCAAAATTTGAGGAAGTTCCATATCCAATTGTTATGGAACCTAATTTAGTAATTGAATACTATTCTAGGTAATTAGCTTTTAGCCTTAAAATTTATATTTTTACTCTCAAAAAGTTTTGTTAGTTCACCACTCTCATACATTTCTTTAACTATATCACATCCACCAATAAATTCGTTTTTTACATAAAGTTGAGGTATAGTTGGCCAATCACTAAAAACTTTAATTCCCTCTCTCAAATTTTGATTTTCTAAAACATTTACACCTTTAAAATTTACTTCAAGAACTTTTAATATATTAGAAGTGGCCATCGAAAAACCACATTGTGGAGCGTCAGGTGTACCTTTCATAAATAAACAAACATCGTTGTTTTCTATTTCATTTTTAATCAATTTATTTGTCTGTTGATCCATTTAACTCTCCTTTGTTTTAATTGCTAAAGCATGTAATTCATTTCCCATTCTACCTTTTAATGAATTATAAACCATTTTATGTTGTTCAATTTTACTTTTACCTGAAAATTTAGATGAAGTTATAGTTGCTGAATAATGATTCCCATCACCTGCTAAATCTTGGATTTCTATAACTGCATCTGGCAATGCTTCTTTTATAAAATTTTCAATTTCTTTTAAATCCATTGCCATTATTTACTCATATAGTTTCTAAGCCAACTTTTATTAGAAGTTGATAATTCGTCAATTGTAACTTTTGTCTTATCGTTAATATATAGTTCATTTTCACTAATTGTACCAAGTTCATCAAAATGGACTGCATTTTTATTCAATATATCTGCTACTTTTTTAAAATCTTTTTTGTTAATTTCAATAATATACCTTCCTTGATCTTCAGAAAATAAGTATTCCATTTCATTAATAAGATATTTAGGTTTTTTAATATTTATGCCTTTTTTTCCTTTAATACACATTTTTGCTACTGCAGTAATTATGCCACCCAAAGAAACATCATGTGAACTTTTAATTAATTTATTATCAATCAATTTTAATACTGTTTCTCCATTGTTTTTTTCATTAAATAAATTTATTTCAGGTGGTGGTCCATTTTTCTCATCTAAAATATTTCTTGCGAATAGACTTTGATCAATATGTCCTTCTGTTTTTCCAATTACTAAAACTAGATTATTAACTTCCTTAAAATCCATAGTGATCATATTTTTATAATCCTTTATTAAACCAACACCACCAATTGCTGGTGTAGGCTTTATACCTTGATCTTTTGTTTGGTTATAGAAAGATACATTTCCAGAAACCACTGGGAATTTTAAATAATCACTTGCCTCACCAATACCCTGGACACATTCAACAAACTCACCCATATTTTCATCGTTTTCTGGACTACCAAAATTTAAACAATTGGTAATAGCAATTGGTTTAGCGCCAACAGATATAAGGTTTCTGAAACTTTCACAAACTACTTGTTTTCCACCTGTTAGAGGATGTGCCCAACAATAAACTGCAGAGGAGTCTACTGATGCGGCTACAGCTTTATCTGTTCCATGAATTCTTATAACACCTGCATCACCACCAGGTTTCTGAATTGTATCTCCCATGACGGTATGATCATACTGTTGCCAGATCCATTCTTTACTACATACATTTGGGTTTGCTAAAATTTTTTTTAATACATCAATAATTTTTAAATGTTTAATATCTTCTTTTTTAATTTTATTTTTTTTAGGTAACTTTGCTTTTTTCCACTTTCGATCATACATAGGAGATTTTTCAACCAATGTATTTACTGGAATATCCGCAACCTTTTCTTGATTAAAATAAAGTTCTATTCTTTTTGATTTAGTAGTTTTACCAATTACAGCAAAATCTAAGTTCCATTTATCAAATATTTTTTTTGCTTGTTCTTCTTTACCGTTTTCCAAAACTATCAACATTCTTTCCTGGCTCTCTGAAAGCATTATTTCATAAGGAGTCATTTTAGTTTCTCTACATGGCACTTTGTTTAAATTAATTTCAATTCCAAGGTTTCCTTTTGAAGCCATTTCAATACTTGAAGAAGTTAATCCTGCAGCGCCCATGTCTTGAATCGCTATAATTGAGTCTCCAGCCATTAATTCTAAACAAGCTTCAAGCAAAAGTTTTTCTGTAAAAGGATCTCCAACTTGAACCGTTGGTTTTTTTTCTTCTATTTTTTCATCAAAACTAGCTGAAGCCATACTCGCACCATGTATTCCGTCTCTTCCAGTTTTAGACCCAACATAAATAACTGGTTTATTTAAACCTGCTGCTTTTGAGTAAAATATCTTATTTTTTTTGACTAATCCTAACGTCATAGCGTTAACTAAAATATTTCCGTTATAAGAACTATCAAAACTTGTTTGACCAGCAATTGTAGGAACACCCATGCAATTTCCATAACCACCTATTCCATGAACAACACCTCTTAATAAATTTTTAGTTTTTTTATGCTGTGGTGATCCAAAATGGATAGAATTTAAATTTGCTATTGGTCTGGCACCCATTGTAAACACATCTCTCATTATACCTCCAACACCAGTTGCAGCACCTTGATAAGGTTCAATAAAAGAGGGGTGATTGTGGCTTTCTATTTTAAAAACTATTGCATCATTATCCTCAATATCAATAACACCAGCATTTTCGCCAGGACCTTGGATAACCTTTTTTCCTTTAGTAGGTAGTTTTTTTAAATGTAATCTAGATGATTTATAAGAACAATGCTCATTCCACATTGCAGAAAAAATACCTAGTTCTGTGATATTAGGAGTTCTATTTAACAGATCACAAATTTTAGCGTATTCATCTTTATTTAAGCCATGATCAACTGCTACTTGTTCGTTTACAATCATTTTAAGTTATTTATTAAGTTTTTAAAAAATAATGATCCATCTTCACCAGATAGAGATGTATCTATCATTCTTTCAGGGTGGGGCATCATTCCTAAAACATTTTTTTCCTTATTAAATATTCCAGCGATATTATTTATGGATCCATTAGGATTAAATTGATCTTCTATTTTTCCATTTTCATCACAATAGTTAATAGCTATTTGATTATTATCTTCAATTTCTTTTAATTGATCATTAGTACAAAAATAATTTCCTTCATTATGAGCTATATGAAATTCTAAAACCTCGTTATCAACATTTTTAAAATATTTATTTTTTTTATCATTAATTTTTACAAAAACATTTTTACAAATAAATTCTAAATATTTGTTTCTCAGTAAAACACCTGGAACCAAACCAGTTTCTACCAATATTTGAAATCCATTACAGATACCCATAACCATACCTCCTGAATTTGCAAAATTAATTACAGATTTCATTATTTTTGATTTAGAAGCCATACTTCCACATCTTAAGTAGTCCCCATATGAAAAACCACCTGGCAATACAACCAAATCACTTTTTGGCAATTCAGTATCAGCATGCCAAACCATTTTATTTTTAAATCCAAATTTTTTTAGAGCAACATCCATGTCTCTATCACAATTTGAACCAGGAAAAGTAATAACTGATGATTTCATTAATTAATTTAGATCAATAATTTTATAATTTTCTATTACAAGATTTGCTAAAAGTTTTTTACACATTTCTTCAACTTTTGCTTTTGCTTTGTCGTTATCATTTTCTTTAGTATCTATTTCAAAATATTTACCTTGTCTAACTTCATTAACATCATCAAAACCCATTCCATCTAGAGTTTGATGAATTACTTTTCCTTGTGGATCAAGCACATCTTTTTTTAAAGTTATGATTACTGAAATTTTCATTTTTTCTTACTTTTTACCGAAGATAATTTAGTTACATTTACTGCTGAAACGTTAGATTGTTCATGGAGTATACCAAGTCTTTTTGCGACTTCTGTATAGGCTGGGATTAAATTACCCAGATCTTTTCTAAATCGATCTTTATCCAATTTTTTTTCTGTAATACTGTCCCATAATCTACAAGTATCAGGACTAATTTCGTCTGCTAAAATAACTTCGTTTTTTCCATCAATTTTAATTCTTCCAAATTCTAATTTAAAATCAATAAGTTTAATTCCAACACCCCTAAACATCCCAATCATAAAATCATTAATTCGTAAAATCATTTTTTTAACTTTATCTATTTCAGTTTTTGATGCCCAATCAAATGCTAAAATATGCTCTTCTGATATTAATGGATCTCCAAGCTTGTCATCCTTTAAGCAGTATTCAATTAGCGGTTCTTTCAAAACAGTGCCATCCTCAATACCTAATCTTTTAGTAATTGAACCCGTTGCAACATTTCTCACAATAAATTCGATCGGAATTATTTCTACAAGTTTTATAATTTGCTCGCGCATATTTAATCTTTTAACTAAATGATTTTTAATTCCTATTTGAGAGAGGTTAGAGAGTATGTGTTCAGAAATTCTGTTATTTAGTACACCTTTACCTTCAATGGTAGTTTTTTTTTGATTATTAAATGCAGTAGCATCATCTTTAAAATATTGGATAACTAAGTTTTTATCATTTGTTGCATAAATGATTTTAGCTTTTCCTTCGTATAATTTTTTACCTTTTTTCATTATTTAAAAACTCTTCTAAAGATCAAATTTACGTTTTTAAAGTGTTTAGAATAATTAAATATAGATTTTAGTTTTTTTTGTGAAATTTTATTCGTTATAAACTTATCAGATGAAATGACGTCAATTAGGTTTAAATTCTCTGCAAAACATTTTTTTGCATAAGATTGAACCAATCTATAAGATTTTTCTCTGCTTAAACCTGTTTTAGTTAATTCTAACATAACTTCTTGAGAAAAAATTAAACCTTTTGTTAAATTTAAGTTTTCAAGCATTTTTTTTGGATATACAATCATGTTATCTAAAATATTTGTAAGTCTTACCAAAGCAAAATCAGTTGTTATATTGGCATCTGGTCCAATATTTCTTTCAACACTTGAATGAGAAATGTCTCTTTCATGCCAAAGTGCTATGTTTTCAAGTGCTGGTACAACTGTACTTCTAACCATCCTAGCTAAACCAGTAAGATTTTCACTTAAGATTGGATTTTTTTTATGAGGCATTGCAGAAGAGCCTTTTTGATTTTTAGAAAAAAATTCTTGTATTTCATAAACTTCAGTTCGTTGTAGGTGCCTTATTTCAACTGCCACTCTTTCAATAGATCCTGCAACAATACCTAAAACAGAAAAATAAAATGCATGTCTATCTCTTGGAATTACTTGTGTGGAAATTGGTTCAACTTTCAGACCTAATTTTTTAGCGACATATTTTTCAACATTTGGATTAATGTTAGCAAACGTTCCAACTGCACCAGATATTGCACAAGTTGATACTTCATCAATCGCATCTTTTAATCTATTTCTGTTTCTTTTAAATTCCTCATAAAAAGAAGCTAATTTTAAACCGAATGTAATTGGCTCAGCATGAATACCGTGGCTTCTACCCATACAAGGTGTAAATTTGTATTTTTTTGCCTGTTTTCTTAAAACTTTTAAAATCTGGTCAATATCTTTTAAAATAATTTTACCTGATTGAACTAACTGAATATTAAAAGTAGTATCCAAAACATCGGATGATGTCATTCCTTGATGTAGGTAACGTGCTTTAATTCCAGCTTTTTCAGTAACAGAAGTAAGAAATGCTATTACATCATGTTTTACTTCAGATTCAATTTTATGAATTCTACTTACATTAATTTTTGCTTTTTTTCTTACAACCGAGGCAACACCTCTTGGAATTTGACCAAGTTTTTCCATTGCTTCAGCTGCTGCAACTTCAACATCTAACCAGATTTTGTATTTATTTTCTTCTGACCAAATGTCAGTTAATTCTTTTCGCGAGTATCTTTTAATCATTAATTATAAGTATGGAGGCTTTGAATATCCTTTAGCAGATTCTGTAAAGATTTCATAACCATTTTCAGTAATTCCTAACGTATGTTCAAATTGTGCAGATAAAGATTTATCTTTTGTAACAGCTGTCCAGCCATCATTCAACATTTTGACATCATATTTACCTGAATTAATCATTGGTTCTATAGTAAATGTCATTCCAGGATTAAGTTCCATTCCAGAATTTTTAGTTCCATAATGCAGAATATTTGGTGGTTCATGAAAAGTTGTGCTAATTCCATGACCACAAAAATCTCTAACGACTGAAAAACCTTTTTCTTCTACAAAAGATTGTATCTCATAACCTATATCTCCTAATTTTATTCCTGGTTTTAAAATTTTGATAGCTCTCATCATTGACTCGTAAGTAGTGTCTATAAGATTGTTTAACTTTATTGAAGTTTTTCCAATGCAAAACATTCTACTTGTATCACCATAATGATCATCAACAATTGCTGTTACATCTACATTTACAGCATCACCTTCTTGTAAAATTCTATCAGATGGTATTCCATGACATACTACATGATTTAAAGATGTGCATAAAGATTTTGTAAAACCTCTATAATATAGTGGGGCAGAGTATCCACCATTATCTCTTATAAATTCATAGCCTAACTTATCAATGTAATTTGTTGAGACGCCTTCTCTTATATTTTTAGTTAACATATCTAAAGTTCTTGCAGCTAAATTTCCTGCGACTCTCATTTTTTCAAATTTCTCTTTATAATCAGTCATTAATAATTTTTAATTTCTTATCTATAAAAATTCTTTTAGAACTTATATCACATCTATATGCTAAAAAATTTACACCAGCTTTTTTAGCTTTTAGGTAAGCGTTGTAATATTCTCCGTCTATATCTTTAGCTATTTTAAAATATTTCATATTTTGAATTTGAACTAAAAATATTAAGAAGGTTTTATATCCTTTATTTATGGCATGAATAAGGGTTAATAAATGCTTAATTCCTCTAGTTGTTGGTGCATCTGGAAATTCAGCAGTATCTTTATTTCTAAATAATGTAACATTTTTTACCTCAACAAAAGTTTTTTGATTCTTTTTTTCTAATAAAAAATCAAATCTAGTTTCTTTGTTAAAAAAAACTTCTGGTTTTATAGAGTCGTTATTTTTAAGTTCTTCCATTAAATTATTTTTAAGACCATGCTCAACTATTCTGTTTGCCATATGAGTGTTTACACCAACTAAATTTTTCCTAGATTTTATAATCTCAAGCCCATACTTAAGTTTTCGCTTTGGATCATTATTAGGAAGTAAATAAACTTCATTGCCTTCATCTAACAGTCCTTTCATCGATCCTGTATTAGGACAATGAGCTGTAACAATTTCTTTGCCAAGTTTTACATCAGTAAAAAACCTTTTATAACGTTTGATTAGTTTGCCTTTTGCTAAAGACTTGGTAAATTCCATTACTAAATTATATATTTCATATGAGTAAAAAAGTAAAAGTTAATGCATCAATATTAATTATTGGTAATGAGATATTATCTGGTCGAACCCAAGACACTAATACCTCTACCTTAGCAATTTGGTTAAATTCTATTGGTGTTAATGTTGCTGAAGTAAGAGTAATTCCAGATATTGAAAATACAATTGTAGAAACGCTAAATTTTCTTAGATCTACTTATGATTACGTTTTTACAACTGGTGGTATTGGTCCGACACATGATGATATTACAGCTCAGTCTGTATCAAAGGCCTTTGGAATAAAATATGAAGTTCACAAAGAAGCTTTTAAAATTTTAGACACATATTATCATCCAGGCGAATTTAACGAAGGACGACAAAAAATGGCATGGATGCCAGAAAATGCAAAATTAATTTTAAATCCAACAAGTGGTGCCCCAGGATTTAATGTTGAAAATGTTTTTTCTTTACCTGGTGTTCCCTCTATTTTGAAATCTATGTTAGGAGGTTTAACAAATGAAATTGTTGGTGGAGAACCTATTAAAAGCCTAACAATAAGTTTAAAAACAGTTGAAAGTGAGATAGCTAACTCTTTAACTAAAGTGCAAAATGATAATAAGGATGTTGAAATTGGTAGTTATCCTTTTTTTCATGCTGGAAAATTAGGTGTTTCAATAGTAATTAGATCTGAAGATCAAAGTAAAATTAATAGTTGTAATTCTCAAATTTTAAAATTTGTAAATGAGAAAAATATAGAAGTAGTGGATCGTTAATGTTGTATTTTGCTTATGGTAGTAATCTTCACCACTTTCAAATGAAACGTAGATGTAAGGACAGTATTTTTTTAAAAAAAATAAATTTAAAAGATTTTAAACTAACATTTAGAAGCAAATATAGAGCTGCAGATATTGAGGCAAAAAAAAATTCAATTGTACCTGGTGCTTTATTTGAAATTTCTAAAAGTGATGAGAAAAAGTTAGATGTGTATGAAGATTTTCCAATCCTATATAAAAAACATTATTTCTATTATTATGGAAAAAAAGTGATGACTTATACAATGGTTAAAAAATCTCAATTCAAATTTCCAACGGAAAGATATTTAAATGTTGTAAAAAAAGGTTATCAAGATTGTAAACTTGATAAAAAGTTTTTAATTAAAGCGTTACAAACATAACTTTAAATGTTTTTACATACAAAATTAGAGACCAGAATTGATCCAATTAAAATAGCTTTTATTGGATGTGGAAAATTTGTTAGCATGTTTTTGGCACAATATAATCATTTAGATAAAATACAAATTGATAGCATTGTTGATATTAATATTGCTCAAGCTAAAAAAAATTGTTTAAATAGTGGTCTTAGCTCTGAAACCACAGAACAAATAAATTTTTCAAACTCATTAGATGAAGTTTTAGATAGAAATATAGAAATTTTTATAGAAGCTACAGGAAATCCAATTATTGGAACAGTGCATGCATGTAAAATAATAAAAAATAAAAAGAATGTAATTTTGGTGAATGTTGAAGCTGATATTACATGCGGGAAATATCTTTCAGATTTGGCTAAAAACTACAATGTTATTTGTTCAATGGCATATGGTGATCAACCTTCATTAATTTTAGAGCAAATTGAATGGGCAAGGTTAAATGGTTTTGAGGTTATTTGTGCGGGAAAAGGTACTAAGTATCATCCAACATTTGAATATTCCACACCCGATACAGTTTGGGGACATTATGGTTTAACTAAAGAAAGAGCAGAAAATGAATCTGGAATGAACCCAAAAATGTTTAATAGTTTTTTGTGTGGAGATAAATCAGCCATAGAAATGTGTGCAGTAAGTAATGCTGCAAATCTAAAATGTCCAAGTAATGGCTTAACTTTTCCTCCAGTTGGTGTTTATGATATTGCCAAGAAGATGATACCTAAAAAAGATGGAGGACTAATTGATAGTGAAGGCCAGGTAGAGGTAATTTCAAGTATCGATTTAGAAAAAAAAGATATTGAAAATGATTTAAGATGGGGAGTTTACATTGTTTTAAAAGCAAAGAACGAATACGTAAAAAATTGTTTTAAAGATTACGGAATGGTTACAGATTCTTCAGGAAATTATTCAGCAATATGGAGACCATATCATTATATTGGATTAGAACTTGCTCAATCTATATACTCTATAGCTTTAGACAATAGAGCAACTGGTTTTACAAAAAATTATAATGCCGAAGTTGCTAGTATTGCAAAAAAAGATTTAAAAAAAGGTGAAAAACTTGATGGTGAAGGTGGATTTTGTGCAAGAGGTAAATTGATCACTTCAGAAAAATCAAAAAAAGAAAAAATATTACCTTTGGGTCTTACTGATAATGCGATTTTAAAAAAAGACATTAGTAAGGATGAAATTATTAAGTTAGATGATGTTAATCTTAATTTACCTAAAGAAGTAATAGAGGCCAGAAATTATCAATATAATTTAATTAATTAAATTTTTATAAGTAATATTTATTATCTTCATTTACAGCTTTCTCTAATCTTATTAAAAAATCAGGTATAGCACTTTTAACTCTACTCCAAGTTGGTATAAAAGGAGCATCCATCGGATTTAAATAAAAATCTTCTCCAGCTTTAATTATATTTCTTGAGAATAACTCAACTGCTTTTTCCTCAGAATGAGAGTCAAATTTTAAACCATTCATCTCTGCATCACTACGATAAGCATCTATTAAATCAAGAGCTGATCTATAATATGTTGCTTTCAATGACCTTAATTCCTCTCTACTGAAGGAGTGACCTTGAGTTGCAAGCTTCTTTATAAAAGTTTTAATTATATCAATAGACATTCTTGATAAACCTTTGTTTTCATCATCTATCGATAAATCTTGATGTTTATGATCGTATGTATCAGCTAAATCAACTTGACAAATATTTTGTGGTGAGAAATTTCTTTGCATTTCTGATAATATTCCAATTTCTATTCCCCAGTCCGACGAAATTCTTAATTCTGGAAGGATATTTCTTCTAAAAGAAAATTCTCCAGCTAGTGGATATTTAAATGATTTCATAAAATTTAAATATTCACTATTACCAATAGTTTTTTCTAATGCATTTAATAATGGTGATACCAGAAGCCTTGCAACTCTTCCATTCATCTTGTAATCAGCAACTCTTGGATAGAAACCTTTACAAAATTCAAAATTGAACAAGGGATTGACTACAGGGTAAAATAATTTTGCTAACATCCTACGATCATAGGTTTTAATATCACAATCATGTAAAGCTACTGATCTAGCACTATTTCTTGCTATAGACATTCCAATACAATACCAAACATTTCTACCTTTACCTTTTTCATTTGGTGCTAATGCTTTCTCTTGTAATTCCTTATCTAATTTCTTTAAATTTGGACCATCATTCCATAATATTGTAAATGGCGTTTCTAATTTTTCAAAAAAATTCCAAGCTTTTCTTGCTTGCTTTTCACTAGCCTGATCTAGACCTATTATAATATGATGCAAATAGTTAGTTTTTGCAATTTCAGAAACTATATTTGGTAACGCATCTCCATCTAATTCACTATAAAGACAAGGAAGTATTAGTTCCATTTTTCTTTCTTTTGAAAAATTTAAAAGCTCTTGTTCTATTTGCTTGGTTGACTTTGTTCCAAAATCATGAAGGGTAGATATAATACCATTTTGTGAAAAATCGCTCATAAAACATTTTATTAATTTTTATTTATTTTAACTAGGGCCATTTTAATCACATCTGCCCAGCCCTCAGGTGATGGCTTATTTGTAGTTATTAAATTATTTATAGGAATTTCATCTAAAGTGAATTTATCATTGAATACTAAGCAAGGAAAATCACTGGTTCTCAACATGTCTAAATCATTGTAATTATCCCCAACTGCTATTGTTATAACATTCTTGTTAATTTTTTTAAAAAATCTGACAAATACTTGAAGTGCTTTAGCTTTATTCACTCTATCGGTTAAATGAATAACTCTACCACCTTCTTGTAAGAAAAGACCTTTATTTTTTAAAATTTTTGCTAATTGTTTTTTCTCATTTTTATTTCCGTTAAATATAAAAGGAACAGTATATTTACGATATAAAGCACTTTTGAGTTTTTGATATTTTAAACCTAAAATTAAACTCTGTCTATCCTCATCCATTTCAGATAACCATTTACATTTATTTTGTAGGTTTGATGAAACTGTTTTTTTAAAAATATTTAAAAGAGTTTCCTTTTCTCTGCTAAGTATTAATTGTTGAGGTAAATCTTTATTTAACAAATCTAAGCCATTAATTGAAGCTCCATTTTCAGAGATATAAGGTATTTTTATTCCTAATTCGTTATTAAATTCTAGAATCTCTTTATCCGTTTTGCTAGTGTTAGGTATTATAAAAATTCCTTTAGAGATAATCTCTTTTAAATAATCTTTTATTTCATCAAATCTGAATGTATCTCTATGAAGAAGTGATCCATCAAGATCCGTAAATATTAAAACTTTGAAAGCTTTTTCCATCAGTTAATATTTATAAAATATTTAAATAAATAACAATTTTACATATTATCCTTGTTCAATTATAAATATTAGCTTAAACACAAATGAAATTCATTAATGCCCTCGTGGTGAAATTGGTAGACACAAAGGACTTAAAAGCCGAGGGATTCACAAATGAGTCAGTCCGTGGTAGTCCAAGGTAGTCTAAACATCCTTTAAAATCTCCCAATTTTAAATTGGCTTTCAATTAAGTTTAGAAAATAAGTCTTAATTAATTTGTGCAGACTTATACTAAACTTGTACTTAGAAAGATAAAATAATATTATTTCTTATGCGAAAATTTGTTTTTTGTATAATTGTGTCAGTCTTAATATCTTTTAGTGCAGTTGCAAAAACTATTGATCAAAAAAAAGAAGAATTAAAAAAAATCTATGAAGCTGGTGGAATTTCAAAAGTAGAATATGAAAAATCAATAGAATTTTTAGAAAATCCCACAAAAGAGAAAAAAAGTAATACCAAAAAGAAATTTTCTATAAAAAGCAAAAAAACCAATGACAAAAAATTATTTGGTAAAAAAGATAAAGATAAAGATGAAATTACTTTAAAAAAAATAGAGGAACTTGGTGAAATAATTAAGTTCGATAAATCTTTTTATACAGAAGGAATGTTAAAAAAATTTGTAGGATGTGGAAAAGGAATGAAATGTGTTGGTCAAAAAGCAGGATCCTACATGTGGGGTAATTTTGGCAAAAGCCCATCTTGGGGTCAAAAGTATCCAGGAAAAATGATCAAATCAATGGCTATGTATGAAGTGTTCTATGCATCAAGATTATACGACACTAGAAAAGCGATTAAAAGATTTAAAGAAGATGATTATAAGAAAGGATTATTTTCAAAAAAGAAAAGAGACGAAGATGCAATTAGATCTTTATTTGGAATGAATGATGGAAGAAAAAATATGCGAAAGGCTCTTGGTATGGACATGGATACACCAGTCAAAGAGGCTATTCAAAAATTTTGGCTGTTAGGAGAATTTTTAGAAATGGGTGTTCCAACTGACAACAATATTACAGTTAATAAAGATATTAAAGACAGACAAGATAAACTTGATATTTATAAAGCAACAATATCTAATTTAAAGAAAAAACTAGAGGAAAGAGCTGAGGAAAAAAAATCAACTAAAGATAAATCATGAGAAAAATTAATTTATATTTTTTAACATTATTATTTTTATTTTTTTCCAATCCATCAATAGCACTTGATCAGGAATTAAGAGATATTGTTGATTCAATTGATGCTGCTAAAAAAGATTTTAATGATGTTGATACAAGCGAAGTTATTGAAGCAGTTAAAATGGATAAAGCTTTTGAGCAAATAGATAAAGTAACTGAATTTGTAAAAGAATCTTTAGAGGACGGTAATGAAGAGAGTGCTATTAAAGCTTTAGAATTTATCGAAAAATCATTAGCTGGTACTAACGCATTAGTGCCCCAAGAATTTTCATCAGATATGTCAAAAGCAGATATGGGAAGCTTTGGTGAAGAAAATATGAAAATTGTGAATGAAATCACTGCAGAGATGAAAGAAGTAAAAGAAGAAAAATTAAATGATTTAATTTCAGGTATGGTTGATATCAGTGAGGAAGGATTAGATGCTTTTGGAATAGTTGAAACACTAGATCAGATTGGTATTGAGACCATTGATGTTGCTATCGCTGTTGAAAAGAAAAAAGAAATGTCAACTTGGACTAAAGAAGAATGGGCAAATTCTTGGAAAGGTGACATTCTTACAGATGATGGTAAACAAATAATTTCTGATGACGAGATAAATACAAATATCTCAACACTTGAACAAAAACTTCAGGCTAATAATTTAGAAATTCTAGATAAAAAAAATTCATTAAATGAACTACAAACAAAAATTGATCCTTTATCAGGTCAAATCACAGATCTAAAAAATCAAAAAACTGATCTTTTAGCTAAATATAATGAGGAGATTTTAAAACAATCTTCAACAATTTTATCTGATGAGGAAATCAACAAAAGTAAAGAGTTAGCAGATCAATTTAATAGTCAATTAAGTGATCTTACAAATCAAATAAAAACAGCTGAAGAACAATCAAATTCACTTCAAGAACAGGTTCAAGGCTTAAATTTAGAATTGGCTAATGATATTGCATCTAAGTCTCAATTGCAGAATAATATTAAAAATTTAAATGAACAACTATCAGTAAATCAAAGTATATTTTCAAAAAAAGAATTAGAATTAGATCAATTAAAAAATACTGATTTAGGTGGAAAATTAAATGAATTAAATGAAAAATTAGAAACTGTTACTTTGCAGAGAGACTTTGCTCAAAGAGATTTTGATAGAGCTTTAGACAAAGAAGTTGAAGCGTTTCAATATTACTATTCTGCATTAGGAAACGTAAATGCAGATAACTATGATATTCAAGCCGAGTATGCAGTTAGAGAAGTACAAGCTATTTTAAATCCAGATCCAAAACAATATAGAGCTTTTGAACTTGAAAAATACTCAAAATTAGTTGGTTTTTCTCAAGATTTTATTAATGAAGGATTAACTGCAATTGAAAATGATGATTGGGATAAACAAAAATCAATTACAAAACAAATCTACAAAGCATTAGAAAAAAATCCACAAGCAATATTACCTGATGGTTGGTATTTTAATAAAATTACAGATGGAGATATAAATGTAATTGTAGCAGAAGATAGAGCTATCCAAGAAGCTGTTTATGCTTCAATAGAATTAAATAATGTAAAACAACAAATTAATGAAAACATAAAAGAAAAAACAAAAGATTTAGATCAAATTAGAAATCTTAGAACATATTTATTTAATTATGGATCAGGAACACCTGGAACACCAGAGTTTGAGGCAATAAATAAAGAAGTTGAAAAATTGATAGACAACGAGCAAATAGGAATAAAACAAAATCAGATAGCTGAATTACAGAGAGAAATAAATGATTTTGATAAAAATAGAGATCAATTATATGCTGAATATGAAAAACAAATTCAAGATGCTACAGCAAGATTTCAAGATATTGAAAGCCAAATAAGTCAACTTAACTCCAATCCTGATTGGGGAAATTCTAACTGGGTTAACAAAAGGCAGAACCTAGTTGATCAAAGAATTAATATGTTTTATGAAAGATTTGCAACCTTTGAGGATCCTACTTTTCAAAATATAAATAAGATAAATAATTTACATAATGAAATTTCGTCAATTAAAAATAATGCAACAAGACAAGCAAGGGATAATTTAATTAACGCTGTTCAAGATGCTAAAAAACAATATGAACAAATTGTTGCCGAGGAATCCAAAGATTTAAGCGAATATAAAAGTAAAATCAGTGGTATTTTAAAAGAGATACCAACTTTTGAGGATGATGCTGATTTTGTTGCAGATTTAGATCCAGTTAAGCTAAGAGCAAAATTAGTAGATATTGCTAGCAATGGAAATTTAGATGAATCTTATGCTGTAGAAATGGCTTTAAAAGAATTAGGTGAGCTTGGAGAAAAACCTGTTAGTGAATATATGACAGGACCATATTGGGAAGCTTCAAATATTAAAACAGCAGCTATTGTTAGATCTAAAAAATATGGCTTTGTAGATGACTTTGAATACATAAACGCATATTACAATGATCCTTTAGCTCTTGATACAGCAAACAGAGCAGAACTTGAGGGTGAATTAAAAGGTGTATTTGGTGAAAGTAATGTTCTTATCGATGCTTTAAACGCAAAAGCTGAAAGTTTATCAAATGAATTAAATTTAACTAAAGAACAAAGTAAAAATTTAACTACAGAGATATCAAGATTAGAAAATGAATTAACTTCACTTAAAACCTCAGAAAGTGAAATTCAAAATCAGATTAGTGATTTATCAAATCAATTTAGCTCTAAAGAAAGTTTAATTGCTGAAAAAACTCAAAACTTAGCTTCACTTCAAGAACAATTAAATCCTTTAAGTGATAAAATGAATGAACTTGAAGGTCAAAGAGCAGACTTAGATTCTAAACTTAATACTCAATTAACTACTATTGCAAATCAAATCGAAAGTCAGGGAAAAGCAACTGATGAAGCTAATGCATTAAAAGTCCAATTTGAAAGTCAAATAGCTCAATTAGATAGTCAATTGAAAGCTTATGAGGATCAATCAACAGAAATTAATTCTCAATTAGCATCTCTTACAAATGAATTAACAACTCTTGAAACTGAAACTCCAGATATTTCAAATCAAATATCTAAATTGAACCAAGAGCTTAACAATGCAATTGAAATCAAAGCTGATCTTGCAATGACACAAGCAATTAAATCAGGAATTAATGTAAATGAAAAAATTGTTGAAGCTGTTGCAAAACTAGAAAATAAATCAATAGTTCAAATTGAAGGAACTGATTTAATGAGAATAGTCGATACTGATACTTTAACTGATGATGTTGGTGATTTTGAAGCTCCTGTAGGTACATTTACTAGAGGTAACCAAGTCTATTTAGCTGGAGCAGTAACAAGAGAACAAATTTTAAGTGTAGGTAAAATTGATGCTACAGGTGATTTAAACATACAATTATCTGAAATAGCTGCTGAAAAAATTAATTCAGGTATGTTTGGTCTTGAAACAGCAAAAGGTCTCGTTGCTACTGATGAAATGACTGAGGGAACCTATTCACTTATTGATCCAAAAACTGGAAGACAGGTAATAGATAGTCATACAGGAAATGCTTTGTATGGAGGAATTATTTGTAGTGGTGATCAATGTGGACCTAGTGGAGATTTAGGAAAAAAGGTTGCAGCTTCAGGATATGTTTTTGTAAGAACAGGGGACATTAATCAAGGTGGAATGTGTTCAGGAGGAGATTGTGCATTTAATATTTCTAAATCGGAGTTAGAAACTTTTAACAAACAAATTGCCGATGGAGTTGAGTCGCCATTTGGTTATGATGATGCTTTAGCTGCAGCTACTGTAAATACTAAAGGTTTAGTCTTAGACAGTGCAATTGGTGAAGCAACAGGAGAAGTTACAAAAGAATTTTTTAGTGGAAAGTTTAATATTATGGAAGAGGGTGGTGCAGAAGCACTACTACAAAAAGCGAAAGATTCTGTTGCAAGATTAGAAGCTGCGAAAGCATCAGGTCAAAATGTTGAGGCAATGCTTGAACAAGCGAGAGGTCAAGTTGCTGCTGAGCAACAAGTTGTAGATGCTGTAAATGCGGCTAAAGCAGCTGCATCTTCAACAACGGAGGTTGCATCAGCTGCAAGTGAAGCTGCTAGTGCCGCTTCATCAGCTGCTACAGAAGCTGCAAAAGAAGTTACTCAAGTTGTTCAGGCTGCTGCGCATGAAATTGTCGAAGGTGTAAGAGCAGAAAAGAATGTTGTTCAATTAGTTCAAAATTCTGATGGTTCAATAGCAGTAATAGTTGGAAGAACAGGTGTAAATGTAACTGGGAGTCAAAAAGTTGTTTACACAGGTTTGACAGATGCAGCCGCTAATTCAGAGTGGGGATGTAATAATTCAGGTGGCCAAGCAGAAGCAGCATGTGGTGAGCATAAAAAAGCAGTTGCTGAAGCTGAGGCTGCTAGTGGTTTAACAGTCACAGTAAATCCAGGCGATTAATTTTTTTAAGGATATTATAGGAGAACTTGTACTAAACTTGTACCTTGAGGGATAAATTAAAAAATTTTACTTATTAATCTTGTTCAATTATAAATATTAGCTTAAACACAAATGAAATTCATTAATGCCCTCGTGGTGAAATTGGTAGACACAAAGGACTTAAAAAGTATTCAAATCTAAGGTTTCACTAATAAACTCAACATTTTTTGATAAAATTGAACTAGTGTAGTTCTAATGTAGTTGGTAGAATGACGAAATGTTTTACTACACTAGAGGTAGAACGATATAAATTAGGTACACTAATATGATTTTAGAAAAAGATATTAAGGAAAAAAATAAAAAAATAAGAGAATTAATAAAAAAAGAAATTAAAAAAACTACTCCTAAAATTTCTGAAGCAAAGTTTGACGTGTGGAAATCTGTAACAAAATCATTTGCTAGAGAGATAGAGTTAAATTATTTCACAGCAGGTAATAATGCTTGGGGTGGAAATAAATTAAAAATTACAGAACATTTTTATGAAAAATTTTTTAAAGATTTTAAAAAAGGATCGTTTGAGACCGAAGGTCAAAGTAAAAAATTTAAGGAAAATATATACAATTTATTAAAATTATCGGTTGATAAAACACCTCAAAAATCTGAAGATGATAGAACATTTCCGTTTAAACAACAGACAAAATATGGTCAAGAGTACGCTCTTCCTGGTAAACAAACATTTTATAGCAACAATCATAATCCAAAAAACTATTATTATTATAGTTATTGTAATAAAACAAAAATTCCATTTTTTAAAGGACCCTCAGATCAAGAAAAAATAATAACAGGAAAGAAATGGGAAAAACTTTTTTCTGATGCTTTTATATACGGTTATCTTTTAGCATCAGTAAAAATTATATGTGATCTCGGTCCATTTGAAGAAAAAAAAGCAAAACCAAAAGATCCATTTTCAGACTCAATAATTAAGTATAAGATTAATCACTTTACTAAAGTAATTTATAATAACAGATATATAAAAAAACTTATTTCAGATTTTTATGAGAAATTTTATAAAATTGACAGCATTAGAAGTCATAACTTATTAGATACAATTGAAAACAGTATATACAAAAGCAAACTTTCTCATTTTTTATTTCTAAAAGGTGAAAACTATTATGTTTATGACCTAAAAAATGAATATTCTGAACAGTATGAATATGATGGTACAGGGGACTTTTTTTCAGCAATTCATTATGAAAAGACAAAATATACTGAAGGATCTAAAGATAAAAGATTTAAAAAAGTCATATCAGAAATCAAACGTGATCATAAAAAAAATATTAGTCCAAATTTAATTGGTTCAGGCAACGGAACGATACTTAGTTATGAACAATTTAGATTTTATACTCTAAGTCTATCTTATCAAACTCCTTATACCGAAGAGCAATTGAATATTAATGAAAAGGATATATTTATTAGATACGCTGTAAATTTAGGTGTTCAAGAAATATTATTTTATGTGATGGAGCAAATATTTTCACCAACTTAATGAAAAAGAGGATTATTTGACTAGTGTAGTTCTAGTGTAGTAATGATAAATAAAAAATTTGATTTTTAATGATAAAAAAAGTAAGTAAACACAGTTCAAATAATGCCCTCGTGGTGAAATTGGTAGACACAAAGGACTTAAAATCCTTGCCGCTTGCGGAGTGCCAGTTCGAGTCTGGCCGAGGGCACCACACACAAATCTACTAACATGAAAAAGCTTGAGCTCTACAGTTCATATAGTCGTGAAGAAATTCATGGCACTCTTTCACCTAACACAAAATTTATAAAGTCTGCTGGTACTTGGGGTCTACAAGGATTAGTTAGAGTAGAAAATTCAAATGATTTTGTTTTCATGGTTACAGCAGGAACTGTTGTAGGTGAACATGAGTTTGATGAAGGTTTTACTGAAGATGGTGTTTTCAGATGGCAATCACAACCAAAGAATACTTTAAAAACACAAAAGATTATAGATTTAATAAATCATGATGAAGTAAGTAATAATATTTTTTTATTTTATAGAGCTAATACAAATCAAGATTACTACTATTTAGGGACACTTAAATACTTAAATCACGATGAGGACAGTGGAAAAGATAATGAGCCAGTAAACTTTAATTGGCAGTTAATGAATTGGCCAATTGATGAAGCCTTACTGAATGAACTCGATATTAAATTAGAAACTGGTCTGAACATTGAAAAGCAAGTCCAGCAAGAGAAATTTATAGTTAGTGATGCTCCTGAAAAAAAGACAAAGAAGAAAAGAGAAGGGGTTAAAAGAGATAAGTTTAAACAATTGAAGGTTTTTAACAATCCCGAGTCAGATAAAAAACTTAAAGACATAGGTGATAAAGGTGAGCTGTATATAATGGATTATGAAAAAGAAAGATTACAAAAGATGAATAAAGAAGAATTAATAGATAAAATAAAACATGTTTCATTATCAAATGACTCTGCTGGTTATGATATTTTATCTTACAATGAAGATGGTACAGAGAGATTTATTGAGGTTAAGACAACAAAGGGTCCAATTGGTACAGATTTTTATATTAGCCCTGGTGAATTAAATTTTTCTAAAGAAAACAAAAAAAATTTTTATATCTACAGAGTTTACGAATTTTTACCTGAAAAAATGATAGGTAAGATGTATATGAAAAAAGGTAGTGTTGAGGAAAATTTTAATCTCACACCATTACAATATAAAGTGAGTTTATAGGAATTTATATGATTTATGAACTTGGTAGACGTGAAGGACTTATGGTCTACCTACAACTACCAACTAAAACAATGTGCACTAATGCACAAAAATGTGCATTAATGTGCACTGAAAAAAAATGAAAAAAATTAAAAAGCTTGAATTGACTTGGCGAATGACAACGGGAGTAGACTTAAAATCCTTGCCGCTTGCGGAGTGCCAGTTCGAGTCTGGCCGAGGGCACCATTAAATGAGTAAACTTCAAATTATTTCAGATAAAAATAAAAAATCGTCAAAGATTAAAAATTTATTATTAAAAAAAATTAAGTCTAGTAATTTTAAAAAAGAGAATCTTATTATAGTGATTGGTGGAGATGGTTTTATGCTTCAAACACTTAAAAAGAATAAAAACTCTATAAAACATTTTTATGGAATTAATTCAGGGAATTATGGTTTTCTTATGAATAAATTTTCCTCAAAAGATATTATTAAAAATTTATCAAAAGCAAATTTGGTTTCAATTTCTTCTTTAGAAATGATTGTTAAGAATAAAAATAATCTAATTAAAAGATCAATAGCAATAAATGAAGTTTCTGTACTGAGACAAAGCAGACAAGCAGCTTCATTATCAATTAAACAAGGTTCAAGACAAATAATTAAAAAATTAGTTTCAGATGGTGTGCTTGTATCAACTCCAGCAGGAAGTACAGCTTATAATCTTTCAGTTCATGGACCTATTTTAAGTCTTCATTCAAAAAAACTATCAATATCTCCAATAAGTGCATTTAGACCCAGAAGATGGAAGGGTAAAATTGTAAATGATAAATCAAAAATAGTCATAACCAACTTAAACCCATCTAAGAGACCTATTAGTGCAGTAGCAGATAATTTAGAAGTAAGAAACGCTAAATCAATCGTAATTAAAACTAATAATAAAATAAAGTTTAACCTTCTTTATGACAAAAATAGAAGTCTACAAAAAAAGATTAAAATTGAACAAATTAGAAGAGAGACTAGTTAGTGAATGAAAAAAATTAATCCTTTTGTGTTGATGATAATTATTTTGGTTGGAGGTTTCTGTGCTTTTAAAATTATGTCTTTTCTAGGTTGTTATGTTCGTATTGAGGACGTAAGTGAGTGCTGGAAATTAACAGCCTGGTAAATTTTGAGCTGAGTATCTATTGATGAATTATTTTAAAAAAATTTATTTAAAATTTGAACATAGAGGTGTTGGTTATTTAGTTCATTATTTTTTGAAAAAAATTGGTTTAAAAACTAGATATAGCTCGTTCATTCATAAAAAAAAATCTTACTTAGATAATAAAATTTTTGATTTAACAAATGGTATTGTTAGAGCTGGATTATACAAATCATTAAAACTATCTAAAGATCAAAATTGGAAAAATTTGATTGATTGTGATTTATCTCCTAAATTACTTGGTATTTATGAAGAACAAGTTCAAAATAAAATTGTACAATTAAAAAAAGATCATGATTTAAAGTACTTGGTAAATTTTGGATCTGGTGAAGGATATCACGCTATTGGTCTATTAAAAAATAATTATTTTGAAAAATGTATCTGTTTTGAAATTAATGAAAATACTAGGGAGATACTTAAAAAAAATTCAAAACTTAATGATGTTGAAAATAAAATAAAAATTTTTAATGAGGCAAATTTCAATTTAGTTTTTAAAGAATTAAACCATGATCAAATTAAAAAAACTTTATTTTTAGTTGATATTGAGGGATATGAATTTGATCTTTATAATCCAGATAATTTAAATTTTATTAAAGAAAGCTTTCATTTAATAGAAAATCACGAAGATTATTACAAAGATAAGGAAAAAATTTCAGAGTTTTATAAAATGATGAATAATAATTTCTCCTGTGAAAAATTAAAAAATACAGGTAGAAACCCTTTTGATTTTGATGAAATAAAATTTTTGCCTGATGATGAAAGATGGTTGATGATGTCGGAAGGGCGGCCCTGTGAAATGAATTGGTTAATCTTTAAACCAAATAAGTAATTTGAATTTTTTTATGATGGTGCCCCCGCACGGATTCGAACCGCGGACCTATTGATTACAAATCAATTGCTCTACCAGCTGAGCTACAAGGGCATGCGTAATAATTATTAACTATTTGTTTAATAATCAACACTTTTTTTTTAAATAACTAAGGTGATGAAACACAATTGCAGCACTATTTGAAATATTTAAACTTTCTATGTCCTCACTAATATTAATTTTAACAAAAAAATCTGCATATTTACTCGTATGCTTTCTCATTCCAAACCCTTCAGATCCAAATAGAAGGATATTATTTCCTTCCCATTTTATGTCTGTAAAATTTTTTTTACCTTTTGCATCAAAACCATAAACCCAAAAATTTTTTTCTCTTAAATTTTTTAAGGTGGAATTAATGTTTGATACTTGAAATATATTTACATGTTCCATGCATCCACTTGCTGATTTATACATAAGCTTACTTTCTTGAGGAAAATGTCTTTCTTTAATTATTAATCCATCTATATCAAATGATGCAGCACTTCTTATCAATGAACCAATGTTTCTTGGATCTGTAACCTCATCTAGACATACAAAAGTTAAATTATTTTTACCTTTAATAAATTGTTTTAGATCTGGTTGATCTAAGTGTTCCACTTCAGCAACGTATCCATTATGTATCAACTGTTCTTTAGAGGTATATTTGTCTAATTCTTTTTTTGATTTAAAGTAAACCTTTACATCTTCTAAAATATTTTTATTGGGGTTTTTTCTATGAATATTTTTTTTAGACTCTTCAGTTAAAAAGACTCTTAAAACCTTCCTTTTAGGGTTTCTCAGAGCCCCGATTACTGCATGTTGTCCAACAATGAAAAAAGATGATTTATTCATAAATTAATATGTGTTTTACACGGTTTTTTTAATATTTTCTTACTAAATCACGTGTTGCATTTGCATAAATAAAATATATAAAACGCATGTTATTTGAAGCTTTATTGAACAAGGGGACACTTCCCCAAAGGAGGGGTTCCAGAGCGGTCAAATGGGGCGGGCTGTAAACCCGTTGACTTCGGTCTTCGAAAGTTCGAATCTTTCCCCCTCCACCATTTAATGAGATTTTAAATAGCATGGAGTGTTACTCTTGGGGTTGTGCGGGTGTAGTTCAATGGTAGAACGCTAGCCTTCCAAGCTGGATGTAAGGGTTCGATTCCCTTTACCCGCTCCAAGAAATTAAAATTAGAAGAAACAAAAAAAACTGAGGTAAATATAATGTCAAAAGAAAAATTTGTAAGAAATAAACCCCATTGTAACATTGGGACTATAGGTCATGTCGACCATGGTAAAACAACTCTTACTGCCGCAATCACAAATGTGTTGGCACAAGCTGGTGGTGGAACTGCAGTTGCTTATGATCAGATCGATAAAGCACCAGAAGAAAAAGAAAGAGGTATTACAATTTCAACAGCACACGTTGAGTATGAAACTGAGAAAAGACATTATGCTCATGTAGACTGTCCTGGTCACGCCGATTATGTTAAAAATATGATCACTGGTGCAGCACAAATGGATGGAGCAATCTTAGTTGTTAACGCAGCAGATGGTCCAATGCCACAAACAAGAGAGCATATTCTTTTAGGAAGACAAGTTGGTATTCCTGCAATTGTTGTTTATCTTAACAAGGTAGATCAAGTTGATGATAAAGAAATGATAGAACTTGTTGAAGAAGAAATTAGAGAACTTTTAACTTCTTATAAATATCCTGGTGACAAAACACCTATAGTTAAAGGTTCTGCATTAGCAGCAGTTGAAGGAAGAGATGATGAAATTGGAAAAAATTCTATTTTAGAATTGATGAAAGCTGTTGATGAACATATTCCACAACCAGCTAGAGAAGTTGATAAACCATTCTTGATGCCAGTTGAGGATGTATTCTCAATTTCTGGAAGAGGAACAGTTGCCACTGGAAGAGTTGAGTCTGGCGTAATTAAAACTGGTGAAGAAGTTGAAATAGTTGGAATTAGAGAAACCAAAAAATCAGTTTGTACTGGAGTTGAAATGTTTAGAAAGCTTTTAGACTCAGGTGAAGCTGGTGATAATGTTGGAATTTTATTGAGAGGTATTGAGAGAACTGATATCGAAAGAGGTCAAGTTCTTTGTAAACCTGGCTCAATTACTCCACATACTAAATTTGAAGCTCAAGCTTATGTACTTAAAAAAGATGAGGGTGGAAGACACACTCCTTTCTTTACTAAATACAGACCTCAGTTTTATTTTAGAACAACAGATGTTACAGGTGAAGTAGAGTTACCTGCTGGTACAGAAATGGTTATGCCAGGTGATGATGCTAAATTCACTGTTAAACTAATTACTCCAATCGCTATGTCAGAGAAATTAAACTTCGCAATTAGGGAAGGTGGAAGAACTGTTGGAGCAGGAGTAGTAACTAAAATTATAGAGTAGCTCTATAAATAGGAGTGTAGCTCAATTGGTAGAGCGCCGGTCTCCAAAACCGGAGGCTGAGGGTTCGAGTCCCTCCGCTCCTGCCAATTTGAACTTATGAAAATATGAGAAATCCAATAAAATTTATACAAGAAGTAAAGCAAGAGGCATTTAAAGTTACGTGGCCTACTTGGAAGGAAACATTGCAAGGCGCATTGATGGTATTTGCAATGGCTGTTGTCATGTCTTTATTTTTTCTACTTTTAGATCAGGTTTTGAAATTTTTTCTAGAACTTTTGCTTAAAGTGAGCTTATAATAATGAAAAATTGGTATATTGTTCAGTCTCATTCTAGTTTTGAAAATAAAGTAGCCTCTTTAATTAAAGAAGAGGCAGATAAAGCTAAAATTGCTGATAAGTTTGAAGAGATTATTGTACCTACCCACGATGTTACTGAGGTTAAGAGAGGCAAAAGAGTTCAAAGAAAAAAGAAATACTTTCCTGGATATGTATTAATTAAAAGTGAAATGGATAATAATATTTATCATATGATTAAAAATATAAAGAGAGTTAGCGGTTTTTTGGGTACTAAGGGTATCCCGGTGCCGGTGTCAGATAAAGAAGTGGAGAAAATTTTAGGCCAGATAAAGGATGGTGTAGCCCAGCCAAAATCTGGCGTTGATTACAGTGTTGGAGAAAAAGTTCAGGTTGTAGACGGTCCATTTGCCTCATTTACAGGAATGATTGAAGAAATTGATGAAGAAAAAGCTAGACTTAAGGTGTCAGTTTCTATATTTGGTCGTCCTACACCTGTAGATTTAGAATATAATCAGGTTGAGAAAGTAAGTTAATGGCAAAAGAAATAAGCGGATTTATTAAATTACAAATTAAAGGCGGTCAGGCTAATCCAGCACCACCAGTTGGTCCTGCATTAGGTCAACGTGGTGTAAATATTATGGAATTTTGTAAAGCCTTTAATGACAAAACTAAATCGATGGCAGGTAAACCTGTTCCAGTTGAAATTACTGTTTATAAAGATAAAAAATTTGATTTTAAAATTAAATCACCCCCAGCATCTTTTTATATAAAAGAGGCAGTAAAACTTAAAGGTGGTTCAAAAGAACCTGGGAGAAATATTGTTGCTTCAATTACAAAAAAACAATTAGAAAGTATAGCAAAAGAAAAAATGAATGACTTAAATGCTTTTGACATTGAAGAAGCTATAAAAATTATAGCTGGATCGGCTAGATCAATGGGTATTGAGGTAAAAGAATAATGGCTTCAAAAAGATATAAAAAATTACCCGAAATGACAAAAGACTTAAACTCGGAGTATATAGAGAAGTTGTTACCTGAACTTAAGAAAAATTGCACAACCAAATTTGACGAATCTTTAGATTTAAATTTTCAAATAAATAACAAGCAAAAGAAAAGCGAAGTTAATATAAGAACAGTAGTTAATTTACCTGGTGGAACAGGTAAGAAAGTAAAAGTTGCTGTAATTTGTGAAGATAACAAAGCAAAAGACGCAAAAGATGCTGGTGCTGATATCGTAGGTGGTGATGAGTTCGTAGAAAGAATTAAAGGTGGAGAGCTGGATTTTGAAAAATTAATTTGTACACCAGGAATGATGATTAAACTTTCTAAATTAGGGAAAGTTTTAGGTCCAAAGGGTTTGATGCCGAATCCCAAACTTGGTTCAGTTTCTGAAAATATTAAAGAAGCTGTAACTAATGCTAAATCTGGTCAAGTAGAAATTAGAAATGATAAAGATGGAAATATTGGAGTTAGTATTGGTAAAAAATCTTTTAGTGATGATCAATTGCTAAAAAATTACAATGCGATTTTAGATGCTTTAGAGAAAGAAAAATCAAACAATACTTTAAAAGGTGACTTAATTAGAAGTGTATTTGCTACATCAACAATGGGTGTTTCATATAAAGTTAAATTAGGGAAATCGATATAGTTATGATGAACAAAGAACAAAAAAAAAATTATATTAAGGAAATGACTAGTAAGTTTGAAAAAAGTAAAGCTGTAATGGTTACTCATTATCAAGGTTTAACTATGACTCAATTAGATGAATTGAGAACGAAAATGAGAGAACATGGAATAATTTTCAAAATAACAAAAAATAGGATCACAAAATTAGCTTTAGAAAAAACAAAGTGTAAAGATTTGTCAAATTTATTTACTGGTCCCACAGCAGTTGCATTTGGAGAAGATGCCATAATGTCTGCAAGGATTCTCTCAAAATTTGCAAAAGATAACGAAAACTTGAAATTAATTGGTGGAATTATGGATAACGAGGTCTTAGATCAGGCCGGTGTACAAAATGTAGCTAGTTTGCCTACATTAGATGAAGCGAGAGCCAATATTGTGGGTATTTTGAACGCTTCTGCATCTAAATTAATCAGTATTTTGCTTGCACATTCAGAAAAAATGAGTAGTTTGTCCGCAGAAAATTCTGAAACACAACCCAAAGAGTAATAAATATGCCTGACCTAAATAAAATTATTGAAGACTTATCAAGTTTGACAGTTGCAGAGGCAGCTGAACTTTCAAAACAATTAGAAGAAAAATGGGGTGTAACTCCAATGGCAGCAGCAGCTCCAGCAGCAGTAGGTGGTGCGGCTCCAGCAGAAGATAAAGATGATTTTACAATCATGTTAGTTTCTGCAGGTGATAAAAAAATTAATGTTATCAAAGAAGTAAGAGCAGCTACTTCATTAGGTTTAAAAGAAGCTAAAGATCTTGTAGAGGGAGCACCAAAAGAAGTTAAATCAGGTGTAAATAAAAAAGACGCTGAAGAGATCAAAGCTAAGTTAGAAGCTGCTGGCGCTAAAGTAGAACTTAAATAAATTAAATAGAAAGAATTCAAATACTGATTATTTTTTAATCAGTATTTATAAACATAAATGCAATTATCTTTTACTGAAAAGAAAAATATAAGAAAAAGTTTTGGTAAACTAAAGGAAAGTTTATCCATCCCTAACTTAATTGAAGTACAAAAAAATTCTTATAAAGAATTAACAGAGTTTAGTGCTGAAGAAGCTGAACTTACAAAAGGCTTTGATAGAGTATTCAAGAGTATTTTTCCAATCGAAGATTTAAATGATAAAGCAACATTAGAGTATGTTTCATACAGATTAGAAAAACCGAAATTTGATGTTGAAGAGTGTATAGCAAGAGGTCTTACATATTCATCGGCTCTTAAATGTACTTTAAGATTAGTAGTGTATGAAATAGATCAAGAAAACAATACAAAAGATATTTTATCTGCAAAGGAACAAGAAGTTTATATGGGTGAAGTACCCATGATGACTAATAGTGGAACTTTTATTACTAATGGTGTTCAAAGAGTTGTTGTGAACCAAATGCATAGAAGCCCCGGTGTATTTTTTGATCATGATAAAGGAAAAACTCATGCAAGTGGTAAACTTTTATTTAATTGCAGAGTAATACCTAACAGAGGTTCTTGGTTAGATTTTGAATATGATGTTAAAGATTTTCTATATTTTAAGATTGATCGAAAAAAGAAAATTTTTTCGTCGACTCTATTATTAGCTTTAGGCTACACAAAATCAGAAATAGTAGATGAGTTCTATGAGAATGAACAATATACTTTTGATCCAAAAACAGAAAAATGGAAAACTAAATTTAATCCAGAAAACTACAAAGCTAAAAATTTATCAGAAGAAGTAGTTGATGCAAAGACTGGTGATGTAGTAATTAAATTAGGAGACAAAATTAATTTCTTAAGTGCAAAAAAATTAGCCAATGATGGACTTAAAGACATATTAGTTTCAAGAGAATCATTATTTGGGAAGTTTTTACATAGAGATGTTAAAGTTAATGAAGAAGAAAATGGTGTATTTAAAATTGGTACTGAATTAAATGATACAATAATTCAACAAATTTTAGACGCAAATATACATTCACTTAAAATTTCTATCACAAACTCTATAAACAAGGGACCTTACCTTCTTACAACTATTCTAGCTGATAAAAATAATACTAAAGACGAAGCAATCACAGAAATCTATAAAATGTTGAGACCTGGTGAGCCACCAACTATAGAGATAGCTACACAAATATTTAATAATCTTTTTTTTAGCTCAGATAGATATGATTTGTCAGACGTTGGTAGGGTAAAAATGAACTCAAGGTTAAATCAAGAATGTTCAGACAAAATAACAATATTAAGAAATGATGATATCATAGCAATAATTCACAAAATGTTGGATTTACGTGATGGTAAAGATGAAGTTGATGACATAGATCACCTGGGTAATAGAAGGGTTCGTTCTGTTGGAGAATTAGTTGAAAATCAAGCTAGAATTGGTGTTTACAGAATGGAAAGAGCTATCAAAGAAAAAATGACAACTTTAGATGTTGAGTCAGCAATGCCACAAGATTTAATTAATGCAAAACCATTAACAGTTTCATTAAAAGATTTTTTTGCAAGTTCACAACTATCTCAGTTTATGGATCAAACAAATCCTTTATCTGAAATTACTCATAAAAGAAGAGTTTCCGCATTAGGTCCGGGAGGTTTAACAAGAGAAAGAGCAGGTTTTGAAGTCAGGGATGTCCATCCAACTCACTATGGAAGAATTTGCCCAATTGAGACGCCTGAAGGTCCAAATATTGGTTTGATTAACAGTTTATCTACATATGCAAAAATAAACAAGTATGGCTTTATTGAAAGCCCTTATAAAAAAGTAAAAGACGGTGTTGTTCAAGATAAAGTTGAATACTTATCAGCAATGGAAGAAACTAAATTTACAATTGCTCAAGCAAATACAAAACTTGATAAAAATGGTAAAATTACTGAGGAGTTAGTTTCATGCAGACAAAATCTAAACTTTCTTTTAGCTAAACCTGATTCAATTGATTATATTGACGTATCACCAAAACAATTAGTTTCGGTTGCAGCATCCTTAATTCCATTTTTAGAAAATGATGATGCGAATAGAGCATTGATGGGATCAAATATGATGAGACAAGCAGTTCCATTGTTGAAGCCTGAATCTCCACTTGTTGGCACAGGTATAGAAAGTGATGTTGCTCTAGATTCAGGTGTAACTATTGTTGCTAAACGTGATGGTGTCGTTGATAAGATAGATGGTAAAAGAATTGTAATTAAAGTAACTGAGGAAACAGACTTTAGTAAGTCTGGTGTAGATATATATAATCTACAAAAATTTAAAAGATCAAATCAAAATACTTGTATTAACCAAAGACCACTTGTTAGAGTTGGAGACAAAGTAAAATCAGGTGATATTATTGCAGATGGCCCATCAACAAAATTAGGTGAGCTTGCTTTGGGTAAAAATGTTACCGTAGCATTTATGCCATGGCAAGGTTACAACTTTGAAGACTCAATCTTAATTTCAGAAAGATGCGTTACTGATGACGTATTTACGTCTGTTCATATTGTAGAATATGAAATAATGGCAAGAGATACTAAACTTGGTGAAGAAGAAATAACAAGAGATATACCAAATGTAAATGAAGAGGCTTTAAAAAACCTTGATGAGTCAGGAATAGTTTATATTGGTGCAGAAGTAAATGCTGGAGATATTTTAGTAGGTAAAGTTACTCCAAAAGGTGACTCAGCATCTGGTCCTGAAGAAAAATTATTAAGATCAATTTTTGGAGAAAAAGCTATAGATGTAACAGACACATCTCTAAGAATGTCTAGAGGATCAAGTGGAACAGTAGTTGATGTAAGAGTATTCAATAGACATGGAATTGAGAAAGACGAAAGATCAATAACTATTGAAAGAGCTGAAATTGAACAAGTTCAACAAGATAAAATTGTTGAGGAAGAAATATTAGAAAGAAGTATTAAGCAAAGAGCTTCACAATTCCTGTCAGGATCCTCTTTAACTAAAAATGTAAAAGAATTATCCAAGGGAACTAAGTTAGATTTTGACACAATTAATAAACTATCAATTAATGATGTTTTCAAAATCACAGTAGGTAATATAAATGATGAAGCAACATTAACACAGTTAAAAGATCAATTTAATAAGGCAAAACAAGACATAACTGAAAGATTTGAGGATAAAGTTTTAAAAATTAGAAGTGGTGATGATTTATTACCAAGTGTCATGAAAATGGTAAAAGTATTCGTTGCTATAAAAAGAAGATTAAGACCTGGTGATAAAATGTCTGGAAGACATGGAAACAAAGGTGTTGTAAGTAAAATCGTACCTGTTGAAGATATGCCATATAGAGAAGATGGAAGACCAGTTGATATTGTACTAAATCCCCTGGGTGTTCCAAGCAGGATGAACGTTGGGCAAATTTTAGAGACACACCTGGGTTGGGCATGTAAAGAATTTGGAGAACAAGTTAAAAATTTAGTTAATGAAAATAATAAAAAAATTGAAAGAACAGAAAAAATTGAAAAATTCTTAAAATCTGTTTACGGAGAAGAAATTTTTAAAGACAAAGTTGACAAGTTAAGTAAGAGCGAATTTAAGGATCTTTGTGAAAATTTAAAAAATGGTATCGCAATCTCAACGCCTGTTTTTGATGGTGCTAAAGAAAAAAATGTTACTGAGATGCTTGAACTAGCAAATTTGCCTGGATCTGGCCAAACTTATTTATGGGATGGAAGAACAGGGGAGAAATTTGATAGACCTGTTACTGTTGGAATAATTTACATGCTAAAACTTCATCACCTAGTTGAGGATAAAATTCATGCGAGATCTACCGGACCTTATAGTTTAGTTACTCAACAACCACTTGGTGGTAAGGCACAATTAGGTGGTCAAAGATTTGGTGAAATGGAAGTTTGGGCTCTTGAAGCATATGGTGCATCATATACATTGCAGGAAATTTTAACTGTTAAATCTGATGACGTTGCAGGAAGAGTAAAAGTTTACGAAACAATAGTTAAGGGTGAGGAAAATTTTGAGTCTGGGATACCAGAATCATTTAACGTTTTAGTCAAAGAGATTAAATCATTAGCATTAAATGTGGAGCTTAATTAATGAAAAAAGAATTAACAGATCTATTTAAGGGTGGCGAAATTTCAGAAGCTCAAAATTTTAATAGCATCAAAATTTCACTTGCAAGCCCAGAGAAGATTAAATCTTGGACATTTGGGGAAATTAAAAAGCCTGAAACAATTAATTACAGAACGTTTAGACCTGAAAAAGATGGTTTATTCTGCGCAAGGATTTTTGGACCAATAAAAGATTATGAGTGTTTATGCGGTAAGTATAAACGAATGAAATTTAGAGGAATTATATGTGAGAAATGTGGTGTTGAAGTTACAAAATCAAATGTAAGAAGAGAAAGAATGGGTCACATTAACCTTGCTACACCAGTAGCACATATTTGGTTCTTAAAGTCTCTTCCAAGCAGAATTGCTTTAGCAGTAGATATGAAATTAAAAGAAATAGAGAGAGTTCTTTATTTTGAAAACTTTATAGTAGTAGAACCTGGTTTAACTGGTTTACAAAAAAATCAACTCTTAAATGAGGAAGAATTAGCAAAATATCAGGATGAATTTGGTGAAGAAAGTTTTACAGCTGGCATAGGAGCAGAAGCTGTTCTTGAGATGCTGAAAAATTTAGATTTAGAATTAGAAAGAAAAAATCTTGTTAGCTTTATTAAAGAAACCAAATCAAAAGTTAACGAAGAAAGAGCAATTAAAAGATTAAAATTAATAGAGTCATTTATTGAAACAGGTCAAAAACCTGAGTGGATGATTATGACTGTTGTACCAGTTATACCACCAGAATTAAGACCATTAGTTCCTCTTGATGGTGGAAGATTTGCCACCTCAGATCTTAACGATTTATACAGAAGAGTAATTAACAGAAATAATAGATTAAAAAGATTAATGGATCTTAAAGCTCCAGATATCATCGTAAGAAATGAAAAAAGAATGCTTCAGGAGTCTGTAGATGCTCTATTTGATAATGGTAGAAGAGGCAGGGTAATAACAGGAACAGGTAAGCGACCACTTAAATCTCTTGCTGAAATGTTAAAAGGTAAACAAGGAAGATTTAGACAAAATCTATTAGGTAAAAGAGTTGACTACTCAGGAAGATCAGTAATCGTTGTAGGTCCTGATTTGAAACTTCATGAGTGTGGTTTACCAAAGAAAATGGCTTTAGAATTGTTTAAACCGTTTTTATATGCAAGATTAAATAAATTAGGATTAGCATCAACAATCAAACAAGCTAAAAAATTAGTCGAAAAAGAAACAAATGCAGTTTGGGATGCTTTAGAATTAATTGTTAGAGAGCATCCTGTGCTTTTAAATAGAGCGCCAACACTTCATAGACTTGGTGTTCAAGCATTTGAGCCAAAATTGATTGAAGGAGATGCAATTGAATTACACCCTTTAACTTGTGCAGCATTTAATGCTGATTTTGATGGTGACCAAATGGCAGTTCATGTTCCATTAAGTTTAGAGGCACAATTAGAAGCAAGAATTTTAATGTTATCTACAAATAATATTCTTTCTCCATCAAATGGTAAACCAATCATTGTTCCAAGCCAGGATATGATTTTAGGAATTTACTATCTTTCACAAGAACCTATATCTGATAAACCAGCTGGATATTTTACAAATTCAGATCAAATTGAATTTGCTCTAGCCTCTGATCAAATAAATGTTCATAGTACTATTATTTCAAGATTTGAGACTGTAGATGATCAAGGGAATAAAAAAATGGAAAAATATACTTCTACAGCTGGAAGATTTTTATTAGCAAATTTATTACCTAAGAACAGCAACATTAAGTTTTCTTTAGTAGATAGATTATTACCCAAGAAAGTTGTTTCAGAAATAATCGATGAAGTATTTAGATTTTGTGGTCAAAAAACAACTGTAATTTTCTGTGATCAGCTAAAAGATTTAGGATTTAAGCATGCATTTAAAGCAGGAATTTCATTTGGAAAGGATGATCTTGTCATTCCAGAAAATAAAACTCAATTAATTGATGATACTAAAAAACTAATTGCAGATTATGAAACTCAATATGCTGAAGGTTTAATTACAAGGGGTGAAAAATATAACAAAGTTGTTGATGCTTGGTCTAAGTGTACCGATAAAGTTGCTGGTGAAATGATGAAGGGGATTTCTGCTACAGAAAAAACTAATGAAGGATTAAAAATAAATTCTGTATTTATGATGGCTGATAGCGGAGCTAGAGGATCTGCTGCTCAAATGAAACAATTAGCTGGTATGAGAGGTCTGATTGCTAAGCCGTCAGGGGAAATTATTGAAAGCCCTATTATTTCAAACTTTAAAGAGGGATTAACTGCTTTAGAGTACTTTAATTCAACTCACGGAGCTAGAAAAGGATTGGCAGATACTGCTCTAAAAACAGCAAGTTCTGGATATTTAACAAGAAGACTATGTGATGTAGCTCAAGACTTAACAATAACCAAAGTTAAATGTGATGATCCTGGATTTATTGAGCTTTCTGAAATTTTGGAGGGTGGTAATGTTGTAGTTAGTTTATCTGAAAGAGCATTAGGAAGGGTTACAGCAGCTGAAGTTAAAAACCCTTTATCGGGCGAAGTAATTATTAAAAAAACTGAAATGATTGATGAGGCAGGTTGCGATAAAATTGATGCAGCAGGTGTTAAATCGATAAAAGTTTATTCTGTAATGACATGTAGTTCCAAAGAAGGTGTTTGTGCTACATGCTATGGGCGAGATTTATCAAGAGGTAAAATGGTTCATGTAGGTGAAGCTATTGGAATGATTTCTGCTCAATCAATTGGAGAACCAGGAACGCAGCTAACAATGAGAACTTTCCACGTAGGAGGAACAGCTTCAGTTAAACAAGATTCTCAAATAGTAACAAAAAGCGATGGAACATTAAAAATAATAAACTCAAATATTTTAGAGGACTCTAAAAAGAATCTAATTGTTATGGGAAGAAATACCCAACTTTCTATAGAGGATGATAAAGGAGTTCAGATAGCAGTTTATAAAGTCGCTTATGGATCAAGACTATTTTTCAACAACGGAGACAAAGTAAAAGCAAATACTAAAATATGTGAATGGGATCCATATACCACCCCAGTTATAGCAGAGAAAAGTGGTACAGCCAGTTATGTAGATTTAATAGATGGCGTTTCAATTCAAGAAACTACTGATGATGCAACTGGAATTTCTTCTAAATCAGTTATTGATTGGAGAGGCCAATCAAAAAGTACTGATTTAAAACCTAGAATTACTCTTAGAGACGAAAAAGGAAATGTAATTAAAAAAGCTGATGATAATGAAGCTAGATATTATTTAGTACCAGATTCGATTTTATCTATTAAAGACGGTCAAAAAGTTTATGCAGGTGACGTAATTGCAAGATTACCAAAGGAAACTACAAAAACAAAAGATATCACTGGAGGTCTTCCAAGAGTTGCTGAGTTATTTGAGGCTAGAAAAGCTAAAGATAGCGCGATCATTGCAGAAAATGATGGTAATGTTGTTTTTGGTAAAGAGGTAAGAGGTAAACAAAGAGTATCTATTGTTCCTGATGATGGATCAGAACCTTCAAATTATTTAATTCCAAAAGGTAAACATATTAATTTTAACCCAGGTGAAAAGATTCAAAAAGGAGAATATCTTTTAGATGGTCAACCATTGCCACATGATATTTTAAGAATTTTAGGTATTAAAGAGTTAACTGAATATTTTGTTAATCAAGTCCAAGAAGTTTATAGATTGCAAGGTGTAATAATTAACGATAAACATATTGAAACTATTTTAAGACAAATGCTTAAAAAGGTTGAGGTTAAAGTATCTGGTGACTCAAGTTATTTACCTGGTGAAGTAGTTGATAGGATTAAGTTTGAGAATTCTAACGAAAAATTAGCTGCAGAGGGTAAAACACCTGCAGTTGGAGAAAGAGTTCTAATGGGTATCACTAAAGCTTCACTTCAAACTGAGTCTTTTATTTCAGCAGCTTCGTTCCAAGAAACTACAAGGGTACTAACAGATGCTGCAATTAAAGGAAAAGTCGATCCATTAAATGGCTTAAAAGAGAACGTAATTGTTGGAAGATTAGTTCCGGCAGGTACTGGTAATATTAAAAATAGATGGAATAATAAAGCTCTAGAAGACGATAATAATTTCTTAGCAGAGCAGGATAAAATAGAGTCCTCAGAACCTGAAGAAACACAGATAAATCAGTAAAAAAATTGCCTAAAAATAGCAGTTTTAGTTTGACAAAGAGTTATTAATAAGTAATTTGGCGATATTTTTGGTTGGAATGTAGTGCTCTAGCAGTACTAAACGCTGCCACAAAATAACCTGTCAGTTATTTTCATCTAAAAATAAATTAATTAATTTAAAAATTTATGCCAACTATTAATCAGTTGTTAAGAAAAAAAAGAGCCAAACCAGTAGCAAGGAATAAAGTTCCTGCTTTACAAAAACAGCCTTTAAAGAGAGGTGTTTGTGTAAAAGTTTATACAACAACTCCCAAGAAACCAAACTCTGCCTTAAGAAAAGTTGCTAGAGTAAGATTGTCAAATGGGTTTGAGGTTACAGCTTATATTCCTGGTGAAGGTCACAATCTTCAAGAACACTCGGTAGTACTGATTAGAGGTGGTAGGGTAAAAGATTTACCAGGAGTTCGATATCATATTCTTAGAGGTAATCTAGATACGCAAGGCGTCGCAAACAGGAAAAAAAGAAGATCTTTATACGGAACAAAAAAAGGTAAATAATGTCTAGAAAAAAAACTCAACCAAAAAAAAATGTAGTTCCAGATCCAAAATTTAAATCAACTATCATTCCAAAATTAATCAACAACATTATGTACGATGGTAAAAGAGGTATTGCTGCTAAAATAGTTTATGACGCTATCGATAAAATTAAAACAAAAACAAAAGATGAGCCAATTAATATTTTTAATGAAGCAATTAATAATATCAAACCAACAGTAGAAGTTAGATCTAGAAGAGTAGGTGGTGCAACTTATCAAGTTCCTGTTGAAGTAAAAAGTAAAAGAGCACAAGCCTTAGCAATTAGATGGTTAGTAGAATCAGCAAGAAAAAGAAAAGATAAACATATGGCAGATAAAATTTTTAATGAGCTTTATGATGCTTATGAAAAAAAAGGAGCTGCTGTTAAAAAAAGAGAGGATGTACATAAAATGGCAGAGTCTAACAAGGCATTTGCTCATTTTAGGTGGTAATAAGACATGACTAGAACTCATTTATTAGATAAATATAGAAATATTGGCATCATGGCCCATATAGATGCTGGGAAAACAACTACTACAGAAAGAATTTTATATTATACAGGTAAGAGCCATAAAATTGGTGAAGTGCATGATGGTGCAGCAACCATGGATTGGATGGAGCAAGAACAAGAAAGAGGAATTACAATTACCTCTGCAGCAACTACTTGTTTTTGGAATGATCACAGAGTTAATATCATTGATACCCCAGGTCACGTAGATTTTACTATTGAAGTAGAGAGATCTTTAAAAGTTTTAGATGGTGCCGTAGCTGTTTTTGATGGTGTAGCAGGTGTTGAACCACAATCAGAAACAGTATGGAGACAAGCGGATAAATATAAAGTTCCAAGAATTTGTTTTGTAAATAAACTAGATAGAACAGGTGCTGATTTCTTTAGATGTGTTGACATGATTAAAGATAGATTGGGTGCTAAGCCATTAGTATTACAAGTTCCTATTGGAATTGAAGCCTCTTTAACCGGAGTTGTTGATTTAGTTAAAATGAAAGCTCAAGTTTGGAAAAATGAGGCATTAGGTGCTGAATGGGAATACAAAGATATTCCTAAAGATCTTAAAGAAATTACAGAAAAATATAGAACAGAATTAATTGAAACTGCTGTAGAGCAAGACGAAAAATTAATGGAGTCTTATTTAAATGGAGAGGAAATTAAGGAGGAAGATTTAGTAAAGTGTATAAGAAAAGGAACATTGAATTTTAATTTTGTCCCAGTTTTAACTGGATCTGCGTTTAAAAATAAAGGTGTTCAACCTTTACTAGATGCAGTTGTAAATTACTTGCCAAGCCCAGTAGATATTGGCTCAATTAAAGGCACAAAAGTTGGTTCAGAAGATGAAGTTGAGATGAAATTTGATGATGGTTCTTCTTTCTCAGGTTTGGCCTTTAAAGTTGCAAACGATCCATTTGTAGGTTCGTTAACATTTGTAAGAATTTATTCTGGAACAATTAAGTCTGGAACTGCTGTATACAACTCTTCAACTGATAAAGAAGAAAGGGTTGGCCGTATGCTTTTAATGCATGCTAATTCAAGAGAAGATATTAAAGAGGCAAACGCAGGTGATATTGTTTCGCTAGCAGGATTAAAAAATACTATGACTGGTCACACTTTATGTGACAAGGAAAATCCAGTTTTATTAGAGCCAATGGAGTTTCCTGATCCAGTAATTGAAATTGCTGTAGAGCCAAAAACAAAAGGTGACCAAGAAAAAATGGGTGAAGCATTAGCAAGATTAGCAAAAGAGGATCCGTCATTTAGAGTTTCTTCAGATGAAGAGTCAGGTCAAACAATTATAAAAGGCATGGGCGAACTTCACTTAGATATTATTGTTGATCGTATGAAAAGAGAATTTAAAGTTGAAGCAAACGTAGGTGCTCCACAAGTTGCTTATAGAGAAACTATAGAAAAATCTGCTGAGTACGAATACATCCATAAAAAACAAAGTGGAGGTGCTGGTCAGTTTGCTAAAGTTAAATTATTTGTTGAACCTCAAGAACCAGGTAAAGGAAGGGAAGTTGAAAGTGCTATAAAGGGTGGAGCTATTCCAAAAGAATTTATTCCTGGTGTTGAAAAGGGCATTGAAACTGTCTCTGATACTGGAATTTTAGCAGGTTTCCCAATGATTGATTACAAAGTAACTATTGTTGACGGTTTACATCACGATGTTGACTCAAGCGTTTTAGCTTTTGAACTTGCAAGTAGGGCATGTTTTAAAGAAGCTTGTACTCAAGGTGGTTTAAAACTTTTAGAACCAATAATGAGAGTAGAAGTTGTTACTCCTGAAGATTATATGGGAGATGTTATTGGTGATTTAAATAGTAGAAGAGGTCAAATTAGTACTCAAGAGCAAAGAGGAAATGCTACTGTAATTACAGCTATGGTTCCTCTAGCAAATATGTTCGGTTATATAAATAATCTTAGATCAATGTCACAAGGTAGAGCGCAATATTCAATGTTCTTTGATCATTATTCTAAAGTTCCTCAAAATGTTCAAGACGAAGTAACTAAAAAGGTAGCAGGATAATGGAAAAGCAAAATATAAGAATAAAATTAAGAGCTTACGATAATAAAGTTCTAGATGCTTCTACAGAGGAAATTGTAAACACAGTAAAAAGAACTGGAGCTACAATTAAGGGACCTATTCCATTACCTACAAGAATTGAAAGATATACTGTATTAAGATCACCTCACATAGATAAGAAAAGTAGAGAACAATTTGAATCAAGAACACACAAAAGATTAATCGATATTATTGAACCAACACCACAAACTGTAGAAGCTTTGATGAAACTTGATTTGGCTTCTGGTGTAGATGTGGAGATAAAAATTTAACCATGAGTGAGATATCTTTATTAGGAAAAAAAATAGGAATGACTAGAGAGTTCTATAAATCTGGTCAATTAGTTCCTGTGACTGTACTTAAGGTTGAAAAAGCTAGAGTTATTCAGGTCATTGAGGAGGAAAAAAGAGGATACAAAGCTGTTCAGCTTGGATATGGAAAAATTAAAAATTCAAAACTAACAAAATCAATGAAAGGTGTTTTTGCTAAAAAAAATACTGAAGCTAAGAAAAAATTAAAAGAATTTAGAGTAAATGATACATCTGTTTACAAAGAAGGAAACGAGTTTGGTTTAGAAATATTTAAAGATATTAAATTTGTAGACACAAGATCAAAGACAATTGGTAAAGGTTTTGCAGGTGCTATGAAAAGACATAATTTTGGAGGTTTAAGAGCCAGTCACGGTGTTTCAATATCACACAGAGCTCATGGTTCAACTGGGCACAGTCAAGATCCAGGAAAAGTTTTTAAGGGTAAAAAAATGGCTGGTCATATGGGTGACAAGCTAAGAACAATGCAAAATATTGAAATAATAAAAACGGACCTAGAAAACGAACTTCTTTACTTAAAAGGATCAATACCTGGTTCAAAAAATTCTGAAGTAATGGTTAAAAAATCAGTGAAAAATATAAGCAAAATGACAATTGGTGAGAAACAAGCAGCTGCTGAAGAAGCTAAAAAAACACCTGAGAAAAAGAAAAAATAATGAAATTAGATAAAATTAGCATAGACGGAAAAAAAGATAGTATTGAAGTTTTGGATAAGATTTTTTCTGCAAAAATTAACTATAAATTAGTTAGCGCTGTTCTTTATAAAACAAATGCTAATTACAAAGGAAGACATGCCAAAACAAAGCAACAAAATGAAGTAAAAGGACCAACTTCAAAAATATATGCTCAAAAAGGTACTGGTGGTGCAAGGCATGCTAGTAGAAAAGCCCCAATATTTGTTGGCGGTGGTATTGCTCATGGACCCAAAGGCGAATTGGCTTATAAAAAAAGAAAACTAAACAAAACTGAAAAAAAACAAAGCGTAGCTTCATTAATTACAGAAAAAAATAATAACAAAAATTTATTAATATTAAATGATTTTAGTTCTGAAATTAAAAAAACAAAAGAGATGAACTCAATTATTAATAAACTTGAAATTACAAATTCACTAATAATTTTAGATAAAAATTCTAAAGAAAAAATTGAAAAATCAGTGAGAAATATTCCAAATGTTAAAGTTACAGATGTAAATCATTTCAGCGCTTATGACATTATTAAATTTAAAAAAGTAGTTTTCACAGAAAGCTCTGTAAAAGAACTAGAAAAGAGATATTTATAATATGGAAAAAATTCATTTATACGACAAAATTCTTTCTCCAGTGGTTACTGAGAAATCAACTAACTTATCTGAATTAAATAAAATTGTATTTAAAGTTCCAGATGGAGCAAATAAGGAAAACTTAAAAAAGAATATTGAAAAAATATTTAAAGTTAATGTGACAAAGATAAATATTATTAACAAACAGAACAGAACAAAAGTTACTAGAGGTAGAAAAGTAAAAGTATCTGGATATAAAAAAGCAATAATTACTTTAAAAAAAGGTCAAAGCATTGATCTAACAACAGGAATTTAATAAATGGCATTAAAAACTTTTAAACCATATACAAAATCTACAAGAGGTACCATTTTAGTTGATAGAACTGGTTTATGGAAAGGTAAACCATTCAAGACCTTAGTTTCACCTAAAAATGCGATGAAAGGAAGAAATAATAATGGTCATATTACCTCTATTAATAGAGCTGGTGGACATAAAAAAATGTACAGACACGTGGATTTTTATCGAAAAAAATTCGACATGGAAGCTACGGTTGAAAGAATAGAGTACGATCCAAATAGATCATGTTACATTATGCTAGTTAAATTTGAGGATGGTACTCACTCATATTTCTTAGCACCACAAAAAATTAAAGTTGGAGACAAAGTTGAAAGCGGTTCTAAAAAAGAAATTAAAGTAGGTAATTGTATGCCATTACAAGATATACCAGTGGGTATCAATATACATAATGTTGAAATACAACCAGGTGGTGGTGGAAAAATCGCTAGAGCTGCTGGTTCATCAGTTACTATTAGTGGTCTAGATGGAAACTATAGTTTAATAAAATTAGCCTCAGGCGAAGTTAGAAAAATAGATTCAAGAGCCTTAGCAACAATTGGAATTTTAAGTAATCCAGATCAAAAAAATATTAAAATTGGAAAAGCAGGTAGATCAAGATGGTTGGGCAGAAGACCTCATACTAGAGGCGTTGTTAAAAACCCAGTTGATCACCCACATGGAGGTGGTGAAGGAAAATCTGCTGGAGGAAGACATCCAGTTTCGCCTACAGGACAATCTGCTAAAGGTTTAAAAACACGAGATAATAAGAGAACAGATAAATTTATAGTTAAGAGAAGAAATAAGAGGAAGGATACTAAGTAATGGCTAGAGCAGTTTGGAAAGGTCCGTTTGTAGAAGAAAGCTTGATGAAGAAAGTTGACAAATATAAAGATGATCCAAAGAAAATTCCTATTAAAACTTGGTCAAGAAAATCTACAATTTTACCTGATTTTGTTGGGGTAAGTTTCCAAATTTATAATGGAAAAAAATTTATACCAATAACTGTTTCAGAAGATATGGTTGGACATAAATTAGGTGAGTTTGCACCAACAAGAACGTTCTTTGGTCATACACCAGCTGATAAAAAAGCTAAACCAGCAACAGCAGAGAAGAAATAATTATGGGGAAAAAAAAGAAAATAGATAAATCAAAGGAAAAAACAGTTAAGTCTGTTAATAACGGTATTAGATCCAGTATTAGAAAGTTAAATCCAATACTTAGAAGTATCGTTGGTAAAAAAGTTGATGTTGCAATTAGAGATTTACAGTTTTCAGAAAAGAGAGTTACTAGAGATGTTAGAAAAACAATAAGCTCTGCGGTTGCTAATGCAGAAAATAACTTTCAATATGATATTGATAAATTAATAGTTAAAGAGGCATATTGTGGAAAAAAAATAGTTATGAAAAGATTTAGACCAAGAGCAAAAGGAAGAGCGGCACCAATATTAAAACCTTGGTCAACTGTTACAATAATTTTATCAGAAGCAAAACAAATGGAGAAGCATGGGGCAAAAAGTTAATCCTGTAGGTTTTAGATTGGGTGTCAACAGAGGATGGGACTCTGTATGGTATGCTAAGAAAAAAGATTTTGGAAATTACCTAATCGAAGATTTTAAAATAAGGGAATATATAAAGAAAAATGTAATCAACTCTGGTGTATCTAAGGTAATGATCGAAAGAACATCTAATAAGTGTTATGTCACAATTTATACTTCTAGACCAGGATTTGTGATTGGAAAAAAAGGAAGTGATATAGACAAAATTAAAAACAATCTCTCAAAATTAACTTCAAATGAAGTAAATTTAAATATAAAAGAGGTAAAAAAACCTGAGACAAACTCTTATTTGGTTGCAGAAAATATTGCACAACAGCTTGTTAAAAGAATTTCTTATAGAAGAGCCATGAAAAGAGCAATGCAATCATGTATTAGATTGGGCGCCAAAGGAATAAAAGTTTCAGTTAGTGGACGACTAGGTGGAAATGAAATTGCAAGAACAGAGTGGTTAAGAGATGGAAGTATTCCATCACATACACTAAGAGCTGATATAGATTATGCAGAGGCAGAAGCTCTTACAACTTACGGAATTATTGGAATTAAAGTTTGGATTTATAAAGGTGAGGTGTTTGCTAGAGAATTTAGTCAAGAGACTAACAAGGTAACACCAAAGGAAGGTAAACAATAATGCTTCAACCAGTAAGAACAAAGTGGAGAAAAGCGCATAAAGGTAGAATTCATGGTAATGCTGCAAGAGCAAGCACTATTAACTATGGTGCTTACGCATTAAAAGCTTTACAACCTGAAAGAGTTACTGGAAAACAGATTGAAGCTGCAAGAGTTGCTTTAACAAGACATATGAAAAGACAAGGAAGAGTTTGGACAAGAATATTTCCAAATATACCAGTTTCAAAAAAACCAATAGAAGTCAGAATGGGTAAAGGAAAGGGTTCACCAGAATACTTCGCATGCAGAGTAAAACCAGGAAGGATATTATTTGAAGTTGATGGTGTTTCGGAACAAATTGCAAAAGAAGCTTTATACAAAGCATCAGCAAAATTACCTATAAAGACTAAAACAATTAAGAGATTTGCATAATGAAAAAACAAGAAATTAAAAAATTATCAAAGGACGAAATTGTGAAGAACATTGATAAACTTAAAAAAGATCTTTTTAATTTCAGATTTCAAAAAATGAATTCACAAGTAACAAACCCTTCTAAAATTGGGGAAACTAGAAAAACAATAGCAAGATTAAAAACAATTTTAAAAGGAAAAGCAAATGCCTAAAAAAATACTTACAGGTGTAGTTATAAGCGACAAACCAAATAAAACGGTTACTGTAATGGTAGAACGTAAATATTCTCACCCAGTTTTAAAAAAAGTAATCAGAGTTAGAAAAAACTATAACGCTCACGATGAAAACAATAAGTTCAAAACTGGTGACAAAGTTTCAATTATTGAGAGCAAACCTTTTTCTAAAAATAAAAAATTTCAAGTTATGGAGAGTACAAAATAATGATTGGTGTTCAAACAGAATTACAAGTAGCTGACAATACTGGTGCAAAAAGAATAGAGTGCATTAAGGTATTAGGTGGATCAAAAAGAAGATACGCTAGCATTGGTGATACTATTGTAATTTCAGTTAAAGAGGCGATACCTAAGGGAAAAGTTAAAAAAGGATCTGTCCATAAGGCTGTAGTTGTAAGGGTTAAAAAGGGAATTCATAGAAATGATGGTTCTAAAGTAAGATTTGATAATAATGCAGCTGTTTTAGTTGATGACAAAGGAGAACCGGTTGGAACAAGGATTTTTGGTCCAGTTACAAGAGAATTAAGAAGCAGAGGTCAAATGAAAATTATTTCATTGGCACCGGAGGTTTTATAATGATTAAAAAAGGTTTGAAAGTTAGAGTTTTAACTGGAAAAGATAAAAAAAAAGAAGGTGAAGTTATTGAAATTGATAGAGTTAATAACAGAGCAAAGGTTAAAGAAATAAACATGGTTAAAAAGCACGTTAAAACAACCAAAGAGAAAAAAGGTGGAATTTTTCCTAAAGAAAGTTTTATACATATTTCAAACTTAAAACTAATTGATGAAAAAGCGGCTAAGAAAAAAGAGGCTAAAAAATAATGACACCAAGATTAAAAGAAATATTTAATAAAGAAATTCAACCTGCATTAAAAGACCAGTTTGGTTTTAAGAATATTTATATGGCTCCAAGAATTGAGAAAGTTATTTTAAATATGGGTCTTGGTTTAGATGCTTCAGATTCTAAGATTTTAAAATCATGTGAAGAAGATATGGCTAAAATTACAGGACAAAAACCAGTAACAACAAAATTTAAAAAATCAGTTGCGAACTTTAAAACAAGAAAAGGATCAAACGCTGGTTTAAAAGTAACTTTAAGAAAAAATAGAATGTATGAATTCTTAGATAGATTAGTGAATATTGCATTACCAAGAATTAAAGATTTTAGAGGTTTGTCATCAAAAGGTTTTGATAAATTTGGTAATTATACATTTGGAATTAAAGAACATATAATTTTCCCGGAAGTAAGCTTTGATAGAGCAGACAAAGTTAGAGGTTTAGATATAGTAATAGTTATTAAAGCAATAAATAAAGAGCATAGTTTCGCTTTACTAGAAAAAATGAATTTTCCATTTATTAAAAAAGGAGATAATTAAATATGGCAAAGTTAAGCGCTGTTAATAAAAATAAAAAAAGAATTAAGCTTTCAGATAGGCTTTATAAAAAAAGACAAGCATTAAAGAAGATTGTAATGGATAAAAAGATTCCATTAGAAGAAAGATTTAAAGCGCAGCAAAAATTGTCTAAATTGCCAAGAAACTCAGCAAAAATAAGAGTTATGAATAGATGTGAGATTACTGGAAGACCTCACGGTGTTTACAGAAAATTAAAGATTTCAAGAATTGCATTAAGACAATTAGGATTACAAGGAAAGATACCTGGCTTAGTTAAATCTAGCTGGTAGAAAGGAAAATTATGAGTTTAAGTGACCCAATAGGAGATATGATTGCAAGAGTGAAAAATGCTCAAGCTAGAAATCATAAAAAAGTAGAATTACCTTCTTCTAATTTTAAAACAAAAATTGCAGATATACTTAAAAACGAAGGTTTTATTAAAGATTTTAAAGTAAGTTCTGAAGAAAAGAAACCGATGCTATCATTAGAACTTAAGTACCATTCAGGTAATCCAGTAATTAGTGCTTTTGAAAGAGTATCAAAACCTGGGAGAAGAATTTTTTCATCTGCTGATAGCTTACCTAAAATAAATAATGGTTTAGGAATTGCTATTGTTTCAACTCCAAAAGGAGTAATGACTGATATAGATGCAAGAAAACAAAAAGTTGGTGGCGAAATAATTTGTAAGGTATTTTAATGTCTAAAATAGGTAAAATAAACATATCGATCCCTGAAAAAGTTAAGGTTGCCTTAGCCGGTAATATTATAAATATTGAGGGACCCTTAGGTAAAAAATCAATCAATGTTGATTTAGATATGTTTAATTTAGACATAATTGAAGGAAAAGAAATATCTATTAAACCAAAAAAAGTAGATCAAAACTCAAAAAGACTTTGGGGCATGAATAGAAGTTTAATCAATAATGCTGTTATTGGATCCAGCACAGGTTATGAAAAAACTTTAGAATTAGTTGGTGTTGGTTATAGAGCAGCGTTAAAAGGAAATCAGTTAAATTTACAGTTAGGTTATAGCCATGATATCAATTTTGATATACCAGAAGGTATTAAAATTGCCGTTGAAAAACAAACAACATTAAAAATCACAGGATCTGATAAGCAGCTAGTTGGCGAAGTAGCATCTAAAATTAAAACGTTAAGAAAGATAGAACCTTATAAAGGCAAAGGTGTTCGAGAAAAAGGTCAATATGTTCTCAAAAAAGAAGGAAAGAAAAAGTAATGAAACTAAACACTAGTATCAGAAAAAGATTTAGAGTTAGCAACAAAGTTAAAAAAGTTGCTTCAAAAGATAGATTTAGATTAAGTATTTCTAGATCATCAAAAAATATTTCAGCTCAAATAATTGATGATACAAAAAATGTAACCTTGTTATCTGCCTCATCTGTAGAAAAAGATCTTAGATCAGTAGACAAAGTTAATAAAACTGAGCTATCTAAATTGGTTGCTCAAAAATTAGCTAAAAAAGCACAAGAGAAAAAAATTACTAAAATTTATTTTGATAGAGGTTCTTATAAATATCATGGTAGAATTAAAGTTTTTGCAGAAACCTTAAGAGAAAATGGAATGAAATTTTAATTATGGAAAATTTAAAAAACAAAAAAACTGATGATATATTAGAAAAATTAGTTCACATAAATCGTATTACAAAAGTTGTAAAGGGTGGGAGAAGATTTGGATTTTCAGCGCTTGTGGTTGTTGGAAATCAAGCAGGAAAAATTGGTATAGCTCACGCTAAGGCTAAACAAGTGCCTGATGCAATAAAAAAAGCAAATGAAATGGCAAGAAGAAAACTTACCCATATACCACTAAGAGAAGGTAGAACAATACATCATGACGTTAAGGCAAAAGATGGCTCAGGTAGAATAGTGTTAAGAGCAGCATCTAAGGGGACAGGAATAATTGCAGGTGGACCGGTTAGGGCAGTATGTGAAGTTCTAGGAGTAAAAGATATTGTTGCAAAATCTATGGGAACTTCTAATGCACACAATGTTATCAGAGCAACAATGAAAGCATTGATGAAACAAAGTTCACCAAAACAAATATCAGCAATTAGAAATAAAAAAATTTCAGAAATAGTTGAAAAAAGAGGATAATGATTACTTTAAATAATAGAGAAAAAATCAATAAAGCTAAAATCAGAGTTGGAAGAGGAATTGGTTCTGGTAAAGGCAAAACATCAGGCAGAGGTGTTAAAGGTCAAAAATCAAGATCTGGAGTAGCCATAAAAAGTTTTGAAGGTGGTCAAATGCCTTTGTACAGAAGACTTCCAAAAAGAGGTTTTAACCCAATATCAAAAGAGAGTGTTGCAATTTTAAATCTAGATAAAATTCAATCTTTAATAGACAAAAAAAATATTAATCCAAATGAAGTATTAAATTCTGAATTATTAAAAAAACTTAAATTAATAAATAAAAACTCGAAAAAATTAAAAATTTTAGGATCTGGGGAAGTAAAAAATAAAATTAATATTGAAGCTGACCTAGCCTCTAAATCAGCAATAGAAAAACTAGAAAAAATTGGTGGATCTATTCAATTAAAAAAATAGTTTGTTTATATGAGCGCATCATCATCAACAAATGATTTAAGAAATAGAATTATATTTACTATTTTAATATTAGCAGTTTATAGATTTGGAACTTTTGTACCTTTACCAGGTATAGATCCGGAGCAATTAAAAATAATGATGGAAGGCAATCAAAAAGGATTGCTAGGCATGTTTAATGTCTTTGCTGGAGGTGCAGTTAGCAGAATGGCGATATTTGCATTAGGTATAATGCCTTATATTTCTTCTGCAATTATAGTTCAACTTTTAACTGGGGTTTCTGATTATTTTAAAAATCTTAAAGCTCAAGGTGAGACAGGAAGAGCTAAAATTACACAAATTACTCGATATGGAACAGTGTTGCTTGCAACAGTTCAAGGATATGGTTTATCTGTTGGTTTAGAGTCATCGGCTGACTTAGTAATTAATCCAGGAACTTTTTTCAAAATAACAACAGTTACAACTATTGTTGCAGGAACAATATTTTTAATGTGGTTAGGTGAACAAATTACTCAAAGAGGGATTGGTAACGGTATATCACTAATAATATTTGCTGGTATCGTAGCTGAAATTCCAAGAGCTTTAGTTACAACTTTTGAATTAGGAAGAACAGGTGCTGTTTCTACTTTTATGATTTTGGCACTATTTGTTTTGTTAATATTGGTAATTTTATTTGTTGTATTTATGGAAAGAGCATTAAGAAAAATTCTAATTAATTATCCCAAAAGACAAATGGGTAACAAAATGTATGGAGGAGAGTCATCACATTTACCTTTAAAAATAAATCAGGCTGGAGTAATTCCTGCAATTTTTGCTTCTGCTCTTCTATTATTACCAGTAACTTTTTCAAATTTTTCATTTTCTAACAATGAAACATTTTTAAACTTGAGCTCTTATTTTACTCAAGGACAACCTCTTTATATGCTTTTGTATGCATCGGGAATAATATTTTTCACTTTTTTTTATACTTCTATAACATTCAATCCAACGGAAACTGCCGAGAATCTAAGAAAGTATGGAGGATTTGTACCAGGAATTAGACCAGGTGAGAGTACTGCGCTGTATATTCAAAATATTTCAACAAAATTAACAACGATTGGTGCTCTTTATTTAACTCTAGTTTGTTTGATGCCAGAATTTTTAATTGCAAACTATCCAATACCTTTTTATTTAGGTGGTGCATCTATATTAATTGTTGTTGTAGTAGCTATCGATACTGTGACGCAAATTCAAACAAGATTAATGAGTTCACAATACGAACAACTGATTAAAAAAACAAAATTTGGTAAGTAAGTGAATATAATTTTATTTGGACCTCCTGGTGCTGGAAAAGGTACTCAGTCTAAATATCTAGTAAACAAATTAAATGCATTTCAAATTTCAACAGGCGATCTTTTAAGAGAAGAAATCAAAAAAAAATCAGATATTGGTAAAGCCATATCCAACGATATGAAGAATGGAAAATTTATAAGTGATGATATTGTTAATAAACTTATAGAAAATTTAATATCAGATCCACAAAAAAAAAATAAATTAATCTTTGATGGATATCCTCGATCGTTAAGCCAGGCTAAAAATTTAGAAGTGTTACTAGAAAATTCAAATCAGAGCATAGATTTAATTTTATTTTTAAACGTAGATAAAGAAACAATCCTTAAAAGGCTTGAGAAGAGAAAAATTATAGAAAATAGGTCTGATGATGATACTCATACGATAGTTTCAAGATATGAGAAATATATGGAAACAACCCAACCAGTTCTAAATTTCTACTCCGAGAATTCAAATTTTAAAGAGATTGATGGAGGCTTAGAAATTGAAGAAATAACAAGGAAAATAGACGCTTTTACCAATTTATAAGACGTTGACTTTGATTAATCTTCTTATATAAAAGGCACAATTTATCACAAAAACTATGGCTCGTATCGCAGGTATAAACATTCCACAGAATAAACTTGTTCATATAGGTTTAACTTATATTTATGGAATCGGTGATAAATTCTCTCAGCAAATTTGTTCATCTTTAGAAATTCCAAGAGCTAAAAGAGTAAATGAATTAACAGATGAAGAGATTTTAAAAATTAGAGAGTACATCGATCAAAACTTTAAAGTAGAAGGTGATTTAAGGAGAGATTATTCATTAAGTATAAAAAGATTAATTGATCTAGCTTGTTACAGAGGAACAAGACATAGAAAAAAATTACCTGTTAGAGGACAAAGAACTAGATGTAATGCAAGGACAAGAAAAGGAAAAGCAATTGCTATTGCTGGAAAAAAATTAACACCAACAAAAAAATAGTTATGGCTAAAACTGATAAGGTTGAGAATAAAGATCAGAAAGTAGAGAAGTCTATTAAGAAAAGTGTAAAAAGTTCTTATTCAAAAAAAAAGAAAGCTAAGAAAAATATTTTAAATGGTATTGCTTATGTGCAATCAACATTTAATAATACTATAATTTCTATTGCAGATACAAATGGAAATGTAATTTCATGGGCATCTGCTGGACAAAAAGGTTTTAAGGGATCAAGAAAATCAACTCCTTACGCAGCACAAATAGCAGCTGATTCAGCTGCCTCGAAAGCTCTTGAGTATGGAATGAAAACTTTATCTGTTGAAGTCAAAGGTCCTGGATCAGGAAGAGAAACAGCTTTAAGAGCATTGCAAGCTAGAGGATTTAAGATTTTGTCAATAAAAGATACTACGCCCATGCCTCATAATGGAACTAGACCACCAAAAAAAAGGAGAGTTTAATGGAAGTCGAGAATGTAAATGTAAAAAATTGGAAGTCATTAATTAAACCATCTAAATTAGATGTTCAAATAAGTGATGACTTAACCCATGCAAAAATTGTAGCTGAGCCTTTAGAAAAAGGTTATGGATTAACTTTAGGAAATTCTCTAAGAAGGATTTTGTTATCATCTATAAGAGGAGCTGCTGTAACATCGATACAAATTGATGGAGTTTTACATGAATTTACTTCAATAAAAGGCGTTAGAGAAGATGTTACTGATATCGTTTTAAACGTAAAATCTTTAGCATTAAAAAGTAATTCTGAGGGTACAAAAAAATTAATTTTAGACGCAAAAGGACCTGGAGAAATTAAAGCTTCAGATATAGCTTCAGTTGCAGATGTTGAAATTTTAAATCCTGATTTAGTTATTTGTAATCTAGATGAAAATACTACTTTTCATATGGAGATGAATGTTAATACAGGTAAAGGATATGTTCCTGCAGAGCTAAATAAACCTGAAGAGCCACCATTAGGCCTTATTGCTATAGACTCACTTTATAGTCCAGTTAAAAAAGTTTCATATTCAGTAAGTACAGCAAGAGAAGGTAAAGCATTAGATTACGATAAGTTAATTATGGAAGTTGAAACTAACGGATCAATTTCTGCTGAAGATGCTGTGGCTTATTCTGCTAGAATTTTTCAAGATCAACTTAAAATGTTTGTAAATTTTGATGAGCCAGTTGAAGCCCCTGTAAAAGAAGTTTCTACTGAACCTGAATTTAACAAAAACTTACTAAGAAAAGTTGACGAGTTAGAGTTATCAGTCAGATCAATGAACTGCTTAAAAAATGATAATATTATTTATATTGGAGACCTAGTTCAAAAATCTGAGGGTGAAATGTTGAGAACACCTAATTTTGGAAGAAAATCATTAAATGAAATAAAAGAAGTTTTAACAGGTATGTCTTTATATTTAGGAATGGAAATACCCAACTGGCCACCAGATAACATTGCTGAAATGTCTAAGAAATTGGAGGAAGCAATTTAATGCGACATGGTTTGGCAAACAAGAAGTTAAATAGAACATCAGAGCATAGAAAAGCTCTGCTTAAAAATATGTTAAATTCTTTAATTAAGTATGAGCAGATCAAAACTACTTTGCCAAAAGCTAAATTTTTAAAACCTCAAGCGGATAAAATAATAACATTAGGAAAAAAAGAAACTTTACAGACAACTAAAATGTTGGTTTCTAAACTACAAGATATTAAATCAGCTAATAAAGTTAAAAAAACACTTTCTAAAAGATACCAGAATAGAAAAGGTGGTTACACAAGAATAATTAAAGCTGGATTTAGATATGGAGATAATGCTCCAATGGCAATAATTGAATTTGTTGATAGAGATGTTGAAGCCAAGAGAGTTGATAAACCAAAAAAAGAAGCTTCTAAAACTGAAGAGAAAAAACAAGCTACAGCTTAAATCTTAAATCATGAAGAAATCTTACATCGTTGATTCAACGTGTAATGATATGCGTTTGGACAGATGGTTAAGATTAAAAATTGGTAAAATTCCACAAGGACTTGTGGAGAAATACTTAAGAACAGGAAAAATAAAACTCAATAGAAAGAAAGTTAAAAGCTCCCTTAAAGTAAAAACGAAAGATGAAATAAATATATTCAACATTGAATTTAAAGAAACAATTCAACAAAAAAAAATTAAGTTTTTACCATCAAAAGAAATTATAAAATCAAATGAAGATCAAATTATTGACAACAATGACAATTTTATTGTTTTAAACAAAGCATCAGGCATATCGGTGCAAGGGGGAACTAAATCAAAAAAAAATCTAGTTGATATTTTTTCTAAAAGTGAAATTTTTGAAGGAACAAAACCATATTCTGTTCATAGATTAGATAAAGATACTTCTGGAGTTTTTATAATGGCCAAAAATAGAGAAAGCGCTCAATTGCTTACTTCATTATTTAGACTTAGAAAAGTACACAAAACATATTTAGCTATCTGCCAAGGTGAAATTAATAAAAAATCAGGTGTATGGGATGATGATTTAATTAGGTACGATGGCGATAAAAAAATAATTGAAAAAGCAAAAACAATTTTTAAAGTTATTGATAATAATTCTGAAGCAAGTTTATTAGAATTAAAACCTATTACTGGACGAAAACACCAGTTAAGAAAACAATTATATGCAATTGGAAATCCTATATTTGGAGATACAAAATATAAATTATCAAATTCTAATAAAGGAATTAATAAAAATTTAATGTTACATTCATATCAAATTAAATTTAAAATTAATAACATAAAACATACTTATTCAGCATTGTTACCTGATTATTTTAAAAAACTTTTAAAATCTAAAAGACTTAGATTTTCAAATTTGAAATAAAATTTTTAATTAATATATCATTTAGATTTGAGTAATCCTGATTTGAAATATTTTTTAAATTAGTCACTCCTTTATCTGAAATACCACATGGTATAATTTTTTTATAATTTTCTAGATCATTATTTACATTGATTGCAAAACCATGATATGCAATCCATCTGCTAACTCTAATACCTATTGCAGCAATTTTTTTAACTTCATTATTATATTTATGCCATATACCGATATTATCTTTATCTGGAAAAGTTTCTATTTTATAAAATTTTAAAGTTTGAATTATTGTTTTTTCAATAGTTTTTATAAATTTTCTGATATCTTTTTTTTTCCTTAAATCTAAAACAAAATAACAAATTAATTGACCTGGTCCATGGTAAGTAATTTTACCACCTCTATTCGTTTCTAATATTTTAATGGATTTATCAATAATTTCATTTTCTTTATAAGATGTTCCTGCTGTAAAAACTTCATTATGCTCCAAAGTCCAAATTAATTCTTGCGCATTATTTTCATATAAATCCTTTAATCTTGACTCCAGTATATTAATAGCATCAAAATAATTTACTGGTTTTATTGACTTTTTGATCTCTATGTTCATTTATAATTTGTATTATCTTTATTATGTATTAATAGTGCAAATCTAAATTATAGGTAGATTTATGTCTTTAACTAAAAAAACTAAAGATAAAAAAGTAAATTTTGAGTTTAATAAAGAATATATAAGAGTTGTTACTAGCAGAATAGCTAACAATGATGCTCAATTTATTACCAATTCATTTAATGAAATGCACCCTGCTGATGCAGCAGACATTATTGAACACCTTAGTGAAGTTGACAGAGAAAGTTTAATTAAATTAAATAATTTTAACATTGATCCAGAGGTTTTTGTTGAATTAAATGAATCTATTCAATCAGAAATTATTACTTATTTATCCTCAGACTCTATAGTTAGCATTCTAAAGGGCCTTGAGTCAGACGATGCTATATCTATATTAGAAAATGTTCCTGAAGCGGATAAAAATGCAATTCTTAGTTCTTTACCCCCAAAAGATAGATTTGCTTTACTAGAAAGTTTAAGCTATCCAGAAGACACTGCAGCTAGACTTATGCAGCGTGAATTTACCGCTATACCAAGCAATTGGTCTGTAGGTCAAACAATTGACTATTTAAGAGAAAACAAAGATCTACCTGAAGAGTTTTTAGAAATTTTTATTGTAAATGAAGATTTTAAACCAATTGGTACTGTCCCTTCATCTAGAGTTTTAACAACACCACGTGATACTAAAATGGCAACAATTATGTCAGAATCTCAATTATTAATTCCTGTTGAAATGGATAAAGAGGAAGTTGCCAACTTGTTTGAAAATTATAATTTGAATTCAGCCGCTGTTGTAGACAAAAATAATAAATTAGTTGGTATGATTATGAATGATGACGTTTTAACTGTCTTGAAAGAGGAAGCCGAGGAAGATGCTTTAAGATTAGCAGGGGTAGGAGATGAAGAAATTACTGATGGAGTTGTAAAAAAAACAAAGAGAAGATTCAATTGGCTTTTACTTAATTTATTTACTGCCTTTCTAGCAACATGGTGTATTAGTTTATTTGGAGCAACCATTGAACAAATGGTAGTATTAGCTTTCTTAATGCCGATTGTAGCTTCTATGGGTGGAAATGCTGGAATGCAAACACTTGCAGTTACAGTAAGAACTATAGCTACAAATGATTTAACTCAAAATAATTTCTCATCAAATGTATTTAAAGAATTTTCTATTGGTATTTTAAATGGAATTATATTTGCAGCAATAAGTGCTTTAATTGTTCAATTATGGTTTCAAGATAGTATTCTTTCATTGATAATAGCAATCTCAATGGTACTAACAATGATCATAGCTGGTTTATTCGGCATACTTGTCCCTTTTACTCTAAAAAAAATGAATATTGACCCGGCGATTGCATCAAGTGTTTTTGTGACAACAATAACAGACGTAATCGGTTTTGTTTCCTTTTTAGGTGTTGGAGCGTATTTTTTGTAATTAAATATTATCTATCAATCTGACATTATTTAAATAATAAGCAATAAATAATCTTGAGTTGTTTGTTTTTTTTGAAACTTTTAAGTTTTTTTTATTTCTTAATTCTAAATAATCAATTTTAATTTTATAATAATTTTTTAATTTTACTTTTTGATAATTTAAAAAGTTTAAGATATTTTTATTCTTTTTAATATTTTTTTTAATATTTACTAATTTTTTGTAAACATTTGCTGCAACTCTTAAATTTAATTTATTTAAAAGAAAATTTCTAGATGACAAAGCTACATTGTTCTTATCACGAATAGTTTTACAAGGAATAATTTTTGCTTTGTATTTTTTTTCTAATCGTTTTTTAACTAAGTATAATTGTTGGAAATCTTTTTCTCCCATAAATATCTTTTTTGGATTAACAATTTTTGTAAGTCTCTCCATTACATCCAAAACACCCTCAAAATGACCTTTTCTATATTTAGCACAAAGTATTGTATCTTTTTTGCTTAGTTTAATTTTAGATTTGTTTTTATCATTATATATGTCTTTGAAACTTGGAAGAAAGACAAAATCAACTTTTCTAGTTTTTTTTAAAATTTTAAGATCTTTATTAATATTTCTAGGATAAGATTTTAAATCTTTTTTATTATTGAACTGCTTTGGATTAACAAAGATGCTAACAATTGTGATTTTACAGAGTCTATTTGATTTATTTATAAGTGATAAATGACCTTTGTGTATACCTCCCATTGTGGGTACAAAACCCAAGTCATTAAAAGGCCTTAATGATTCAAATAATGAAGAATTGTCTAATAAAATTTTCATTTGTATTAAAATATTTAATAAGTAAAACATTTAAATGATTAAACAAGCAATTATTCCTCTAGCTGGTTTAGGCACAAGGTTACTGCCGTTAACTAGTGTCTTTGCTAAAGAGCTCTTACCTATAAACGGAAAGCCTGGAATTGAATATATTCTTGAAGAATGTGTTGATGCGGGAATTAAAGAAATAGTATTTATAATATCTACTAAGAAACAAATGATTAAAAAATATTTTTACAGTGACAATTTTTATAAAAATATTATTAAAAAAAAGAAAGATCAAAGAATAATCGATGAGTATAAAAAAATATTAAAATATAAAAAAAAAATAAAATTTGTTTATCAAAATATTCCAAAAGGCACAGGTGATGCTGTTCTTAAAACTCAAAAATATATCAAAAATAAATATTTTTTAATGTTGTTACCTGATGATTTAATAATAAAAAAAAATTGTTCAAAAGCGATGATTAAAGTTCATAAGAAATTCAGTGCTTCTGTTATGGCATCTATGAAAGTAAATAAAAGGACTGTTTCAAGATGGGGAATTTATAAATTAAATAAAAAATTAAATAAAAGAAATTATATAATTAATGGTGTTGTAGAAAAACCATCAATCAAAGAAGCACCATCAAACAATGCAGTTATAGGAAGATATATACTGCCCCGTACAATTTTTAAAAAACTTAAATCATTAAAACCAGTTAGGGGAACTGAAATTCATATAACAGATGCAATCCAGCAATTAATAAATGATAAAGAGAAATTTGTAGCTCATAATTTTGAGGGAAAATATCTTGATTGTGGAACAATGAAAGGTTACATCAACTCTTCTAAAGTAATAGGTAGTTTATGAAATTATGCATGATTGGTACAGGTTATGTAGGTTTAGTTAGTGGTGTTTGTTTTGCTGATTTAGGTAACGATGTTATATGTGTCGATAAAGATGTTTATAAAATTACTAATTTAAAAAAAGGTATTATACCAATTTATGAACCAGGTTTAGAGGAATTAGTTTTAAAAAATTATAAAAACAAAAGACTCAATTTTTCAACAAACTTAAAAGAAGCAGTTAAAAGGTCAGATATTGTTTTTATATGTGTTGGAACCCCAACAAAAAAAAATAGTAATAATGCTGATCTAAGCCAAGTATATTCAGTAGCAAAAGAAATATCAAAATCTATAAATAAATTTAAAATTATAATAAATAAATCCACAGTTCCTGTAACAACAGGAGATGAGGTGGAGAATATTATTTCTAAAAAAGTAAACAGAAGGTATTTCTCAGTTGTTTCAAATCCAGAATTTTTAAGAGAAGGAGAGGCAATTAGAGATTTTATTTACCCTGATAGAGTTGTTATCGGAAGTAATGATAAAAAATCTGAAAAAATATTAAAAAATTTGTATTCTCCTTTAATTTCTAAAGGTGCAAAGTTTGTACCTACTAATAGACGAGCTGCAGAATTAATTAAATATGCTTCAAATGCTTTCTTAGCAACAAAAATTACATTTATTAATGAAATTGCAAATTTATGTGAAAAAACTGGCATTGATGTTGAGGATATTTCCATAGGTATTGGGCTTGATAAAAGAATTGGAAGTAGATTTTTAAGAGCCGGACCTGCTTATGGAGGATCATGTTTTCCAAAAGATACTAAAGCGATAGTTTCTACTGCAAAAAAGTTTAAAACTAATTTATCTGTTATTAAAAGTGTTATTAAATCAAATGAAATCAGATCAGATATATTACAAAAAAGAGTAAATTTGATATTGAAAAATAAAATTAAAAACAAAAAAATATCTTTTTTGGGAGTAACATTCAAAGCCAATACGGACGACATGAGAGACTCTTCCAGTTTGAAATTAATTCCTTATTTATCTAAAAGAGGTGCAAAAATTAAATATTTTGATCCAACTGGTTCTAAAAAAGAATTTAATAAATTAAATAATGTTAAATTTTCAAAATCAATACAAGATTCTATTGAAGGGTCAGATTTAATAATTATTCATACAGAATGGAATGATTTTAAGTCAACTAATTTTAAAAAATACTCTAAAAATAAAAATCTTATTATTTACGATATGAGAAATATTTTTTCTCCTAATAAAATTAAAAAAATGGGATTTAAATATTTTGGAATTGGAAGATAAAATTAATTTAATTCAAAAATAGCATCTACTTCAACTGATACTCCAAGTGGTAAACTATTTGTACTTACTGCAGCTCTAGTGTGCATTCCAGCATCGCCAAATATTGTAGCAATTAAATCTGAAGCACCATTAATTACTTTTGGTTGTTCAGTAAAATCTTCTGTTGAATTAACAAAACCTGTTAATTTTATACATGATTTTATTTTAGATAGATCACCATTACATGCTACTTTTGCCTGAGAAACAATACTTAATCCACATCTTTTGGCAGCATCATATCCTTGTTCTGTTGATAAATCTTTTCCAATTTTACCTTTTATTAATTCACCGTTTTCTGCAATCGAGATTTGTCCAGATATAAATAAAAGATTTCCTACAATTTTTGTAGCAACATATGAACCTACGGGGGGCTTAGCTTCTGGGAGTTTAATTTTTAATTCTTGAATCTTATTCTCAAAGTTCATGTGTTATTCCTTTTTTTTAATTTTATTCTTTACATTATTGATAATTTTTTTTGTGCCCTCTGTTATCTGCTTAGTTTTTTTGGCAGAACCTTCTTTAATTTGTTTATTTTTCTTATTAGCAGCTGCTTTAATATTTTTAGCTGTACAAGTTAAGTACTCTTTTGAAAACTTTTTCATTTCAGAGCAATCTTTTTTTTCAGCTAATACTGGTATAGTATTTATTAAGTAAACTGTTAAAATAATTAATATTGCTTTCACTTTTTTTTCTTACCCTTTGACTTTTTATTCTTATCGTATTCTCTTCTTTTCTCAATCAGTATAAGAGCTTCCTCCATTGTTACCTCCACTGGATCTTTTTCCTCTGGTATTGTTGCATTTAAACTTTTGTATTTAATGTATGGTCCATATTGACCTTTCATGATTCGGACTGGCTTTTTATCTTCAGGATGTTCTCCTAAGTCTTTTATGATTGAAGATGACATTCTCCCAGGTTTCGCCTCAGCAATGAGTGAAATAGCTCTATTTAACCCAATTGAAAAAATTTCTTCAACATTTTCTATTCTAGCTGATTTATTTTCACATTTTAAATACGGTCCGAACCTACCCGTATTTAAGGTAATTTCTTTTTGATTCTCAGGATTAATACCTAATGATTTAGGAAGTGAGCATAAAAATTTTGCTTTTTCTAAACCTATACTTTCTAACTCAATTCCTTTTGGAATTGATACATTTTTTAATAGTTCATTTACTTCTGTTTTCTTTTTATTTGTTTTTTTTCTTTTTTTAGTTTTTTCTTCTTTAATATTTTCTTCAAGAATTTTCTCATATTGAAGGTAGGGACCGAATCTTCCATTTTTTAGAAAAATATCATTTCCGTTTTCATGTTTGCCTAGATATTTAGGCTCTGCTAGTTGTGACTGAGCTGCCGCTTTAGCTTTTGATAATGGTCTTGTAAATTTGCATTCTGGATAGTTTGAGCATCCAATAAAAGCACCTCCTCTAAAACTATTTTTTAAACTTAATGTACCAGTATCACATAGCTGACATTTTCTAACTATCTTTCCTTCTTTATCAGTGTCAAATATTAATGCTCCCAAACTCTCATTTAAAAGATCTAAAACCTCTCTAGTTCTTTTTTCTTTTACCTCTGAAACATTACTATTGAAGTCTTTCCAAAACATCTCTAGAACTTTTAACCAACTTTCTTTTCCAGAAGTTATTTCATCTAATTGGTCCTCAAGTCCAGCTGTAAAGTTATAATCTACATACTTTGAAAATAATTTTTCTAAGAAAGCAGAAATTAATTTACCTCTGTCAGTTGGGAAAAATCTTTTATTAATTATTTCTGTATAGCCTCTATTGGCTATTGTTGAAATTATACTTGCGTAAGTCGAGGGTCTACCAATTCCTAACTCTTCTAATTTTTTAACTAAACTTGCCTCTGAGTAACGTGGAGGAGGTTGAGTAAAATGTTGTTCATCAATAAGAGCTTCTATATTAATTGGTCCTTTCGACATTTCAGGTAAAATTTGCTCATCATCATCTTTACTTTGATTTGAATATACTTTTAAAAATCCATCAAATTTCAAAACTGATCCACTTGATTTACATAAAGTTTTTCTGTCTTCAGACTCAATTGTTATTGTATTTCTATCAAACTTTGCTGTTTCCATTTGAGATGATAAAGCTCTTGACCAAATTAAAGAGTATAATTTTGTTGGTCAGAACTTAGATATTTTTTTATTGACATTGGATTTCTATTAATATCAGTTGGTCTTATTGCTTCATGAGCTTCCTGAGCATTTTTTGCTTTTTTTCCTGAGTAATTATTTGGATTTTCTGGCAAGTATTCATTTCCATATTCTCTTTTTATAAAATTTCTAAAATCTGAGACGGCATCAGCTGATAAATTTGTTCCATCTGTTCTCATATAAGTAATTAACCCGACCGTATCTCCCTCAATTTCTATTCCTTGATAAAGTTTTTGCGCTATTTGCATTGTCCTTGATGCACCAAACCCTAATCTACTTGATGCAACTTGTTGAAGTGTTGAAGTAGTAAATGGTCCCGAAGGATTTCTACTAACAACTTTTGAGGAAATGTCAGTAATGTTAAATTTTTGGTCTTAATAATGGAAATTGCCTTTTCAATTTCATCTTTATTTTTAAATGAGAATTTTTCAATTTTTTCTCCATCAAGTTGATAAATACTTGCTGTAATTTTACTTTTGTTTTTATCCTGAAAATTAATACTTAAAGTCCAAAATTCGTCAGGTTTGAATAATTCAATTTCATGTTCTCTTTCGGTGATCAATTTTAGTGCAACAGATTGAACTCTACCTGCTGATTTTGAACCGGGTAATTTAGTCCATAGGATTGGTGATATATTAAATCCTACCAAATAATCTAATGCTCTTCTAGCCATGTATGCATCAACCAATAAGGGCTCTATCTGTCTTGGATTTTCAATACCATGCGTGACGGCTTTTTTTGTTATTTCATTAAATACTACACGTTCAATTTCTTTGTCCTTTAAAAGTTTTTTTTCATCTAAATATTCTTTTACATGCCAAGCAATTGCTTCACCTTCACGATCTGGGTCAGTTGCAAGAATTATTTTTGAAGAATCTTTCGCAGCATCAGTAATTTCTTTTAAATATTTTTTTGAAAAGCTATCAACTTCCCATTCCATTTTAAAATTTTGTTCAGGATCAACAGAACCATTTTTTGAAGGAAGATCTCTAATATGACCATAGCTAGCTAAAACAGTATATTTATCACCTAAATATTTATTTATTGTTTTAGCTTTAGCAGGGCTTTCAACTATGACTAGATTCATAAAATAAGAAACTACTCAAATGAGTTTGATAGTCAAATTAATAAATTTTTGTCTTTGTTTCTTCTTTATTTTTCAAGCGTTTAATATTTTCTCTGTGGGTATAAAATATTAAAATAAACATTATTACGTAAAAAAATACATTTTCTAAACCCTCAAAGATTAAAATATAAACGGGTATAGAAAGTGATCCTATCAATGAAGCTAAAGATGAATATTTAGAAATAAAAAAAATTATTAACCAACAAATACCAAATAATATGCCAAAAATAATATTTAATGAAAAAAGTATCCCAACATATGTTGCTACACCTTTGCCACCTTTAAATTTTAACCATACTGGAAATACATGACCTATAAAAGTGCATAAAGCTGATATATATACTGCATCAGAGAAATTAATTTTTATATATAAAACAGGTATTACTGCTTTTAACACATCAAGCATTAGTGTCGAATAACCAATAAATTTGTTACCAGTTCTTAAAGCATTTGTTGCGCCTATATTACCAGAGCCGATTTCTCTAATATTTTTTTTTAAAAATACTTTAGTTAAAATTAATCCAAAAGGAATTGATCCCATTAGGTATGAGATTATACCTATTATAAAAAGTTCCATTTTTTATATTTTAAATAATTCTATACCTTTTACAAATGTATTGGTTACTTTTCCTTGAAGTTTCTTATCCTCAATTGAAGTATTTTTAGATTTAGAGATTAAATTTTCTTTTTTTACAATCCAGGGTTTATTGATATCTACTATACAAAAATCTGCATCATTACCAATAGACAGGTTACCTTTATTTATATTTAATATTTTTGCTGGGTTGGAGGTTAAAGCTTGAATGATAGTTTCAAGTTTTACAGATCCGTTATGAAATAATTCTAAACTTAAAGACAACAATGTTTCAATACCAGATGCACCTGTTGCAGCTTGTCCAAAAGTTAATCTTTTAGACTCTTCATCTTCAGGTTTGTGGTCAGAAACAATTACATCAATAGTTTTATCTTTTAATCCTTGAACTAAAGCTTCTCGATCTTCCTCTCTTCTCAGTGGGGGTGATAATTTTAAAAATGTTCTAAAATCACCAATATCATTTTCATTTAATGAGAGATTGTTTATTGATACACCGCAAGTAAATTTAACATTTTGTTTACGTTCCTTAATTATATCTACAGATTTCCCTGCTGAAAGTTGAGATATATGATATCGACATTTTATTTTTTCTAGGAGAGTAAGATCTCTTTCTATTATAATTCTTTCAGCAATATCTGGTATTCCAGACAAGCCTAGTTTTGTTGCAATAATACCAGAATTAATCATTCCATTTTTAGCTAAATTATAATCTTCAGCATGTTGCATTATAAGACATCCCAAATCTTTAGCTGAATTCATAATTCTAGACATAAGTCTAGTATTTTGAATTGTTTTAACCCCATCAGTAAATGCAATAATTCCTTTTTTAGCTAGTAAGCCAAATTCAGTCATATTAGTGCCATCAGTGTTTTGAGTTAATGAAGCGCAAGGAAAGATATTTATTCTAGATTTATCACGTCCTCTTCTTTTTAAAAAATCTACAATTGATACATTGTCTATAATTGGATCTGTATTAGGCATAGTTACAACCGAGGTAACTCCGCCAGATAATGCAGCATTACTCAAAGTTCTAAAGTTTTCTTTATATTCATATCCTGGCTCACCTACAAAAACTCTCATATCTACTATCCCAGGAAATATATATTTACTATTTAAGTCAGTATGTTTTTCTCTAGTTGGTAAATTATTTATATTTACCTTTTTCCCTATAGCCTCTATCTTTCCGTCTTCTCCAATTATTAATCCGCCATTTTCGTTTATAGAGTTATGAGGATCTATAATATTTGCATTTATAAAGTATTGTTTTTTCATTTATTCACAAAATATTTTTAAACATGCCATTCTTACAGCAACACCTAATTCAACTTGTTCCTTAATTACACTTTTATTTATGTCGTCTGCTAATCTTGTATCAATTTCTATTCCTCTATTCATTGGACCAGGATGCATAATTAGAGCATCTGATTTTGCATGATCAAGTTTGTCAGGGGTTAATCCATAATATTCGTAGTACTCTCTATTTGATGAAAGATATGAACTGGTCATCCTTTCATTTTGCAATCTTAGCATCATCACAATATCACAATCTTTGAGACCCTTTTTCATATCAGTAAAAGTGTTTACACCAAATTTTTCAATTTCTTTTGGCATAAGATTTGATGGAGCAACAATATTAACCTCAGCTCCTAACATTGTAAGAAGGTAAATATTTGATCTAGCTACCCTCGAATGAAGGATATCTCCACATATTGCTATTTTTAATCCTTGAATTTTTTTTTTTCGATTTCTAATTGTTAATGCATCTAATAATGCTTGGGTAGGATGCTCACGTCTACCATCACCAGCATTTAATACAACACAATTAACTTTTTGAGATAACAGATTACAAGCGCCAGAGTCTTGATGTCTGATCACAATTATATCTGGATGCATTGCATTTAAAGTCATTGCTGTATCAATCAAAGTTTCACCTTTTTTAATTGCAGAGTTACCCATATTCATTGACATAACATCTGCACCAAGTCTTTTTCCAGCAAGTTCAAATGAACTTTGAGTTCTAGTTGATGGCTCAAAGAATAGGTTTATTTGTGTTTTGCCTCTTAACACATCAATTTTTTTATTTTTACTCTGGTTTAATTTTATGAAATCTTCTGACTCATCCAGGATATAATTAATATCATTAACTGATAAATCTTGGATACCTAACAAATGTTTTTGTGAGATTTTAATAGCGTTATTGGTTTTAGTTGCCATTAAAACTAACTCTATAGCTATAAAGCCTCTAAATGGCAAGGATTAATTGTTTAAATAATCTATAGCTCCCTGAAGAATAAATGCAGCTGCGTTCTGATCTATGTTTTTTTCACGCTTTGTTACATTAATATCTAGCTGACTGGATAGATTAAATGCTCCAACAGTTGAAAGTCTTTCATCCCAAAAACAAACATCTACATCAACATTTTTTTCTATATTTTTAGACACATCATTTACTGATTGAGCAGAAGGACCTAACGTACCATCCATGTTAATTGGATATCCAATCACAATTCCTTTAATATTGTTTTCCTTTATTATTTTTTTTAATTCGTTGATTAGATCATTATTATTGGTCTTATTTATAGTTTTAAAGGGTGTGGCTATTGACTGTTTTTCGTCACAAATTGATACACCGATTCTTTTTGAACCAAGATCTAAACCAATCAATCTAGAGGTTTCAGACTGTTTTTTTTTAAATTCTTCAATAGTGATCATATTGTATATTTTAAACTTAAGTGATAGTTTGCGACATATTTAAATACCATATGAGTATCGATCTTAAAACAATAAAGCACATATCTAAACTATCAAGAATTTCTGTAGATGAGAAAAAAGCAGAGAAACTTGTAGGAGATTTAAATTCAATTTTCGATTTTATTGAAAAACTTAATGAATTAAAAACTGACAATGTTGAACCATTAACTTCTGTTGCTGAAACAACTTTAAAACTAAGATCAGATGAAGTAAAAAGTAAAAACCTAAGAGATCAAGTAATAAAAAATTCTCCTAAGGAAAATGAAGATTATTTTGTAGTACCAAAGGTAATTGAATAATGTCAGATATAACTAAACAATCATTATCTGAGTTAGTGGAAAATATAAAAAGTAAAAAACTTTCCTCAAGTGAAGTTACTAAATCATTTGTTGAAAGATCAGACAAATCTAAAGCTTTAAATACATATATAACTGAAGATTATGCTAATGCTTTAAATAAAGCAAAAAAGTTTGATGAAAAACCTAATCTTAATCTGAAATTGCCCGGTATTCCAATGGCTGTAAAAGATTTATTTTGTACAACAGATTTAAGAACTACAGCAGGTAGTAAGATTTTAAATAACTTTGTTCCAACTTACGAGTCAACAGTCACACAAAACATTTGGAATGAAGGAGCTATCCTAATGGGGAAATTAAATTGTGATGAATTTGCAATGGGCTCATCTAATGAAACTAGTTTTTTTGGTAATGTACAAAACCCAATTGATAAGAATTTAGTTCCAGGAGGATCATCTGGTGGATCGTCTTCTGCAGTAGCAGCTCAATTAACACCAATAACTATTGGAACAGATACAGGTGGATCTATAAGACAGCCTGCTTCATTCACAGGAACTGTTGGATTAAAACCCACTTATGGTAGTTGCTCTCGATATGGAATTGTAGCATTTGCATCATCTCTAGATCAAGCTGGGCCAATGGCGCAAAATGTTAAAGATTGTGCATTGTTGCAAGAAGTTATTAGTACTTATGATGAAAAAGATTCTACATCAATAGATTTTAAAAGGAACGAGTACAGCAAAGATTTAACAAAAGATATTAAAGGTAAAAAAATAGGAATACCCAAAGAATATAGAGTAGATGGCATGCCTAAGGAAATAGAAGATCTATGGAAAAAAGGTATTGAATATGCAAAAGATTGTGGTGCTGAGATTATTGATATATCTCTACCTCATACTAATTATGCACTACCAACTTATTACATAGTAGCACCAGCAGAGGCTTCATCTAATTTGGCTAGATATGATGGTGTTAAATATGGTTTTAGAGCTGAGGGAGAAAATCTTATTGATATGTATGAAAAAACTAGATCTGAAGGATTTGGTGCCGAAGTTCAACGAAGAATAATGATTGGAACTTATGTTTTATCTTCAGGATATTATGATGCTTATTATCTTAAAGCTCAAAAGGTAAGAAAACTTATAAAAAATGATTTTGATGATGCTTATAAAAAAGTAGATGCAATTCTAACTCCATCCACTCCAAGTTCAGCTTTTAAAATTGGTGAAAAAACAAATGATCCAGTTTCAATGTATTTAAACGATATATTTACTGTTCCTGTAAATTTAGCAGGTTTACCAGGAATTTCTATACCTGCAGGCCATGATGCTAAAGGATACCCATTAGGATTACAGATAATTGGTAAAGCTTTTGATGAACAAAATATTTTAAACATTGCATATGCTATGGAAGAAAAAATTAATTTTAAAAACAATATTACTGATTGGTGGATTAAGTGAGTAAAAACAAATCTGAATATCTAATTAATAGACATGATAATCAATATGAAGTTGTTATTGGTTTAGAAGTTCATGCACAGGTTACGTCGGAGTCAAAATTATTCTCAACTTCAGCGACCAAATTTGGAGCTGAGCCAAATACTCAAGTAAGTTTAGTTGATGCAGCATTTCCTGGAATGTTGCCAGTAATAAACGAATATTGCGTAAAACAAGCTATCAAAACAGGAATTGGTTTAAAAGCTAAAATCAATAAGAGATCTGTCTTTGATAGAAAAAATTATTTTTATGCTGACTTACCTCAGGGGTATCAAATCTCACAATTTAAAGATCCAATTGTAGGTGAGGGAAAAGTAATACTTGATATGTCAGATGGTCAAAAAGAGGTAGGTATAGAAAGATTACACTTGGAGCAAGATGCAGGTAAAAGCATTCATGATCTAGATCCTAAAAATACTTTTGTAGATTTAAATAGATCAGGTGTGGCTTTAATGGAAATTGTAAGCAAACCCGACCTAAGATCTCCAGATGAAGTAAATGCTTATATTAAAAAATTAAGATCTATAATGAGATATTTAGGCACCTGTGATGGAAACATGCAGGAAGGATCTTTGAGAGCTGATGTAAATGTATCTGTTAGAAAAAAAGGTTCAAAAGATTTTGGAACCCGATGTGAGATCAAAAATGTTAACTCAATAAAGTTCATGCAGATGGCAATTGAATACGAGGCTAATAGACAAGTTGATTTAATTGAGGATGGTCAAACAATTGATCAAGAAACAAGACTTTTTGATACTAAAAAAAATGAAACTAGATCAATGAGATCAAAAGAGGATGCTCATGATTATAGATATTTTCCAGATCCAGACTTATTGCCATTAGAAGTTTCAGATGATTTTATTGAAAAATTAAAATCAGAAATTCCAGAGCTACCAGATGAAAAGAAAAAAAGATTTATAGAAAAATTCAAGTTATCTCCTTACGAAGCTAACATTTTAGTTTCAGATATTGAAACATCTAATTACTTTGAAAATGTAATTAAGAAATCTGATGTTAAACTTGCAACAAATTGGATTATTGGTGAATTATTTGCAGCGTTAAATGAAAAAAATTTAGAAATAACTGAAAGCCCTATAAGCGCAGGCAATTTATCAAAGTTAATCAATTTAATTAAAGATGGAACAATTTCAGGAAAAATTGCAAAAACAGTTTTTGAACAAATGATGGAAGGCGACAAGGATCCTAAAAAAATTGTTGAAGAAAAAGGTTTAAAACAAGAGAGTGATCCAAAAGCACTTGAGGCACTGATAGATAAGGTTATTGATGATAATAGAGATAAAGCTAATGAATATAAATCAGGTAAAGTTAAATTATTTGGTTTTTTTGTAGGTCAAGTAATGAAAGTTTCTGGTGGAAAAGCAAATCCTAAATTAGTCAATGAGATTTTAAAGAAAAAACTTTAGAATTTATGGGTTCAGACCTAAACATAACTAAAGAACTCCAAGAATACATTCTAAGTCATGGATTTGAATTACATCCAGTCCAAAAAGAAATAATTGATTACAACGAATCTCTTGGCGATATCAAAAGAATGCAAATCTCAATTTCACAAAGCCAATTTCTGCATTTAATTATAAAAATTTCAAATATCAAAAAAGTTTTAGAGATTGGTACATTTACAGGATTAAGCACGCTATCCATGGCCTTGGCATTATCTGATGATGGTAAAATAATTGCCTTAGATAAAAATGAAGAAACAAATAAAGTTGCAATAGATTTTTTTAAAAAAGCTAATCAAGACCATAAAATAAAAACATTAATTAAACCTGCTTTAGAAAGTTTAGACGAAATTAAAAATGAAAAGTTTGATTTAGTTTTTATCGATGCTGATAAAATGAATTATATTGAATACTATGAACGTTCTTTACAATTATTGAAACAAAATGGTCTAATAATCATTGATAATGTTTTATGGTATGGAGAAGTTGTTAATGAAAACAATAAGGATAAATTTACCAAAAATATAAAAGATTTTAATAGTCATATCTCAGAGGATAGGAGGGTTGAAAAATTAATAATTCCTCTTGGAGATGGAATGACCGTTTGTAGAAAATTATAATGTTTGAAGTAGTTGGCTTTTATAAATTTGTTAAAATTTCTTATCTTAAGAAAAATCAAAAAATTTTATTAGAAACTTTAAAAAAGAAAAACATTAGAGGCACAATAATTATCTCAAAAGAAGGTGTAAATGGAACCATCTCTGGTAAAGCTGTAGACATTAAATTCATAATTAACAATTTAAAAAGAAATCTTAAATTTAAAGAATTTAACACTAGCAATGTCTCTAAAAGCTCATTCCAACCATTTCATAAACTTAAAGTAAAAATCAAAAACGAGGTTGTTCCTATGAACTTAATTTTAAATAAAAGAATAAAGAAAAAAGATAGCCATGTAGATCCAATCAAATGGAATAAGCTGATTAAAGAAAAGGATACTGTTCTAATAGATGCGAGAAAACCATTTGAATACGATGTTGGAACTTTTAAGGGAGCAATCAATCCTGATGTTGATAACTTTAGAGATTTTCCAAAATATCTAAAAAAATTAAAAAAAAATCAACCTATAGCTATGTTTTGTACTGGTGGAATTCGTTGTGAAAAGGCATCTGTATATTTGGAAAAAAAAGGTTTTAATAACATTTATCAGTTAAATGGTGGAATTTTAAATTATCTGAAAAAAACTAATAAGAAAAAAAGTTTATGGAAAGGCGAATGTTTTGTTTTTGATAACAGAATTAGTTTAAAACATGGTCTAAAAGTTGGTTCTTACTCGATCTGTAGTGGTTGTAGGAAGCCTATTTCTCTTAAGGATAAAAAATCAAAAAAATATGAAGAGGGCGTTTCATGTCCAAATTGTCACGATAATCTAACAGATAATCAAAAATCAAGATTTAGAATGAGACAGAAACAAATTAATCTTGCTAAAGAAGCAGGAAAAAGACATATCTTCCAAAAAGAGTATTAACAAATCTTAAATTAATGAATTTATTAAAAGATGAAGTATCGTTGTTAGTAAGAAAACTTGCTGTACCAGCAAGTGTAGGAACCTTATTCCAAACACTTTACACAATCGTAGATACTTTTTATGCAGGAAAAATATCTCCAGAAGCCTTATCTGCTTTGAGCAAATCTTTTCCTATATATTTTTTAATTATTGCGACATCTATTGGAGTTACTGTAGCAGGAACCTCATTGATTGGTAGCAGCATTGGAGAAAAAAACGAAAAAAATGTTTTAAGTTATTTTGGAAATGTAATCATTTATTCGATTATAATTTCGGTAGTTGTATCTATTTTAGGATTTGCTTTTGGAGAAAAGATATTCGTATTAATGAATTCTTCTCAAGAAGTAACAATCCTTGGACTCAAATATATAAATGTAATTTTTTTAGGTACGATATTATTTATTTTGGTAGTAGCATTAAATTCATTCTTACACGCAGAAGGAGATACTAAAACTTACAGAAATGTTCTAATATTTTCTTTTTTCTTAAACATAATTTTAAATCCAATTTTTATTTTTGGTTTTTTATTTATACCACCATTAGGAATAACTGGTATTGGGATAGCAACTTTAATTGCTCAATTTGTATCTTTGTTGGTTATTCTGATAAAAATATTAAATAATCAAAGAATTAAACAAATAACTTTAGACCATCTCAAAGCCAAATTTTTTTTCTTAAAAAATATTTTTTTTCAATCAATGCCAATTACAATTGCCATATTAGGATATTCTATTGCCGCAACTGTTGTTTTTACATATGTTGGATTATTTGGTGAATATGCTGTAGCAGGGTATGGATCTGCCACAAGAATTGAGCAAGTAGTTTTGTTACCAATATTAGGAATTAATACAGCAATAATTTCTATAATAGCGCAAAATATTGGAGCAAAATATTACGATAGAGTGGAGCAATCCTATTTCACCTCAATAAAATACGGTCTATTAATAATGATAATCGCTGGTGTAGTTATTTTTATAAGTGCTGACATTGTTCCTAAATTCTTTTCTTCAAACCCAGATGTAATTATGCATGGCTCGATGTACCTTAAGATTTCTGCATTTATTTTACCTGCTTATCCAATATTTTTCTTGTCAAATGGATTTTTTATGGCTTTAAAAAAATCTGAAAAAGCCATGATTAATAATATTGCCAGAAATGTTATAGTACCAGTTTTATCCTTTTACATTGCAAAGTATTTAAATGCAGATTTTAAAACTTTTTTTTATATTTGGGCTATCTTTCAATGGTTGATATCATTGATATTATTATTTTATGTTAAATATTATATTAAACATAAATTAGCTAATATATAATATTTTTTAAATATGTTTTTTACAAAAAGGAAAGCGATAATTTTAATTATAATCTGTTCGATTTTTTTTATTCTCACATATAACGATGTCAGGTCTGAAGAGATTAAAGAAATTTCTGGAAGTGCTCAAATTATTGATGGCGATACAATAAAAATAAATTCAAAAAAGATAAGATTGCATGGGATTGATGCACCTGAATTCAAGCAAATGTGTAAAAAACCGTATTTAACAATAATTTTTTTTACCTTTACTAAAGATTATCCATGCGGAAAAATTTCAACTCAAAAATTACAAAAAAAAATAAATAACAAAGTAATTACTTGTAAAATTTTGAATATTGACAGATATAAAAGATTAATTGGAGAGTGCTATAAAAGAAATTTAAATCTGAATTCTTGGCTAGTTTCAAACGGTTATGCAGTAGCTTATAGAAAATACTCAAAAAAATATATATCAAACGAAATTAATGCTAAAAATGAAAAAAAAGGCCTTTGGCAAGGTAAATTTGAAATGCCATGGGACTTTAGAAGAAAAAAATAAGTTTATAATCTTGAAGCACAGTCTTCAATCCATGAGAAAAGGTGTTCAGCAAAAGATCTTCTAACAAACAGATTTAAAATATTTTCATCTTTATGGTGCAGAATTACATCTACATGATTTAAAACGGTCTGAGTTGTTGATCCTTTTTTTTCTTTAAATTCGTTAAAATTAAAAGGAGATCCAGCTGAAAAGATTTCATAGACATTTTCACCTTTAAGTTCTAATTGAACAAATTGATCTGTTACATCTATGACAGCACCTAAATTTGTTTTTGAAATACTATTAAATAACATTTTATATAGATCGGATTTGTTAGTGTCTTTACTTGCCAGCTCATTTGAGATTATCATCCATTCGTCTGGACTAAGCCATATTGCTGTTAATTTATCACTTGTTGTTGATGTGTTTGCTTCTGTAGGCAAGATCATATTAAGTTTTTTACCAACATTTGTTAAAAACTCTCTTTTTTTACCTCTTAAATTAATTTTCATTACTGGAGAGATTTCTTTTACAGAAACACCTTCTTGATTAATTTCATTTTTAATAACTGAATTATAATTAAGCATTTAACCTCTCATTTTTCTCATCGTAAAATACTGGATTTGCAACAGTGACATTAATATTTTTATTTTCCATCGGCACAAAAAGTTGTTTTCCCATCATGTGTTTTCCACCTCTTACTACTGCAAGTGCAATTGATTTGTTTAAGTTTGGACTGAAATAACTTGAAGTTACATGTCCAAGCATTTCTACTGGACTTTGATTTAACTCAGAAACGATTTGTGCTCCCTCCTCTAACACTACATTTGGATCTTCTGTTATTAAACCCACTAACTGCTTTCTATCTTCTCTCATTGTATCAGACCTATAAAGAGATCTTTTGCCTATAAAATCATATTTCTTCTTGCTTACTATCCAATCCATTTGAAGATCTATAGGAGTCATTGTTCCATCTGTATCTTGACCAACAATTATAAAACCTTTTTCTGCCCTTAATAAGTGCATTGTTTCAGTTCCATAAGGAGTAATATTAAACTCTTGACCTGCATCTATGCATTTTTTCCATAAATCTTTTCCATAACTTGCTTGAACATTGATTTCGTAGCTATGTTCACCAGTAAAACTAATCCTCATTATTCTGCACTGAATGCTTCCAATATTTGCTTCTTTGAATGACATGTGAGGAAAATTTTCATCTGTTAAATCTAAATCAGGAATTATTTTTTTAAGAATTTTTTTACTATTAGGTCCGCACAAACTAGCTGTAGCATAATGATCTGTTACAGAGGTTAAGTAAACATCAAGTTCAGGCCATTCTGTTTGAAGATAGTCTTCAAGTTTACCTAAAACATTTGCTGCTCCACCAGTTGTTGTGGTCATGATGTAATGATTTTCACCTAATCTTGTTGTAACTCCATCATCATAAATCATACCATCTTCATTTAGCATTAGCCCATATCTACATTTTCCTACTGCTAATTTTGACCAAGCATTTGTATAAACTCTATTTAAGAATTCAGAAGCATCACTTCCTTGAATATCAATTTTACCAAGAGTTGAGGCATCCAATATACCAGCACTTTCTCTAGCAGCTTTACTTTCTCTTTGAACTGCTTGATGCATAGTTTCTCCGTTAATAGGGTAGTACCATGCTCTCTTCCATTGACCGACATTTTCAAATTCAGCTTTATTTTCAACATGCCAATCATTCATTGGCGTTCTTCTAAAAATATCAAAAAACTTTCCTACATTTCGACCTACAATAGTTCCAAATGTTAATGGTGTGTAAGGGGGTCTAAATGTAGTAGTTCCTAATTCTCCCATTTTAACACCAGCGGTATCTGCAATTATTCCTAATGCGTGCATATTTCCTAGTTTACCTTGATCAGTTCCCATACCGGTAGTCGTGTATCTTTTAACATGCTCAATAGATCTAAAACCTTCTCTTAATGCTAATTTTATATCTTTAGCCGTTGCATCGTTTTGATAATCTACAAATGGTTTAGTTTTGCCCAAAGGTTTATCGGAAGGTAGTAACCAAATATTTCTTTTTGAATTTTCCTGATCAATCTCAACTTTAATACTATCTAAATCTGTTTCATCAATATTTAGAGTATCTTTAAGCTTTTGATTTAAATTTTTAATGATTTCATCAATTTTAAAATCTCCGCCACAAGATCCTACACTTATTTGTTCGGATGTATTTTGATTTGGTAAGAAAATTTGTTTTTCCTCATCGAACTTTAGTTTACTACCTGATTGTGTATATAAGTGTACAGCAGGTGTCCAACCACCAGCAACTCCCAAGCAATCACATGAAATAGAAATTTTACTTCCAGTCACTGAAGTACCATCATTAGATAGCTTCATAATTGAAACACTATTTAATCTTTTGTATCCAGCAGTATCAACAATTGTATGTGACCAGTAAACTTTAATACCTGCTTCTTTTACTTTTTTAACAATTTTACTTTCAGATTGTTCTCTTACATCAATAATTGCTTCAACATTTATTCCTTTGTTATATAGTGACAAAGCACTTTCGTATGCACTATCATTATTAGTAAAAAATATATTTTTATTACCACATGCAACTCCATAAAATTCACTATATTTTTTAACAGCAGATGAAAGCATTATTCCTGGTCTATCATTATTGTTAAATATCAAAGGTCTTTCCAAAGCACCTGTGGCCAAAATAACTTTCTTAGCTCTAATTTTCAGAAGTCTTTGTCTGATTTTATTTGTTTTATCTTTTGTCTCTAAATGATCAGTTAGATTTTCTCTAGCCAAAAGATAATTATATTGATGATAAGCAGCTACACTTGTTCTAGTTTTTATTTCAAGGTTTTTAATATGTTTAAGTTCCTCTATTTCTTTTTTTAACCATTCAGAAGGAGTTTTATTATCAATTTTGTTAAATTCGTTATTTTCAAAAATAGTTGTGCCACCAAGTTCATTTTTTTCATCAACTAACATTGTTTTAAAATTATTTTTAGCTGCATTTTTTGCTGCTAATATTCCTGATATACCTGCACCTATAACCAATACATCACAGTGAATATTACGGTGGTCATAAATGTCAGGGTCACTTGAGGTTGGTGATTTTCCTAAACCTGCTGAGTGTCGTATGAAAAATTCATATTTCTTCCAGAAACTAGGAGGCCACATAAATGTTTTGTAATAAAAACCTGCTGGAAAAAAAGGTGAGAGAAAATTGTTTATTCCACCAATATCAAACTCTACACTTGGCCAACAATTTTGACTGGATGCCTCTAAACCTTCATAAATCTCAATTTCTGTTGCTCTAACATTGGGCTCTGTTCTGTTGGTACCAGGATTTAATTGAACTATGGCATTTGGTTCTTCGGAACCAGAAGTCATAATTCCTCTTGGTCTATGATATTTAAAACTTCTTCCAACTAAATGAACATTATTTGCAAGTAATGCTGATGCTAAAGTATCGCCTTTAAATCCATGGTAAGTTTTGCCATTAAATTTAAAGGAAATTCTATTAGTTTCATCAATGTACTCACTGGATTTTACTCTTAAGTTTTTAGTCATTTTATTGAGAAGGTGGTTTTTCACCCATTTTATAAATTGCTTTTATTTCATCGTTAGAAGTATCTCTAACCATATTAAACCATTTACGACAACCATGTGCATGGTTCCATCTTTCAAATTGAATACCTTTAATATTTTTTCTCATAAATAAATATTCTGCCCACTCATCATCACTTAATTCTGTTGGTTGTTTAGGTCTTTCAATATGAGCTTCACCACCAGCCTTAAATTCTTGCTGATCTCTTTCACCACAGTATGGACAGTTTATTAAAAACATTAATGAGCAACTGCTGCAGCACCATGTTCATCAACAAGGTCACCGCTTACGAATCTATTTAAATTAAATGCAGCATTAAGTTTGTGAGGCTCATCGTTTGCAATAGTATGAGCAAATAAATCTCCAGAACCAGGAGTTGCCTTAAATCCTCCAGTACCCCAACCACAATTAAAGTATAATCCTTTAATAGAAGTTTTACTTAAAATTGGACTAGCGTCAGGACAAATATCTACTATTCCTCCCCATTGTCTTAACATTCTCATTCTACTAAAAATTGGATATAATTCTAAAATAGCATTTAATGTACCTTCAACTATTTGATGACTTCCTTTTTGAGTATAAGAAACATAATCATCTGTTCCAGCACCAATAACCAATTCTCCTTTATCAGATTGACTGACATAAGCATGCACTGCGTTAGACATTACAACAGTATCAATAATTGGTTTTACAGGTTCAGAAACTAAAGCCTGTAAAGGTTTACTTTCAAGGGGAAGTCTTAGACCAGCCATATTAGCTATTACACTAGAATGACCAGCTGCAACTACACCAACTTTTTTAGTTTTTATAAATCCTTTTGTTGTTTCTATTCCTTCAAGACTATCTCCATTTCTTTTTATTCCTTTAACTTCACAATTTTGAATAATATCAACACCCATTGCATCAGCTCCTCTAGCATATCCCCAAGCAACAGCATCATGTCTTGCTGTACCAGCTCTTCGTTGTAAAGTTCCTCCTAAAACAGGATATCTAATATCTGGTGATGTATTTATAATTGGACAAAACTTTTTTACCTCTTCGGTACTTAAGTAAACCGCATCAATTCCATTTAGTCTATTTGCATGTGTTCGTCTTTTTAAATCTCTAACATCTTGTAAATTATGTGCAAGGTTCATTACACCTCTTTGACTAAACATTACATTGTAGTTAAGTTCTTGAGATAAACCCTCCCAAATTTTTAACGCATGATCATATAATCCTGCACTGGCATCCCATAAATAATTTGATCTAATAATTGTAGTATTCCGTCCAGTATTTCCTCCACCAATCCAACCTTTCTCGACTACTGCAATATTATTCATGTTGTGTTTTTTTGCTAAATAATAGGCTGTAGCTAATCCATGACCACCACCGCCAACAATAACTGCATCGTATTCTTTTTTAGGAGCAGGGTCTTTCCATGCTCTTTGCCAATTTTCATGATATGAAAGAGCATTTTTAATTAATGAAAATACTGAGTACTTATTTTTCATAATAAATGAATAATTACTTTATATATATTGAATTTTCAATACAATCGCTTAATACACAATGTCATACGGAAGAGTGGGTGAGAGGCTGAAACCAGTCGTTTGCTAAATGACCGTGCGAGGAAACTTGTACCGAGGGTTCGAATCCCTCCTCTTCCGCCACTAAAATAGAGGCTGATCTTTAAAAAAGTTTTTCATGGTAACAGGTTGTTGTTCGAGAATATATCGATAGACATTATAATTTTCCATTACTCGCTGTACGTAATTCCTTGTTTCTCTAAATTTTATTAATTCAACCCAATCAACATAATCAACTTGTTTTTTTTGTGGATCTTTATTTATTTTTTTCCAATATTTAACTCTGTTTGGTCCTGCATTGTAAGCAGCTACTGCAAATGGATAAGCACCATCATATTGTAAAATTAAACCTGCAATATAATGCGAACCTAAATTAATATTGTATTCTGGATCTGTGGTTAATCTTGATTTTGAATAAGGAAGTTTAGCTTGTTTTGAAACTAATTTTGCTGTGTAAGGCATTAATTGCATCAATCCCTTTGCACCTGCATGACTACTAGCTTCCAAATCAAATTCACTTTCTTGTCTAATTATAGATAAGATTAAAGCACTTTCTGGAATTTTTCTTTTATTAATATATTTGGGAGTACTAATTATTGGGTAATTATATTTATTATGAAATCTTTTTTGATATGATGCAATTTTTGAAACCTGTATAGCAAAATCATATCTGTTAATAGTTGTAGCAAGTTCTGCAGCTAAAACTTCACTACCTTTAGCTATATTATCGTTAGCTAAATGTCTTAAAATATGTTTTGTATATTTATCTTTCTTTAATTCATCTAAAAGATAAGAAATTTTTACAAGCTCTTTATTAAAAAATTGAATTCTGTATTTTGGATCAATTTCCATGTCTTTATCTAACTCAAATTTTCCATTTGGATTTAATTTTAAAAAAGCTAGTTGACCGTAGTATGTAGTTAAGTATTTGGTTGCCTCTCTATACCAATTATTCGATTTTTCATTTTCTCCTATTTTCTCATAAGCTCTTCCAAGCCAGTAAGCACCTCTAGATAAACTTATTGGATAGCTAACATTTTCATAAAAATTTTTAAAATGATTTTTAGCTGTCATTGGATCGTTTAAAAAACTTAATGCTATCCAACCGCTCATCCATTCTGCAGCAGCATATTCAGAACCTTCAGTCATTCCATGATTGCTTGAAATTTTATACGAAATTTCATATTTTTTTTTATAAAGCAATGCTCTTGAGATAATTTCTCTCTCTTTCCACCATTTGTCAGGTCTAACTAAATATTCTTTATCATTTCTTATTTTCAATAGGATCTCTGTTGAGGAGTCTACACGTCCTTTTTTTCTTCTCCATTTTAATCGATCGTAGTTTAGTCCAGCATCATTTTTAAATTTTTGAGGAACATTTGCTATAGCTTGATCAACACCATAGCCTTTACTCATTAAAAGATGTCTTGCGTTATATAAAAGCTCATAATCTTTTGGTAGATATCTTATTAACCTTTGTAAATTCCAACGATCTCCGTTCCAAGCTAAATAATCAGCTCGTTTAATATAGTCATCTGCATTTAAATATTTTTTATATTTTTTTCTAAAATATTTTAATTCATTTTTAGATAAATCTGCTGTTATCCAGCCTTCTTTAATTAGGTTTGTGCCCTTATTTTTGTTTCCAACTAAAATGTGACTTTCACCAAGTATCATTTTTCCGTAGCCACTTAATGGATCTTTTTCTCCAAACCAATTTATTATTTTTTTTGGTGAAACATTTTCTGTGGATAGTTTGTGTTCGGCAAGATATTTAACTCTACTTATTCTAGGATAATCTGAATTTTTATTTAAAAAAACTTGATATTCATAAAAGGATGCTTGATTACCAGACGTTAAAAGACGTCTCCATTGTATAAAATTATAAATAGATTTATCTTTTGCTTTTTTTGCTATTGTAAGTGCAGATGACCATTTACTTTTCTGCATTTCTGAAATGGCTTTTTTAGCCAACCCAAAGTCTCTTTTACTATAGTATCTGGATATTTTTACATTCTTAAACTTACTCGTGCCTGCTATTATTGGTTTTTTCTTAGGTATTTTAAAACTTAATTTTTTTTCTTTTAAGACTAACTCTTTTTTTACAATTACTTCTTCGATTTTAACTTCTTTAGTTTTCGAGGGTTTCTTTAAAGGTTTAAGGATATTTATAGATATTTTCTTTTGAATTTCTTCTTTACTTAAAATTGGTTTTTTTAAGGGAATAACTGAATTGATTTTAGCGAAGAGAATATTTGAAAACATTAATATTGTTACAGTGAAACCTACAAATAATATTTTTCTGAGCATAATCTTTTAGTATATGAATCTTTAAACTATGTTATAAGTATTTATGTTTAAAGGATCAAATGTTGCTTTAATTACACCATTTAAAAATAATGGTCTAGATGAGGAAGCTTACATAAAATTAATCCATTACCACATTGATAATGGTACTAATGGACTTGTTCCAGCTGGTACAACAGGTGAATCTCCTACGCTAAGTCACGATGAACACCAAAGAGTAATAGATTTATGCATAAAGGAAAGTAATGGAAAAATTCCAGTAATTGCTGGAACAGGGTCTAACTCAACAGAAGAGGCGATTTCTTTAACCACTCATGCAGAAAAAGCAGGAGCTAATGGAGCTTTGATAGTTACTCCCTATTACAACAAACCAACACAAGAGGGCTTATATCAACATTATAAAGCAATTAATGACAAGTGTGGGATACCAATTATAATTTATAATATTCCTGGTAGATCTGTGATTGACATGTCAGTGGACACAATGGCCAGACTGTATGAATTAAAAAATATAGTTGGTGTTAAAGATGCAACAGGTGATTTAGATAGAGTAAATCAAACACTTGAAAAAATGGGAAAAGATTTTATTCAATTAACAGGCAATGATGATAATGCCTTTGAATTTAATAAGCGTGGTGGTGTAGGTACTATTAGTGTAACAGCAAATATAGCACCTAAACTTTGCTCTGATTTTCAAAGATTTTCAAAATCAGATACTGATAATGAAATAAAAGAAGCAGAGAGATTAGATAAAATATTACAACCAGTTCATCACTCGATGTTTGTAGAAAGTAATCCTAGTCCTGTAAAATTTGCTGCCAAACTTTTAGGACTTTGTGATGATAATGTAAGATTACCACTAGTCAAAGTAACAGAGACAACAAAAGAAATCGTAAAAAAAGCTCTACAGTCTGCTAAATTAGTTTAATGAACAAAAAAACCAACCCTGGTTTAAAAATCATATGTTTAAACAGGAAAGCTAGTTTTAACTACTTTTTCGAGGATCTTTTTGAAGCTGGAATTGTTTTAAAGGGATCTGAAATTAAATCAGTAAGAGATGGAAAGGTGAACATTGCTGAGTCTTATGCTGTTGAAAAAGGAGGCGAAATTGTTTTAATTAATTCACACATATCTCCATACAAGCAAGCCAGTTATACCAATCATAAGCCAACCGATGATAGAAAGCTACTTCTTAATAAAAAAGAAATAAATAAACTAATAGGTAAAATGCAAAGAGATGGTTTCACATTAGTTCCAACTAAGATGTATTTTAAGAAAGGAAAGGCTAAAATAGAATTAGCTGTTGCTAAAGGAAAAAAACAATATGATAAAAGAGCAACCAAAAAAAGTAGAGATTGGAATCGTGAGAAAGCAAGATATATTAGAAAATCAAGCTAAAATTGTTTTTTTAGGAATAGGGTCAAATTTAGGTCTAAGAAAAACTAATATAGAAAAGGCAAAATTTTTATTAGCAGAGTATAATTTAGATTTTCTATCAGTATCAAGCTATTATGAAACGCCTTCCTGGCCAGATCCAAAAAAACCTAAGTTCTTAAATATTATTCTAAAATTAAGATGCTATTACAATCCTCAAGAACTTTTAAAAATATGTAAATCTATAGAAACTAAATTAGGTAGAAAAAAAGCAAAAAAAAACGCTCCACGTATATGTGATTTGGACATAATCGATTTTGATAAATTGGTATCCAAAAAAAAAGCTTTAGTAAATTTACCTCATAAAATGATGCATAAACGAAATTTTGTATTATTTCCTTTATTTGAAATCCAAAAAAATTGGATCCATCCTGATAAACAAATTGATGTTAAAACCTTGATTTCTCTACTTCCTAATAGAGACATTAGATCTATTAAACAAATTTGATTTAGTGGTATAATATTATTTATGCTTAATTCAAATGAACTAATAAATAAGGTTAAAATTTATAATAAATTTTTAAATCCTGAAAAATTGGACAAAGCATATAATTTTGCAGTTAATGCACACAAGAGTCAAAAAAGAGCTTCGGGTGATCCTTACTCAGTTCACCCAATTGAGGTTGCAAATATTTTAACCGAATTGAAACTAGATAGCGCTACAATTACAACAGGTTTATTGCATGACACTATAGAAGATACTTTTGCAACCTATGAAACCATCAAACAAGAGTTTGGTGATGAGGTTGCTGATTTAGTTGATGGTGTAACTAAAATATCAGCATTCGAAAATTCAGCTGGAGCGAATTCTAAAGTAGAAAATTTTAGAAAATTAATTTTAGCAACATCAAAAGATATTAGAGTTTTGTTAGTTAAAATTGCAGATCGACTACACAACATGAGGACTATAAAAGCGATCACAAAAGAAGATAAAAGAAAAAGAATAGCTCAAGAAACTATGGAAATTTATGCTCCATTAGCTGACAGGATGGGTATGCACAGAATAAGAGATGAACTTGAGGATTTATCTTTTGAAATTTTAAATAACGACGCTAGAAAATTAATTAAAAAAAGACTTGATGAGATAAAATTTGATAAAAAAGATTTATTTGAGGAACAATCTTTTGAACTTAGTGAAATCTTGAACGATAATAAAATTAATGCTGAGATACATGGAAGAGAAAAAACACCTTTTTCAATTTGGAGAAAAGTCCAAAAAAAAAGAGTTTCACTTGAACAAATAACAGATATTATTGGATTTAGAATAATTTTGCGGAACGTTGATGATTGCTACAAAACTCTAGGTATTTTTCATAAAAAATGGAATTGTATACCTGGAAAATTTAAAGACTATATCTCTTCTCCAAAAATAAATGGTTATAAATCTATTCATACGTCTGTAATTGGTTCTAATAAAAAACCAATAGAATTACAAATAAGAACACACGAAATGCATGAATTTGCAGAAAGAGGTGTTGCATCTCATTGGCAATACAAATCTTCTGAAAAATTTAATTCATTAAGTTGGAAGGAGTATGATTGGTTAAAAGATCTTGTTGAGATTATAGAAAAAAATGAAAACCCTGAAGACTCTTATGAGTACACAAAGCTTCAAATGTTTCAAGAAAACGTATTTTGTTTCACACCAAAGGGTTCGGTAATTAAATTACCAAAAGAAGCAACAGCCATAGATTTTGCTTATGCTGTTCATACTAAAATTGGTAATTCAGCAATCGGTTGTGAAATTAATGGTAACAAGAGCGAACTTCAAACTATTTTAAGAAATGGTGATCGTGTAAATATTATTACTTCTAAAAATAATTCACCGTCACTTCATTGGATACCATCAACTAAAACAGGTAAGGCCAGAGCTGCGATAAGAAGATATTGGCATGACAAAGGAGAGCAAAAAGAGGAAAAAATAAAAAAATATAATACTACTTTATGGATGTCATTACCAGATAAGCCAGGTCAATTAGGAGATATAAGTTCATTGATTGGAAGTCATAAATTAAATATATCGAGCTTAGAAATGGTTGGTAAAAATCCCAATTATATAAATTTTAAATTTAAATTAATCATTAGAAACCTAAAGAATTTTACTAATTTTATTGCAGAGCTAAAACAAAAGAGTATAAAATTTAAGATAATTAGACACGAAGAAAAACGAAATGCTTTCACACAAAAAATCCTTAAATATTTTAAAAAAAACTAATGCATTATTAGAAGGTCACTTTGTTCTATCCTCAGGTCTACATTCTTCAAAGTACATTCAGTGCGCAAAACTTTTAAGTTTCCCTAATTTAGCAGATAAAATTTGCAAATCCTTAGCATATAAAATTAAAAAAAAATTCAAAAAAATTGATTTAATACTAGCACCAGCAATGGGAGGTGTAATAATTGGATATGAAATAGGAAAATTACTTAAAAAAGAAACAATTTTTTGTGAAAGAGTAAATGGTAAATTTACTCTCAGACGAGGTTTTAATATCAAAAAAGGCGCAAGAGTATTAATTATAGAAGATGTAATCACTACAGGAAAATCAAGCCTAGAATGTGAAAAGTTAATAAAAAAATCAAAAGCAAAATTAATAGGATTTGCATCTATAATTGATCGATCAACGAAACAATCATTGAAAATAAACTCTAGAATAATATCTCATTTAAAAATAGATGTTCCAACTTTTAAAGCAAACAATTTACCACTAGAACTTAAGTCAATACCAATAACTACACCAGGAAGCAGATTTATTAAGTGAAAAGATTAGGTGTAAATATCGACCATATCGCAACTTTACGAAATGCTCGTGGTGAGATACATCCAGACCCACTATATGCAGCTAAAAAAGTTATTAGTTATGGAGCTGACTCTGTTACAATTCATTTAAGAGAAGATAGAAGACATATAAACGACTTAGATGCAAAAAACATATGTAGTTTAAAAAATGTGCCGGTAAACCTTGAAATTTCTATGAATAAAGAAATAGTTAATAAAGCACTTAAGATAAAACCAAACTATATTTGTTTAGTTCCAGAAAATAGAAAAGAAATTACTACAGAGGGAGGTTTAAGTATAAAAAATAACTTTAATAAATTAGAGAAAATTATTAAAAAATTTAAAAAAGCGAAGATTAGAACAAGTTTATTCATTAATCCCTCTTTAAAAGACATAAGACTTGCAAAAAAATTAAATGCTGATTGTGTTGAAATACATACTGGAAAATTAGCTAACCTAGTTAAATCAAAACAAAATTACTCTAGAGAATTAAAAAGAATTAAAAAAAGTGCAAAATTAGGATCAAGTTTAAAAATTGAGGTTCATGCAGGCCATGGTTTAGATTATAAAACTACTAAAATATTAACAAAAATATTAGATATAGAAGAATATAACATCGGACATTTTATAATTGGTGAGTCTATATTTTATGGACTTTCCAAAGTAATTAAAAACTTTAAAAAAATTATAAAAAAGTAAATGAAAATTCTTGGCATTGGTGTTGATATAGTTGAAAATAGGAGAATTCAAAAATCTATTAAAAACCCTTTGTTTACAAAAAGAATCTATACACAAAAAGAATTGAAACAATCTAAAGCAGCGAAAAATAAGGTAGGTTATTTTTCAAAGAGATTTGCTGCAAAAGAAGCATTCTCCAAAGCCCTTGGAACAGGTTTTCGTAGGAATTTAAATTTTAAAGATATAGAAGTTATTAATGACAAAATGGGAAAGCCTTATTATGTTAAAAATAAAAAAATTACAAAAATTATTCAAAAAAATTTTAAAATCAAAAATTTTAAATTTTTTTTATCAATTTCTGATGAAAAAAAATACTCAACTGCATTTGCAATTATCGAAAAATCATGAAATTAAATAGAAATTTTTTTTCAGAAAACATAAAAACATTAGTTTATGCTTTAATAATTGCGGTAATTATAAGATCTTTTCTGGTCCAACCATTTTACATCCCGTCTTCATCTATGGAGCCTACTTTATTAGTAGGTGACAGGCTGTTTGTAACTAAATATAGCTATGGATACAGCAAGCATTCATTTCCTTTTAGTCCTCCCATATTAAGCAAAAGAATTATGTTTAGCATCCCAGAAAGAGGTGATGTAATTGTTTTTAAAACACCAGCAGATAATCGAACAGATTACATTAAAAGATTAATTGGTCTGCCAGGTGATAAAATTCAGTTTATAGACTCTAATTTGTATTTAAATAATACAGAGTTACTTAAATCAAAAATTAAAAACAAAACCAAAATTTATTGTGGAGACAAAAGTATCGAGGTTTATAGATTTGAAGAAAAACTTTCAAATGGTAAAAAATTTCATACCGTTTACCTAAAAGATTATACTTATCAAAATTCAGACGTATTTACGGTGCCAAAAGATCATTATTTCTTTTTAGGTGACAACAGAGATTGTTCTAAAGATAGCAGGTACTTAACAAGTGTTGGATATGTTCATAAAGATAATTTAGTAGGAAAAGCTCAATTTATCTTTTTTTCATCAGATAAAAAAAAAGGAAGTTTTTTAGAATTTTGGAAATGGCATAAGTCAATAAGATTTAATAGAACATTTAATAAAATCAGGTAATGAAAATAAACTATCAGAGTTTAGAAAAAAAAATTAATTTAAAATTTAAAAACAAAGATCTTCTAGTACAATCATTAACACATAAAAGTTATAACCCAATTAATAATAATGAAAAAATAGAGTTTCTCGGTGATAGGGTACTTGGTTTGGTAATTGCAAAAAAACTTTTAGAAATTTATCCAGAAGAAAAGGAAGGTATTCTTGATAAGAAATTTGCTTCACTAGTTAATAAGAAAACATGTTTAGACATAGCAAAAAAATTAAATTTAGCTAGTTATGTAAAAACATTTAATCCGTATAATAAAAAAATTAAAATTGAGGACAAGATCATATCAGATAGCTGTGAGGCTTTAATTGGTGCAATATATCTTGATAAAGGTTTTACAAATGCTGAAAAAACAATTTTGAATTTATGGCAGGATCATATTAAAAAAAGTGTTGTTACTGAAATAGATGCTAAAACTAAACTGCAGGAACTAACATTAAAAAATTTTAAAAAACTTCCTACGTATAAACTAATTTCAAATACAGGTCCAAGGCATATGCCTATATTTAAAGTTGGAGTAAAATTACCCTTTACAAAATATTTTATAGCCTCTGGAAAATCAAAAAAAGAAGCTGAACAAAATGCAGCAATAGAATGTTTAAAAATTATAAATAAAAAATGAATTGGTCAGACGAAGGATTTTTAATAAGTAAAACCAGATATAATGAAAATTCATTAATTGCTGAATTATTTACAAAAGATAAAGGAAAGGTTTCTGGAATTATATTTGGAGGCACTTCAAAAAAAATTAAAAATTATCTTCAAGTTGGTAATAAACTTCATGTTAATTATAATTCTAAAAATGAAAATAGAATAGGTTATTTTAAAATTGAAATTTTAAATGCCTATACCCCATTATATTTTGATTATAAACAAAAGCTATCCTGCATTACATCCTCTATGAACCTAATTAAAATATTGACTGCAGATTCTCAATCTAACGATAAAGTTTATTTTTTAATTCAAAATTTATTTTTAATTTTAAAAGAAAAAAACTGGTTAAAAAAATATATATTTTGGGAATTGGAGTTACTTAAAATATTAGGATACGATTTAGAGCTTGAAAATATAGTTGATAAAGATTTGGAGGGTAATAAAACCGTTTATTATGTAAGTTCCTCAAATGAAAAAAAATATGTTCCTAATTTTTTAATTGAAAAAGATCTAGAGGTCAAAGATTTAAATACTTTACTAGATGGTTTTAAATTAGTGGGCGATTATTTAGATAAAACTATATTAAGACCTAATAATTTAAACTATCCAAATAGTAGGTTGTTATTCTTAAATACTTTAAAATAATTATTTAATTATTTTATCAATTCTATCAGCATAATAACTTACTATAGCATTGGCACCAGCTCTCTTAAACGCTACTAAAATTTCATATATTGCGTCATTGCTAATTAATTTTTTTGCTATGGCTGTTTCAATCAAACTATATTCACCTGATACTTGATATGCAAAAACTGGTAATTTAAATTTTTCTTTTATAGATTTTATAATATCTAAGTAGGGCATACCCGGTTTTACCATTACCATATCGGCTCCTTCTTTAATATCTAGAGCAACTTCTCTTAAAGCCTCATCAGAATTCCTATAATCCATCTGATAGGTTTTTTTGTCTCCTTTTAAAGAGCCTTTAGATCCAACAGCATCTCTAAAAGGTCCATAGAAGCTTGAAGCATATTTTGCAGCATAAGATAATATTTGAACGTTTTGAAATTTATTTTTATCTAAAGCTTTTCTTATTTTTCCTATTCTGCCATCCATCATATCTGATGGGGCAATGACATCACAACCCATCTCTGCTTGAAGTAATGACTGATTAATCAGCACTTCTATAGTCTCGTCGTTTAGAATATTGTTAGATTTAATTATACCATCATGACCATGTGATGTGTAGGGATCTAATGCTACGTCACACATTATACCTATTTGGTTTTTGTATCTTTTTTTAATTTCTTTTATTGCTCTACAAACTAAATTTTTTTCATTAAGTGATTCTGTTCCCAATTCATCTTTACGAATATTTTGGGTTTTTGGAAAAAGCGCAACCATTGGTATCTTTTTTTTTATGGCTCTATCCACTATTTGACTCAATCTATTAATTGTATATCTGTATACACCCGGCATCGATGAAATTTCTTGCCGTTTATTTGACCCTTCAATTAAAAAAATGGGTAATATAAAGTCATTTGGACTTAAGGTATTTTCTTGAATCAGTCTTCTTGACCAAGATTCTTTTCTATTTCTTCTAAGTCTAAGACTTGGATATTTACCAATAATCATGTTTTAATTTACTTTTAAATTGCGACAAATGTAATATACACATATACAAAAAAAAGGGTAGAAAGCAATCAAGATGGCGTTAGAAAATTCAAAAGTAATAGACTTAAATATTAAAAAAGAAGATAGAGTTTTAGACTTTAGCGATTTTCAGAAACAAGAAATTAAGTTTGATATTGAAAAGTTGCAAGAAGCTTATCATCAAATAGTTAAGATCAAAAAATTTGAAGATGCTGGTGTAACTCACTTTGGAGCGATATCATTAACCCAAATACCTGGTGATCCAGATTCTATCAAAGGCAACAAGGCTAGAGGATTATATTGGACAAAACCTGATAAATCAGGAAAAGAAGTAGTTAGAGATGAATCTCTTGATGAGTCATTATATTCAGAATTCATAAAAGATTATGAAAATACATATTTCAAAGAAGTATATGACACCCTTTCATCAAGATATAAACTTGGGAGAGTAAGAATTCTTTTAAAAGAGCCAAGATCAACTTTAAGTTGGCATAGAGATCCTGAGCCGAGATTACATATACCATTAATTACTAACCCTGGCTGTATAATGGTTATTGATAACGTCGCAAAGCATATGCCTGCTGATGGTTCTGTTTGGATTACAAACAATACCAAGTATCACAATGCATTTAATGGTGGTGAAGAAAATAGAATACATTTAGTAGCTTGTGTTTTAGATTACAAATTTAATTAATTTGAAAAAAATATTTATTTCATCAGATCACGCTGGATTCAAATTAAAAGAGTCAATTAAAGATTATTTAAAAAACAAAAAAGTAAAATTTGAAGATCTTGGTCCAAAAGATGATAGTAGTGTTGATTATCCTGACTATGCACATAAAGTTGCAAAAAAAGTCAAACTAAATAAAAGATATATAGGTATTTTAGTGTGTGGATCTGGTACGGGTATGAATATTGCGGCAAATAAGCATAAAAATGTACGTGCAGCTCAATGTTTTAATCTAAAATCAACAAAATTATCCAGATTGCATAATGATGCAAACATCATTACATTAGGTTCAAGATTGATATCCAAAAAAAATGCTTTAAAGTTTATTGGTATTTTTTTAAATACAAAATTTGATGGTGGGAGACACATAAAAAGAGTTAAAAAAATATAATTATGTCTAGTGAAAAAAATTATTTAAACGATAGTTACAAAAGTTTCTTTGAAGATAGTTTATCAGTAAAAGACCCAGAGCTTTATAAAGCAATTAAGGATGAATTAATCAGACAACAACAGCATATAGAATTAATTGCTTCTGAAAATATAGTTTCTCAAGCAGTATTAGAAGCACAAGGTTCAGTTTTAACCAATAAGTATGCAGAAGGGTATCCTGGTAAAAGATATTACAATGGTTGTGAGCATGTTGATGTTGCAGAAAATCTTGCGATTGAAAGATTAAAAAAATTATTTAATTGTAAATTTGCTAACGCGCAACCACATTCAGGGGCTCAAGCAAATGGAGCAGTATTTTTAGCTTTGTTAAGCCCAGGGGATACATTTATGGGTATGAGTTTAAATTCAGGTGGTCATATTACTCATGGATTAAAAATTTCAATGTCTGGCAAATGGTTCAACGCAATAGGATATGATGTTGATAAGGAGTCAGAATTGATTGACTATGATAATGTTGAAAAACTTGCTTTTGAACATAAACCTAAACTAATAATTGCGGGTGGAAGTGCATATTCTAGAGTAATTGATTTTAAGAGATTTAGAGAAATAGCAGATAAAGTCGGAGCATATTTAATGGTTGATATGGCACACTTCTCTGGTTTAGTTGCAGGTAAAGGTTACCCTAATCCTTGTGACTATGCACATGTTGTTACATCAACGACACACAAAGTTTTTAGAAGTGCAAGAGGTGGTATAATTTTAACTAATCACGAGGATCTTGCTAAAAAATTTAATACAGCAGTTTTTCCTGGTTATCAGGGAGGACCTTTGATGCATATCATTGCTGCTAAGGCCGCTGGATTTTTGGAGGCCTTACAGCCAGAATTTCAAAATTATATAAAATCTGTTTTAGCAAACGCTAAAATGCTTGCAGAGACACTAAAAAATAATGGATTTAAAATATACTCAGATGGAACGGATACACATTTAATGTTGGTAGATTTAAGACCGTATAATGTAAAAGGCAATCTTGCAGCTGAAAGTTTATCTAGAGCAAATATTACGTGCAATAAAAATGGTATTCCTTTTGATACAGAAAAACCCATGATTACCTCAGGTATTAGATTGGGCACACAAGCAGCTACAACTCGAGGATTTGGATTAAGTGAGTTTAAAACTGTAGGAGAATTAATCACAAAAACTTTAAAAGGTTTATCTGAAAATCCGTCAGATAATAGCAAAATAGAAGAAGAAGTAAAAAATGAAGTTATTTCTTTAACTTCATCATTTCCGATATATAAGAACCTTTAGTAAATGATTTGCTCAATATGTAAAAAAGGGGAGACCTCAGTTGTCGACTCTAGACCAACAGAAGATGGTACTGCTATAAGAAGAAGAAGACTTTGTACTTGTGGAGCTCGTTTCACAACTTTTGAAAGAGTTCAATATAGAGAATTAATGGTAGTAAAAAAAAATGGTAGAAAATCCGTATTCGATAGAGATAAACTATCAAAATCTATTTATATTGCCTTAAAGAAAAGACCCATAGACACCGAAACCATAGAAAAATTTATAAGTCAGATCTCAAGATCATTAGAAGAAATTGGTCAAAGTGAAATATCTACTAATACAATTGGAACTATGGTTATGGAAGGTTTGAAGGATTTAGATCCAGTTGGATATGTAAGATTTGCATCTGTATATAGGAACTTTAGAGAAGAAAAAGACTTCGTACAATTCGTGGACAAGCTTGATGTCTACAAAAAAAGATAAATTTACATTAAAAGATAAATTTTATATGGAGTTAGCCTTGGATTTGGCTAAATCTCGTCATGGATTAACTGGATCAAATCCATCAGTAGGTTGTGTAATTGTTAAAAATGACAAAATAATATCTATAGGTCAAACTTCATTTAATGGAAGACCACATGCAGAGTCTAATGCGATTAAAAATTGTTTTGAAGATTTAAAGGGTTCAAAAATGTATATTACTTTAGAACCATGTTGTCATCATGGAATAACACCACCTTGTACAGACTCAATAATTAAATCAAAAATTTCAGAAGTTATATATGCTGTTAATGATATCGACAAAAGAGTTAGAAATAAAAGTTTTAAAATTTTAAAATCAAAAAAAATAATCGTAAAAAAAGGTTTGTTAAAAAATAAAATTGAAAATTTTTATTATCCTTATTTTTTTAATAGAAAGAAAAAATTACCTTTTGTTACTGGCAAAATAGCTATTTCAAAAAATAATATTATTTACAGTAAATATCAAAAAAAAATTACAGATATTTACTCAGATCAGTTTACACATCTTTTGAGATATCAAAACGATGGCTTGATGATTACATACAAAACATTAAACAAAGATAATCCAAGATTAAATTGTCGCCTTAAAGGTGTAAAAAATTTTTCTCCCAAAAGAATTATTTTAGATAACAATTTAAACACTAAAACAAACAGCTATATAATAAAATCCTCTAATAAAAAAAATACTTTAATATTTTATAACAAAGCTGATAAATCAAAAATTTCTAAATTTAAAAGAAAAGGTATTATTCTCATTAAATCTAAAGTTGATAGAGATAACAGATTTGATATGAGAGAAATTTTAAAAAAACTATATAATTTTGGCTGTAGGAATTTATTAATAGAGGGAGGAAATGATCTTACCAATTCCCTGATCAAAAATAAAATTTTTAATAAATTTTATTTATTCAAAAGCCCTAAAAAGCTTTCTAAAAGCATCGAATTTTTAAAATTTAGTGGTCTAAAAATATTAGATCAAAAGTATAAAACAAAGATTAATTTAAATCTGAATTTGCGAAAAGACAGAATAACACTATATAGATAGAAATTATGTTTAATGGAATAATTTACAACCAAGGTATTATTACTAAAATTATCAAAAGACCCAAAGGTCTTAATATTTTTGTAAAAAGTAATCTTAAAGTTTCCAAAAAAGATATGGGCTTATCAGTTGCATGTGATGGTGTCTGCTTAACTTTAATCTCATATAAATCAAAAATTATGGAATTTTACCTTTCTAAAGAGACAATAATTCGTTCAAAATTTAAATTTTTAAAAATAGGAGATAAAATAAATTTAGAATTACCTTTAAAATATGGGACAAAAATTTCAGGTCATATTTGTCAAGGTCATGTTGATACTGTAGGTAAAGTATTAACTATTAAAAAAATAGATAAATCATTTCTTTTTGACTTTGATTTACCTAAAAAGGAAAGAAAACACTTAATAGAAAAAGCATCAATCTGTGTAAATGGGATTTCCCTTACAATTTCAAAAGTCACTAAAAAGGGTTTCCAGATATGGATAATTCCACATACCTACAAAGAAACGAATTTATCAGCTTTAAAAAAATCTAGTTTAGTTAACATAGAGATAGATATCTTGTCTAAATACGTTAGGAATTATTTTCATGGAAAAAAATAATTTTGCATCAATCGAGTCAATTATAAGTGTAGCCAAAAAAGGGGGTATGTTTATTTTAGTCGACGATGAAAAAAGGGAAAATGAGGGAGATTTAGTTATTTCTACATCAGACTGCAATGCAAAGAATATTAACTTCATGGCAAAATATGGACGAGGTTTAATTTGTTTGGCACTCGATACTCTCCAAGCAAAAAGATTAAACTTATCTTTAATGTCACCAATAAATCAATCAAGAAACAAAACAGCCTTCACAATTTCTATTGAAGCTAAAAAAGGAATAACTACAGGTATATCTGCTAAAGATAGAGCTAGAACAATTAAAATTGCTTCAAAAAAAAATGTAAATAAAAATGAAATTGTTTCGCCTGGTCATGTGTTTCCTATAATAGCCAAAGATGGTGGAGTCCTTGTTAGAGCAGGACATACTGAGGCCTCTGTAGATATATCTAAATTAGCAAAAAAAAATAACTCTGCCATAATTTGTGAAATTATGAATGAAGATGGTACTATGGCTAAAGATCAGGATTTAATCAACTTTGCAAAAAAACATAAATTAAAAATTGGAAAAATAGAAGATCTAATCGCATACAGATTAAAAAAAGAAAAACTTATTAAACTTAAAAAGCAAAGTAAGATTGATGTAAAAAATCAAAAATATAATATTAGAATTTATGAGAATCTTTTGGATGGTTCAGAACATTTTGCATTAATAAAAGGTAAAATAAAAAAAGGTATCACTCCAAGAGTAAGAGTAATTTCCTCTAATGTAGTCCAAAATTATTTAATAAATCAATCATTACCAAATTCATTTAATAAGACCTTAAATTATTTTAAAAAATATCAAAATTGTGTTTTAGTGTTTATTAAAGACTCAAATTTAAAATCAGTAACACAGACCTTAAAGGACTATAAAAATAAAAAATTTTATAAAAAAGGTAAAGATAAGTTAATAAAAAATTATGGTATTGGAGCTCAAATTATTAAAGACTTAAAAATTAAAAACATGATATTAATCACCAAATCACCAAAAAAAGTTATTGGTCTTGACGGTTATGGTATAAAAATTACAAAACAGGAATTAATCTGATGAGAAAAAAATATCTAATTGTTGTAGCAGATTATTATAAAGACATTGCTGAAGGCTTAATAAAAAGCGCATTAAAAATAATTCCTAAAAAAAATATAGTAAAAATTATTAAAGTGCCAGGTGCTTTTGAAATCCCAGTTACAATCTCAAAAAATATAAAAAAATTTGATGGTTTTTTAGCCTTAGGTTGTGTAATTAAAGGTCAAACACCGCATTTCGATTTCATCTCTCAAGCATCAACAGATGCCATAATGAAATTGTCTATAGATAGTAAAAAACCAATTGGAAATGGAATAATTACTTGTCTTAACATGGCTCAAGCAAGAGCTAGAAGAAAAAAGGGTGCTGAAGCTGCAGTAGCTGTTGTTTCAGTTTTGTCTCAAAAATGAGAACTCATTATAATCCAAAAAATAACCCTAGGGTTATAATTATTCAGAAATTATATGGAAAATATTATAATGAAGATGACAATTTAGATTTTCCAAAGCATAGATTTAAAAAATTTATAAAGGATATTGTTTTAGGAACTATAGAAAGAAACGATCTTATTTTAGATGAATTAAATAATAAATTAGGTGATGAATTTGTAATTGAAAAATTAGACAAAGTTTTTCAAACAATTTTAAAAGCTGCAACTTATGAGTTTATGTATAAACCAAATTTATCAATTAATATAATCATTAAAGAATATTTAAATTCATCCAATTTTTTTCTTGAAGATTCACAAACAAAGTATCTTAATGCTTTATTAGACAACGTTGGAAAAAAATTAAGATCTAAAAATGCATGAATTTGAGCTGATAAGAAATTATTTTTCAAAAATAGCTAAAAACAATTATTCTGCTCTTAATTTAAATGACGATGTTTTTTTTGATAAAAAAAGAGGTGTTGTTATATCTGTAGATACATATAACATTGGTACACATTTTATTAATTTTAAATCACCTGATTTGGTAATAAAAAAAATATTAAGATCATCTATTTCTGATTTAATTTGCAAAGGTGTAAAACCAATGTTTTATTTTATTTCTGGTTCTGGTAATAAAAAAACTTTTACAAAAAATAATTTATACAAAATTTCTAAGTCACTTAAATCAGAACAAAATAAATTTAATATAGATTTATGTGGTGGTGATACAACCTTTTCAAATAAACTAAGTTTTACAATTACTTCATTGGGATATTCAAAGAAAATAATTTTTCGTAATAAAGCTAAATTAAATGATGATATTTATGTTACTGGAAATTTGGGAGATAGCTATTTAGGATTAAAAGCTCTAAGCAATAAAGTTAAATTTAGAAATGAAGATAAATTATTCTTTGTAGATAAATATTACAAACCAGACTTGCCTATTAATTTAACAAAATATTTATTAAAATTTGCTAATAGTTCGATTGATGTTTCAGATGGTTTAATTGATGATTTGTTAAAAATGATTAATAGACAAACTTTATCTTTTCATTTATTTGAAAAAAAAATACCTGTTTCTAAAAAATTGAGTAACTTGATTAAAAAACAAAGATTAAATAAAATTAATTTAATTTCTAACGGAGATGATTATCAAGTATTATTTACTGCAGATGTTAATAAAGCTAGAATCATTCAAAACGCATCCAAAACAACAGGAATTAAAATAACTAAAATTGGTAAAATTGTATGTGGCAAAGATAGATCTGTGATATTTGATGAAAAAGATAAGCAAATACAAGCTAAATCTAAAGGTTATATTCATCAGTTTTAGAAGTTAATCGTTGTCTTTTCTATCTTTTTTTGTATTGTGCGGGCTTAAAAATTTAACAACCAACAACTTAAGGTTAATATGAGCGGAACAGTAGAAACAATACTATTATACACAATCGGAGCTGGTTTATTATCTATCGTATATGGATTTTTAACTGGTAAAAATATTTTAAATTCAAGTACAGGAAATTCAAAAATGAAAGATATTGCATCTGCAATTCAAATTGGTGCAAAGGCTTATTTAGCAAGACAATATAAAACTATTGCTATTGTTGGTGCTGTAGTTTTAGTTATTGTGAGTATTGCATTTAGCCCATTAGTAGGACTTGGCTATTTAATAGGTGCTGCTTTATCAGGTATTGCAGGTTATGTAGGAATGTTGGTTTCTGTAGAAGCAAACGTAAGAACAGCAGAAGCTTCAAGAAAAGGCTTAGCTCAAGGTCTTTCTGTTGCATTTAAATCTGGTGCTGTTACCGGAATGTTGGTTGCTGGTTTAGCATTATTATCTATAGCTGTTTATTATTATATTTTATTAAAGTCTAACGTAGATGAAAGAGAAATTGTTAATGCTCTTGTTGCATTAGGTTTTGGTGCATCATTAATTTCAATTTTCGCAAGATTAGGTGGTGGTATTTTCACGAAAGGTGCTGATGTTGGTGCAGATTTAGTTGGAAAAGTCGAAGCTGGAATTCCTGAAGATGATCCTAGAAATCCTGCTGTAATTGCAGATAACGTTGGTGATAATGTAGGAGACTGTGCAGGGATGGCTGCTGATTTATTTGAAACTTATGCGGTTACAATTGTTGCGACAATGGTTTTATCTTCTATTTTCTTTGTTGGAAATTTAAATATGATGATTTACCCTTTAACGATCGGTGCAGCATGTTTATTAACATCTATAATTGGAACATTTTTTGTTAAACTTGGAAAAAACAAAAATGTAATGAATGCTTTATATAAAGGTTTCATTGTTTCTGCAGTAGCATCTTTAGTCATTCTATGGCCTGTTACAGATCACGTAATTGGATTTGCTAACGAATATACAGTTAATAATAAATCTTTTAATGGGATGGATTTATATTATTGTGGTGTAATTGGACTTGTTATTACTGGATTATTAATTTGGATTACTGAATATTATACAGGCACAAGTTATAGACCAGTTAAATCTGTTGCTCTTTCGTCTACAACCGGACATGGTACAAACGTTATTCAAGGTTTAGCAGTTTCTATGGAAGCAACTGCAATACCTGCATTAATAATTGTAGCCGGTATTCTTCTTACAAATTCTATTGCAGGACTATTTGGAATTGCAATTGCAGTAACTACTATGCTTGCTTTAGCTGGAATGGTAGTTGCATTAGATGCATATGGACCAGTTACTGATAATGCAGGTGGTATTGCTGAGATGTCAAATTTAGATAAAAAAGTTAGAAAAACTACTGATGCTTTAGATGCAGTAGGCAATACTACAAAAGCTGTCACAAAAGGTTATGCTATTGGTTCAGCAGGTCTGGGTGCATTAGTTCTTTTTGCTGCATATACTGAAGATATTAAACATTTTTCAAAAGAAGCTGGGTCAGCCTTAGAGGGAATTGTAGTTACATTTGATTTATCCAATCCATATGTTGTTGTAGGTTTATTAATTGGAGGTATGTTACCATATCTGTTTGGTTCATTGGGAATGCAAGCTGTTGGTAGAGCAGGTGGCGCTGTTGTTGTTGAAGTTAGAAGACAGTTTAAAAAATTCCCAGGCATTATGAAAAGAAAACAAAAACCTGATTATGCTAAATTAGTTGATTTATTAACTGTAGCAGCAATTAAAGAAATGATTATACCTTCATTGTTACCTGTCCTTTCGCCTGTGGTTCTTTACTTTATTATTTTCTCAATAGGCGGCCAGGTTGCAGCGTTAGCTGCAGTAGGAGCAATGTTATTAGGAGTTATTATAACAGGGTTATTTGTTGCTGTATCTATGACTGCCGGTGGCGGTGCTTGGGATAATGCAAAAAAATTTATTGAAGATGGAAATCATGGTGGAAAAGGTTCTGAAGCTCATAAAGCTGCAGTAACAGGGGATACAGTTGGTGATCCTTATAAAGATACAGCTGGACCTGCTGTAAATCCAATGATTAAGATTACTAATATTGTAGCACTTCTCTTATTAGCAGTTATCGCTGGCTAATTTCTTCACGCTTTTTGACCCTCACACCTAGAGGGTCATTTATCTTTTGCCTCATACTCGATAGAAAATCATATATAAATGATGTTTTTGTAAATCCCGTCTGTGTAGTCTCCTCTACAATTTTTAATTTTTCCATATCGTTTTTATTGTAGAATTTTTTAGACTTTAATATCCCATATTCATTAATTTCTAACACCAAAACATCGTTTTTATATATTTTCATTCTACCTAAGTTCTTCAATTCAGATTGGGTTTGTTTTCTTTCTATATATATCCATACATCGTTATCAAATTTACTTTTGGTTGAAGGATTTCCTAATATTTTTTTAATATCATTTTTATTACTTTCATTAATTTTGAGTTTTTTTTGTTTTTTATCTAAAAAAGGAACACCATGATGTTTAACAACAGGCTTAAATGAACAATTTGTAACTATTAAAGAAAATAAAATTATATATAATAATTTAATCATGAATGAAAAATATATACATATTTATAACAATTTAATTAATTACACTAGAAATAAAGATTTATACAAAAATTTAAATAGAGAAGATATTTTTTCAGATCGTTTAACGCTCTTTTTGCTGCATTTTTCATTCTTTTTGAAAAATTTTAAAAATGATGAAAATAAGTTAATCTTACAAGAAATTTATGATTTTAACTTCAGACAACTTGAGTTAAGTATTAGAGAAATTGGATATGGTGATCAGTCGATAAACAAAAAAATGAAAGATTATATAAATTTATTTCATTCTATGGTTTCAGAAATACATTTTTGGGATGAATTATCAAAATCTGATAAAATAAAAAAAATTTCACTTTTTTTAAGTGAATTTAAAAATATTGATGATTTAACTCAATATTTTGATGATTTTAATCTAAAATTATCAAAAAAAACTTTGAATTCTTATTTAAAAAGTGTAAGTAACCTTTAATTATGGCTGTACCTAAACGAAAACAAACTCCTTCAAGAACAGGAATGAGAAGGGGTCAGACAATGAAATATTCAACTAAAAATATAGTTGAAGATAAAAAATCTGGCGAATATAGACTTTCCCATCATCTGGATCTCAAAACTGGAATGTATAAGGGAAGACAAGTTTTAGATCCGAAAGAATAACATATATACTTATCAAATATGTCAGATTTGATTAAAATTGCAGTTGATGCAATGGGTGGTGACGGATCACCAAAAAAAATTATTGACGGTATTGTTTTTAATCATTCTGTAAACAAAAAAAATTACTATAAAATTTTTGGCGATAAAAATAAAATTTTTCCTTTAATAAATGGTAAAATTCCAACTAGTTTTTTTGAAATAGTTCATACAGAAAACAAAATAGAAAGTACAGATAGTCCTTTAGAAGGAGCAAAACGTGGAAAAGATACAAGTATGTGGCTTGCCATTCAAAGTGTCAAAGATAGACTTGCAGACATAGTAATATCAGCGGGTAATACAGGTGCATTGCTAGTTGTTTCAAAATTAAATTTAAAAATGATAGAAAATATTGACAAGCCAGCCTTATCAGCATTATGGCCAAATAAAAAAGGAATGAGTGTTGTATTAGATTTAGGAGCAAATATTGAGTGTAGTTCGAAAAATCTATTAGATTTTTCAATTATGGGTGCATCATTATATACATCTTTATACCCAAATGATAAGCCGAATGTGGCTTTATTAAATATTGGTTCTGAGGAACTAAAAGGTAATGAAACAATCAAAGAAACATATCAACTATTAAATGAAAAAAAATCCTCAAATTTTAATTTTGAAGGTTATATAGAAGGTAATCATTTAATGGATGGACAAGTTAATGTTATTGTATCTGACGGTTTTACCGGAAATGTTGCATTGAAAACAGCTGAAGGAACTGCAAATTTCATTACAGAGGAACTCAAAAAAGCTATGACAGGTTCAATTATAGGTAAAATTTCATCTTTGCTAAATATCTCGAACCTAAAAAAATTTAAAAAAAGATTAGATCCCAGGCTATATAATGGTGCTATCTTCATTGGTTTAGACTCTCCAGTTGTTAAAAGTCACGGTGGTACTGATTACATTGGTTTTTCAAATTCATTAGATGTTTGTCATAGAATTGTAAAAGGTAATTTGATAGAAAAGATTAAGCTAAATATTTAATATGAGAATTAACTTAACTAAAAGAGATCTAGTTAATTTAGTTTACATGCAGCTTGGTTTTTCAAAACAAATATCAGAAAATTTAATAGAGGATTTATTATCTACTATTTTAGAAAATATTAAAAATGAAAAAAAATTAAAACTTTCTAAGTTTGGTACTTTCACAATAAGACAAAAAAAATCTAGAATGGGAAGAAATCCTAAAACTAAGGAAACTAAATTAATTTCAAGTCGTAATGTAGTATTGTTTAAGCCATCCAAAGAATTTAAAGAATTTATTAATTCAAGAGATAATGGATAAATTACACAGCGCTTACAGAACTATTGGTGAGGTTGCGAAAATATTAAATCTAAAAACTAATAAAAAGGGAGTTTTATCAACACATGTTATCAGATTTTGGGAAACTCAATTTAAACAAATTAAACCTAAGATATTAAATTCCAATAGAAGATATTATGATGAGAAAACAATAAATCTTCTCAAAAAAGTTAAATTTTTACTTAAAGATCAAGGTATGACAATAAATGGTGTAAAGAAAATATTAAATAATGAAGACTCTTTAAAGCTTGACGAAAGTACAGATAAATCTATAAGAGCTAAAAATTTAAAAAATAAGTTATTAAAAATTTCTAATAAATTAAAAGAATTAAAATGGCAAAAAAAACGCACGTTAAAGTAAGAATGGTTCCAGAAGCAAAACCCGATAGTCCTTACTTTTATTATGTTAAAAAACCGGCTGGAGGAGAGAAAGCTAAAGTTAAACTTTCAGCTAAAAAATACAATCCAGATACAAGAAAACATGAAATTTTTGTGGAAAAAAAACTTCCACCTCACAGCAAGTAATTACTTTTTTTTAAAGTTTCTCTTTTCGTAATCGATATAAGACAAAATCATATTTTTCCATATACGATTAGTAATTTTAGGATCAATCTTTAGTTTTTTAGATTTTGAGTTAATTTTTTTAAGTATTAAATTTATACGCTTTTTATCTACTATTTCTTTTTTAAATTCTTTAAGTTTTAAAACTTCTTTTACAAGAATTGTCCTATATTTAATCAATGATAATAACTTATTGTCTAATTTATCTAATTTAGCTCTTATTATTTCTAATTTTTTTTTGTTTATAGGCGACATTTAATTTATTGGTTTCGTTAATAATTATTATATTTATCTATTCATGTACAGTCAGAATTATTCTTTAAATTCTAAATTAAAAATATGGATGATTAGTTTATTAGTGATGATTGTCCTTATTATTCTGGTAGGTGGTCTAACCAGATTAACTGACTCTGGTCTATCTATTACAAACTGGGAACTTTTTATTGGCTCATTACCTCCTTTATCAAATGATCAATGGATTGAATATTTTGATCTTTATAAAACAATACCTGAATTCAAAGAGCAAAATTTTAATATGACCTTAAATGAATTTAAAATAATTTTTTGGTGGGAATGGGCGCACCGTCAATTGGGTAGATTAATTGGTTTAGCTGTCCTTTTGCCCATGATGTATTTAACAATTAAAAATGGTTTTTGGATTTTAAGAGAATATTCAATTATTTTTTTCTTAGTGTGTTTTCAGGGATTTATTGGATGGTATATGGTTTCAAGTGGATTGATTGATAGAGTTGATGTTAGTCATTATAGATTATCACTTCATTTAGTTACAGCTTTTATTATTTTATCTATAGTTTTTTGGAAATATTTAAATCTAACTGACATAAAAATTAATCAAGTTAATATTAAATTAAACTTAATCAAATTCTTTCTTTTATTATTATTTTTACAATTAATAATTGGAGCATTTGTTTCAGGGATGGATGCAGGTAAAATTTATAATACTTGGCCTTTAATGGGTTCATCATATTTTCCTGATGATAGTGTATATAGTGATATTTTCTATCTCACGGTATTTGACGATCAATCACTTGTTCAATTTATCCATAGAAATTTAGCATATTTAATTGTCATAATATATTTTTACATACTTTATTTTGTTTTAAAAAATGGAAATATAAATTTAAGAACCCCAATTTTTATTATTGGAATTGCTTTATTATTTCAAATATTTCTTGGAGTCCTTACAATTTTATCTGGAGTAAAAATGCTTTATGCATCTTTACACCAGATAAACTCTATTTTAATAATACTTTCAACTTTGTATTTTCTTTATATTGTAAAAAATAAAGAATCTATTTATTAATTTCTATTTGTTGACATTTAAAACTCAGATTAACTTACAGCCTTTAAATTACCCTTTGAAGATTTATTCAATGCTTGATCTAGATCCTCAATAATATCATCAATATGTTCAATACCAATACAAAGTCTTACATAACTTTGAGTAACACCTGATGCAGCTAATTCTTTTTCATTTAATTGACTATGAGTTGTGCTGGCTGGATGAATTGCTAGACTTCTAGCATCACCAATATTAGCAACGTGATAAAACATCTTTAAAGACTCAATAAATTTTTTACCAGCCTCAATACCTCCTTTAAGTTCAATACCAATCATTGGTCCATTTCCACCTTTAAGATATTTTTTTGCTCTATCAGCAATAGGCTTATCGTGCTCAGTAGAATAAATAACTTTTGTAACTTCTTTATGCTTCTTAAGAAAATCAACTACATACTCCGCATTAGCACAATGTTGTCTCATTCTTAAAGCAACTGTTTCAAGTCCTTGAATTATTGCAAAGGCATTATCTGGAGCCAGAGCTGATCCTAAGTCCCTTAATAAGCAGACTCTTGCCCTAACTGCAAATGGTACATTTGCACCTGTTAACTCTGGTACTGCCTTTCCCCAGATTACATTGTTATAACTTGGATCTGGCTCATTAAAAAGTGGTTGTCTTTTTGGATCCGCTGTCCAATCAAAGTTACCACTATCAACTATACTTCCTGCAACCGCTGTACCATGTCCACCTATATATTTTGTAAGCGAGTGAATTACTACAGCAGCCCCATGTTCAATCGGTTTACATATTACGGGTGCAGCAGTGTTGTCCATAATTAGTGGAATATTATATTTTCTTCCAATGTCAGAAACTTCCTTTATTGGAAATACCCTTAAATATGGATTTGGTAAAGTTTCACCATAAAACGCTCTAGTTTTGTTATCTATTAACTTCTCAAAATTTTCAGGATTACTTGGGTCTGCATATCTTATTTCTATACCAAGTTTACTGAGTGTATGCGTGAATAAAGATACAGTTCCACCATAAAGATCAGTTGAGCTTACTATATTGTCGCCAGCTTGAGCTACATTTAATACAGCAAACGTAGAAGCAGTTTGACCTGAGGATACTGTTACACATGATAAACCTCCTTCAAGTGCGGCAACTCTCTTTTCCAGTACATCATTTGTAGGGTTCATTATACGTGTATAAATATTACCAAACTCTTTAAGAGCGAAAAGGTTAGCAGCGTGTTCAGTATTGTTAAATTGGTATGATGTTGTTCTATAAATTGGAACAGCTACAGCATTCGTAGCTGGATCACTCCTATAGTCACCACCATGTATGGCAATAGTTTCAGGGTTATTTCTTTTTTTAGTCATTTTACTCCTTTTTTAGTGCTTCAACATTATGTTAGGCGCACAATACAGTTCAAATGCCTACCGATTTTTACAATTTAATGAGATTTCCTTTTTAGCAGTTATAAGCCCGCAATAGGATCAAATCGGCAATTAACTTTTAACAGAATAGCACCATTTTGCAAGGTAAATATAAAATTGACTTTGAATTATTTAATAGTATTAATCCACGCACAATGACTAAATTTGTAAAAAAAGATCAAATAACATCATCTTGGTATGAAATTGACGCTAAAAATGCTGTAGTAGGTAGATTAGCAACAGTTGTGTCCAATATCATAAGAGGTAAGAATAAAACTACATACACACCTCACATGGATGACGGTGATTTTGTTGTAGTTAAAAATATTGAACAAGCAAAATTTACTGGAAAAAAATTTCAAAATAAAAAATATTACAGACACACTGGCCATCCAGGTGGAATTAAAGTTTCAACCCCAGAAAAACTTCATGAAAAAAAACCTGGAGAAACTTTAAAAATGGCTGTTAAAAGAATGTTACCAGGAGGAGTACTGGGCAGAAAACAATTAACAAAATTAAAAATATATGCAGGTAATGAGCATCCACATTCTGCACAAAATCCAACTGTAATTGAGTTAGATAAATTAAATAATAAAAATATAGCTAGAAACTAAGATGGAAAATACACAATCAACATCAAAATCTGCAAAATTAAAATTAGATTTTAAAGACAGTAAATACGCTACTGGAAGAAGAAAAACATCAATTGCAAAAGTTTGGTTAAAAAAAGGTTCTGGTAAAATTTATGTAAATGGTAAATTATTTAGTGATTATTTTGCTGACGAAACTCATAAAATGCAAATTACAAGACCTTTTGAGATTATTAATCAGGCTACCGATTACGATGTAAGATGCAGTGTAAAAGGAGGAGGACCCACAGGCCAAGCGGGGGCTATGGTTCATGGTATTTCAAAAGCTTTAGTGTTATTTGATGATAATCTCAAAGCGACCTTAAAAACAGAAAAACTTACCACCAGAGACTCAAGAGCAGTAGAAAGAAAAAAACCTGGTAGAAGAAAAGCTAGAAGAAGCTTCCAGTTCTCTAAAAGATAATTTTTTTTTAATTTTTAACTGTTATAATATAAAATGCCTAAGCTTAACGCATTAGTTGCTGGATCAACTGGATATATTGGTGTTCAATTAATTAAATTATTAGTTAAACACAAATATATTAATATTAAATACCTTTGCGGAAATTCTTCTGTGGGTAAACACATTAATTTTTATGATAAATCTTTATCTAAATATAAATTACCAAAAATTTTAAAATTTAATAAAAAATTATTAAAAGACGTTCATGTTATTTTTACAGCACTTCCAAATGGGGAAGCACAGGATATATCTAAATATTTAAGCAGAAATCATACACTAATAGATCTTGCTGCAGATTTTAGATTAGAAAGAGCTTCTGATTATTTAAAATGGTATAAGCAAAAACATCGTGCAACCAATTTAATAAAGAAAAGCATCTATTTACTTCCTGAAATAAACCGAAAAAAGATTAAGAAGTATAATATAATTTCATGCCCAGGATGTTATCCAACATCAATATTGCTACCTTTATTTCCTTTATTTAAGAAAAATTTAATTAAATTAAATAATATTATAATTGATTCAAAATCTGGTTATTCAGGTGCTGGTAGAGGAGTTCATAAAAAATATAAAGATAAAAATTTATATGAATCTTTAAGTGCATATGGTGTTGGTTTTCATCGTCATAATTCTGAAATAGATCAAATGTTAAGAAAATTTACTAAGAAAAAATTTCAATTTAGTTTTACGCCTCACTTATCACCAATGTTCAGAGGTATTCTTAGTACTATATATGTTGATTTAGAAAATAATATTTCACAAACAAAAGTATTAAAAACATTAAATAATTTTTATAAAAATGAGAGTTTTGTAAAAATATTAAAGTCTGACTCTTTTTTAAGCACCAATGAAGTAATAAATACAAATAATTGTTATATTTCTGTGTGCAAATCTAAATATAGCAATAAAATAATTATTCTATCCGCTCTTGACAACTTGATTAAGGGTGGAGCAGGTCAAGCCGTACAAAATCTGAATAATAAATTTAATTTTTCTGAAAAGACTGGATTAAAATGAGAAAATTTATAATAATTTTTATTTCATTAACATTAGCCAATTGTTCTTTAAACAAAGATTCTCAATATTGGACAGAAAATTCTATTGAAAGCAAAACTAATCAAAAAAAATTAAATGAGATATTAAAAAAGTCAGACGATATAACATCAATGACAATAGAGGAATATGAGATTTATATAGATGACTATACAAAAAAGAGTAAATATCCAGATATAAGCAAATGACTAAATTAATTAATATTGCAGTAGTAGGACTTGGTCAGGTCGGTAATTATTTGTTAAACGAATTAAATACGAAAAAGAAAGATATTGAGCTTAAAACAGGTAAAAAAATAAATGTTGTGGCTGTTTCTGCCAGAAATATTAATAAAAAAAGAAAATTTAAAGTTAATAAAAAAATTTTTTACAAAAATCCTTTAAAAATTTTTAAGAAAAATAATATAGATATATTATTTGAAGCCATAGGATTATCAGATGGTATTTCTAAAAAAGTTGTAGAGACTGCTTTAAAAAGTAAAATCCATGTTATTACACCTAATAAAGCTTTAATCTCAAAACATGGCAATGAGTTAGCAAAACTTGCAGAAAAAAATAAAGTTAATTTAGAATTTGAAGCATCAGTTGCTGGTGGTATCCCAATATTAAGATCTATTAAAGAGGGATTGGCAACAAACAAAATATCAAAAGTTTTTGGAATTTTGAATGGTACTTCAAATTATATTCTATCCGAAATGGAAAATTCAGATCAAAATTTTGCGGATGTTTTAAAAAAAGCACAGATACTTGGTTATGCCGAACCAGGTAATCCAAAATTAGATTTAAATGGTTTTGATGCATTTGCCAAAGTAAGAATTTTATCTGCTTTAGCCTTTAATAGTAAAATTTCTAAACATAAATGTTTAATGGAAGGAATAGAAAAAATTGAATTAAAAGATATTAAAATTGCAAATCAATTAGATTTAAGAATTAAGTTGCTGGGAATTTCTGAGTTAAAGAATAATCATCTTTTTGAAACCGTGCATCCATGTTTGGTTAGTAAAAAATCTTATGTTGGTAATGTTAATGGTGTAATGAATGCAGTTATTCTTCAAGGTAAACCAGTTGGAGAGAGTGTACTGCAGGGAGAGGGGGCTGGACCAGGTCCTACTTCTTCGTCTTTACTCTCTGATTTACTCTCAATTTTGCGTGGAAATATAAAAAAACCTTTTGGTGTTAGTGTTTCTAAGCTTAAATCTTTAAAACCATATAATGTAAATAATTATGTTAATTCATTATATTTAAGGTTCGAAGTAAAAGATAAGCCCGGTGTATTATCGGAGATAACTAATCGTTTAGCTAAATATAAAATTTCAGTTAAAAGGCTAATACAGACACCTGATAAAAAAAACAATAAAGCAACAATTGTTATTATTACACATAAAACAACTGATATTAATATTCACAATTGTTTGTATATTTTCAAAAATAATAAAAATATTTTAAAAACTCCAACATTAATTAGATTGCTTGGTTAATGGAAATTTATTTAAAACTTTTTGAAGTTTTATTTCCAGTATTCTTAATAGTAGGACTTGGATATCACTTGGGTAAAAAAAATCCAGATTTTGATACATCATTTATAACTACATATGCTGGTAATTTTGGAACACCAGCTCTCGTTATTTTTGCTATCACGGCAGGTGGTGTTACTTATGACGTATTTAAACAGTATTTTGGTTATTCAATAATTCTATTAAGTCTGTTTGGTGTTGTTGGATTAATTTTTCTTATACTTATGAAAAAAGATTATATTCGAGAATTACCTACTTTTATTTTACCAAATACTGGAAATATGGGTATACCAATATGTTTATTTGCTTATGGCGAATTAGGAATGGGAATAGCTGCAGCAATTTCATCTCTAATTGTTTTGCTTCATTTTACACTTAACATATTCTTAGCAAAACGCTCTTTTGATTTTAAAATTATATTAAAAAGTCCATCTTTTTATGCAATTTTAATAACAGTTATTTTTTTATATTTTGAAATACCGTTTCCTCAATTTGTATTAAATACTGTAATGCTTTTAGCTTACGGTATGATTGTTATGATTTTAATGTCTCTTGGAGTAGCTCTTACTCAAATGAAAGTATTTTCTTTCAAAGATGCATTAATAACATCCTTTGGAAGAGTAATACTTGGGCCAATTATTGGATTTGCTGTTATAAAATTTTTTAATTTATCCGGAATACCAGCGGGTGTATTGTTGATACAATCGTGTATGCCAAGTGCAATTTTATGTTATTTGGTTGCCCACATGTACTCTCCTAAAGAAATTGTGGATAATATTTCTAGCACAATTGTGGTATCAACAATCATGTCATTATTTACCATCCCAATTACATTATTCTTTGCTTTAAAATACTTCTATTAAGAGATATTCTTCTTTCATGAAGGCTATAATTTTAAATGCTTCTGCTTGGATGATAGTTCCTGTAATGGATGCTTTTGCTAAATATTTAAGCTCATCTATGGATGTTTTGCAGATAACGTGGGCAAGATATTTTTTTACTGTAGTATTTACGTTATCCCTAATGCTTATCTTTTATAGACATTCATTAGTTTGGACGAAAAAACCAGCCCTTCAATTAATTAGAGGATTAATTTTTGTTTTTTCTACTTATTTATTCTTTTATGCAATATCGGAAATTTCACTTCCTAAAGCCTTAACATTAGCTTTTGTTGCTCCAATTTGTGTTACAGCCTTATCTCCATTTTTTTTAAATGAGAAAGTAGGGTTGAAGAGGTGGACTGCTGTATCATTAGGATTTATTGGAACTTTAATTGTAATCAGGCCTGGCTTTATAGAACTTAATTTAGCTACCATGGCTGCTTTAGGTAATGGAATTTGCTATGGGTTTTATCTTATTATCACGAGGAAGCTCAGTACTTCTGATAATCCTCTTTTAACCCTTTTATTATCGGGTTTAATAGGAACTATAATAATTAGCCTATTTATGCCCTCTGTTTGGGTTAATCCTACCTCAAATCAGTGGATTTTAATGGCTTTAATCGGCTTTATAGCGTCTGTAGCTCATCTTTTTCTCATATTATCACTCAAATACGCTGATGCATCTAAATTAGCTCCTTTAGGCTATACAGAGATAATTACCAACATACTAATTAGTTACTATTTCTTTCATGAATTGCCTGATAATTGGACTTATTTAGGTTTGTTTATTATTGTTCTAAGTGGTCTATATATTTCTAGACGAGAATATTTGCTTAATCGTTCTACTTAGTAGTAAATAAATAGTTACTAATATGCAATTAATTACATTAATATATACTATTAAACTACTGTAATTATTATTTTTTTTTTTATATAAAAAAATAGAAAAATAAATACAAAATATACAATTAATAACTGTGATTTTAAATCGATAAAGGCAAAAACAGCAATATTAATAAAGAAAATACACCATAATACTTAAAAGTGTTAAATACTAATGGTTTTATTATCTAATTAAACACAAAATTTAAAAATTGTTATTTTAATAAGTGAACAGGGGAACAAAAATTTTTTAAAAATTACATGAAAATTCACACTAAATTTATGCCTTGGAATCATTAAAAAGTAGAGCAATGCAGTTATAGAATATATGTTTTAAACAGCCATAGAGGTGCTTTATTTTGTTATATTTCGATATATAGTGCAACTGAAGGGTGAATATTACTAATCATATTGAAATTAGCTTAAATATTGAAAAAACGTTGATTTTACAAGTGTTTTTAACCATAAAATAGAAAAAAAAAGCCATTAAATATTAACTTTTTCAGATCTCAATAAACGAAGCTTTGTCTTAATTCCGCCTCTGCCTGAGTATCCTCCAAGGCCTCCATCGGACCGAATTACTCTATGACATGGTATTTTAGGGGCATAAGGGTTTTTTCCACATGCATTAGCTACAGCACGGGCTGATTTAGGTCTTTTTATTGCTATTGCTACCTCTTTATAGGTTTTGACAGTACCTTTTGGTATAGTTTTGAGATATTTCCAAACTTTTTGCTGAAATTTTGTTCCCTTCAATTTCATATTACAAACCATCTAAAACCTTCATACATTGCTATTCCATAAATTGAATGTCTTATAAGAAATACACCAGATGTTTTTATTGGTTTTCCTGTTTTTTTTGCAAAAATGCCTTGTCCTGTAAAAGGTAAAAATACCAAGAGTGGAGCTAAAGTTGTTATTGCTCCAAAAATAAGTCCTGAAAAATAGGACATTTTAAAACCAATATAAATAAAGAAAATATAATAAATAACTGCCCAGGATATTGATATAAAATAATGAAAAACCCATCCAAGTAATACTTCATATTTAAATTGAGGTTTTTCAATAATTGTTGGGTTAAAAAAAATTCCATTTTTAATCATATAATAGGTCCATCTACCTACAATTCCCCAAGAGGGTTCTGGAATACCTATTTTTTTTAATAAATAACCCAAAATATCTAAAATTATGCATGAGAATATGCCTGCAACTAAAATGCTCAATATATCAATCAATATTTACTCAATAAAAATTTAAAATTATAAAGCAAACAATAAAGAAAACAGATAAAATAGACAAATAAATCGTTTCTAAGGTTTTTCCAGTTTTTTTGTACTGAATAACGCTTAATATTATAAAACCAATTGAAGTTATTAGAAAATATATTGGTTCAATTACTCCATCTATACCCATATTTAATTCTTATTATAAAGTTAATGTGATCACAATGTTGTTAATTGTCCTTTAAAATAATAAATTATTTTATTTGACATTTTAAAACTCTTGATATATTACTAATGATAATTAATTGTTATCAATAGTAATTATATGAATGAACTGACAACAGACCTAAAATCGCTTCAAGAGTCAACTTTAAATAATCTTAAAAGCTCTAAAGCAAACAATACTTTAAGAGCATATAAATCAGACTTCAAAGACTTTGAAGTATTTTGTGCTAAACATGGTTTAAATTCATTGCCATCAGAGCCAAAAATAGTGTCTTTATACCTAACCTATCTTTCTAAAAATTCAAAAATCAGCACTTTAAGAAGAAGATTAGTGTCTATAAGCATGGTGCATAAACTCAAAGGGCATTATTTAGATACAAAACACCCAATTATTGTTGAAAATTTAATGGGAATAAAAAGGGTAAAAGGAAGCATTCAAAAAGGTAAAAAACCCATATTAATCAATCATTTAAAATCAATAATTAATATTATAAATGAACAAAAAATAGAAGACATAAAGAAGTATAGGGACAAGTCAATTTTCTTAGTGGGCTTTGGAGGTGGTTTTAGACGAACTGAACTAATCTCTATCGATCACGAAGACTTAGAATTTGTAACTGAGGGTCTTAAAATCACTGTGAGAAGATCAAAAACTGATCAATTCGGTGAAGGAATGGTTAAAGGACTACCCTATTTTACTAACGAAAACTATTGCCCTGTAGCAAATCTTAAAAAATGGCTAGAAATTTCTAAAATTAAATCTGGACCTATTTTTAGGAGATTTTCTAAAGGATCATTTTTAACAGAAAAAAGATTAACTGACCAATCAGTAGTTTTATTAATGAAAGAATATTTAAATTTAGCAGGTATTGAGAATAAAAATTTTGCAGGACATAGTTTAAGATCTGGTTTTGCAACTGTTGCCGCAGAATCTGGTGCTGATGAACGTAGTATTATGGCAATGACTGGTCACAAAACAACACAAATGGTTAGAAGATATATTAGAGAAGCCAATATATTTAAAAATAATGCACTTAATAAAGTGAAGATTTAATAAAAAATCGCTGATTTAAATTAAATTGATATCCAAGACTCAGGCCAAAAATCTAAATTATTTGAGGGATTAATACTTTTAGGTCTAATACATATTTTATTTTCATTATTAGATAACCAAGCACCCCACCAACTAAAAGTCGAAGGACCAACAATGAAATATTTACATTGTGTTAACAAATAGAAATCATTTAAAATTTTATTCTCTGGATTAACTACATATAGAAATTCATTATTCGGAAAATATTTTTCAAGACCTGTAAAATCATTACTCCATAATAGGAATTTTGGATTATGTACTTTGGATTTAATAAATTTAATGGATTGATAAATATAATCTACAGTTTTAGCAACAAAATCTTCAGATTTATTAATAGAATTTTGGTCAAATTTATTACTTATTCTTTCAGAGTATCGATGTTGTCTAACACATATAGAAACAACATTGTGATTCTTGATAACATCTAGGTATTTATTATTACTCATTTTTTTTTTGAAAGAAAATTGTTTCAGAAGATCATTTCTATAATCTAGAAAATATTTTTCTGACTCAAAATTTCCATCAATATAAATTTTATCATTAAAATTATCTAATTTAATAGAATTAAATTTTGTTAATTTGTTTTTATCTTTTAATTCAAATAAAAAAGATTTTTTATTTTTAAAAAAATCACATTTAATTTTAATTTTTTTTATTATGTTTCTATGATAATTAGAAAATATCCAATTTGATGGTGCAATAGCAGATGATATATTAAAATTATTAAGCATAAATGATCTAATATTATTTTTATAGTATCCTGTGTATGGATCTAAACATAAATCAAAATCGAATTGTTTTGAAATTGCATAAGCGTTTGAATACATAAACAGTTGATTTCCTAATCCTTCAGAGATTTTTGCTATTATTATTCTGTTCATTTAATTAAATCTTATAATAGATAAATTTAAGTTTATTAATTAAGTAATCAACAAACATTTCAAGATTCATCTTTGGATTATTTAATGGTCCATTATAGTGATTTGAACCATCACCTTTTAAATAATATTTTCTAAAATATCTTGGATTAAAACCATATTTAAGAGTGAATGTTTTGGTGCCATTATTCAATTTAATCATACCTTTCCGAGTTGTTATGGAGCTAAAATGATATACCTTAAATTTTGATATTGTTTTAAAAACTCTAACATTTTTATTCCATAACTTCATACAAAAATCTGGGTCTGAACCATCTCCAGGATTAAATTCTTCACTAAATCCACCTATATTTTTCCATAGATCTTTATGAATTAAATGTGGTGCCCAATGAGATCCTTGCAAATCTTTACTTAAGTCATTTTTGCAAAATTCATCAAACTTTTTTTCATTAAAATTCTCTGGCGCTGACCCACAGTCAAAATTTATAAGTCCACTATTAATAGACACATTTGTACCAGTTAAATAAAATAAATTATCCGGAAATTTCTTAATTTCATTTTCTAAATGTAGATCCCAATTTTTACAAAAAAACATATCATCATGAGCATAAAGAATATAATTTGAATTAACCAATTGAGCAGCTTTATTCAAAGAGCTACATAAACCAATATTATTTTTACTATATGTAAATAATATTTTTTTTTCTTTAGCGAAATCTAGAGTGCCATCCGAACCATCATTAATATGAAGTATTATCTGATGATCATATAATGAATTTTTTTTAAGTGAAGATAAAAAAAAATTTAGATAATTGAGATTGTTAAAAGTGGGAACTATTATAGAGATTTTCATCAATAAAGATTAGCTTCCCTACCTAGCGATTTATCTATAATATATTTTGTAGTCTTTAGTTCATTAAATAATTTAAAATATTTTTTTCGTCCAGCTGATGCTATCTTCGATCTTAAGTGATTATTTTTTTTATAAAAATTAATTTTATTTGTTAAATCATTTATATTTTCGTACATAACAATTTCCTTATTATTAAACATGTCATCAAGTTCTGTTTTTTTATCTACAAATGTTAGTAACCCATTACCCATTAGAGAGGCAATTCTATTACTTGAATAATGTTTTGTAGGGAGGCCCCTACTCAAGTTTAATCCCATTTTTGAATTAACTAACGCTTTATAAAAATCGTTACCCCATATTGGTTCCTTATTTTGGAAACCATAAAAATCATAATCTATATTTTCTAATTTTTTTATAAGATTATTTAAAAAATGTATTCTTGAGTCATCTTTGCCTCTTTTAAGAGTTGCTCTATTTACACCGTGACTCATCGCATAAAACAGGTCTTTAGTTGGATTTTTTTTAGAAACATCAAAACATTCAATATTTTTATCAACTGGTATAAATAAAAAATGTAAATTTTTTATATTAATTTTTTGTTTTTTTAAAACACTTGGATGAGTTGTCACAAAATTGTGATCTACTATTTCCGAATATTTTCTAATATTTTCTATATTTTTTTTTGAATAATTTAAACTCTTCATAACAGGATCTTCATTCCATTGAGAAATTATTAACTTATCATTTAAATTTTTGAATTCTCTTATAGTTTCTGGCGATATATTTTGTGTGTGACCAAAAAAAATTAGGTCAGGATTATAATTTTTTGATGTATTAACTAAATAATCTTGGAATTTGTCAATATTTTTTGCTTGGAATATATTTCTATTTTGCCTAATGAAATCGCGATCACTAATTTCTAGAACGTCATGCCCATTTCTTATGAAACCATTTGTAAATTTCTTTCCTAATGAAATATTGTAAAGTCTATGGAAATTTTTTTGTCCAGTATTATATATGTTTATAATTCTTAATTTATTTCTTATATAATTAAGACTAAAATTTTGAATTAAACTATTTCTTATTCTATCTATTAATTCAGAATTATTTTTAACAAGATGTTTAATATTCTTAAAACCATTATTTTGTATTTTTTTTCTTAATTTTGGGTTTAAAATTAATTTCTTAATTTCTTTATAAAGTTCCTTTGAATTTATTTTTTTTAAAATAATGCAGTGATCAGTAGTTTCAGGCAACCCACCTCTATTTGATATAATAGTTGCGCATGCCCTTGAAGATGATTCAAGCGCAGTTCTGCCAAAAGGTTCTTCCCACCTAGATGGTACAACAGCAATTTCAGATTTATTTAAAAAATTTAAAACTTCTTTATGTTTAAGAAAACCTAATTCTTGATGATTGTGATGATTTATAATGGGTCTTTTTCTATCTTCATCTCCAATAGAATATGCTTTCCAATCTTGATATTCATCTAGTATTTTAGTTATTGCATCTTTGTAAATATCATAACCTTTTGATGTATTTAATTTTCCGACAAATGTAATTTTTTTTTCTTTTTTGTTTTTTTTTTTAATTTTCTGGATGCTTGGGTAAACAATCTCTGTTTTATCTGAAAGTTTTTTGTCCAAATCTATAAAAAATCTATCCTGAACCCATTTACTTACAAATACTATCTTGTCTAAACCTATAAGTAAATTTAATCTTTCATTTGATGTTTTTGATCCGTTCATTGATAAAGGGTCATTATGGAAATATAAAATATATTTTGAATTTATTTTTTTTTTTAAATAATTGAATATTAATGGTCTATTGTGTATTTCAATAATATCAAAATTTTCATCTTTAATTTTATTTATTATATTTTTGCAATATTCTTTAGTTGTACTTGATAATTTAGACTTAAGATTGCTAATATTAATATTAATATAATTTTTTGTTAGGTAGTCTTTTGTATTGGTATTTCCAAATATATAATTTCTATTTTGGTATTTGGAATATTTAAAAAAATCACAAACCCATATTGCTGCTGCTTGTGCTTTTGAAAATGTATAATTTTCTTTATATGGAAGAATTGTTGCTATTTTCATATACTATCTATTCTAACTCTTTTATTATGAATAACCTTTTTTTTCTATCTTTTTTAAGATTATATTCAAATGATAAAGCTTTAGATTTTGATAAAAATTTTTTTTTGTAAATTATTTTCCACTTATAACCTCTAGTAGCTTTTGCTCCTTTTGAAGAATTGTGTTTTTTTAATCTTGAAATTAGGTCTGTGGTATAACCAACATAAGTTTTATTAATACACCCTTCTATTGTTTTAAGGATATATACATAGTGGTACATTTTTTTGGCGGTCCCTAGGGGAATCGAACCCCTCTTTCGAGGATGAAAACCACGTGTCCTAACCGATAGACGAAGGGACCAAATTGCTGCTTTTTATTGTAAAATGAATAATTAATCAAGCTTATCATTATATATTTTGTTTTAGTTTTATCACCTTTTTAAGACCAGAAGATTTGTGTGTCACTAATGTCTCTGAAATAAATTCATTGTCTTGAATTTCTATACCCGAAACTAGATCACCAGAAGTTATACCAGTTGCACAAAAAATAGAATCACCAGAAACAATTTCATTTAATTCATATTTTTTTTTTAGATCATTTATACCCATTTTTTTTGCTCTAGATTTATCTTCATCAGTTTCAAATAAAAATCTTCCTTGAAAACTGCAACCAAAGGTGTCTAAAGCTGAAGCAGCTAATACTCCTTCTGGACCACCTCCAATTCCCAAAAATATATCAACATTGTGTCTATTCTCTGTTACCAATAAAGCTCCAGAAACATCACCATCTGAAATTAATTTAAGTTTAACTTTCATTCTTTTTAACTCATCAATTATTTTTACATGTCTGGGCCTATCAAGTATACACGCAGTAATATTTTCAGGATTTTTATTTAAATAGTCACTTAAATTACTAATATTTTTTTTGACTGAATAATCTAAATCAATAACATTTTTTTCTGTTACTCTAGTTGAAATTTTCTCCATATAAGTTTCAGGAGCATTCAATAAATTATTTTTTTCTGAAATGGCAATTACTGAAAGAGCTCCTGGAAGATTATTTGCAGCAAAATTTGTACCTTCTAAAGGATCAACAGCTATATCTAGCTCAGGTCCATTTTTATTGCCAACTTTTTCACCAATATATAACATTGGCGCTTCATCTAATTCACCCTCACCAATAACTATTTTACCTTGAATATTCATTTTATTTAACTCTGATCTCATAGAATCCACAGCAGCTTTATCAGCTGCAACTTTATCATTTTTACCAACTAAATATGAAGAGGATAGTGCTGCTTTAGAAGTAACTTTAATAAATTGATCAATAAAATTTTTGTCGATTGCCATTAAACTTTTTCATCAATTAAATCTTCTTGATTTATTTTAGACTCAAATTCTCTTAGACGTTTATATACACTTGCAAGTTCTATAATTGTGGGCCAAGCTTTTAATATGTATTGCATTGACCCCTCTACTCTACCAAATGCTCTTATTATTTGCTGCATAACACCAAGAGTAACTGCGCCAGCGACTATAGCAGGAGCTAAAAAAACATACGCAGACAAAACGTTAGCCTGTAAATAAGCTATTCTTCCTATATTAAAATACAAATATCTAATATAACTTAAAAAATGAATACTTCTTACACCATCAAATAATTCTTCAATAGTTTTAGGTCTTACAGTTCCATCATCTTCTGCAATTACAAGTATTTTTCTATAAGCCGCTTCCTTCTTTTGAAGATCATACTCAACACCTACTAACCTTAAAATTAAACCAAGTAAAATTAAAAAAATTGTGCCACCAACTGACCAAATTAAAGCACCTACTATTAATCCATAATCCCAATCTCCAAAAAAGAAAATTGGTATACCTATACTTAATCCAAATAATATAGGCATAAATTCAATAAGTATCATTAAAGCTTCAATTAAGCTAGTTCCTAGAGACTCCATTATTCTAGAAAATTTAATAGTATCTTCTTGAACTCTTTGAGCTGCTCCTTCAATTTTTCGAGCTTTATCATATACACTGTGATACCATTCGACCATAGCTGTTCTCCATCTAAATAAATAGTGTGAAGTAAAAAAACTGACAATTACAGCAACACCAACATACATGGCAGCTAATATAATAAATGACAACAGGCTAGCCCAATACTCTTCGATAGTAATTGAATTTGGCGCACCTAAGGCTTTTTGAATCATGTCATAAAATTCACCAAACCATTCATTAATTTTTACATCAATCTTTACCTGTATCCAAAGAGATGACAAAATAATTGCCGAACCTAACCATGACCAGATAAACCAATTTCTTTCTGTAAAAAATCTAAACATAGTTTACTTTAAAAAATTATCAGCGTAAGATTTTTTTACTGTTTTTCTTTTACGAGGTTCAATCAATTCAAAATCAATTTTCTTTTTTTTTGCATAATTGATTGCTAATTCTTTAGAAGAAAATTCTAATTTTAGCTCAGTATAAGTATCAGATGAACTTTCCCAGCCCATTAAAGGGTTTTTTGTTGGATCTTTTGTTTTGAATTGTAAAATCCATTTATTATTTTTTGCTAATCCAGATTGCATTGGATTTTTATTTGGAATGTAAATAATTGCTTTTTTCATAAATGATGGTCGGAGTGGCAGGATTCGAACTTATCCAACAAACTTCCGATTTGTAAAGTGTTTATACCAATTCATCTAATAATTGAATTAGAAAAATTGACATTTTACCCATAAAATAATCGTTGATTGGTGAGTGATATATCAAATTGACTTATCGTTAACCCTCTCAAAATCCTCTCGTTTAATTTAATTAAATAACTCTACAGTATTCTGAAATTTATAAATTCTATCATCAAACCTAATATCACTAGATTTGATTGGTCTAATAAGATTTAATCCATCTAAAGATTTAACTCTGCTTAAGGCTACATAAGTCATGCCATGAGCAAATGAACCTGAATCAAAATCTACAATTGCTTTTTCAAAAGTTTGACCCTGACATTTATGAATAGTTGCTGCCCAGGCTAGCCTAATTGGATATTGTTCAAATGTTCCTATTACTTTTGGTTCAAATTTTCCATCTTTTAAAAAATAATCAAATTTTTCCCACAAGACTTTTTCAACTTGACATGTTTTATTGCCAATTTTTACAATAATTTGATCTTTTTCTAATTTATCTACAAACCCTATTGTACCATTTACCCACTGACCATAAGGATCATTTTTGGTAAGCATAATTTGTGCTCCAACTTTCAATTTTAATTCTAATTCAGACATCATATCGCTTGTTTTAAATGAACCTGTAATTTTTCCTTTAAAAGTAAATTCAGGTGAGGCTAAATTATTTAGCTTAATATGATTTATTTGAAAAGTTCTTCTATTAGTTGGAGCTAATAATATAAGACCATCAGGTATATTTTCTAAATTTTCATCTTCAAATTTAATTATTCTTGATGAGACAGCGGAAGGTTTTCTTTGAAAAAGTTTGGAAATCTCAAATATATCTTTTTTATCATTTAGAAGTTTTTTTAAGGCATTATCTTCTTTTAATGACCATTTTTTATACGCCTTTGGAAATTTTAATTTGATTTCATTCATATCTTTACTTTGATCTTCATCATTGTAGTTTCTCCATTTTTCAAATGTTTTTGGATATTTTTTGATTAAATTATTTAATCTATCATCATAACTAACATTATCGTTGGTAACTTTTTTATTAACTCTTTTATTAAAGAAATTAAGAACCTCATCTGAAATCTCATTTCTTCTTATATTTTCTAATTTTTGAATGAAAGATAAGTCTTTTTGTCTAAAAATTTTTTCAAATTCGATTCTTTTTGGATCTAAAATCTTAAACCATTTTGAATTAAAAAAAAAATTACCATCGGGATACATCTTGTCCAAAACTTCTTTTTCTTTATCCTTTGCTATAGGTGACAGTTGAAATACATCCCCTACGAACAACATTTGAACACCACCAAAAGGCAAATCGTTTCCTCTATTAATTTTTAAAGATTGATCAATTGCATCCATTAAATTTGGATTAACCATAGAAACTTCATCTATAATTAATGTATTTAATGCTTTTAAAAATTCTTGATTTCTTGAAATTTTACAATCTTTTTTTTTTAAAATATGATGTGGAAAGCCAAAAAAAGAGTGAATTGTTCTTCCTCTACATTTAATTGCTACAATACCCGTATAGGCAAGTATCATAACATTTTTATTAGTATTTAATCTAAAATATTCAACAAATGTAGATTTGCCAGTTCCTGCTTTTCCTGTCAGAAAGTATGATTTTTTCGAGTTTTCTAAATTACTTCTTAATTGTTTAAACTGCTTAGACTCATAAAAATTTTTAGGTAAAACTGTTCCAAGATCAAATTGTGTGACGTAATTCATAATTAGTCACTAACTAAATTATATGTTAAAAAAATTAATTCAATTGCAATCAAAACTTCAATCATTTTTTTTATTTCTGGTTTGATCATTAATATTTTCACCATACTCTTTTATTTTTTTATGCTCTTCTTTTTCTTCCTTTTTTTTATTAATTTTTTTTACAGCTATATATCCCAACAAACCACCTATTGGCGCCAAAACCCATGCACCATTTATAAAAACCATTGTACCTAAGAATTTTCCAGCTATTCCTAAAGAACCACCTAATGTAGCACCTATAACTGAACCACCTATAGCCCCTACGGTTTTTTTTGAAACTATTTTTTCTGTAGTTTTTGTTATTGATGAATTTTTTAATTCAGTAATTTTTCTTAAAGCCTCTTCTTTTTTTGCTAATAATTCATCAGCTTTTTTTTGTCGTTCGATTTCTTCTTCAATTAATTTTCTCTTTTGTTCATTTACAGCTTTAAAAGACGCTACTACTAAAATTAAAATAATGAAATTTATTATTATTGGTCTTAATAAATTCAATGTAAAACCAATATTATCATTGGGATACTTCTCAGTAAATTCTAATATGTTTTCATATTCATAAGGAATGTAAAAAGCTATAAAAATTAAAGAGATAAAAATAAATATTATTGGTACTTTTGATCCTAACTTTTCTACTAGTTTACCTAGAAATGTTATTTTTGTAATTATCTTAAAAAGAAAATTCATATAATTTAAACAAATAACAATATTTTAATATCATATTTAAAAACTAACTTCATTAACCCTCTCGTTTACCCTCTCGTTTTGTTTTGTGATGAAATAAGTATTGATATACTTGCTTAATGATGGTCGGAGTGGCAGGATTCGAACCTGCGACCCTCTGGTCCCAAACCAGATGCGCTACCAGGCTGCGCTACACTCCGATCCGAGTACTAATACAGCAGTTATTGATAATTTCAATGCATAAAGAAGCCAAAATTAAAAGAAATTTGATTAAAATCTGGTATATAACGAGGCATGATAATTACTTGTCCAAATTGTAACAAGCAATTCAAAATTGATAATTCTTTAATACCAGATGAAGGTAGAGATTTACAATGTGGATCATGTAATCATGTTTGGTTTTATAATATCCAAGAAAAAAATAATGAAGCACTAGAGCTGAAATATGAAATTATCAGTGAAGATATTGAAACAAAAGCTGAAAATAAAAAAGATAAAATAGAAGAGAAACAACAACCAGAAGAAATAATTATAACTGAAATAAATAATAATAAAAAAAAAGAAAAAAATTCAGAAAAACAAACAAAAAATACTACACTTAAAAAAACAGAAAATAAAGGAAGTAAGTTTTTTTCATATTTAATAGTATTTATTATATCTTTTGTAGCATTAATTATCTTGCTAGATACTCTAAAAACTCCACTAATTAATGTGTTTCCAGGATTAGAAATTATACTATTTAACCTTTTTGAAACATTGCAAGATATAAAACTATTTATTATAGACCTAATTTAAGTTTTTTATGATTAATTATATATCTAAGCCTTTTAAATGGTTTTTTAAACTAGAAGCTGCAAGTGGATTGGTATTGTTGTTTGCTGCAATAATTGCATTATTTATAAGTAATTCTGGCCTAGCAGATTTATATTTTGCTACTCTAAATAAATATTTATTTATAGGTATTAATAATTTCGGATTAAAATTATCAGTATTGCATTGGATCAATGATGCCTTAATGGCAATTTTCTTTTTCTTTGTTACGTTAGAAATTAAAAGAGAATTTTTACAAGGGGAACTTTCTAATATTAAACAAGCTCTTTTACCAATCATAGCTGCAGTAGGAGGTATGTTAGTTCCTGCATTATTTTATGTTTTCATAAATTTTGGAGATACTGAAACATTAAATGGATGGGCAATTCCATCAGCTACTGATATCGCTTTTTCTTTAGGAGTATTATCTTTATTAGGTAAAAGAGTTCCTTTATCTTTAAAAGTATTCTTAACTGCATTAGCTATAATTGATGATTTAGGAGCAATAGTAATTATTGCCCTATTCTACTCTGGAGATCTGAGTATTAAATATTTAACCTTAATGTTATTAGCATTTATTATTTTATTATTAATTAACAAATTTAATATTAAAAAGTTTCTACCTTACTTGGTTGTAGGTCTTTTCCTTTGGGATTTTACACATAACTCAGGAATACACGCTACTATTGCGGGGGTTCTATTAGCCATGACAATTCCTCATAGAAAAAAAGAAAAAGATTTTTCTTTATTGATTAAAATAGAACATGCAATTAGTCCGTATGTGGCTTTTGGGATAATGCCTTTATTTGCATTTGCAAATGCTGGAGTATCATTAGATGGTTTATCATTTGCTTCATTACTGGATAAAGTTCCTTTAGGCATTGTACTTGGACTGTTTCTAGGTAAACAACTTGGAGTATTTATATTTTCTTATATATCGATAAAATTAAAAGTAGCCCAAATGCCAAACGATACAAGTTGGTACAATTTTTATGGTGTGGGTGTACTTACTGGGATTGGTTTTACAATGAGTTTATTTGTTGGAAATTTAGCTTTTGTCGAAAACATGCAATATATGGATGGTGTAAAAATTGGGGTATTAACTGGATCGTTATTATCAACATTATTTGGTTATTTTTTAATTTTACTCACGCCAAATAAACCAAATAAATGAAAAAAGTAATATTTCTATTATCTATAGTTATGTTTTTTTTTAAAACCTCGGCAACTGCAAACTACGAAAAAAAAATTTATGATTTCAGTATAGAGAGTATAACTGGTGAAATAATTAATTTTAAAGATTACAAAAATAAAGTTATTTTAGTTGTTAATACAGCAAGTTATTGTGGGTTTACTAGACAATATGAAGAATTACAAAAATTGTGGGACTTATATAAAGAAAAAGGCTTAATTGTTCTTGGTGTTCCATCTAATTCATTTAATCAAGAAAAAAATAGTGATGCAGATGTAAAAGAATTTTGTGAAGTAAATTTTAATATCAACTTTCCATTAACAACTATTACGGAAGTTAAAGGTAAAAATGCTCATGAAATTTTCAAATGGGCAAAAGAAAATCATGGTAAATCAGCAGTACCAAAGTGGAATTTTCACAAAATTTTAATTAATAAAGAAGGTAAAATAGAAGATACATTTGCATCCATGACCAAACCTATGTCAAAAAAGTTAATTAAAATTATAGAAGATATTTTATAAGTTAATACTTAATCCATCATGTGCTGGAACAACATTTTTTGGCAGCATTTTTTTAAGCACTTTATAATCCAAAACTGGAGATAAATTTGTGAGAATAGCTTTTTTGGGTTTGAATTTTTTAATTATAGCTAGTGAAGTCTCTAAATTAAAATGTGAAGGATGGAAATTGTACCACAAGCAATCAATAACTAAATATTTTAGATTTTTAAAATACTTATGATCTTTGTTATAAATTTTACTTACATCACTAATATACGCCAATTTTTTATTAATAATAAAACAATTTGATTTAACCTTACCATGTTCAACCATAATTGATTGAATACTAATCTTTTTATTATTATTTTTTGCAAATATTCTTTTTGGTAGTTTATTAAGTTTAAGGGTTGCAGGATATTCTTTTGAGTAGCTTTTAAATATATAAGAAAATGTAGAATTAAGATATTTAGAAGTATATTTATCAGCGTAAACATCAAGCTGTTTTCTGCTGTTTATATAAAAAGATCTCAGATCATTTATTCCATGAGTTTGATCCCCATGCATATGAGAATATATCACTTTATTAATTTTTTTTATTTTATGTCTTAAAAGTTGTTGACGTAGATCAGGAGATGTATCTATGAGGATATTTTCATCTGTAGTTTTTATTAAAGCTGAACATCTTGTTCTATAATTTTTTTTATTTTCAGGATCACAGTTACCAAAAAAACCGTCTGGTCTTGGTACACCCATTGAACTACCACAGCCTAAAATAATAAATTGCATTAATTTCAATTAAAAAATAGTTTATTAAAATTATCTGTAGTTTTTTTGATAAGATCTTCTTTGGATATATTTTTAATTTCAGCTAATTTTGCAGCAGTATAATCAATGAATGATGGTTCATTTTTTTTTCCTCTTTTAGGAACGGGTGCTAAAAAAGGACTATCTGTCTCAATTAAGATATTATCCATAGGAATAGATTTGAACGTATGTTGCAAATCTAATGAGTTTTTAAAAGTAATTATACCACTTGCTGAAAAGAATGAATTTAAAGTCATTAGTTTTTTAGAGAATTCTTTAGACCCAGTAAAACAATGCATCAAAATTTTAAGGTTTTCATTTTTATATTCATTTAAAATCTCAAAAGTATCTTTTTCTGCATCTCTTGAATGAACAATTAATGGACTATTGGTTTTTATGGATGCATCTATATGTTCTTTAAAACTTGCTATCTGCTTATCTTTTTCACTATTATTATAATAAAAATCTAATCCAGTTTCTCCAATTCCAATAATTTTTGAGTTTTCATTGAGACTTTCAATGATCTGCTTTGAAGTGATAATATCTCTGGAGCTTTCATGAGGATGAATACCAATTGTGCCATAGATCATCTCATCTTTATTAATTAAATCTTTTACTCTAGAAAAACTTTCAAACGAAGTTGAGATAGTAAGTAATTTTTTTATACCAACTTCTTTTGATCTTTGTATTACATTAGCTAAATCGCTTAATAATGGTTCATGATCTAGATGACAGTGTGAATCAATCATTGTTTTTCTCTATTTTTTTAAAAAGTATGTCTATTTTATGGATATAATTACCTTTTGTTAAATACTCATTATTTGAAACTGAGTCTAATTTTATATTTTTTTCTTCTATGTCAAAGATCTTTAATGCCTTTAAAGAAGATTCAGGAATAATTGGATATAGTAAAAAACTTATTTTTCTTACAATTTCTAAAGTGGTGTAAACAATAGTATTTAATCTAATTATATCGTCTTTTTTTTTCCATGGTTCTTGATCATTAAAATATTTGTTAGCTTCAAAAAGTGAATTTACAATATAATCAATATAAAAATTAATATTTTGATTGTCAATTTGCGACCTAATATTATCTAAATTATCTTTATACTTATTTAGTATTATTAAATCCTGATCATGAAATTTTACTTCTAATGGAATTTTTCCATTACAATTTTTTATTGCAAAAGCGGTTACACGCTGACATAAATTTCCAAAATTGTTAGCTAGATCACTATTAATACAATCTTCTAGTCTTTCTTGAGATATATTTCCATCATTCCCAAAAGAAACTTCTTTGATTAAGTAGTATCTTAAAGGATCTAGGCCATACTTTTTAATTATTTCAAGTGGATCAAGAATATTCCCTTTAGATTTAGACATTTTTTCTTCTCCTGATAATATCCATCCATGTCCGTAAACTCTTTTTGGTAAATCTATTTTTGCTGCTAATAAAAAGGCAGGCCAATAAACAGCATGAAATCTGAGTATATCTTTTCCAATTAAATGTATTGAGGCTGGCCAAAATTTTTTAAATAAATCATCATTTGTATTAGGATAGTTTAATGCACTTAAATAATTTGTTAAAGCATCGAGCCATACATATATCACATGGTTTTTATTATTTGGAACAGGTATGCCCCATGAAAAACTTTTTCTACTTACAGAAAGATCTTTAAGACCACTTTTTACAAAACTAATAACTTCATTTTTCCTAGATAGTGGAGCAATAAAATCTGGATTTGCTTCGTAATAATCTAATAACGGTTTTTCCCACTTTGAAAGTCTAAAAAAATAAGATTCTTCTTCAATCCATTCAACAGGAGATTTTGAAGATATTGAAATTTTTTTTCCATCAAATTCCTCAATTTCGTCTTCGTTATAAAAGGCTTCATCTGATACAGAATACCATCCAGAATAATTTGATAAATATATGTCATCATTTTTCTCAAGTTCATTCCAAAGATGTTGAACTGTTTTTTTATGTCTAGCTTCTGTAGTTCTTATAAAATCAGTATTTGATAAATTCAAAGTATTGGAGAGATCTCTAAAGGTTTGACTAATTTGATCACAAAATACTAAAGGTTCCTTCCCTGCTTTTTCCGCAGATCTTTGAATTTTTAATCCATGTTCGTCAGTACCAGTAAGAAAATGAACCTGATAATCGTCAATTTTTTTAAATCTCGCGAAAAAATCTGAGATAATACTTGAATATGCATGACCCATATGAGGTTTGGCTGATGGGTAGTATATAGGCGTTGTAATATAATAAGTTTTAACCATTTAGTATTTTATCCTCAAATTCCATAAATAATGTTTCCTCGTCTAAATTATAAATTCTAGTATTATTAATTTTTCCTAAAAAATAATGGTATGACTTTAGTAAACTAATATTTTTAATAGATATATTGTTTCTAAAATAAAGTTCAATAAAGGAATAAATAATTTCAATAATTGATTTATCCTTTTTATAAATTTTATTTTTAATTAGAGTTTTTAGAGTGGTATCTAAATCAAAATTAACAATATCCAAATCATATTTCTCAGATAACTTAATTAATTTAAATAATTTTCCAGGTGTTGCATAATAATCTAATAACTTATTATTAATGATATTATTCATGTCATTTTCTAGTAATTGATTAAAAATTCTAATAGACTGATCTTTTGTTAAAAAAACTTTAAAATTTAAACATCTGGATTTAAGAGTTGGTAACACTCTTTTATTGTTGTTTATTAAAATAAAATTTATATTTTCATTAGGTTCCTCTAAAATTTTCAACAAAGCATTAATAGAATTTAAGTTTAATAATTCGATATTATCAATTAAAACAAATCTTTTTTTATTATTAAATGAGGATTTGTTTAGATTTGTTATCAATTCCCTAATCTGATTTATATCAATATTTTTCTTTTCCTCTAAGACATCAATTAAGTAAAAATTTGGGTTAGATTTATTTAGTATAAGTTTGTATGACTTATTATCTGGATTAATTTTATTATTTTCATAATCATAGGGATATTCTTCGTTTTCTGACAATACAAAATTGATTAGATGATATGCTAATGTTGATTTGCCAATACCTTTTTCACCAGATAAAAGAATTTTATTAGGCAAAGTATCGTTTTTAGATAATTTGGTTAATTGATTTAAAATTTCTTTATGCTCAAATAAATTTATTTGAGTTAAGGGACTTAAATTCATTTTATTAATTTTTTAATTTGATTTATTATTAAATATTCATTTTTTTTTATATCTAAATTAGAGTCTATTATTTTGTACGATTTTTTATTTAGTTTTACTAATTTTAAAAAACCTTTTTGAACTTTATTATAAAAATTCATATCAAAATGATCATATCTATTTAATGATTTCCTTTTTTTTAATCTTTGAAATAAATTTTTTTTATTTACAACATTAAGAAAAGTAAAGTTGACTTTAATATTTTTTAATAGAAATTTATTTATGATTTTAATAATTTTTAAATCGACACCCATTCCATAATGTTGATATGCAATAGTTGAGTCTACGAATCTATCAATCAAAATAATTTTTTTCATATATGATTTTTTTATAAGATTTATATTTTCACTACGCGCTGCTAAATATAAAAGTAAATCAGTATTAATATTAAAATTAGATTTCTTATTTAAGATTAATCTTCTTATTTTTTCAGAATTTAAGCTTCCTCCTGGTTCTCTTATTTTTATATATTTTATTTTTTTTTTATCTAAAAAGTTTGAAACTTTATTAATATGATGGCTCTTACCACTGCCCTCTATACCCTCAAAAACAATGATGGGTTTTTTAGACATCACCCCAAATTAGATAATTTATTGATTTTATTAATCTTGTAAAAAAATTAACTTTTTTAATTTCTTTCGATGAAAGTAGATCATACTCACCAACAAGTTCTTGATCATAAACAACTCTTAAAGTGGCTATTTTTTGATCTTTTTTAATTGGTGCTTCGACTGGTCCATCATACTTAACAACAACTTTTAAAAGTTTTTTTTTCGCTTTTTTGATTGTTTTAAAAATATCCTCCTTTGTATATGCTTCCACACTATTCTCTTTTCCTAACCAAACATCAATTTTATGTAATGGTTTATTCGCTATAGCTATTTCAACAAGATCATAATTGGTAAGACCAAATGTAAGTAATTTTGTGCTTTCTCTGGATCTGGAGTTTTTTGATTTAAAGCCACTTCCCACAGCTATTAATCTTCTACCATTTCTATCTATTGATGATGCTAAAGAATATTTTTCAACTGCTAAATAACCAGTTTTTATTCCATCTGCTCCAAGATTTTTATAAAGTAAAGGATTTCTATTACCTTGTGTTATTGGATCACCCCCTGTTCTATCCCACGTAAATTCTTTTTCAGCAAACATTTTGTAAAATTCAGGATGTTCTTTAATTAAATATCTAGACATTTTTAAAATATCTCTAACAGTTGAGTAATTATTGGGGTCATTTATTCCTGATGAATTAGAAAAGTTTGTATTATCCATTCCTAATTCTTTTGCTTTAGCAGTCATTAAAATTGCAAATTCTTCTTCAGTGCCTGCTATACCTTCAGCTAATGCAATACAAGCATCATTTCCGGAAGCAACAATAATACCTCTTAATAAATTTTCTACAGAAACCTGATCACCTACCATTATAAACATCGATGAGTATCCGGATGTAGATAATCTCCAAGCTCTCTCTGATATTATAAATTTTTCATCTAAACTAAGATCACCTGATTTTATTAGATCAAAAGCAATAATTGCTGTCATTATTTTTGTCATAGAGGCTGGATAAATTGAAATATCTGGCTCTTTTTCATAGAGAATTTCACCAGAATGATAGTCTTGTAATATTGCAGTTCTTGCTTTTACATCAAAATTAGCTTTTGAAAAATTTACTAATGAAAAACTAAAAAAAATTACAATTAATAATATTTTAAACATCTTTTAATATCTCTATATTTTCAAAATTTAACACTTTTATTTCATTAAATGATTTTTCTAGTTTTTTTATATCATTAAATGGACCCAATAATACCCTATATTTAGTTTTAGATAATTTCTTAATTACAGGTTTTTTTATATTTGTCTCATCTTTTATTCTATCAACCATATTTTCTGCCGAGTCTCTGTAATAAAAATCTGCGATCTTTATTGAATATAAAAATTTATGTTTTTTTATTTTGATTTCTTTGTTTTTTTCTTCACCCAGATTATCTATTGTAATTCCGTCAACAGGAGCTTTTTCAGCTACACTTTTCTCTTCATCAAAAGTCTTTGCTTTTTTAGCTACAAATGTTGAACTTTTTGAGATTAAAACAAGATCAATATAAGGTTCTTTGGGGTCCAGTGATAGCACCTCAGCAATTCGTTTTGTAATTACAGAGTTATAAAAAGATGGGAAATTAACATTATTAGAGATTACTTCAGCTATGATTGACTTATCATTAACTGGATTTGTAATTTTAACAAATGAATTTTTTTTAATTTTATTATGGAAAATTAAAAGAGATCTATTATCAATTTTTTTTGATATTTTTTTTTCTTTTTTTAATTCATCATCATAAATTAAAGTAAATCCAGTATTACTATACTTTTGGTCAGTAATATAAACTAAGTTTTTATTTTCTTGATCAAATTGATTACATGCAGACAAAAAAAATATAGAAATGATTAATATGAGTTTTTTAAAGTTCATTTTTAAATTTATCTTTTAATGTACAAACGGCTAAAGCAAATCGCAATGATCTATTCCATTTTAATATTATCTCATAGTTATCAAATACGACATAAGCTGGAATTAAAGTTTCGGCATCAGGTATAATATCTTTATCTGGAGTTATAATGGCAACCTTAAAAGCGTTGTACTTTTTGTCTATTTGATCATTATTTTTAATAAATTTTCTAAAATATTTTAATTTTTTTTTATCATGAAGTTTTTTTGCAGAAATGTTCAAATATTTACTTGGTATATTCTCTGATAAATCAATTTTATAAAAACAAGGTTTCTCACTTTTCCAACCTATTTGATTTAAATAGTTTGATGCTGAAGCATAAGCATCATTATTATTTTTTAAATCTATATATCCATTGTCATCATGGTCTATTGCATAATTTTTCATTGTTGATGGCATAAATTGAAAAAAACCAAAAGCACCAGCCCAAGATCCATATAACGTTTTATAATCTATTTGTTCATTTTCTATTAATCGTAAAAGTGTCAATAATTCATTTGTAAAAAATTCTGATCTTCTTTTATCAAAACTTAAAGTTGCCAAAGAGGACAAAATATCCATTTTACCAACATAAGTCCCAAAATTAGTTTCTATTCCCATTAAAGCTAACAGTAACTCTCTTTCTATATTAAATTCTTTTTCAACAGTATTTATTAACGTTGAATTTTTTTCATAGAATTTTTTTCCTAACGAGACTTTTTTTGAAGATGTTCTTTTTGAAATATAAGTTTTAGTATCTTCATAAAATTCAGGTTGATACCTGTCATATTTTATTACATCTGATAAAAATTTAGTATCGGACATAACTCTATCAAACGTTTTTTCTGAAATATTGTTTTCTAAAGCTATTTTTTTAAAATTTAATTTCCAATTTTCAAATTCTTTATTGATATCAGCAAATGAGAAGTTAATAGAAGTAAAAATAAAAAATAAAAAAAAATTAACTAGTTTCATGTAAATCCTTCAAATATATAATTACAGCAATCCAAATAAAAATAAAACTAACTAATTTTGTTATTGAAAAAGGCTCGTTGTAATAAAAATACCCTAATAAAAACTGAAAAGTAGGAGTAATATAAAATATCATGCCAGTCGGTCCTAAACCACAGAGTTCAACTCCCCTAACATATAAAAATAAAGGTATGACAGTCATAGGTCCAGCAAGATAAATAAATAGCATCATCGGCGGATCAGACAATTGAAAATTATTATATCCTTTGCTTGCTATCAAATAAAAAGCTAACATTGCAAAAGGCAATATAAATAAACTCTCAATAAGAAGACCTACATCAGTATCGACATTAATTTTTTTTCTAACTAGATTGTAAAACCCCCAACTTAAAGCAACAATTAAACCAACCCAAGGTAATGATTTAATACTTACAATTATTAAAAAAAGAATAGATAGAATAACTAACAGAATTGAAAAGACTCTTTTTTTATTAAGTTTCTCTTTAAAAAAAAGATAACCGAGCATTACGCTTAAAATGGGCATAATAAAATAACCAAAACTGGCATCTATAATTCTATTTGTTGCTATAGCATAAATCCATACACCCCAATTAATAAAAATTAAAAAACCTGAGATAAATAAATAAAATAAATTTGATTTATTTTTTACAATTTTAAAAAAAATATTCCATTTAGAGAAAAAAAAGGTAGTCAGAATTAAAGTAAACGCTGTCCATAAGCATCTATGAACAACTAATTCAATATGCCCAATATAAGCTATATATTTAAAATAAATTACACCAAAAAAACCCCACCAAAAAGATCCAAACCCAGCAAGTAATAAGCCTTTGTTAAATTCTTTGTTCATAGGAAACCGTGGTGCTTGTAATTAATAAGTTTATTAGACTATTTTATGGTTGAATTAAATAATTATAATTATAAAACCTTGCAAACGGAGAGATGGCTGAGCGGTTGAAAGCACCGGTCTTGAAAACCGGCAAAGGGGCAACTCTTTCCTGGGTTCGAATCCCAGTCTCTCCGCCATCATTTTTGAGCATAGTCAAAATTTTTATATAAGGAATTGACATTATTATTTTCAAATTCAAAATCAGTTTTAAAGCCATTATAAAAATTATACAAATTAGTGTCATCAATATTCAGTAGTTTTTCTAAATCTAGAAGATCATTTTCATTTAAATTTTCTATATATTTTTTTGTAAATGCACCCAAAAGATTGTCCATTTCTTTTGTACCTCTATAATTAGATCGGTAAATAATTTTTTTTTTTAATTCATCTATGTTGATCATAATAATTAGAATATATTAGTTGTTAATGAATTATAAAACAAATTATGAATATTTATTGTCAGATTTGAGTTCTTTAAAAGGTGTAGGAAATAAAACAAAAAATTTATTAAAAAAGAAAAATATTAATAATTTATTTGATTTACTATGGAAACTTCCAAAATCATATACAGATAGAAGCTTGTCATCAAATATAAAAGACTTAAAAATTGGTGAAATACAAACAGTAACTATAATTCCACAAAAGTATAACTTCCCGCGAGTAAGAAAATTACCTAATAGAGTTTTATGTAGAGACGAAACAGGTGAAATTGATTGTATTTTTTTTAATAGTTATGAGGGTTATATTAAAAAAATACTACCTTTGGGAAAAGAAATTACTATTAGCGGTAAAATAGGTCATTTTAGGAATAAATACCAAATTACAAATCCAAAATATGTTTCTGAGGATTCTTCTTTAATCAAACAAACTCATAATAAATACTCATTAACTGAAGGTATTTCTGAAAAAATATATAATAAAATATTAAATCAAATAATCAATAATTTACCGGTTTTTAACGAATGGCACTCTAAAAGTATTTTATCTAAATTTAAAAATATAAGTTGGAATAGCTCAATTAAAGAACTACATAAACCTGAAAATATTGGAAATTATAAATCAAATTTCTATCAAAGACTTGCTTTTGATGAAATATTTTCAACATTTCTTGTTAATTCTGAAATAAGAAAAAAAATAAGAAAAATAAAAAAAAAAAATAAAGTAATTAATTTTAATAAACAAAATTCTATAATTGATAAATTAGATTTTTCTCTTACTGATGATCAAAAAAAAACACTTAACGAAATAAACAAAGACTTAAGTTCACCAAATAAAATGTTCAGACTTTTGCAAGGAGACGTGGGTAGTGGAAAAACAATAGTGTCTCTTTTAGCAGCAATAAATAGTATAAATTCTGGTTTCCAAGTTGCTTTTATGGCTCCTACGGAAATTTTAGCAAGACAACATTTTAATCTAGCAAAAAAATTATTTCCTAAAAATATAAATATATCTCTTATCTCTGGAAAATCAGAATACAAGGAAAAAAAAGAAATACTTCAAAGATTAGAAAATAATAAAATTGATATTATTTTTGGTACACACGCCATTTTTCAAAAAAAAGTAATTTTCAAAAATTTAGGATTAATAATTATAGATGAACAACATAAGTTTGGAGTGAATCAAAGAAAAAAATTGTCAGACAAAGGTGGATCAAATTGTGATGTGTTATTAATGACAGCAACACCTATACCAAGAACTCTAACAATGACAATTTATGGTGATATGGATATTTCAATAATTAGAGAAAAACCTAAAAATAGAAAACCAATTAAAACATATAGTAAATTAGAGGTTAAAATTGAAGATGTATTAAAATTTATAAAAAAAGAAATTAACTTAGGAAATCAAATTTTTTGGGTTTGTCCATTAATTGAAGAATCTAAAAAATTAGATCACTCATCAGCTGTAAAAAAGTATGAATATTTAGAAAGCAAGTTTCCAAATCAAGTTTGCTTGCTTCATGGCAAAACTAATGTAGATGAAAAAAATGAAATACTAAACAATTTTTTAAATAATAAATTTAAGATTTTGGTTTCTACAACGATTATTGAGGTTGGGATAGATTTTCCAAATGCAAATACGATTATAATTGAAAATGCTAACAAATTTGGTTTATCTCAACTTCATCAATTAAGAGGTAGAGTTGGTCGTGGAGATAAAGACTCTACTTGCATATTAATGTTTAAATCAAATCTAAGCGAAAATGCAAAAAAAAGAATAAAAATTTTAAAAGACACTAATGATGGTTTTTTAATATCTGAAGAAGATATGAAATTACGAGGGTTTGGTGATATTTTGGGATTTAAACAAAGTGGTGTAAAAAATTTTAAGTTAGCAGATCCAATTCAGAATAGTGATCTTTTCTTATTAGCTGAAAAGGAAATGAGAAGAATAGAAAAATCAAATGAAGATATTGGAAAATTTAAACCTTTGATAAAACTATATGATAGAGCTGATATAATAAACGATATCGCTTAAGATTTTTTTGTTGAGGTACCAGCTGATACTATAAATTTAGAAGCTTCTTCAAAAGACATATTTAAATATATAACATCTTCTACTGGAAACATTAATAAGAAACCACTTGTTGGATTTGGTGTGGTTGGAACAAAAACATTAATTAAATTTTTTCCTGTTTTTTCTGCCATCTCTCCTTTATTTTCTTTTGTAGCAAATCCGACAGCCCAAACCCCTTTTCTGGGATATTCAATCAAAACAACACTCTTTTTACCGTCATCTTTTTTTGAAAAAGTTTCAGTCATTTGAACAATTGCTGAATAAACGGTTCTTAAAAAAGGAATTCTTTTAAACAAATCATCAATTAATTTTAGAATTCTTCTTCCAAAAAATGATAAAGACAGGCCGCCAACGATAGTTATAAGTAAAATTGAAATTACAATTTCAACACCAGGAATATTAAAAGGTAAATAGCTATTTGGATTAATATTTTTTGGAATTAAGTTTGAAGATACTCCAATTAAAATTTTAGTTAAATATAAAGTAAAACCTATCGGTATTAAAACAACAACGCCAGCAATAAAATAATTTCTAAGTGTTAAAGAAAATGATTTTTTATTATTTTTTTTAGCCATAAAATTAACTATAACTCGCGTAAATAACAAACAATATTGAAATAATAAATAATACTATTAATATTTTATTGTTAAGATTCATGATAAACTACTATTATCAAATTTTATAGTTATGAATAGAAGAAAATTCTTATCTTATATGGGTTGTGGATGTGGGGGTTTATTATTATCGTCTTGCACCACTGCGCCCATAACAGACCGAAAACAATTAAAAATTGTCTCGGAAGCAAAACTAAATGCTCAAGCAGCAGCAATTTATGAAAAAATAAAAGAAAAAGAAAAAATGAGTGATGACACAAAAACTTTAAATGAAATTAAAGAAATTGGAAAAAAAATGGAAAACTCAATTTCTGAGTATTTTTATAGAGCTGGATTAGAAGACCCTACTATAAATTTTGAATGGGAATATATATTAATCGATAGAAAAAAAGTTAGAAATGCATGGTGTATGCCTGGAGGCAAGATAGCTGTTTATACAGGTATACTTGAAGCAACCAAAAATACTGATGGTTTAGCAGCAGTAATGGGTCATGAAATTGCTCACGCTGTAGCAAAACATTCTGTTGAAAGAGCAAGTAGAGCTACTTTAGTTAATACTGGAACTCAATTAATTGATATTTTTAGTGGAGGTAAATTATCTCAAGTAAATAGAACTACTGGAATAAATACAGTTGGTTTAATAACTCAAATTGGGCTGTTAAATCCTTTCAATAGAAAACAAGAAAGTGAAGCTGACTATTTAGGAATGATTTTTTCATCATTGTCAGGTTATGATATTAGAGAAACAGTTAAAATTTGGGAAAGAATGAAAAAACTTAATAAAGGAAAAGAGCCACCAGAGTTTATGAGCACTCACCCCTCTTCAGATAATAGAATTAAAGATTTAAACGATAAAATGAACGAAGTTATCTTGGATTACCCACCAATCGAAATAAGTTAAATCAATTAATGGTGAGCCCTGATGGACTCGAACCATCGACCCATTCCTTAAAAGGGAATTGCTCTACCAACTGAGCTAAGGGCCCCCAAATTAACCAACTTAATGATTGTTATATACAGAATTATTCTGATTTTTCAAATGTCAATTTGAACAAAAAAATTGATAACTGCTACAACTTATCAATGTATTTGTCATGAAATTCATCAAAAGTGCCTTCATAAATATTTTTTCTAATTGATCTCATTAATTGCTGATAAAAATTAATATTATGAAGAGTTAGCAACATTGATGCTAAAATTTCATTTGTATTAAATAAGTGATTTAAATAGTTTTTTGAATACTTATTCAAATTTAGATTGTCACAATTAGGGTCTAATGGCGTGTTATCATTTTGAAATTTGTTATTTTTTATATTGATTCTACCTTGCCAAGTGAAAGCTAGACCTGTTCTTCCAGATCTTGTGGGAAGAACACAATCAAACATGTCTATACCTCTTTTTACAGCACCAATTATGTCTGATGGTGTACCGACACCCATTAAATAATGTGGTTTTTTTTCTGGTAAAAATTCTTTTATATCATCTAACACAGAAAACATTTCATTCTGTGTCTCACCTACCGCTAATCCGCCAACAGCATATCCATCAAAACTAATTTTGACTAATTCTTGCAGAGATTTTAATCTTAAATCTTTAAAAAGACCTCCTTGGATAATACCAAATAAAGCTTTATGAGGATTATTACCAAAAGCTATTTTAGATCTTTCAGCCCAATGAAGTGAAAGATCCATTGATTTTTTTATAATATCATAATCGTTAGTTTTCTTTGGACACTCATCCATAATCATTACTATGTCCGAATCTAAACCTAGCTGTATTTTTATACTCTCCTCAGGACTAAGATAAAATTTTTTACCATCAACATGAGAATTAAATATTGCACCCTTCACTCTATCAATCTTATTCAGTTTTGAGAGGGACATTACTTGAAAACCACCAGAATCAGTTAATATAGGTAAATCACAATTCATAAAATTATGAAGTCCACCGGCAGATTGAACTCTTTCAACACCCGGACGTATCATTAGGTGATAAGTATTTGAAAGTATTATTTCTGAGCCCGTTTTTTTTATATCATCTATTGTACAAGCCTTTACTGTAGCTTGAGTACCAACAGGCATAAATGCAGGTGTATGTATATTTCCTCGATGTGTTTCAATTATTCCACACCTAGCAAATTTGTCTTTTTTTAATACGTTAAAGGCAAACTTTTTTAATGCCATTAAAAAATTTATTGAGATTTGAAACTAATAATCTTATCTGGATCAGTTACAGCACCATTATTATTTTGATCTCCTCTTTTTATTTTATCAACAAATTCCATTCCTTCGATCACTTTTCCAAAGACTGTATATTGTCTATCTAAAAATGGAGCTGGTTGAAAACAAATAAAAAATTGACTGTTTGCACTATTTGGATCTTGAGCTCTTGCCATAGATAAGGTTCCTCTATCATGTGGTAGGCTATTGAATTCTTGTTCTAAATCTGGGAAATCTGAACCACCCATTCCTGCTCGTGTAAGATCAAACTCTTTAGACTCTGAATTTCCAAATTTTACATCACCTGTTTGAGCCATAAAGCCATCAATAACTCTATGAAAAACAACATTGTCATATTTGCCACTATTCGCTAATTCCTTAATTCTTTTTACATGCTTTGGTGCTACATCCTCAAACAATTCGATTTTAACATCACCGTCTTTTAACTTTAATATCATTATATTCTCCTCAGCTATTGATTGATTATTAATTAAAAAAAACAAAAAAAATAATTTAATAAAAAACTTATTCATATTTATCTTTTAATGATTTAATTGTGCTTTTTGTAGTAAATTTTTTTATATCACCTTTTAATTTAACAATATCTTTTACTAACCTTGATGAAATAATTTGATTTTCCACGTCAGACATTAAAAATATTGTTTCTATGTTTTGGTTCAATTTTCTATTCATGCCAGCTAATTGAAATTCATATTCAAAATCAGACACAGCTCTTAATCCTCTTAAAATAATGTTTGATTTATACTTTTTGCATAAATCAGTAGTTAAGGAACCAAAAGAAACTACTTTTATTTTTTTTTTATTTAACCTTAAATCTTTAAATAAAGCTTTATTGACTATTTCTATTCTTTCATCAGAACTGAAAAGATAATTTTTATTACTTTCATCAGAAACACCTACTACTATTTTATCGAATAGTTTTAATGATTTTTTTATGACATCTATATGCCCAAAAGTAATCGGATCAAATGTTCCTGGATAAATTGCGATTTTATTCATTAAATTAAATTATCATCAATTTTTATTGCTGAAACAACTTTTTCTTCTCCTGATAACTTAATTATTCTAACCCCTTGAGTATTTCTGCCTGCAGTTCTAATTTCTTTGACAGCTACTCTTATTACCCTGCCTTTGTTCGTAGAAATTAAAATTTCATCACCTTCAAAAACAGGGAATGATGAAGTAATATTTCCATTTCTTGGTGAATTTACTATTCCTATTATACCTTTTCCACCTCTGTTAGTAACTCTGTAGTCTCTATGCGAGGTTTTTTTACCATAACCATTCTCGCTAATTGATAAAACAAATTTCTCTATTGCTTTTAATTCAGATTTTTCGACTTTTGACTTCTTTCCGTTTTTATTAATTTTATCATTATCAATAACTGATAAAGATACTATTTGATCATTTGATGCTAACTCTATTCCTTTAATTCCTTTAGAAGATCTGCCTTTAAAAACTCTAAGCTTTTTGGCTTCAAATCTAATGCATTTTCCAAATTTTGTACTTAAAATTACATCTTGATCATCTTTACAAATTTTAACACCTACAATTTTATCATTATTATCTAATTTCATTGCAATTTTTCCTGATGCATTAATTGATGAAAAATCCTCTAAACTATTTTTTCTTACTTTTCCTTGAGCTGTAGCGAAAATTATTTGATAATTTTTTAAGTCTGTTTCATCTTCAGGCATTGGCATAATTGAACTTATAGCTTGGTGACTCTTTAGAGGTAAAATATTAAATAAAGATTTACCTTTAGAAGATGATGAACCCTCTGGAATTTTCCATGCTTTGATCTTATAAACTAAACCCTCCGTGGAAAAGAAGAGTACTGAAGTATGAGTATTAACAGATAATGTTTGTACAACAGAGTCCTGATCCCTCGTTGTTATACCTGATTTTCCCTTACCACCTCTTTTTTGTTTTTTTACTCCATCTAATGAGCCTCTTTTTATATATCCTTGTAATGTAACTGTAATTATTACTGATTGTTTTTGGATAGTTTCTTCAATATCGTAATTTAAAACAGCATCTATAATTTTAGTTCTTCTTGGTATAGCAAATTTCTCTTTAATATTTTTTAATTCATGACTAATTACTCTCAAAAGTTCTTTTTTTGATGATATAATCTTCTTATATTTAGTAATTAATTCAGCTAGTTTTTTAATTTCAACTTCGATTTCATTAATCCCTAATGCAGTTAATTTTTGAAGTTTTAATTCTAAAATAGCTAAAACCTGTGGTTCAGATAAAGAATAAAGGTTTTTAACTTTTTTTCCCTCTACTAAAGAAATTAATTTTTGTGATTTATTTATTTTCCATTTGGTTTTTAAAATTGATACTTTAGCATCATCTGGTGTTTTAGATGATCGAATAATTTTTATTATTTTATCCAAATTTTCTACTGAAACTGATAATCCAATGAGTATGTGAGCACGTTCCTCTGCTTTTTGAAGATCAAACTTAGTTTTCTTAATAACTACATCTTCTCTAAAAGTTAAAAAATTAGATAAAAAATCTTTTAGTGTGCAAGTTTGAGGTTTTCCTTCAACAATCGCTAAAGTATTAAAACCAAATGAACTCTCTATCTGAGTATTTTTATATAATTGTCTCTTTATAGTTTCTGGTTCTACACCGTTTCTTAAATCTATAGCAACTCTTATACCTTCTCTGTTAGACTCGTCTCTTATATCTCTTATTCCTTCAATTTTTTTTTCTCTTACTAATTGAGCAATCCTCTCGTTTAAAACAGATTTATTAACTTGATAAGGTATAGAAGTTATTACAAGTCTTTCGCGTCCATTTTTTTGTTGTTCAATTGAGATTTCACCTCTAATTTTAAAGGATCCTCTTCCATTGTTATATCCTTGTTTAATTATGTCTTTGCCAATAATAACACCTCCAGTTGGAAAATCTGGGCCAGGAATGTGTTTCATTAACTCTTTAATTTTAATATCTTTATTGTCAATTAAGGCTAAGGTACCATCTATAATTTCACCTAAATTATGAGGAGGTATACTGGTTGCCATACCAACTGCTATACCACCAGCTCCATTAACCAATAAATTTGGAAATTGTGCTGGTAAAACACTGGGCTCTTTCTCTGTTTCATCATAATTGCTTTTGAAAGAAATTGTATTTTTTTCAATATCATCAATTAAATACTGAGAAACTTTTGACAAACGAGTTTCAGTATATCTCATCGCTGCTGCTGGATCACCATCTATAGAACCAAAATTTCCTTGGCCCTGAATTAAAGGTAGACTCATAGAAAAATCTTGTACCATTCTGACTAATGCATCATAAACAGATTGATCACCGTGTGGGTGATATTTACCAATAACATCTCCAACAATTCTTGCAGATTTTCTGAATTGTTTAGACCAATCATAGCCACCTTTGTACATTGCATATAAAATTCTTCTATGAACAGGTTTTAATCCGTCTCTCACATCAGGAAGTGCACGACTTACAATTACACTCATTGCATAAGAAAGATATGATGAGCTCATCTCATCATGCATTGAGATTAATTTTATATTTTTATCTTTAAACTCTTCAGTATTTTTCATAGAAATTAAAATGGAATTTCATCATCCATATCTGACACTTGAGAAGTATCCTCAATATTATTTTGTTGAGTTGTGTCATTTTGAATTCCACCACCAGAATTACCTCCACCCAACATAGTAAGTGAAGAATTATATCCTTGTATAACTATTTCAGTTGAGAATTTATCTTGTCCTGATTGCTCATCTTTCCATTTTCTTGTTGTGAGTTGCCCCTCTACATAAACTTGAGCACCTTTTTTTAAATATTGCTGAACGACATTTACTAAACCTTCATTAAATACAACTACACGGTGCCACTCTGTTTTTTCTTTCCTTTCGCCTGTATTTTTATCTTTCCAGGATTGGCTTGTTGCAAGGCTCAATCTAGCAACACTTTTACCATTTACCATTTGCTTAATTTCAGGATCTGCGCCCAAACGACCAATTAATAGTACTTTATTTAAACTTCCAGCCATAATATTTAATATTTGTTAAATTAGTTAATTAGAATTATACCACAATTCTTCTGAATATTAATTTTATTAACTCAAAGCAACTAAAATTATGATGAAAAAGATAGTTATTAAGGGTGCTAAGGAACATAATTTGAAGAATGTTACTGTAGAGATTCCAAAAGACAAATTTGTGGTCATAACGGGTCTATCAGGTTCAGGAAAATCATCTTTAGCTTTCGATACTATCTACGCAGAAGGTCAGAGAAGGTATGTAGAGAGTTTATCTGCCTATGCACGTCAATTTTTAGATAAAATGAAAAAACCAAATGTTGATTTAATTGAAGGATTAAGTCCCGCTATTGCAATTGAACAAAAAAATACCTCTAAAAATCCAAGATCTACTGTTGCAACTGTAACAGAAATATATGATTACATGAGGGTATTATACGCTAGAGCTGGTATCCCCTACTCACCGTTTACAGGTAAACCAATAACCTCACAAACAATTACTCAAATAGTAGATTTAGTTAAAAAATTACCAAAAAAATCAACAATATATATTTATGCTCCAGTGGTAAGAGGTCGTAAAGGTGAATATAAAAAAGATATTTTAAGCTATAAGAGAAGAGGATTTAGAAAAATTAAAATTGATAATGTTTTATATGATATAGAAAAATCACCTAATCTAGATAAAAAACTTAAACATGATATCTCAATCTTAGTCGATAGAATAGTTTTAAATTCCAAACTTGGAAACAGATTAGCTGAAAGTATTGAAACAGCTGTAAATTTAGCTAATGGTTTAGTTTTTGTAGAATATGAAGATGAAACACTTCCTCAAAAATTTAGAAAAAATGAAAAGTTAATTTACTCTACAAAGTTTGCTTGTCCTGAAAGTGGTTTTACAATTGAAGAAATTGAACCGCGACTTTTTTCATTTAACAGCCCTTATGGAGCTTGCGAAGAGTGTGAGGGAATTGGAATGAAATTAAATGTTGATCCAAATTTAGTTGTTCCTGATGAAAGAAAAAGTTTAGCTGATGGAGCAATTGAACCTTGGTCAAAATCAACCACATTATACTATGCTCAAACTTTAGCATCTTTAGCAAAACATTATGGTTTTTCTTTAGACGAAAAATGGAAAAAATTACCCAAAAAAATTAAAGATATTATTCTTTATGGTTCAGATGAGGATGAGATTAAATTTAATTATGATGATGGGTACGAAAAATATTCTTACAAAAAAACCTTTGAAGGTGTAATTAATAATCTTGAGCGAAGATTTTTAGAATCTGATAGCGAATGGAAAAGAGAAGCTATTGCTGAATATCAATCTGATACAGCATGTGAAGCATGTAATGGTGACAGATTAAAAGAAGAGGCTTTATGTGTTAAAATCAATGATCTTAATATTAGTGAAGTAACAAAAAAATCTATTTTAGATGCAGCAGAATGGTTTAAAAATTTAGAAAATAATCTTGATAAAAGACAATTTAAAATTGCTGAACATGTTTTAAAAGAAATAAATGAAAGATTAAATTTTCTTTTAAACGTTGGTTTAGATTATTTAACATTATCAAGAGAATCTGGAACTTTATCAGGTGGTGAAGCTCAAAGAATAAGATTAGCTTCACAAATTGGATCTGGTTTAACAGGTGTATTATATGTTTTAGATGAACCTTCAATTGGATTGCACCAAAAAGATAACGTAAAGCTAATTAACGCATTAAAAAGATTACGAGATCTTGGTAATACAGTTATTGTTGTTGAGCATGATACTGAGACAATGGAGAATGCAGATCATATTATTGATCTAGGCCCTGAGGCTGGGAGCAATGGAGGCCAGATAACAGCCCAAGGATCATATGAGGAAATTAAAAAAGATAAAAATAGTATTACTGGACAGTATCTCGCAAATAAAAAAATAATTGAAATACCTAAGTCAAGACGTTTGGCTAAAAATGGAAGATTTGTTGAAATTAATGGTGCAAGTGGAAATAATTTAAATAATGTTAATCTTAAAATTCCAACCGGAACTTTTACCTGCGTTACTGGTGTCTCGGGTAGTGGTAAATCTACTCTAATATTACAAACACTATTCCACGCCTTAAATTTAACTTTAAATAATAAAGCTCGAAAAGCACCTAAATCATTTAAAGGTTATAAAGGAGTAGAATTAATTGATAAAGTAATTGATATTGACCAATCTCCTATTGGGAGAACACCTAGATCAAATCCAGCAACATACACAGGAGCCTTTGGACCTATTAGAGATTGGTTTACAAGTTTGCCTGAATCCAAAACAAGAGGATATAAACCAGGTAGATTTTCATTTAATGTAAAAGGAGGTAGATGTGAAGCTTGCGAAGGTGATGGTGTAATCACATATGAAATGCATTTTTTACCTGATGTTTATATACAATGTGATGAGTGCAAGGGAACAAGGTATAATAGAGAAACTTTGGAAATAAAATTTAAAGGAAAAAGTATTGCCGATGTTTTAGATATGTCTGTTGATGAAGGTTGTGAGTATTTTGAAAATATATCAAATATAAAAACAAAACTGCTAACTTTAAAAAAGGTTGGATTGGGTTATATAAAAATTGGGCAACAAGCAACAACACTATCAGGTGGTGAGGCTCAGAGAATAAAATTAGCAAAAGAATTGTCGAAGAGATCAACTGGAAGAACAATGTATATATTAGATGAACCAACAACAGGGTTACATCAACATGATATTAAAAAACTATTGGAGATTCTTCATACGTTTGTAAAACTTGGGAATACAGTAGTTGTCATTGAACATAATTTAGATGTAATTAAAACGGCAGATTACATTGTAGACATGGGACCAGAGGGTGGTGTAAAAGGTGGTAAAATTGTCGCCGAAGGTAAACCTGAGGAAGTATGTAAGGTTAAAGACAGCTACACAGGTCAATTTTTAAAACCTCTTTTAAATTAGATTTTAAAACTTAAAATTTTTAAAAATTAGTGTATATTTAATAGAATCATGAGCAATTTGTTATCATCGTTATCAAAAACAGTTCACACATCGATAGCTATAGCAATATTATTATTTTTAGGATTATTCTATTTAAATGATGGGATAGCTATAGATACATTATTCTGGAGCTGGTTATTCAGATATATCCATGTAATTGTTGCAATTATGTGGATTGGACTATTGTGGTATTTTAATTTTGTTCAAATTCCTAATATGGGAAAAATTCCAGATGAACAAAAACCTGCCATAGGTAAAGTAATTGCTCCAGCTGCATTATTTTATTTTAGATGGGCCGCTGCATTGACTGTTCTTTCTGGGCTAATTCTTGCTCTTCTAAACGGATATCTTCATGATGCAATGACTTTAAGTATTGGTTCAGGTGTACCAAAACATACAGCAATTGGTATTGGAATGTGGCTAGGAATAATAATGGCTTTTAATGTTTGGTTTGTTATTTGGCCAAATCAAAAAAGAGCTTTGGGAATTGTAGAAAGTGACCCTGATACAAAAGCAAAATCAGCTAAAACTGCTATGCTTTTCTCTAGAACAAATACTTTATTATCGTTACCAATGTTACTTACAATGGTAATAGCTCAAAACTTATATTAAATTATTTTTTATCGTTTTCTCTAAGTACAGTTTTTTGTGAAACTCTTAGTCTAACTAAAACAGTATTAGCTATATAAATGGATGAATAGGTTCCGAAAACAACGCCAAGTATCATTGCTAATGAAAATCCTTTTAATATTTCTCCACCAAAAAAATAAATTGCTAATAAAGCTAGTAAAGTAGTTGCAGATGTAATTATAGTTCTTGATAACGTTTCATTAATTGAAATATTTGTTAATTCAAAAATCTTAATATCAGAATATTTTCTAAGATTTTCTCTAACACGGTCAAAAATTACAACAGTATCATTCATTGAATATCCAACTATTGTTAATACTGCTGCTATAATTGATAAATTAATTTCCAAACTAAATAATGAAAAAACACCTAGAGTTACAATAACATCATGGAACAAAGCTAAAATTGCACCTAGACTAAACTGCCATTCAAATCTAATCCAAATGTAAATCAGCATTAATGCCAATGACAAAGATATTGCTATTACTCCTGATTTTAATAACTCAGCACTAACTTTTGGGCCAACATTTTCAACTCTTCTAAAATCATAGTTGTTTCCAAAAGATTTATCTAAATTAACTTTAATTTCTTCAATGATATTTTTCTTATTGTCTTTATTTTCAAATTTAACTAAAAAATCAGTGTCATTACCAAATTTCTTAACCGAAACATCTCCCAAATCCATTTGGTTAAATCTATCTCTTAATGAACTAACATTTATTTTTGAGTCTGAGGCTCTTAATTCAATTAATGTTCCACCTTTAAAGTCTATACCAAAATTAAGTCCTTTGAATATTAATAATAATAATGAAACAACAATCAATGCTGAAGATAATAAATTAAAATGATTATAATATTTATTAAAGGCAATCATTATATTAATTTTTCCTTATCTTTATTTTTTGATACATAAATACTAGTGAACAATCTTGCTATGAAATAGACTGAAAATAGTGTTGTAAATATTCCAACTCCTAAGGTTACAGCAAAACCTTTGACTGGACCTGAGCCCATGAAAAACAAAATAATTGCTGCTAATAATGTGGTAATATTAGCATCTAAAATTGCTGTTCTTGATTTAGTATAACCACCATCAAAAGCTATAATATTATTAGTTTCATCTTTTAGTTCTTCTTTAATCCTCTCAAAAATTAAAACATTTGCATCAACAGCCATACCTACGGTCAGAATAATACCTGCAATACCAGGCAACGTTAAAGTAGCTTCAAATAAAGTTAAAACACCCAAAAGAATAAATAAATTAACTATCAATGTTACATTGGTAATTAATCCAAAAATTTTATATTTTACGAACATAAAAATTATAACCAAAATAAATCCTATTGCTAAAGCAATCATTCCTGCATTAATTGAATCTTGTCCAAGATCTGGGCCTACTGTTCTTTCTTCAATTATTTCTAGTGGTGCAGGTAACGCTCCTGATCTTAATAATAAAGCTAGATCAGTTGCTGTTTGAAAAGTGAAACCACCACTTATCTGACCAGATCCACTGGCAATAGTGTCTCTAACTACTGGTGCACTAATAATTTTGCCATCTAAAACAATTGCTAATTGCTTTCCAATACCAGTTGAAGTTGCCTTACCAAACCTTTTTGCACCTACTCTATCTAAAGTAAATGAAACAATAGTTTGATTAGTTTGAGTGTCCATTTTTGGCTGAGCATCAAGTAAATTTTCACCACTTATAATTATTCTTTTACTGACTGTGGCTTCTTCAAGACCATTTTCAAATTTTAACTTTTCAACACCAAAACGATCATTTTCGTCATTTGTTACAAAACGAAATGTAAGATTTGCGGTTTTACCAAGTAATGATTTTATTCTCATTGGATCATCTAATCCAGGAAGCTCAACTAAAATTCTGTTATTCCCTCTTTTGAGTATATTGGGTTCATTAGTACCAACCTCATCTACCCTTCTTCTAACTATTTCTATAGCTTGATCTTGAGAAGAGTTCTTAAGTTTAATTAAACCCTGTCTTGAAAAATTAACTTTAAAATTTAATCCTGTATCTCCAATTTCTAACTGATGTGATTTAAATCTTGGGTAATAAGGATTAAGATCACTATTTTCATCCTGAAAAACATCTAAGACAGATTGCTTATCATTATCTATTACATTAAAAAAAATATTTTGATTATCTATTTTTATATTGTTTATTTTAATATTTTTCTCTTTGAAGTAATTTCTGATTGTTGTTGTTAGATTTTGTAATTTTTGTTCAATTACAGGTTCATTATCAATTTCAAGCAGTAGATAGGATCCACCTTGGAGGTCTAATCCTAGATTAATTTTTTTATCAAAAAAACTATCATCAAACTTAAAAAGATTTGAGGAAGCAATTAAAATAAAAAGAACTGAAAAGAGAGTTACAAATAAAATTCTTAACTTAGAGAAATAAAGCACTTAACTAAAAATAATTATTTTTTAACTTCTTGAGTGTTTGTATTAACAAGACTTTGAATACCAGTAGATTTAACTATCTCAACTTTTACATTTTCAGCAATTTCTACTTCAACTTTATCATTATCAATTAGTCTCTCTACTGTACCTGTAATACCACCAGAAGTGACAACCCTGTCACCTCTTTTAAGGCTTTCAACCATAGCTTTATGCTCTTTAACTTTTTTTTGCTGTGGTCTGATTAAGAAAAAATAAAAAATAACAAAAATTAAAATTAACGGTATAAATTGTCCTATTCCTGAACCTTCCATAAATCTCCTTATAAATTATGTGAATACTTATACTATCTGTGTAATTAAAACAACTTTATTTAGCTGAAATTGATTTCAAATTATTCATATACGGTCGCAGTACCTCAGGGATAATAATTGAACCATCTTTTTTTTGATAGTTTTCTAGTACAGCAATTAGTGTTCTACCCACAGCTAAACCACTGCCATTTAATGTTCCAACAAAAACAGTTTCTTTGTTTTTATTTTTATATCTTGATTTCATTCTTTGCGCTTGAAATGTTGAACAAGAAGAGCATGATGATATCTCACGATACTTATTTTCTGATGGCAACCATACTTCGATATCATATGTTTTTTCAGCACTGAAACCCATATCACCAGAGCATAAAATTATTTTTCTATAAGGTAGCTTTAACTTATCTAGAATATCTGTTGCACAATTAGTCATTCGCTCTAATTCATCTAAACAATTTTCTTTTTCAACAATACTTACCAGCTCAACTTTATAAAATTGATGTTGTCTAATCATTCCTTTTGTATCTTTTCCATAACTACCAGCTTCTTTTCTAAAACATGGAGTTGAAGCAACAAATCTCATAGGTAATTCTTTTTGATTAACGATTTTATCTTTAACTATATTGGTTAATATTACTTCTGCAGTTGGAATTAAAAATTTTCTATCAGATCCTTGATCAAACTTTATTTCAAATTGATCGTTTTCAAATTTTGGTAATTGGCCTGTTCCATACATAGTATTATCAGAAGCTATTAATGGAGGTGAAATTTCTTGATAACCATTTTGAATAATATGAGTATCTAGCATAAAATTAGATAAAGCACGTTCCAATAATGCTAGCTCTTTTTTTACAAATACAAACCTTGACCCTGTTGTTTTTGTTGCAAGATCAAAATCTAGCATGCCTAAATTTTCGCCGAGTTCGTAATGAGATTTAGGTTTAAAATCAAATTCAGGAACTTTCCCAGCTTTTAGGACTTCCACATTGTCATTTTCATCTATTCCATTTGGAACATCTTGATGAGGTATGTTTGGTATACTTGATAAAATATTATCTAATTCAGTTTTGGTATTTTTTTGTTGTTCAGAAATCTTCTCTAATTCTATAGATATTTCTTTAGATTTTTTAAATAGACTTTCATCTTTGGATTTTGAAATATCTTTTTTTTCTTTTTCTAAATTTTCTTTCCTTTGTATTAAATCTCTATTTAACTCATCAAGTTTTTTTAAATTATTAAAATCAATTTTTACTGAGCGTTTTACAAGATCTTTTTCAAATTTTGAAAAATCTTTTCTTATTTCTTTTAAATTATGCATCAGTTTTTTCTAATTTTTTGTTCTCTATAAATTTTACTGAAAATATAGATAATTCATATAAAATTAATAATGGGATAGCTAAACCAATTTGAGTAATTGGATCTGGTGGTGTTAGTAATGCTGCAGCAGCAAATATAATTACTACAACATATTTCCTTCTTTCTTTTAGAAATTGACTGTCAACAACACCTATTCTAGCTAATAAACTTAAAACTATAGGTAATTGAAAACTTATTCCAAACGCAAAAATTAACTTCATAACAAGTGATAAATATTCATTTACCTTAGCCTCTAATTGAATTGGAAGACTTGTAGACATCCCTGTGCTTTCAAAAGATAAAAAGAATTTTATAGCCAGAGGCATTATCAAATAGTAAACAAGCATTCCCCCTAAAAAGAAAAGTATTGGTGTTAATACAAGGTACGGAAGTATTGCAACTTTTTCATGTTTGTATAAACCTGGTGCAATAAATTTCCATATTTGCATTAGAATAAATGGACAAGTCACAAAAAAAGCAGTGAAAAAAGATACCTTTATATAGGTTAAAAAAGTTTCTTGTAAGGCTGTAAAAATAAGCCTTCGGTCAGATCCATCATCTTTTACGGCTTGAGCAAATGGATCAACTAAAAAACCATAAATATGTTCCGCAAATATATAACAAATTACAAAAAAGATTATTAGAAATACGAAACTATGTATTAATCTTTTTCTTAATTCTGTTAGGTGGCTAACAAATCCACCTTCATTTTCTTCATTACTCATCTTTTTTAGTTTCTTTTTTTATTTCTTTATCAATTTTTTCTTCATCAATTTCTAAATTAGAAACTTCATTTTGAATGTTGCTTACATATCTTTTAGCAGATCCTATCCAAGAACCAGCTTTCTTTAACATGATTGGAAAATCTTTTGGGCCAAGAACAACAATTGCAATACCAACAACAATTAATATCTCAAACCAACCAATAGTAGGCATGTGATTTAATCTTTTTTTTCTGAGTCTTTATTTTCGTCGGAAATATTTTTTGGCTCTGTATCGTCAGTAACATCTGACGCCATTCCTTTTTTAAAACTTTTAATTCCCTTAGCTACATCACCCATCAGACTAGAAATTTTACCTCGCCCAAATAATAAGACTACTAATATAACTACGATTGCAATTTGCCAAATTCCTATGCTCATAAAAAACTTATAACCTTTTTACGATTAATTTAAAAGTTACTTTTTTGTTAATCTTTCTCTTCAGTATCAAGAGTACTATTTAGCATCTCATCAATATTAGAATAAATATCCTCTTTTTTTTCTTCTTGTTTTTCTTTGTAGAATTTACCAGTTCCAAAAATTGCACTATCGACACTAGTGCTGTCAATTAATCCAGCAGCACCTAATTCATCAATTGTTGGTAGATCAGATAATTTTTGTAGATTAAAATGGCTTAAAAATTCATCTGTCGTAACATACTGAATTGGTCTACCTGGTACATCTTTACGACCACCCGGTTTTACCCAATTAAGCTCCATCAATATTTCAAGAGTATTTGTTCCGAATGCAACACCTCTTATTTCTTCAATCTCTGCTCTAGTAACAGGCTGATGATATACAATTATAGCCAAAGTCTCCACCGCAGCTCTAGAAAGTTTTTTTTCAACCGTTCTTTCTTGTGACATAATATTTGACAGATTAGGAGAGGTTCTGAAGGACCACTTTTCTTTTATGCAAACTAGATTAATTCCACGTTTAGAGTATTCTTGCTGCAGCTTTTCTAATGATTTAGATACACTACCTTTTTTCGTTATTTTACTTTCGATTGTATCAACATCTAATGGTTCAGCAGCTGCAAAAATAACTGCTTCAATCTCTTTTTCTAAATCAGTTAGCTTGGATGGAAATTTAACAATATTGTCTTTTGCAATTTTTTCTTTTTTAATCATTATTTTCCTTCACATAAATATCATCAAATAATTTATCTTGTTTCATAGTCAGGTTTCCTTCTTTAACTAATTCTAATGAACCTGCGAAAATTCCTGCTTTTCCAGTGCGTTTATATTTTGAACCATTTTTAAAATTTTTAGGAATTAAATCATCTAATTTTTTCCAATCAATTAATTTACCAAAAAACTCTCTTATAGTTTTAATTCCATCCTCTGCAGTAAAGACAGGTAATTTTGGAATATTCATTTTTTGAAAATCTTTGGTCATTATAATTGTTGAGTATGACTTAAGTAGTTCAAATAAACTTAAATTATATTCTGTGCTATAAATAGATCTTATATTTCCTTTCATTCCTCTTGATCGAATTTCTCTTCCTAATCTTTTTCTTTTTAACATTTGTTCAGAAAGCAATCTTATCAATTCTAGTTTTTTAAGTTGTAATTTTAATTTTTCAGCAACTTCTTGAACTTTAAATTCTTCTTCAGGTGTTCCTGGAAGTAATAATTTAGATTTTAAATAAGCTAACCAAGTTGCCATTAATAAATATTCTGACGCAATTTCTAAATTTAAATCTTTTTCTTTTGTAATATAATCGTGAAACTGATCTGCTAATTTAGTAATTGATATCTCTTCAAGATCTACCTTTTGAGCTTTGGCTAAATCTAAAAGGACGTCTAGAGGGCCATTATAATTATTAATATCAACATTAAATAATGCAGAATCAGAAATAGTCATGCTCAGATATTAACTTAAAATTTTATAAAATAGCGATGTTTTTTTTATAATAAAATTATTAACCTTTGGTGAATTATCGCCAACCACCTTCATTTCAGACAATTTGCCATTACAATGAAGTGCAAGATTACAACCTGCACTAAACGTTTTAATAGTATTAGTTTTTAAATCATCTTTTAAACTTTTCATTGATAAATCATCTGAAATTAAAATGTTTTTAAAACCAATTTTTTTTCTAATTAAATTTATAATTTTTTTAGAGTGTGTAGCTGTATTTAACTTATCTATATTTCGATATATTACATGTGCTGTCATTGCAAAATAGCTTTGCTTTTTCTTGAATGGAAAAAAATCATTTTTATTCAAATAATTTAAGTTTTTAGTAACTATAGGAGTAAATTTATGACTATCTACCTTGGCTAATCCATGCCCTGGTATATGCTTCATCACAGTTCCAATAGAATTTTCGTGAAAATTATTAATACAAATATCTCCAATTTTAGAGACATTTTTTTTATTTTTTGAAAAAGACCTATCACCAATAATATTGCTAGCTCCTTTAACACGAAGGTCTAAAACAGGAACAGTATTTATATTAATACCAATTGATTTAAGTAAATACGAAGTCTTATCGATAAATAATTTATAAATAATATTAAATTTTTTCTTATCTTTTGTGAATAAATTGCCAAAATATTCAGAGGTTAAATTGTCAAATGAGATAATTTTACTTAATCGATTTACTCGGCCACCTTCTTGATCAATTAGTATTGGGTATTTTTTATCTTTAAATATCTTTTTTATTTTATCAGTTAATTTTTTAGTTTGTTCAATTGAACTTATGTTTCTTGAAAATAAAATAACTCCCCATGGTTTATATTTATTTAAAAAAGTAATCTCTTTGTTTGATAATTTTGATGATTTTAAACCAACAATAAAAGCTCTTCTATTCTTAATCATTCTCTAAAAGTTTCCAAAAGTTAAACTTTTTTTTCTTTTTTTTGTTTGTTTGCTTAACGTATTCTATTACATTTTGCGTGTCATTTTCCAAAACAGGTAGATTTTTTGAATATAATTTAATTTTTTCATCATTATTTTTATAAGATCTGTATGATTTTTTCTTATTTTCATCTGAAAAATAATATCTACCAGTCAAAAAAATAAATAAAGCAATTACAACAATAAAGATTAAATACTTAATTTCTTTTAACATTACATTTTATCTGGTGTATCTACGCCAACTATATCCATTCCTGATTTTACAACGTTAGATATTGCTTTCAAAAAAATTAATTTATCTGGTGAAACTGTTTTTTGATCATTAATAAATCTTTTTTCTGGGTTTTTTTTACCAAGATTCCAATAAGAGTGAAATTCTGAGGCAAGATCATATAAATAAACAGGTATTCTATGCGGTTCTAATTTTGAACTAGCTGCATCAATACATTTAGGCCATTCTGAAATCTTTTTTAAAATTTTGATTTCATCATTTGAATATTCAAAACTAAAATCATCTAATTCAATGTTTGAATTTAAATCTTTATCAATATGTCTAAAGACAGATGAGATTCTTGCATAACAATATTGAACATAATATAACGGATTATCTTTTGATTTTTCTTTTACAGCATCAAAATCAAAATCTAATTCAACATCACTACTTCTGTTGAGCATGATAAACCTAGTTGCATCTTTTCCAACTTCTTTAATTAAATCATCAACCGTAATGTAGTCACCTTTTCTTTTAGACATCTTAAATGGTTTGTTATCTTTAATTAATTTTACAAGCTGACTAATTTTACAAATTAGTTTATCTTTTTTTCCTGATAAAGCTTCAACTGAGGATGAAATTCTTTTGATGTAACCAGCATGATCTGCTCCAAGGATATTTATTAAATAATCAAATTTACGATCTACTTTATTTTTATGGTATGCAACATCGCTTGCAAAATAAGTCCATGCTCCATCTGATTTTTGCAATGCTCTATCTTTATCATCACCAAAATCAGTAGATTTAAAAAGTAACTGTTCTCGTTCTACCCAGTTTTTATCGTCTTCTCCAGCTGGAGCTTTAATTTTTCCTTTATAAACAAATTTATTTTTTTCTAAAAATTTTATTACACTTTCTACTTCTTTGTTTGAAACAATGCTTTTTTCACTAACAAAATTATCGTGGTCAATTCCTAAACTCTTAAGGTTCTTTTTAATTAAAAGCAGCGCCTGTTCTATAGATAAAGCTGTTAACCTATCGCTTATTTGATCATAATTATCAAAATTTAGATCTGAATTATCTGAAACTATATTTTTAGCAAAATCGACTAAATAATCTCCTGGATACAAATCAGGATTATCTTGTGGAAAAGTTTCGTTAAACTTTACTTCTCTAATTCTAAAATATACAGATTTTGTAAAATTTATAATTTGATTACCATAATCATTTACATAATACTCTTTTGTAACTTTATGCTTATTAAATATTAACACATTAGATATGACATCGCCTAAAATAGCTCCTCTACAGTGACCAACATGCAAAGGTCCTGTAGGATTAGCTGATACGAATTCAACTAAATAATTATTTTTTTTCTCTTTCTCATTAATTCCAAATTTCTTGGCATTATCAATAATTTCTTTAATAAAGTTTGACCAAAAAGATGGCTTAAATTTAATATTTATGAAACCAGGTTTAGCAACGGATATATTGTCTATTTGATCATCGCTATTTTTGATTTCAGGTGCGAGTTTTTCTGCTAATTGTATTGGAGAAGTTTTATTTAGTTTGGATAAAACCATTGCAACATTAGTTGAAATATCACAATCAAATTTTGGAGGCGGTATTTCCGCATTAATACCATTGAAACTTTCTGGAACGATAAGTTGATTTTTTTTACTAAGCTCAACAATAATAAATTTAATTTTTTCTAGATATAATTCAAAAATATTCATTTATTATCGTTATAAAGGTTAATTGCGTATCTGTCTGTCATACCAGAGATAAAATCTGAAATAGCTCTATATTTGTCTTTAGTCAATTGCTCTTTAGTAAGAAATTTTCTAGGATTTGATTTAATTATTTTAAATAATTTCTTAATTATCATTTTACCTCTTTGATTCTTATTAAGCACCAATTTATTGTCATACATTCTATGTCTTAAAAATGATCTGATTTTTTGTTCTGAATTTTGTATTTTATCTGAAAAAGAAACTATTAATTGATTTGATTTTGACACGTCATTTAATGACTTAATTTTAAATTTTTTAATATTTTTTTCTGTATTACTTAGTAAATCTCTAATCATAATATCTATTGAATCTCTGATGATTTGATAAATAGCAATTTTATAATTTTTTTTATTAATTTTTTTTTTATATTTTTGATAAATTTCTTTAAAAAAATCTAATTCAACTAATTCTTCAAGTTTAAATAGGTCTGCTTTAATTCCATCTTGAATATCATGATTATTATATGCAATATCATCTGATATAGCTGATATTTGAGCTTCTAATGATGGATACGTATTAAAATTAATCTTATTTTTGAAAACTTTTGATCCAATGAGTTCGTTGATCATGCTTAGATTCTCTACTGGTCCGTTATGTTTTAAAAGTCCTTCTAAAGTTTCAAGAGTTAAATTTAGTCCATCAAATTTGAAATATTTATTTTCTAAAAACATTACAATTCTTAGTGTCTGAAGATTATGATCGAAACCTCCATAATTTTGCATACATTCATCTAAAGCATCCTCTCCTGCGTGGCCAAAGGGAGTATGACCTAAGTCATGAGCAAGACTTAAGGTTTCAGCTAAATCTTCATTTAATTTTAGATATTTTGCAATTGATCTTGCTATTTGAGCAACTTCAATTGAATGAGTAATCCTTGTTCTAAAATGATCGCCTTCTGTATTAACAAATACTTGGGTTTTATGCTTTAATCTTCTAAATGATGCGCTGTGGATTATTCGATCTCTGTCGCGTTGAAAAGGAGATCTGTATTTTGAATTAGCTTCTTTAATAAGTCTGCCTTTACTTTTAAATACTCCTAACAAAGTGTCTTTTTTCATCCTTTAATTTAAATAATTAAGTATTATATTAGTAATATCAGTGTTCAAACATGATTAAAGAAATTAAATTTACGGATAAAGCGTTAAAACAAATAGATAATTTGTTATCAAAAAAAGACAAAGGATCATTCTTCAGAATCGCTATCAAAGGTGGAGGATGTTCTGGTTTTCAATATGAATTTACATTTGATAAATCAAAACAAGATGATGATTTAAATTATCAAAATATTTTAATTGATAAAACTTCAGCTGATTTGCTTAAAGGATCTAAGGTTGATTATGTGTCTGAACTTATAGGTGAACAATTCAAAATTTATAATCCACAAACCAAATCTTCATGTGGTTGTGGAGTATCTTTTTCACTTTAATGCTCATTTCATCTTGGAATGTAAACTCGGTAAGAGCAAGAATTGAAAATATCAAAAGCTATTTATTAAAATATAAACCTGATATTTTAATGATGCAGGAAATCAAAACTGAAGATGTTAATTTTCCATATGATGATTTTTCATCAATGGACTATGAAAGTCATGTATTTGGTCAAAAAAGTTATAATGGTGTAGCAATTATATCTAAAAATAAATTAAAAAATGTCAAAACAGATTTAATTAAGGATAAGTTAAAACAATCAAGAATAATTTCAGCTGAATTTGAACATAAGAAAAAAAATATACAATTAATAAATATTTACACCCCTAATGGTAATCCTGTAGATACTGAAAAATACGATTATAAAAAAGATTGGCTTAATCAATTAACAAAACAATTAAAAATTTTATCTAAAAAAAATTTAAATATTATTTTAGCTGGTGATTTCAATATTATACCTTCAGCAGAAGATGTTTATAATGTTAAAAGTTTCGAAGACGATGCTTTATACAGACTTGAAATAAGAAAAAAATTTAGAGAAATGATTAATCTTGGTTTTAATGACGTCTACAGACATTTTTATGAGGATAAAGAAGGATATACATTTTGGGATTATATGAGAGGTGCATGGCAAAAAAATAATGGCATGAGGATTGATCATTTTTTAGTTTCAAATTCTATAATTAATCAAATTAAAGATATCAATATTAATAAAGATCCACGTGGAAGAGAAAAGCCTTCTGATCACACTCCAATTGAGATTAATTTAGCTTAGAGATTTAATTTTATTTACTAATTCTTCGTTAATTTTTCTTGGACCAGTATCCATTCTATTCTTGTGACGTCTTTCTCCAGGTAATCTTACTTCGCCCATTGATTTCATTTTTTCAAAAAAATCATCAGCATGTTTTTGCCAATTAGTTCCTGAGGTTTTATCTGGGTTAATGGCAAGAATAAATTCACCACCACTTGGAGGACCACCATCATTATTATCTTTGGCAGCAGTTTCAAAACTAAAATTATCTCCAACTAATGCACCTGCCATTAATTCAACCATCATTGCAATTGCAGATCCCTTGTAACCACCAAAAGGTAATAAAACTCCACCATCAGCAATTTCACCTGGATCAGTTGTTTCTTTACCATCTTTAGTTAAACCAGTTCCAAGTGGAACTTTATGCCCTTCTCTTTTAGCAACTTGAACTTCTCCCATTGCCATTGAAGCAGTTGCCATATCATAAACAACTGGTGTTTTACCTGGACGTGGCCAAGCAAATGAAATTGGGTTCGTTCCAAATAATGGTTTAATAGCACCTGCAGGTGCAACTGCAGGCTTGTAAGATGTACAAGCAAATGCAACTAAACCTTCCTCTGCTAATTTTTCTGTTTCAGGCCACATAGCAGCCATATGATGTGAATTATTTATTGCTAATACTGCAACACCATTTTCTTTTGCAGCTTTAGCTAATTCTGGTAATCCTTTATTTAATACAACAGGTGCTAAGCAATTATTTCCTTCAACTTTAATTACTGATGGAGATATTTTTTTAACTTCAGGTTTACCCTTACCATTAATCTTTTCACCTTTAAGACCTGTTACATATGCTGGTAATCTAAATAGACCATGTGATACCGAGCCATCTCGTTCAGCATTTCTAATCAAGTCTGATAGTATTGATGCTGTTTCATCATCACAACCGTTAGCTAAAAGTGTTTTTTTAGCTAGTTCAAATATTTCGTCTAAAGTTAATGAAACTGTGCTCATTATTTTGATTTACATTTTTTACATAAACCAAAAAATTCTAAATTATACTTGCTATATTTCATTCCAGAGTCATCTGAAAAATTAGATAAATATTTTGAAAGTTTTGAATTACTTATTTCTGATACATTTTCACAACTTTCACAAATTGAAAAAGCTGTCGCTTTAGAAACCTGACAGCTTGAATTTTGACAAGCTATAAAAGCATTTCTGCTTTCAATCTTATGAATTTTTCCTATTTCAACTAATTTATCTAATGCCCTGTAAACTTGTAAAGGCGCTTTAATTCCTTTTTTTTGAACATTAAAAAGGATTGAATAAGCTTTCATTGGTCCACCAGATTTATCAATTAGGTCAAAAATAATTTTTTGATTTTTGGAAAGGTTAAGTTCTTTTTGCATCTTTAAATTTTTATCAATATGTTATCAGTTTTTCAATTTAATCGATTGTTTTATTTTAAATAAAGAAATTATGAATAGTACTAACGAGGCAGCTATTATTGATGGTCCTGAAGATGTATTAAATTCTAATGAAGAATATAAACCCAATACAACAGACAGTAATCCACCAATAATTGAAAATATTACCATTTTTTGAGGACTATCTGAAATATTTCTAGCCATAGCCGCTGGTATAATTAGCATACCTGTAATTAGTAATAACCCTACCATTTTAATTGATATTGCTATCACAGCAGCCATAAGAATTGTAAAAATAGCTTTTGCTCTATCAGGGTTTAATCCTTCTGCTTCTGCTAATTCATAATTAACTGTAGACGCAAACAACGGTTTCCAAATCAATTTAAGAACTAATAAAATTAAAGCTCCTCCAGTCCAAATAATTATCAAATCATCAGTTGTTACGGCTAATATATCGCCAAATAAAAGTCCCATAATATCAAAACGAATAAAGGCTAAAAAACCTATTACTACTAATCCGACAGCTAAAGAAGAGTGAGCTAATAGACCAAGCAAAGCGTCCCCAGGTAAATTAGTTTTTTTCTGTAGTTGAATTAGGATTAATGCAATTACTGAAGAAATTAAAAACACTGAAATAGCTATACTTAAATCTAAAGTATATGCCATTGTTACACCAAGAAGTGCTGAATGAGCTAATGTATCACCAAAGTAAGATAATCTTCTCCAAACAACAAAACAACCAAGAGGCCCTGTTACTAGGGCTATACCTAAGCCTGCAATTAGTGCTCTTATAAAAAAATCATCAAACATTTAATTTTTCTTTATTTCACCTTTGTCTGAATGAACGTGATCATGTTTATGTTCATATACAGAAAGAATTTGAGATGCTTGTTCACCAAATAAGGTTTTATATTCATTATTTTTAGCAACATCCATTGGTGATCCAGAGCAACATACGTGACCATTTAAACAAACCACATGATCAGTTGCGGTCATAACTGTATGTAGATCATGAGAGATTAATAGAATTCCACAATTTAGTGTATCAGAAATTCTTTTTATTAATTCATACAAAGCAATCTCACCAGTATAATCAACTCCTTGAACAGGTTCATCAAGAACTAATAATTCAGGTTTTTTTGAAATAGCTCTTGCAATTAAAACTCTTTGAAATTCACCACCTGATAAATTTCCTAAATTTTTATTCTTAAGATGGATAACACCTGTTAATGTAAGTGCTTCATCAATTGCCTCATCTTTAATATTTTCAGTTAGAAGCATAAAATCATAAACTCTTAAAGGTAAGGTCCAATCAATAGATATTTTTTGAGGAACATATCCAACTTTATTTGTGTATTTCTCAACACTTCCTTCTATGTTTTTGTAAATTCCCAATGCAATTTTTGCGGTAGTACTTTTTCCAGATCCATTAGGTCCAATAAGGGTAACGATTTTTCCCTTTTCAACAGTTAATGAAACGCCTTCCACTAGCCATTTATCATTTTGTTTAAAACCAGCGTTATTTAATTTTACTAATGTACTATTTTCTGAGCTCATATATTGCTTGACTTATAAATGTTATATTATTACATAACGTTATATTATAACAACCAATTAAATTACTTATTATGAAAAATATTAAAAAAATACCACTTATATTCTCAATATTATCAATTCTAACATTCTTTACACCAGCAAATGCAGAAATAAAAGTAGTTGCTTCTATTAAACCAATTCATTCATTAGCTAGTTACTTAATGAATGGTATTGCTAAACCTGACTTAATAGTTGATGGATATGCTTCTCCACACGGATTTGCAATGAAACCTTCGCACGCAAAAATGCTTCAAAATGCAGATCTAATATTCTGGGTTGGTGAAGATTTAGAGAGTTTTTTAGAAAAACCATTGAGTTCAATTGCTAAGAAAGCAGAAAAAATTGAATTGATGGATACTAAAGGATTACAGGTACTAAAATTTAGAGAAAGAAATATTTTTGACGAACATGATCATGACGATCATGGACATGACGATCACGGTAAAAAAGAAGATGATCATGACGATCATGGACATGATGACCATGGTAAAAAAGAAGATGATCACGACCACGATCATGACGATCATGGTAAAAAAGAGGATGATCATGACGACCACGGACATGACGATCATGATGGACATGCTCATGGTGAATTCGATCCACACATTTGGTTGGACCCAATTAATGCAAAAGCTATGTTAAATGAAATGGCAGAACATTTAATTGAAAATGATCCTAAAAATGAAGCTAAATATAAAAGTAATTTAGCTAAAGCTTTACAAGAAATCGATAAACTTACAATTGATGTAATGACTGATTTAAGTAGCAGTGTTGCTTCAATTGTATTCCATGATGCTTATCAGTATTTTGAGAAAAGATTTAATGTAAATATATTAGGTGCTTTTACTGTTAATACAGATGTAATGCCTGGAGCAGAACAACTAGCAGAAATCAGAGAGATAATTGAACACGATAAAGTTGCTTGTGTATTTTCTGAACCTCAATTCAACCCTGATATCATTAAAGCAGTTGCAAAAGATATGAATATTAAAACCGGTGTAGTTGACCCATTAGGAGCGACTTTAGACCCAGGAAAAGACTTGTATTTCAATTTAATTAGAAATATGTCTGCTTCGTTTAAAGGTTGTTAACAAAGCATTCATATTTCTATATATTGTAGAATATGAAAATTAGCACTGGTGATAAATTAGAGGAAATTACACTTCCAGATCAGAATGGTAACTCATTTAATTTATCTCAGACCTTAGGGAAAAAAGTCTTATTAACTTTTTATAGAATCGCAGGTTGTAGCTTCTGCAACCTAAGACTTAATGAAATTAATAAGAGATTTGGTGAACTTGGAAATAATTTTACGCATGTTGGAATATTTCATTCACCAGTAGATAATTTAAAATCATATATGGATAAGCATAAGAATTTACCATTCACAGTATTAGCAGATGAAAATTTTGAATATTTTCAAAAATATGAAATTGAGAGATCAGTGAGTAAAACACTAAACGCAATTTTGTTTAAAGCACATAAAATTATTCCTGCTATGATGAAAGGATATATTCCTACAAGAATAAAAGGTCATTTAGATATAGCTGTGACCGACGTTCTAATTAATGAGGATGGTGTAGTTCAAGATGTTTATTATGCTAAAAAGGACATTGCAGATCATTTTGAATTTGAAAAAATTAAGCAGTTTGCACTTAATTAAATAAATAATGAAAATTGAATATTATTTTAGTGTCTTGTCTCCATTTACTTACTTAGGTGCTGATAGATTTACAAAAATAGTAAGTCAATATAATTTAGAAGTAATAGAAAAACCACTTGATTTAGTTGGTGAAATTTTTCCAAATACCGGAGGATTACCAGTTCCTAAAAGACACCCTGCAAGACAAAAGTACAGACTTTTGGAAATGGAGAGAATTTCAAATAAATTAGGTTTGCCAATTATTAAACAGCCAAAATTTTTTCCACCTAGTGATCCACATTTGCCAGCAAAATTTGTAATCGCCTCAAATAAAATGGGAAATAAACTTCATTTTGGAAATGAGTGTTTAAAATATTTATGGTCTATGGATAAAGATCTTTCAGATCACAAAATACTTCGGGAAATTTGTGAAAAATTAAATTTAAATTTTGAGGAAATGAAAAAGTTAGCTTTAACTGACGAAGTAAACATTGAGTACCAAAAAAATTCAAAAGATGCAGTTAATAACCATGTATTTGGTGCTCCTTCATATGTCTTAAATAATGAGATTTTTTGGGGTCAAGATAGATTGGATTATCTTGAAGATGCATTAAAAAAATAATTTAAAATTACTAAATTTTATTAATAATTTAATTAAACATTGTATTTTTTTATAAGAAGATTTATTTTTATTTATAATCTGCATTTATGAATGATTTGAATTTATTTAAAAAAAATGGCTTTCTAGTTAAAGAAAATCTAATTTCTCAAACAAAGATAAATAAAATTAATAAAATTGTTAATGAAGTAATTTCAAAAGAAAAAAAAAGAAAAAAAGGTAATGGTGTAAATGGAACTCAGTCTTATGATAATTACCATTTTGTCTACAATTCAGGTTCTCCAAAAAATAAAGAAATTCTAAGACTAAATAATCCTCAGAACAGGCATAAAGTTTTCTATGAATTATCTAGAGATAAAAGAATTATATCCATAGCTAAAAAATTATTAGGTGGAACAGTAAGATTTCATCTAGGTAAATTAAATTTTAAGCTTCCAAATAAGAAAAAAGGCAGTGAAATTGGATGGCACCAAGATTGGGCTTTTTACCCTCATACGAACGATGATTTAATTACAGTTGGTATATATTTAGATGATTGCTACGAGAAAAATGGGCCACTTAAAATAATAAAGAATTCACACAAAAAGAAATTGTACAGCCACCACAGCAAAGAAAATTATTTTGTTGGAAAAATAGACACTAAAAAAAATAAAATAGGAACTAAAGATAGTGTTTCTATAACTGGCACAGCAGGAACAGTAGTATTTTTTCATTGTAGATCAGTTCATGGGTCTGGACACAATCAAATGAATAACTCAAGACCCTTAATTTTATTTGGTTATAGAGCTTGTGATGCGTGGCCATTAATCAATGATGGAAATCCTCATCCTGAGGTTGATTTGGAAAATTATGACAAAAATATAATTGTAGGAAATAAATCAATAAAACCAAGATTGACTAAAGTTCCAACCATTATCCCACTGCCTAAGAGGAAACATTACGTTTCTATCTATGAACTTCAAAAAAATTAAATCACATTAAAGTTTATTGTAATAAATCTTTAAAATTACATTTATATAAAAATCAAATGTCATTTCTAAAAAAAAAAACTATTACAGGCTTTAAGAATTAATACTTTTAAACTCCAGCATATCTTTAAAAGTACACATTTCAGGTTTTTTGAAAGTAATTTTTGGAAATTTTTTATTAAAGTCAGAGGATAGTTGTTTATTAAATTCAATTAAGTTTTTTATTTCAGTCTCATTAAGTTGTCTCAAAATATAAGCTAAAGTAATATGGAAAGTATATCTTTGATGATTTTCAAATTTAATTTTTAACAAGCTACTAAGTTCATCTCTACAATTTCTTAGAATTTTTTCATCCTTTTCAGAAAAGGGTACTAAAATAATACTATAACCACCAAAAAAAGTTTTTAGTTTAAGATTAAATTGTTTTGGAAAATTATAATTTTCAATTTTTTTATTTAATTCAACAGCTATATCTTTATAATCCATATCAGGATCTATATCGGATGGCCAATAATTGGTGTTTTTTGTATTTAAATTACAACAATCAAATAATGTCATATGAAAACTAGATGGAGGTAAATAGAAATAAGTTTTTTTAGGATTAAAATTTTCTATTTTTTTTTGGAAACTAATAATTTGATTAGATAAATCGGTATTAATAGGAATATTGCAAATTATTGTGCAGCCTGGAAATGATATAGGGTTTCCTTTGTTGTCAAATTTATTTTCAGCACCTTTTAAAGTGTAACCTTCAAGTTTACCTGCTAAAAACTTTTCCTCATTATTAACTATGTTTAAATCCATTAAAATATACTAAAACCATTTTTTATTTTCTTTTTCACAAAGTTCTTTCAGCCTTAGAGGATAATCTGTAAATATTCCATCTACACCATATTCAATCATCCGCATCATGTCGCTTTCTCTATTTACAGTCCAAGTATTTACCACTAGTCCATGATTGTGTGCTTCTTCAATATTTTTTTTTTTTATATCTTTGTAAAAAGGATGCCAAGCAATTCCACCTAAATTATTTATAACTTCTGGAATTTCACTGTTATTAAAAAATGGAATAAACCCCATCCAAGGTGAATTTTCATAAATATTTTTCCTTGTTTTTTTTAATTCTTGTTGTGTTGATAAATAACCTCTAGAAATTTTTGGTAATTGTAATTTAAATTCTTTTAAAACTCTCCAATCAAAGGAAGAAACTAAAATTCGATCGCTTAAATTAGAGACTTCTATTTCTTGCTTTACAAGTTTTACAATCTCAATAGGTTCAGGAACTAGATTGCTAATTAATGGACTAGACTTAAATTCTAAATTAATTATTAAATCTTCAGTTTCATAAGATTTTAATAATTTAAATAATTTGTTTAAATTTGGTATTCTCTGGTTTTCTAAACTTTTTTGATTTAAAAATCTTCTGCCATAACTAGATAATTTATTAACAGCTCCTATATCATAATTTAATAATTCTTTATAAGTTTTACTATTAATTTTCATATATTCATCTTCTATCCAATTACCATCTAAGTCTTTAGTCTGATCTCTGTCTAAGAAAAAATCATGGGTAATTACTGGCACCGAATCTTTAGAAAATAAAATATCTACTTCTAATCCACTAAAATTATTATCAAATAAATATTTGAAACTCTCTAAAGTATTTTCAGGAAGATCACCTCTAGCTCCTCGATGACCATAAATTTTTATATGATTTGGTTTACTTAAAATCAAATTTAATTAACTCTTTTGCCAGTACTTTTATCAAAAATATAATATTTATTGTTCTCCATATTTACTCTTAAATTAGAACCTTTTTCAACAGTTTGATTTCCTGGACACCTATAACAAAAGTCTTTTTTATTTTTCAATTGACCATAAACAATATTATCCGAACCAAGCTGTTCCACTAAGTCTACTGTTAAATTAATTAAACCACTCTCAGATTGTACTAAATGCTCAGGTCTTATTCCTAATGTAACCTCACCCTCAAAGTCAGTATTAACATCTTTAATTTCAAAACCTTCTGCAGATAATGTTTTATTTTTTAAATTACCATTTAAAAAATTCATTTGAGGTGAACCAATAAAACCAGCAACAAATAAAGATTTTGGATTATCATATATCTCAATAGGAGTTCCAAGCTGTTCAATAATTCCATTATTAATTACTGCCAATCTGTCAGCAAGTGTCATGGCCTCAACTTGATCATGTGTAACAAATATACTTGTTACTCCAACCTTTTGTTGAAGTTTTTTAATTTCAAGTCTCATCTGAATTCTTAATTTTGCATCTAAGTTTGAAAGAGGTTCATCAAATAAGAATATTTTTGGATTTCTTACAATTGCTCTTCCCATAGCAACCCTTTGTCTTTGACCTCCAGATAACATTGAAGGTTTTCTCTGTAAATAATCTGAAATTTGTAACAGTTTAGCTGCATCATTTACTTTTTGCTCAATTGTTTCTTTATCAATTCCTCTGTTTTTTAAACCATAAGCCAAATTATTATACACATTCATATGTGGGTATAATGCATAGTTCTGAAACACCATTGCTACATCTCTCTCAGATGGATCAACTTCATTAATTAATTTTCCATCAAGATTAATATCACCCTCTGTAATGTCCTCTAAACCTGCAACCATTCTTAATAAAGTTGATTTTCCACATCCACTTGGTCCTACAAAAACCATAAACTCTCCTTCATCTACACTTAATGAAGTTTCGTGAACAGCCTTAGTTCCGTTTGGATAAATCTTAGTCACATTTTTTAAATCTAAAAAACTCATTTATTTCTCCGTTTGAATTAATCCTTTTATGAACCATTTTTGTAAAAATACTACCACTAAAACTGGTGGGATCATTGATAAAATTATATATGCAAATCTTTCTGCTGTTCTTGGCAAAGCAACTCCTTCATAGCTTTCTGTGTAAATAATTTTCATTCCCATTACAACAGTCCAATATTCTTCTGCAGTTGTCATTATTAGCGGCCATAAATATTGGCTATATCCATATACGAACATAAAGATAAACATTGCTGCTATCATAGTTTTTGATAGTGGTACCAAGAAATCTATGAAAAAACTCCAAGCATTTGCTCCATCTAATTTTGCCGACTCCAAAAGTTCATCTGGAATTGTTTTGTAAAATTGTCTGAAGAAAAAAGTTGCTGTAGCTGAAGCAACTAACGGAAGAATAAGGCCTGTGTATGAATTTGTTAAACCTAAATCAGATACAATTTTATAGCTTGGAAAAATTCTTACCTCCAAAGGAACAAGTAGAGTAATAAAGATTAACCAAAAAATTGGTACAGCTAATTTAAATCTATAATAAACCAAAGCATATGCTGACATTGCAGAAATAACTACTTTAAGTGTTGCAATCCCTAATGCCATTATAAAACTATTAATAAACATTTTTGCAGCAGTCACTTCTTCTGACCAACCACCTTTTTCATTTAAAACTTCGTTATAGTTTCTTGCTAGCTGATCACCTATATGAAACTTCATACCTTCCGTCAGTATAGTTACAGAGTCATGTGAAGAACTTGCAAAAGATATCCAAATAGGAACTACCATTAACAATACCCCTAATATTAAAATAATATGAGCAATTATTTGAAGTGGTTTAATTTTCATTTATCTTGAAAAACCCCCTTAATAAAATGTTTCTGCAACACAATTATAATTAAAATTGGTGGAACCATAGACATCATCACAAAAGCAAAACGATGAACAATAGAACCCGACATCATTTTTAATCCCATAACCACTGTCCAATATTGTTCTGAAGTTGTTACCAATAGCGGCCATAAGTACTGATTGTAACCAAAAACAAACATAAATATTAACATCGCTACAATCATCGTTTTTGACAAAGGAATTAAAAAATCAACAAAAAATCTCCAGGTATTTGCCCCATCAAGTTTTGCAGACTCAAGTAATTCATCTGGAACAGTTTTATAAAATTGTCGAAAGAATAATGTTGCTATAGCTGATGCTGAAATTGGAACTATTAATCCAAAGTAAGAATTTACTAAATTAAGTTCAGCCATTACTGAATAAGTAGGAAAAATTCTTAACTCTAGTGGTACTAATATCGTGATAAAAATTATCCAAAACAATAATGTTGCATGTTTTATTCTATAATAAACCAATGCGTAGGCAGCCATTAAAGATGTGACAACGGATAGAATTGCAACTCCCGTAGCCATTAAAAAACTATTAAAAAACATTTTTAATGCTGTTATCTCTTTAAAGAAACCACCCTGATATAATAAAACCCGTAAGTAATTTTCATAAAAGCTATCTCCTAAAAACATTTGGAGACCATTCATATTAATCATTGAACTTGTGTGCGTTGAGCTAGCAAAAATCATCCACACAGGAAGTACCATGATAAGTATTCCAATGATTAAAATTAAATGTGAAAAACTTGATGTGATAAATCTAGTCATTAATTATAATGTATTTTCCCTTCGATATATCTAAATTGAAAAATTGTAATTACTAATACAATCAACATCATCATTATTGATTGAGCTCCAGCACTTCCTAAATCTAATCCTCTAAATCCATCCATGTAGGCTTTATAAACTAGAGTTCTTGTTTCACCTGAAGGAGCACCTATCGTTGTAGTATCAATAATTCCAAATGTATCAAAGAAAGCATAGGTTATATTAATAATTATTAAGAAGAATGTAGTTGGCATTAATAATGGGAATGTAATTGTCCAAAATCTTCTAAAACTATTTTTACAATCAATCATTGATGCTTCAATTACAGATTTTTGTATAGCTTGAAGACCTGCCAAGAAGAAAATAAAATTAGCACTGATTTGTTTCCAAGAACCAGCTATTATTACATAAATATACGAGTCAAAAACACTCTCGTACCAATTGAAACCCCAAAGTTCGTGAAATAAATGATAAAGGAGCCCAAATCTTTCACTAAAAAAATAATTTGCCATTACACCTACAACCGCAGGCGCAATTGCATAAGGCCAAATTAAAAGTGTTTTGTAAGTGCTTTTACCATGTATTACATTATTGGCCTGAACGGCAAGCAGCAAACCGATTGAGCCGGTAATTAATGTAATTGCAAAACTATAAATAATAGTAAATTTGAAAGCTATAAAATAAGCTGGATCATCAAAAATAAATAAAAAATTATCAAACCATACAAACGTCGCTCCAAATCCAAAAGCATCTTGCATTGTAAATGCATCTCTGAAGGTTTGTATGATTGGCCAATATAAAAAAATTAATAAAATTCCTAACTGTGGTGCTAAGAATAAATATTGTGAATAGCTAGATTTAAATTGGACTTTTTTCATATAAGTAAAATAAAAAATAAGGAGGGTAAATCAACACCCTCCTTATTTAAATTATTAATTATAAAGTTTTAGCGAATTGTTTTAACAATTTAGCTGCACCTTTATCCATGTTCTGCAATCCTTTTTCGATTGATATTTTGCCGTTTAACATTGGCTCAACATTTTCGTAAATTACTTCACGAATTTGTGGCCAATTACCAGCTCTATATCCACCAGGAATAGTCGAACCTTCTAAGCTTAATTGTTCACCAACTGCTTTATGATATGGAGAAGCTCTATAGAAATTTATAGTTTCAGCTAACTCTATTCCACCTTTAGTTACTGCAGAGTAACCAGTCATATTGTGATAATACAGATCCATCTCTGGAGAACCCATAAATTCTATAAATTTAGCAAGTCCTTTGTACTCTTCCTCAGTATGACCATTTAAGATCCAGTTAGCAGCACCTCCGATAAACGTTGGATACTCTTTACCACCAGTTACAGAATCCCAGTAAGGAATATGGTTTACTGTAAAGTTAGGTACAACACCTTTCATTCCACCGAACGAAGCAGCTGAACCAAACCAAAATGCAGCTTCACCAGCTATAAATGGAGCTTGGTTATCTCCCCACGCTCTTCCTTTATATCCATAAAAGCCTTTTTCATACCATTCCTTGACTTTTTTCCAATGCATTACAAATGCATCTGTTTCAGCAAATAAAGTTTTTGTTGGAACAGCATCGTAACCATTGTTTCCATCAGTCATAAGTAGATTATGTCTTGAAAAGAAATTTTCTGTCCATATCCAAGGAAAGTGACTTTGAACTAAAGGTATGTATCCGGCAGCTTTAATTTTTGGAGCTATAGCCTCAAACTCTTCATAAGTTTTTGGAACTGACTCAATTCCTACTTTTTTCAATATGTCCATGTTTGCATACATCAAACAAGTTGAGCTATTGAAAGGCACACCAATCATTTTTCCATCAGAGTCTGCATAGAAATTTTTAATGCCTGGAATATAATTGTCAGCATCTACATCAATGCCATATTTCTCTGCCATTTCTTCAAAACCGATGACAACACCATTTTTTACTTGCGCTACCATTATTGCAGCACCAGCATCATAAACCTGTGAATAGTGTGGTTGGTCTCCTGCTCTAAATGCAGCAATAGTTGCCGCCATGTTATCTTCATAACTTCCTTTTCCTGTAGGAATGACCGTATATTGATCTTGTGAAGCGTTAAATCTATTTGCAATTTCAATAATTACATCACCAAGAAAACCACTGTTTCCGTACCACCAATGAATTTCTGTTTTTGAATAACTGTGTGATGTAAAAGAGAAAGTAAATAGAATTGTTAAAACACTAAGTATTTTTTTCATATCTATCCTTCTGTTAAGTTTAGTTTATTTTATTTTTTATTAATAATTAATTAATGTTAAGGTATTATGAAATTGTAAATAATTTCATTTAAAAATTTTAAATTTCTAAAAGAGGTTGTATATTTTTAAAAAATCATGATTTAAATGTCTAAAATTTTTGATTTATTCATAATAGGCGGCGGTATAAACGGCGCAGGTATTGCGAGGGATGCTGCAGGTAGAGGTTTATCAGTTTGTTTAGCTGACAAAGGTGAGATTGGAGGAGCAACCTCATCTTGGTCGACGAAATTAGTACATGGTGGTCTTCGTTATTTAGAAAATTATGAATTCAAATTAGTTAGAGAATCTCTCAAAGAAAGAGAAATTGTTTATAAAATTGCTAAACATATTTCCAAACCGATTCCTTTTATAATTCCTTATGCAGATAAAATTCGACCAGCCTGGTTAATTAAATTTGGTTTGTTTTTGTACGACAATTTAGGTGGCAAAAGCAATATACCAAAATCAAAAAAATTTGATCTTACAAAAAAATATTCAAATATTCTTAAAGAAAAATATAAAACTGGTTTTCAATATTTTGACATTCAAATTGATGATAAAAAATTAACAAAGTTAAACGCTCAAGATGCAAAAAGAAACAACGCTAAAATACTAGAATATAACAAAGTTAAAAAAGCTGAAATTATTAATAATGAGTGGGTCATTAGTCTTCAAAATGGAAAAAAAATAAAATCAAAAGTTTTAATCAATGCATCTGGACCATGGATAAATGAAACTTTAAATAAAAATATAAAAATAAAATCTAAGAAAAAAATAAGACTGGTTAAGGGAAGTCATATCATTACAAAAAAATTGTACAAAGAAAACGTTGCATTCACATTTCAAAATACAGATAAAAGAATAATATTTGTGTTACCTTATAAAGGGAAGTTTTCTTTAATTGGAACAACTGAAGTGGAAGTGAAATCACCAGAAAATAAAGGGATATCTAAAAAAGAAATTAGCTATTTAATTAATTCAGTAAACAATTACTTAAAAAAACAAATCAGAACAAAGGACATCGTAGATACTTATTCAGGAATACGACCTTTAATTGAAGACTTTAATTCAGCTTCAAAAGTTACAAGGGATTATGTTTTTGATCTAAAAATTATTAAAAAATTGCCTTTATTGAATATCTATGGAGGAAAACTTACCACCTACAGAAAATTGTCCGAAAAAGTTCTTGTTGATCTAAAAAGGTTTTTACCTAAGACAAAAAAAGGTCCATGGACACACAAAAAGAAGCTTTTTTGATTTCCATTCCCTAAAATGAAACATTATGTTTCTATCTTTGAACTTCAATAAAATTAAATCACATTAAAGTTTATTGTAATAAATCTTTAACAAAACATTCATATAAATTTTGAATGTCATTTTTAAAAAAATATCTTAAGTGGATCAGTACACTTTTAGTGTTAACAGGTATTTTACTTACAAATCTTAATATTTACCCGCTGAATATTTATTTTCATGGGCTTGGTGTTGTTGGATGGACAATTTCAGGTTTCTTATTAAAGGATAAGGCCATTTTAACTAACTTTGGATTACAAATTCCATTATTTGTAATCGGAATTTATAAAATTATTTTTTAATGAAAAATATTTTATTTGTATGCACAGGAAATTCAGCAAGAAGCATTATAGCTGAGAGTATTATCAATAATGAATACTCAAATAAATTTAAAGCTTTTAGTGCTGGTAGTAATCCATCTGGAACAATTAATATTGATGTTAGAAGTTTTTTAGAGAAAAATAAAAATTATGATCTAACTAATTATAGTTCTAAAAACTTTGAAGAGTTTATAAATAATGAAATAAAAATGGATCATGTAATAACAGTATGTAATAACGCAAATAATGAGGTATGTCCTATTTGGCCTGATAAAAACCAAATTATACACTGGAATATAGACGATCCAGTGGCTAAACTTCAAACTGCAAATAACGAAGAAAAGCAAATAATCATTAGAAACACTTTTAATATTATAAGCAATAAAATTAAAGATTGGCTAGATGAAAAATAAAAAAAAATATTTTCTTTCAGAATTTATTGGAAGTTGCTTTCTAGTAATGATCATAGTTGGGTCAGGTTTAATGGCAGAAAATCTTACCAATGATACAGCGGTAATGCTAATTGCAAATACTATAGCAACTGGAGCTGGATTGTTTGTGCTAATAACTGTTTTTGCTGATGTGTCTGGGGCTCATTTCAATCCATTTGTAAGTATTGCTATGACAATTACAGGAAAGTTAAAAAAACGTCTTCTACCCTTTTATATTTCAGCTCAGATCCTAGGATGTTTGTTAGGTGTGGCTTTAGCTAATTTCTTTTTTGAACATCAGATTTTTGAATTATCGACAAAATCAAGAGATGGTATCTACATTTTTGTATCAGAAATTATTGCTACTTTAGGACTAATAATCATTATTTTTGGATCCATGAAGTCAGGTAAAATTACCGTAGCTGCATCTGTTGGGTTATATATTACAGCTGGTTATTGGTTTACTTCATCAACATCCTTTGCAAATCCTGCTGTAGCAATAGCAAGAACATTCACAGAGTCTTTTACTGGTATAAGTTATTTAAACACTCCTTTTTATATAGTTGCTGAATTAATTGGTATGTTAATTGCTGTTTTTATTGCAAAAAAATTATTCTTAAAAAAAAATTAAAAAATTTTAAAGTTATAATAAATACGCCCGATAAAATTAATCGAGCGTATATTAAGGGGTGGATTGATAATTAAAAATTTAAATATTTTATAATTTATTTATAAAATAAAAATGAATGAAATATTTATTTTTTATTAAAAATTTATTACAAAGAAACTATTATTAAACTAATAGTTGTGTTTTTTTTAAAGAGTTTAACTATTTGAATATAATACTCTTGGTTCTAAAAATAATTCTCGTGCAAGAGCTTTAAATCTTTTTGTAACTTGTTTAGAAATTATTTCTTGATGTTGTGCTGGAATTTTTAAAAATACAGAGTTACCTCTTTTATACAATTTAAATTCCTCTAAGAAGATAGTTGAAATAGATGTAAGTGAGTGAGCAAATCTTAAGGCTGCACCAACTTGTTTACTAGAAAAAATTTCATTATTATTTAAAAATGTCAAATATTCTATTTTAGGGTTGTATTTAATGCTGCAGTACCTCCAATAACATGAAAGAGCTATTTGAATTCTTTCTTTATGTGAAAGTCTCAATAAAGGGGTATTTAATGTTTCTTGAAAAACTAATTCTGCCTTTTGAAAAGCACCAAGTCCCCAATCCATATGACTTAAAACACAAGCCAAATTAAGTAATTTTTCATTAAAATGTTCATTACCCTCAAATACAGGTTTGATAAATTCATGATATTTTTTGTAAGTTAATCCCAAATCACCTCTTTTCTTAGAAATATATTCTAATGATTTCTCAAAAACTTGAGAGTTATCAATATTTTTAAAGTAATCTTTTGCTAGAGATCCCTCTCTAATTCCGCTTATAGAACATATTATGTTTTTTGGATTTGTTACATTCATGATCTCATCTAATATTATAGCGCTGTATGGTAGATAAGGTGTTCTAGATTTAGATATATATTCAACTGTTTTTAGTTTTGCTTTATTGAAAGATGCAATTTTTTCTAAAAATGATGATATAGTTTCATAATTTACCGAATACTGATGAATTATGTGGACAGGGTGTTTATTTTGAAACAAATGAAGTTTAAATAAAGCTCTCCATGTTCCACCAACTAAATATAGTTTTTCAAATTTTTTTTTAGATAACCATTTCTCGTCTTTGAAAAGTTTTTTTATATATTTGGAAAGGTTTCTCTTTTTTACAATTGGATTATTTATTAATCTTAAAACACCTAAGGGTAAAGATGTTTTATTAGTGATCAAACCATTTTCAACTCGAGCTAGTTCTAAACTACCTCCACCAAGATCAGCAACTAACCCATCTACATTATCAAATCCAATTTTAACACCTTCTGCTGAACAAATTGCTTCTTCCTCACCACTTAAGATTTCTATTTTTTTCTTAAAAAGATTTTCTACATATTCAACAAATGGTTTTGCATCAGTTGCTTCTCTTAAAACAGCAGTTGCTATTATTTTTAAATTAACAATTTTAGAAACATTTAAAATCTCTGAAAATCTCTTCAATACTTTTTGAGCATAATCAACACCAGACTTATGAAGTTTTCTTGATTTATCTAAATTTTTACCAAGTTCACAAACAGCTTTTTCATTGAAAAATGGCACACGAGAAGAGCTAAAATCTTCATAAATTAGCATCCTAATAGAATTAGATCCTATATCAATAACTGCTAATTTAGCAGGTTTTAATTTTAAATTTTGTTTATTTTTAAAAACTTTAATTTCCACTTTTAATTAATCTTAAGTTTAATTTTTTCGGTTTCATTTTTAATTTAGCTTTACCTCTTCCAGATAAACTAGGATTATTCATAAAATAATCATGGGCTGAAAAAGAATCATTTTCACTATATTTTATTTTTTTATAATTTCCACTAGCATCGAGTTCCCAACTTTGTTTTTTATCTAAATAATTAGCTAACATAATTTGATCAAGAACTTGTTCATGGACTGTTTGGTTTTCAATTGGAACTAGAAGTTCAACTCTTCGATTTAAATTTCTTGGCATTAAATCTGCTGATGAAATAAAAACTTTTGCATCTCTACTAGGCATTGTTTTTCCATTTGAAAAACAATAAATTCTTGAGTGTTCCAAAAATCTTCCAATCATGCTTTTAACTATTATATTTTCAGATTTATCTTTAACTCCAGGTCTTAAACAACAAACACCTCTTACAAATAATAATATCTTTACTCCAGCATTTGAAGCTTCGTAAAATTTATCAATTATCACTGGATCTACTAAGGAATTCATTTTGGCCCATATTTCACCTTTTTTACCTTTTTTGACATTTGCTATCTCGTTAGCAATACATTTGTTCAAAGTTTCCCTAAGATTAATTGGTGATATAGATATTTTACTAAGATTTCGTGGTTTTGAATAACCAGTTACATAATTAAAAAATTTTTCTACATCAGTTGCTATTTTTTTATCAGAGCTAAATAAAGATAAGTCAGTATAAATTTTTGCATTAACTGGGTGATAATTACCAGTTCCCAGATGTATATAAGTTTGAATTTTTCCCTGCTCTTTTCTTAATATTAAAGATGATTTTGCATGTGTTTTATATTTTGCAAAACCATAAACTATTTGAATTCCTGCCTTTTCTAAACTTCTTGAAAGTTGAATGTTTGCTTCTTCATCAAATCTTGCTTTGATCTCTATTAAAGCGGTTACTGTCTTTCCATTTTCAGCTGCTGTTATTAAGGCTTTAACAATTGGAGAGTCTAACGTTGTTCTGTATAGAGTTTGTTTAATTGCTATAACTTTTTTATCATATGCAGCTTGATTTAAAAACTCAACGACAGCATCAAATGTTTCAAAAGGGTGATGAACTATTAAATCCTTTTTTTTTATAGTATCAAAAAAATTATTATTAAATTCCTTTAATCTCTCAACCTCTCTGGGATTAAAATTTTTAAATCTTAATTTAGAATTTTTAATTTTACAAACTTGGTCGATATCTTGAATTCCAACAATGCCTTCAATTTCATAGATGTATTCAGATTTTACGTTTAACTTATTGGTTATAAACTTAATTAAGTCATTATTACTATTTTTTAAAATTTCTAAACGTACGATGTCACCTGTTCTTCTTCTTTTTAAAGCCAATTCAAAAGATCTTACTAAATCTTCAGCCTCCTCTTGAATTTCTACATCACTATCTCTTATAACTCTAAATAACATTTTTTTATCTAAATCATGATCAGGAAATATTTCAGAAGCAAAAAAACTTATAACATCATCAATAATTAAAAATTTTTTAAAACTTTTATTTCCATCTATTTCAATAAATCTTGATAAAGCTTTTGGAATTACTATTATTGCATTTAAAACTCTTTTTTTATTTTTCTTATTTAATCTCATAACTAATGCTCTTCCTTGATTTGCAATAAATGGAAAGGGATGAGCTGGGTCTATTGCCGATGGTGTTAGCAGAGGGTAAATTTCTTCATTAAAAATTTTAAATAATCTTTTTTGATCCGATTTACTTAAATTTTCAGGTTTAACTATACTTATATTTGCTTTTTTTAATTGAAGAATTAAATCTCTATATATTTTATTTTGTTTATTAAGAAGATTATTTGTTTCCAAAATAACTTCACTCATTTGTTCATCAGGAGTAAGACCATCAGAGCTAAGAGAATCTACCTCTTGCTTGATTTGACTATATAAACCCGCGACACGTACCATAAAGAATTCATCTAAATTTGATCCAGCTATAGATAAAAATTTAATTCTTTCATAAAGTGGGTTTTCAATATTTTGGGCTTCTAGAAGAACTCTGTCGTTGAATTTGAGCCAAGACAATTCTCTATTTATGTATTTAGATCTAAGTATTTCTTTATCTTGTTTTTTTAATGCAGTCATATATTTAAACTTTATGCTCAAATTATACGTTATGCGTCATGCAAAATCTAGCTGGGACCATCCAAATCTTGAGGATCATGAAAGACCTTTAAGTAAGCGTGGCAAGAAAAATGCAAAAAAGATTTGTGAATTTTTTGTTAAAAAAAAATATAAGTTTGATTACATATTACTTTCATCATCAAAAAGAACAAAGAAAACGTTAAAAATTTTATTAAAAAAAATAGAAAAACCAAAAAAAATTATTTCTTCAAAAAAATTATACCTATCAAGTGAAGATAAAATTATAGATATAATAAAAAAAACACCTAAAAAATTTAAATCTGTGCTTTTAATTAACCACGAGCCTGCTGTTAGAAATCTAGTACGATCACTGACAAAAAATCATAACAACAATCATTTTAAGTTATTAAACTATAAATTTCCAACATCAGCTTTTGCAAAAATTTATTTTGATTTTAATGAATGGAATAAATTAGATGGAAGTGGTTTAATTAAGGAATTTATGAGACCTAAAGACCTTCAAGATTCTAATGAATAACCTGCTGATCTTACAGTTCTAATTAATGGTTTGGTTTTATCTATATTAATTGCTTGTCTTAATCTTCTAATATGTACATCGACTGTTCTAGACTCTACATAAATATTTTCACCCCAAACATTGTTTAATAGTTGTTCTCGTGAATATACTCTTTTTGGATTTTTGATAAAAAAATCTAATAATTTAAATTCTGTAGGACCTAAATTTATTTCAACATTATTTCTATAAACTCTTTTTGTTATTCTATCTATTTTTAGATCTGTAAACTCAACAACATCTGCAGATGATTGTGGTTTTGATCTTCTAAGTAGTGATTTAATTCTTGCATTAAGTTCTTTTTGACTAAATGGCTTTGTTACATAATCATCTGCACCTGTATCAAAAGCTCTTAATTTGTCCTCTTCCTCACCTTTTGCTGTCAACATTATTACAGGTATGTCGTTATACTTTTTGTCTTTTTTTAAATTCTTACATATTTCAACACCTGACAAATCTGGCAACATCCAATCCATTAATATTAAGTCAGGATGCTTATCTTTGATTTGTTTAAGTGCATCTTCACCATTTTCGGAATAGCTTACTTTGTGACCTTCTTTTTCAAGATTATATTTTAGCAGCGTTACTATTGAAGTTTCATCTTCAGCAATAAACACGTGAGCAGACATTTATTACTTTTCTCCTGTTACTATTGGCTCTGTTCCTTTTGGACGATCTCCTTCTAAATACTCTCCTGTAACTAAATAATATACCTGCTCTGCAACGTTTGTTGTGTGATCACCGATACGTTCAATATTTTTAGTAACAAATAATAAATGAGTACCATCATCTAGATTTTTTTCGTCTTCCTTCAAATATTTTATTACTTCTTGCATACATAAATTTGTTAAATCATCTATTTGTTCATCACCTTCCCAGACATTTATAGCCATAGCAGATGACCTATCTAAATATGCATCCAAAATAGATTTGAGTTGTTTTTGAACATTAGAAGAAACTCTTACCAAAGCTTCGGTCAAATTTTTTGGTAAATTTTCATTTAATAATAATGTTCTTTTTGAAATATTCTTTGCCAAATCACCTATTCGTTCTAAATCAGATGAAATTTTCAATGCGGTTACAGTTTCTCTTAAATCTATTGCCATTGGTTGTCTTAAAGCAATTAGATTTACCACCTGTTGCTCTATTAAAGTTTCAAACTTATCTATTTTTTCGTCATCTTTTATAACAGCTTCCGCATTATCACTATTTCTTGTGGTAATGGCTTGAATAGCCTTGCCTAATGACTCCTCGCAAAAACCACCCATTTTAATTATATTACTATTTAAATTTTTAAGTTCTTCCTCGTAAGACTTAACCGTGTGTGGTGCTTCAACCATTATCCAAACCTCCCTGTAATATAATCCTGAGTTCTTTTATTTTCAGGATTCTTAAATATTTTATCAGTAGAACCATGTTCTATCAATTCTCCCAAATGAAAAAAGCCTGTGTTTTGGGATACTCTTGCTGCTTGAGCCATTGAATGAGTAACTATTATAATAGTATGGTCTTTTTTTAACTCATCAATTAGTTCTTCTATTTGAGCTGTAGCAATAGGATCTAAAGCAGAACAAGGCTCGTCCATAAGAATAACTTCAGGTTTAACTGAAATAGCCCTTGCTATGCATAATCTTTGTTGTTGTCCACCAGACAAACCAGTTCCTGGTTCATGAAGTCTATCTTTGACCTCTTCCCATAACGCTGCTTTTTTTAAGCTATTTTCAACTATTTCATCCATTTCATTTTTTGATTGAGCCATGCCATGAATTGTTGGGCCATAAGAAATGTTTTCATAAATAGTTTTAGGAAAAGGATTTGGTTTTTGAAAAACCATACCAATTTTTTCTCTTAATCTAACTACATCACAACTCTTGTCATTGATATCAAAATCATTGATAATAATCTGACCTTTAACTCTGCATATATCAATCACATCATTCATTCTATTAAGACATCTTAAAAAAGTAGATTTACCACAACCTGAAGGACCAATTAGTGCTGTAACCTGATTTTCTTCAATATCTAAGTTTATATTGAATAGAGCTTGTTTCTTTCCATAGAAAACATCTACATTTTTTGAATTTATCTTTATCATCTTAACTCCATTTTTTTTCAAATTTATGTCTAATTATTTGTGCAAACAAATTCATTATGATTAAAAATCCCAATAGGACCATAATACAAGCAGAAACTTTCTCGACAAATCCTCTTTCAGCACTCTCTGCCCATATATAAATTTGTACAGGCAAACTTGCAGCTGGATCTAAAGGAGATCCTGGAATTGTATTTACAAAAGCTACCATACCAATCAATATCAAAGGTGCAGTTTCACCTAAAGCTTGAGCCAAGCCAATAATTGTACCTGATAAAGTTCCTGGCATAGATAATGGCACTGTATGATGCATTGTAGTTTGCATTTTACTAGCGCCCATTGCAAGTGCAGCCTCTCTTATACTTGGAGGAACTGCTTTTAAAGATGCTCTACAGGCAATAATTATTGTTGGCAATGTCATCAACGATAAAGTTATTCCACCAACTAGAGGTGTTGATCTAGGTAACTGAAATACAGCCAGCAAAATACCTAGTCCCAAAAGACCAAAAACAATTGATGGAACAGCTGCTAAGTTATTTATATTTACCTCAATAAAATCAGTAAATCTATTTTTTGGTGCAAATTCCTCTAAATAAATAGCTGCTAGCACTGCAACAGGAAATGCAATAACTAAACAAACTAAAATAGAAAAAATCGATCCCATAAATGAGCTTGCTATACCAGCTAATTCAGCCTCTCTTGAATCTGGGTATGTAAAAAAACTTAAATTGAATTTACTTTCAACTCTTCCCTGTTCTACAAGTTGATCAAAAATCTTTAATTGATAATCTGTAACTCTTCTTTGATCTTCGGGTAAATCCCTTGGATAATTGCCTTTAAATACTTGATCTAAATCATCTGAAGCAGTTAAGTAAACATCTTTTGTTTTTCCAATTAATGAAGGGTCATTTAAAAGCTCCCTTTTAATCTCTCTTTCAAAAAAGTAAGAGACCATTCTCTTCAGATCATTTTGTTGTTTTTCTGAGGCACTTTTATCTAAATTAAACATTGTTTGTAAAGCTAGATCAAAATAATCTGCATCCTCTAAGTCTTCTTTAGAAGGATTTTCGTCAAGGTACATGGTTTCAGCATCAAAGGTGACTGGTACAATCAACCAAGTTTTCTGAAACGCTGTATAGCCAGTAGAAAAGATTTTAAAAATAAAAATTGTTAAAAATAATAGAGCTAAAAAAATTGCGCTTTTCCCGTAAAATTGAAATCTTTTTTCGGCCCTATATCTAGAATTTAGGAGTTTTTCTTTATTTTTATTCATATTTTTCCCTATATTTTTTAACAACTCTTAATGCAAAAATATTTAAACTAAGTGTTACCAAAAACAATGTCATACCTAGTGCAAATGCTGCCTGGGTTTTAGGATCTCCAAAGGCCTGATCTCCAATTAATATTACGACAATTTGAGCAGTGATAGTTGAAGTAGATTCTAAAGGGTTAAATGTTAAGTTGGCTGCAAGGCCTGAAGCCATAACTACAATCATTGTTTCTCCAACAGCTCTGGAAACACCTAGCAAGATAGAACCAACAATTCCTGGTAATGCTGCTGGAAAAATAACTTTTTTTATTGTTTCTGATTTAGTAGCCCCCATTGCATAACTACCATCTCTTAAACTTTGAGGAACACTAGTAATTACGTCATCACTCAAACTAGATATAAACGGAATAATCATTATCCCCATTACACCCCCTGCAGCTAGAGCACTCTCTGCAGATACTTCTAATCCCATTGCCGTTCCTATATCTTTAAGGAATGGTCCAACTGTTAAAGCTGCAAAAAAACCATAAACTACAGTTGGTATGCCTGCTAAAATTTCAATTAAAGGTTTTGCATATTGTCTTACTTTGGTTGAAGCGTATTCAGCTAAATAAATTCCACTCATCAATCCAATTGGTATAGCAACACACATTGCAATTAATGCTATAAAAAATGTTCCGGCAAAAATTGGTACAGCCCCAAATGTATCAGAATACATTGATGGATCCAAAGGCTCAGAAGCATCTCTCACAAATGCTTTAGCTGGATACCAATGAGTTCCAAAAATAAAATCAAACAAGGGAATTACTTTAAAAAAATCGATAGTTTGAAATATTAATGAAAAAACAATTCCAATAGTTGTTAATATAGCTGCCAAAGAAGCTGTAAATAAAACAGCATTTAAAAATTTTTCAACCGGTTCTCTTGTTCTGTTGTTTGAAGAAATTCTTTTATAACCATAAACTATAGAAGCTATAATTATTGCCAAAATTAAAACAACTTTAGAGTTTTGGGCTATAGATCGAAGATTTAAATATTTTTCTGCAGATGTTTCAAGATAAGTAGTAATTTCTCCACTAAACTGACCACGAGATAATGATTTAGTTTTTTCATAAATTAGATTTAGTTCGTCATCAAGATATCCTTGATTGCTATAATCACTTAAAATTATTAACTTAACTATACTCGGCTCAAATATTGCCCATAAAGAATAAATAATAAAAGCGGGTATTGCGCACCATATTGCTAAATAATACCCATAAAATTGTGGAAGTGCTGTTAATCTAGTATTTGTTGCTTGAATTGAGTAGGCTTTTTTTCTTCCAAAATAGTAACTAGTAAAACCAAGAAGTACAATAAAGATGAATATAACTAAGTTCAAAGAATCTCCTAATGTTTTACTTTACACTTTCTTAAAAAAAAAAGGGGTCTAAAAAGACCCCTTATCTTTATTTGTTAACCAGCTTTATTAGTCAGCCATTGCAACAAGATCTTTCGCATTAGTTCTAGTTGTCTTGTACAACTTCTTATCTAATGGTACTAAACCAATATCAGCCAAATAGCCATTTTTACCTATAGCTTTAGTTGTAGTGAACTCTTTTACAAATTCATGTAATCCAGGGATTACACCAACGTGAGCTTTTTTCACATAGAAAAATAATGGTCTTGCAACTGCATAACTGTAGTCTTGAATACTCGCAAGAGATGGTTGACCACCATCAATGCTAGCAGCTTGCAATTTGTCTTTAGCAGCTAAGAAATAACTAAATCCAAAGAAACCAAACATGTCTTTATCTTGTACTAATTTTTGAATGATTAAACTATCGTTTTCACCAACTTCAATAGCAGCACCATCTTCTCTATAAAGTTTTTGAGGTTTTTTGTATTTTTTATTTCCAGCCTCATAACCAGCTTTATAAAGAGCTTTAGCTTCTTTAGTCATACCTTTTTTCATTACCAAAGAATTCCAAGCATCTCTTGTTCCAGAAGTTCCTGGAGGGATCATTACAGAAATTTTCTGTTTAGGTAGACTTGGATCAATTTGGTCCCAAGTTTTATAAATATTTGGAACTAATTTACCATCAACAACTGTATGTGCAGCTAATGCTAAATATAATTGCTCTTTAGTAAAATTAATTGGTTTTGCATCTTTACTATAAGCTAATGTAATACCGTCATTACCAATAACGATCTCAACGATTTCATTAACTCCATTTTTTTTACATAGAGCTTTTTCTTTATCTTTCATGGCTCTTGATGCATTCGTAATATCTGGATGTTGCTCACCAACACCAGCACAGAATAGTTTAGCTCCTCCACCAGTACCAGTCGACTCGATTACAGGAGTTTTAAATCCTGAACCACCGAATCTTTCAGCAACAACAGTCGCGTAAGGGAATACTGTAGATGAACCAACTATTTTAATTTGATCTCTTGCTTGAGCAACTGTCGCAATTGTTAAAGCAACAAGCGAAGCAATTATTATAGTTAGTTTTTTCATTATCTTTAATCCTTTCATTATTAATTAAAAGATTTCAGACTCGTATAAATTTATTGAATCTTTAATATTACAGAATTGTTACAGTTTTGTTAAAAAGGTAACTTTTTAGTTGTATTTCATTGAGATAATAATCTCATTTTTTTCGGTTTCCAAACCACCTTTGCATGAAACTGGATTAACATTGTCCTTAAAAGCAAGTTCTGTTGTAGGCCTTAAAATAACTTCCAATTTCACGAGATTAACTAATTCCTCAAGAACACTTTGATCATAACGCCATTTGGGCCAACTACTTGGAGTTGAAAATATAGATGTTAAATAACTTGTTGCCATAGTAAATCTATAATTACTCATATTTTCATTTCTTAGTAAATGATCTCTGACAGAATTAAATATATTTCGACATCTAAATGAATCTGACATGTAGTTTTCTTTTTTTAAATTTTCATTTACGGGAATTGAAATAATTAGATCTACTGAATTGTTTCGATATGAAGTAAGAACATCCATGTAAATATCTTCATATGGGACATCTTTATGTTTTTTAATTTCAGGATAAGTGCTTTTTAAATCTTCTTGTAATCTAAAAACACCAATATCGAATACAGTTAATTGTTGATTCCTTAGAATTGTAGATATATCCGATGATATACTTTTAGTAATCATCGACATAAAAACAAATAAGATAATTAAAATACTATGCAATACCTTAATCATATTAAAAATTTAATTAAAATAGGATACGAATCAACAAAAGATTTGTTAAATATTGATCGAATAAGAGTTAATTTTAAACAACTTTTTAAATTAATTATTTTGTTGGAAGATATATTTTAATTTCAGTACCTTCATTAAGTTTACTAAGAATCTCGTAATCACCTCTGTGTTGAGATATAATATGTTTCATGATAGCTAAACCTAAACCTGTGCCACCAACTTTTTTACTTTTTTCTGTATCTACTCTAAAAAATCTTTCAGTTATTCTTGGAATTAACTGTTGAGGTATTCCAATCCCTTCATCTTTAATACTAATGACAATATTTTTACCAATTAATTTACCTTCACTATTTTGACTTTTGACATATATATTTTTTCCACCTTGAGAATATTTAATTGAATTATCAATTAAATTTGAAAATACAGTTAACAATTTATCATTATCACCAAAAACTAAAGTTGGTTCAATAAGTTCAAGATGTAAATTAATTTTCTTTTTTTTAAGAATTAATTCAAAGTTACTTTTAATATTTTTAAAAATATCATTTAGATTAATGATTTTATTTGGTTTAATGTGTTCTTCAAGCTCAATTCTGCTTAAAATCAATAAATCATTGATTAAGTTTTCCATTCTCAATACTTGATCAGACATGATAGACATAAATTTTTTTTGACCCTCTTGGTCTTTTGAAGCTGGTCCAAGAATAGTATCTAAAGAGCCTTTAATTGAAACTAAAGGTGTTCTTAATTCGTGACTCACATTAGCAACAAAATCAGTTTTTAATTTTTGTGCTTTTGTTATTTCTGTAAAATCTTTTAGAAATAATACAACCGAGTCTATTTCTGGAAACAAATGAGTAGGACCAGGAATAACGTAAATTTTGTAAAGCTGATAAGATGGTAAATTGATTTCTACATTAACATTTTTTGTGGTTTGGTCCTTAATAGCTTCATCAATTGTTTCTAATAATTTTGTATCTCTTATTACACTTGAAATATTTTTATCAATTAAGTTTTCGCCAAAACGTTGTTTTGCACTTTTGTTAAGATATTTGATTAAGTTATATTTATCTAAAGCAAAAAATTGATCTTCTAATTCTTCAATAATTACTCTCTTTCCTAAATCATCTTTATTGGTCTTATTTACAACTGGAGCTGTATTTTCTGGCTTAATATTTTTTTTAAATAAAAAATATAATAAAATAATTATTACAACTATGAGTATCAACTCTGTCCAAAACATGGATATGTTTTAACAAATGTAATGAATATTGTCTTTAATAATTAGGTGAAATATTTTCAAAAAATATTTTTGCTGTTTCTTCCCATGAATATTTTTTTGCAAAATTAAGACAATCTTGGCGACTTACCTTCAAAGCTTTTAAAGCAGAAGCCTTCAAATCATCATCTAAAGTATCAATATTAGTTCCACCTAATATATCTTTAGGTCCTGGCACTGGATAAGCTGCAACTGGTGTACCACAATTTAATGATTCCAAAACAACAATACCAAATGTATCAGTTTTACTAGGAAAAACAAAAACGTCTGATGATGCAAAATGAGATGCTAATTCTCCATTAGTCTTTTCTCCTAAAAAAATATCATTTGGAAATTTTTTTTTCAAATTGTTCAAATCTGGACCTTTTCCAATAATAACTTTAGTACCTTCAAGATCGAGATCTAAAAATGCTTTAATATTTTTTTCAACTGCAATCCTACCAACATATATCCATATAGGTCTTTTATAAGGTAAGTCTCTCTTAATGGGATTTTTAAACGCACCATGATTACCTCCCCTAGTCCATGTAACCATTTTATTATTATCAACACCTAATGCAATTAGCTCCTCACGCATAGATTCTGTTGTCACTAAAATTCTTTCAGCTTTATTATGAAAATTGCATAAAAATTTCTCTGACCATTTAGCTGGAATGATAGGCATATAAAGTTTCATATATTTATCAAATCTTGTATGAAAACTCGTTGTAAACTTTAAACCTTTTTTAATACAATGTCTTCTTGCCATAAAACCAAGAGGCCCTTCTGTTGCAATGTGTATTGCATCAGGTTTAATTGAATTGATTAAATTACTTACACGAGGCCAAACATTCAAAGATAATCTAATTTCATTATATTTAGGCATAGGTACAGTCAGAAATTGTTGAGGTGTAATATATTCAATAGTGTGACCTTGTGATTTAAGTATTTCACCTGTTTGATGGAGAGTTCTTACTACACCATTAACTTGTGGGTAATAAGCATCAGTAACTATTAATATTTTCATTTTTTAGGATGCTTTTTTGAAAGAAGTGAACTTGTCTTTATCAATATTTTCTGAAATATATTCTTTTCTTTTTTTATCCCAATAAATTATCTCAAAAGTTCCATCATATTTTTCTGTTAATGCTGTACAAGACTCAACCCAATCACCACAATTTAAATAATTCACACCATCAAGGTTTAAATTTTCAGCGTGATGGATGTGACCACAGATTATTCCATCAAATTTTTTTCTTTTTGCATATTTTGAAAGTGTGTTTTCATATTCACCTATATATTTGACAGCATTTTTTACCTTATATTTTAAAAATTTTGCCAAAGACCAATAGTCTTTACCTCTCAACTTTCTAAAGAAATTTATAATAATATTAATTTTAAGTAATAATTCATATGCAATAGCTCCTAATTTAGATAGCCATTTTGCATGTTTCATTACTCCGTCCCAAGCATCACCATGAACAACTAGATATTTTTTTCCTAACTGTGTTTCATGAATAACTCTATTTACAATTTTAATATCACCCAAGTGCATTGGGATAAATTTTCTAAACACCTCGTCATGATTACCAATAATGTAAAATACTTTTGTTCCGTGCCTTGCTTTTCTTAATATTTTTTGAATGACATCATTGTGCTCTTGAGGCCAATAGAAACTCTTTTGCATAGCCCAAACATCGATGATGTCTCCAACCAAATAAAGATTTTCAGATCTTGAATTTTTGAAAAATTCTAGAAGCTTGTTTGCTTGACAACCTTTAGTACCAAGATGTACATCAGATATGAATATACTCTTATATTTTAATAGTGGGGCCATTAAAAAAACCTTTTTTGTAACACAACTGTAACTCGAATCATCTATTTCTTATTTCATTGAAATGTTAAGGATTTATTAAAATTTAATTACGAAAAAATTATGCATTATTGTTTAATATATAATCTCAATTCATCATCAGGGAAAAAAGTAAAATTAGTAAATAAAATTTATGAAAAATTAAAGATCAATAATACTGTTGATTTTTTCAAAACTAAATCTGAAGAAGAGGCAAAAAAAATATTTCTTGAATTTAAAAATAAAAATTATGATAGATTGATAGTTGCTGGTGGTGATGGATCAGTATCATTTGCTATCAATGAATTAATCAAAAATGACTTTGATTTTAATGAAAATTTTGCAATTGGGTATATACCGGCTGGGACTGCCAATTTACTTCAAGCAGAGTTATCTATAACCAAAAAAGTAAATGATGTTTGCAGTGTTTTAACATCAAATAATTATAAACAATCTAATCTTATAAAAATAAATGAAAATTATTTTTTTTTAATGGCTGGTATTGGTTGGGATGCTAAAATTGTTCACTCTATTGATACGCGTATAAAAAAAATACTAGGAAAGATAATTTTTGGTTTAAAAGGATTTCAACATTTTTTATTTATGAATAATAATAAACTTAATGTTTTCTTTGACGGTCAAAAACATCAGGCTGATTGGATATTGTCATCTAATACAAGGTATTATGCTGGTCATCATAAGATAAATAAGTCAGATATTTTTGATGATAGATTGGTAACTTACGTGTTCAAAGATTTAACAAGATTAAAACTAATATATTATATAATTTTAATTATTATTTATGGAGATTTATCGAAAAACAAATCTGTTATCACTACTTACTCAAAAAATATTCATATTGATGGTAATAATTTTGAAATTCCCGTTCAGATTGATGGGGACAATTTTGGATGTCATAAGCAGATTGATATTGAATTTTCAGATAAAAAAGTAAATTTTTTACTATAATTTTAAATAACATAATTTAACAAAAAATTATTTTACTTATATATTTAATTTAAATATGATTGTTTTTTAAATTTACTGTAGGGGGTTGTCATGAGTAAAAAACTCAAGAAAAATGAAAAAAGAAAAAAGAAATTTATCAAATCAATAGATAAACTTAAAAATAAGATAAGTTTAAAAGAAAAAAAATTATCTAAAATTAATATAAAAATTGCAAGTTTAGAAAAAAAAGCTGCTGAAAAAAGAGCAAAAAAAATAGCTAAGAAACAAGCTAGTGAAAGCTCAGCATCTGTAAATAATTAATATCTGAATTCGTCTTTCTCTCTTCTCAATCATGAAAAGAGAGAAAGTAGTTAATTAACAAAATTTAAAATAAATACGAGAAGAATAATTTATTATTTAACTATAAATTTTGTTAGCAAACTTTAGATAAGTTTAATTACAAAAATATTTATCTAATATTACAATTAAGTTAATTTACCATTGCCCCTAAAATGCTGTTGCTTTTGAATACAATAATTATTCTTAAATTATTCAACTATATTTAAAATAGCTTAATCCCAATCACCCCAATAACTATAAGCACAATCGATATAATTTTTTTAAGATTGATAGTTTCTTTTAAGAAGAAATAGCCAATAAATATTGAGAAAAAAATACTCGTTTCTCTTAGAGCTGCAACTAGAGGAATTGGAGCCTTTGTGAAACCCCAAACAACAATTACGTAAATAATAAAAGATATAGATCCTCCTGCCCAAAATATCATTTTTGCATATTTAAAAACCTTTGAAAAAATATTCTCATGTTTATTTAGTTTTAAAATGATAGGAAAAACTAAAGCACTAAATAAAAAGGAAAAACTAATATAGGAAATTGCTGATGTACTTACTCTTGCTCCGTATCCATCAATCAATGAATAAAGACCTATAAATGATCCAGTAAGCAGTGAGTATTTAATTATTTCAATTTGATTTTGATTTTTTGAACCAAATAATCCAAGAAACATTATTCCTACACAGATTAACAATATTGAAACTAGGGTAGGTATTTTAAATACTACACCAAGAAAAATTATGGAGATCAATGTAGCCAATAAAGGACCAAAGCCTCTGAATATTGGATAGACATTAGTGTAGTCACCTACCTTGTAAGAATTCAGCATATACCATTGATAACCTTGATGAGCTAATACGCTTGCAATTATATACGGTAGCGACTCTTTTCCAGGTAAAGGAAAATAAAAAATACAAATTAAAGCTAAAGGAATGTGGCCTAAAACAATAGCTAGAACTGCAATCGCTTTATCTGGATGATGTTTAACCATCGCATTCCAAATGGCATGCATAATAGTTGCTAATAGAATTACAAAAAAGACTGTGGTGTCCATTAATTATTTATTTTACTCTACCGTAAACGTCTTGGTATCTTACAATGTCAGTTTCTTTTAAAATTGAACCGATTTGAGCTTCGACAATTTTAACAGGTTTTTTTCCTGGATTTTGAACTCTATGGATTGCTTCTAATGGAATGAATATATCTTCACCTGCCTTTTTAATTACAATATCTTTATTAAGAGTTATTTTTGCATTTCCTTGTGTGACTAACCAATGTTCAGCTCGATGATGGTGTTTTTGTAAACTTAAAATGCCTTTTGGTTTTACGTATAACTCTTTAATTAGAAACTCTTTGCCCTCAAATAGATTGGTATACCTACCCCATGGACGGTAATACACATTTGTTTTCTTAATATATTTATTTTTATTTTTGTCATACATCTTCAAAATTTCTTTCCAACTACCAAGATCTGACCAAGGAATATCTAGTTTGATAGCATTAATTTGTTTGGTTTTCTCTAAAATTGCATAATCAAAAGATTTGGCGGTTGCTTTTATAAATGAAGCTTTGTTTAGATAATATGTATTAGCTTTATATTTTGCTTTATTAACTGCATTTACACAATTTCTATAAGTTTTAGGCTGATATTTTTTAAAGTTATTAATAATGGAGTCTTTTCGAAGATAAAACATTCCTGAATTCCAATAACCTTTATTCTTTATGATTTGTTTTGCTTTAGCTTCTTTTGGTTTTTCAACAAATCTTGTTACTTTATTAATATTTCCTTTGATTTTTTTGGTTAAAAAATAACCATAATCACTAGTTGGAGATTTAGGTTTAATTCCAAAAACAAATATATTTTCTTCATTAAGGTTTGATTTATTTTTATTTATTGCCTTGTTAAAAATACTCATCTTTTCAATTAAATGATCTGCTGTAAAAAACATTAAGGGCTGATTATCTGGAATATCTTTAATTAAAGCAGTGCTTAATATAGCTGGTGATGTATTTCTTTTAGCTGGCTCTACAACAATTTTATATTTGTTTATTTTGTTTTTTCTTAAATGCTGTTTTACTTTGCTTAAGTATTTCTTATTAGTGCTAATGATTGGAGAGTCGTAAATTGATGCTTTTGTTCTCTCAAGTGTTTTTCCAAGCAAAGTCCAATTACCAAAATCAATAAACTGTTTTGCTTGATGATTTTTAGAATTTGGCCAAAGTCGAGTTCCAGCACCTCCACATAAAATAACTGGACGAATTTTCATTAAATCTCTGAATAATCCTTAACTTCTTTTTTCTTACCCGGATGTGTTGGAGCACCTAAATATGCTGGTCCAACTGTTTGTGCATATTTCCATAACGTACCTGATCCAAAATCTGATTTTCTAGCTTTCCATTTTCTTTTTCTTGCTGCCATTTCTTTTTTAGAAAGTCTTACATTAATCGTTCCTTTTTTGGCATCGATATCAATTATATCTCCAGTTCGTAAAAGGCCTATAGGACCCCCTAGAGCGGCCTCAGGGCCCACGTGACCCACACAAAAGCCTCTTGTTGCTCCAGAGAACCTACCGTCTGTAATAAGGGCTACTTTCTCTCCTTTTCCCTGTCCGTAGATTGCACTTGTTGTAGATAACATTTCTCTCATACCTGGACCTCCAACAGGTCCTTCGTATCTAATTATAATTACATCACCATCATTATACTTTTTGCTTTGAACAGCTTTCATTGCACTTTCCTCATTTTCAAAGCATCTTGCTTTACCGGTAAATTGTAATTTTTTAAGTCCAGCAACTTTAACAATTGCTCCTTCCGGTGCTAAGTTTCCTTTTAATCCAACAACACCTCCTGTTGGTGATAACGGATTTTTATAAGATCTCATTACTTTTTGTTTTGGATTAAATTTAATTCCTTTTAAATTTTCCTTCATAGTTTTTCCAGTAACAGTCATGCAGTCACCATGAATATATCCGCCTTCATATAAAGTTTTTAATAACATTGGAACACCACCTGCTAACCACATATCTTTTGCAACATATTTTCCACCTGGTTTTAAATCTGCAAGATAAGGTGTTCTTTTAAAAATTTTAGCAACATCCATTAAATCAAATTTAATTCCTGCTTCATTTGCAATAGCAGGTAAATGTAGTCCTGCATTTGTTGATCCACCAGTTGCAGCAACAACTGTTGCAGCGTTTTCTAAAGCTTTTCTTGTAACAATATCTCTTGGTTTAATTCCTTTTTTCAAAAGGTTCATAACTGTTTTACCACTAGCTTTTGCGTATTTATCTCTTTCTTCATATGGAGCTGGTGTTCCTGCTGAATAAGGTAATGCTAATCCAATTGCTTCAGATACACATGCCATTGTATTTGCAGTAAATTGACCTCCACAAGCACCTGCAGTAGGACAAGCAACTAATTCTAATTTTCTAAGTTCTGCAGCAGACATTTGACCTGTTGAATGTTTTCCAACCGCCTCAAATACATCTACAACTGTTACGTCTTTACCTTTGTATCTTCCTGGAAGAATTGAACCACCATATATAAATACACTTGGTACATTCAATCTAACCATAGACATCATTAGACCTGGTAAAGATTTATCACATCCAGCAATACCAACTAAAGCATCATAACAATGACCTCTAACCGTAAGTTCGGCAGAGTCAGCGATTACTTCCCTAGATATCAATGAAGATTTCATTCCCTCATGACCCATTGCAATACCGTCAGTTACAGTAATTGTACAAAATTCCCTCGGAGTTCCACCATTTGCTCTAACTCCCTTTTTAACTGATTGAGCTTGTCTCATTAGCGCAATATTACAAGGAGCTGCCTCATTCCATGTAGAAACCACACCAACAAAGGGTTTTGCCACATCTTTCTCGGTTTCCCCCATGGCATAATAAAACGATCTGTGTGGGGCTCTATCTGCCCCTAATGATGTGTGTCTGCTTGGAAGTTTCTTTTTATTAAATTTAGCCATTATATACCCTTTATTGTTACTGATATTTTCTCAATATCATTCTTTAAATTATTATAATTATTTTTTTCTTGTTCAACAATCTCTTTTGGAGCTCGGTCTACAAAACTTTTATTCTCTAATCTTTGAGATATTTTATTCATCTCTTGCTCTAATCTACTTTGTTTATTTGTTAAATTTTCTTTTATTAATTTTAAATCAACATCTTTATCAAAATAAATCTTAAACAAATCACCAGAAACAACCATTGTCGCAGCTGGTTTATCTAAATCCTTATCTAATATGCTGTTTATTCTTCCTAGTTTTTTTAAAATAATTTCATTTGTATTAATAAAGTCTTTTTGATTTTTATTAATATTGCTTATTGATACATCAATAAATGAGCCTGGGCTTACATTTAGCTCATTTTTAAATGATCTAATCTCTGAAATAATGTTAATGATATTTTCAACCTGTTCGGTGCTACTATCCTTGTTTATTTCTCCAGATAACCAATTTTTAAGCATCAAATAATCACTACCGTCATTATCAAATTTATTTTTAAGCCAAATTTCTTCAGTAACAAAAGGAATAAAAGGATGTAGCAAAATTAAAATTTGTTTGAATACAAAGGATGAAACTTTTTTAACCTCTGCTTTAGCTTTTTCATCATCTGAAAAAAGTATAGTTTTAGATAGCTCTAAATACCAATCACAATAAGAATGCCATGCAAATTGATAAGCATTTTTAGCTGCTTCATCAAATCTATAATCTTCAAGGTTTTTTTCTATTTTAGTCTTAGTTTCAATAAGTTCTGAATAAATCCATTTGTTAATATTTAAATTTAAACTAGGAACTTTTTCTATATCTTTAAAATCACATTCATTAGTAATTAAAAAATTATTTGCATTCCATAATTTATTTAAAAAATTTCTATAACCTTTAACTCTATCCTCAGAAAGCTTAACATCAGTTCCTGGTGAAGCCATTGACAACAAAGTAAATCTAAGGGCATCTGCACTATATTTTTCAATTAAATCTAAAGGATCAATTACATTTCCTTTCGATTTAGACATTTTCTGCCCCTTTTCATCTCTAACTAACGCATGAACATAAATATCCTTAAAAGGTTCTTTGTTTAAAAATTCAGTTCCAAACATAATCATCCTAGCTACCCAAAAAAATATAATATCAAAACCTGTAACTAATACTGATGTTGGATAAAATTTATCTACATATTTTTTATCATCTGGCCAACCAAGTGTAGCAAAAGGCCATAAGCCAGATGAGAACCAAGTGTCTAAAACATCTGGATCACGATTTAATTCAATATCTTTACCGTAATGTTTTTTTGCTTGTTGTTTTGCATTATCTTCATTTTCTGCAACAAAAATTTTTTTATCTGGACCATACCAGGCAGGTATTTGATGGCCCCACCAAAGTTGTCTTGAAATACACCATGGCTCAATATTATTCATCCATTGAAAATAAGTTTTTGACCAATTCTCAGGAAAGAAATTTGTCTTTTTTGAATTAACAACTTCTTTAGCTTTAACAGATAATTTACCTGCATCAGCAAACCATTGTTCTGTTAAGAAAGGTTCAATTATTGAATTAGATCTATCTCCAAAAGGAACTTTATTTTTTATATTCTCCTCTTTTACAAAAAATTCTTTTTCTTTAAGTTCTTTTAAAATTTTTTTTCTAGCTTCAGACCTATCAAGACCTACATAAGTTTGTGGAGCATTTTTATTTATTTTACCTGCTTCAGTAAAAATATTTATAATATCAAGATTGTTTCTTTGCCCAACTTCATAGTCATTAAAATCATGAGCTGGAGTTATTTTTAATGCTCCAGTTCCTTGTTCAGGATCTGCATAATCATCTTCAATAATTTTAATTTTTCTTCCAACAATTGGGATAGTAACTGTTTTACCAACAAAAGATTTAAATCTTTCATCTTTTGGATTAACAGCAATTGCTGTATCACCTAACATCGTTTCAGGTCTTGTTGTTGCAATTGTAATAAATTCTTCAGTCCCATCTATTGGATATCTAATGAAATAAATTTTAGAATTTACCTCTCTTTGATCTACTTCTAGGTCTGAAATAGCTGTTTTTAGAACTGTATCCCAATTGACTAATTTCTTATCTTTATAAATAAGTCCTTTATTATATAGATCCACAAAAACCTTGATTACAGACTTTGATAAATTTTCATCCATAGTGAAAGCATTTCTTGACCAATCACAGGAACAACCTAGTTTTTTTAACTGATTTATTATTATGTCGCCATATTGATCTTTCCATTCCCAAACTTTTTCAATAAATTTTTCTCTTCCAATTTCATTTTTATCAATTTTTTCTGAAGTTAATTTTTTCTCGACTAAAGCTTGGGTGGCTATACCAGCATGGTCTGTACCTGGTTGCCATAATGTTTCATAATTATTCATTCTGTGATAACGAATTAATAAATCTTGAATAGAATTATTAAGAGCATGACCCATATGCAAACTGCCAGTTACATTTGGTGGAGGAATTACAATTGAGAATTTTTTTGAATTTTCTCTAGGTTTAAAAAGACCATTTTTTTCCCAATAAGAATAAATTCTATTTTCTACATCAGAATGTATATATTTCTCGCTACTCATTGATTTTAAAGTTTATAATTTAATAATCTAAATTAACAATAATCAATTTGAATCGTTATTTAATAGACTAATAGAAAAAATTTATTATAAAAAGGCATCTGTAGCTATTAGTTAAAAATAAGATGGCAACGTGGCGGAATGGTTACGCAGAGGATTGCAAATCCTTGTATCCCGGTTCGATTCCGGGCGTTGCCTCCAAAAAAATTCTTGTTTTAGTTATAAAAAAAAGTAAGTTGGCTTTTTACATTCCTCGGTAGCTCAGTTGGTAGAGCAGTTGACTGTTAATCAATTGGTCGCAGGTTCGAGTCCTGCCCGAGGAGCCAGAAATAAAATGTTAAAATAAATTTTGTATTAAAGTCTACTAGGGTCTTAATTAAATTTTAATTAAACTGCTTTTGAAATTCCTGAACCTGAAATTTGTAACGATTTATTAAATTTTAATTTTTGATCAGCATTAAGTTCTGAATATAATTTTACTAAAAAATTATAATTAACATTCATGTGACCTTCCTGTGATTTTTCTAAATTAACTAAATATTCTGAAAAATCTTCAAAGAAATAATTAATTGGAACTTTTAAATAATTTGCAAGTTGAAGTAATCTTATCGAACTTACACCGTTAGTCCCTTTCTCATACTTTTGAATTTGTTGAAATGTTACATTAATTGCTTTTGCTACTTTAGTCTGTGTTAAACCTAAAGCTAATCTTCTTAGCTTAAGCTTGTTGCCTAAGTGTTTATTGAAATTATCTTCCATTAAGACCCCTCTTAATTAAATTTTATAAAGCTCATTCAACCTATTTATTAATGTTACTGCAATAGAAAAATTTATTTTTTTTTGTAAGAAATTTGAAATAATCAAAATACTGTCAAGTATTACTTGAATAAAAATTGACTTATTTAGATTGTTTAAATCTTAAATTATGCCTTATAGTAGTTATATTTTTTAAAGGATTTGACTTAAAAATAGCTTGGTTCTATCACTCTTCGGGTTTGCAAAAAACTCCTTAGTTTCAGCTCTTTCAACTATCATACCCTCATCCATAAAAATAACCTCATCAGCAACCTCTTTTGCAAAACCCATCTCATGAGTCACTACAATCATTGTCATTCCTGCTTTTGCTAAATTAACCATTGCATCTAAAACTTCTTTAATCATTTCTGGGTCAAGAGCTGATGTTGGTTCATCAAATAACATAATTTTTGGCTCCATACATAACGCTCTAGCAATTGCACATCGTTGTTGTTGACCGCCAGAAAGTTGTCCTGGATATTTATTAGCCTGATCTGCAATTTGTACTTTTTCTAAGTGCTGAAGAGCTAAATCTTCTGCATCTTTTTTTGGCATTTTTTTTACCCAAATTGGCGCTAAAGTGCAGTTATCTAGAATAGATAAATGAGGAAATAAGTTAAATTGCTGAAATACCATTCCAACTTCAGCTCTAATTTTTTCTATATCTTTGGTGTCCTCTGTTAATTCATTTCCATCAACTATAATTGAACCTTGTTGGTGTTCTTCAAGTCTGTTTATACATCTAATTAATGTTGATTTACCTGATCCAGAGGGTCCACAAACAACAATTTTTTTATTCTTCTCGACTTCTAAATTAATATTTTTTAATACTTGGAAATCACCAAACCACTTATTCATCTCTGTAATCTGAATTATTTTATCTGACATTATCTTTCCGTTTTATATTTTTGTTCTAAATTATAACTATATTTACTCATTGCATAGCAAATAATAAAAAATAGTACTGAAGCAAATACATAACCTTCCATTGCAAAACCTAACCACTCTGGGTTGGTTTTAGCAAGATTTAACATTCCAACAATTTCTAAAAGTCCTACAACAAATATTAAAGGAGTATCTTTTACAAGTGCTAAAAAGGTATTGGCAATACCAGGTATTACAAGTTTTAATGCTTGAGGTAAAATCACCAAAATATGCATTTTCCAATAACCCATTCCTAAAGATTTAGCAGCATCATATTGGCCTCTTGGTAATGCTTGCAAACCACCTCTGATGACTTCTGCAACATAAGCAGCTTCAAATAATGAGATTGCAATAATTACTCTGACTAATTTATCAATAAACATATCCTCAGGTAAAAACATTGGAAACATTACTGAGGACATAAATAATACTGTAATCAATGGGACACCTCTCCAAAATTCAATCATTCCTATTGAAATATACTTAATTATTGGAAAATCTGATCTTCTTCCAAGAGATAAAAATAAGCCGATAGGAAAACAAAAAATCAAACAAAAAAATGAAACAATAAATGTTAAAGACAAACCTCCCCAAGCGCCTGTCTCTACCCACTCTAATGCTTCTAATTTACCAAGTTCAATAAGTTCTTCGTAAAAAAATACATATTTTAATAATATGTAAAGTGTGATCGGAACTATAATAAAATAGTACATTTTAAATTTTGAAGGAATAAAAAATCCTATTATAATTGAAATTACAGCTGCAATAATACCATACGAGAAGTCAAAAAATATTGGACCTCCAGATATAAAAAAGAAAATAAAGAAAAACGCAATCAATGGATAAACAACTACATAATAAAGCGTTAAATATTTTTTGAACTTTTCAGTAGCAAAGAAACCAATAGTACCTAGAAATGCTAGAGCGATGAATGATAAGTTGATACGCCACTGTTCTGGATTTGGATACATCCCATACATAAATCTGTTAAACCAAATTTTAATATATGTCCAACAAGCTCCACTACCTGTACAAACATCTTTTGAATCTCCTGCAATGTTAGCATCTATAATAAACCAACTTAATAATGGTGGTAATGATTTGATAACTACGAACACAATTATTAATGATAAAAAAGCATTAAAATTATTTGTATTAATATTTTTATTAATTGAGTCTAAAAACCTTAAGCCTGAATAATCAATTCTAATTAAATGTAATCCTATAAATCCTAAAATTAGCGGTAAAAAGAAACTGATAGGTCCAGGTAAAAATGAAACTATATCTTTATTAAAAAAAGAATTTAAAAAAACTATAAATATACTAAATGCAACTAAAATTACCCCTGTATATAAATAAGTATTAAGATTATTTTTATCTGGTTGTAAAAAATTCAATTTATTCATTATTTTTCTTTAATAGCTATTTTTTTATTATACCAATTCATGAATATTGAAATTGATATACTTAGTGATAAATAAGTTAACATTGTTATAGAGACAATTTCTATTGCTCTACCTGTCTGCATTAGTGCTGTTCCAGCAAATACAAGAACTAAATCTGGATAAGCTATAGCAGCTGCAAGTGATGAATTTTTAGTTAAGTTTAAATACTGATTAGTTGTAGGAGGTATTATTATCCTTAAAGCTTGGGGCATCACAACTAATTTAAGAACTTGATTTGGAGTTAATCCTATGGATGCTGCCGCCTCCTTTTGACCTTTGCTTACACCTTGTACTCCCGCTCTTACGCATTCAGCAATGAAGGTCGCTGTGTATAATGATAAAGCTAATGCAAGTGAAATTAATTCAGGTGGTAACTTTATGCCACCCTCATATGTAAAACCAGATTGAGATAATTGTTTAATAACAGGCACTTCAACTGATGCATCAACACCACCAAATAAAAAACTTAAAAATGGTAATATTATTAGCAATCCAATTGAAATTGATAATACTGGTGTTTGTATACCTTCATTTTCTTGTTTTTTTCTAGCGTAAATTCTAACAAAAATAATTGTTATTATTGCAGCAATTATTGAATAAATAAAAATATCTAAATTATTCCAAACAAAAGCAGGAACAAAAAATCCTTTTATGGTAAGAAAAAAAACTCCAAACATGGGCTCTGTATCTTGAGGTAACGGAAGTGCTCTTAGAGCAGCAAAATACCAGAAAAATATTTGTAATAATAAAGGGATGTTTCTAAAAAATTCTACGTAAACAGCTGCAGTTCTATTAATAAGATAGTTATTAGATAATCTTGCAATCCCTACTACAACACCAATAATTGTTGCAAAAAAAATTCCAATAACTGAAACTAATATAGTATTTAATAATCCTACTAAATAAGCTCTAAAATAAGAGTGGGAACCATCATATTCAATTAAAGAAAACTGAACATCAAAAGAAGACTCTTGAGATAAAAAACCATACCCAAAGGTTATACCCCTATTTTCCATATTGACTTGAGCGTTATATGAAAAAAAACCAAATATTAAAATTACAGCTAGAAGTGTAAGTAATTGGGGTAATATTTTTTTAATATTCACGATATTTCAAGACTTATAAAAAAAAGGGCTAGAAAAATCTAGCCCTTTTTAAGTTTTATTTAAAGATATAAATTATCTTGCTGGTGGTACGTATAAAATTCCACCTTTTGTCCATAATTGATTTGGACCTCTGTCAGGTAGAATTCCAGTGTCAGCGATATTTCTTTTATAGCTTTCACCGTAGTTACCAACTTGCTTGATAATTCTTAAACTCCAATCATTATCTAAACCTAAAGCAGCTCCCAATTCACCTTCTGCACCAACAAGTCTTTTAACAGCTGGATTATCAGAAGTCTTCATTGAATCTGCATTAGCAGAAGTAACACCATACTCTTCAGCTTCGATCATAGTGTTTAAAGACCATCTTACGATGTCTTCCCAAACAGAATCACCTTGACGTACAACAGGGCCTAAAGGCTCTTTTGAAATAGTTTCAGGTAAAACCATATGATCGTCTGGACTACTCAATTTAATTCTTTGAGCAGCTAAACCAGATTTGTCGGTTGTATAAGTATCACATCTACCAGCATCGTATGCTGCAACAACTTCGTCAGCTTTTTCGAAAGTAACAGGCTCATATTTGATTCCTTTTGAATTAAAGAAATCTCTCATATTAAGCTCAGTAGTTGTTCCAAGGTTAGTACAAGCAGAAACACCATTTTTAAAGTCATTTACAGATGATATTCCTGAATTTTTTCTAACCATAAAACCTTGACCGTCGTAAAAGTTTACACCAACGAAAGTAAGTCCGATGTCAGCATCCCTAGAAAGAGTCCAAGTTGTGTTTCTTGATAAGATATCAATCTCATTAGAAGTTAGAGCAGTAAATCTTTCTTTTGCACTTAGTGGTGTAAACTTAACTTTGTTTGCATCACCTAATACTGCAGCAGCTACAGCTCTACATACATCAACATCAACACCAGTCCAATTTCCTGCAGCATCAGCATTAGAAAATCCTGGAAGACCTTGAGATACCCCACATCTTACAAAACCCTTCTTTTGGGTGTTTTTAAGTGTTTTAGATTTTTTAGCAGCCATTGTTTCTGTTGTGAATGTAAACAACACAGCAACCATAGCAACTAAAGAAGTTAATTGTTTTAAGTATTTAAACATTATTCTTCCTTTATGTTATTTTTATTTGTTAACAAATAATTCAAAATTACTTTTGAATATTCTTAATTTAAGCATGGAAGAAAATACTCTTCAAGAAAAATTAATTTCTAAAAATGATTTAGAATAATTCCAGTCAAGCAAAATTTGCTAAAATATATTGGCAAATATGTAAGAAATGGCGCGCCCTGAAGGATTCGAACCTACGACCCTCGGTTTAGAAAACCGATGCTCTATCCAGCTGAGCTAAGGGCGCAAAATTTAAATATATATAATACTATATTAATTTTTAAAAAAGAATTTTTTAACTATTAATAATAAAGATAAAAGTTCAACCCTACCGATTATCATAAAAAATATGAGAAAATATTTAGTTATAAAGTGCAAATTTTGGAAGTCAAAATCTGATAAGCCGTAAGCAGAAGAATTAACAGTGTTCATTAAGGTTAATAAAGATAACTTAAAAGAATGCTCAAAATCAATATTCGATAACGATAATAAAATAGTTAAACAAAAAAATGAAATTATAAATACCAATGTTGTTAAAAAATATTTATTTATGTCTTTACTATCAAAATTAATTTTAGAAAACACAAGTTTATTCATAAAAACATTCTTTGGTCTACTATAAGAAAGTATTTGATTAAATGAATATTTTGTTAAGGAATAAATTTTTAAAAATCTCAAACCTGAACTTGTAGAAAAAAAAGATCCACCAACAATCACAAGCAAAATGTATATAAAGTTTAAGTTACTTTGATTAACTTCAAGAGAAACACCTATATTTGAAATACTGCTTACTAATGATAAAAAGCTGTAGGTAAAATTAGCATCATAACTAAAAAAAATAAAAAAAATACTTACAACTACAATAAAGTATAAAAATAAATGAATATCCTCATAAAAAAAATTTATATTTTTGTTTCTCAAAAAAATTAAATTATAGGTAAAAAAAATACTAAAAAAAGAAATTAACATTAAAAGAGAAAAAATAATTACTTGTATATCATTTACTAAAATTGATGAAAGATCATTCACAGGGAGAAACCCACCTGATGATATAAGAGTCATTGCTAAATTTAATGAATTAAACGATCTTATGCCTAAAATGTTTAAAATAATAAATATTGATAAAGTTAAAACTGAATAAAGTAATAGAATTTTTATTGATTGCTTGATCACTTCAGAAGAATTAAAAGATATAAAGTTAGTTAAAGATTTTTTTAAACTTTCATCATAAATATCAATTAAAAAAATTATTGAATATAAAAAATATAATCCTCCTATCCACTGTATAGAAGATCTCCATAATATTAATCCTTGATCAATATGTTTTATGTTTTCAAAAATTGTAAAACCAGTGGATGTAAAACCAGATACAGCCTCAAAGTATGCATTTAAAAAAGTTAAATTATAAATACTTAAATAAAAAGGTATTGATAAAACTAAAGGCATTAAAACGTAGCCTAATAAAACAGTTAATATTTTTTCAAATATTGAGGGTTTTTTTTCTATAGGTTTAATCCTGTAGAAAATTAATCCAATCAAAATAGATACTACAAAGCTAAAATAGTAAGTATTAAGATTAAGATATAAGTTAAAATAATAAGAATAAATAATATTTAAAAATGAAAATAGAGAAATTAATATAAAAAAAAAACTTAAATATTTTACTCTTAATAAAGACATTAAATTAAATAGAACTGATTCTAAATATATTTTCTACTACTGAAATTGAATCTTTCTTAGCTAAAAAAACAACTTTATCATCTTTTTTAAAAACAAAATTAGAACGAGGTATAATGACTTTATTATCTCTTAAAACAGCTCCAATTCTTATTTCTTCAGGTAAATTTGAATTTTTTAATTCTTTATTTATTAGCTCAGAAGTTTCAATTATTTCAGCCTCAATAACCTCGTATTCACCATTCATAATTGTGTATGCAGTTTCGATCGTACCTTTATGAACATGTTTTAATATACTTGATACAGTATTCATTCTAGGATCAATTAGATCGTCAATTTTTAAGGAATTTTGTAATAAAGAATAATTTGGTTTATTAATTAATGCCATAGTTCTTTTATCATCAATTTCTTTTTCATCTTTTGCAAATTTTTCTACAAGGACACTTACCATTAAATTATCTTCATCATCATTGGTAAGTGCAAGAACAGTTTCAGCCTCTTCTAGATTTGCCTCAACCAAAACCTCTTCGTCTAGAGCATCTCCATTAATAACTATTGTGTTGTTTAGTTCGTTAGCAAGAAACTCCGCTCTTTCCTTATTTTTTTCAATAATTTTAACTCTTGCTGAGTCTAAGGTTTCCTCAATGTTTTTAGCTAAATTAAAACCTATATTTCCTCCACCAACTATTAATATATTTTTAGATATTTTTTCGTTATGTCCAAAAGCTTCCAATGTTTCTGACATTTGATAAGAATTGATCAGAACATAAATTTTATCATCTTTTCTCAAATCATCATTTTTCTTTGGGATTAAAAATTTATCATCTCTTATAATTCCAATTATATTTGCATCTAAATTTGGATATTTTTTTGTTAGATCATTAAGTTTAATGTTAATTAATTTACAATTTTCGTTAATTAAAATTTCTATCAATCTTATTTTATTTTCTGCAAATGGAACGCTATCTAGTGCTCCCGGGGCTTCAAGTTTTCTTTGAATTGATTTAGCAATTTCAATTTCAGGAGAAATAATCACATCAATTGGCAGATTTTCTTTATTATACACCCTTGTAAATTTTGGATTCAAATAATCTTGAGATCTAATTCTTGCAATTTTTTTTGGTATATTAAAAATGGAAAAAGCAATTTGACATATAAGCATATTAATTTCATCATTTCTTGTAACAGCAATAATCATATCTGTTTCTGCAGCGTTAGCCTTTTCTAGAATCGAAGGATATGTACCTTTTCCAACGATAGCTTTTACATCTAAAGTTTCATCAATTTTCTGAATATCTTCACTTGATGGGTCAACTACAGTAATTGAATGACCTTGGTCACTTAATTGTTTGGCTATAGTAAAACCTACCCGACCAGCACCACAAATGATAATATTCATTTAATTAAATTCTTTTATTCCCAAACCCTTTAATTTTCTATGCAAAGCACTTCTTTCCATACCTACAAAATTTGCTGTTTTTGAGATATTTCCATTAAATTTTTTTAGTTGGACAGTTAAATACTCTTTTTCAAATTTTTCTCTAGCCTCTTTTAACGGTATAGATAGACTTTTTTCAGTCATTTGATCATCATAACTAGTATTTTTCAAGGACTCTTTAATGATACTTGAAACTTTATCTTTACTCTCTGGTTGTAAAATAGCAATTCTCTCAATTAAATTTCTTAATTCTCTAACATTTCCATGCCAATTATGATTCAAAATATAAGTGTTGTTTTCATCTATTTCTAATTTTTTAATTTTGTAATTTTCAGATATTTTTTTTGAAAAATATTTTATTAAAAGAGGTATGTCTGCAATTCTTTGGCTTAATGGCTCAATATTAATTTCAAATACATTTATTCTGTGAAATAAATCTTCTCTAAAATTTCCAATTTCAATTTCTTTTTTTAGATCCTTACTGGATGAACATATTAATCTTACATCTACGGTTACATCATTGTTTCCATTTACTCTTTTAAACTTTTGGTCAGTCAAAACTCTTAATATTTTAGACTGAATATCTAATGGTATTTCAGAAACCTGATCAATCAAGAGTGTTCCCTTATTTGCTTTTTCAAGTGCTCCATAAGAAATCGTACCATTTTCTTTTTCTTCACCAAATAATTCTAACTCATATTTATTAAAATCTAAAAGAGCTCCATTTAATATAACAAATGGATTTTTATTTCTACTTGAAGCTTTGTGAATTTTTCTAGCTATTAATTCTTTTCCTGAACCTGAAGGTCCCCTAATTAAGACTCTACTTTCTGTAATTGATATTTTTTTTATCTGCTCGTTAATATTAATTATATTTTTACTATTACCAATTAATTCATAAGAGGAAAATAATTTACTTTCATATTCTTTATTTTGTATTTTTAAATTAAAATTTTCTACTGCTCTTTTAATAAAATTTAATAATCTTTCTTGATCAAAGGGTTTCTCAATAAATTCAAAAGCACCATGTTGAAGAGACTTTACAGCCATTTCAATATTTGCATGCCCAGATATAATTATAACAGGAATATCTTTATTTTTAGATTTTATATGTGACAATAATTCAATGCCATCATTATCGCCTTTATCTAACTTAACATCGAGTATTGCAACATCTGGGAGTTTTTTATCAATTTCACCAAGTGCTTGATTATAGTTTGCAGCTAACCGTGTTTTATAACCAGCATCCAATATTAATTCATTAATAATATTTCTTATATCCGCATTATCATCAACAATTAAAATTTCTTCATTCATATTATTTTACAAAATTAATTTTTATTTTAGCTCCATATTCAACAGGCATAAATTCTATATTACCATTATGGTCATTTACAATTTTATTGACAATTGATAATCCAAGCCCGGTTCCATTTTTTTTTGTTGTAAAATATGGATTTAAAATATTTTTAATACTCTCCTTAAGATTACTAAAACCTACTCCATTGTCTTTTATAATTACATTGATGTGGCTATTATCTTCATTAACTTCAATAGTAATTTTTTTGTTGAAATTGCTATCATTTTGACTCCTTTGGTTAATACTTTCTATAGAATTTTTTATCAGATTTAGAAAAACTCTACTTATTTGCTCTTTGTCACTCTGCAATAAAATTTGTTGAGATTTTTTAACAAAATTTATTTCAATTGTTTTATCTAACTCATTGAGTAATTTTATATTATCTTCCATTATATCAATAATGTTATTTTGTCTAAATATAGGTTTTGGCATCCTTGCAAAGTCAGAAAATTCATTTACTAATTTTTCAATTTGTTTTATTTGGTAATTTATAATTTTTAAGTTTTCTTTAAAATTTTCAGAGTTATCTTGATTTAATTTTGTTGAATATTTATTTTTTAGCCTATCTATAGTTAATTGAATTGGAGTTAATGGATTTTTTATTTCATGTGCAAGTTTTCTAGCTAGGCTCTCCCATGCTTCATGCCTCTCATTTATAATTAATTTTTCTTGCTGAGTTTTCAATCTATCAATCATTAAATTAAAATTTTTATTTAAAGTTTCTAAATCTTTATCTGTTTTAACCTCAGGTACTTTTGCATCAAAGTTTCCTTTTCCAATAGAGCTCGATGCAAGTATTAAATTATTTATAGATCTAAAGAATCTAGATGAAAATCTTATAGCAATTGATATTGAGACAAACAATAAAACGCTAACAACTATGATGTATATAATTGCAAATGAGATTTTAATTCCAGTACTTTTTTCCTCCACTGTATAGTAAAAATTAATAGCTTCCTGAGACTCAGTTAAATATCGTGAAATATTTTTATCTAAATATTTTACAACATATAAAAATCTATCTTCAAAATTTTGAAGTCTCATTATTGCTGCTGAAATATTTTCAGGTGCATTAATAATTTTTAAAGGACGATCATCCTCTAAAACTAAATTTAGAGCTCTATCTACGGGTGGGATATATGATTGATCATTATTCAAAGTGGTAAATAAAAGTTTTTTATTAATATCTATAATATGTACCTCGTCTACTTTTCTAATTAATTTTTGTGTATTTAAAAACCTTCTATATTCATTAGGATTGTCATTTAAAAATTTTTTACTTTTATTTGTGTCGAAAGCTATTAAAACTATATCTGACTGTATTTTATTTCTAATTTCTTCAACGTAGTTTCTTGCTAATTCATAAGAATTATTAACAACTGTTGTTACTTTTTTGTCAAAATACTTTTCTAATGCAAAAGAAAATAAAAATAATGAAAATATTGAGATTAATAATGAGGGAATTAATGTGAACAATCCAAAATATGTAATATATTTTTTATTTGCTTTTAAACCATCTTTATCAATATCATTTTTAATAGCACTTCTAATTTCAATAAAAATAAATATAAAAAGTGTTACTAAAAGAAAGATATTTAAAACTAGTAGTATTTGTAAATTTTGATCAGTTAATTCAATAAATCCTTTATCTATAAAAGTTAAAAAGGTTAAAAAACCTATCGATAATGTGATAATAAATAATATTATTAGATATATATTTTTTTTAATAAATTCGTACATTTGAATATAAAAACTACCAAAATAAATGGATAATTATTTTATAATACTAGCATCAGGACAAAGCAAAAGATTTAATTCTGATAAACCTAAACAATTTATTATTTATAAAAACAAGCCTCTTTTTAAACATTCTATAGAAAAAGCATTGAAATCAAAGCTGTTTAAAAAAATTATATTGGTCGTGAATAATAAAAAAAATATTGAGGGAAAATTTCCTAAAAATGTATTAATCATAAAAGGTGGCAAAGAAAGATCCGATTCTTCTTCAATAGCATTAAAATATATAAAAAAATTTAAACCTAACAATGTTCTAATTCACGATGCTGCTAGACCTAATTTCACTATCAAACTTTTAATAAAGCTAATTAAATCACTTAAAAACAATAAAGCAGTAATACCTTACATACATTCAAAAGATTCAATTAAATACAAAATAAAAAACCAATTTTTTAACTTAGATAGAAAAAATTCAATGTTAACTCAAACACCTCAAGCATTTAGATTTAAAAATTTATATAGTCTTTCAAATAAACAGAAAAATAAAATTACTGATGAAGCAACTTTGTTTATTGAAAACAATTTAAAAATTAAATTTATTAAAGGAGAAAACTTAAACAACAAAATTACATTTAAAGATGATATCCAAACTAATAAAACTTATTTTGGTGTTGGTTTTGATATTCATAGATTAATAATAGGTAAAAAACTTTTTTTAGGTGGAATTAAAATCCCTTATCACTCAGGGCTTAAAGGTCATTCAGATGGAGACGTAATTATTCATTCAATAATTGATTCTCTCCTTGGGGCAATGAGAAAAAAAGATATTGGTACTTTTTTTCCAGATAATCAAAAAAAATATAAAAATATTAGATCGCCTAAAATGCTCAAGCCTATTATTGAAATATTAAATAATAATAACTTTTATATAAATAATTTAGATATAAATTTAATATGTGAACAACCAAAAGTTTCAAAATATCGTGATAAAATAATCAAATCTCTATCCAATTTACTAAATATTAATAAAGAATTAATTAACTTAAAAGGTAAAACAGTCGAAAAACTTGGATTAATTGGAAAGGAAAAAGCAATAGCTTGCGAAGTTATTTGCTCAATTACACAATGAAAAAAATAAATGTTTTGTTATCCACATTCTTTGGTTATGGTTATTTAACCAAAATCCCGGGGACTGTAACCTCTGCTGTAACAACTATTTTTATTTACATTGCTTACGAAATTTTAGGTTACACAGATCTTAATTTTTCAATAATTTTTTTTATACTTCTATTCATTTATTCATTTTATGCAGTAAAAGATGCTGAATCTGAATTTAAAAATAAAGATCCAAGACAAATAGTAATCGATGAAGTTTTGGGGCAATCAATGCCTTTAATTTTGTTGCTTTATTTAAATCAAACTAATCAAATAAGTATTTCCATTGAAATTTATTATATTTTATCTTTTGTTTTTTTTAGATTTTTTGACATCCTAAAACCTTTTCCAGTAAGTTATTTTGACAAAAATCATAAAAACTATTTTGGAATAATTATGGATGATATAATGGCAGGGTTATATTCAACGATATTAATATATTTAATAAGTTTAAAATTCTAATGAGTATTCAATTAATTCATAAAAAATTAATTAAAAAAAAATTAACTATATCTGTAGCTGAGTCTTGTACGGGTGGGTTATTGGCTCATAATTTAACTAAATTAGCTAATTCATCAAAATATTTTCAAATGGGTCTAACCACTTACTCTAATCAAGCTAAAATAAAGATATTGAAGGTAAATAAAAATATCATTAGGAAATATGGTGCGGTAAGCCATGAGTGTTGTAAGGCAATGGTTCAAAATCTATCTAAAATTTCAAAGAGCAAAATCAATGTATCAATAACAGGAATTGCTGGACCAGGAGGTGGATCAAAAGAAAAACCTGTTGGCCTTGTTTATATTGGGGTCAAAAAAGGTAAAGCTCTGCTTATTAGAGAAAATAAATTTAAATCAAAAAATCGTAATTCAATTCAAAAATCAACTGTTCGTACCGTAATTAAGATAATCAGTAAAATTATTTAATACTTTCAGCTCTTTTTTGAAACGCATCTGCTATCTTTTCCAAGCCAAATTGAAAAGATTTTGTCATTAAAATATTTAAAAATTTATTTTCAATTTCAAAATCAATGTCAAATAGAACTTCTGTCTTGTAACCTTCTGTATCATTTCCTACCTCAATAAATTTCCAATTATTTTCTAAGTGATTTAACGGTCCACCTAAATTAACAACATGAATATGATCATTTTTTTTATTTAATTTAACGTCACTTTTAAAAGTATCCTTAAACGGCCCCTTGCCTATTGTAAGATCAGCAATTATATTTATTGTATCTCCGTTATCAGTTCTCCCATAAACTTTTGAGTTATCGCAGAAAGGAATAAATTCTGGGTATTTTTCAATATCTAAAACAAACTCAATTAGCTTATCTTTTCTGTTATCAATTAATCTCTTAACTGATGCTTTTGGCATTAATTATTTTTTAATCTGTTTTGTTGAAGTTTCGCAAAATCTTCATCCGCATGATATGAAGATCTAGTTAAAGGGGATGAAGATACTAACAAAAATCCTTTAGCTTTTGCAATTGTTCCTAAATCTTTAAATTCTTTTGGTGTATAATATCGGTCTAATGGATAATGTTTAGTTGAAGGTTGTAAATATTGACCAATCGTTATGAAATCAACATCTGCAGCTCTTAAATCATCCATTACTTGTAAAACTTCATCTCTTGTCTCACCTAAGCCAACCATTATTCCTGATTTAGTAAAAATATTTTTGTTAACTTTTTTTGCATTTTTCAAAAGTTCTAAAGATGCAAAATATCTAGATCCAGGTCGAACTTTTAAATAAAGACTAGGTACAGTTTCAATATTATGATTAAAAACATCTGGTTTAGCATCTAAAACTTTTTTATAAGCATCTCCTTTTCTTAAAAAATCAGGTGTAAGAACTTCAATAGTAGTATTTGGATTTGATTTTCTAATTTGATTAATCACTTCAAAAAAATGTTCTGATCCACCGTCATCTAAATCATCTCTATCCACTGAAGTAATCACAACATGTTTTAAATTTAATTTTTTTACCGCTTCTGCAATCTTTATAGGTTCAAGTTGATCTAATTTTCCTGGTACACCAGTTTTAACATCACAAAAAGCACAAGCTCTTGTACAGGTGTCTCCCATAATCATAAAAGTTGCATGTCGCTTACTCCAACATTCGGTTATATTTGGGCAGTTTGCCTCCTGACAAACAGTTACAAGTTTGTTATTGTTTACAATTGTTTTGGTTAAAAAGAATTCCTTACTGTTTGTAAGTTTAGATCTAATCCATTCAGGTTTTTTTTTAATTGGATTAACCGGTTTGTTTTCTTTTTCTGGATGTCTACTTTTCATCTTTTTTAATTATATAAATTGTCTCATTTTTTTTACCAAATAAAAATCGTTCTCTAATTAAAGTCTCAATATAATCAAGATCCAAATTAGTACTTAGAAGTGAATTTTTATGATCCATATCTTCTATTTTATTACTTAGGGTTAATTCTTCTTTTTTCAAGTTAGACAAAAGTTCCTTCTTTTCTATATACGAAAAAAGGCCTCTTTCTCCAGACACTAAATTAAAACCAAAATAAAAAATAAGAAAAACAGATATTAATAAAAAATAATTTCTTTTTATTAATCGAAGCATTAATTGATCTTATTCATCCTCGCTTTTTTTCCAAGTTCTTCTTCAATACGGATTAATTGATTATATTTTGCAACTCTTTCAGATCTAGCTAAGGATCCAGTTTTAATTTGATTTGAATTAGTGCCTACTGCTAAATCAGCGATAAACGTATCCTCACTATCACCTGATCGATGAGATATAATTGTTTTATATCCAATTGTTTGAGCAAATTTAATTACATCTAACGTTTCTGAAACAGTGCCAATTTGATTTAGCTTGATCAAGATAGAATTTGAAGAAATATTTAAGAAACCTTTCTTCAATCTTTCAAGATTTGTTACATACAAATCATCTCCAACAATCTGAACTTTTTTTATTGATTTCATTAATTTATTCCATGCTAACCAATCATTTTCAGCAAATGGATCTTCAATAGATTTAATTTTATATTTTTTTATAATTTTTTGATATTCTTTAATAGATTTATCTACTGAAATATAACTTTTAGAATGAATAGAGTATTTGTTTTTTTTATATAATTCATTAGCAGCCACATCAAGACAAATAGAAACATCTTTACCATTAACAAATCCTGATTTTTTAATTGCACTCACAATTAAATCTAAAGCTTGATTATTACTACTGATCATGGGTGCAAACCCACCTTCATCACCTACTGAAGTTGATAATCCTTTATCTTTAATTAATTTACTTAAGTTTTTAATGACAACAAAACAAATCCGCATTGCCTCAGAAAAACTTTTTGCACGATCAGGCCTGATCATAAATTCTTGAATTCTAAGACCATTATTTGCATGTGCTCCACCATTAATTATGTTCATTAATGGATAAGGTAATTGGAAGTTATTTTTTTGAGAAAAAGTTTTATACAAAGGTAATTTTTTTGCTTTTGCAGACAATTTTTTAACAGCCATAGAAACTGCTAACATCGCATTAGCTCCTAAGTTAGTTTTTTGTCTTGTACCATCTAAATTAATTAACAAAGCATCAATTCTTTCTTGATTGTGAATATTTTGTCCTTTTAATTTTTTTGAAATCTTTGTGTTAACTAAGTTAACTGCATTTAAAACACTTTTTCCTAAATAACGTTTATTATTTTTATCTCTTTTTTCAAAAGCTTCAAAAGTTCCTGTGGAAGCACCTGAAGGACAAATAGCAGATGCGCTATTATTTTTAATATAAACCTCTGCTTCTACTGTTGGATTTCCTCGACTGTCAAAAACTTGACGTGCTTTTACTTTTAAAATTTTACTCACTATTTTTTAATTAGATTATCTATATCGTGTAATTGTTTTAATAGATTCTCTAATTTATTCAATGGTACCATGTTTGGTCCATCTGATGGAGCATTATCAGGATCTTGATGTGTTTCAATAAATACACCTGCAACTCCAACCGCTACTGCAGCTCTTGCTAAATATTCAACAAATTCTCTTTGACCACCAGAGGATTCACCTTGGCCACCTGGTTGTTGAACAGAATGAGTTGCATCGAAAATTACTGGATAACCATTCTTTGCCATTATAGGTAATGATCTCATGTCAGAGACTAAAGTGTTGTATCCAAAACTTGCACCTCTTTCTGTGACTAGGATGTTTTTATTTCCTGAGTCTGAAATTTTTTTAGTTACATTCACCATATCCCAAGGTGCTAGGAACTGACCTTTTTTTACATTAATAATTTTATTTGTTTTAGCCGCAGCAATTAATAAGTCTGTTTGTCGACATAGAAAAGCTGGGATTTGTAAAACATCAACATGTTTTGAAACAATTTCACATTGTTCAGCATTATGAATGTCTGTTAAAATAGGGACATTCAATTCCTTTTTAATTTTATCAAATACTGGAAGTGATGCATCTAACCCTGCTCCCCTTTTGCCTTTTAAACTAGTTCTGTTCGCTTTATCAAATGAAGTTTTGTAAATAAATCCAAGGCCAAATTTCGAAGTTATTTCCTTGATTTTTCCAGCCATATCGAGCGCATGTTGTTCCGTCTCTAACTGACATGGACCTGCAATAATACAAATCTTATTGTTGTTTGAAATTTCTATATTTTCACAATTTACTTTAATCGCACTCATCTATGATTTTTTGCTGCTTTGATAAAAGAAGAGAATAAAGGATGTGGGTTCAAAGGTCTAGATTTAAATTCAGGATGGAACTGAACTCCTATAAACCAAGGATGATTTTTAAGTTCTATTATCTCTGGAAGCTTATGATCTGGAGATAAACCTGAAAATATTAATCCTTTCTTCTCAAATTTTTCTTTATATGAAATATCCACTTCATATCTATGTCTATGTCTCTCTTTGATTAATCTAGATTTATAAATATCTCTAATTTTAGATTCATGTTTTAAAATTGCATCATAAGAACCAAGTCTCATGGTGCCCCCCAAGTTTTTATCTGTTCCTTTAACTTTTCTACCACTCTTCTCCCATTCATGCATCAAGCCAATAATATGAACACCCCCTTTATCAAACTCAGAAGAAGTTGCCTTTTTAATCTTTAATTGATTTCTAGCAAATTCAATTATTGCCATTTGCATTCCATAACAAATTCCAAGGAATGGAATTTTATTTATTCTTGCATACCTTATAGCTTCAATTTTACCCTCAGTTCCTCTTTTACCAAATCCACCTGGAATTAGAATTCCTGAAACATTTTTAAGTTTATTTTTTATTTCTGAAACTTTTAATTTTTCAGAATCTATTCTTACCAAATTAACTTTAAGATTATTGGATATTCCTCCATGAGTAAGTGCTTCATCTAAAGATTTATAAGCATCCTTTAATTCAACGTATTTTCCAATAATTGCAATATTAACATGTCTTTTAGTATTAAGAGTAATTTTAGTTATTTTTTTCCAAGGATTCAAATTTGCAGGTTTTTTTGATTTTAATTTAAAATAATTTAAAACTTGAATATCTAATTTTTGATTAAAAAAACTTATCGGTGCTTCATAAATAGTTTTAACATCAACAGTTTCAATTACATTTTTAATATCAACATTACAAAACAAGGATATTTTTTTTCTATGGTCTAAAGGAATAGGTCTTTCTGATCTACAAATAATAATATCAGGTTGAATACCAATGCTTCTTAATTCTTTAACTGAATGTTGGGTTGGTTTTGTTTTTATTTCATCCGATGCTTTTAAATAAGGAACTAAAGTTAAATGAATAAATAATGCATTTTTTTTACCAATATCATTGGAAAATTGTCTTATCGCTTCTACAAATGGTAAACTTTCTATGTCCCCTACTATTCCTCCTATTTCACAAATTACAAAATCTTCTTTAGATGTATCGTGTTTTATAAATTCTTTAATTCTATCCGTAATATGTGGAATAACTTGAACAGTTTTACCTAAATACTGACCTTTTCTTTCTTTTCTAAGAACATCGCTATAAATTTTTCCAGTTGTAATGTTATCTGTTTTTTTTGCAGTAACACCTGAAAATCTTTCATAGTGACCTAGATCTAAATCTGTTTCAGCCCCATCATCGGTTACAAAAACTTCTCCATGTTGAAACGGACTCATTGTTCCAGGATCCACATTTAAATAAGGATCTAATTTTCTTAAACGAACTTTGTAACCTCTTGATTGTAATAAATATGCTAAAGATGCTGAAGAGAGACCTTTACCAAGAGAAGAAACCACGCCGCCAGTGACAAATATATATCGCGCCATGGAAGTATCTTATAGCGAATAAAAAATGAATTGAAAAGATTTAATTAATTATTTTCTGGAATTGAAGGTGTATCTTCAGTTTTTTCCTCAACTGTATCCAATACCGACCCCGTAGGAGTAAGTTCTGCTCTAGAAATAATTGTTAGAGCTAAACTACAAATTATAAAGAGTGTTGCCACGATTGCAGTGGCTTTTGTCATGAAGCTCCCTGCTGATCTAGAGAGCATAAAATTTTCTTGGGAAACTCCAATACCAAGAGCACCTCCTTCTGATTTTTGCAATAAAACCAAAAGAACCAAAATAACTGCAAGTATGATGTTGATTACTAATAATAAAGTTTCCATGTGGGTCTAATTAATGGTTTTTTTGATTATATCAATAAATTTTTTTGGGTTTTGCGATGCACCTCCAATCAAAAACCCGTCAATGCTAGCAATTTTTTTTAATATACTTACGTTATTGTTATTTACAGATCCGCCATATAAAATTTTAGGATATTTTTTTACAAATCTACTTTTAATAAATAAAATAGTTTTATTTAAATCAGCTTCTTTTGGAATTACACCCGTTCCGATAGACCATACAGGTTCATAGGCTATAATAATTTTAGATTTATTCTTTATCGATTTTAATCCTTTTTCAATTTGTTTTTTTAAAATTTGATTAGTTTTTTTTTGTCTTCTTTCTTTCAAAGTTTCGCCAATACAAAATATAATTTTGAGACTTGATTTAATTGCACTTTTTATTTTTAAATTTATTAAATTATCTGTCTCACCTAGTTGTCTATTTTCTGAGTGTCCCAAAATAACAAACTTTGCTCCAACATTTTTAAGCATGGTAGAATTTACTTGGCCAGTGTAAGCACCGTAATCATAACTCTGATGACAATTTTGAGCACCAACCTCTATTTTTGTTTTTTTAAGTCTTCTCGATAAAGGTCGAATTAATGTATTTGGCGGACAATAAACTATTTTAAACTTATTTTTCTTATTTGTTTTAGAAAACTTTATTACTTTATCAAGTGAATTTAGAGTTCTTAAATCACCAAACATTTTCCAATTAGCTACAAAATACATATATTTATTTGTCATAATTGACTTTTTAATCTATAGATTTGTTTTTTACAGATCAATAAATTTATAACGCAATGATTGAAAAATTAAAAAACTTAAGCTGGAAACAATTTGGTGGATTAGTTTTAATTGTTATAATTATTATTGCTTTTGGCTTTGGTGGTTTTGGTGGTGGATTTAGTACTAATAATCAAAACAATATTGCAAAAATAAATAAAACAAATGTCACCACTCAAGATTTTATGGATTACGTTAATCAAAGTGGAATTTCAGCAGATGCAATTAGAAATAATTTAGATAACAATGTTATAGAGGAACTATTATCGGGACTTATATCAACCACACTTATTAATCTAGAGATTGAGGATTTTAATATTTCAATTAATGAGAAAACAATACTTAAAAATATTAAAGAGAATAAAAACTTTCATGATGAAAATGGTAAATTTGAAAGAGTTAAGTATGAAAAATTTTTATTATCAAACAATATGTCTGCACAAATGTTTGAATTAAAATTAAAAAATAGAGAATTACAAAAACATCTATTTGATTTTATTGGTGCTGGAACTATTACACCAAAATTTATAATTGATAAAAAATTTGAAGAAAATAATAGATCTTTAGATATTGAATACTTTGATATGGATAGTCTATATAAAGTTAAGTCTGATTATACTGATGATGAAATAAAAGTATTTATAGAGGAAAATAAAGACCAACTAAAAAAAGAATACATTGATTTTAGATACGTTATTTTAAATCCTAAAAATTTGATTGGTATCGATGAATTTAATCAAGACTTTTTTGATGAAATTGATGAAATTGAAAACAAAATTTCACAAGGTACGAGTTTTGAAAATATTTTGGAAAATATTAATGTAAATATTATAGATATTTCTAAATTTGCACCTAGCTCAAGTGAACAAATAAATGAAGAATTAATTTATTCAAAAAAAGAAACGAAATTAGATTTAATTGAGAATGGTGATAATTTTTTACTTTATAATATAGATCAAGAATATGACTTATCTCCAGATTTAGAGGATGAAATAATTAAAAGCGAAATAGTTGAATTAATTTATCAAAAAGGAAAATTTGATTACAACAGAAAAATATTAGAAGAAATTCAAAATAATAAATTTAATAACACAAGATTTGATGAGTTAAGTAATTTTAACAAAGAGTACATGTCAATTAGCTCTATTAACGACGACAAAGTTTTTGAGATAAATTCTTTAAAAATGCTTTACTCGTTGCCAGTCAATTCTTTTACTTTAGTAAACAATAGTGAAAATAAAATTTATTTAGTAAAAATAACAGGATATAATAAAAACCTGCTAAACAAAGAAGGTGAAGATTACAAGAATTTTGTAAATAGTGAGTTTACCAATACTAGAAAAAGTATTTTGGCTGCCTATGATCAATTGCTAACTAGCAAATATAAAATACAATTAAACCAAAAAACTATCGATAGAGTTAAAAATTATTTCAAATGATTATTAATCGAAGCTTCAAAGATTTTAAGTTTCGACATAGAAGCAAAAAAAATCAAATCATCTTTACTAAAAAGAAAGTAAAAAATGATGAGGAAGTGTTAAACCTAATCGATAATTTCCTAGAGGAAAAAAACAGTTTTATATTTGAGTCTGTAGAAAAAGGTAAAATCAAAGGTAGATATACAATATTTGGTAAAAATCCTGATAAAATTTGGGAATTTAATAAAAATAATTCTTATCTAATTCAAAAAAATAAAAAAAAAAAATTAAATGATAAACCAGAAAAATTAATTGAAAAAATCATTCAAGATTTCAAGTTTGAAACTCCTAAAAATTTACCTAACATTTGCTCATTGATCTCTGGGTATTTTTCTTATGATTCAATAAGATATATAGAAAAAATTCCGGATAATTGTAAAAATGATCTCAATTTACCCGATGTGAGACTTCTTCGTCCAAGAACCTTAGTCATTCATGACAATTTAAAAAAAGAAATATTTTATATATCTAACATTTTTAAAGATGAAAAAATTAAAAACTATAAAAATAAATATGAAGAAATTAAATCTAATTTGTTTACATTACTCATTCAGTCATCAATTAAAAATATTGATAAAAAAATAATTCCAAAATCAAAAAATATAAAAGTGAAATCTAACACTTCAAAAAATAAATTTTTATCAATGGTTAAAAAAGCAAAAAAATATATTAAATTAGGAGATATTTTTCAGGTTGTATTAAGCCAAAGATTTGAGGCAAAATTAACAAAAAAACCGCTAGATATTTATAAAAAACTTAGAGTAACAAACCCTTCTCCTTTTATGTTTTTCTTTAATTTTGAGGATTTTCAAATAATTGGTGCAAGTCCTGAAATACTTGTGAGACTTAGGGATAATAAAATTACTGTTAGACCAATTGCAGGAACTAGACCAAGGGGTAAAACTAAAAAGGAAGATCTTTTTTATGAAAGAGACCTGCTTAGAGATAAAAAAGAACTTTCAGAGCATTTGATGCTTCTTGATTTGGGCAGAAATGATGCTGGTAAAGTCTCAAAAATAAATTCAGTGAAAGTTACAGAAAGCTTCATTATTGAAAGATATTCTCATGTTATGCATATAGTTTCAAATGTAGTTGGGGAATATAATAAAAAATTTTCAAAATTTAAATCGCTATTGGCTGGTTTTCCAGCAGGTACGGTATCTGGAGCTCCAAAAATTAGAGCTATGGAAATTATAGATGAATTAGAAACAACAAAAAGAAAAGTATATGCAGGAGGAATTGGATATTTTTCAGCAAATGGAGAATTTGATACATGCATAGCCTTAAGAACTGCTGTTGCTAAAAATAAAAAATTTTATGTGCAAGCAGGTGCAGGTATAGTTGCAGATAGTAAACCTAAAAATGAATATGAGGAAACAGTAAATAAAGCTAAAGCTTTAATTAATGCTTTAAGATAATGAAAATATTGTTAATAGATAATTACGATAGTTTTACTTTTAATTTGTATCACTATATTTCCTCATTAAACTCAACCGTTGATGTCGTTAGAAACAATAAAATTAATTCAAAAGAAATTAAAAAAAGGAAATATGATAAAATAGTAATTTCACCTGGACCTGGTAATCCAAATCAATCAGGAAACTGTATTAATATTTTAAAATCTTTACATAAGGAAATACCTTTTTTGGGAGTTTGTCTAGGACATCAAATTATTGGTCAAGTTTTTGGGTCAAGGATTGTCCAAGCTAAGAAATTAATGCATGGAAAAACAAGTAAAATAAAATCAAAAAAAATTGGTATCTTTAAAAATCTTCCAAGTACTTTTGAAGCTACTAGATACCATAGTTTAGTAATTGATAAAAAAAAACTTTCTCAAGAGCTAACAATCACAGCAGAAACAGAAGATGGAGTAATAATGGGTGTTCAACATAAAAAATTCAATATTCATGGTGTACAATTTCATCCAGAAAGTATTAAAACTAAATTTGGGATGAAAATACTAAAAAACTTTATAAATTATTAAATTTATGGATCAAATTTTAGAAAAATTAAATAATAAACAAAACTTAACTTTTGAAGAAAGTAAGTCTGCATTTGAAATTTTAATGACAGGAAAAGCCAGTGAAGAACAAATTTTTAACTTTTTAACGCTGTTATCTGAAAAAGGTGAAGTTGCAGACGAAATAGCTGGTGGTGTTTTTGTGTTAAGAGATAAATCAAAAAGAGTGAATGTAAGTGATTGTATTGATACATGTGGAACAGGTGGTGACGGAATGAACACACTTAATATTTCTACAGCTTCTGCACTACTTTTAGCTAGTATGAATATTAAAGTAGCTAAACATGGAAATAAAGCTGTTTCTTCAAAGTGTGGGTCTGGTGATGTTTTGGAAGCTCTCAAAATTAAAATTGATTTAGAACCTGAGGATATTGAAAAAGAAATTAATACCAATAATTTTGGTTTTATGTTCGCGCCAAATTATCATAGTGCAATGAGATTTGTTGGTCCTGTTAGAAAGAAAATTGGAAAAAGGACCATTTTTAATATGATTGGTCCATTAAGTAATCCAGCTCTTGTAGAGAGACAAGTTGTAGGTGTTTTTGATAAAAAATTATTAAAAATTTTTGCAGAGGGACTTAAAAATTTAAATTTAAAATTTGCTTGGATAGTAAATAGCGAGGATGGATTAGATGAAATATCTCCATATGCAACCACTAATGTTATTCAATTAAAAGATGGTCAAATATCTGAGATTAAAATAGATCCAAATGCTTTAGGGGTTAATGCAGATAATTTTAAAAATCTAGTGGGTGATGATGCAAAATTTAATGCTGATAAAATGATTGAAATTTTTAAAGGTAAAGATAATGACTTTTCAAAAGCAGTTTGTTTAAATGCTGCGGCAGGTTTGATTGTTGGAGAAAAATTTTCAGACTTTTCTGAAGCATATAATTACACAAGAGAATTTATCCTTTCTGGAAAAACTTTTTTACATCTAGAAAAAATTCAAAATGTCTGAAAATATACTTCAAAATATCATTCAAAAGAAAATTGAGAAAGTTGATAAATTAAAAAAAGCTCTAGATCTTAAAACTTTGGATGAATTAATTAATAAAAACAACAGCTATATTAATTTTAAAGAGAAAATAGAAAATAATATAAAAAATAATAAAACTTCAATTATTGCTGAAATTAAAAAAGCAAGTCCTTCAGCGGGTATAATAATTGATGATTATAATCCTGTAGATATTGCTCAGATTTATTTAAATAATAAGGCAACTTGCCTTTCAGTTTTAACAGAAGAAGATTATTTTTTAGGAAATTTAATTCACATAAGCAAAATAAAAGATAAAATAAATTTACCTATATTGTGTAAGGATTTTTTTATCGATAAATTTCAAATACCTTTGGCAAAAAGTTATGGCGCTGATGCTATTTTAATTATTTTAGCTGGGGTTTCAGATGATCTTGCTTCTGAATTATATGATGAAGCTATAAAATACAATATGTCGGTTATAGTTGAAGTTCATACAGTGGAAGAAGCTAAAAAAGCATTAAATTTCAAAGATGCATTAATTGGAATAAACAATAGAAATTTAAAAACACTTAAAACTGATATAAATACAACTTATGATATTTATAATGTTGTAAAAAGTCACAAAGGTCCTTTAATATCTGAAAGTGGAATTAAGAATAAAGAAGAGCTATTAGAGCTTAATAACAAAACATCAATTAACACTTTTTTAATTGGTGAATCACTTTTGAAAAACTTAGATAAAAATTCTATATTTTCAGTTTTATAGTCAAATAAAGCCCTATTTTACTAGTTTTTTTAAGTATTGTTAATTTAAAAGAACTTTTATAGAACATTGTTTGTACGATATTTGTTCTTATGCTAACAAAAAAACAAAAAAACCTACTTTTATTTATCAACAAGAAGTTGAGAAGTTCTGGCGTATCTCCTTCATATGAAGAGATGAAACAGTCTCTTAATTTAAAATCTAAATCAGGTATTCATAGATTGATTAGTGCTTTAGAAGAAAGAGGTTTTATAAAAAGATTAGCTCACAAAGCAAGAGCTTTAGAGGTAATTAAATTGCCAGAAACAGCTTCTGCCAATGATATTTATAATAGCTTTTCACCTAGTGTGATTAAAGGCGGATTAGATGAAGAACAAACTCATTCAGATGAAGTAGAAGTACCAGTGCTTGGAAAAATTGCAGCTGGAACACCTGTTGAAGCAATACAAAATGAAGTATCTAGAATTCCACTACCAAATAATTTAGAAAAAAATGGTGATTACTTTGGATTAAAAGTTCAAGGTGACTCCATGATAGATGCAGGTATTCATGAAGGTGATACTGTTATTATTAAAAGAACAGATACTGCTGATAATGGTAAAATTGTTGTTGCATTAATAGATGAGCATGAAGCGATGTTAAAAAGAATTCGAAAAAAAGGTAAAGTTGTGGCGCTTGAAAGTGCTAATAGAAACTATGAAACTAAGATTTTTGGACCTGATAGAGTAAAAGTTCAAGGAGTTTTAGTATCTTTATATAGAAACTTCTAAAAAAATAGTCTAAACAACATTGATGTCTAAAGTAGCAACACGTTTTGCTCCATCCCCTACTGGAGCTCTTCATATTGGAGGGGTTAGAACTGCCTTATTTAATTGGTTGTTCTCTAAAAATCAAAAAGGAACTTTTCACCTAAGAATTGAAGATACTGACAAAGAAAGATCAAAAGAAGAATACAAAATACAAATTATTAAATCATTAAAGTGGATAGGAATTGAGCATGATGGTGAAGAATATATTCAGTCACAAAAAATAGAAGATCACATTAAAATTGCTAATGAATTATTAAAAAAAGGTAACGCATATAAATGCTACTGCTCTGCTGAAGAGATAGAGGAACAAAAAAAAAGAGCTAGGCAAAAAAAGATGCCATATATTTATAATAGAAAATGGAGAGATTCTGATGAAAAAGATGCTCCTAAAGATATTAAACCCGTGATTAGATTTAAAAGTAAAATAAATGGAAATTCTAAACTTAAAGATTTAGTTCAAGGAGATGTTGAAATTGAAAATAATACAATAGAAGATTTTATAATTTTAAGAAACGATGGAACGCCGACTTACAACCTTTCTGCAACCGTTGATGATCATCAAATGGGAATGACACATATAATTAGAGGAGATGATCACAAGATAAATACTTTTAAACAAATACAAATATATCAAGCAATGGGTTGGGATGTTCCTGAATTTGCGCACATTCCATTAATTCATACTATTGAAGGTAAAAAACTTTCAAAAAGAGATAATGCCTCAACGTTAGATGATTACTCAAAAATAGGCATAATGCCTGATGCTTTAAGAAATTATCTACTTAGACTTGGATGGTCATATCAAGACAAAGAAATATTTACTCTGGATGAGAGCATTGAATTCTTTAATTTAGAAGGTATTGGCAAATCACCATCAAAGCTAGATATGAGCAGAATATTATCAATGAATGAGCACTATATAAAAACAATCGATGAGAACGATCTTTATCAAAATCTATTTGAATATTGCAAAATTTATAAAGAAGAAATTAAAAGTGATAAAGAAACAAAAGTTAAATCCTCATTATCATTTTTAAAAAATAAGGCTAAAACCTTAGAAGATATTTACAATAATTCAAGATTCATCATCAATGATGAAGTTAGCTTCAATCAGGATGATTTAAAATTAATTGATGATAAAGCAAAAAAAATTATTTCAGAATTTATTAAAGAATTATCACTTATATCAAATATAAATAAGGAGAGTTTAGAGCCTGTAGTAAATAATTTGATTAAAACAAATGATACAAATTTTAAAGGAGTTGGTCAGCCTATACGGATTGCTTTGACCGGATCAAAATTTGGTCCTGGTTTATATGATATAGTTATAGCTCTTGGCAAAGAAGAGGTGTTAATTAGGCTGGCTAAGATAATTTCTTAAAACTAGACAAGCCTCTTCAGAAGAAGAAGTTTTAGATCTAATTCCTTCTAATGTTTTTGAACAATCAGAAAGTTGTTTTTTAATAAGCTCAGGGTTTTTTAAAAGATAAATTACAGATCTATAGATTTCATCAGCGTTACATTCTTTTTGAAGCAATTCTGGAATAACTTCACGGTTATTAATTATATTAATAATATTTGCAAACTTAACATTAACTAACATTTTAAATATCATAAAATTTATAAAACTTAGTTTATAAATAATTATAGATGGTATATTTGCACTAGAAATTTGTAATGAAACTGTACCTGATTTAGATATAGCAAAAGTAGAATTAGATAAAATTTTTGATTTAATACTTTCATCAGAAACCACATCTATATTTTCAAAATTCAATTTTTGAATTTCAGACAAAATTAAATTTTGATTTTGATCAGTTGCATGAAAGTAAAAATAAAAATCATTATGTCTTTTGTTCATTATTTTAATAAAATCAATCAAAATATTTAATAATGCATCTATTTCAGATTTTCTGCTCCCAGCAAAAATTGATATAATTTTTTTATCTTTAGGAATTATATTTTCAACAATTTTTTTATTATCTTCATTATTTTCAATTAATGGATGTCCAACAAAGGTATTTTTAATATTTTCTTCATCAAAATATTTTTTTTCAAAATCAAATAATAAAAGAATATGATCAATAAATTTTTTTATTTTTTTAACTCTATTTTTTCTCCATATCCAGACTTGAGGCGCTACATAGTGAATTGTTTTGATATTAGTATTAATTTTTTTAACTCTCTCAGCAACTCTCATAGTAAAATCAGGGCTATCAACAGAAAATAATATATCAGGTTTAAATTTTATTATTTCATTAACTGTATGATTAATTTTATTCCTTATTTTAAATATATTTAATAAAATACTCGTAAAACCTAGATAGGTTATTTCCTTTAAGTTAAAAATACTTTCAATTCCTAATTTTTTTAAATGATTTCCACCAACAGATAAATATTCAATATCAGGATTTTGAGATTTTAACTTAGAAATTATAGTTGAAGCTAATTTGTCTCCAGAGGGCTCGCCGGTAAGTATGAATATTTTTTTCATATAATATTAATAAATATCTTATTTTTATTAGCAAATTTAATGCATTCTGTTTTATCTAAAAAAATATGCTTTTTAGATTGTAAAACTACACCGCGTAATCCATATTTTTTAGCATCCTTAAAGGTTTGTAAACCAATTGTTGGTAAGTCCATTCTCAAATCCTGTTTCTTTTTTGGTAATTTAATTAAAATACCATCTGATTTTTTCTTTAATGTCGATAACATTTTTTTTGTTCCTTCTTTTCCCTCTTTAGCTAAAATTTTATCTCCCTTAACTACTAAAGCTTGAATGTGGTCTAGATTTTTGGTTTTTTTAAAAAAAGATTTCCCTTTTTTAATTGACTTAAAATCTTTTTTACTAGGCTTTAATTTAGTGTAGTTTCCTTTCTTTAAAGATAGCTCTGGATTAAAAAATATTGAGCTGATGACTTTTATTCCTTCATTATTTAAAATTTTAATTATTGATTTAATTATAGCTGCATCACCTATTTTAGCAGCTCTAATTACACTCGGCATATAATAAATACCTTTAAAATCTAACCTTAATGAGGAAAAATTTGGTTTTGAAATTTTTCCTGCAAACAAAACTCTTTTACATTTCTTTTGTTTTATTAAATCTATAATTGTTCCAAATTTTCCAATGCTTATTCTAAAAGAATTCTTGTCTCTGTAAAACTCATTATTTTTTGAAAAATCTATAATGAAGTATTTTTTTTTTTGTTTTTTTATTTTTTTAAGAACTATTTTAGAAAAATTTGTGTCACCTAAAAATAAACCTATCATTTTATTTTGAGAATGGGGTACAAATTGGTCTTTTCTTATCTTGTTCTATAAATTGAATAACTTCTGCAACTAGTTCATTGCTCTTAAAATCTTTTGATAAATTATTTAAATTCTCTGTTAAATTTTCATTTTTAAAAATTTCTTTGTAAGCATCACTTAAAATCATTATTTCTTTATTTGGGATATTGTTTCTTCTTAAACCTATTAAATTCAATCCTTGTAAAACACTTCTATTTCCGTGTACTATGCCATATGGGATTATATCTCTTACAACACCACACATCCCTCCAATCATTGCTGACTTACCTACTCTAGTGAATTGCTGAACAGCTGAATTACCACCAATTATAGCGTTATCGTCAATATGTGCATGTCCACCTAATGGTACATTGTTAGCTAAAATTACATTGTCTCCAACAAAGCAATCATGGGCAATATGAGCTGAAACCATAAACAAACAGTTGTTTCCAACCTTTGTTAATCCACCGCCACCTTTTGTTCCTGGATTAATTGTAACATATTCTCTTATTTTATTATTGTTACCAATTTCAAGCTTTGTTTCCTCACCCTGAAATTTCAGATCTTGAGGATCATTTCCTATTGAAGCAAATGGATAAATCTTATTATTTTTTCCAATTTTAGTGTTTCCAGTAATATTAACATGAGATTGTATTTCGGTTTTTTCGTCTATTTCAACATTAGGACCAATAACTGTATAAGGACCAATTTTTACATTGTTAGAAATCTTGGCTTTTGAGTCTATTATAGCTGTTTTGTCTATCATTTATTATCTCTTAAAAATTCTCTAATATTTTTTGCTGGATAACCCATAACTTTTTTGTTGTCAGGGATATCTCTAATGACTCCTGAACCCCCACCTATTTCTACATTGTTTCCAATGTTAAGATGTCCTGATATTCCAGCTTGGCCACCTATTTTAACATTCTTACCGATTATGGAACTTCCAGCGATACCCACTTGACCAGCTATAATAGAATTTTCACCAATTTTTACATTATGAGCTATGTGAATTTGGTTATCTAAATAGGTATTTTTTCCTATGATTGTATTGGACATTGAACCTCTGTCTATAGTGGCACCACATCCAATTTCACAATTATCTTCAATCAAAACCATTCCTATATGAGGATATCTTAAATTTTTATTCTTAATTGGAAAAAAACCAAAACCATGTTTACCAATTACACAATTATCTAAAATTTTCACGTTATTTTTGACTAAAGTGTTTCTAATAATGTTATTTGATCCAATAGAACAATTATCACCGATAACAACATTTTTTTCTATAATTGTATTATGTCCAATTTTACAATTGTTACCAATAGTAACGTTCTGGCCTATTAAAACATTTTTTCCAAAAATAACTTTGTCTTTAAAATTAGTATCATCAATAGACATAATATTATCATCAAAATCATCGTTTATAGAATCTGGATAAAAAATAGATGTAATTTTTGAAGTGGACACTAAAACATTTTCTACAACTAAAGCCAAACAACTTTTAGGTAAATAGATTTTTAAAGCATCAGTAGTTAGACAGAGGGATGCTTTGGTATTTTTTGCAACATCTTTATATTTTTTTGAATGAAAAAAAGTTATGTCATTATTTTCAGAGGAGGACAGATCTTTAATATCGTGAATTTCTTTATCTTTAGATAAGTTTTTAACATTTATATTAAGGGATCGAATAATCTCAGAGACTTTAATCGGACCACAATTTTTAAAAAAAGGATTAGACATGATTGCTTTTACCAAAGCAATTTACATTAAGGTTATCAATAATTATTGCTGTTTATTTCTTGTCTACAATTGTAGCTGACCAAATCGCATCTGCCATTTTTTTTTCATTTACAAAGGCTTCGCCTTTATATTTCCAAACTCTGCCATGAGATCTTATTGCTTCAATTTTAAGAATTAGATCACAATCAGGAACCACTGGATTTCTAAATCTTGCTTTTTCAACGCCCATTAAAAAAACTAACTTATTTTCATATGTAGATTTATCTAAACCATTTGCAGTTAGTGCAGCTGCAGCTTGTCCAAAAGACTCAACTATTAATACACCAGGCATGACAGGCTCATCAGGGAAGTGCCCCTGGACAAAAAAACTGTCTTTTGTAACTTTTACCAAAGCTGTGGCGGATTGTAATTTTTTTATATCATACAATTCATCTACTAATAACATTGGCTCCCTGTGAGGAAGTAATTCTCTTATTTGATCTTTGTTTAATTTATCCATTATTTGGGAATTTTTTGTTAACAATTGTTAAAATTTTTTCAGTTATATCTTTGTTTACATTTCCAATGAAAATTTGGCGTTGATCTAAAATTATATCAATAGAATTTTTTTTCATATACTCATGGATTAATGGATTAATTTGTTTAAGAAAATTATCTAATTTTTGTTTTTTTATATTTTTAAAATCTTTTAATAAATTATTCTTTTCTACATTATACTTTTTAAAGCTATCATTCAATAAAACAATTTCTTTTTCTATTTGCTCTTTAGACAAAATATTTTTTTTTTTATTGATCTCGTCTCTTTTAATATTTAATGCGTTCTCTTTATTTTTAATTCTATCTAAATTTTTTTTATTTAATTCTTCTAAATCTAATAAAATTTGTTTTCCTAAAATAGAATTATTTAATATAAAATCTATATCAATAAACACAGTTGAGGTATTGCTACTAGCTACGTTGATATTAAAAAAAAAATATAAAAAAATTGAAATAATAAATTTTTTAAATTTCATTAAAAAGTTGTACCAAGGTTAAATCTAAATGTTTCCGTTTTATCTGATGAGCTTTTTGAAATAGGTGCTGCTAATGAAAAACTTAAAGGACCGACAGGTGTAAACCATTCTACACCAACACCGATTGAACTTCTTAATTCACTTCCATCATCTAAAGTTTTATCATCAACTCCCCATAGATTTGCTAAATCTAAAAATGTAACAAAGTCAACATTTTGTGCATTAGGAAATACTTGAGGAAGTGTTGAGGTGAAATTTAAAATTGCATAATAATTTCCACCAATATAATCATTACCGTCTTTAGGTCCTACTTTACCTCTTTCAAAACCTCTTAACTTCCTTTGAGGGACATATAGTCTTTCAGATAATTTGATATCATCTCCTGTTATTGAGTGGGATGAGCCCAATGTTAAAGCTACAGATGTAATATTTTCTTCATATAATTCTGAGAATATTTTATAATTATAGTAATTATTTATTGTATTATTTTCACTTATTAATGGCAAACCTACAGTATACAAACTTCTAAACCCATCTGTGGTTTTAAATTTTTGATTTCTTTTATCGTAATCAAATTTTAAATTTAAATAGTTATCAAAATAATCACCTTTTTGTTTTTTTTGTCTTTCAGAAGCAGAACTATCTGTTTCAATATTCTCAACAAATAATGATGTTGATATTCCTAAACTAAAATCCTGTAGGTATTCAAATTTTGTTCCAACTGAACCACCTATTTTTTTGGACTTATATCCAAAGTTTGTTAATTTATCAGTTTCAAGTGCTTGCAAACCAAAACTGATAGATTTGTCTGTATTATTATAATTTGGGTTTGTTACATTAAACTTCCCTTCAATACTTTCACTGCTTAATGATATTGCAGTATCAACACCTAACCCTTTTCCCAAATAATTATTTTCTCTTACAGAAAATTCTATCACTTCACCAGAGGTTCCAAACCCTGCACCTGCCATAATTTCTCCTGTTGGTTTTTCTTCAACGGTAATATTAATAATTTTTGAATTTAAATCCTGACCATCTACAACCTCAGTTTTGACATCACTGAAAAAATTTAAAGATTTTATTTCATTGATACTTTTTTTAGCTAAAATTTCGTTATAAGGGTCACCTTCATCTATTATCAGTTGGTTTCTGATAACGTTCTCTCTTGTTATGCTATTTCCATAAATATTAATTCTCTCTACTAAAAAACGTTCGGTTTCCTCAATATTGAATGAAAGGTTGATTTTATTAGATACAATGTTCTCAGAAACAGTGGCTTTTACAGATTCGTATTGTTCATTAATTGAAATTAAATCAATTTTGTCAAGAATTTTGGAAACTGTATTAATTGAATAAACCTGACCCTTTAAATTTTTTAAAAAAGTCTTCAACTCCTCATAATTAGAAACATCAAAATCATCCGGTAATTGAATAACAAGATCATTAAAATAATATTTATCTTTTGCATCAATGTTGTAAACCAATTCAAATTCATCATCATTATAAAGCTTTGCAAAAGATGAATTAACTTTAACTGCATAAAAGCCTTTATTTCTATAGAAATTTTTTAATAATCTTTCATCAAATGCGATAATGTTTTCATTAAGATATTTTTTGCCAGAGATAAATTTCCAAAACTTATACTCCTCACTGATAATTATACTTCTTAATTTTCTATCTTTAAATTTTTTATCCCCTAAAAAGCTAATTTTATTAATTTTAGCTTTATCACCTAATTTTATTTCATAGGTTAGATTAATTTTTTTATTTTCTAGATCTGTCTTTATAATATCTACCTCAGCAAAATAATAACCAAGACTTTTAAGTTTAATTAAAATTTTATCTCTATCTTTTTTAAGAAGTATTTCATTATATGAAGATCGAGAAATTAATTTTAAATTGTCACTAATTTTTTCTAATAGGGTGTTGGATTTAATTCCATCGAAATTAATATTTTCAATTATAGGAAGCTCATCAACAGTTATAATTAACTTATTGTTCTTAAAAGATACAAAAACATCATTAAAAAAATTTGATTTAAATATATTTTTAATAATATTGTTTAAATCTTGAGATTTTAAATCGTCATTTATTGATACTTTTGAGAACATAATTATAGTTTCATCAGAAACTCTTTCGTTTCCATTTATTTCTATTTGTTTAACAATCTCTGAAAATACAGGTTTATTAATAAAAATTAGTATTAATGAACAAATCAAAAGTAGACTAAATCGATTTTTAATCATAATCAGATTTATACACTTTTTCTAATATTTTTAAACGAACATAATTATTTAAATGTACTATTTCTTTAACGTTTTTTGGTCGTATTTTTTTATACTTAATAAATTCTTTTTGATTAATTACTTTAAAAAAATTGGTACCAATTTCATTAAAATTTATTTGTTTTTTTAAAAAAAGATCAACAAGAACATCGTTTGCAGATACAATTATAGTTTCGTATAAAGAATGATTGTTTGGAATTAATTTCAATAAATTTATTATGGGATACCTTTTGGAATTAACATTCTCAAAACTTAAATTATTTAACTTGCTTATATTAATTTTTTTAGTGATAATTTTTTTTTTATTATTAAAAATTAACGTATTATATATTGGAATTTTCATTGTAGTATCATGAGCAATAATTTTTATTAATCCATCATTGGTTTTAATGATTGCATGTACATATGACTTAGGATGTATTAAAATTTTAATCTTATTGTAAGGAATATTAAAAATATTCTTTGCCTCAATTACCTCAAACATCTTGTTTATCAAAGTTGCAGAATCAACCGAAATTTTTTTACCCATTTTCCAATTTGGATGATTTAAAGCTTTTTTGATTGTTATTTTTTTAAAATTGTTAAGAGGTGTTTTATGAAATGGACCACCAGATGCAGTCAGATATACTTTTTCAATATTATTTAAATTAATATTTTTTAGTCCATACCATAATGAAAAATGCTCAGAATCAACTGGTATAAATTTAGTTTTATTTTTGTTTAATTCTTTTAAAATTAAACTCCACCCACAAATAATAGACTCTTTATTTGCTATAGCAATTACTTTTGAATATTTAATTATTTTTAGTGTTGGCTCTAAACCATTAATACCAACTATGGAGCTCATAGAATAATCTATTTTTTTATTTAATATTTTATTTAAACAATCAAAATTATTAAAAATTTTAATTTTATTGTTAATTTTTTTTTTTTTAATTTTATTAAAACTTTCCTTATCTGTGATAATTAGATTTTTAACACTATATTTTTTAGCCTGTTTAAGTAATGTTTGATAATCTTTATGTGCGGTTAAGAGTGAAACCTCAATTAAATTTTTGTTTTGATTTACAATATCAAGTAATGTTTTACCGATAGATCCTGTAGATCCTAATATAGCTATTTTTTTTTTCATTTTAAAATAATTAAATTTAAGATTACATACGCAATCGGCATTGCAAATAATAATCCATCAATTCTATCAAGTAGTCCACCATGTCCAGGAATTAATTTTCCTGTATCTTTTATTTTTGATAATCTTTTAAAAAATGACACTATTAGATCCCCTATTTGACTTGCAGTTGATATTATTATGACTAAAAAAAATAATTCAATTGTAATCTCGTATGTTTTTCCCTCAATTAAATTTGAATTATTTATCAAAAGAAATGATGAAATTATTGCAAAAAGATAACTTCCTATCATTCCAGAGTAAGTTTTATTAGGACTTATTTTTGTGATTTTTGGTCCTTTAAAAATTTTACCAAAGATATAGCCACCAATGTCTGTTGTTATACATATAATTATGACAAAAATAAAAAAAGAAAGACTTATGTCGTTAGGATTATTTCTAAAACTGTAAGTTAAATAAAAGGAAATGCACAAAAATATAATACCAAAAATATAATATTTTTTTTTATTACTCATATTATGCCATTCGTAAATTGATAGGCAAAAACAAAAAAATAAAAAAAAATTAAATAAAAATGTATTTTTAATTATAAAAAAAAAACTAAGAGGTATTAAAATTATTGAACTTAATATTCTTTTTTTAATCTCAATTTTCATTAAATACTTCCAAAATTTCTTTTTATTTTTTTAAAGCTTTTTAATATTCTATTGTAATCTTTAATTTTAAAATCTGGCCATAATTTTTTTTCAAAATAAATTTCAGAGTATGCTAATTGCCATAACAAAAAATTACTTAATCTCTTGGTATTACCTGTTCTAATCAATAAATCTGGGTCTGGAATGTTTTTTGTTTGTAAATATTTTTCAAAATTGATTTCATTTATTCTTTCTTTATTTTTAGAAAGCTTTTTGAATGAATTAATTAACTCAAACTTTGAACCATAATTAAGTGCTAAATTAATCTGTAGTTTATTATTTTTTGACGTTTTTTTTTCTGAAAAAAATATTAACTTATTTAATTTTTTTGAAAAATTTTTATCTCCAATTATTTTTAATTTAATGTTTTGATTATTTAAGTCTTCAATTCTATTTATCAAAAAATTTTCTAATAAATTAAACAAATAATTAATTTCTTTTTTTGGTCTTCTCCAATTTTCTGTAGAAAATGCATATAATGTTAAATACCTAATTTTATTTTTTATTGTCTCTCTTATAATGTTTTCTACAGTTATTAGGCCTGCCTTATGTCCAGCATTTCTTGAATTTTTATGCTTTAACCCCCATCTACCATTACCATCCATAATAATGGCTACATGATTTAATGGGTTCATATTGTCATTATTTCTTTTTCTTTAAATGAAACCTTATCATCAACAGATTTAATATGATCATCTGTAATTGTTTGCACCTTTTTTTCAAATATTTTTTCTTGGTCTTCACCGATTTCTTTTAATTTAAGTAGTTTTTTAAGATCTTCATTGGCCTCTCTTCTCACATTTCTAATTGAAACTTTACATTTTTCACCAATAGATTTAATTAACTTTTTAAGTTCTGTTCTTCTCTCTTCATTAAGTTCTGGCACAGGCAATCTAATTAATTGACCATCAATTTGAGGATTTAAACCTAAATCTGATTTTTTAATTGCAGCATCTATCAATGAGACATTGTTGGAGTCCCAAACTTGAATATTAATCATTCTAGGTTCTGGTGTTGTTATGCTTCCAATTTGATTTATTGGCATTTGTTGACCATAAACATCTACTTTTATGAGATCTAACATTGATGCATTAGCTCGACCTGTTCTTAATGAGGATAGTTCTTTTACAAATACCTCAATGGTTTTATCCATTTTAAGGCTGTATGATTTTTCATCAAACATTTATTCTCCAATCTTGATTCTGTAAAACTCTTTTATTTTTAAGTCAGTAATTGATAATTCCTTTAACACATCTTGAACTTTTTTCTTTGGTTCCATTACCCATGCTTGTGTTAAAAGAGCATTTTCCTCTTTGAACTTGTTCATTTTACCTAAGCTAATTTTTTTTGCAATATCTTCTGGTTTTCCTAAATTTTTTAATTCTTCAGTAACTAATTCTTGTTCTTTATCTATTATTGCTTGATCTATAGAACTTGACTCTAAAGCTAGTGGATTTGATGCAGCTATATGCATAGATAATTGTTTACTAAATGTTTTAACATTCTCTGAGTCATCTTTAGTATCTAATGAAACCATAACAGCTAATTTTGCAACGTTGTCTTTTACTACTGTATGAAGATAATGGTTATTTATACCATCAAAATTTTGAATGGTTTTAGCCTTTCCAATTGTGATTTTTTCACCAATTTTCGCAATCAAAGCAACTAAATTATCATCAACCGTTTGGCCATTTTTCATTATTGCTGCTTTTAATATTTCAATGTTTGAATTATTTTCGTTATTTAATTCACTTAGCTCCTTTACAAAAGAAATAAAATCTTCATTTTTAGCAACAAAATCTGTTTCACAATTTACTTCGATTACAGAAGTTTTTGTATCATCTCCACTTACTACAACAACTCCCTCTTTCGCATCTCTAGACATCTTTTTTGAAGCTTTTGAAATTCCCTTAATTCTTAAAATTTCAATTGCCTTTTCTAAGTCTCCCTTTGTCTCTTTAATTGCCAGGTTACAATCTTTGAAACCAGCTCCAGTTGATTCTCTAAGTTTTTTAACTTTTTCTATGTCACTCATTAATTTAATTTCCCCTTATCTTCTTTTGAAAATTTTTTTTCTAATTTTTCTCTATCCAATTCCTGCAAAGTCTTTGCTTTAGCTTTACCTTTATCTTCATCATTTTTTGTATCAACTTTTGGTGTTGAACTTTTAGCACTATTAATTGTTTCTTTTATTAAATTGCAATAAAGATCAATAGCTCTTCTTGCATCATCGTTACCTGGAATAGGAAAATCAATATTATCTGGATTGGAATTGCTATCTAAAATTGCAATAATTGGTATTCCTAATTTTGAAGACTCTGCTATCGCTAAAGACTCATAATTTGTATCAATAACAAATACTAAGTCTGGAATTTTTTTCATTTCTGCAATTCCACCTAAAGATCTTTGAAGCTTGTCCTTTTGAACACTCATTTTTAAAAGTTCTTTTTTTGTAAAACCTCTATTTTCTGCTGCTAAATCAATTTCTAACTTTTTAAGTTTTTTAATTGAATTGGAAATTGTTCCCCAGTTAGTAAGCATGCCGCCTAGCCATCTATAATTTACAAAATATTGATCAGTTTCTTTAGCTACTTCTGCTATAGCTTCTGATGCCTGTTTTTTTGTTGATACAAATAATATTTTTCCATTATTTGATATAGTGTTGTAAACTTTCTCTAAGGCTACTTTGGTTAATTCAAGTGTTTGAGTTAGATCAATAATATGTATTGAATCTCTTTTTCCAAAAATATATTTTTTCATTTTTGGATTCCATCTTAATGTTTTATGTCCAAGATGAACGCCTGCTTCTAATAATTGTTGTATTGTAACGTTAGGTATTTTCATATTTTTTCCCGGTTAAGCCACCACAGTAATTTCCAATTAAGGACCGGAGGTATAAAACCAAATACTGTGTGCGTGTTAATTTAATTTATGGAGTATTTACAAATATTTACAATATTTAACAAGTGATTATTTAGTAAATTATTGCTTGAATATCTTTATTTCTCAATAAATTTAAGGATTTTCTGTCCAATTTACGCGCATTTTTTAATTTAAACTTAAGCGTATTATCTCCATCAACTAAGTTGATATTTATAATTGTTTTGCCCTCATCTTTCAAAATTGCAGAAATTTCCTCAATTTGTTTTTTAGATTTAATATCAAATAAAACCTCATTTATAGGGCTTTTAAATAATTCTTTAAGTGAGGCAATTTTTCGAACATTAATTCTAGTTAGTCGATTTTCATCATTAGAAATATTTTTAAATAACGTTAAAATAAGAGAGCTACCCTCTTTCAAAATTTCTCTATTTAACTCTAAAACATCTGAGAAAATAAAAAGTTCAAATACACTTGATAAATCAGTTAATTTTAATACAGCATAAGAATTTCCTTTTGCAGTTTTTCTCTCTTGAACCTTTAATAATGTTGCAGCTATGTTTGAATCTTTTAATTCTTCTTTTGAAACGAAACTTGAATAATCTGTTATTTTATAGTCATTAAAAATTTCTGTAAATTGATTTAAAGGATGATCTGAAATAAAGAAACCTACGGCTTCAAATTCTTTAGACAATCTTTCTTCAAATTTCCAATCTTCAACTTTAATTATAATATCATCCTGGGTACTTTCATCTTCTGAAAATAAATCAATCTGATTAGCAGATTTATTATCAAATATATTTTTATTTTTAGCAATCATTGCTGGTATAGAGTTATACAAAGCTTGTCTATTTGCATTTAATTTATCAAAAGCACCTGCTTTAACTAAGCCTTCTAATTGAAGTTTATTTATATCTTTTGGATTTACTCTATTTATAAAATCATTAATTGATTCAAAATTTCCATTTAAAATTCTTTCCTCCACAATATTTGATATTGCTTCAAAACCTACAGCTTTAATACCACCTAAAGCGTAATAAAATTTATCATCGATTGTTCTAAAATCAGCAAAACATTTATTTATATCAGGACGAACAACTTCGATATTTAATCTTTTTAATTCTTCATAAAACTCACTCAATTTATTTTGATTAGATAAATCCATAGTCATTGAAGCAGCAATGAACTCTTTTGGATAATATGTTTTTAAAAATGCAGTTTGGTAAGAAATAATTGCATACGCAGCTGCATGACTTTTATTAAATCCATACTCTGCAAAAGGTTCTATTTTTAAAAAAATGCCAGCAGCAATATCTTTTGCTATTCCATTTTTAACAGCACCAGCAATAAATCCCTGTTTCTGTTTTTCAAGTTCTGCTCTTTTCTTTTTACCCATTGCTCTTCTCAAAAGATCAGCTTGTCCTGCTGTAAATCCGGACAATTTTTGTGCAATCTGCATTACTTGTTCTTGATAAATAATTACGCCATAAGTTGGTTTTAGAATATCTTCTAGAAGTGGGTGCAAATAATCAGGTTTTTGCTTTCCATGTTTACAGTCATTGTATGTTGGAATATTGCTCATCGGTCCCGGTCTGTATAAAGCAACTAATGCAATAATATCTTCAATATGATTTGGTTTCATTTGGGTTAAAGCTTCTCTCATACCTGCACTTTCAATTTGGAATAAGCCAACCGTTTTACCTGTTGACATTAGATCAAATACTTTTTGATCTTCATAATTAATTTTTTCTATATCAAAATCTTTAATTTTTTTTCTTACAAGTTTTTGTGTATTGTTAATTACAGTAAGTGTTTTTAAGCCCAAAAAATCGAATTTTACTAAACCTGCATTTTCTGCAGAGTACATATCAAATTGTGTGGATGGTAATAATAGATCTGCAGAAACATCTTTATACAAAGGAACAACTTCAGTAAGTTTTTTATCTGCTATTACTACTCCAGCGGCGTGAGTAGCAACGTTTCTGTTAAGTCCTTCTAATTTTAAAGATAAATCAGTAAGTTTCTTTACTCTTGGATCATCATTAATAAGTTTTTGTAATCGTGGTTCGCCAGCAATGCACTGAGTTAAATTTTGTGGTCTAGATGGATCAAAAGGTATCATTTTTGATATGCTATCAACAAATCCATAAGCTAAACCCAAAACTCGGCCAACGTCTCTAATTACCATTCGGGCTTTTAATTTACCAAATGTTATAATATGAGCTACGCTATCTTTGTATTTTGTTGTTAGATATTCAAAAACTTGATCTCTTTTATCCTCACAAAAGTCTATATCAAAATCTGGCATTGAAATTCTATCTGGATTTAAAAATCTTTCAAAAATAAGATTAAATTTAATTGGATCAACATCTGTAATAGATAAACACCAAGCTACTAATGAACCTGCGCCTGAACCTCTTCCAGGACCTACGGGAATATCATTATTTTTAGCCCATTTTATGTAGTCAGCAACTATGAGAAAATAACTAGAATATTTCATTTCTATAATAATAGAAAGTTCATGATTCAGCCTGTTCTTATATTCTTTATAAGAATTGTTATTTTCTAAATCATTATCGCTTAAATTAAAAATTTTATTGAATTTATCTTTTAATCCTTCTATTGAATCTTTTTTTAAAATTTCATCTGCGCTTACTTCTTTAACACTACTAATATTAGGTAAAATAGGGTTAGAAAATAATGGCCTATAACTGCATCTTAATGGAAAATTATAATTGTTTTCTAAAGCTTCAGGTAGGTCAGCAAATAATTCAGACATCTCTGAATTAGTTTTTAAATAATGTTGGTCGGTATATTTTAGCCTATTTTTTTCATTTACATACGTTTTGTTACGTATACAAATTAAGGCATCATGGGCTTCATGCATTTCTTTATCTAAATAAAAAACTTCATTAGTTGCAATAATAGGTATTTCCAAGTCTAAAGATTTTTTTAAATTAAATTTTTCAAATCCAATTTCATTTTGATCATTATGTCTTTGAATCTCTAAGTAAAATCTGTCATTAAAGGTATTTTTAATTTTATTATAAAGCTCATCAATTTCACTAAACTTTCCTTTGTCAAATAATTTACCAAATAAACCAAAAACAGTTCCTGAAAATACAGCTACACCTTTAGAATTGCTTAATAATAATTCAAAATCTACATGTGGATCTGACAATTCATCGTTTTCCAAATACGATAAAGATGAAAGTTCTATTATATTTTTATATCCAGCTTCATTTAAAGCAAACAAAGGGATTAAACCTGTTGTTTCTCCGATTTTAAAATTAATTTGTGTTCCAATTATTGGTTGAGTTCCAGACTTTGAGATCTTTTCAGCAAATTCAAGTGCACCACATAAATTTGAAGTGTCACACAAACCAAGCGATTTTATTTTATTTTTCTTAGAATATTCTTGTAAATCATCAATTCTAGCTGCTCCTTCACAAATAGAAAATTGAGTATGAATTTTGAGATGATTAAAATTTTGAGAATTTGACTCTTGCATTAGATGATTTTATACTACCATCTATCATCTCCAATAGGCAATCTGCCTTATTAGCAAAAAATCTATTATGAGTTGCAAATATAATAAGTCTATCCGACCTTTTTTGTTTGTTTAAAAGTTCAAAAACTTCTTTTGCAGTTTCCATATCCAAACTTCCGGTTGGCTCATCTGCTAAAATAATTTCAGGATTATTTACAATTGCTCTTGCTATAGCAACTCTTTGAGCCTCACCACCTGATAGTTGAGATGGAAAGTGATCTGCCCTCTTAGAAAGACCAATTTTTTTGAGTAATTTTTCTGCATTAGATATTGCTAATTCTTTATTGTCATTAATTGCAAGTGAGGCCAAATAGATATTTTCTAAAGCGGTAAAATCTGGGAGAAGATTATTTTGTTGATAAACAATTCCTATTTTTTTGGATCTATAGACATCATTTTTTTCAGATTCATTAAAATTTACAGGAATTTTATCAAAATGGATTGACCCAGATGATGGTCTGTCGATCAAAGAAATTAAATTTAATAGAGTTGATTTACCTGAACCAGAGGGTCCCATTATGGAATAACTTTTACCTTTATCAAATTTTTGAGAAAGGTGTTTTAATACTTTAATTGTTTTTTCGGTTTTAAAGGTTTTAAATATTTTTTTTAATTCAAGAAAATTATTCATATTTTAAAGATTTAATTGGGTCCAGTTTCGCTGCTTTAAAGGCAGGAAAAATTGAAACTATTATTGTTATAATTATTGAACAAATTGATATTAAAAAAATTGATGTTGGATCTATTTCTGAGGGCATCTTGCTTAAAAAATAAATTTCTTCTGGAAATAAACTTATATTAAATGTTGAGCTAAGAAATTGTCTAAAATTCTCTATATAAAGAGAAAACGTTACACCTAAAAAAATTCCAAAAATAGTAGCTGATGTTCCTATTATTACACCTACTAAAAAAAATATTTTTACAATTGATTTATTTAACACACCAATTGACTTTAAAATTGCGATATCTCTTGTTTTGTTTTTAACTAAGATTGTTAACCCAGAAATTATATTAAAGGCTGCAACAATAATTATTAAAGATAAGATAATAAACATTACATTTCTTTCTACTTTTAAGGCAGAAAATAATGAACTATTCATATCAGCCCAACTAACAACAAATTCTTCATCAAAAATTTCTTGGACAATAAATTTTTGCTGCTCAATTTTATTTGGGTTTTTTAAATAAATTTCTAAATTTCTATCCTCTGACTTATAGTCAAAAAAATCCTCAAGAGTACTTAAGTTAATAAATGCGATATTATTATCAAACTCAGCCAAACCACTATTGTAAATTGATGCTACCAAAAAGGTTTTTTGTTTTGGCATACTACCAATAATTGTTTCTACTCCTGATGGTGAAAGTAAAGTTAATTCATCACCTATTTTTAGATCTAAAGAAAAACTTAATTCATTGCCTATAGAAATATAGTTTCTATTTAATTGATTTTTATTGCCTTTAAAATTTTCATTTTTGACAATTTCTAAGCTTGGAAAGTCATTTGTTTTATATCCTCGTAATACTATACCTTTTGATGTATCGTTTTTAAGTATAATAGCTTCACCAGAGTTGCTTAAAATAATATTTTCTGAAATTAATTTTAAATTTTTTTTATTTATTTTTTTTTCATCAATTGGATTTCCATAAGTTTTTACAGTTATGTGTGAATTAAAGCCGACTATTTTATTAATCAGCTCAGTCCTAAATCCATTCATTACTGACATCACAATAATAAGAACTGCAACTCCAAGACTTATTCCTATAAAAGAAAAAATAGATATAACATTCAAAAAGCCATCTTTTTTTCTGGCTTTTAAAAATCTAAAAGTAATTTCTTTTTCTAAAGTAGAAATCAAATTGAATTTTTTTGTTTAGTTATAATTTCTATAATTTTACTTAATGGTAAATTTTGAGTTTCACCACCGGTTTCCTTAAACTCTAATAAATCACCCTCACTTTTCTTACCAATAATAATTTGATATGGGGCACCAATTAAATTCATTTTTTTAATTTTTGATGAGAAATTCTCATCTGTATCATCAATGATTGAATCAATATTATTTTTGATTAATTCTATATTGATTTTATTTGCTTTATCTAAAGCTGAGGTGTCATTTTTATTTATCATAGGTATTAAAGCAATATCATAAGGAGCAACAGACAATGGCCATTTCATGATTTCATTTTTATCATCATATTTAGCCTCAATTATAGCTCCTACTAACCTTGATACACCAATTCCATAAGAACCCATTTTTACAAAATCTTTTTTTCCTCCTGGTAAATCAACAGAGGCTCCCATTGGTTTTGAATACTTGTCACCAAAATAAAATATATGACCTACTTCGATACCTTTTGTAATCAATTGATTTTCCTTAGAAACAATTTTTTCAAACTCTTCTTTATTAAACTTTTCATCAGTTACAGCATAAAATTGTTCAAATTTTTTTCTCATACTTTCCAATGATGCTTTTTCTAGTTTAGTATCAGCGCTATCAAGATCAAATATCCTTTTATCTGTGAAAATTTTACTTTCACCTGTGTCAGCAAGAATAATAAATTCATGAGACAAATTTCCACCAATAGGTCCTGTGTCAGCAGCCATGGGTATTGCTGTTAGAGATAATCTTTTAAACGTTCTTAAATATGAAAGAAAAAATTTATTATAAGAATAAAAGGCTTCTTCATCAGATACATCGAATGAATAGGCATCTTTCATGTAAAATTCTCTACCACGCATAATTCCAAATCTAGGTCTAATTTCATCTCTGAACTTCCATTGTATGTGGTACAAAAGTTGTGGAAGTGATTTATAAGATTTTATAGAAGATCTAAAAATTTCAGTAACTTGCTCTTCATTAGTTGGTCCATATAACATTTCTCTATTTTGGCGATCAGTTATTCTTAACATCTCCTCACCATAATCTTCATAACGGCCACTTTCTTTCCAAATTTCACTTGATTGAATTGTTGGCATTAATATTTCTTGAGCTCCAATCTTGTTTTGCTCTTGTCTAACAATATCCTCTATTTTTTTCATTACCTTAAAACCTAAAGGCAACCATGAATAAATTCCTGCTGACGCTTGCTTAATCATACCCACCCTCAACATTAATTGATGAGATTTAATTTTTGCTTCTGATGGATTGTTTTTTAATATTGGTATAAATGAATTTGATAAAAGCATCTTAATTAATCATATTTCTTAAATTTAAATATTCAAATTTAATTAATAAGTAAATTATGATGAAAATAACAGTAGTAATTCCTGTACAATAAAGGAATTTTTTCAACATTTTTGGATTTTCAGGTGATCCAGGATCTTCACCGTCAATTTTTACAGTCTTCGTTCGATTCACATCAACAGGTAAAATAGCAAAGAAAACTATCCACCATATAATTATATAGATAATAGCTAACCCAGTTATACTCATTAAATTCTAACTAAGTTTATATTTGTAAAAGGTTTTTTTCCTGTTCTATCTTTAGAAAATTTTCTACAAGCAATTTTTAATGCATCAATAAGATTGTGTTCTTGTTGTTTGCTTCCAACTTTAAAAGTTCTAGATGTTTTCTCTATTTCTTCTTCTAGTCCATACACAAATTCATCTCGATCATCTATTGGTAAACCTCGAAATGAGAGTATAGGGTTATTATGTATATTTCCTTTAGGTGTTATCATTATTGTTACTTCAAGATATCCATTTGCACTAAGATTTTTTCTATCTTTTATAGATTGTGAATCTGGATCGACACTGACACTACCATCTAAATAGAGTCTGCCATTTGGGGCTTTGTCATATACCTCTGGTTTTTCGCCAGGATATAACCTAACAATATCACCATTTTCTACTTGAACTGGATGTGGTACTTGCATTTCTTTTGCAAAATTAATGTGTTCTATCATGTGTCTATGTTCACCATGCACAGGGATCACACACTTAGGTTTTACCCATTGATACATCTCTTTAAGATCTTCTCTATTTGGATGTCCTGAAACATGAACAAATTCAGTTTCTTCAGATATTACTTCTATTCCATCCTTAACAAGTTGATTATGAAGTTTATAAAGTTTTTTTTCATTACCAGGAATAATTTTTGAAGAAAAAATTACAGCGTCGCCTTTTTCAATAAAAACATCTGGATGAACATAGCTAGAAATTCTCATCATTGCTCCCATAGGTTCACCTTGGCTTCCAGTACATAAGTACACAATTTTTTCTCTTGAAAAAATTTTAGCTTCTCTTGGATCTATTGGTTCAATAGTATTTTTTAAATATCCACATTGACGTGCAGCTTTATAAATACGATGCATTGATCTTCCAACTAATGATATTTGTCTTCCTGTTTGCTCTGCACAATAGAAGGCTGTCTCCATTCTAGCTACGTTTGAAGCAAAGGATGTTATAATAATTCTTTTTTTCAATCGAGACATAACGTTCAACATATTTTTTCTTACATCTAATTCTGAACCTGATCTACCAGCACTAAAAACATTCGTGGAATCGCAAATCATTGCGAGTACACCCTCATCACCAATTTCCTTTAATCTTTTTTCATTTATATTGTCTCCAATTAATGGATTTGGATCTACCTTCCAATCTCCAGTGTGCAAAATAACCCCAGCAGGTGTTTTAATTCTAAGTCCATTAGGTTCTAATATAGAATGCGTTAAAGTTATGTATTCAATTTCAAATGGATCCAAAGAAATCTTTCCATTTAACTCTACAATCTGTAAATCATTGGTTATATCAATTTGTTTTTCTCTAAATTTTTCTCTGATTAATAAGGCTGTGAAAGGAGTTGCAAAAATTTTACATTGTAATTTTGGCCATAGATGTGCAATGGCGCCAATATGATCTTCATGGGCATGAGTTAAAACTATTCCTAACAAATTATTTTTTCTTTCAACTATAAACCCTGGATCTGGATAAATTAAATCAACACCAGGAATAGTATCATCTGCAAATGTTACACCAATGTCGACCATAATCCATTTATGATCACTAGGCTGTCCATATCCAAACAAATTCATGTTCATGCCTATTTCGCCTGATCCGCCTAGGGGACAAAATAATAGTTCGTCTTTCATATTATTTAATTAATTTTGAAATTTTTATTAAGCCTTTAATTGTAATATCTTGGTTATAACTTGCTTTTGTTTTTATTGAGTTATTAAATAAATTTGAAAATCCACCAGTAATTATTACTTTAAAAGATTTTCTAGTTTCTTTCTTAATTAAATTAATAATATTGTCAATTAAACCTGCATACCCCCAAAAAAAACCTGATCTAACAGCTGAAATCGTATTGTTACCAATAACTTTACTAATTTTTTTTAAATTTATTTTTGGAATTAAAGTTGCTTTATCTGACAAAGTATTCAGAGATAATCTAATACCTGGGGCAATTATTCCGCCATAATAAGTATTTTTAATTAGCACATCAAAAGTTGTCGCTGTTCCAAAATCTAAAATTATAAAATTATTTTTATTATTCATTAAACTTATAGCATTTGTAATTCTATCTGAGCCAACTTGTTTATAATCAACTTTAATTTTTATGAGTGATTTTAAGTTTAATCTTTTAACTTCAAAGCATTTTGGTTTGGCTTTTTTCGATAAAAATTTTTTAATTATATCAAATGTTTTGGGTACAACACTGCAAAATAATATTTTTTCAATTTTATTTAATTGAATTTTATTTTTTTTAAATAAGATATTGAGCTGATTATTGTTTACAGATTTTGAAAAAAAAATAATTTTTTTTAGAATTTTATTATTTTTAGAAACAACGCATAATTTTGTTTCCGTATTACCAATATCACCTAGAATATACATTAATTAATTTTATATAGTTTTGATAAATTTTTTTCAAAAAGCTGTTTCAGTTTATTTTCTACACTTAATTTACTAATACTTTTTTTAGTTACGTCATACAAGTTCGTAGCTGGATAATTCCTTATAATTGGATTTTTTTTAATATTTATACCTATACCAGTAATCAAAAATTTTTTATCTTTTGCAAATATGACCTCTTGTAAAATCCCACTAATTTTTTTTTTATCAATTAATAAATCGTTAGGTTTTTTAAATAAAATTTTTTTATTTGTAAATGATGAGAGTAATTTTTTAACTAAAAGACAATTGATTTTTGTTATAGCATTAATAGATATTTTTTTTTTATTTAGTTCGTTGAAAAAAGAAACGAATAAATTTCCTTTTGATGATATCCATTTTCTTCCATACTGTCCCCTACCATTTGCTTGAGTTTCGGCAACAACCATACCTAAATTGAATTTAGTTTCTTTAACAATTCTTATCGCAGTATTATTTGTGCTTTTAACTTTTTTAAATTTGAATTTTTTAATTTTCATTAAATAATATTAATTCTTGAAACAACCTCTATTAACTGACTTGGGAATATGAAGTATACAAGAATTAATATAGTCGAAACTGTCAGTGAAAATTTTAACCATAAACTATGTTCTGTATCGTATTTATCTTTTTCCTTATCAAAATACATAATTTTTATAATTCTTAGATAATAAAAAGCTGCAATCACAGTTGATAATAACCCTACTATAGCTAAGAAATACATTGATTGTTCCAATACTGCTTTAAAAACGTAAAATTTTGCGAAGAAACCTGCTAGGGGTGGTATGCCTGCTAAAGAAAATAGTATTAACAACAAACACAAAGACAACAATGGATGATTTTTTGATAACCCTGAAAGATCATCAATATCTTCATAATATTGATCTTTTCTTCTTAACATTAATAGACATGAAAAAAGAGCTAAATTCATAACAACATAAATAGAAATATAAATTACCGAACTTTGAATTCCCTCGTTTGACGCTGTAGCCAAACCAGCCAATGTGTAACCGATGTGTCCTATAGAACTGTAAGCAATTAGTCTTTTAATATTAGTTTGCCCTATAGCAGCAACTGCTCCAAAAACCATAGAAGCTATAGATAAGAAAACTATTATCATTTGCCATTGATCTATTAGATTTAAAAAAGGTACATATAAAAATCTAATAAATACAGTCAAAGCAGCCACCTTTGGTACTATTGTAAAAAACAAAGTTACAGTTGTTGGAGATCCTTCGTAAACATCAGGTGCCCACATATGGAATGGAACTGCAGAAATTTTAAATGCTAAACCAACTAATATGAAGACAATCCCAAAAGTTAAAACATATTCCTCAGAATTTAGTTGATTTGATATTATATCAAAATTTGTAGAACCTGAAAAACCATAAACTAAAGAACATCCATATAATAATAGTCCTGATGATAATGCACTTAAAACAAAATATTTCAAACCAGCTTCTGATGATTTTAATTGATCTCTGTTATATGTAGCTAAAACATATAGAGCTAATGACTGTAATTCTAAGCCCATATAAAAAACAATTAAATCATTTGAACTAATCATTACCATCATTCCAAGAATTGAACTCAAAATAAGGACCGGGTATTCTATATTATATATTTTAAATGTTTTTAAATAAGTTGACGAAATAACTAAAACTAAAAAACCTCCAATTAAAGTTATAATTTTCATTAGAGAGGACATGCTGTCAATCACAACGCTTTCATTAAACAAAGTTTCTCTAGTTACAGAGAAAGTTTCATTGAATGTTATTATTGTTGTAATTAAAATTGCAAACAAAGATAAATTAAAAGTAATTTTAGAACTGTTATTTTTAAATACACCTAAAATAAGTAAAAACATAATTGATAATGAAATAAAAATTTCAGGTAATATTAAATTTAAATTTTCCATATTATTTATTAGCTATATTTGTGTTATGCATATTAATTAAATCAGTAACAGAAACTTCAATAGTATTGATTAATGGATCAGGGTAAAAACCAAAAAATAATATTGGTGCAGCTAAACAAGATAAAATAAAATATTCAGATCTATTTAAATCTAAAATTTTTTTAAGATCTTCATTAAGTAATTTTCCAAATACCACTCTTTTATAGAGCCACAACATGTATGCAGCTCCTAAAATCACTCCAATACTTGCTATAACAGCTACTAAAAAATTATCCTTGAAAGCTCCCATTAATATTAAAAACTCACCAATAAAACCACTGGTTCCAGGTAAACCAAGAGATGCTAAAGCAAATAACATGAACAATATTGAATATTTTGGAATTACAGAAACTAGTCCACCATAAGTACTTATCAATCTAGAATGCATTCTGTCATAAATTACGCCAACAGTTAAAAATAATGCTGCTGAAACTAAGCCATGGCTTATCATTTGAATTATACTTCCTTCAATACCTTGTTGTTGTAAAGTGAATATACCCAAAGTTACAAAGCCCATATGCGCTACTGATGAGTAAGCAATTAACTTTTTCATATCTTCCTGCATCAAAGCTATCAGTGAAGTAAATATGATTGCTATAACACTTAAGGTGTAAATTAACGGTGTAAATACCTCTGACGCAACCGGGAAAAGTCCTAAAGAAAATCTTATAAAACCATATCCAGCCATCTTTAGTAAAATTGCGGCTAGTAATACTGATCCTGCTGTAGGAGCCTCAACGTGTGCATCAGGTAACCATGTATGAACTGGCCACATAGGTGTTTTTACGGCAAATGAACTAAAAAATGCCAACCACAATAGATTTTGATATTTAACATCAATACCACTTTCATATAGTTGAACCACATCAGTTGTTCCTGTAATCCAATAAATTGAAATTATTGCAACTAACATCAAAACAGAACCTAATAATGTGTATAGAAAGAATTTGAATGCTGAATAAACTCTTCTTGCTCCTCCCCATATACCAATAATTAAAAACATTGGGATTAATCCAGCTTCAAAAAATAAATAAAATACCACTAAGTCAAGTGCACAGAAAACACCGATCATGAAACTTTCCATGATTAGAATTGCAATCAAAAAATCTCTTAATCTATTTTTAATAGAATTATTTACTGATATAATACAAAGCGGAGTTATAAATGTAGTTAGTATAATAAATAAAATTGAAATACCATCTACTCCAACTTTATAATTAATAAATCCTTCAATCCATGTTCTGTCTTCTAGAAATTGGAAACTGGATGTAGATTGGTCAAAACCAATCCATAAGTAAATGGAAATCAAAAAATTAACAATTGTAGTGAATAACGATACATATTTAATAGTGGTATTATCTCCTTCTTTTTCTTTTATAAAAAATAAAAATAAAGCTCCTATTGTTGGCAATAATATTAGAGATGAAAGAATTGGAAAATTCATTATTTAATAATTAAAAAAGTCAGTAAAGCTGAGAAACCTAATAACATTACAAATGCATATTGATAAATAAAACCAGTTTGAAATTTTGTTGCTTTAATTGAACATTTTTTAATCAAAGAAGAAATTCCATCGGGACCAAAACCATCGATTATAGTTCCATCACAAAATTTCCATAAAAATAATCCTAATTTTTTTGAGGATTTAATAAACAACACATCGTACAACTCATCAAAGTACCATTTATTAACTAAAAAATTATACAATGGTTTATTCATAGAAACTATTGAATTAGGTAATTCTTTGTTTTTAACAAATAAGTAATAAGCAATTGGAATAGACAATAAAACCAAACAAGGTGTTAAAAACAAAAACCATAAAGGTGGATGTTCTGTGCTCAAAGGCTCCAAAAACATGATAGACTCTGCCCAAAATAAATTATCACCGTGACCAATAAAGAGTCCTTTAAACAGAAAACCAGCAAAAATTGCTCCTATTGAAAGAATAAATAAAGGAACAAGCATTACTAAAGGAGACTCATGTGTTTCCTCTATCTTGACCTCTTTATTCTTATATTCTCCATGGAAAGTTTTAAAGATTAACCTCCATGAATAAATAGATGTTAAAAATGCTGTAATTATTCCAATTCCAGCTGCGTAATAACCAGTAGTATTACCCTTTAAATACGCAAATTCTATAATTGCATCTTTAGAATAAAATCCTGATAAAAATGGAAATCCTGTTAAAGCAAGTGTTCCAATAATCATTAAAGCATAGGTGTATGGTAACTTTTTCCAAACTCCACCCATACTATTTATATTTTGCTCATCTTTAAATGCATGGATTACTGAACCAGATCCTAAAAATAATAAAGCTTTGAAAAATGCATGAGTAAATAAGTGAAACATAGCAACATTGTATGCACCTACTCCTGCTGCAAAAAACATATAACCAAGTTGACTACATGTGGAGTAAGCAATGATTTTTTTTATATCTGTTTGAACTAGAGCAACGGTTGCTGCAAAGAATGCAGTAGTCATTCCAACAATAGTTATAAAATTTAGTATTAACGGTGAATATTCGTAAATTGGAGAACACCTTACTACTAAGAAAACACCAGCTGTTACCATCGTTGCTGCATGAATTAATGCAGAAACTGGAGTTGGACCTTCCATTGCATCAGGTAGCCAAGTATGTAGCAGGATCTGTGCGGATTTACCCATTGCTCCAATAAATAAAAGTAAACAAATTAAATCTATTGATTTAACTTCAAAACCTAAAAATGATAAATTTTTATCTACAACTGTCGGAATTTGTTGAAAAACTTCTGAGTAATTAACAGTTCCAAATAAATAAAATATTAAGAAAATTCCTAAAGCAAAACCAAAATCACCAACTCTATTAACAACAAATGCTTTTATTGCTGCAGCATTTGCACTCTCCTTTTTGAACCAAAAACCAATTAAGAAGTAGGAGCATAAACCAACTCCTTCCCAACCAAAAAATAGTTGTATAAAATTATCTGAAGTCACAAGCATCAACATCGCAAATGTGAACAATGATAAATAAGCCATAAATCTTGGTTTATGGGGATCATGAGACATGTAACCAATTGAATAAATGTGAACTAAAGCAGAAACAGAAGTTACAACTACCAACATTACAGCTGATAATGGATCAATTAACATTGACCAATTTACATCAAGTGACCCGGAGCTTATCCAAGTAGCTATTACAATATTTTCTTCATACTGATTTACGATTACTTGATAAAGAACAAAAATTGATAAGAGAGCAGAAATTGAAACAAGTACGCTAGTTACTATTTCAGAATTTTTATCACCAATATATTTTCCAAAAAAACCTGAAATAATTGATGCAATTAGTGGAAGAAATATAATTGATAATTCCATTGTTATCCTTTCAATTTATCAATTTCTTCAACTCTTATAGTTCCTGAATTTCTGAAATACACAACTATAATTGCTAATCCTATTGCTGCCTCTGCGGCCGCAACTGTAAGAATAAATAAAGTAAAGACCTGTCCTGCTAGATCACCTAAAAAAATTGAGAAGGCAACTAAATTAATATTTACAGCGAGTAATATTAATTCGATACTCATTAATATAACAATTATGTTCTTCCTATTAAGAAAAATACCAATAACACCAATTGAGAAAATCACTGCACCTAAAGTTAAATAATGGCCTAAACCTACCTCAATCATCTATTTTAACCCCTTTATTACTCTGAACCTCTAGAACCTCAACACCTTCAGCTCTTTCTCTAGATATCTGCTTTATATAGCTTTGTCTTTTAACACCAGATCTTTGTCTAAATGTTAAAACAATTGCGCCAACCATAGCAACTAAAAGGATCATCCCACTTATTTGAAACACATGAATATAGTCAGTATATAAAATCTGACCTAATGTGTGTGTGTTACTTAAACCGGTTTGGGATATAGAATTATTCACGTCAAATAAATCTGGTTTATACTTCCAACCTCCAATTACTATAATTATTTCAGCAAAAATTAGAGTACTAATTACCAGACCTATTGGAATATGTTTTGAACTATCTTTTGAAGCAAACCATTGATTTTTTTGTTGGGCTACGTTTAACATCATAACAACGAATAAAAACAGAACTGCCACAGCCCCAACATAAACAATTAGCATTATCATCCCCAAAAATTCAGCACCAATCATTATGAAAAGACAAGAAATACTTATGAAATCAAGAATTAAAAAAAATACTGAATGAACAGTATTTTTTGAAGCAGTAACCATTATAGCGGAAACAACAGCAATTATAGAAAAAGTATAAAAGAAAATGGCATGTGCAATCATTTTTATCTATGAATATTGTCAGCTTTGATATTAGCGTCTAAAATATTCTCCCATCTATCTCCATTATCTAACAATTTTTCTTTTGTATAATATAGCTCTTCTCTTGTTTCTGTAGAAAATTCAAAATTAGGACCTTGAACAATTGCGTCTACTGGACAAGACTCTTCGCAAAGGCCGCAATATATACATTTCATCATGTCTATGTCATATCGGGTTGTTTTTCTACTACCGTCTTCTCTTTGTGCAGACTCAATTGTAATAGCTTGTGCGGGACACACAGCTTCGCATAACTTGCATGCAATACATCTTTCTTCACCGTTTGGATATCTTCTTAAAGCATGCTCACCTCTAAATCTTGGACTTATTTTACCTTTTTCAAAAGGATAATTTATTGTTTTTTTTGGTTTAAAAAATTCTTTAAGAGCCATAAATAAACCTCCGAGGAAATCAGTCATAAATATTGTTTTAAAAAATCTTGAAATATTCATAATTAGTTCACAGGTAAAAGATTAAAATAAAATAAATAACTTGCAGTAAGTACTACCCAAATTAAAGAAAAAGGAAGAAACACTTTCCATCCTAGTCTCATAAGTTGGTCATATCTATACCTTGGAACTATTGCTTTAACTAAAGCAAATAAGAAAAATAAAAGTAATATTTTTAAAATTAACCATATTGCTCCTGGTATCAATGTGAATGGATATAATTCAATAGGTGATAACCAGCCACCTAAAAACAATATTGCACCCATTGCACACATTAATAAAATGTTTGCGTATTCACCTAACCAAAACATTGCATACATCATGCCAGAATATTCAGTTTGATATCCAGCAACTAATTCTGCTTCTGCCTCTGGTAAATCAAAAGGAGGTCTATTTGTTTCAGCCAAAGCTGAAATAAAAAAAATTACAAACATTGGAAATAATGGAATTACAAACCATACATTTTGCTGAGCAATAACAATATCATTTAGGTTTAGTGAACCAACACACAATAATACGTTTATTATAATTACACCAATAGATACCTCATAAGATACCATTTGAGCTGCAGACCGAATTGCACCCAGAAAAGGATATTTGGAATTTGAGGCCCAACCGCCCATTATAATTCCATATACACCTAATGATGAAACTGCAAATAAATAAAGTATACCAACATTTATATCTGATAATACTTGAGTTGCACTAAATGGAATTACTGCCCAAGCTATCATGGCCAAAGTCATTGTTACAATTGGGGCTAATATGAATATAACTTTATTTGAACTTGAAGGAATGATCATTTCCTTAAAGATATATTTTAAAGCGTCAGCCAAAGACTGAAATAATCCAAAAGGGCCAACAACATTTGGTCCTTGTCGCTTTTGTACAAAAGCCCAAATTCTCCTATCAAGCCAAACAATCATTGCTACAGAAACTAAAACTGGAACTAGTAAAAATAATATTTTATACACTTCATCGAAAATAATATTTAGGTATTCCATACTAACCCTCTGTACCTGTAGATTTAAAATTTAGTTTTGAATTATTACATTCAATCATGGTCTTAGAACATCTTGCAATGATATTTGAAAAATAATATGGTTTTAAGTCTATTGTTAATTTTTCGGCATGAAAATCCTCAACTATCTTTTTTTCATATTCTTTACTTTGCTTTTCTTTTTGAAGATTTAGATAATTAAACATGCTACTCTCTAGTTCCTCTTTGTCATTAAATAATTTTCTATTGTTCATAAATTCGGCAATTTCATTAATTATTTTCCAATCCTCTTTAGCTTCTCCTGGTGGGTAAGATGCTTTATAAGCTTTCTGAACTTTTCCCTCTAAATTAGTATAGTATCCGTCTTGTTCTGTATAAGCTGATCCTGGTAATATTACATCTGCAATTTCAGCTCCTTTATCCCCATGACTACCTTGATAAATTACAAACTCATCTTTTTTAACAAAATCTAAATTATCTTGACCAACTAAATAAACAATATCAAATTTATTAGACTTTAAATTATTTAATAAATTATTTTCATTATTAATTAAACCAAGATCAAAATTTCCAACTGAGGCTGCGTCACAAGAAAGTATATTTATAGGATTCCAATACTCAGAAAATTTTTTATTAATTTTTAAAAATTCTAACATTTTTTCATACAAAAACTCAGCTGAATTTAATCTTAGAAATGATTCTCCAAGTATAATCATAGGTTTATTTGAATCTGAAATAATTTTTGATAAATCATTTTTTCCCTCAAAAATATTTTTTAATGTTTGAGTATTTCCATCTAGACTCTCGTAAGGATATGTTAAATCACCATTATTATTTAAAGACAAAATTTTAGTATTGTTATTTAAATGAGATTTTCTAATTCTAGCGTTTAAAATAGTTGCTTCATATCTTGGGTTAGTGCCTATTAAAAATATTAAATCTGCTTCTTCTATTCCGTTAATAGAGGCATTAAATATATAATTTTCTCTTTTGGAAACATCTACAAATCTATTATCTGTTCTTGACTCATAGTTCTTTGTATCAAGTGTTCTCTCAAAAAATTCTTTAAATATATAGCTAGTTTCCATGTTAGTTAAATCTCCAACAAATCCACAAATTTTTTCTTTTGTTGTATTTTCAAATTTAGATTTTAAAATTTTATATACTTCGCTCCAAGAAGCTTTCTCAAATTTTTTGTTATATTTAATAAATGGAGTATCTAGTCGTTGATGAAGAAGTCCATCACATGCATATCTAGTTTTATCAGAAATCCACTCTTCATTTATATCCTCATTAATGATTGGTAAAATTCTTTTTACCTCCCAATCATAAGTATCAACTCTAATATTAGAACCGACCGCATCCATTACGTCAATTGTCTCTGTTTTTTTTAATTCCCAAGGTCTAGCCTCAAATACATAGGGTTTAGAAGTTAGAGCTCCTACTGGACAAAGATCTACTACGTTAGCTGATAGTTCTGATTGCATTGATTGTTCAAGATAAGTGGTAATTTGCATATCTTCACCTCTACCTATAGCTCCTAGCTCTGGTACGCCAGCAACTTCAGTAGCAAATCGTACACATCTTGTACAATGTATACATCTTGTCATCTGTGTCTTTATTAAAGGTCCCATATTTTTTTCAGGAACTAATCTTTTGTTTTCTTTAAATCTTGATTTATCTACACCATAATACATAGATTGATCTTGAAGGTCACATTCACCACCTTGATCACATACTGGACAATCTAAAGGATGGTTGGCCAATAAAAATTCCATCACACCTTTTCTTGCTTTTTCTACAAATTCAGTATTTGTTTTTATATTCATCCCTTCAGCTGCTGGCATAGCGCATGAAGCAATTGGTTTAGGTGATTTTTCCATCTCCACTAAACACATTCTGCAATTACCTGCTATAGATAATTTTTCATGATAACAAAATCTTGGAATTTCTACTCCAGCTTTTTCACATGCTTGAAGTACTGTTAATCCCTCTTCAACTTCAACATCAATATCATTTACTTTCAGTTTAAGCATTTTTTTTATCCAATAAGTGTTGGTCTACTAAATAAGGAATATTATTTTTTTTCTGAACAATAGGATCCAAATTATTTCGCTTCTCTATTTCTTTTTTAAAATGTCTTAAAAGCCCTTGAACAGGCCAAGAGGAACCTTCTCCAAAAGCACATATTGTGTGTCCTGCAATTTGATTAGTAACATCACCTAACATATCAACTTCATCTTTAGTTGCATCTCCACTTGCCATTCTCTCAAGCATTCTCCACATCCAACCTGATCCCTCTCTACAAGGTGTACATTGTCCACAACTTTCATGTTTATAAAATCTTGCAATTCTAGCCATGCATTTAATGATATCTTGATCTTTATTAATCACAACAATTCCTGCTGTTCCTAGTCCACTTTTTTCAGCCATAAGCGAATCAAAATCCATAGTTAATGTCTCACATTTTTCTTTTGGAATTAATGGCATTGACGAACCTCCTGGAATAACAGCTTGTAGATTTTCCCATCCACCAATAACACCTCCAGCATGAACCTCTATTAATTCTTTTAATGGAATGTTCATTTCTTCCTCAACGTTACATGGTGTATTTACGTTTCCTGAGATACAAAATATTTTTGTACCAGTATTTTTTTCTCTTCCAAGAGATGCAAACCATTTTCCTCCTTTTCTAAGAATTGTTGGGACAACAGCTATAGTTTCCACATTGTTTATGATTGTTGGACATCCATAAAGACCAATTAAAGCTGGGAATGGTGGTTTCAATCTGGGTTGCCCTTTTTTACCTTCTATACTTTCTAATAATGCTGTTTCCTCACCACATATATAAGCTCCAGCACCATAATGAATATAAACATCTAAATCCCAACCAGTGCCCGCTGCATTTTCGCCTAATAATTTTTTTTCATAGGCTTCATCAATAGCTGCTTGAAGTTTTTGACCTTCAATAAAGTATTCACCTCTTATATAAATATAACAAACATGTGCTTGAACTGCGTATGATGCTATCAAACAACCTTCAATTAATTTATGCGGCTCAAATCTTAAGATATCTCTATCTTTACAAGTGCCTGGTTCTGACTCATCGCCGTTTATAACTAAATAGTGTGGTCTAGAACCTACTTCTTTAGGAGCAAAAGACCATTTTAAACCAGTTGGAAATCCTGCGCCACCTCTACCTCTAAGTTGAGAGTCTTTAATTTCATTTATAATCCAATCTCTACCTTTATCAGTAATTTCTTTAGTGTTAATCCAATCACCTCTTTTTTGAGAAGAAGCAACATCTGAACCCATATCGTTATACAAATTTTTGAATATTCTATCTTGATCCTTAAGCATTTTTATAATCCATTAATGTTTTTCTGTTATTTTCAGGTTCATTATTTATCCTTCCTCTATAAGAACCTGGTTTTGGAGTTTCACCTTTTAAAATTTGTTCTAAAATTTTTAGTGTTTTCTCTTTATCTAAGTCTTCATAATAGTCATCATTAATTTGCATCATAGGCGCATTAACGCATGCTCCTAAACACTCAACTTCCATCCATGAGCAACTTTTATCACTTGATAATTCGCATTCATTTTCTGATATTTTTTCTTTACAAGCTTCAACTAGTTTACTTGCGCCTCTAATCATGCAAGGCGTTGTCGTACATACTTGTATAAAATGTTTTCCGACAGGAGATAAATTATACATAGTGTAAAAAGTAGCTACCTCATAAACTTTTATGTAAGGCATGCCTAAAAATTTTGCTATATACTTCATTGCAGCTAAGGGTATCCAATTATCATTCTGTCTTTGAGCTATATAAAGTAATGCCATTACTGCACTTTGCTGTTTACCCTCTGGATATTTTGATACAATTTTGTTAGCAGCGTTTAAAGATGAACTATCAAATTCAAAATTTTCTGGTTGATTTTTTGCAGGTCTTCTTAAACTCATCTATCAACCTCCCCAAAAACAATATCAAGTGAACCAAGCACTGCGGGAACATCTGCTAGCATGTGGCCTTTTATTAAATAATCCATAGACTGTAGGTGTGAAAAACCTGGAGCTCTAATTTTGCATTTATAGGGTTTACTCGATCCATCAGAAATCAAATAAACTCCAAACTCTCCTTTTGGAGCCTCTACAGATGTATATATTTCATCTTTTGGAACTCTATAACCCTCTGTAAAAAGTTTAAAATGATGAATAAGTGCCTCCATTGATTGTTTTATATCTTTTTTGGATGGCGGACTTATTTTTCCATCTAAGGATTTAACTGGTCCCTTTTCCATTTTTAATAAACATTGTTTAATTATAGACACGCTCTCTTTCATTTCTTCAATTCGACATAAGTACCTATCATAACAATCTCCATTTTTTCCTACAGGTACTTTGAAATCTAAATTTTCGTAACAATCATATGGTTGAGATTTTCTTAAATCCCATGGAACTCCTGATCCTCTAATCATTACTCCAGAAAATGAGTAATCTAGAGCATCTTGTTTTGTAACAACACCAATATCAACATTACGTTGTTTGAATATTCTATTATCTGTAAGCAAACTTTCTAAATCATTTATTATTTTTGGAAAGCTTTCACAAAACTCAGCGATATCCTCCTCAAGTCCTTGTGGTAGATCTTGATGAACTCCACCTGCTCTAAAATAGTTTGCATGAAGTCTAGAACCAGAAACTCTCTCATAGAAACCCATTAGTTTTTCTCTTTCTTCAAATCCCCATAAAGTTGGAGTTAGAGCGCCAACATCCATTGCTTGTGTTGTAACATTTAAAATATGACTTAAAATTCTTCCAATCTCACAAAATACTACCCTTATGTATTGAGCTCTAATAGGCACATCGATTTTAAGAATTTTCTCAACTGCTAATGCGAATGCATGTTCTTGATTCATTGGAGCCACATAATCTAATCGATCAAAATAAGGTACTGCTTGCATATAAGTTTTATTTTCAATTAATTTTTCAGTTCCTCTATGCAACAAACCAATGTGTGGGTCAGCTTTTTCAACAATTTCACCGTCCAATTCTAAAATTAATCTTAAAACCCCATGTGCTGCTGGATGTTGAGGTCCAAAGTTTAAATTTAAATTTTTAATTTTTTTTGTCATTACTATCTATTTCTTGTTTTATATATTTGGTTCCTTCCCATGGACTCTCATAATCAAAATTTCTAAAATTCTGCTCTAATTTTACTGGTTCACTAATTACTCTTTTTTCGTCCTCGCTATATCTAACCTCTGTATGACCAGTAAGAGGAAAATCTTTTCTAAGTGGGTGACCCTCAAACCCATAATCTGTTAATATTCTTCTAAGATCAGGATGATCTTTAAATGAAACACCATACATATCAAATACCTCTCTTTCCATCCAATTAGATGAAGGAAATATACTTGTTAAAGATGGAATGACCTCATTCTCCGAGATAGAATATTTTAAAACTAATCTTTGATTATATTCATGACTTAAAAATAAATAAATTATGTCAAATCTTTGGGTTCTTTCAGGATAATCAACAACAGTAATATCTATTAATTGTCTAAATTTAGTATCATTATTAGTTTTTAAAAACAAACATATGTCTGTTAAATCCTCTTTATCAGTCTCAAGATAGATTTGGTTATGTTTAATTTCTGTTTTATTAATTTTAGTATTTAACTCTGAGTTTATTTTTTTTTCTAAGTCTTCTAAATTTCTCATATCTATCTAATAAAAGAGCCCTTATCTCTAATTTTTTTTTGTAATTGAAGAATACCGTACAATAGTGCTTCAGCTGAAGGAGGACAACCTGGCACATAAACATCAACAGGAACAATACGATCACAACCTCTTACAACTGAATAAGAATAATGATAATAGCCACCACCATTTGCGCAACTTCCCATAGAAATTACGTATCTAGGTTCAGGCATTTGGTCATAAACTTTTCTAAGTGCCGGTGCCATTTTATTAGTCAAGGTACCAGCAACAATCATCACATCAGATTGTCTTGGCGAAGCTCTTGGTGCTGCACCAAACCTTTCAAGATCATACCTAGGCATAGAAGTTTGCATCATCTCAACAGCGCAACATGCAAGACCAAAAGTCATCCAATGAAGCGATCCAGATCTTGACCAATTAATTAGATTATCAAGTGACGTTGTTATAAATCCGTTCTTACTAAAATCTTCAGCAAGTTGTTTAAACTCCTCTGGAACTTTATCTATTTTATTATTCATTAAATTATAATTCTATTCCCAATCTAAAGCGCCTTTTTTCCATTCATATACAAAACCGATCGTCAGAATGAATAGAAAAATCATCATTGATGAAAAACCAAGTAATCCAATATTGCCTAATGAAATTGCCCATGGAAATAAGAAGGCTATTTCCAAATCAAATATTATAAATAAGATTGCAACTAAATAAAACCTAACATCAAACTCAAGCCTAGAGTCTTCAAAAGGTTCAAATCCACATTCATAAGCTGATAGTTTTTCTGGATCAGGTTTTTTTGGCGATAGAATAAAATTAATTACCACAAAAGCACAACTCAACCCTAAAGCTATGATTAGAAAAATTATTATTGGTAAGTAATCTTTAAGAAAATCAGATAACATGCGTGTCTATATATCAGTTTTTTATTTATGTTGAAGGGTAGATACGTCACATTTTTAATAAAAAAAAAGTCAATAAATTCAATTACTTACAATTATTAAGCTGAAGAACCTAACAATATCAGTAGTTTAGCTAATTTATAGTAGAATCGTCTTAAAGTGGCGGGAGTGAAGGGACTCGAACCCTCGACCTATCGCGTGACAGGCGATCGCTCTAACCAACTGAGCTACACCCCCACTTATTTGTTTTTTTGGTGGGCAGTAAAGGACTCGAACCTTTGACCCCCTCGGTGTAAACGAGATGCTCTACCAACTGAGCTAACCGCCCATTACCAAAAATACAGTGATTTATATCCTTTAGTTTACTGACGTCAAGTTCTATTAATGATGAAAAATACCTAAATACCTATTATTTTTCTAGAATTTTAATTCTCAAAATAAACCAATCTAATTTAGGAAAACTTAAAAACCTCCACGCCAATTATTCTTATTTTTGAAGTTTTCTTCCTCTTGTTTAGTAATCGGCTTAAAAACGTAAAATACAACTAAAATAAAAAATATAAAATATAATCCAATTTCCATATAAAATAGTGCTTATTGGATGCTAGCTTGAGATTTATCGTCTTTTTTTGAGATTTCGACCTCAACCCATTCGGTTGGTTTTAATTCTTTTGTTAGAGCTATTTTTAAAACTTGATCAGCATACTCAACAGGGGTGATCTTAATATCATCAACTATTTTTTTAGGCATATCAACTAAGTCTTTTTCATTCTCTTTTGGTATCAATACTTCCTTTATTCCAGCTCTATGCGCTGCTAATAATTTTTCTTTTAAACCACCTATCGGTAAAACTTGACCTGTCAAAGTTACTTCTCCTGTCATTGCTACATCTTTTTTTACAGGAATATTGGTAATTGAGGATACAATAGAAGTTACCATTCCTATACCTGCGGAAGGACCATCTTTAGGCGTTGCACCTTCAGGGACGTGAATATGAAAATCTTTTTTCTCAAATATAGGTGGTATGATTCCATATTCTAAACATTTCGATCTTACAAAGCTTTTAGCTGCTTTAACTGACTCCTGCATAACATCGCCTAACTTACCAGTAATTTGCATCCTGCCTTTTCCTGGCATTGTTACAGTTTCAATTTTTAAAATCTCCCCACCATACTCTGTCCAAGCGAGACCTGTAACTATACCTACTCTGTTCTCAGCTTCTAGTTCTCCAAATTTAAATTTAGGGACACCTAAAAAATCAGACAAATTTTTGTTGTTTATTCCAACCTCTTTTTCTTCTCCAGAAACAATTTTTTTAACAACTTTTCTGGCAAGTTTAGAAATCTCTCTCTCCAGGTTTCTAACTCCTGACTCTTTTGTGTATCCTCTAATAACTTCTTTTATAATGTTATCATCTAGCTTCATTTCTTTTTCTTTAACACCATTATCCTTAATTTGTTTCGGTAGTAAATATTTGTTGGCGATACTTATCTTTTCATCCTCAGTATAACCAGCTAGTCTAATTACTTCCATTCTATCTAATAATGGGGGTAGAATATTTAATGTATTGGCTGTTGTAACAAACATTACATCAGATAAATCGTAATCAACTTCTAAATAATGATCATTAAATGAGGTGTTTTGCTCTGGATCTAAGGCCTCTAATAAAGCTGATGAAGGATCTCCTCTATAGTCATTACCAATTTTATCTATTTCATCTAATAAAATGAGTGGATTCTTTGTTCCTGCTTTTTTCATCATCTGAATAATTTTTCCAGGTAAAGATCCAATGTATGTTCTTCTATGACCTCTTATTTCAGCTTCATCTCTCATTCCACCTACAGACATTCTAACAAACTCTCTATTTGTAGCTTTTGCTATTGATTTTCCTAATGATGTTTTGCCAACGCCAGGAGGTCCAACTAAACATAAAATTGGTCCTTTAATTTTTTCCATTCTCTTTTGAACAGCTAGAAATTCAATTATTCTCTCTTTAACTTTTTCTAATCCAAAGTGATCTTTATCAAGAATATTTAAAGCTTTAGTTAAATTTATATCAACCTCACTTTTTTTATGCCAAGGAAGTTCAGTCATCCAGTCTAAATAATTTCTTACAACCGTTGCTTCAGCAGACATAGGACTCATATTTTTTAATTTCTTTAATTCTTGAAGACATTTTTTTTCAACCTCTTTTGGCATCTTTGCTTTTGTTATCGCTTTATTGAGACTTGTTGTTTCATCTTTACCGTCTTCAATTTCACCAAGTTCTTTTTGAATAGCTTTTAACTGCTCATTAAGATAATACTCCCTTTGAGTTTTTTCCATTTGAGTTTTAACTCTCCCTCTTATCCTTTTTTCTACACCTATAATGCTTGTCTCGTTCTCCATTATTTTAATAATTGCGTTTAGTCTTTTCTTCACGTCAACAGTTTCAAATATTTGTTGTTTTTCAGAAATAGTAGCTGTTATATGAGATGCAACATTATCAGCTATTTGAGAAGGGTCTTTTAATTGCTTTATTGTATTAATTGTTTCGCTTGAGATTTTTTTATTAATTGAGTTAAGTTTTTCTAATCTTCTTAAAGCCGTAGCAGCTAATGGGAATAAATCTTCATCTTTTGTTAAAACATCATGGTAGTGTGTATAATCACAAGTAATAAATTTTTCATTATCCTTAAAGTCTAAGATTTTAACTCTTTTTATACCTTCCACTAAAACTTTTACTGTACCATCTGGTAATTTTAATAGTTGTAAAATACTTCCCTCACATCCATACATAAAAACATCTGTTTTCTTTGGATCATCAATTTCTGAATTTTTTTGAGTAACTAAAATAATTTTTTTATCTTTTTTCATTACCTCATTAAGTGCTGTTATAGACTTGTCCCTCCCAACAAATAATGGAATAACCATACTTGGGAAGACTACAATATCTCTTAAAGGTAATAACGGTAATGATATTTTTACATCCATAATAATAATATGGATATTATATTTTATATTGCAATAGATATTTATTACTTATTAAGGATATTAAGCCGCTGTAGTCTTATTTGACTTAGATTTATTGTCACCTTTTGAATGAACTAAGATTGGTTGAGACTGTCCTTTTGCTGCACCTGTATCAACAATAACTTCTTCAATATTATCTTGACTCGGAAGATCGTACATTGTTTTCAACAAAATATTTTCTAAAATAGACCTCAAACCTCTTGCTCCAGTTTTTTTACTAATTGCTTTTTGTGCAATTTCTTTTAAAGCATTTTCCTTAAAAGTTAGTTTTGCTCCATCCAATTTAAATAATTCTTGATATTGTTTTGTTAGAGAATTTTTTGGTTCTTGTAATATTTTTATTAAAGATTTTTCATCTAAATCTTCAAGTGTTGCTATCATTGGAAGTCTTCCAATAAATTCTGGAATCAATCCAAATTTTAATAAATCCTCAGGTTCTAATCCTTTCATCCATTCACCAGTTTTTTTCTCTTGAGTATTTTTTACATTTGCACCAAAACCAATTGAAGTTCCTTTATCTCTTTGAGATATTATTTTATCAAGACCTGCGAAGGCACCGCCACAAATAAATAAAATATTTGTAGTATCTACTTGTAAAAATTCTTGTTGTGGGTGTTTTCTTCCACCTTGCGGCGGAACACTAGCAACTGTTCCCTCCATTATTTTAAGAAGAGCTTGCTGAACTCCTTCTCCTGATACATCTCTTGTGATTGATGGATTTTCAGATTTTCTACTAATTTTATCAACCTCGTCGATATAAACTATGCCTCTTTGAGCTTTTTCAACATTATAGTCAGACGCCTGTAACAATTTTAAAATAATATTTTCAACATCCTCTCCAACATAACCTGCTTCTGTTAGAGTAGTTGCATCAGCCATTGTAAATGGAACATCCAGAATTCTAGCAAGAGTTTGTGCAAGCAATGTTTTTCCACAACCAGTAGGACCCACTAACAGTATATTAGATTTTGATAGCTCTACATTTTTACTTGTTTTGCTCTCATAATTTAATCTTTTGTAATGATTATGTACTGCAACAGATAACACTTTCTTCGCATGAGCTTGACCAATTACATAATCGTCTAATACTGAACAGATTTCTTTTGGAGATGGAAGACCATCTTGATGTTTTACAAAAGTATCTTTGCTCTCCTCTTTAATAATGTCCATACATAACTCAACACATTCATCACATATGAAAACCGTAGGACCAGCAATTAACTTTCTTACTTCGTGTTGACTCTTTCCACAGAAAGAACAGTAAAGAATATTTTTATTATTAGTTGTCATTTTAATTTTTATAACGAATCAATTTAATTATTCTATTATAGAAGACTCACACTAATCAAGTTTCGAATAAGAATGGATCAATATATTGTGTATTAAGATCTTTTTTCCACTACTTTATCAATTAGACCAAAAGAATGTGCGACATCCGCTGTCATAAAATTATCTCTTTCAAGAGCAGATTTTATTTCATCAACACTTTTTCCGGTGTGTTTTGAATAAATTTCATTAAGCCTTTTCTTTAAAGATAAAACTTCATTAGCGTGAATTTCAATATCAGTTGCCTGACCTTGAAAACCTGCCGATGGTTGGTGAACCATTATTCTTGAATTTGGTAATGAAAATCTTTTACCTTTTGTGCCTGCTGCAAGCAGAAAAGAACCCATAGAGGCTGCTTGACCAATACATAGAGTAGAGATATCTGGTTTCACATATTGCATAGTATCATAAATACCAAGACCAGCAGTAACCAAACCTCCAGGACTATTTATATATAAATAAATTTCTTTTTTTGGATCTTCTGCCTCTAAAAATAATAGTTGAGCGGTAACTAAAGAAGCAACATTATCATTAATTTGACCTGTTAAAAAAATAATTCTTTCTTTTAACAGTCTTGAATAAATATCATAGGCTCTTTCACCTTTGCTAGATTGTTCAACAACCATTGGTACAAGATTGCTCATATAATCTGATAATTTTGTTGTCATAAGTTGATTCGTTCTATTTATACAACTTGAGATTACTTTTTGCTAACTTTTTTTGTCTTTTTTACTGTTGGCTTTGATTTTGCCTTTTTAGTTGCTGGTTTTTTTTCTTTAGCAGATGTTATGGGTGATTTTTTCTTAGTTTCTTTTTTTTCTTCACTAAGGCTATGATCATGATCATGCTTATGAGCTTCTTTTAAAATCTTTTCAGCTTCTTCTTTTGTAATTTCTTTCTTATTTGCTTTACCTTTTTCCTTAATTAAATTTAAAATTTTCTCTTCATATACAGTTCCTCTTAGACTCGCTATTGCAGATGGGTTTTTTTGATAAAAATCCATAACCATTTTTTCTTGTCCAGGCATCATTCTTAGTTGTTTTTGTACTTCAGCCTGAATCTCTTGCTCTGTTACTTTAATTTGATTTTTTTCACCAAACTCATTTAAAATTAATCCGGTTTTAATTCTTGTTGTTGCTTTTTCTTCAAAATTTTTTTTATTTTTCTTTATTTCTTCCTCTGACATGCCTTGAGATAAAATTTTTACTTCTTCTTCAATCAAATTTTCTGGAACTTC
>CACIMN010000001.1 GCA_902587755.1 uncultured Pelagibacteraceae bacterium | reverse complement strand
GATCTAGTGAAAGATATTTTAGAGGAAGCAGCAAAGATAAATCAAAATTTAATTTTACCTCTTGCTAAATCAGGAGATGAAAATCCAGCAGTTTTAGAAAATGGTGTTGTCAGAACACCCCCAGGCTACAAAGAAGCGTATCAAAAGTATATTGAGGATGGTTGGACTTCATTGTCTTGTGATCCAAAATATGGAGGTCAAGGAATGCCAAAAACAGTAAGTGCATTTTTTGATGAAATGTTATCTTCAGCAAGCTTATCATTTAAATTATATAGTGAACTAAGTATTGGTGCTTATAATTGTATTAATCATCATGCTTCTGATGAAATTAAAAATAAATATTTACCAAAGATTGTAGAAGGTAAGTGGAGTGGTACAATGTGTTTAACAGAACCAGTCTGTGGTACCGACCTTGGCTTGTTAAAAACTAAAGCAATTAAACAATCAGATAATACTTATAAAATCAGTGGTCAAAAAATATTCATAACTTCAGGAGACCATGATTTAACCGAAAATATTATTCACTTAGTTTTGGCAAGATCACCAGACTCTCCATCTGGTACTAAGGGAATTAGTTTATTTTTAGTTCCAAAATATATTGTGAACCAGGATGGTAGTATTGGTCCAAGAAATGGAATTTCAACTGGATCAATTGAGAGCAAGATGGGTATTAAAGGTTCAGCAACTTGTGTTTTAAATTTTGATGATGCAACTGGTTACATGATTGGTAACAAAGATAAAGGTCTTAGTGCAATGTTCACAATGATGAATTTAGAGCGAATAGTTGTAGGCATTCAAGGTTTAGGTATTTCTGAAATTGCTTATCAAAATTCACTATCTTACGCAAAAGAAAGAAAGCAAGGAAAAACAAATAATTCAAAATCTAATAATGGTGCAGATTTTATAATTGATCATGCAGACATTAGAAGAACTTTACTTAATATGAAATCAATAATTGAGGGTGAAAGAGCATTATGTTTTTGGCTTTCTCAACAAACAGAAGTAAGTCTTTATCACCCAGACGAAAAAATTAAACAAGCTGCTTTAGATTATGTTTCATTAATGACGCCTGTGGTTAAATCACTTTTTACAGATTTAGCTATGGAAATTACTAGCGATGCAATGCAGATACATGGAGGATACGGATATACTAAAGACCAAGGTATTGAGCAATTATATCGAGATAATCGTATTACCCCAATTTATGAAGGAACAAATTCCGTACAGGCTGCAGATTTAGTATTTAGAAAATTATCTAACAAAAAAGGCGATGTTATAAATAAGTTTTTAGAAATGATTAAATCTGAATGTGAGAGCAAAAATGAAAAAGTAAACATTTTCTAAAGAATTAAACCATTATTTAGATATTTTATCCAAATTCACAGATTGGATAAATGATAAAAATAAAATTGAAAAGGATGATGTTAGTGCTGCAGCAAATGATTATTTAAAAAGCTTAGGTTATATTTCAATTGCCTATGCTTGGATTAAAATTTTAGAGGTTAGTTTTAATGATTTTAATACAAATAAAGAATTTTATAGTGATAAAATAAATACAGCTAGATTTTATTTTGATAAGGTATTACCTCGGGCTGAGTGTCATTACAAATCAGCAATCTCAGGAAGCTCAAATATAATGAATTTTAAGTTTAATTAATGAGCCATTACGATACAAATTTAGATAAAAATAAAGCAAATCACGTACCCCTCACTCCCTTAACTTTTTTAAAAAGAGCAAAAGAAATTTACCCAAATTATGAGGCTATAATTTATGAAGAAAAAAATTATACCTGGGCTGAAGTTTATAAAAGAGTTGTAAAATTTGCTAGTGCATTGACAAAAATAGGTATTAAAAAAGGTGACACGGTTTCATTCTTAGCTTTCAATACACCAGAGATTTTTGAAGCACACTACTCTGTACCTATGACTGGTGCAGTTCTTAATACGATAAATATAAGATTAGATGCCAAAACAATTTCCTATATTTTAGATCATAGCGAAGCAAAAGTCTTAGTTGTGGATAGACAACTTCATGGAGAAGTAAAAAAAGCATTAAAAAATCTTAATAAAAAAATAACTATTATTGACATAAACGATAAATATGCTGACCAATCAAAATTGGAAAAAATTGGTGATTTAGAATATGAAAGTTTTTTAAATACAGGTGATGAAAATTACCAATGGCAAATGCCCGAGGATGAGTGGCAAGCTATATCATTAAGTTATACATCAGGTACTACAGGAAATCCCAAAGGTGTTGTCTATCATCATAGGGGGGCATATTTAATGTCTACGGGAAGCTCAGTTGCTTGGAATATGCCAAATAGGTTAAATTTTTTAACAGTTGTACCAATGTTCCATTGCAATGGTTGGTGTTATCCATGGACCGTACCGATGCTAAATGGAAGAACAATTTGTTTAAGAAATATAGACATTAAAAAAATTTTTGAACTCATTGATAAATATGAAATTACTCATTTTGGTGGTGCTCCAATAGTATTGAATATGATTACTGGAGCCCCAGAAAGCGATAAGAAAAAATTAAAACAAAAAGTTTATGTTTTAACTGCTGGTGCTCCTCCACCAAGCATAATTTTTAAAAAAATGAGAGCTCTGGGATTTGAAGTGATGCATGTATATGGTTTAACGGAAACTTATGGGCATGTAACTCAGTGTGCCTGGAATGATGAGTGGAATAATTTCGAAGAAGAAAAACAAAACGAGATTAAAGCAAGACAAGGTGTAAAGTACCCTAATACGGAAGGTGTAGTTGTTTTAGACCCTGAGACAATGAAAGAAGTTCCTAGAGACGGAAAGACAATTGGTGAAATCATGATTAGAGGAAATGTTGTTATGAAGGGATATTTCAAAGATAAAGAGGCTACCGAAAAAGCCATGAAAGATGGTTGGTTTCACAGTGGTGATTTAGCTGTAATGCACTCTGATGGCTATATTAAAATACAAGATAGATCAAAAGATATAATTATTTCTGGAGGAGAAAATATTTCTTCAATTGAAATTGAAAATACTTTATCCAAACACCCATCCGTTTCGATTGCTGCGGTTGTTGCAAAACCAGACGAAAAATGGGGTGAGGTGCCGTGTGCATTTATCGAGGCAGTTAAAGACAAACCAGTTAGCGAGAAAGAATTAATTGATTTTTGTAAAGAAACTTTAGCAGGCTTTAAAGTTCCAAAAAAGGTTGTTTTTTGTGAGTTACCAAAAACGTCAACGGGTAAAATACAAAAATTTGAACTGAGAAAACAAGTTTAGGTAATTTTTGATTTTTCAAATAGAAAATAAAAATATTCATGCATCAGATGCTGGACAGGGAATAGATCTAAATAAAGAAACAATAGTTTTTCTTCATGGAAGTGGTCTTTCCCACATAGTTTGGTCATTAACTGAACAATTTTTTTCTAACAAAAATTTTAATGTATTATCTATTGATTTACCTGGGCATGGTAATTCAGATGGACCCTGCTTAGATAGTATTGAAAAAATTGCTGATTGGCTAGAACAAGTATTTGTAAAATTAAATTTAAAACAATTATTTATTGTTGGGCACTCTCAAGGAAGTTTAGAGATACTTGAATATGCATCTAAATATAAAAAAAGATTAAAAAAATTAGTTTTTATTGGTGGTTCAAATAGAATGCCAGTTCATCCAGATCTAATCGATTTAGCAAAAAATGGAGATACTGATGCGGTTAAATTAATGATGAAGTGGGGCTATGAAGGTTCAAAAAAATTTATAGGAGGTAATCCAGTGGAAAAAATAATACAGTCACCAAGAGATATTAGAGAAATATTAGCAGTCGATTTAATTGCATGTAATAATTATATTAATGGATCTGACGCTGCTAGATTAATAGACTGTCCCTCTTTATTGATATTTGGATCATTAGACAAAATGGTAAATCTAGAGTCAGGTAAAAAGTTTTCTAGTTTAATTAAAAATTCAACAACTCATATAATTGAGGGTTGTGGTCATATGATTATGATTGAAAAAGCATTCGAAATGAGAGACAAGGTTTTAGAATTTTTAAAATAATGAAAAGTTTTTCAATTGCAAAATCAAGAAGGCTGAGAGGCACTCCCTATACCTCTAGAATAGAAAAACAAGGAGTTACGGCTTATACAATATATAATCACATGTTGCTTCCCGCAGCGTTTGGTTCAATTGAGGACTCATACCATCACTTAAAACAGTATGTACAAATTTGGGATGTAGCTGCTGAAAGACAGGTAGAAATTTCTGGTAAAGACTCAGCGAAATTAGTTCAGTTGATGACTTGTAGAGATTTATCTAAATCGAAAGATGGAAGATGTTATTATTGTCCAATAATTGATGATAACGCAGGTCTGATTAATGATCCAGTTGTACTTAGATTAAATGAAAATAAATGGTGGATTTCTCTTGCTGACTCAGATGTAATATTATTTGCAAAGGGGTTAGCTATTGGAAATAAATTAGACGTAAAGATTTTTGAACCTGATGTTGATATAATGGCTATACAAGGTCCAAAGTCATTTGAATTAATGGAAAAAGTTTTTGGAGATAAGATAGTTAATTTAAAATTTTTTGGTTTTGATTATTTTGAATTTGGTGGTGATAAACATTTAATTGCAAGATCTGGTTGGTCAAAACAAGGTGGTTATGAAATTTATGTTGAGCATAATGTTTCTGGATTAAAATTATATGATCATCTTTTTGAAATTGGAAAAGAATTTAATATCAAACCAGGTTGTCCAAATTTAATAGAACGTATTGAAAGTGGATTATTATCGTATGGAAATGATATCGATAATGGAGATAATCCTTATGAATGTGGATTTGATAAATATATTAACATAGATAGCGAAGTTAATTTTTTAGGTAAAGAGAAATTAAAAAAAATTAAATCTGAAGGAATTAAAAAAAAATTAATGGGAGTAATGCTTGATATAGATAAAATAAGTATTACAGGATCATTAGAATTAAGTGATCAAAACAATAATATAATTGGAGAATTGAGATCAGCTTGCTATTCACCACATTTTAAAAAAGTTATTGGTATTGCTATGATGAAAAAACCACACTGGAACGTCGATCAGGATATAAAAGCCAAGATAAATGGTGAAATTTGTGTGGGTAAAGTTTGCGATTTACCTTTTATTTAGTATAAAACTCTAAATATGAACATAGCTATAGTAGGTGCAACAGGTAATGTAGGTAGAAAGACTCTTGAAGTTTTTGATAAAAAAAACTTCAAGTTTGATAATCTATATTTAGTTGCCTCAGAAAAAAGTGCAGGAAAAAAAATATTATTTAGAGATAAAGAATATGAAATTGAGAATTTAGAAAACTATGATTTTTCTAAAGCTGATATTACTTTTTTTGCAGCAGGAGGAAAAATTGCAGAAAAATATGCAGAAAATGCAGCCAAACATAGTGTGGTAATTGATAATTCAAGTTTTTTTAGGATGGATCCAGATGTACCTCTGATTGTTCCACAAGTAAACTCTTCTGAAATAAAAAAAATGAATAAAAATATTATTGCAAACCCAAACTGTTCAACAGCACAACTTGTTATTGCTCTTAAACCACTTCATGATTTATATAAAATTAAAAGAGTTGTAGTTTCAACTTATCAATCTGTTTCAGGTGGTGGAAAAAGTCCAATGGATGAATTAATTGAGCAAACTAAAAAATATTTAGATGGAAAAAAAATAGAGTCCAAAAACTTTACCAAACAAATTGCTTTTAATGTTATTCCACATATCGATGTTTTCTCTGATGATGGATATACAAAAGAAGAATTAAAAATGACAAATGAAACAAAAAAAATATTAGATGAAACAATTGAACTTACAGCAACATGTGTTCGAATTCCTGTGCTAGTATCACACTCTGAGTCTGTTAATATAGAGTTTGAGAAACCTTTTAATTTAGATGATGTTAGAGAATCTTTAAGTAATGCAGAAGGCTGTCAGGTTATTGATAAAAGAGAAAATGGAGGTTATAGCACTCCTTTTGAGGCAGCTGGAAATGATGAGACTTACATATCTAGAATTAGAGAGGATAAAACTAAAAAAAATTCTCTTAATTTATGGATTGTTTCAGATAATTTATTAAGAGGTGCTGCACTTAATTCTGTTGAAATCGCAGAAACAATAATTAAATCAAAATAACAAAATGGAAAATAGACCTTTATCACCACATATACAAATTTATAAATGGCATATTTCTTCTTTAGTATCTATTTCACATAGAATTACAGGGATAATTAATTTTTTTGCAATAACTTTAATTTGTATTTGGTTTGCTTTTATGCTTTTAGGAGAGAGTGAATATCAAGCAATAAAAATTTTTTTAGAATCTTTTTTAGGGAAATTTATATTAATTGGAATAACTTGGTCTTTTAGTTTTCAAATATTAAGTGAGATTAGACATTTAATTATGGATTTAGGTTATGGCTTTGAATTACAAACAACTAAAATTACAGGTTTGCTTGTTATTTTCGGTTCAATTTTTTTAACTATATTAGTTTATATATTTGGAAGAGGAGTCATCTAATGCTACCAGTTACAAAAAAATGGTTGTTTTTAAAATTTAGCTCTTTAATTTTATTACCTCTAATGCTTTGGTTTATTTTAAGTTTAGTAAATTTTTATGATAAAAGTTATCAAGAAATAGTTGGTTTTTTGACATCTCAACCATCTAAATTTTTAATGGGACTGTTTCTGGTATTTATTTATTTTTTTTCAGCATTAAGTATTAGTGAGGTATTTGAGGACTATATAAAAGATACGAAAATCAAAAATGCCGCAAACAAAATCTTAAATTTTTTTGCTATAACAATTCCAATTTTAACAATAATTGTTATTTTTAACTTAAATACATGAAAGCCTATAATATCATAGATCATGAGTACGATGTTGTTGTACTTGGAGCAGGTGGCTCAGGATTAAGAGCAGCTGTGGGATTAAGTGAAGCTGGTTTAAAAACAGCGTGTATCTCAAAAGTATTTCCCACAAGAAGTCATACGTCTGCTGCACAAGGTGGAATATCAGCAGCCCTAGGAAATATGGGGGAAGATGATTGGAGATGGCATATGTATGACACTGTAAAAGGTGCCGACTGGTTAGGAGATCAAGATAGCATTGAATATTTATGTAAAGAAGCGCCCAAAGCAGTCTTGGAATTGGAAAAGTATGGTGTTCCTTTTAGTCGAACAGAAGAAGGTAAAATTTATCAAAGACCATTTGGTGGGATGACAAAAAATTATGGTAATGGAATTGTTCAAAGAACTTGTGCAGCTGCAGACAGAACAGGGCATGCAATATTACACACTTTATATGGACAAGCTTTAAAACATAACACAGAATTTTTTATTGAATATTTTGCTTTGGATTTATTAATGAAAGATGGAGAGTGCAAAGGATTAATAGCATGGAATCTTAATGACGGTACAATTCATAGATTTAGAGCGCATACTGTAATTATTGCAACTGGAGGATATGGAAAGGTATACTACTCTGCTACATCAGCTCATACTTGTACGGGTGATGGTAATGCCATGGTCTTAAGAGCAGGACTACCTTTGCAAGATATGGAATTTGTACAATTTCATCCAACAGGTATTTATGGACATGGAACACTTATATCAGAAGGAGTAAGAGGTGAAGGAGGCTATTTAGTAAATTCAAAAGGTGAGAGATTTATGGAAAGATACGCGCCCAACGCAAAAGATTTAGCGTCAAGAGATGTTGTTAGTCGATCAATGTCTATAGAAATTAACGAAGGAAGAGGTGTGGGTAAAGATCAAGATCACGTTCATTTACATTTAAGTCATTTAGATAAAAGTGTAATTGAAAATCGATTACCAGGTATCACTGAAGCTGCAAGATTGTTTGCAAATGTTGATGTTACCAAAGATCCTATTCCTGTGGTTCCAACAGTTCACTATAACATGGGAGGTATTCCAACAAACTATAAAGCAGAAGTTCTAACAATGAATGGTTCGGAAAAAACAGTTCCTGGTTTGATGGCTATAGGTGAAGCAGCATGTGTTTCTGTTCATGGAGCAAATAGACTTGGTTCTAATTCACTAATTGATTTAGTAGTATTTGGAAGAGCAGCTGCAAAAAGAGCAGCTGAACTAGTAAAATCTGGTACACCTCATGAAGAAATACCAGAAACTGAAACTCAAAAGTGTTTGGATAGATTTGATAAACTTAGAAATGCACAAGGGGATAATAGTACTGCAGAGTTAAGACTCTCGATGCAGAAAACAATGCAATCAAAGTGTGCAGTATTTAGAACAGAAAAAAATCTTAAACAAGGGGTTGATGAGATAGGCAAAACTTACGATGGAATGGACTCCATTTCTGTTAAGGATAAATCTTTAGTATTCAACACCGATTTAGTAGAAACATTAGAATTTGATAATTTAATCAGACAAGCGGTAGCAACTGTAGACTCTGCATATCACAGAAAAGAAAGCAGAGGAGCTCACGCAAGAGAAGATTATCCAAAAAGAGATGATGAAAAATTTATGCAACATACTCTTGCTTGGTGTGATGGCAAAAATACAAAGATAAGTTATAGACCAGTTCATCAATCAACTTTAACTAATGAAGTGCAATATTTTCCGCCTCAAGAACGGGTATATTAATGGTTCAATTGAGTTTACCTAAAAATTCTGAAATTAAAAAAGGTAAGTACTTCAAAGATAAAACTGGATCAAAAAATTTAAGAAAAGTAAATATTTATAGATGGGATCCGTCCACAGATGAAGGTCCTAGAATAGATACTTATGAAGTTGATATGGATAATTGTCCTTCAAAGGTCTTAGATATTTTAAATAAAATCAAAAATGAAATTGATTCAACTATAACATACAGAAGATCTTGTGCTCATGGAGTATGTGGTTCATGTGCAATGAATATGGGGGGTAAAAATGGCCTTGCTTGCACCACTCCACATGCTGAAATTGAGGGAGATATTGATATTTATCCATTACCTCATTTAAAAGTTAAAAAAGATTTAATTGGCGATTTGGATGGATTGTACAAACAGTATCAATCTATTGAACCATGGTTAAAAAATAATTCAACAAAAGAAACTACAGAAATTTATCAATCCAAAGAGGACAGAGCAAAACTAGATGGTGCTTATGAATGTATTATGTGCGCATGTTGCTCTACTTCTTGCCCAAGTTATTGGTGGAATGGTGACAAATATTTAGGTCCAGCAGTTTTGTTACAAGCATATAGATGGATTATTGATAGTAGAGATGAGGAGCGAAAAGCAAGATTAAAAAAAGTTGCTGATGAATTAAAATTATACAGATGTCATACTATTTTAAATTGTACAAATGCATGTCCTAAAGGCTTGAATCCTGCAAAAGCTATAGCTGAAATAAAAAAAATGCTAGCGATGGCTAATGTTTAAATAGACTATTTGATATTTTTGATCTAAAACACCGTATTCATGAAATTAATAGAACACTTTGTAAACGGTAAAATAATTCCGGGATCTTCAGGTAAAAAAGGGAAAGTTTTTAATCCAGCAACTGGCGAACAAGAGTCAGAGGTAAGACTTGCTTCAAGATCTGACTTAGATACTGCTGTTGAAGTAGCAAAAAAAGCATTTCAAACTTGGTCTTTAAAACCTTCTCTACAAAGAGCTAGAATAATATTTAAATTTAAAGAATTAATTGAAAAAAATTCTGATGAATTAACGAAGTTAATAGTTTCAGAACATGGAAAAGTTTATGAAGATGCAAGAGGATCTTTAACCAGAGGACTTGAGGTGGTAGAATTTGCTTGTGGAATACCACATTTATTAAAAGGTGAGTTTTCAGAAAATGTTGGTACCAATGTTGATAGTTGGTCAATCAGACAACCATTAGGAGTTGTTGCAGGTATCACACCTTTTAATTTCCCTGCTATGGTACCAATGTGGATGTTTCCAATAGCAATAGCTTGTGGAAACACTTTTATTCTTAAACCATCTGAAAAAGACCCTTCTTGTGCAATAAGATTAGCAGAACTACTTTCTGAGGCGGGTCTTCCAGAAGGAGTATTTAACGTAATAAATGGAGATAAAGAAGCTGTTGATGCAATTTTAGAAAACAAAGATATCAAAGCTGTTAGTTTCGTAGGATCTACTCCTATTGCGAAATATATTTATGAAAATTCAGCTAAAAATGAAAAAAGAGTTCAAGCTTTGGGTGGAGCAAAAAACCATTTAGTTGTTATGCCAGATTGTGATTTAGATGGTGCAGTAAATGGTCTAATGGGTGCTGCTTATGGTTCAGCTGGAGAAAGATGTATGGCTCAATCAGTTGCTGTTGCGGTTGGGGATATTGGTGATGAACTTGTATCAAGATTATCAAAAAAAGCTGAAGCTTTAAAAGTTGGTCCTGGAATGGATAAAGCATCAGAAATGGGACCTTTAGTTACAAAAGAACATTTAGAAAAAGTTACAAGTTATGTTGATTTAGGTGTCAAAGAAGGCGCAAAGCTAGTGGTTGATGGAAGAGGTTTAAAACTTCAAGGTTATGAAAATGGTTTCTATATAGGTGGATGTTTATTTGATCATGTAAATAAAGATATGAGAATTTACAAAGAAGAAATATTTGGTCCAGTCTTATCAGTTGTTCGAGTAAAAACTTTTGAAGAAGCTGCAAAATTAATTAACGACCATGAGTACGGAAATGGAGTTAGTATTTATACAAGAGACGGTGATGCAGGCAGAACTTTTGCAAGTAAAATTCAGGTAGGTATGGTTGGTATTAACGTACCGATCCCAGTTCCAATGGCATTTCATAGTTTTGGTGGTTGGAAAAGATCATTATTTGGAGATAGTGGAATGCATGGTATGGAAGGAATAAAATTTTATACTAAACTTAAAACAGTAACATCCAGATGGCCTTCAGGTGTCCGATCAAATGCAGAATTTGTTATGCCAACAATGAAATAAAGGAAATAAATGACAAAAATATCTTTAATTGGTGCAGGCCAAATAGGTGGAACTCTTGCACATTTAATAGGAACAAAAGAATTAGTAAATGAAGTGGTTTTATTTGATGTAGCTAGTGGTATTGCAAAAGGAAAAGCATTAGATATTGCACAATCTTCATCTGTAGATGGTTTCAATGTTAGGTTTTCAGGAACTGATAACTATGAGGATATAAAAAATTCAGATGTAATTATAATTACAGCAGGTGTTCCAAGAAAACCCGGAATGAGCCGAGACGATCTTCTTGGAATTAATTTAAAAATTATTAAACAAGTTGCTGAGGGGGTAAAGAAAAATGCTCCTAACGCTTTTGTAATCTGTATCACCAATCCTTTAGATGTTATGGTTATGGCATTTCAAAAATTTTCAGGTTTGCCATCAAATAAAGTTGTTGGTATGGCAGGTATTTTAGATAGTTCGAGATTTAAATTATTTTTATCATTAGAACTAAATGTGCCAGTAAGAGAGATTGAGGCTATGGTTATGGGTGGTCATGGTGACACTATGGTTCCTATGCCGAGATTTACAAAAATTTCAGGTAAACCATTGTTGGATCTTGTAAAGGATGGAAAGATTTCTTTAGAAAGAGTTGAGGAAATAAATCAAAGAACGCGAGATGGTGGTGCGGAAATAGTTAAATATTTGGAAAAAGGATCAGCCTTTTATGCACCAGCAGCTTCGGGTGTTCAAATGGCAGAAGCATATTTGAATGATCAGAAAAAATTATTACCTTGTGCTGTACAATTAAATGGAGAATATGGAGTGAAAAATGTTTATGCAGGTGTTCCTGTTGTCATTGGAAAAGATGGTGTAGAAAGAATTGAAGAGATTGATTTAGATGAAAAAGAAAAAAAAGAATTTATGCATTCTATAGATGCTGTAAAAGCTTTATGGGAAGCTGCATCTAAAATAGATCCTGATTTATCTAAATAATAATGAATATTCACGAGCATCAAGCTAAACAAATATTAAAAAAATATGGAGCTGCAGTCCCTGAAGGAGTATTTGCGCTAAATGTTGATGAACTTATTCAAAAAGCAAAAGCACTCAAAACTGAGAAATATGTGCTTAAAGCACAAATCCATGCTGGAGGTAGAGGAAAAGCTGGTGGTGTAAAAATTTTAAAATCTATCGAGGAACTAACGGTAGCAGCTAAAGAATTATTAGGAAAAACACTAGTTACTCATCAAACTGGCCCTGAAGGTAGAGAGGTAAAAAGATTATACGTAGAAGAATCATCAAATATAGATAAAGAATTTTACTTATCGTGTTTGGTTGATAGGGCAAGTTCTAAAATTGCATTTATATCAAGTGACCAAGGAGGGATGGACATTGAAGAAGTTGCAAGCAGTTCACCTGAAAAAATTATAACTACAAAAGTCGATATGAGTGATGAAATTTCTGAGTTAGATTGTGAAAAAATAATTAATATTTTTAATTTAAATGAAGACGCAAAAAAACAAGCAATAACATTAATTAAATCAATATATAAAATGTTTGTGAGTACTGATGCAAACATGGTTGAAGTTAATCCATTAATTTTGACAAAAGAGGAAAAAATTGTTTGTTTAGATGCAAAAGTTAATTTTGACTCTAACGCTTTATTCAGACATCCAGAAATTGTTGAATTAAGAGATTTAAATGAGGAAGATCCTACTGAGATAGAAGCTAGCAAGCATGATCTCGCATATATCAAGCTAGATGGAGGTATCGGTTGTATGGTAAATGGAGCAGGTTTAGCGATGGCAACGATGGATATAATTAAATTGTATGGAAAAGAGCCAGCAAATTTTTTAGACGTAGGTGGTGGTGCATCTAAAGAAAAAGTATCTGCTGCATTAAAGATAATTCTTTCAGACAAAAATGTTAAAGGTATTTTAATTAATATTTTTGGAGGAATTATGAGATGTGATGTCCTTGCTCAAGGAGTAGTTGATGCAGCTAAAGAAATTAATATTAGTGTACCTTTAGTTGTACGATTAGCAGGTACAAATTTTCAAGAGGGAAAAGAAATTCTTGATAATTCTGGATTAGAATTAATTTCAGCAGAAAATTTAGATGATGCTGCTAAGAAAATTGTTGAGGCGATAAAATAATATGTCAGTTTTGGTAAATAAATATACTAAGGTAATTTGTCAGGGATTTACTGGCTCGCACGGTACTTTTCATTCGGAGCAGGCTATAAAATATGGAACCAATCTTGTTGGTGGAGTTACACCAAAGAAAGGTGGACAAAAACATTTAGATAGACCAGTTTTTAATAGTGTTTTAGAGGCAAAAAATGAAGTAGGAGCAGATGCAACTATGATTTATGTTCCTGCTAAATTTGCAGCTGCAGCAATCATTGAGGCTATTGATGCATCAATTCAACTTATTGTTTGTATAACTGAAGGAATTCCAATTCAGGATATGCTTAAGGTAAGACAAAAATTAAGTGGCTCTAATAGCAGATTAATTGGACCTAATTGTCCAGGAATTATTACACCAGATGAATGTAAAATTGGCATTATGCCGGGAAGTATTCACAAGAGAGGAAGTGTTGGAATTGTATCAAGGTCAGGAACATTGACATATGAAGCAGTAGCCCAAACAACTGAAAATGGACTTGGTCAATCAACTTGTATTGGTATTGGTGGTGATCCCATTAATGGAACAAATTTCATAGATTGTTTAGATTTATTTTTAAATGATGATGAAACAGAATCTATTTTAATGATTGGTGAAATTGGAGGAACAGCTGAAGAAGAAGCGGCTGACTTTATAAAAAATCATAAGATTAAAAAACCAATAGTTGGATTTATCGCTGGAATTACTGCTCCTCCAGGAAGAAGAATGGGGCATGCTGGTGCCATTATATCAGGTGGAAAAGGTGGAGCTGAAGATAAGATTAAAAAAATGGAGGAATGTGGTATTATAGTTGCTAAATCACCATCAATTATTGGAAAAACTTTATTCAATAAACTGTCTAATTGAAAAATAATATCAGAGAGATATATTAGATAAATAAGATGTCTTCATCAAAAAATCTTGATTTCGAAAAAACTTCATTTTTAAATAAATCTAATAGTGCATTTATAGAAGAGATGTATTTAAAATTTATCAATAAAGATGCAGATCTCCCAGAAAGTTGGGCAAACTATTTTGAGGACATTGGTGAAGAATTAAATGTTATAGCAAAAGAAATTAATGGTCCTTCTTGGGGACCAACTAAAAAAAAAATCAATATTGATGAATTACAAAAAAAAATAGAAGAACAGGACAAGAGCGATTTTAATAATGAAAAAATCGATACTTCAGAAAAATTTAATTTTCAATTACTTGCTGACTCAAATAAGGACTCAATTAGCGCTGTAGCATTAATTAGAGCTTATAGATTAAGAGGACACCTATTAGCAGATCTTGATCCATTAGAAATGAGAGAGTCTGAATATTTAGACGAACTCCATCCAGATTTTTATGGTTTTAAAAAAGAAAATTACGATAAGAAGATTTTTCTTAATGGAGTAATTAACCGTAAGTATGCAAATATAAGAGAAATACTTAAATTTATGAAAAAGACCTATTGTGGAAAAATAGGTTATGAGTTTATGCATATTTCTAATCCAGATGAAAGGATGTGGTTTAGAGATAGAATAGAGCAAGATAAAAATGCACTTCAATTTACCAAAAATGGAAAAGAGGCAATTTTAAATAAACTAGTACAGGCTGAAGGATTTGAAAAATTTTTAGCTACTAAGTATGTAGGGACAAAAAGGTTTGGTTTGGATGGTGGAGAAAGTTTGATACCTGCTCTTGAACAAATTATAAAAATAGGTGGTCAGAACAATATAAAAGAAGTTAAAATAGGAATGTCTCACAGAGGTAGACTTAATGTTTTAGCAAACGTTTTGCAAAAGTCTTACAAGAAAATTTTTAATGAATTTGCAGGTGAATTTAGTTCAGACGCTGAAGATAGTGCTGGAGATGTGAAATATCATCTTGGCGCATCTTCAGACAGAGAGTTTGATGGAAATTCCGTTCATGTAAGTTTGACGGACAATCCTTCTCACTTAGAAGCTGTTAATCCAGTTGTCTTGGGGCAGACAAGAGCTAAACAATTTTTTCACAAAGACCGAGAGAGAAATAAAGTTATACCTATCCTCATTCATGGAGATGCAGCATTTGCAGGTCAAGGTGTTGTAGCTGAATGTTTTGCAATGTCTGGTTTACCTGGTCATAACACCGGAGGAACGATTCATATTATTGTTAACAATCAGATAGGATTTACTACCAGTCCAAGATTTGCAAGGTCATCACCTTATCCATCTGATGTCGCAAAAATGGTTGAGGCACCAATTCTTCATGTTAACGGAGATGATCCAGAAGCAGTTGTTTATGCGACTAGAATTGCAACAGAATTTAGATTAAAATTTAACAGAGACGTAGTGGTAGATTTAATCTGCTATAGAAGGTTTGGACATAATGAGGGAGATGAGCCTTCATTCACCCAACCTTTAATGTATAAAAAAATCAGATCACACCCAAGTGTTTACAAAATTTATGGAAATAAACTAGTTAACGAAAATTCTATAACTCAACAATTACTAAATCAAAATGTCAAATCATTTAAGGATTTACTTAATGAACAATATAAAAGTGCGAAAGATTATAAACCCAAAATAGAATGGTTTGAAGGAACATGGTCAAGATATAAACCTGAAAGAGGGAAAGATAAAAGAGGCATAACAGGATATGAGGAGGATAAATTAAAATTTATATCAGAAAAAATAAATACTATTCCTGAAGAAAAAAATATTCATAAAACTATCACTAAAATTTTTAATGCTAGAAAAGAAAATATTGAGAAAGGAGGCGATATTGATTGGTCTTCAGCAGAGGCTCTAGCATTTGGATCTTTACTTGACGAAGGATATCCTGTGAGACTTGTAGGGCAGGACTCTGGTAGAGGAACATTCAGCCAAAGGCACTCTGTGCTAAGAAATCAAACAGATAATTCAAGATATGTTCCTTTAAATAATATTTCAGATTTTCAAAAACAATTTGAAATAGTAGATAGTTTTTTATCTGAACTTGCTGTTTTGGGATTTGAATATGGTTACAGTCTTGTGGAGCCAAACACTCTTACTCTTTGGGAAGCTCAATTTGGTGACTTTGCAAATGGTGCTCAAGTAGTAATTGATCAATTTATTGCTTCAGGTGAGAGAAAATGGAACAGAGCATCTGGAATAGTAATGCTATTGCCGCATGGATATGAAGGTCAAGGTCCAGAGCATTCGTCAGCAAGACTAGAAAGATTTTTACAATTATGTTCAAACGATAATATGCAAGTAATGAACTGCACAACTCCAGCGAACTATTTCCATGCTTTGAGAAGACAAATGCATAGGAGTTTTAGGAAACCTTTGGTCATAATGACACCAAAGTCACTATTAAGAAATAAATATTGTGTTTCAAATTTAGAAGATTTCAATAAAAAAAATACTTTCCACAGAGTATTGTGGGATCATGCCATCGATCCTAAGTCTAAAGGATTTGTTAAGCTAAAAGAAAGCTCTAAGATTAAAAAAGTAATTCTTTGTTCTGGAAAAGTATATTTTGATTTATTAGATGCTAGAGAAAAGCTTAAAAAAGATGACGTTGTGATGTATAGAATCGAACAGTTGTATCCATTTCCTGCAAAAGCATTGGTTAATGAGTTAAAACCGTATGCTAAAAACGCAAAATTCTTCTGGTGTCAGGAAGAGCCAAAAAATATGGGAGCTTGGTTTTCAGTGAGGGACTATATCCAATGGACATTAGATACTATTAAGGCTAATAATAATAAAATTTCTTATATAGGAAGAAGCCCAGATGCAACCCCAGCAACAGGATATGCTAAAAGGCACAATTCTCAACAACAAGAAATAATTAAAAAAGTATTTGAATAATTATAATGAGTGAAAAAATTTTAGTTCCAGTTTTAGGAGAAAGTATAACAGAAGCAACTGTTGCAAAATGGCTTAAAAATCCAGGTGATACAGTTGAAGCAGATGAGCCAATTGTAGAACTTGAGACAGATAAAGTAAATTTAGAGGTTCCATCCCCAATTTCTGGAGTATTAACTGAGATAAATTCACAAGATGGTTCGGTAGTTGAAGTGGGTGCGTTATTAGGATCTGTATCTGAAGAGGGCGGATTAGTAAAAACTACTTCAATAAAGAAAGAAAAATTTAAAAAAGATGAAGTAGTCCTCAAAGAAAGTAATGTAATAAAATTGGATGCTAACAAAAAAGAACCAAAGATATTTGAAGAAAAAAAAATTGAAAATTCTAAATCAAAGCCACTTGTTTTAACCGAGGAAGTTAAACCAGAAGTCGCTATTAAAACAGATGTAAATCAAAACTTGTCTCCAGCAGTGAGAAAAATTGTTGTTGAAAATAATATTGACATTAATTCAATTCAAGGTTCAGGAAAAGATGGAAGACTTTTAAAAGGCGATTTAATAAGTTTGATGGGAGTAAATCCAAAACCATCTGAAAGAAAAATTCAGTATGGTGAAGAAGAACGAATTAAAATGAGCAGGTTGAGACAAACTATTGCAAAAAGATTAAAGCAAGCACAAGAGAATGCAGCTCTTTTAACAACTTTTAATGAGGTTGATATGAGCAGCGTAATGGAAATGAGAAAAGAAAATCAGGCAGATTTTCAATCTCGTTATGGGGTTAAGCTAGGATTCATGTCTTTCTTTGTAAAAGCATGTGTAGTTGCTTTAAAGCATTTCCCTGTAGTGAATGCGGAAATAGACAAAGATGAGATTATATACAAAAATTATTACAATATAAGTTTTGCTGTTGGTACAGATAAAGGTTTAGTCGTTCCAGTTTTAAGAAATGTAGATGAATTGTCTTTTGCTGATATAGAAAAAAATATTAAAGAAATTTCAGAAAAAGCACGAGATGGAAAGTTAACCATCGAAGATCTTCAAGGAGGAACATTTACAATTAGTAATGGTGGTGTTTATGGGTCAATGCTTTCAACTCCAATACTAAATTTACCACAATCTGGTGTACTAGGTATGCATAACATAGTAGAAAGACCAGTTGTTATAGATGGTGAAATTAAAATAAGACCAATTATGTATTTAGCACTATCGTATGATCACAGAATTATTGATGGAAAAGAATCTGTATCTTTTCTAAAAATGATTAAAGAAAATTTAGAAGACCCCAGAAGATTATTTTTGGATATTTAAATGTTAGAGAAATTTCAAGCTGTAGTTATTGGAGGTGGCCCTGGTGGATATGTGTGTGCAATCAGGCTTGCCCAATTAGGACTAAAAACAGCATGTATTGAGTCCAGAGGGTCTTTAGGGGGGACTTGTTTAAATATTGGTTGTATCCCTTCAAAGAGCTTACTTAATCTTTCTGAAGAATTTCACAAAGTTAAAGGATTGGCAAATAAAGGTATAGAGGTTGGTGAAGTAAAATTAAATTTAGAGAAAATGATGAAAAGTAAAGATAAAGCTGTAACAGTTCTTACAAAAGGTGTGGAATTTCTTTTGAAAAAAAACAAAGTTACTTACTTTAAAGGACACGGGAGTTTCAAATCTAAAAATGAAATTTTAATAAAGGATGATAAAAATAAAGAAACTGTTATCCAAACGGAAAAAACAATTATCGCCACAGGATCAGTACCAGTTTCATTACCAGGAATAGATATAGATGAGAAAAAAATTATTTCTTCAACAGGTGCTTTAAAATTAGAAAAAGTTCCTAAGAAAATGGTAGTTGTAGGGGGAGGTTATATAGGATTAGAAATGGGATCTGTATGGTCAAGACTTGGAGCAGAAGTTCAAGTTGTTGAATTTTTAGATCATATTACTCCTGGAATGGATAAAGAAATCTCAACAGAATTTATGAAAATTTTAAAAAAACAAGGAATGAAATTTAATATGCAAAATAAAGTTGAAACAATTGAAAAAAATGAGGCAGGCGTAGTGGTTTCAACAATAGATAAAGAAGGTAATAAAAATAATTTTGAATGTGATGTAGTTTTAATTTCTGTTGGCAGAAAACCTAATACTGATGGTTTAAATTTAGACTCTGTAGGAGTAAATCTTGATGAAAGGTATAGAATTAAAACTGATAAAAATTTTAAGACAAACGTGGAAAATATTTATGCAATAGGCGACGTAATTGTTGGTCCAATGCTTGCACATAAAGCAGAGGATGAAGGTATTGCGGTCGCAGAAAATATAGTTGGTCAATCAGGGCATGTAAATTACGATACAATTCCAGGTGTAATTTACACAACACCAGAAGTAGCATCAATTGGTAAAACTGAGGAACAATTAAAAGAATTGGATAAAAAATATAAAGTTGGGAAATTTTCATTTATGGCTAATTCAAGAGCTAAAGCTATAGATGATGCAGAGGGTTTTGTAAAAATTTTAGCTGATGAGCAAACAGATAAAGTATTAGGTGCACATATTATTGGACCTCATGCAGGAGAATTAATTGCAGAGATTGGTGTTGCAATGGAATTTGGTGCAAGTGCAGAAGATATTGCCCGAACTTGTCATGCTCATCCAACCTTTTCTGAAGCAGTCAAAGAAGCTGCTTTATCAGTAGATAAAAGAGCAATACACTCTTAATTAAAACATTATTGTTAGTTAAGAAATTATTTTAATCTTGAGTTTTATCTATATGTTTAAGCATAATAGAATCTTAATTAAATTAAGAAATAAATGATACTTAATACAAAAAAAATTCCTTTTGATATAAAAGATAATTTAATCAAAAAATTTATATTAAAATATTTGGCATCAAAGTCTGCAAAACGAAATAAAGATAATTTACATCCCGTGGCAGTTTTTAATAATGAGTGGATAGGCGCAAATATGTTTGTTGATGGTGTTTATGAAAAAAAATTTATTCAGGATATTTTTGATATTTTATATAAAATCAAAATTAATCCAAATAAGGGATATGCTTTAGATATTGGTGCAAATATAGGAAATCATTCGATACAATTTTCAAAGAAATTCAAAGGTGTTATTGCTTTTGAGCCACATCAAAAAATATTTGAAATTCTAAAATTTAATACAAAGAATTTAAAAAATATAAAATGTATAAATTCAGCCGTGGGAGAAAAAAAAGGCAAGGTAAAGTTTAGAGATTATCCTGAAAATTATGGTGCAACCCATGTATTAAAAAATCATATAAAAAAAAATTATTTTAAAGTAAATATATCTAAATTATCAGATTTAGTAAAAAAAATTAAAATAATTTCATATATTAAGATTGATACTGAAGGTATGGAATTTGAAATTTTAAAAGGAGGAAAAGAAATAATTCAAAAATTTAAACCAGTTATATCATTGGAGCAAAAAAAAATTGAATTTAAATCAAAGTTTAATGAGACACCGTCGATAGATTTTTTAAGACAAATGGGCTATAGAATTTTTATTGTTAAAGAAAATTTTAAAACAAATAATTTTTTATTTAAAAAGTTAATAATTATTTTTTCATCCATTATTAAAGTCAATATATCAAGAGAAATTATTGAACTTAAAAATGTTAGAAAAAAAGATTATAATTTTTTGATTGCGATACATGAGAAATATCTCAATCTACATTAGTTAAGAAATCAAGTAAATTTTATTAAGATATATGAGATATCCAATTTTACTTCCAAATATTTTTAATCATCCATTTACTTATGAAAGTAGTTTAAATCTTAAAGTTGGTGATTATGTAATGGTACCATTTGGAAAATCAAAAATTACCGGTGTTGTTTGGGACGAATTTGAAAAAAATAATAATAAAAATTTTAAGACTAAAAATGTAATAAAGAAATTAGACGTTACTCCGTTAAAAAAAAATATAATAAATTTTTTAAATTGGTTTGCAGAATATAATCTAATACCGAAGGGTATGGCATTAAAGTTAGTACTCTTAAGTGGTAATGCGGTAGAGAACAAAGAAACTCAACTTTATCAAATATTTGATAGCAAAATTAAACAAAACTTAATCAAGCTATCTAGTGATCAAAATAAATCTCTAAAAAAAATCAATGTTTCAAACAAAAAATTTAGAGTTCATGTTTTACAAGGCACAACTGGATCAGGAAAAACTTTAGTTTATTTTGAAGCGTTAAAACCAATGATAGAGAAGGGTTTTCAAGGATTAATTTTATTGCCAGAAATAGGTTTAACCAGTCAGTTTGAACAAAAATTTTTAGACTATTTTGGTTTCAAACCTGCAGTTTGGCATTCGGGTATTTCAAAAAAAAAGAAAGAATTAATTTGGAGTGGTGTTTCTAATGGTAAAGTAAAAATAATTATTGGTGCAAGGTCTTCATTATTTTTACCATTTAAACAATTAGGAATGATAATTGTTGATGAGGAACACGATCAATCATTTAAACAAGATGAGGGTATAACCTACAATGGTCGTGATATGGCAATTTCTAGAGCATCTTTTGAAAACATTCCAATAAACTTGGTTACTGCTGTTCCATCCATAGAAACTTTTGAAAATATTAAAAAAGGTAAATACCAGGTTTCAAGATTAAATGAAAGATATCAAAACGCAGCTTTACCTAATTATGAAATTATTAATTTAAATAATACAAAACTTGAAAAACAATCGTGGCTATCAAATAAAATTATTGAAAAAGTTAATTTACATTTAGAAAAAAAAGATCAAGTTTTGTTTTTTTTAAATAGAAGAGGTTTTTCGCCAAATGCTTTATGCAATAAGTGTTTTACAAGTTTTACATGTCCAAATTGTAGTATCAATTTAGTTTATCACAAAAATAAAAATAATTTATTGTGCCATTATTGTGGATACAAATCTGATCTTAAAAGGAATTGTATAAAAGAAGGTAATTGCGAATTTATTTTTAGTGGACCTGGTGTTGAGAGAATTTCAGAGGAGGTAAAAAGAAAATTTCCTGGAAAAAAAACAGAGATTTTTTCAAGTGATACCATGAATAAAAAAGACTCTAAAGAAAAATTAGAAAAAATTATTAATAATGAAACACATATTTTAGTTGGAACTCAATTAATTTCAAAAGGCTTTCATTTTCCAAGCTTAAATTGTATTGTAGTTGTAGATATTGACCTTTCATCTCAAGGTCATGACCTTAGAGGAGCAGAAAAAAATTTACAACTTTATCATCAGCTTTCCGGTCGTGCTGGACGAGTAGGGAAACCAGCAACAGTATATTTTCAAACTTATGAAAACAATACTAAGATGATTTCAGAAATTACAAATAAAAATCCAGATATTTTCTTAGAAAGAGAGTTGGAGATAAGAAAAAAAAATAAATTACCTCCTTTTCAACGATTTATTTCTTTAATCTTAACAGGAGATAATGAAATTAAATTAAAAAAAGAAGCTATTAGTTTTAAAAATTTTATTGAAAACAAAATAGAAGGAAAGATATTAGGGCCAGTAAATGCTCCATTATTTAGATTAAAGAGAAAATTTAGAGTTAGATTTTTAATTAGAGGCTTAAAATCTATGAAACTACAAAGCTCTCTTGCAAAAAATATTGTAAGGTATAAATTTTCTTCCGGAATAAAACTTTCAGTTGATGTTGACCCAATTAACTTCAATTAACCACAAAAAAGAGGCGTTTTTTACGAAACCGCTACTTGAAGACATAAGGGTCATGTGCTATTCAAAGCGAGATTTTTAAATAATCTTCAACATTATAGAGGAACTAAGTTGAGTAAAGACACCGGATTTTCAATAACTTCAGCTGAAAGGTACTCCCTTGCGCTATTTGAACTTTCAGAGGAAAACAATCTTTTAAGTCAGATCGAAGATCAGTCTTTATCTATTCTTAATTTAATTGATCAAAGTGAAGATTTTTCTAATTTGATTAAAGATCCAACTACAAGCCAAGAAGATTTACTAAAAGTAATCAATACAATCTCTGAAAATAATAAATTTGAGTTTTTATTTAAAAACTTTTTAAGTTTTTTAATTCTAAAAAGGCGTTTCTTTTTTATTGAACGTATCCTTAAAAGCTTTATTGAAATTTGTTCAAGAAAAAGAGGAGAACTTAAGGCAGAATTAAAATCAGCAAAAGAATTATCTAATGAAGAAATTTTAAAAATTACAGAGGATTTAACAAAAAATTTTAGCTCAAAAATAAAATTAAACTACAAACATGATGAAAGTTTAATAGGAGGTTTACTAGTCCAAGTTGGAAGTACTATGGTCGATACCTCAATTAAAAATAAATTACAACAAATTGAAAATAGAATGATAGAGGCATAAATGGAAATAAATCCTTCAGAAGTTACAAAAATATTAAAAGAACAAATTAAAAATTTTGGTGATAAAGTAGAAGTCACAGAGGTTGGTCAAGTTTTATCAGTTGGGGACGGTATTGCTAGGATTTATGGTTTGGATAATGTTCAAGCTGGTGAAATGGTAGAGTTTGCAGATGGTTCAAAAGGTATGGCTCTAAACTTGGAAAGTGAAAATGTTGGTGTTGTAATTTTTGGTGATGATAGAAATGTTAAAGAGGGTGACGTAGTAAAAAGAACAGGTAATATTGTTGATACACCAGTTGGCAAAGAATTATTAGGTAGAGTGGTTGACGGTTTAGGAAATCCTATTGATGGAAAAGGACCATTAGATAAAGGCATTAAAAAAAGCAGGGTTGAAGTTAAAGCACCTGGTATTATTCCACGACAATCAGTAAGTGAACCAATGCAAACTGGCCTTAAATCAATTGATAGTCTAGTCCCGATTGGAAGAGGGCAAAGGGAATTGATTATTGGTGATAGACAAACTGGTAAAACAGCAGTTGCAGTAGATGCAATTATTAATCAAAAAAAAATCAATGAATCTGGCGATGAAAAACAAAAACTGTATTGTATATATGTTGCAGTTGGACAAAAAAGATCGACAGTAAGACAAATTCAAAAAACATTAGAAGAAGCTGGAGCTATGGAGTACACAACAATCGTTGCTGCTACTGCATCGGACTCTGCTCCTTTACAATTTCTAGCACCATATACAGGTTGTGCTATGGGTGAGTATTTTAGAGATAATGGAATGCACGCGTTAATAATTTATGATGATTTGTCTAAACAAGCAGTTGCTTATAGACAAATGTCATTGTTATTAAGAAGACCCCCGGGACGTGAGGCTTATCCTGGAGATGTATTTTATCTTCATAGTAGATTGCTTGAAAGAGCAGCAAAACTAAGTGATGAACATGGTGGTGGATCACTTACTGCACTTCCAATTATTGAAACACAAGGTGGAGACGTATCTGCGTTCATTCCAACTAACGTTATTTCAATTACAGACGGACAAATTTTCCTTGAAACAGAACTATTTAACCAAGGTATAAGACCTGCAATTAATGTAGGTTTATCAGTGTCTAGGGTTGGTTCATCAGCTCAAACAAAAGCGATGAAAAAAGTTTCTGGTTCAATGAAATTAGAGCTAGCACAATACAGAGAAATGGCAGCTTTTGCGCAATTTGGATCTGATTTAGATGCATCTACCCAGCAACTTTTGAATAGAGGCTCTAAGTTAACTGAACTTTTAAAACAAAAACAATATTCACCCATGACTGTCGCAGAACAAGTGATTTCAGTATTTTGTGGAGTAAAAGGTTATCTGGATGATATTGATTTAAAAGATGTTGCTGCATTTGAGAGCAAGATTATTGAAAAATGTAAATCAGATAAGCCTGAAATAATAGAGTCAATTTTAAGTTCAGGAAAACTTGAGGAAGATAAAGAAAAATTAGTTGTTGAGTTAATCACTCAATTAAAAGGAAATTTTAAATCTTAATAATTTATGGCAAGTTTAGACGACCTAAAAAAAAGAATAGCTAGTGTAAAGTCTACACAAAAAATTACCAAAGCTATGAAAATGGTTGCAGCAGCTAAATTAAGAAGAGCTCAAGAAAGCGCTGAGAAGGGAAGACCTTACTCAGAAAAAATGAATAATGTTATTTTAAATTTATCAAATGGTATATCTGATAAAGAAAATGCACCAAAGTTATTGTCAGGTACTGGTCAGGAAAAAACTCATCTTTGTGTGGTGATGACTTCTGACAGAGGTTTGTGTGGTGGATTTAATTCTAATATTATTAAAAAAGCTAAAAGTTATTTTGCAAAGATTTTAGATGAAGGTAAGGAACTTAAAATTATTACAGTAGGCTCAAAGGGAAATGATCAACTAAAAAGAGTTTATGGTGACAAAATAATTGAAAATATTTCTTTCAAAGAGTCTAAAAATGCAAATTATTTCGATGCTGACAAAGTTGGGAAAATGGTAATTCAAAAATTCGAAGCAGGTGAATTTGATGTTTGCACAATTTTTTATAATCAATTTAAAAATGTAATTACTCAAATCCCTCAAGCACAGCAAATTATCCCTTTAAATAATGAGGGAGAAGAAAGTAACTCAGAAGAAACTTATGAATTTGAACCAGATGAAGACGAAATTTTAAGCAATTTATTGCCAAAAAATATTTCTACGCAAATATTTAAAGCAATGTTAGAGAATTCAGCTAGCGAGCAAGGGTCTAGAATGAGTGCAATGGATAACGCAACCCGAAACGCAGGTGAAATGGTTGACAAACTTACTATCGAATATAATAGAAGTCGTCAGGCAGCAATTACAAAAGAACTAATAGAAATCATATCAGGAGCAGAAAGTTTATAATTATGAGCAAAGGAATAATCACACAAGTTATTGGAGCGGTAGTAGACGTGAAATTTGATGGTGAACTACCAGAAATTTTAACAGCATTGGAATGTAAAAATGGTGATAACAGACTTGTTTTAGAGGTAGCACAGCACTTGGGTGAAACCACTGTTAGAACAATTGCTATGGATGCTACTGAAGGACTAAAAAGAGGTGATGAAGTTATTAATACTAATGCTCCTATTCAAGTTCCAGTTGGACCTGAAACACTTGGAAGAATTATAAATGTAATTGGCGAACCAATAGATGAAAGAGGTGAGGTTAAGACTAAAGAAAGTTGGCCAATTCATAGAGCTGCACCTGAATTTAATGACCAATCAACAGAAACTGAAATACTTGTAACAGGTATTAAAGTTATTGATTTGCTTGCACCTTATGCAAAAGGTGGAAAGATTGGATTATTTGGTGGAGCAGGAGTAGGAAAAACAGTTTTAATTATGGAATTAATTAATAACGTTGCAAAAGCTCATGGTGGTTTTTCAGTTTTCGCGGGAGTTGGAGAGAGAACTAGAGAAGGAAATGACCTTTATCATGAAATGATTGAATCTGGAGTAATCAAAAAAGAAGGAGCTGGTTCTAAAGCTGCTCTAGTCTATGGACAGATGAATGAACCTCCTGGAGCAAGAGCAAGAGTTGCACTTACAGGGTTAACTGTAGCTGAATACTTTAGAGATCAGGAAGGTCAGGACGTGCTTTTCTTCGTAGATAATATTTTTAGATTTACTCAGGCAGGATCAGAGGTTTCAGCTTTATTAGGAAGAATTCCATCTGCTGTTGGATATCAACCGACATTAGCTACTGACATGGGTAACCTGCAAGAAAGAATTACGACTACAAACAAAGGTTCAATTACTTCTGTACAAGCTATTTATGTACCTGCTGATGATTTAACAGACCCTGCTCCAGCTACATCGTTTGCTCACTTGGATGCAACGACTGTACTTTCAAGACAAATTGCAGAAATTGGTATTTATCCTGCAGTAGATCCACTTGATTCTACATCAAGAATTTTGGATCCAAGAATTGTTGGAGATGAGCATTATAGAGTAGCAAGAGATGTTCAAAGAATACTACAATCATATAAATCACTACAAGATATTATAGCCATTCTTGGTATGGACGAGTTATCTGAAGAAGATAAACTAGTTGTAGCAAGAGCTAGAAAAATCCAGAGATTTTTGTCTCAGCCATTCTTTGTTGCAGAAGTATTTACAGGTTCACCAGGAAAACTTGTTGATCTTGACTCAACGATCAAAGGTTTTGATGCAATCTGTAAAGGTGAGTATGATCACTTACCTGAAGCTGCTTTTTATATGGTTGGAACAATTGAAGAAGCTATAGAAAAAGCTAAGAAAATGGAACAAGAAGCTGCTGCTTAATGAGCGAAGAGTTTAAAGTTGAGATTGTAAATCCTGAAAAATCTTTTTTAGTAAAAGATGATGTATCAGAAGTTGTGCTCCCTGCATTTGAGGGAGAGATGGGAATATTGAGGGATCATATTTCTATTATTTCCTTTTTGAAACCTGGGATAATTAAAATTTTATCTAAATCGGGAGATGAAAATTACTATGTTGAAGATGGTATTGTTGAGTTCAAAAATAACAATCTATCTATTCTAACAAGTACAGTTTTTAATCTTGCTGATATGGATAAATCAAAGCAACAGGTTTTACTTAAAGAGGCAGAAGAAGAGGCTAATAAAACTGATATTAATGATCAATCTAAATATTTAGCAGATCAAAAAGTTGAAGTTTTAAAAACTCTAAATTAATTTTTTTACTTTTTCTTTTAGTTCTTTGTAAACATGATGTTTAAAATCAACAACAACATCAGTAATTAAATCTAGATCAATCCACTTCCAATCTAAAAACTCTGGATTAGATGTGTTAATATTTATTTCACTATCATTTCCAATAAATCGCATTAAAAACCATTTTTGCTTTTGACCCTTGTATTTACCTCTCCATATAATACCCAGTAATCTATCAGGCAGATCATAGGTTAATGTACCATCTAATTCTTTAATAAGCTCTACACTTTTAATACTTGTTTCTTCTTCTAATTCCCTAAATGCAGCTTTTAAGTTATCCTCTCCCTCATCAACACCACCCTGAGGCATTTGCCAAAAATTTTTAGGATTATCTATTCTTTTTGCCACAAATACTTTATTTTCTTTATTCAATAACACAATTCCGACCCCACTTCTGAGTGGTAAGTCATTAAAATTTTTATTCATATTATCCGTTAAGTAACTTGATAGCATAGTTTAATTGATTATCAGTATCAGTTTTTATTTTAAAATCATCACCTTCTTCATTTACTTCTATATCTGGTCTAACACCTACTTCAGAAATTGATTTACCAGAAGGAAGGTAATATTTTGCAACAGTTAGTCTGATAGCTCCACGATTTTTTAAAGGAATAATTGACTGAACCGAACCTTTACCATAGCTATTTTCACCAATGATAATCGCTCTTTTGTGATCTTTTAAAGCTCCTGCAACAATTTCTGATGCAGATGCAGAACCATAATTAATTAAAACTAATAATGTTTTTCCTTTGGTAATATCTCCTTTTTTTGCAAACCATTTTCTATTTTCAGATTTTTTTTTGCTTTTTGTTGAAACTATTTCTCCATTTTCTAGAAAAAAATCGGAAATTTTTATTGCTTGAGATAAAAGACCCCCAGGATTATTTCTTAAATCTAAAATAAAGGAATTTAAGTTTTTATTTTTATTAAGTTTTTTAATTTGTTTTTCTATTTGATCACTACTATTATCATTAAATGAAGTAAGCCTGATGTATCCAATACTCTCATCTATAACTTCAGATTTTACAGATTGAACCTGAATAACCTCTCTTATGATGTTAAATGTTAACGCTTTTTTTTCACCTCTTCGTCTTACTGTTAACTCTATTCCAGAACCTACAGGTCCTCTCATTAGATCAACGGCTTCACTTAATGATTTACCTTGAACTTGAACATCATTTATTTTTACTATGTAATCACCAGCTTTTAATCCAGCTCTGGATGCAGGTGTATCATCTATTGGTGAAATTACTTTTACCACACCAGCCTCCATGCTTACTTCAATTCCTAGTCCACCAAACTCACCACTGGTTTCTGTTTGCATTTCATCAAAAATTTTAGGTGACATGTAGGATGAATAAGGATCTAAGGATTGTAAAAGTCCATTGATAGCAGAGTCCATACTTTCAGATTGATTGAACTCATCAACATATTCTTTATTAATTTTTTCTAGAACCTCACCGAAGAGATCAATTTTTTTATAAATATCAATTTCAGCTGAAATAACTGTTTTATTTAAGTAAAAAATAGAAAAAAAAATTAATAATAAAAATTTAATTTTTTTCATATCATCACTTTTTCTTTTGGAATTAGCTCTGACCAAATTTTCTCTAATTCATAAAACTTTCTTTTTTCTGGGTGAAAAATATGAACAATCAAATCAATACCATCAACAAGCTTCCATTCCCCACTTTGTTTGCCTTCAATTTTTGAGTTTTTTACACCGTTATTTTTAAGTTTTTCTAAAACTTGTTCTGATAAAGATTGGATATGTCTAGATGAAGTTCCACTTGCTATGATCATGTAATCAGCCATAGAACTTTTGTCTTTAAGATCAATAGTTACAATGTCTTGAGCTTTATTGAGATCTAGTGTGTTGATTACAATTTCTTTTAAGTCTGAAATATTGTCCATTAATTGATTTTAGATTATCAAATTTTTCTTAATTGAGAAGATGAAATGTTGACTTTATTAAACTCAATAAACTCTAGATTGTCTTTACTAAGTTGCTTAAATGTCTTTGATTTTAAAGAATTTTTTTTATACCCATGTCTATCAAAAACTAGAATATTACATTTTTGTGAAATTAATTTAGATTTGTGCCATTTATGAAAATTAATAAGGTTGTCGGCACCCATTAAAAAATAAATTTCAATGCTTTTATCTTTTTTTAAATGATTGATTAAATTTATAGTTTTATTTGATTTAATAATTTTTTCATAAAATTTAACTTTAATAAATGAATTTTTACCAATTATTTTTTTACAATATTTAATTCTGTCAGCAACAGATGTTTTGCTCTTTATTTTAAATGGATTTTTTTTTGTAATTGCCCAAATAACTTTTTTGAGTTTGAATCTTTTTTTTGCTTCTTTAGAAATTGCTAAATGTCCTTTGTGTGCAGGATCAAATGATCCACCCAATACACCAATTTTTATTTTTGTGTTATTCAATTTAATTTCTTATTTTACCATTACTGGTGATTTCGTATTTATATGAAATCAATTGATTTAAACCTACAGGACCTCTTGGTGGTAGTGTATTAGTAGAAATTCCAACTTCTCCACCAAATCCAAATTCACCGCCATCAGCAAATTGAGTTGAGGTATTATGCATTGCAATTGAGCTTTTAACATTTTTTAAGAAATAATTTGCTGTCTTTTTATTTTTTGTAATGATGGAGTCAGTGTGCATAGTTCCGTATTTGTTGATATGTTTAATTGCCTCTTCAGAATTTTTAACAACTTTAACAGATACAATTGATGCTAAATATTCAGTTGACCAATCTTTTTCTTTTGCAGGATATACTTTACCTTTGTAATAACTCTTCAAAATTTTATCGCCTATTATTTTACAACCACTATTTTCAAGAACCTCCAATAGAGGATTACTAAATTTTTTGACTATATCTTTATGAATAAGAACAGTTTCAGTCGCACCACAAATACTTGTATTTCTTAATTTAGCATTAAAGACAACTTCTTTAGCCATTTTTAATTCTGCATCTTTATCTATATAAGTATGACAAACCCCCTCTAAGTGCCCAATTATCGGCACTTTGGATAACTCTAAAACTTTTTTAACTAAATTTTTTCCACCACGAGGTATGATTACATCGATATATTTTTTCATCTTAGAAAGCATAATATCTACAAGTTTTCTTTGTTTTGAGTCGATAAATTGAATAAAGTTTTCATCAACTTTATTTTTTTTAAGTGCTTTTCTAAATAATTTAGCTAGAGCTCTGTTTGAATTTATAGCCTCAGAGCCTCCTTTCAAAATCACTACATTTCCAGATTTAAAACAAAGACTAGCAACATCTGAAGTTACATTTGGTCTACTTTCATAAATAACACCAATAACTCCAATTGGTATTGATACTCTTTTTATATTCAAACCATTTGGTCTTTTCCATTTGTCTAAAGTGTTGTCTATAGGGTCTCTTAATTTAGCTATTTTCAAAATAGAATTTACAATTTCATTTAATTTATTTTCATTTAAACGAAGTCTTTTGATTAAATTCTCTTTTAACCCTTTTTTTTTGGCGTAATTAATATCTTTTGAATTCTGATTAATAATAAATTTTTTTTCATTCTTAATTAATTTCGCGTAATCATTTAAAACTTTATTTTTTACTTCAGTTGTAACTTTATATTCACTAGTTTTTCGAGCTTTTATTCCAATTAAATTCATATATTTAATCATTTAAATTTCCACCATATCATCTTTATGAATAACTTCTGATTTTGCAACATAACCTAATAATTTTTCAATTTCATTAGAGTGATGCCCCATGATTTTAGTCACCTCATCAGAAGTAAAGGAACTTAAACCTCTAGCACATTCATTATTTTTTTTATCTAATACTTTAATATGATCACCTTTGTTAAATCTTCCCGAAACTTTTTTAATTCCTGCTGCTAACAAACTTTTTCCAGATTCTAATGCTTTTTTAGCACCATCATCAATTATTAAAGCTCCTTTAGGTGCTACAGAACTTATTATCCATTTTTTTCTAGCATCTAACTTTGAAATTTTTGGACTAAACCAGGTGCAGTTATTTTTTTCAATTATTTTTGAAATAGGATTTGAATATAGTCCATTTGCAATAACCATACTAGTACCAGCAAGCTGACATATTTTTGCTGCTTCAATTTTTGTGTGCATACCACCACTTCCATATTCATTTACACCTTTAATATAAATTTTTTTTAGATCTTTTTTAAGATCATCAATCTTCTTTATTAGTTTAGCATCCTTAAAAATTTTAGGATTTTTTGTATACAAACCATCAACATCAGATAATAAAATTAAGGTATCAGCGTTTGTAATTTGCGCAACCCTAGATGCCAATCTATCATTATCTCCATATTTTATTTCACTTGTTGCAATAGTGTCATTTTCATTGACTACAGGAATAAAACCAAGTTCAAAAAGATTATCAAAAGTTCGTTTTGCGTTAAGAGATCTTCTTCTTTCCTCAGTATCTTCTAATGTAAGCAGAATCTGAGAAATATTTAACTTATATTTTGCAAAAGTTTGTGAAAATAAATTCATTAGCTCTATTTGACCAATAGAAGCAATAGCTTGACTCTTATCCAATTTGATATTCTTTTTGTTATAATTCATTTTCTTACAGCCCAAAGCTATAGCACCAGAGCTAACAATAACTACCTTTTGATTTTTATCTCTCAATTTTTTAATATCTTTTGCAAAACTAGATAACCATTGTCTCCTAATTTTTTTATTTTGATCAACTAGAAGAGATGATCCAATTTTGACAACAATTATTTTGGAGTTTTTAAGATACATAAGACAAAAGTTTTGCTTTAATTTTTGATACAGATTTTTTTTCCAGAGTTGTCATTGTCATAATCTCACAATTTTTACCTTTTGAAAAATGATCTATAACTTCATTTGCTGTTTCTTCATCAATCAAATCAATTTTATTAAGCACAATAAGTTCTTTTTTCTTTAATAACTTTGCACTGTAACTTTTTAATTCATTTTTTACCTGATTATAAGACTCATTCAGATCTAAGTTGGTAACATCAATTAAGTGCAGTAAAGACTTACATCTCTCTATATGTTTTAAAAATTGTATCCCTAAACCTATACCTTCGTGGGCTCCTTCTACTAATCCTGGAATATCTGCAATGGTAATTTCTTTATTATCGTAAGAAGCCACGCCGAGGTTTGGATTAATAGTTGTAAATTTATAATTTGCAATTTTTGGATTTGCGTTTGTTAATGCTGCTAACAAACTAGATTTTCCAGCATTTGGTAATCCAATAATACCGATATCAGCAATTGTTTTTAATTGAAGCCATATTGTAAATTCTTCTCCGATAGTTCCTTTAGTAAATTTTCTTGGGGCTCTATTTGTAGAACTTTTAAATCTTGTGTTTCCCAAACCTCCTTTTCCACCAGCAGCTGCAACATATTCTTCACCCTTTTTATTAAAATCAAAAAGAAGAGTTTTGTTATCTTCTTCAAATACCTGTGTACCTAGAGGAACTTTTAAAATTAAATCTTCACCACCTTTTCCTGTACGGTTTTGACCAGAACCATTTTCTCCACGTTCGGCTTTGTGGTGTTGTTGATATCGATAATCAATAAGGGTATTTAAATTTTCCTCTGACCTCAAAATAATTGATCCACCTTTTCCACCGTCCCCACCATCTGGTCCGCCAAACTCAACATATTTCTCTCTTCTAAAACTAGGAGATCCGTCTCCGCCGTTTCCAGCTTTAATATAAATTTTAACTTGATCGAGAAATTTCATAATACAACATCTATTTTAGTTGGTTGTACTATTAATTGGGCTTTACCGAAACGAAAGTTCTATCTGATTTGGATTTTTTGAAAACAACTTTCCCTTTAATAACTGAAAATATTGAATGATCTTTACCCATACCAACATTTTCACCTGGAAAAATCTTAGTTCCTCTTTGTCTAACAATTATGTTTCCAGGAATTACTGTTTCACCACCATACTTTTTTACACCAAGTCTTCTACCAGCACTGTCTCGTCCGTTTCGTGATGATCCACCTGCTTTTTTTGTTGCCATAATTTACCTAATAACTATTTGCTTACTGTTTCCTTAACTTCTTTTTTTTTTGAAGTTTTAGAAATTTTTTCAGCTTCCGATAACACTTTACCATCTTTTGAAAAAATTTTATTAATTCTTATCATAGAATATTTTTGTCTGTGCCCATTTTTTCTTCTTGAATTTTGTCTTCTTCTTTTTTTAAAAATTAAAATAGTTCTATTTTTGCTATTTTTTATTAAATCAGCCTCTACTTTTGCGCCCTCAACATTTGGAGTTCCAATTTCAATTGATTTATCATCACCGTATGCCAAAATTTCATTAAACTCTATTTTAGTCTCAGGTTTAGAGTCTGGTAGTTTTTCAATCTTTAGAATTTCTCCAGATTTTACTTTATACTGTTTTCCACCTGTTTTTATTACTGCGTATGACATAGTATGATTTATTTAAAAGTTACCGCAATATAGTTGTAGCCAGCCTTTAGTCAAGTTGAATTAATTAGAAATTATCCTTAAAATCTCTTAATTTTGAGAAGGTTTTAACATCTTTTGCTCTTAAAAATATATTACATTCCAATTCCTCTTTTAAAGTTGAGGGTATCGTAGGAATTCCATATTCTCTTAATTTTTCTATTTTTTCGATTTTTTTTTGTAAATTTTTGTTTTCGGAATCATATTTTTTGCAAAATTTTGCATTGTTAAGGGTGTATTCATGACCACAATAAATTTTTGTGTCTTCTGGTAACAATTTAATTTTGTTTAAAGATTCAAACATTTCCTCATAAGAACCTTCGAATATTCTTCCACAACCAAGTGAGAAAAGTGTATCTCCAGTAAAAACTATTTTTTCTTTAAAAAAATTAAAACAAATATGGCCTGAAGTATGTCCAGGTATATGCAAAATTTTAGCTTCAAAGTTTTCGGCTTTCCATATTTGATTATCCTCTAACAATATGTCTATCTCTGGTATTCTTTTCGAGTCTCCTTTAAAACCTACAACAACTGATCCATATTTTTTTTTTAATTCTTGATTTCCTCCAATATGATCATAGTGATGATGAGTATTAAGAATGTATTTTAATTTTATATTTTTATTTTTAAGGAAATTTATTATTGGCTCAGCCTCACTGGGATCTACAATACACGCAGAATTGTTATTTTCGTCTATTATTAAATAGCTATAGTTGTCTTGAAGACAAGGTATAATTTCAATACGCATTTTATTTTTCTATCAAAAATATACCAAGATCTGCAAACAAATTTTTAACACCTAAATTACTCTGATTTATTGTTGATTTATTAAGATTGCTTAAAGCGAGTGATTTAAAAATCCTTATATCTTTTGATTTTACAAAATGAAAAAAATCTTTGATTGTGCACATGTGTAAATTTGGCGTGTTATACCATTCATCTGGTAATGTTTTTGTAATCGGCATTGTACCTTTAAATAATAAATGAAATCTTACTTTCCAATATCCAAAATTAGGAATTGTAACTATTGCTTTTTTTCCAACTCTTAAAAGCTCATCTAAAACCAATTCAGGATTAAGAAAAGCTTGAAGGGTTTGACTTAAAATAACATAATCAAATGATTTGTCTGGAAATTGTTTTAAATCTTTTTCAGCATTTCCTTCAATTACAGTTAAACCTTTTGCAATACATTCTTGCACTCTTTCTTTTGAAATTTCTAACCCTCTTATATTTATGTTTTTATTATCCTTTAAAAATTTCATCAAAGTTCCATCAGCACAACCTACATCTAAGACTTTCTTATCTTTTTCAATTAAATCTGCTATTACCTGAAATTCATTTTTCATAATTAATTTTCTTCGTAAGATTTATCTAAAAAGTTTTTAAGTGCACTTAAGAAATCAGGAACGTCTAGTAAAAATGAGTCGTGACCTTTATCCGACTCAATTTCTACAAATCCAACATCAGCTCCTATTGAGTTTAAAGCAATCACAATATCCTTATTTTCTTGGGTTGGATAAAGCCAATCTGAAGTAAATGAAATTATAAAAAATTTTGCGTTTGTATTTTTAAATGCTTCTGAAAGATTACCATTGAATTGTTTTGCTAAATCAAAATAATCCATAGCTCTAGTGATATAAAGATAACTATTTGCATCAAATCTATCTACGAAAACTGAACCCTGATATCTCAAATAACTTTCTATTTGAAAATCAGCATCAAATCCAAATTTAAGATCTTCTCTTTCTTGTAACTTTCTTCCAAATTTTTCCTGCAAACCTTTTTTAGATAAATATGTAATATGAGCTGCCATTCTAGCTACTGCCAATCCTTTTCCGGGATTAGTTTCGTTGGATGTATAATTCCCATCTTTCCAGTTACTATCAGCTGTAATAGCTTGTCTACCTAGCTCGTTAAAAGCGATATTTTGTGCTGAATGACTAGATGTGGTTGCTATAGGTATAACTGTTTTAGATTTATCAGGAAAGTTACTAATAAACTGAAGGACTTGCATACCCCCCATTGAACCACCAGTTATAGAAAATAATTTATCAATACCAAAATGATCAAGTAAATTATATTGAGCATTCACCATGTCATTAATTGTAATTACTGGAAAATTTGTTCCAAAAATTTTTTGATTAGGATCTTTATGACTTGGTCCGTATGATCCCATACATCCACCAATTACGTTAGAGCAAATAACAAAATATTTATTTGTATCGATAGCCTTATCAGGACCTACTGCATAACTCCACCAGCCCTCTTTGTTAGTTGCAGGGTTTATTCCGGTTACAAATTGATCTCCTGTTAGAGCATGAAAAACTAATATTGCATTATCTTTTTTTGAATTAAGTGAACCGTAAGTTTCATAGGCTATTGGAAAATCTTTTATGGTCTTTCCACAGTCTAATTTTAGTGGTTTATTTACAATTAAAGTTTTTATGTTTTTCTCAGTATTCATAGTTTTTGACTGTGTTGAATTGTGAGAAAAAAAACTATTTTAGCGGTTTTTTTTAAGCGCTCGCAATTCAGTTAAATCAGCGCATAATTTTTTTACTAGAACTTATTTATTATGTCAATTTTTTAAAAAATCCTCTTATTCTCTATAAAATTTTGTAATTTTATCTATAAAGAGCACATAAATTAAAAAAAAATGACAACTCCAAATTTCAAAAAATTTGATATTGAGGCTTATAAGCCTGGTAAATCAAAAGTTAAGAAACTTAAGAACGTAATTAAACTTTCTGCAAATGAGTCTGCTTTAGGTATGAGCCCTAAAGCAAAGAAAATAATATCAAATAAAAATCTTAATTTAGATAAATATCCAGATGGAAAATCTCAAAATTTGAGAAAAGCAATATCTAAAGCTTATAAATGTAATTCTGAGAAAATTATTTGTGGAGCTGGTTCAGATGAAGTTATTCAAATGCTCTGTCAGTTGTTTTTAAACCCAAAAGATGAGGTTGTGGTACCAGAGTATAGTTTTTTAATGTACAGAATTTACTCAAAAATTGTAGGCGCAAAAGTTGTATTTGCAAAAGAAATTAATTTTAAAGTTTCAGTAAATGAAATTTTAAAAAAAATAACAAAAAAAACTAAAATTGTCTTTATAGCTAACCCAAACAATCCTACAGGAACTTACTTAACGAAAAAAGAAGTTTTAGAATTAAGAAAAAGATTAAATAAAAAAATTTTACTAGTTATAGATGATGCCTATGCAGAATATATGAAAAACAAAGATTATTCATCTGGGCTAGATTTATTTAAAAATAAAGACAATGTTTTCATCCTTAGAACTTTTTCAAAAATGTTTGGATTAGCTTCTCTGAGAGTAGGTTGGGGATATGGATCAAAAAAAATAGTTGATGCGCTAAATGTTATAAAACCACCATTTAATCTAAATGGTATTGCACAATTAGCAGCCACCGAGTCACTGAAGGATAAAGCTTTCATAAATAAATCGATTAAACATAATTTATTATATTCTGAAAAAATTAAGAAATTTCTTGAGACATATAATATTTTTTCAAATTCAGTTTCAGCAAATTTTTTGTTACTTAATTTTGAAAAATGCAGATATTCAGCAAAATTTCTCTATGAAAAACTTAAAAAAAAGGGAATTATTTTAAGATCAACAGAAGATGGTTATCATATAAAGAATAAATTAAGGTTAACTATTGGATCCAAAAAAGAAAACTTAAAATTTATGAGTGTTATTAAGCAAGTATTGAAAAAATGAAAAATATTTTAATTATTGGCTGTGGATTATTAGGTTCATCTTTATTAAGGCGTATTAGCAAAAAAAAAATAGCAAAAAAAATATTTATTTATGAAAAATCAAAATCAAATATTGCTAAGATAAAAAGATTAAAATTACCTGGAACAATTGTTAAATCATTAAAAGAAGGTACAAGTAATTCTGATTTAATCATCTTTTGTACACCAATGAGTGAATACAAAAATATTATTTTAAAAATTAATAAATTTATACCATCGAAAACATTGATTACAGATATTGGTTCTTCAAAAATTGAAACTTCTAAAATTATAAATAAATTTTTAAAGAAAGGTATTAATTGGATTCAAAGTCATCCGATAGCTGGATCAGAGGTCAGTGGACCAGAGCATGGTAAAGAAAATATGTTTACTGATAGATGGTGCATAATTATTAAAGAAAAAAATATTAAAAAAAATAATATAAACATTCTAGCTAGGTTTTGGAAAAAAATTGGAGCAAAAGTAGTTGTTATGAGCGCTGAAAAACATGACAAAATTTTTTCTATTACTAGTCATTTACCGCACTTAATTGCATATAATCTGGTGAAATCTGCACAAGATTTTGAGAAAAAACAAAATTATGACCTAATCAAATATAGCGCTGGCGGATTACGAGATTTTTCTAGGATTGCAGCATCAAATGAAATCATGTGGAGAGATATTTTTTTTAATAATAAAAATAATATTTCAAGAGCCATTGATTTATTTATAAAAAATTTAAATCAATTTAAAAAAGATATAAATTCAAAAAATAATAAATCTATCGTAAAGAAACTTATTCAGACTAAAAAAGTAAGGTCAAAAATCATCAAATTGAAACAAGATATAGACAAGCCTGACTTTGGAAGAAATTAATATTTTATTCTAGATACTTTTTTTACCTTTAGCTTGGCAGTTTTTTCAATTCTATTAATTGTTTCTATAATTGGCATAATAATTACTTTTCTTTCTGGACCATAAGCATGAATTAGTTGTTTAGAATTTAAACACATAGCAACATGACCTTTCCAAAAAATAATATCTCCTTTTTTAAATAGTCTTTTCTTTGAGTTCTTTTTTGTATATTTGATCTGATCTTTTGTATCTCTTGGATAAAAAGAATTATTATAACAATAAAATATTTGCAATAAGGCCGAACAATCAATACCTTTAAATGTTTTTCCACCCCAAACATATTTTACATCGAGAAATTTTTTAAATATTTTTGTAAAATTATTTTCTTTATGGTTTATTTTTTTAATATCTGCTTTTTTAATCCATTTATTTTTTTCAATTTTTACGTAATTCTTATTTTGTTCAAATACAGATAATTTGGATGCAAGTGGAAGCCAACTGCTAGTTCCAATTCCAGGTTTTTTATAAATCTTTGCTTTTAGTGAACTGACTTTATAATTGGGGCTAAATTTTTCTATATATTTTGAATTTTTCATAAACCCCCTATAATTATCAAATAAAGTTTTAATTTTTATCCAATTTTTGTTTTTTGCTAATATTTTGAATTTTTCACCATGTATAATTTGTGAAGTTATCTCAGATCTTTTCGAGGGATTTTTGTAAATATTCGAAAAATTACCTATGAAATAAAAATTATTTTGCACCAATTTTAATTTTGTTTTTAATTAACCACAAACAAATTAATGATGGTATCACCATTATAGTCGTTAAAACAAAAAATGTTCCCCAATCTCCGTTTAACCAGTCAACTAGAGCTCCTGAGGATGAAGCTAAAGTAGTACGACCAGCAGTACCAATTGAAGCAAGCAAAGCATATTGTGTGGCTGTATAAGTTCTATCAACTAGTAATGATATAAATGCAACAAATGCTACAGTTGCAAAAGCTGCTGTGATATCATCAGCTATAACCGCAATTGCAAATAAAATTTCTGATTTTCCAGTCCATGCTAAAACTGCAAATAAAAGATTGGTTATAGCCATTAACCCACCAGCAAAGAACATAGTTTTAATTGTTCCAGCTCTCATGGCCATTACTCCACCCAACAAAGTAAATACTACTGTTGTTATCCAGCCAAGACCTTTTGAATAAATTGCAATTTGACCTTTGGAGAAACCAATTTCTTTATAAAAAACAATAGACATTCTTCCCATAAATGCCTCACCTATCTTAAATAAAAAAACAAATCCTAAAATTCCAGCTGCAATGGCAAAACCATTTTTTCTAAAAAAACTAATAATAGGTCCGCCTATAGTTCCTGTAATATAAGCGATAAAGTTTGTAATAATATTGCTAGATCCAAGTTTTCCCTCTATTAATTTGTCTGTTTCTCTCTGTTTTGCTTGTCTGTTTGTCTCCACAGGTTCATGAACAAACATTAATCCAATATTCATTAAAATTATTAAAATACCTAAAATTAAAAAAGTAGCTTGCCAGTAGTCAGCTACCCCTAGGTTTTCAAAAAATTCTGCCGTAAATAAAGCAACAACTCCACCTAATTTATAACCTGTCCACCAACCAACAACAGCCATGGCTGCACCTGCAGCCATTGATTTTCCTTCATTTTCATTTATCTGTTCAATTCTTAATGCATCCACAGTTATATCTTGGGTTGCTGACGCGATAGCAATAATTAAACCTACAGTAATTAATAAAGCCAAATTTTCGGTTGGATTAATCACACTCCAAACAACAAGACTTAATAAAATTATTAATTGCATCAAAACTATCCATCCTCTTCTATGACCTAATTTTTTTGTAAGTATTGGAATTTGAATTCTATCTATAATGGGAGCCCACAAATAATTGAAAGCGTATACTCCAAAAATTAAACCTGCCCATCCAATTGTTGATCTACTAAGACCTTCTTCTTTAAGCCAAAGGCTCAAGCTACTTGCAATTAATACCCATGGAAATCCACTTATTGCACCTAATAAAAGAATTCTTACCATTCGAATATCTTTATAAACTGCAAGAGAATCAAGCCATGTTTGTTTCTTTGTTTCAGACATAATTAATTTCTCCAAAAAGATGGTAAGAACAATACTAATATTGCAAACAACTCAAGTCTACCTAAAATCATACCTACAGTTAAGATCCATTTAGAAATATCGGGCAAAGATGAAAAATCTCCATTAGGCCCGATAATAGGCCCTAAACCAGGACCAACATTTGATATTGATGTTGCCGCTCCAGAGATAGCGGTTATAAAATCAAGACCAGTTAATGATAATAATGCAGCTAAAATAAAAAAAATAACAAAGTAAAAATAAATAAATGAAATTATTGATGCAATAAATTTATCATCAACAGATCCTTGATCGTATTTAATAATAAATATTCCCTTGGGATATATAATTTTTTTTAATTGATTTAATATAAATAAATATAGAATTTGAATTCTAAAAATTTTGACTCCACAAGTAGTTGATCCAGCACAGCCCCCAATAAACATTAATGCAAGAAATATTGATATAGGAAAACTTCCCCAACCGTCGAATTCAGCATTTACATAACCTGTTCCAGTCAATATTGAAATTGTATTAAAAAAAATAGATCTTAAACTAAAGTTTCCGTTATTATTAAATAATAAATAAATTGATAATATAATTATGCTTATAATTATTATTTTAATAAATGTTCTGATTTGAATATCGTTTAAAAATATTTTTTTATTACCACTAATAAATTTAATATATGCAATAAATGGAATACTTCCTAAAATTATAAAAATCATCGATGATATTTCTATAAGAACACTGTCAAAATATCCGATAGATTGATTATAATTAGAAAATCCACCTGTAGCTATGGTAGTCATAGAATGAGTTAAACTATCAAATTTTCCCATTCCAAATACCCAATATGATAACGCACAAAGAGCAGTTAGGCCTGAATAAATATAAATAAGTCTTAAAGCTATTTCTTTTGATTTAGGAAGAATTTTTTCAGATGAGTCGTTGCTAGAAATTTTAAATAATTGCATACCACCAACATTCATTATAGGCATCAGGGTAATTGCCATAACAATTATACCAATACCCCCCAACCATTGAAGTATTGCTCTCCATAATAGAATACCTTTTGGTGTATTCTCTAAGTCAGAAATAATTGTTGATCCAGTTGTTGTAATACCAGACATACTTTCAAAAAAAGCATCAGTAATTGAAAGTTCAATAGTCGAAAATATAAATGGTAAAGATCCAAAAATAGCAATACTTAACCATGACAAGGCAGTTAATAAAAATGCTTGTTGCAAATTTAATTTTTTGTCGTGGTCTAGATTTGAAAGAAAAAATAATGATCCAAAAATTATAGTAACAATAGATGCACCAAAAAATGATGAATCTATTTCTGAATAAATAAATTGAGCAATTATAGGGATGAACATTGAGATCCCTAAAATTATTTGCAAAATTCCTAGTGTAAAAAAAACAGTTTTATAATTAGACATTTTGAAAGAACATTATTTTATGGTAAATAAATTTCAACTCTATAAGAATTAATAAAATCGCCAATTTAAGATTTTTATAAAAGATATATTCGTGATTAAAAAAGAAATTTTAGACAAAACAAGTGCTTGGCCTTTCGTTGAAGCAAAAAAAATGCTTCGAGAAAGAAAATCATTTATTGATAAAAAAGGTAAAATTACTCTTCAAACAGGATATGGCCCAAGTGGCCTTCCTCATATTGGAACATTTGGAGAAGTTGCAAGGACCTCAATGATGGTTAATGCTTTAAAGCAACTTACAGATTTACCAGCAGAAATAATTACTTTCTCTGATGACATGGATGGTCTAAGAAAAGTTCCTGATAATGTTCCTAATCAGGAATTGCTAAATAAAAATCTACATAAACCATTAACACAAGTTCCAGATCCATTTGAAAAATTTGGAAGTTTTGGAGAACATAATAATGAAATGTTAAAAGATTTTTTAAATAGTTTTAATTTTAAATACAGCTTTAAAAGCTCAACATCTTTATACAAAGGTGGTTTTTTCAACCCAACTTTAAAAATTATTTTAGAAAATTATGATGGTATAATGAATATTATACTTCCAACTTTAGGTAAAGAACGTCAACAAACTTACTGTCCTTTTTTACCTATTTGTCCAGATACAGGTCATGTTCTCGAAATTCCAGTTATAGAAATTGATAAAAAAAATTCTAAAATAATTTTTGATAATAAGGGTAAAAAATTAGAATCTAGTATTTTGGATGGAAATTGTAAACTACAATGGAAAGTTGATTGGGCAATGAGATGGTATGCTCTAGATATAGATTTTGAAATGTATGGAAAAGACCTTATTGAGAGTGCAATTTTATCAACTAAAATTATAAATTTAATCGGTAAAAAACATCCATCTGGATTTGCTTACGAATTATTTCTTGATGAAAAGGGTGAAAAAATTTCAAAATCTAAAGGAAATGGTATTACTATCGACCAGTGGTTAAAATATGCCTCACCTGAAAGCTTATCCTTATACATGTATCAAAATCCAAAAAGAGCTAAAAAACTTTATAATGAAATAGTGCCAAAAGCTGTAGATGAGTACCTTGATAATATTGAAAAATCAAAAAAACAAACAGAACAACAACTGGTAATGAATCCTGTTTGGCATGTTCACAATGGCAATATTCCAAAAGAAGAGATGATTATGTCTTTTTCTATGTTGTTGAATTTAGTTGAGACAAGCAATGCTGATAACAAAGATTTATTATGGAAGTTTGTTAAAAAATATAAATCTAACATTCATGAAAAAAGCTTTCCAATTTTTGATGGACTAGTTGGTTATGCAATCAAGTATTTTAATGATGTTATTAGGGCTCAAAAAAAATATAAAAATCCATCTGAAAATGAAAAATTAGCTCTACAAGCTTTAGTTAAAACTTTAGAACAATGTAATGATCAGATGTCTCCTGAGGATATACAAACATTAATATATTCAACAGGCAAAGAGAATGGGTATGCAGAAAACTTAAGAGATTGGTTTAAATTAATTTATGAAGTGGTATTTGGAGATGAAAATGGACCTAGAATGGGTTTTTTTATAAGTTTTTTCGGTGTTAACGAAACAAAAGAGTTGATAATTAGTAAATTGAAATAATGTATTCAAATTTAAGATCATTAATATTCAAAATAGATCCTGAAAGAGCACATTTTTTAGCAATTCAATCACTTAAACTTAATTTAGTTTCAAATATATTTGATGAAAGCAAAAATGATCCTATTTTAAAAACAAAACTATTTAATCAAAATCTTGATAATCCCATAGGTATTGCAGCAGGTTTCGATAAGAATGCCGAGGTATACAACCCTTTATTTAAGTTGGGTTTTGGATTTGTTGAAGTAGGTACGGTTACACCACTAAAACAATATGGGAATGAAAAACCAAGAGTGTTTAGATTGGTAGAAGATCAAGCATTAATTAATAGGCTAGGTTTTAACAACCATGGATCAGATACAATATTAAACAGAATAAAATCTAATAAAAAACTAGGTGTACTAGGTGTAAACGTAGGTCCTAACAAAGATTCTAATGATAGATTGAATGACTATCTAATTGGATTAGAAAAATTTTCTGAAGTTGCAGATTATATTACAATTAATATTTCTTCACCAAATACAGAAAATCTTAGAAATTTTCATGAGGAGAATAAATTGAGAGAGTTGTTAAAATCTGTCTCAGAGAAAAAAAAAAAATTAAAATCTGGAATTCCTGTAGCTGTAAAAATTTCACCAGATATAAGTGAAAATCAAATTGACTTAATTTCAGAAATACTTTTAGAAAATGAAATAAAAGCAATAATAATTTCAAATACCTCCGAAGCTTCTCGAGAAACACTTCAAAATATACAGAGACATCAAAAAGGTGGCTTATCTGGAAAACCTATTGAAAAAAAATCAAATCTCTTAATAAGTAAATTCTATAATTTAATTAAGGGTAAAATCAAAATTATTGGAGTAGGCGGTGTTGACTCTGGTAAAGCAGCTTATGATAAGTTTTTATTAGGAGCAGATTATGTTCAATTGTATACCGGCATGGTATTTCAAGGGCCTAATATTGCTGGCATCATTAAAAAAGACTTAAAAGAATTACTAATAAGAGATGGCGTCAAAAATTTCACAGAAATTGTAGGAAATAAAACTATTTCTTAAATGTATTAAACTTGACGCCTTCAATATCTCCCCTTATATAGGCACTGTTATTATGTCAAAAAAATGCGAACTTACCGGTAAAATTCCTATGAAAGGTCATAATGTTAGTCATGCTAACAACAAGACTAAAAGAAGATTTTTACCCAATCTTAAAAAAGTAAAATTTACAAGTGAGCTTACTGGAAGAAGTTTAAAACTTACTGTAAGCAACTCAGGTGTAAGGTCGGTTGATAAAAAAGGTAGTTTTGATGAGTTTTTAAAAACTGTAAAAAATAAAAATTTATCTCCTAGATTAAAAAAGTTAAAAAAAGTAGTTTTAATTAAATCCCCTTTTAAAAAGAAACCCGTAGCTAAATCGGCTTAATGAACAAATTATTTATTAGCCTATCTATAATGATGGGGGTTGTCGTACTATCTTCTAATTATTTAGTCCAGTTCCCAATAAACTATTTTGGATTAAATGAGATTTTAACTTATGGAGCTTTTAGTTACCCAATAGCTTTTTTAATAACAGATTTAGCAAATAGGTCTTATGGAAAATTATTAGCAAGGCAAATTGTATATTTGGGCTTTTTAATAGGAATTATATTTACATTGTTATTTTCAACTGATTTTGCAGATTTAATCTCAGTTAGAATTGCAATTGGATCGGGGGTAGCTTTTATTACCGCTCAATTGTTAGATATTCAAATTTTTGATCGATTAAGAAAAAAAGAGTGGTTTGTTGCACCTCTTACTTCATCTTTGATTGGATCAACAGTCGACACATTTTTATTTTTCTCAATATCATTTTATGCAACAGGGGTGCCTTGGGTTACTTTATCTCTTGGAGATTTAGCGGTAAAAATTTTAGTTGCTATAATAATGTTGATACCATTCAGAATCTTACTGAAAACTATTAAACCAATTAAAGTTTAATATAAGAATTTATAAGACAAAATTTTATAAGCTAATTTTGCAACAAGAAAATTATAAGAATTAAATCCTTTAATTGGAGATAGTTCATTAATATCTGCACCAACAATTTTGGAGTTTTTAGCTGCAATTCTTATTATATCTAATGTTTCGTCCCACAAAAGCCCTCCTGGTTCAGGTGTACCAGTTGCAGGCATAATACTTGAATCTAGTCCGTCTACATCAAATGTAAGATAAACAGTTTTGTTTTTAATCAGTTTTTTAAATTTAGATAAATTCCATTTTTTTTTATCTTTTGCCCAAAAAATATTTATTCTTGAAGAATTCTTTTTTAAAAATGGGATTTCACTTTCTGAGATGTTTCTTATCCCAAATGAAATTAAAGAAACATTTTTATAATCTAGACACCTTCTAATTGCTGAGGCATGGGAAAATTTTTCTCCATTATAACTTTGACGTAAATCTGCATGAGCATCAAAATGTAAGAGACAAATGTCTTTATATTTTTTAATAAAAGGAACAATACATCCAGGTGTTATTGAATGCTCTCCACCTAAAGTCATTGGGAAAAGCTTTTTATCTAAAATTTCTTTATTAATATTTGAGATTTTATTAAGTGCTTTTTTAATATTTTTATCAATTTTAAATGGTTTTAAAGTTTTAATACCTATTTTTTTATAAGGTTCACAATTAAGTTCTTCATCATATAGCTCAACTTGATGTGATGCTTTTATGATTTCTTTAGGTCCATTTCTTGTTCCTCCCCCATAACTGACAGTTTTTTCTAATCCAAATGGAATAATCACAGCTTTTTCTTTAAAGCTAAATTTATTATCAATTCCTAAAAACCCGTTTTTATTTGATAGATATTTCAATTTTATTCAAAAATTTTTGTAAAGTTTTTTCTTTCTCTGTTTTTCCACTCACCCTTATGATAAGCATCACTTGCTATCAATGGTAAAACACTAGTTGCCTCTGCAAACACCATCTGTTCTTTTGTAATATCTACTTTCCCCCATGAACTTGCTTCTTTTAATGTGGAGCTGCTACAAGCTCCGTCTCTACTATCAGCAACAGTAATTTGAACAGCATATTTATGCATGTCTACATCTTTTCCTAATAGTTCAGCACAAATAACAGTATCTTGAATAAAGTTTTTAGGCACTCCACCACCAATCATAAATAATCCAGAACCTTTAGATTTAATTTTAATTTCTGTTAGTTCTCTAAATTCTCTAACTGAGTCTATTGTTATGTGTTTTTTTGGATTTTGTTCTTGATGCATAACTAATCCGAATCCTGCACTCGAGTCAGTAAAAGCAGGGCAGAAAATAGGAACATTATTGTCAAAAGCGGTTTCAATTAAAGAGTCTTTTTTCTTTGAGTTATTTTTTAAATATTTGCCCATTTCATAAATGAACTCTCTTGAAGTATAGCTTCTCGCCTCTAGGTTATTAGCGATTTCACATATAATTTTATCACACATTTGAAGCTCTTCTTCATCTATGTAGGTATCGTAAATTCTATCTATATAGTTGTCTCTCAGTTCAGTATCATCTTGAAATTGTGAACCTTGATAATGTTTAAAACCAAGAGCTTCAAAAAAATCCATATCTACTATAGAGGCTCCTGTTGCAACAATTGCATCAACCATATTATATTTAACTAAATCTTTATAAATATTCATACATCCAGCTGCCGAAGTAGAGCCTGCTAAGGTAAGGAAAATTGTACAATCTTTATCTTTAAGCATCTCGTTATAAATATTAGCAGCATTAGCTGTTTCTCTAGAAACAAATGACATTTTTTCCATTGAGGAAATAATTTTTCTACTATCAAAAGAAGTTATATCGATGTGTTCAACAGGTTTTTTTAAGAAATCTCTTTTACTGTTATGACCTGGATTTTTTTGACTCGACATTAAGCTACCATGTTAGCTTTATTAACGTCTTTATCATACATTGTCATTATTGGATTATCTTCAACTTCGTAAATTTCATTTGAGTAATAACCATTAAATTGAGTTCTAAATGTCAATCCGTATGCACCAAGTTGACCAAGTTCGATATAATCATTTTCTTTAATATTATTTGGAAGCAAAAAAGGACCTTTCATATAATCCATGCTATCACATGTAGGTCCAAAGAAATCAAAAGCAGTTAATTTTTTTGAAATTATTTTGTTAGAATTTTCTTTAATCATCCTAGATGGGAATACAATGTTAGGTGTACCTGCATCAAAAAGAGTACCATAGGTACCATCATTAATATAAAGCTTTTGTTTTTTTCTTAAATTAACTCTTACAATTGTTGAGCCACTTTCTGCAACTATAGCTCTACCAGGCTCACAAATAATTTCAGGAAGTTTTTCAAGTTTTAAATTTTCTAAACTCTTATTTATTTCATTAAAATAACTAATTAAAGATTGTGGAATTAAGTCAGGATAGATTGTAGGGAAACCTCCACCTAAATTAATATAATCTGGAATTATCTTGGTTTTTTTAATTATATTCCCAATTTCACTAATTCCTTTCGCATAAGAAATTGGATGCATACATTGTGAGCCAACATGAAAACTTAAACCAATCTTTTTAGCATGCAGTTTTACAAGTCTTAACAAACCTATTGCTTCTGATGTTAAAGCACCAAATTTTTTAGATAAATCAATTTCTGCATGTTCATTGGAAACAGCAACTCTTACAAATAATTCTAAATCTTCAGCATTATTTGTGCTTTCAATTATTTTAATCAGTTCATCTTTAGTATCTAATGAAAAAGTTTTTACACCATAATTAAAATATGCCTCTTTTATACTTTCTCTGCTCTTTACTGTATGCATATAAGAGCATTTAGCTGTATCGCTAAAAGTTCTAATATTTTTAATTTCTTCAATTGATGCAACATCAAATTGTTCTACTCCACTTTCTATGATTGTTTTGATTATCTCAGGGTGGGGATTGGTTTTGACTGCATATAAAACTTTACCTGGAAATTTGTTTAAGAAAAATTTAACAGCAGATTTTATGGAATTTTTTCTTATACAGTATACTGGTTTTTCGGGTTTCAGTTGATTTACTAATTCTTCAACTGATTTAAATTTTTGCATTTTAAATGCCTCCAAAAAAAATTTAATAAAAAAAAAGTCTTTTTTACAAAAACTTTAATATTTTTCGCATATAAAAGTAAGCAGCACTAATGTAAAGCAAATAATTCAAGCCAGAAATGCGTAAAATTCATATATTGTAATATTTTGCAGAGACCCCATATTAGGCACATGAAAGAAGAAGCAAAATTACAGAATCTTAGCGATTTTGAGAACAAGTCACTATTAATCGTCGATGACGATAATCCTTTCCGTGAGCGTTTAGCAAGAGCGATGGAAAAGAAAGGATTTGAGGTTTTTCAAGCTGAGAGTGTACAAAAGGGAGTTGAATCTGTAAAAACTAAAAAACCTGGTTTTGCTGTTGTAGACTTAAGGCTTGCAGATGGTAATGGACTTGAGGTTGTAAAAGAAATTCAGTCTTCAAATAGTGATAGTAGGATTATCATGTTAACTGGTTATGGAAATATTCCAACTGCAGTAGCTGCGATCAAAGAAGGTGCTATAGATTATTTAGCTAAACCTGCTGATGCAGAAGATGTTGAAAAAGCGTTATTAGCAGATCCTTCAAAAAAAGCAGCTCCTCCAGAAAATCCTATGTCTGCAGACAGAGTAAAATGGGAACATATACATAGAGTCTTTGAGTTATGTAACAGGAATGTTTCAGAAACAGCCAGAAGACTTAAAATGCACAGAAGAACTCTTCAAAGAATTCTTTCCAAAAGATCACCTAGATAAATTTTTTAATTTTAATTATTTGCTTTGTCAAAAGAGCTAAAAGCATAATCTTAGAAATCTCGGCTAATAGAAAAGGTTTTGCACCTAAAGCAAAAATTGGCTTATCCCATCCAATCAGTGTTCCAAGCCAAATTAGACCCAAAATATAGATTGTTGAAGTTGCGATAATTAATTTAAATAAAACTACGAAAAAATTATCATCAATCTTTATTTTAGAAGCTAAGTAACCAGCTGTTAAAAAACCAATTAAGTAACCCATAGTTGGTCCGGTAAAGTAAACTAATCCAACACCTTTTTCAGGAGAATTTGAAAATACAGGAAGCCCTGCAATTCCTTCAATTAGATATAGACCAATTGTAGCTAATGCAATTTTATGCCCTAAACTTATTCCTAAAAATAATACAACAAATGTTTGCATAGTCATAGGAACTGGATAGAAAGGAATTTTGATTTTTGCTGATATAGTTAGTGCTATTGAACCAAGAACAATAACAACCAGAGATTTAAATAGTTTAGCTTGCGTGAGATTTTTTGTTAATTCCATTGTTAAATAATACTCAAAATATAAAAAATAATCTACTTATAATTGTTATAATAATTTAAAGTAAATTTTTATATATACAGAATATGTTATCATTATAATATTTAATAATACTTCATGAATAAAATTCAAAAAACAGATCATTTTTATTTGATTGATGGTTCTGGTTATATTTTTAGAGCTTATTATGCTTTGCCTCCATTGAGTAGAAAAAGCGATGGACTTCCAACAGGTGCTGTAAGTGGTTTTTGCAGTATGTTATTTAAATTATTAGAAGACTCAAAATCCAGTCAAAACTTGCAAAAACCAACACATTTTGCAGTAATATTCGACTCAGCAAGAAAAACTTTCAGAAATGAAATTTATAGTGATTATAAAGCTAATAGATCTGAGGCGCCTGACGATTTAGCTCCACAATTTGAATATATAAGAAAATCAGTCCTGGCATTTAATTTGCCATCTGTGGATCTTCCTAATTATGAAGCAGATGATTTAATAGCTACATATGTTGATCAAATTCTTAAAAAGGGTGCAAAGGTCACAATTGTTTCATCAGATAAAGATTTAATGCAGCTTTACAAAAAAGGGGTTCGAATTTTTGACCCTATGAAAAATAAATTTATAACTGATGATGATGTCATAAAAAAATTTGGAGTAGATGCTTCAAAAGTTATTGATGTGCAATCTTTAGCAGGAGACAGTAGTGACAATGTACCTGGTGTTCCGGGGATAGGTATTAAGACAGCTGCAGAGCTTATTAATAAATATGGCACTTTAGAAAACTTGCTAAAATCTGCTCATGAGATTAAGCAAAATAAAAGAAGAGAAACATTAATTGAGAACAAGGATAAAGCATTAATAAGTAAAAAACTTGTAACACTAGATCACAACTCTCCTGTTGATAGGGAGTTAAGTGAATTTAAATTGCAAAATATAGATAAAGATAAATTATATAAATTTTTAAGAGAAATGGAATTTAATAGGTTGCTAAGCTCTGCAATTTCTGCTTATGGAGAACCTGAGCTAGAAAGTAATAAGATTGAAACTCAAAACCTAGAAAAACAACAAACAGTTAATAACAAAAATTATTATTTAATTAATAGCTTAGATGAAATTGATAAATGGATAGAGGAGGCTGAAGAAGTTGGTGAAGTCGCTGTAGATACAGAAACTACTTCATTAGATCCTCATCAAGCAGATCTAGTAGGTATTTCTCTTTGCTCTAAAGTTGGAAGAGCATGTTATATACCAGTTGGTCATAAGTCACCTAAGTGTCTTAAAAAAGACGCTGTAATTAAAAAATTAAAAAAAATATTAGAAGATCCAAGCATAAAAAAAATAGGTCAAAATATAAAATTTGATTTTATCGTATTTTATAAGTGTGGAATAACGCTTTCATCAATGGAAGATACGATGCTGATGTCTTATGTCTTAGATGCAGGAAAAAATAGACATAATATGGATACTTTATCAGAAATTCATTTAGGGCATAAAACTATTTCTTTTAAAGAGATGGTAGGTACAGGGAAGAAAGAAATTAATTTTAGTGAGGTAGAGTTAAATAAAGCAAAAGATTATGCTGCTGAAGATGCTGATATTACTTTTAGATTATACAAGAAATTTATCAAAAATTTAAAATCAGAAAAAATGATAAATATTTATGAAATTTTTGAGAAGCCACTAATTAAAATTCTTGCATTTATGGAAATAGAGGGAGTTGAAATTGATAGTAAGTTTTTAAAATCTCTTTCATCTAAATTTGAAAAAAAAATCCAAAAACTTGAAAAAGAAGTATTTAAAATTTCTAAAAAAGAATTCAATATCGCATCCCCAAAGCAATTAGGCGAAATAATTTATAATGATTTGAAAATAGCTGGATTAAAAAAAACTAAAAAAGGAAGTTTTGCAACAAGCGCAAGTGTTTTAGAGGATTTAGCTTTCAAAGGCCATGAGTTTCCAAAATTAATTTTAGACTGGAGACAAGTTTCAAAATTAAAAAATACCTATTCAGATGCTTTACCCGAACATTTAAACCCAAATACAAAAAGAGTTCATACTTCGTTTTTGCTGGCTGCTACAACGACTGGAAGACTAGCATCTAGTGATCCCAACTTACAAAACATACCAATTAAATCAGAAGATGGAAAAGATATAAGAAAAGCTTTTACTGCAAAAAAAGGGCACCTATTAATTTCTGCGGATTACAATCAAATTGAGATGAGAATTTTAGCAGACCTGGCAGATGTAAAAGAGCTGAAAAAAGCTTTTAAAAATAAAGAAGATATTCACTCTTTAACAGCTAGCCAAATATTTAATATTGATATCAAAAAAGTTAATCAAGATCACAGACGAAAGGCTAAGGCTATTAATTTTGGGATCATTTATGGAATTTCGCAATATGGATTAGCTAAGCAAATAAACGTTTCTAACTATGAAGCAGAGGAATTTTTGAATTCATATTTTGCTAAGTTTCCAGAAATTAAAGTTTACATGGATAATACAATTAAATTTTGTAGGAAAAGTGGATATGTTAACAATATTTTTGGACGAAGATCTCATTTTAATGGAATAAATGACAAAAACTATAATGTCAGAAATTTTCAAGAACGTGCTGCAATTAATGCTCCCATCCAAGGTTCTGCTTCTGAAGTAATGAGATTAGCTATGATAAGATTAGATAAGAAATTATCAGAGGAAAAAAATTCTAATTCAAAAATGCTCTTGCAAATTCATGATGAATTAATTTTTGAAATTCCAAAAAAAGATGAAAAAGTAATGATTAAATTAATTGAGAAAGAAATGACCAGTGTAGCTCAGAGTGATTATCATTCTTTTTCAACTCCTTTAACAGTTGATATTAATGTTGGAGATAATTGGGGCATGTTACATTAAATTTATAACATTGCCCAAATTAGGACAATTTAGTATTTTTAAACTACTTTATGCAAAAACAAACAATAGCTTTAATTGATGACGATAGAAATATTTTAACAAGTTTGAGTATCGCATTGGAAAAAGAGGGTTTTAAAGTTCAAACATACATTGATGGTGAAAGTGCATTAATCGGCTTAACCAGAATGCCACCTGACTTAGCAGTCATAGATATAAAGATGCCCAAGATGGATGGAGAAGAATTACTAAAAAAACTTAGAAAAAAAACTTCCTTACCAGTAATTTTTTTAACATCTAAAGATGATGAAATTGATGAGTTGTTAGGTCTAAAGCTGGGCGCAGATGATTTTGTAAAAAAATCAGGAGGTTTTTCCATAAAAGTCTTGATTGAAAGAATTAGAGTGCAGTTAAGAAAAAAAGATTCAAATAATATTTTAGAGGAAAATAAAAGTCTGATATCTCATGGAAGATTAAAATTAGATCCATCACAACTCGAGTGTGAATGGAATGGAAAACAGCTGCCTGATAAATTGACGACAACTGAGTTTTTAATTGTTAAAGAATTAGCAAAGAGGCCCGGTATAATTAAAGAAAGAGCTCAGCTTATGGATATAGCTTACCGAGAGGATACAGACATTGAGGATAGAACTATTGATAGTCACGTAAAACGAATTAGAAAAAAATTTAAAAAAGTAGATCCTGATTTTTCAGCTATTGAAACTAGGTATGGTAGTGGATATAGATGGAATGTTAGCTAATGTTTAGTAAATACTTAAAAACTCTCTCTATATTAAAAAAATTTTTATTTATAAATTTTGTAATTTTTACAATTATTGGACTATTTACATTCATATATCTAAATAATATTCAGCCAAGTTTAATAAAAAAAAAATCTCAAAATCACACAAACATTATTAACAACACTATTGATAATATTTTAAGGCTAGATGTAAAATTCCAATCTGACGATATTAGAAGATTTTTATTTTCTACTAGGTTTATTTTTCAAAATTTAGATAGAGTAATATTTTTTGATGATCAACTTAACCTTATTGGAGACACTGATACTTTAGATCTTGATCCAAGGTCATTCTCTACAAGACTTGATAAAATTGAATTTGAAAGTTTAGACAATGAGGAAATAGAAAAAACTATTGAGGAAAAAAATATAAAAACTGACGAAAAAAAATCTTTTTCATTCAAAGATATATTAAAAAATTATTCTAGTTCTGAAAATTTAGGAGCTCCTTACACATTTACTCAAGAAGATTTTAATCAATTTAATGTAACAACAATTAAGAATGTTACAAAGAATGAAATTAATCTTGGTTATGTAGCTATTACAGAAAATGCTAATGAAATAAAGACTGCGATAGACGAGAGAAAAGCATTTGTAATAAGAACAGCTATATCTGTAGGATTTGTAATATTAATTTTTTCTTTTGTTTTAAGCAGATATTTTATTAAACCAATACAAAATCTCGTTGGATATACAATTCGTATCAAAGAAAAAAGTCAAGTTAAACCAGGTATTGAAAATTTAAAAAAAAGAAATGACGAATTAGGACTTTTATCTAATTCTTTAGAGGATATGACAAATGAGCTTCAAAATAGAGTTGCACATGCTGAAAATTTTTCGACTGATTTAGTTCATGAAATAAGAAATCCATTAGCATCTTTAAAAAGTGCATCAGAAATTTTACAAGACACAAATGATAGCGAACAAAGAAATAGATTATTAAATATACTTAGTCATGACGTTCAAAGAATAGAAAGATTAATTACTGATTATTCACAAATGTTAAAGGATGAAGTTGCTTTAAGTAAAGAAAAAATGAAAAAAATTAATATTGAACCTATCATTCAATCTGTTGTTGATGATTACAATAATATTCACCAAGTGAAAAAAGGAATTAAAATTGAATATAAAAATGATGGAAAAGATAAATATTTAATAAATGGTATAGAAAACAGAATTGAACAAATCATTGCAAATTTATTAGATAATTCAATATCATTCAGTAAAGACAGTACTAATGTTTTTGTTGATGTTTCTGTAAATGGGAAAAATCAAATATCAATCAAAATTATTGATGAAGGAGAAGGATTTAAAGAAAAAGACACTTCAAGAATATTTAAAAGATTTTATAGTAATAGACCTGAAAAATTTGGAGAACATTCAGGTTTAGGTTTAAATATTGTAAAAAACTTAGTTGAACTCCACGATGGTGAAATTGAAGCATCTAATCGTATTGATAAAGAAGGAGCAATGATAGAGATAAGATTTCCCAATGTTTAATCATATCTTGATAAATAAATACTTAGCTGTATAAAGCTTGCCATGGAAGATTATAAAGTAAAAAACATTGCTCAAGCTGAATTTGGTAGAAAAGAAATATCAATAGCTGAAAGTGAAATGCCTGGTTTAATGGCATTACGAGAAGAGTATTCTAAAGAAAAACCATTAAAAGGTGCAAGAATAATTGGATGTCTGCATATGACAATTCAAACAGCTGTATTAATTGAAACATTAGTTGCATTGGGCGCTGAAGTGAGATGGTCTTCTTGTAATATTTTTTCAACTCAAGATCATGCGGCTGCGGCCATCGCTAAAGCTGGGATTCCTGTTTACGCTTGGAAAGGTGAAACAGAGGAGGAATATTTATGGTGTATTAAACAAACTATAATTGGAAAACCTGACTGGAAGCCTAACATGTTATTAGATGATGGTGGAGATTTAACAGCTATCATGCACAATGAATATCAGGATTTAATGAAAGATATAAAGGGTGTTTCAGAAGAGACTACCACTGGAATTAAAGCACTAAATAAAATGGAAAAAGATAAATCCCTTTTAGTTCCAGCAATAAACGTGAATGATTCTGTTACAAAATCAAAATTTGATAATTTATATGGATGCAGAGAAAGTTTAGTTGACGGAATAAGAAGAGCTACTGATGTAATGATGTCTGGAAAAATTGCAATTGTTGCTGGTTTTGGAGACGTTGGAAAAGGAAGTGCTGCATCTTTAAGACAAAGTGGCGCTAGAGTTTTAGTTACTGAGGCAGATCCAATTTGTGCTCTCCAAGCTGCAATGGAAGGTTATGAAGTGGTATTAATGGAGGAGGCTATAAGTAGAGCGGATATAGTTGTAACAGCCACAGGTAACAAAGATATAGTTACCGCAGATCATATGAGAGATATGAAGGATAGAGCCATCTTATGTAATATTGGTCACTTTGATAATGAAATACAAGTTGAGGCTCTTAAGAATTATAAATGGACTGAAGTAAAACCTCAAGTGCACGAAATAGAGCTGCCTAGTGGTAAAAGAATTATTCTTTTAGCTGAAGGAAGATTAGTTAATCTTGGTTGTGCAACTGGACATCCAAGTTTTGTAATGAGTGCATCATTTACTAATCAAGTTATTGCTCAAATAGAACTTTGGCATAATCATAAAAATTATGAAAATAAAGTTTATGTACTTCCAAAACATTTAGATGAAAAAGTAGCAACTTTGCATTTAAAAAAAGTTGGCGCAAAACTAACAAAATTATCAAAAGAGCAAGCAGATTATATAAGCGTTGGAACAGAAGGTCCTTTCAAACCAGATGCCTATCGCTATTAAAGATAGCACAGTCGATATCACTTCAGAGAAGTTAACCAAAGAATTAGCTAAAGAATTTACAAAATACCTCAAAGGCGGTGAATTTGTTTTTTTATATGGAGAGATGGGCATTGGTAAAACAACTTTTGTTAAATATATTATAAATGAGTATCAAAAAATAAATGATTTAAAACAAACAGAAATTACTAGCCCTACTTTTAGTTTATTAAATGAGTATCAGTTGAAAGATATAAGAATAAAACATTATGATTTATTTAGAGTTAATAGGAAAGAAGATATCAATAATTTAGATATTTTTGAAAAAGATAATAAATTAATAACACTTATAGAATGGCCACAATTGATTGCTGATAAACAAGATATAAAATTTATAACTTTAACATTTAATTATTTAAATGATTTAAATGATAGAACTGTAGATATAAAAGTTTAAATTAAAACGTATTTTGATGAAAAGCTTAGCAAAATTGAAAAAAATAAAAGGTGACGCGTCTTTTAGAGAATTTTATAGAAACAGAGAAAATAAATCTATTTTTGTAATATCCAAGAAAGAAAAATTAAAAAATCTTTTAATTTATGATGCGATAAATAAAATTTTGATTAAAAATAAAATTTTAGCACCAAATTTATTAAGCGAAAATTACATTAGTAATTATATAGAAATAAATGACTTTGGAGATCAAACTTTATTTCAAATTTTAAAAAAAAAAAAAAATAATAAATATGTCATTTTTAAAAAGATAATAAAAATTTTAAATAAAATTCAATTAATAAAAGATAAAAAAGTAAAAAATTTTAAAAATAAATTTTATAAAGTTCAAGAATATAATAACAAAATTTTGTTAGATGAAACTAAACTTTTTAGTCTCTGGTACGCACCAAAAAAGTTGTCTAAATCAAAAAGTATTCAATTTAAAAAAAAATTTAGATTAGAGATAAAAAAATTAGTATCAAAATTAAATTATAAAAATGTTACATTTGTTCATAGAGATTTTCATGTTTCAAATTTGATGTATTACAATAAAAAAATTGCAGTAATAGATAGTCAAGATGCATTAATTGGCAATAGAGCTTACGATTTAGCATCTTTAATTGATGACGTAAGATTAAAAACATCTAATGAATTAAAAGATAAAGTATTTAAGTTTTATATTAAAACAAATAAAAAAATTGATTTGAAAAAATTTAAAAAGGATTTTGAAATATTATCTGTTTTAAGGAATTTAAAAATAATTGGTATATTTATGCGTTTAGCTGTTAGAGATAATAAAAAAAAATATCTTAAATTAATTCCCTATGCTTGGGAAATAATTAATCACAGATTTAGAGAGCAAAAAGAATTCAATAATTTGATGTTGCTATTAAAAAATAATTTTCCAAAACTTATAAGGTAGAGTTGTGAGAATAAATACAGCTTTAATTTTATGTGCAGGTTTTGGTAAGAGATTAAATCCAATTACTTTAAATACTCCTAAACCCTTGTTAGAAATTAAAGATGTAAGTATGCTGGAGAGATGCATTAATTTAATCGAAAAACTAGGTATTCAAAAAATCTTAATAAATACTTTTTATTTAAAGGATCAATTTTCAGATTTTTTAAAAAGTAAAAATTTTAATTTGGATATTAAAATAATTGAGGATGGTGAGCATATTTTAGATACAGGGGGAGGTATCCAAAATATGATTAAAGACTCTAATGAAAAGGATTTTATAATTTTTAATCCAGATACAGTCTGGAGTAATGACTATAAAGACGAGATATTAAAAATGAAAAAAATGTATTTTTCTGAAAAATTAGAAAACATTCTTCTCTTAGTAAATAAAAAATTAAGTTTTGATAAAAAATTAAAAGGAGATTTCAATTTAAAAAATAATTTAATTAACAAAGAAGCTGAAAAAGAATTTATTTATATTGGGTGTCAAATAATTAATAAAAAGTTATTTATTAAAGAGAAAATAGAAAATTACTCAATTTTGGAAATCTGGAAAAGTTTATTGGATCAAAAAAAGTTATTTGGTTATGAGAGCCAAAAAGATTTTTATCATTTAACTGATCTGGATATTTTTAAAAAACTAAAAGATCTTTAGCTCTTTCTTGATCAAGATATTTGCAATTAGAAATTTTACTATTTTCTAATTCAATTAAAAGTGGGTTTCCTGTAGGAATTTCAAGTTTAGAAATCTCCTTGTTATCTAAATTGAACAAATGTTTGCAAAGAGCTCTAATTGAGTTTCCATGAGCGGAAATGAGAATATTTTCACTTGATTTGTGTTCTATCTCCTTACTATAAAATTTTATTACTCTTTCATATGTATCTTTCAGCGATTCAGTGTTAGGAATTTTTTCTAGAGGAATTTCTTTATAAGTTTCAATATTTAGCGGGTGATATGGATTTTTTTTATCTAAAGGTTCAGGTCTAAGATCCCAAGAACGTCTAAATTGATGAACTTTTTCTTCTCCAAGTTTTACTTTCATTTCATCTTTGTTTAATCCAGTCAGAGCACCATAATGTCTTTCGTTTAATTCCCATGCACTTATTACTTTTTTAAAATCTTTCAATTCTTCTTGTATTATTTTTAAAGTATTTTTTGCTCTTAATTGAAAGGATGAATAATAAAGATTAATTTCAATATTTTCTTTTTTTATTAGTTGGCCTGCCTTTTTTGCTTCCAATTGCCCATTTTCCGTTAACTCTACATCTACCCATCCAGTAAATTTTTTTTCAAGATTCCATACACTTTGACCATGTCTAACTAAAATTAAATAACTCATTTGTTTATCTTTTAGATCAATTTGATAAATAAAACTATACTATTAATGATTAATTTTTTTTCAAAATATAAATTTATTTTTTATCTATTCAATTTCTTATTGATACTTTTATATTTATATCCTGGTAGCCTGCTTGGTTGTTTTTTATATAATGATTGCAAATTACAACCACAAATAACAGCAGATTTTATAATTTCGACTAATCACTTGTATGCGTTTGTCTTTTTTTCTGTTGTCGGTTATTTAACATTTAATAAATCGTCTCAATTTATATTACTTACTTTTTATTTAATATTTTTATCAATAACACTTGAGATACTGCATTACGTTATACCTGAAAGAAGTTTTGAAATTCCTGATTTATTTGGAAATCTAGCAGGTGTAATTATAGCCATAATTATATTTTACTTTTTTAGAAAAAATGAAAATTTTAAAAATTAATTATTTATTTATTTTAATAATTTTTATTTCAGGTTGCTCGTCTGTTCCAAAAAATACAGCAGATAGTTGTTCTATATTTAATGAAAGATACATGTGGTATAAACATGTAAAAAAAGCTGAGAAAAAATGGGGAACCCCAGTTTATTTACAGCTTGCAATTATAAAAATGGAATCCAGTTTTGACTGGTTAGCAAAACCTCCTAGACAGAAATTATTTAAAGTAGTTCCTTACAAGAGACCATCAAGTTCTTTCGGGTATTCACAGGCTGTAAAAGGAACTTGGAAACAGTATAAAGAAGAAACTGGGAATAAGCTTGCTGTCAGAACAAGATTTAAAGATAGTGTAGATTTTATTGGTTGGTATACAGACAAGACTGAAAAAATTTTAAAAATTTCAAAAAAAGATGCTTTCAAGCAGTATCTTGCTTATCATGAAGGGTGGGGTAACTTTAAAAATTATAAAAATAATAAAAAAGTAATTAATTTAGCTAAAAGAGTGGAGAAACAATCAAATATTTATAAGCAACAATTATCAGAATGTAAAAATTCTTTATCAACCTCAAAATATATTATTTTTTAATTTAGCTGTTTTTTTAATTCAATATCAACAGCATCAATACGCTTAGTATTTTTTGCTAGAGCTAAATACATTGTTGGAGTTACATATAGAGTAAAGAAGGTTGAAATAATCATACCTCCCAAAATTGTGGAACCTACAGCTAATCTAGAGCCTTCACCTGCACCTGGGCCAATATTACCAATAACTAAAGGAAGCATTGCTATCATTGTACTAAGAGAAGTCATGATGATTGGTCTAATTCTTAGTTGGCAAGCTTTAATTATAGCGTCCTGGATTTTCACACCGGTAGTTCTTATCTGGTTTGTGTAGTCTACAATCAAAATACTATTCTTTGTGGATATACCAATAAGTATTATTAAAGCGATTTGAGAGAAAATATTTACCGAACTATTTAAAAATAAAATAAATACTAACCCACCAAATACAGCTAATGGAACTGTTAAAATAATAATAAATGGATGAACAAAGGAGTTGAATGTTGCTGCCATAACCAAATAAGCAGTTAATAAAGCTAGAGCAAAGATTAAGTATATTTCATTTGTTGTTTCTTTTAACTCTTCAGATTTCCCTTTCCAAGTTATTTGGTTTTGAGGCGAAACTCTAATCATTACATTCTCTAAATATTTTATCGCTTCTGTTAGAGTATAATCCTCAGCAAGCGCAGCAGAAATTGTAACAGCTCTTTGACGATTATATCTTGGAAGTGCTTCAGCAGTGCCTTTTTCTTTAAATTCAACTAAACTTGCAACAGATACAAGTTTACCAGTGGTTTCAGATCTAACAAAAATTTTTGATAACCCATCTTTATCTCTTCTGTCAGCCAAATATTGTTGTAAAATAATTGGGTATTCTCTTCCCTCTTTACTGAAAGTTGTCACTCTTTTTCCCCCATAAAGAGTTTCTAAAGTTCTACCTATATTTTCAGTAGAAACTCCTAAATCATTTGCTCTGTTTTTATTTGTGATTAATTTAACCTCAGGTTTATTTTTTGTATAATCACTTTCAATTCTAGACATATTTCTATTTTTTCTTAATTCTCTTAAGACACTATTTTGAATTTCCTCTAATTCTTCATAGCTAGATCCATATATGACCATTTGAACAGGCTTATTATAACTAGATACTCTTATTGATTGTGGAGAAATTGGAAAAGCAAAAGTTTCAGGTACAGTAACCACTTGTCCGATAGCTTCTCTTAGTATTTGTTGACTACCTTTTTCTCTATTTTTCCATTCATCAAGTAATGCAATAATTATAAAACTGTTATAAGACGTTGCAGATCTTCCAAAACCAGGAACTCTCATTATTAATCTTGCATATGGACTATCTTCTGCCTGCAATAATCTTAATATTCTTCCTTCAATTATCTGGGCTTTTTCTTGGGTATATTCAAATGAACTTCCTTCATCAGTTGACCCAATAATTAAGTAAGCACCCCTATCCTCAATTGGTATTAATTCTTTTTTTGAAAAACTAAACAAATAAGCTGAGGCAGCAATAATTAAAATTATGAATATTGAAATAGTTTTTTGTTTATTCACCCAATATTTAAGTGAGTTTACATAAAATCCTGTGAAAGATTTGAATCCATTATTGAATTTTTTTACAAAAAAATTAATTTTTTCTTTTTTGTTTAAAAATTTACTTCCTAGCATTGGAGATAATGTTAGTGCCACAAAAGAAGACACAACAATTGAAAAAGATAAGGCTATTGCTGTTTCTTTAAACAAAGTTCCTGATATTCCTTTAATAAAAATTAAAGGTAAAAATACTGCTATAAGAATTAAAGTGGTTGCAATAATTGCAAATGTAATTTGTTTAGAACCTTTGTATGCAGCCACTAATGGTGTTTCACCATTTTCAATTCTTGTATAGATCGCATCAGTCATGATCACAGAGTCATCAGTGATTATACCAATTGCTAGAATGAAACTTAGTAATACGAAAATATTAATTGATAGATCAAATATATATAACCCGAGAAATGATCCAATAAGACTAACTGGTAAAGCAACCGCAGGAACTATTACTGCTTTAAGGTTACCTAAAAAAAGATAAATAATTAAAACAACTAATACAAATGCAATTACTAAACTTTTATATACTTCTTCTATTGCAGCACCAATGTAGGTTGCTCTGTTAAATGCTATTTCTAACTTTAATCCATCAGGTAAGGATTTGTTAAGTTCATTGATTTTAGTTTTGATTTGTTTTGAAAGCTCTACCGTTGATGCACCACTTTTAGCATAAATACCAATACCAACAGTTTTTAAATTTACTGCATTTTTTCTTTGTGCTTTAAATAAAGTTTTTTCTGAAACAGGTCCAAACTCTATGTTAGCCACATCAGATAAAATAATAACTTTTTCTTTATTTTTCTTAAGTGGCAATTGTTTAATTGTATCAATATTAGAATAAGATTTATCAATGTTTAAAGTTAAGTCTTTGTTATTAGCTTCTAAGGTTCCAGCTGGAAGATTTATATTCTCATTTCTAAGAGCTCTTTCAACTTCTTGAATTGTAAGATCGTTTGCAGCTAATTTTATTGGATCTATCCAAACTCTAACACTAAGCTCTCTTAATCCACCTACTAAAATTCTACCAACATTAGGTACACTTGAGAATGCATCTATAAGATATCTTTCAGCATAATCTCCAAGATCTAAATCATTCCAAGTTGGAGATGATAAAGCTACCCACATTGTAGTTGTAAAACCTGCTGCCTGTTTTAAAATTTGCGGTGGGTTTGATTCACTTGGTAAATTATCTACAACCCTTGCAACTCTTTCCCTAATATCATTAGCAGCATCATCTAAATCAATGTCTGTGTTAAATTGAATATTAATCCTACTTCTTCCATTGAGAGAACTTGAGTCAATATTTTTGATACCTTCAGCTCCACCAATTACATCCTCTAATTTTTGAGTTATTTCTTCATCAACAATTTCGGCTGAAGCAGATTTATAATCGGTTTGAACTTGAACTACTGGAGGCTGTATACCATCAGGAAGTTCTCTTACTGGTAATTCTAAAAAGACAAAAATACCAAAAATAATTAATATTAAAGACATGACCCAAGCTACCACAGGTCGTTTAATGCTAACTTCAGTTATATACATTTAATTATTTTTTCTCTTTATCTGATTTTTTAAAAATATTTTTCAACCAATCAAATTTACCTTTTTTTTCTTCAGCTTTTTTTGATTTATCTTTTTTACCCCAGCTAGAATTTCCTTGTTTTTTTTTAGCACCTTTATCTATAGGTCTGATTGTTAAATTTGGTCTTACTTTTTTTGTTCCTTCTGCAACAATTTTATCTCCATTATTTAATCCATCTAATATTTCTACAAAGCCTAAGTATCTATCACCAATGGTTACTTTTGCTTTTATTACTTTATTTTTTTCATCTACTTTATAAATAAAAACATTTTCACCCTCGACAATTGTACTAGTGTCAGGAGCACTTAAGCCATTTCTTACATCATATTTAATTGATATTTCTAAAAATGAGCCAGGTAATATTTCACCTGATGAATTGTCCATCTTAATTCTTGTTGCTAAAGCTCTTGTATCTTCACTTATCCTACTAGCAAAAGAGTCTACTTCACCTTTATAAATTTTATTTTTATATCCGGAAAATTTAATATCAACTGGCAGACCAACCTTAATAAATGGTACAAAAATTTCAGGTATATCTACATCACAATATATTGAACTAGTATCTTCAAGATTAATCAATATTGATGATTTTGAAACCTCTATATCTTCCGAAAATTCTCTTTTTCCAATAATACCATCAAATTGGGCAATTACTTTTCGATTTTTAAGCTCAGCAATTACATCACCTTTTTTAACTTTTTGATTAAATTTTATAGGTTTTAATATTTCATATTTTTCAATTTTAAATGATTGTGTTTGAATTGGAGTTGCAGTCCCATAGGTACTAACAATATTTTCAAAAACTCTTTCTTGAGTAGTAGTTATTATTATTCCAGGAGGTGGTCTTTTACTAAATTTTTTTTTGAAATGATTTCCTATCATTGTTCTTCCAATGATTACTGTTGCAATGATTAAGAAAAATATTATTACTATGCTTGTTATTTTTGTAGATGTTTTCATAAGTTAATTTTTTCCGTATTCAGCCCAAGAGCCATCGTAAATTGTCGGCATATATTTAGCATTTATTAAAGAATAAGCTAGTGCCAATACACTTGCGGTTACTCCAGAACCACATGAAAATACCATGTTTTTATTATGGTCAAATTCAAATGATTTAAATTTTTCCATTATTTTATCTTTACTAACGAAGGTGTGGTCTTTATTTATTAATTCAGAGAACGGTAGGCAAAAAGAATTTCTTATTGAACCACTCCTGAGACCTTTTCTGGGTTCAGCAACTTTTCCCTCAAATCTCTCTCTACTTCTCGCATCAACTACATTAAATTTTTGTAAATCTATATTTTCATCTATTTGTTTTTTATTTTTAACTAGTTCTGTATTTTCCTTACATGAATATTTAGAAGTTTTAGTATTTACTATTTTGTTGTCTGTAGATTTATTTTCTTTTTTCCATTTTTTTAATCCACCATCCAGAACATGAACTAGTTTAGGATCATGCCCATAGTAAATTAAATTGTACCAACATCTGCAAGAACTTATTACATCAGAATTATCGTAAACTACTATTCGATCATTATTTTCTATGCCCATGTTGCTCATTATTTTTTCCCAAGATTTAGTATCAGTAAGCATATGTGGTAAATCAGTATCTAATTTTGAATTTTTATCTAAATCAAAAAAAATAGCATTTGGAATATGTTCTTCATTATACTCATCAAAACCATTTCTTTGTGTTTGAGGCATATGCCATGAGCAATCTATTATTTTTACTTTGTTAATATTATTTTCTAACCAGCTTGTATCAACCAAAGACATTTTATTTTTTTTCCAAATATCTCTGATGATATTCTTCAGCTGTACAATAATTTTTAACTAAAGAAATTTTTGTAACAACTCTTCCCGACAATTTAATATTCATTTTTTCAACCATTTCTTCAGCAATAAATTTTTGTTGGTTATTTAAATAAAATATTTCACTTCTGTACTGAGTTCCAAAATCTGGGCCTTGAGAATTTAAAGTTGTTGGGTCATGAATTTCAAAAAAGTATTCAAGAATTTTTTCATATGAGATAATTTTAGGATCAAAATCTAATTTGACTACTTCGGCATGATTTGTAGTACCTGTGCATACTTCTTTATAATTAGTTTGAGAGTTATGACCTCCACAATAACCTACCTCTGTTTTTATAATGCCATCAAGTTTACTGAACTTTATTTCAGGTCCCCAAAAACATCCCAACCCTAAAATTGCTATTTCCATTGATAAATAACTTAATTAATTTAAAAGTTAATCATATGCTATCAAAAAATCAATTAGGCTTTTTTTACATGTTCATATCTGTATGTGCGTTTTCACTTATGGATGTAATTGTTAAATGGTCTGATGATTATCCAGTAGGACAAGTGTTATTCTTTAGAGGTTTTTGTGGAATTATTCCAATTTTATTTTTAATTCCAAAGGATAGATATTTTGATTTCTATAAAACAGCCAGACCTTTTCTTCATTTTAAAAGGTGCTTAGCTGGATTGATCGCTTTGGTTTCTATATTTATCGCTTTAAGAAATTTACCATTAGCAACAGTTGTAAGCATAACCTTTGCTGCACCAATATTTACAACTATATTTTCAATATTTTTGTTAAATGAAAAAGTTGGTTTATACAGATGGCTGGCGGTCTTAGTTGGCTTTATTGGTATAATTATCATATCTGAACCTGGATTTAGTTCACTTAACTTTTATTACATTTATCCAATAATATTTTGTTTAGGATTATCATATGTCGCTATTGCAATAAGAAAATTGTCTTCTACAGAGCCAGTGTGGTTAATTAGTTTTTTCTTTTCCTTTTCTATAATGCTTCTAAGTTTTTTGTCTTTTTATCAAAAATGGATTCTTCCAAATTTACTTGATTTATTTTTATTATCTCTTATTGGAATATTGGGTGGCTTAGCAAATTTATGGTTATCTCAATCTTATAAATTATCTGAGGTCAGTTTAGTGACACCGTTAAAATATCTCGCTTTAATATTTGCAATTATTTTTGGTTATTTTATTTGGGATGAAATACCAACATTTAAAACTTTGATAGGTGCTGGATTAGTAATTTTATCTTCGTTTATTATTTTTAGAAGAGAGATAGTTTTAAAAAAACGTCTATCTACATCTAGACATGAGTAAAACCCCATCATATTGGATTAAAGCAAAAAAATACTTGTCAAAAAAAGATAAAGTAATGTCATCACTAATTAAACATTATAAATCTCCATCAGAGAAAGTTCTTACTTCAAGAAAAGATATTTTCTTTTCACTTTGTAAAAGTATTATTGGTCAGCAAATTAGTGTTACAGCAGCAAATTCAGTTTTTTTAAAATTTAAGAAAAAATGTAAAAATAAAATTAATGCAAAAACAGTAAATAAATTATCTCCTTCTCAGCTAAAAAGCTGTGGGTTAAGCAGACAAAAAGTAAAAGGTATTAAAAGTTTGGCTAAGCAAGTTTTGAATAAAGAATTTAATTCAAGACTTATCTCAAAAATGTCTGATGAGGATGCTATCGTTTATCTTTCAAAACTTAGACAAATAGGAAGATGGTCTGCAGAGATGATTTTGTTATTCACATATAACCGTCCAAATATTTGGCCAGTTCAGGACATTGGTTTATTAAGAGCTATTTCAAAAAATTACAATAAAAAATATTTACCGCCAGAAAGTTATGTAAAATATTTAAATAAGCGATTTTCACCTTATTGTTCGGTTGCAACTTGGTATTTATGGAGAAGTATAGACCCTGAACCTATTCAATATTAATCTCCCTCAACTATTTGATGATGTCGTTTAGCGTATTTTTTTAGAATATCATGGGCCTCTTGATACTCAGTAGAGTCATAACAATCAATTGCGCTATTAAAATTTGGAAATTCTACTACCACTACTCTAGGGGAATTAATTCCATCATTTTTTCTGCTCTTTCCACCTCTAACAAGAAATTTACCAGAGAATTTTTCTACAGCTAACTTTGATTTGATTGCGTATTCTTTTAATTTTTCTTCACTATAAATTTTTTCGTATATACATACCCAATAACCTTTTTTCATATTAATTAATCCAATCTTTGTATTTATCAATATTTTCTAAAATATATGATGGTAATTTATTTAAAGGATGTTCAACAAGTTTATTGCCACTTCCTATTTTGTTTATTTTTTTATCTACCTTAAGATCATAAATTGCTTGTTTATTTTTGATTATATCTTCAATTTCGCTTTCAGATATGGGATTTAAATCAAATTCTCGGTGATGAAGATAAGATTTTAACTTATATTCAATTTCTGCAGCAGTTTTTATATTTGAGAAATGCCATCCACCATTATTTATAAATTTAATATTAATATATTTTTTTTCTGAAAATAAAGTGTCAAGTCTGAAAAATGAGTATTTTTTATCTTTAACATTTCTTAACCATTGAGGAGATTTTAAATATTTTTTTCTGCAGGCCTTTGATCCAGACCAAATCAGGTCTGGCAATCTCAAATTTAATTTATAGTAGAACATGTCTTGTTTAAACAAAACAATTTGGTCTTTTAAAGTATTCCAATTTATTTTTTCTAGATTGGGGATCTCATCAACATCAGAGATTAAAATTAAATCTTTTTCATTTGCACGTTCCAAACCTTTTGATATAAAATTTCTTTGTCCATTTTCTCTAGAAGCAGCATTTAATATAAGTTTTCTTGATACTTCACCCTCGTTATCTGTATCAAATACTTTTTCAATACCACTCGGCTCTTTGTCAAAAATTAAATAAATTATTTTATTCTCAAATTTTTTATATTTATTTATATCAAATTTTAATTTTCTTTTTTCACCCTTATGATTAAAAGTACTTTCAACAATAACAAAGTAATCTATGAAAGGATTAAGTATATTTAGTCTTAAGTCTAAGATAAGATCTTCATCAAAGTACATAAAACAATCGTATATTTTCATATTTTAATATTTTTTAATGAAAAATAACTTATTACTAAATTAAAAAAAGTTAAACATTCAATCTATTAATTTCTAAAACTAATTGAGAAATGATCGATAAAGCAATTTCAGGAGCAGATTTTCCTCCTAGTTTTAATCCTATTGGTCCATGGATAGAATTAATTTGTTCAGAAGTATAACCGTATTCTTTCAATCTTTTACATCTTTTGTCATGAGTCTTTTTACTTCCAAGTGCACCAATATAAAAAAATTTATTTTTTAGAGCAAACTGTAATGCTGAATCATCTATTTTTGGATCATGGGTTAGAGTAATTAATGCATAATTATTATCAGTTTGTATTTTTTTTAAAATTTTTTCTGGCCATTCATTTATAATTTTAACGTTTTGAAATTTTTGTTTTTTTGTAAAATACTCTCTTGGATCAATGATGGTAATCATTAAATTTAGATTTTTTGAGAAATCAATTAAATATTGGGCAATATGAACCGCGCCAACAATTATAACTTCAATAGGTTTTGTATAATTTTGGATAAATATATTAGTTTCACTTATAATACCATTTTTTTTGTGACTAAAATAATTTTCTATATCTTTTTTGTGAACTTTAAAATCATCACTTAGTTGATTGCCAAGTTCAAATAATTCACTTTTTCCATTCATTAAATTTGTTAAGACCGCAAATCGTTTTTTTGATATTTTTTTTTCAATTATTTCTTGAAGTATATCTATTTTCATCAATTAATTTGCTCAATATATACTGATAAACTTCCACCACATGCAAGACCATAGTTCCAAGCATTTTTATCTGAGACATCGAAGTCTAATCTCTTAAATAAATATTTATTTTTTAATAAATTTAGGCTTTCTTCAATTACACTAGCCTCAACACAGCCACCTGATACTGAACCTAAAAAATCACCTTTCTCATTGATTATCATTTTTGTTCCTATTTCAAATGGTGAAGAACCCCAAGTATTTATAACTGTTGCGATCACCACTTTTTTGTTAAATTTTACCCAAGAAATTGCTTCTTCCATAATCTTTAATTCATATAATTTTCTCATTTAATTCTTCTTTTTAATTTTTTTATTTATGATACCAAATTTGAAGTGAAAAAATTATTTTTAAATTTATTTATTGCTCTGTTATTTTTAATATCAGCGTCAATTATACAAGCTAATGCTGATGAATTATTTAATAAGGGAAAAGATGTTTTTCTAGGAGCTGGTAATTGTGTAGCATGCCATATGCTCTCTGATGCTGGATCGAATGCAATGGTTGGTCCAAATTTAAATGAAATCAGACCTGATGTCCAAAGAACTATAATGGCAGTTAGAAACGGTATAGGAGTAATGCCTGCAATGGATGGTATACTAACTGATGAGGAAATAGAGGCAGTTGCTCATTACACCTCTGTAGCTGCGGAACAATAATAAAAAATTAACTATAATTTTTTATCCAATGTTTAGCTATATCTACTCTTTTGCAGATCCAAATATCCTTAAATTTTGTGATGTAATTTAAAAATTTTTTAAGAGACTGTATTCTACCAGGTCTTCCAATTAATCTACAATGCAAGCCAACTGACATCATCTTTGGTGAAGATTTTCCTTCCTCATAAAGAGCATCGAAACTATCTTTTAAATAATTATAAAATTGTTCACCTGAATTAAATCCTTGATTGGTTGCAAACCTCATATCATTGTTATCAAGTGTGTAAGGAACCATTAATTGTTTTTTATTACCTTTTTTTATCCAGTAAGGAAGATCATCACTGTATGTGTCGCTACAGTATAAAAAATCACCATTTTCGATTACTAAATCTAAAGTATTTGTGCTACACCTACCAGTGTACCAACCAGCAGGTTGATAGCCAAAAATCTTTTTTATAGATTTGATTGCAAGTTTCATATCATTCTTTTCTTTTTTCTTTGATACATTTTGATAATCAATCCATCTCCACCCATGGCTAGCAACTTCATAATTTGCTTTTTTTATAGCAGAACAAACTTCTTTATTTCTCTCCAATGCCATACCAACTCCAAAAATAGTAAGTGGAATTTTTTTTTTGTTAAAGAGGTCGTGAATTCTCCAAAATCCTCTTCTTGATCCATATTCATAAATTGACTCCATATTTAAGTGTCGACCTTTAATTGCTTTTGCTCCTATAATTTCTGATAAAAATACTTCTGAAGTTTTGTCACCGTGGAGAGTACAATTCTCTGCTCCTTCTTCATAATTTAGTACAAATTGTAAAGCTAACTTAGCATTACCAGGCCATCTTACCTTAACTTGTTTGGAACCATATCCCACCAAATCTCTTGGATATTTTTTTTTCATTTCTTTAAAATAATTTTATCTTTTTTAAATTTATAAATAACAAGATTATTTCCTTTTCCTTTTCTATCAACAATTAGAAAATTCATATCTTTCACAGAAATCAACGGAAAGTGCCAAATACCAGCATTGTAATTAACCCCAGTTTGTTTTGGAACTAAAAAGGATTGGATTTTATTTACATCTGGTTTATCTCCTTTTGGTGCTACAAATACTAAAAATTTTGTATCTTCCATTGGTATAAAGGCTTGGCTTCCTAAAGGATGTTTTTCCATCATATCAATTTTCATAGGAAACCTTCTTTTTTTTGCTTTAAAAATACTAACAATTGCTTTCCCTTTGTTTTTAGATGCATCTAGGTTTATCAAATTATCAAATCTTTTTGCATACCCATCATTAATATTTATAGGATTTTTTTTTGACGTATCTATTAATTGACCAAATTTAGAAAAATTTTTTTTTGTAATTTTTTTTGCTTTTATTATTTTCATTTCACAAAATTTCCGAATGCCCTTATTCTTGAAATTCCACCGTCTGGATAGATATTAATTCTAAGATAATTTTCCTTACTTCTCCTAATTAAAAATTTTTTAAAAATATGTTTCTTGTGAGCTGACAGTTTTGACTTATTTAAAATAAACTTCCAATTTTTTGAATTTTTGACAATTGATTTATTGGAAAGATCTTTTGAAATGTTTGCAGTTTGAATTGAACAACTATCGGGATAGTTTCCTTTAAAATGATGGGTATCTATCTCTAGCTTTTTTATTAATCCTGGTTTTCCAAATTTTATTATAAGCCAATCAAAGTTTTTTCCTCTACTTCTTCTTGTTTCCCAACCATCTCCCATATTTTTTCCTTTACCAGGTGCTATGATATTTTCAGCTCTGCCGAAATGCTCATTATTACAACCAACAATTGAAGCGCCATTTAAAACAGATGTAAGGTTAATAGTTTTGTTATTTAAAAAGTTTTTCTCCATTTTAATTTTTCCATAAAGCCTTAGTCTTGCAACTCCACCATCTGGAAAAATGTTTAGTCTTATATAATTAAAAACAGATTTGTTGTTTGATTTGAAATTATGGTTTCGGTTTGGCCCAAGTTTTTTTTTACTTAGTAAAGAAATCCATTTTGTTTCCTTATTAGGCTTTGTTTTGCTTAAGCAACCCTCTAACGAAGCATGTGTGGGTTGGTTTCCATTGAAGTGTGTTGTGTCAATGTCTATATCAAATATCTTCCCAGGTTTACCAAGTTTTAAAATTAAATAATCAAAACCTTTTGATCTTCTTCTCCTTGTTTCCCATCCATCCATCCATTTACCATGTTTGTCAAATAGTCCATCTTTAAAAACTGGAGTTTCGATGTTTAATATTCTATGAGCAGCTGCAAAAAAATCGTCAGTCTTAAATATAACTTTAGATCCAATTCTTGGGTCCGCTAAGTTAATCATTTTTGCACTTATAAATTTTTTCATTTTTTATTTATTTCATTCAAACGAAAGGTTGCGATTTTTTTTACTTGTTTTTTTGCTTCAAGGAATTCACTTTCTACATCACTTTGTATTCTTTGTCTAAAATTATTCAAAATTTCATTTTTATCTTTACCTTTTACGGCAATTATAAAAGGAAAATTAAACTTTTTTTTATATTCTGAATTTAATTTTTTAAATTCTTCATATTCATCATTAGAACATTGGTCTAATTTTGCAGAGGCTTGTTCTGATATAGATTCAGAGGTCATTTTTTTTGCTACAGCAAGCTCAGGATGAGCATTTAAAATCTCTAAAATTTTATTCTTTTCGTAATTTTCATAAATATCAAGCATTTTAAACATAATATCTTCAAAGTTTTTAAATGGTTTTGACTCAAAAGCTTCCACTGCAACTGAATCAGTTTTTTCGAAAACATTACCAAATAAAGACAAAAAATCAGACTTGTTAAGATCGTTAATGTTATCTATTGTTCTCATTAAACTTTAAAAATTTAAGTTTGAAATTAAATGATATTATAATTTTATGACAAAGCTCACAACTCATGTTTTAGATGTGTATTCTGGTAAACCTGGCAAAGGTATCCTAGTTGAGTTGTTTTATATTAATAATTCAGAACGAAAAAAATTAACTTCAACAAAACTCAATGACGATGGTAGAGCTAATTCACCATTAGCTGAGGGAGATATTTTTGTTAAGGGTAAATATGAATTAGTTTTTCATATTGGTGATTATTTTAAAAATACATCTGCAGCTAGCGATGTTCCATTCTTGGATGATGTTGTTATCAGATTTGGTATTTCAGATCCCTCACAACATTATCATGTTCCTTTACTTGTTTCACCTTGGAGTTATTCTACTTATAGAGGTAGTTAAGTGATATCGAGCTCTGTTAAATTTTTGTTAAATGATAAGCTTATAGTAATTAATAATCCTGATCCAAATCAAACCTTACTTAATTATATTAGAACCGAATTAAAAAAGACTGGAACCAAAGAAGGATGTTCAGAGGGTGGTTGTGGTGCGTGTACAATTGTTTTAGGTGAATTAGTTGATAATAAGATTATATATAAAGCGATTAATTCCTGTATTTCATTTGTTCCATCATTAAATGGTAAACAACTTTTAATTGTAGAAGATTTGGTTTCCAAAGATGGCAAACTTCACCCTGTACAAGATGCGATGGTAAAATTTCATGGTTCCCAATGCGGTTTCTGTACACCAGGATTTGTTATGGCTTTATTTTCAATGTTTAAAAATAATAAAAATCTTAATAATGAATTAATAACAGATTCTATATCAGGTAATTTATGTCGTTGCACTGGATATAGACCTATAATAGATGCTGCAAAAAGTTTAGATAAGAAAAACAGGAATGATCAATTTAGTAAAAATAATAATAAAGTTATTCAATTATTAAAAAAAATTAAACCAAAAAATATTTATATTAAAAAAGATGATAAAATTTATTTTTCACCAAAGAATATTAAGGATTTAAAAAATATAATTAAAAAATACTCTAATTTTAGTTTTCTTGCAGGCGGAACAGACTTATCTTTAAAAGTTACAAAAGAAAGAAAAGAAATTCCTTTTATAATTGATTTAAAAGAAATAAAAGAATTAAACTTTATTAAAGTAAATAAAAATTACCTTGAGGTTGGTGCCTCTACACCTTTAATAAAATTTGAAAAAGAAATTAGAAAACATTATCCAGATTTTTATTTAGTTCTTAAAAGATATGGTTCTGTTCAAATTCGAAATGTAGGAACTATAGGTGGTAATATTGCAACAGCATCTCCGATAGGTGATACATTACCAATTTTGTTATCTTTAAATGCAGAAATTTTAATTGAAAGCTTCAATCAAAGAAAAGTTATTCCTATAAACAATTTTTTCCTTGATTATAGAAAAACTAAATTAAAAAAGAATGAATTTATTCACTCAGTAAAAATACCATTATTTAAGAAAAATATTTTTAAAGCATTTAAAATATCAAAAAGATTCGATGATGATATTTCATCTGTTTGTGGATCTTTTAATTTTGAAATTGATAAAAATAAAATTAAAGAGGTTTTTATTGCTTTTGGAGGTATGGCAGCTGTACCAAAAAGAGCTAAAGCCTGTGAGAAAATTCTTAAGAATAAACCTCTTAATTTAAGTACTTTTAATCTAGCCAAAAATTATCTTGATAAAGACCTAAGTCCTATAGGGGATATGAGAGCAAGTAAAGAATATAGACTAGAGATAGCAAAAAATTTATTGATGAAATGTTTCGTAGAAATAGATTCTAATAAGCTATCAAGAGTAAATTAAATGAGCAAAGAGAACTATATTAATGATGTAAGACCACATGATAGTGCTTATAAGCATGTAAGTGGATACGCTGAATACACTGACGACATTAATGAACCAAAAAATACAATTTATGGTGCTATTGGTTTAAGTAAAAAAGCTCATGCAATAATCAAAAAAATAGACTTAAGAGATGTAAAAAAAAGTGAAGGGGTGATATCAGTAGTCACTCAAAGTGATATTTCAGGAAGGAACGATGTAGGCCCTGTTTTTGATGGTGATCCAATATTTCCAGATAAAAAAGTTGAGTTTTTTGGTCAACCATTGTTTGCTGTAGCTGCTACAACTACTGAACTTGCAAGAAAAGCAGTATTAAAGGCAAAAATCACTTATAAAGATTTAAAACCAGTTATCACAATAAAAGATGCTTTAAATAAAAAACAGTTTTTATTTAAGCCTAGAAAAATTAAAAAAGGAAACCCTTCTAAGAAAATTAAAAATTCAAAATATAATTTGAAAGGAAACTTTACAACCGGAAGTCAAGAACACTTTTATTTAGAGGGTCAGGCAGCTTTTGTTATACCTAAAGAAGATGATAATTTTTTAGTTTACAGCTCAACACAACATCCTTCTGAAACACAACAATTAATTGCAAAAATGTTTAATCAAAAAAGTAATTCTATAAATGTTGAAGTAAGAAGAATTGGAGGTGGATTTGGAGGGAAAGAGACAAATTTTATGACTACATGTATTTGTGCGTTGTTGGCAAAAAAAACAGGTCAGCCTGTGAAATTAAGACTAGATAGAGATGATGATATAATTTTGACTGGTAAAAGGCATGAATTTTTATCTGAATACGAAGTTGGATTTAATGATGAAGGAATTATTGAAGGATTAAAAATTAACTTATCATCAAATTGTGGAATGTCGCCTGATTTATCAGCAGCAATAAATGAAAGAGCTCTTCTTCATATAGACAATGCGTATTACATACCAGATATCGAGGTAACAAATAATTTATGTAAGACAAATATTCCAACTTCAACTGCATTTAGAGGCTTTGGTGGAAATCAAGGAATGATGGCTATAGAAAATGTTATTGATAATATTTCAAGGTATTTAAAAATAGATCCTATTGAAGTTCGAAAGAAAAATTTTTATCAAAAAGATAAAAAAAATGTAACTCACTATGGAATGACTATTGAAGATAATGTGATCAATGAATTATTTAAAAATTTAGAAAATAAATCGAATTATAAGAAAAGATACTTAGATATAAAAAAATATAATAAAAAAAATAAATTTAAAAAGAAAGGTATAGCTATTACACCATTAAAATTTGGTATTTCATTTACAACAATTCATTTAAATCAAGCTGGTGCTTTAGTTCATATTTATACAGATGGAAGTGTGTATTTGAACCATGGTGGTATAGAAATGGGTCAAGGAACTCATACAAAAATTGCTCAACTAGTGGCTAATTCCCTAGGATTACCATATAATTTAGTACATATTTCATCAACAAATACAGCAAAGGTTCCAAATACTTCAGCTAGTGCTGCATCTTCAACCACAGACCTTAATGGTGCTGCAGCATTAAATGCAGTAGCAAAAATTAAATCAAATTTAGAAAAATTTATTAAAAAAAAATATAAGATCTATAACCAAGAAGCAATCTACAAGGATCAATATATAATATTTGGAAACAGACAATTTGAATTTAAAAGCATTATTCAAGAAGCATATTTAAATAGAATTTCTCTTTCATCCTCAGGTTTTTATTCAACGCCAAAAATAAACTTTGATAAAAAAAAATTTAGAGGAAGACCATTTTATTACTTTTGTTATGGTGCTGCTGTTTCAGAAGTAATTATAGATACACTTACTGGTGAAAATATCCTAGAAAGAGTTGATATTTTGCATGATGCAGGAAAACCAATAAATCCAGCACTTGAATTAGGTCAGATCGAAGGGGGTTTTGTTCAAGGACAAGGTTGGTTGACAATTGAAGAACTTAATTGGAAATCAAATGGTCAGATTACAACTTTTTCTCCATCAACGTATAAAATACCTGCTGTAAGTGATATTCCAAAAAAATTTAATGTAGAAATTTTTAAAGAAGGAATAAATAAAGAGAAAGTTGTTAATAAAGCAAAGACAACTGGTGAACCTCCACTAATGCTAGCTATGAGCGTTTTTTATGCAATTAAAGATGCAGTTGCCTCAGTTGGAAATTATCAGTTTGCGCCAGAACTTAATGCGCCAGCAACATCTGAAAGAATTTTAATGAGTATAAATAAAATTAAAAACAAAATAAAAAATTAAAAATGGAAGATAAAAAAAAATTTATGGCAAAAGCCATTGAACTTTCTATTAAAAGTGCGAATACTATAGGTGGTCCCTTTGGAAGTGTTATAGTTAAGGATCAAAAGATTATTGCAGAGGGCTCAAACAAAGTTACCTCTTCAAACGATCCAACTGCGCATGGAGAAATAGTAGCAATTCGTGAAGCCTCTAAAAATTTAAACACTTTTGATCTTTCTGGATGTGAGATTTATACATCTTGTGAACCATGTCCAATGTGTCTCTCTGCAATTTATTGGTCAAGATTAGATAAAATATATTATGCAAATACTAGAGAAGATGCAAAAAATATAGATTTCGACGACTCTTTTATTTATACGGAAATTCCAAAAAAAATTGATGATAGAAAAATTAAAATGGTACAAATGCTTAGAGAAGAAGCTTTAAAAGCATTTGAAATTTGGGATAAAAAAGTAGATAAAATTAAATACTGATGGAATTCTTACCTTATACAATTAAATGGTTAGAGGTTATTTTAAGATGGGGTCATGTAGTATTTGCAATATTATGGGTAGGTAATAGTTTTTTATTTAATTACTTAGACAATAATTTAAATAAAAATATAACTAGCGATGATGTTGATGGAGAGGGATATCTAATGCATTCCGGTTTTTTTTATAAACTTTCAAGGTTAAAAACCTCACCACCACAGGATTATTTAAATAGATTAGTAATTTTTAAATGGCAAAGTTACCTAACTTTTGTAACAGGAATGTTGCTCTTAGTTGTAATTTATTATTATAACGCTGGTGTATTAATGGTTGATAAACGTGTCCTGTTAATGCCCCCTAGTTATGCAATTATTATCTCGCTTTTATCATTAATTATTTTTTGGTTTATATATGATCTATTGTGTAAATCGAAATTGATAGAAAATAATATATTGTTTATTTCTACAGCCATTATTTTATTAGCAGTCGTTTCATTTGGTTTAACAAAATTATTTGGACCAAAATTTGCAATTTTAAGTGTTGGATTAATTATAGGAACCAATATGTTTGGCAATGTTTTTACAGTAATTATACCAAATCAAATGAACATCATCAGCAGCAGTGAAAGAGGTGAAAAATTTGATATGAGTCTATCCCTAGCAGCTAAACAGAGATCAATTCATAATAATTATTCCACTTTTTTAGTATTGTTTATAATGCTTTCTGGACACTCAAGCTTCTTAGTTTATCATCAATATAATTGGTTAATATTATGCGCATTAGCAGTCATTACTGGAGTAGCACGACATTATTTTAACTTAAGAGGAAGAAACATTCATAGGTTGTATATTTTAATATCTTCAATAATTGCACTTATCGTTCTTGCAGTTTTAGTTTTATTATTTAAATAAATAGTTATTAAAAGATTATGACTGAAAAAATGATAGTCAGCTGGGATGAGTACAATAAGACTGTTGAGAAGTTAGCAATCCAAATTGATGAAAGTGGATATAAACCAACAATACTTGTTGGCATCATGCGTGGGGCAGCACCGATGATAGATGTATTAAGCAGAATATTTAAATTAAAATGTGCATATCTTGCAGTTGAGTCTTATAGTGGTAAAGGAGTGGAAGATGAGCAAGGTGATATTGTTTTTTCAAGGGAAATGAGTTCTATAGCACCTAATATGGGTGGTAAAATACTTTTATGTGATGATTTATCTGACACAGGAATAACTTTCAATAAAAGTATAGATTGGTTAAAAAAATATGAACCGATAAAAGATAAAATAGAAGATATTAAAACTGCTACGTTGTTTAAAAAAAAGAAATCGACATTTGAGCCAGATTTTTGTGCAAAAAAACTTGCAGGTAATCCTTGGATTGTGCAGCCCTTCGAAATTTATGAAGAATTAAGAATTGAAGAAATAAAAAAAAAACATCGAATATAAAAAAGGCCAGTTCAGAAACTGGCCTTTTTAATTTTTACAAGTTTAAAAGCTACTTAGCTTACTTAGGTATATCTCCTTCAACACCTTTAACATAAGTCATCATACCTGCAAGCATACCATCATCTGCAGTTTTTCCTTCTGCTACCATTAAATTTCCTTTTTGGTCATAAATTGGTCCAGTGAAAGAATGAACTTTACCAGATGCTAAATCTGCTTGAAGTTTTTTAACTTTTGCTTGTAGGTCACTAGGCATTTGAGAATCTAAACCTGAGATTACCACCATACCATCACCTATACCATGCCATGTATCTTTTTGACTCCATGTACCATTTGCAACAGCTTTTACTCTATCGACATAATATGGTCCCCAGTTATTTTCAACTGAGGTTAACACAGCCTTTGGTGCAAACTTATCCATATCACTTGCTTGTCCAAAAGCATATACACCAGCTTTTTCAGCCATTTGAACAATAGCGGTACTATCTGTATGCTGAGCAATTACATCGGCACCTTGATCAATTAAAGCTTTTGCTGCTTCTGCTTCTTTACCTGGATCGTACCAAGTGAAAGCCCAAACAATCTTAGTTTTAATATTTGGGTTAACTTTTTGTGCCGCTAAAGTAAATGAATTAATACCTCTGATAACTTCAGGTATTGGAAAAGATGCAACATAACCAATTACATTTGATTTTGTCATAGTTCCAGCGATTGTTCCCAAAATAGTTCTACCTTCATAGAATCTAGCTGCGTAAGTTGCAACATTTGGATGTTCTCTTTTATATCCAGTTGCATGTTCAAATTTTACATTTGGAAACTCTTTTGCAACTTTGTTAGTAGGATTCATGTATCCAAAGCTAGTTGTAAAGATGATGTCGTGGCCAGAATTAGCTAATTGTCTAAGAACCCTTTCAGCATCAGCACTTTCTGGAACACCTTCTACATATGTTGTTTTAAATCCGGCATCTTCAACAGCTTTTCTACCTACATCATGCTGATAAGTCCATCCATGATCCCCAGTTGGACCAATATAAACAAATGCTGCTTTAACATCTTTTGCAACCGCAGCAACAGTTAATGTAAATAATAAAACTAAAGAAGAGACGAAAGAACGAATTAAAAATTTATGCATAAATTTATTTCCCCTTTTAATTTTTTAATTATTTAAACTTAAATTATATTATCTAAAAAAAAATGATTATTTTTAAATTAATTGTTTTTATGAAAAGATTTCCCCAAGGAACTAGGAGTACTCAGTCTTATTTTTCTACTATCACGAGAAATTACAACTAAGACTATTATTGTAACTATGTAGGGTAGAGCTGTTAAAAATTGAACAGGAATTCTTACTCCGATTGCTTGCATATGAAATTGAATAATGGTCAATCCACCAAAAATCATCGCGCCTATTAAAATTTTAATTGGATTCCAGGTTGAGAAAACTACTAGCGCTAATGCAATCCAACCCCTGCCACCAGTCATATTTTCAATCCACTGTGGAGTGTAAATCATTGACAAATATGCACCTCCAAGTCCACACATTGCGCCTCCATAAAGTATGCAAACGTAACGAACTAATCTTACATTTATGCCTTGATTAGAAGCAGATTCTGGAGAGTCTCCCACAGCTCTAACTATTAATCCTACTTTAGTTTTTTTTAAAAAGTAGCTAGTTATGAAGGGTAGGGCAAAAGCAAAATAAAAAACAATTGAATGTCCAAATAATATTGGACTTAAAAGTGGTATTGTATCTTTTAAACCTTCAAAAAGAACAGGAAATTCTTTCCCAGGAATACCCACAAAGTTTTTTCCAATCATTGCAGAAATTCCTATTCCAAAAATAGTGAGAGCTAAACCAGTTGCCACATGATTTGTAATTAATGTTTGGGTAAGAAATGCAAAAATTGTAGAAATTAAAACTCCAGCTAACATTGCACCAAAAACTGCTATTATTAAACTTCCAGTAACTGTCATAAGTGCAAAGCCTGAAATAGCTCCAATGATCATCATTCCTTCTACACCAAGGTTTAGTACCCCAGATCTCTCTGTAATTAGTTCACCACAAGAAGCTAAAATTAAAGGAACTGCAGATGCCATTATTGATGCAATTATTAGTCCAACAAAATTTATATCAATGATCATTTTTTTGAGTCTATAAATTTAAATTTGAAAAAGAGTAAGTAGTCAGAGGCAAGAAGAAAAAATAATATCATCCCTTGAAAAACCTGACCTGTATATTTTGGTATTTGCATAAAGATTTGTGCCGTTTCAGCACCCAGATAAGTTATTGCAACAACTAGAGATGCAAAAATTATTCCCACAGGATGTAAGCGACCTAAAAATGCAACAATAATCGCAGTAAATCCATAATCTGGAGATACTTCTCTATGAAGCTGTCCAATGGGTCCAGTTATTTCTCCTACGCCTGCTAGACCCGCACAAGCTCCACTTATTAAAAAAACCAGGATAATCATTTTTTTACCTTTGTAGCCAGCATATTTTGCTGTCTTTAAACTAAAACCTGAAACTTTCATTTGGAAACCCAAATATGTTTTATAAAAAACAAACCAACTAATAACCACTGCAGCTAATGCTAAAAATATTCCTGCGTGAATTCTTAGTCCTTCAAATAATAAAGGAAGTCTTGCAGAGTCACTGAACTGTCTAGTTTCAGGAAAATTAAATCCTTCTGGATTACTCCAAGGACCGACAACAAGATAATCTAAAATTAATTTTGAAACATATACCAACATAAGACTTACTAATATCTCATTAGTATTGAAGTAAGTTTTTAATATTGCAGGTATCGATGCATATATCATACCACCAATTGCGCCAGCTAATATTACTATTGGTAGAATATAGAAACCTTCTTGATCATAAAATAATAATGCAACTCCTCCTGAAACTATAGCACCAAAAGTTAATTGACCTTCTGCTCCAATATTCCAATTATTACTTTTAAAACAAAAAGACAAACCAATCGCTATTAAACAAAGTGGTGTGGCTTTTAATAATAATTCACTGAAACCATATTTATCTGCAATTGGAACTATGAAAAAAAATTTTAGGGCTTCAAATGGTTTAAAACCTAAAATATAGAATATTATACCTCCCGCTATTAATGTTAGAAAAATAGCTAGGACAGGTGTAAAGAAAAATATAGCTTTTGAAGGTTGATCTCTTTTTACAATTTTAATCAATTTCCTCCTCCCATAAGTATCCCAAGTTTCTCAGAGGTAACATCCTCAGCATTCATTATTTTTGATAATTTTCCTCTATGGATTACTGAAATTTTGTCACTTAATTTTAACAATTCATCAGTGTCTGTTGATATTAATATTATTGATTTATTTTGTTCATTTATTTTAATTAATGTTTCATGAATATAATTTATAGCTCCAACGTCCAAACCCCATGTAGGATTAAAACAAATTAATAAATCTGGAGATGTTATTAATTCTCTTCCAATAATTAATTTTTGTAAATTTCCTCCAGATAAAAATTGGCTTTTTAAATCTATATTGTCAGTGTTTACATTAAATTCTGAAATTATTTTTTTTGAATGCTCTTTAATTTTGCTTTCATTTATTAATCCATTATTAAAAAAATTTGAGGACTTAAAATTGTTTAGAGCTACATTTTCAAAAATTGCCATTTGTGGAATAGCAGCTTGTTCAAGCCTATCTTCTGGAGAAAAAGCCATTAAATATTCTCTTCTTTCTTGAGGATTTAAATCCCCAATAAAATTTTTATTAAATTCTATGGAATTCTTATTTGATATAATTTCACCACTTAACACTTGAAATAATTCACTTTGGCCATTTCCTGATATACCAGCGATCCCTAAACATTCCCCTCGATTAAGAGAAAAATTAATATCAACTAAGTTTGTTTCAAAAGGATCTTCACTTTTAAAATTAAGATTTGTTATTTTAATTAATTGTTCTGACGAAGTATTTTCCTTTTTTTTCTTAATTGTTTTTAAATCCTGACCTACCATTTTGTTTGCAAGAGATTCTATATTTTCATTATTGATTTGGCTTACAGAGACCAATTTTCCTCTTCTCATCACAGCAACTTCATCACAAAGTTGCATAACTTCCTTTAGTTTATGGGTTATATAAATAATTAAAATTCCTTCCTCTGAAAATTTTTTTAATGATAAGAATAATTCACTGGTTTCTTGCTCTGTTAATACCGATGTGGGTTCATCCATAATTAAAACTTTTGGGCTTCTAATTAGGCATCTTATTATTTCTACTTTTTGTTTTTGACCTGCTGATAAATTGAGAACAGGAACATCAAGATCAACTGAAAAATTATATTTTTTCATGATTGTATCTATTTTTTCTTTTAAATTTTCTCTTTGTTCATCTGAGTCTATTATTAAGTTTTCAAATACAGACAAAGTTTCAAAAAGATTAAAATGCTGAAATACCATTCCAATATCATTTTTTTTTGCATCTGATGGTGAATTAAGTTTTAGAATATTTTTATTTAAATAAATTTTACCTTCATCAGGAATGACTACACCTGAGAGAATTTTAACAAGTGTAGATTTTCCAGCACCATTTTCTCCAAGAAGAGCATAAATTTTACCACTATTAAACTCGAGTGAAACATTGTCGTTTGCAATACACCCAGGATATATTTTAGTTACATTTGAAATTTTAAGGTTTGTATTCATTAATTAGTTCAATGGTATAGAATTTCCATCCTTATTTTTCTGATATTGATTTGATAAAGTTAAATATTTTGTTTTTATTTCGTCTAATTGATTTAAAACTTTTTCTTTTTCTAAAGGAGGTAAATTTTCAATAAGTAAATTTATGTTTTGACTTTTCCAATATGAATTTTCTTTATTATATTTTCCATCAGGAATATTAAAAACTTCTTTTAGTATATTTAGATCATGAGGAATATTAAATTCATTATTTGTATCTGCATATGGAAACAGATAATAAAAATTATCGAAACCAGAGAAAGTAATTGCACTCAAGCACATACTGCAGGGTTCATGAGAGCTTAAAAACATACAGTCTTTCTCATTTGGTCTTTTGTTTGTATCTAATTCATAAAACTTCTTAAGTGTGTGCATCTCTCCATGCCACAATGGGTTTTCTATTTCATTGTTTGTTTCTGCAACTACAAGAGATAAATCGTTTTTTTTAATTATTGCTGCCCCAAATATTTTACTACCTTTAGCAACACCTTTTTCAGTAAGTGGCAGAACTTCCTTTAAAAATATATTTAGTATCTTTTCTAAAGCTTTTTCATTCATATGCTTGAACCATCAAATAAAGAACACAATTGTTACTATAATTAAATGTAAATGTAATAAGAAATAAATTATTTATACAACTTAAAAGTTAATAATTTATTTAACAAACAAGTGGACTTTAAAGTAATGACAAAATTTAAATCGGTAATAAGTCTTTTTATTATCATAATTTTTTTTTCAGGGTGTCAAACTGTTAAGGAAAAAACAGATGCAATTGTTGAAAAAGAAAATGAAAAATTAAGTAAATTTCTTGGAAAATCTGCCAGTGAGCTTCAAATGGAGCTTGGAAAACCAGATGAAGATTTCAAAAACGCAAAAGGTAATTTTGAGCTAGTCTATAATAGCAAAAAATACTTAGTTCCTTGTGAACGAAGGTTTGAGATTAATTCAGAAAACATAGTCGTTGGTTTTGTATCAAATGGGTGTTTTTAAAATTTGCTGTTTTAAACAAATTTGCTCATTATAGGTTTTTTAGTAATATAAATGAACTTGTTTAAATTAATAAGTTTTTAAGATTTACTCATACCTGTGGGGACTTCTCCCCACAAGCAAGGTTTAAGACTTATTTAATTTCAATAAGCTTCTTTTTTTTATGTTCTGGAATTATTCTTTCACAAGATATTGTTAAAAGACCATCTTTAAGTTCAGCACCGTGAACTTTTACATCGTCAGCAATAGTGAATGATCTTGCAAATTGTCTTTGAGAAATACCTTTATGAATAATTTCTCCATTAACATCACTGTCTTCAGACTTATTAACTTGTTTTGTTCTGACTGTTAATAAATTGTCCTCAAACTCAACCTCAACGTCTTTTTTGCTAAAGCCAGCCAATGCTACTTCAATTGCGTAGTTGTCTTTACCTGTCCTTCGGATGTTGTATGGTGGATAATTTGACTGCATCGTCAAATTCCCATTTCCCAGCATATTTTCAAATTGGTCGAACATGTCATCAAAACCAATTGAAAAAGGTCTTAGTGAGTTAAATATAGATAGATCCTTACTTGTCATAATATCCTCCTTTGTTAAGCAAGTTTATTTATGTAAGCCCCATTAGGCGACTTACCTGAGTTATATGGGAATTAATTTGTTTTTTTCAAGATTTAAATTGAACTAAATTTTTTTTGAAATTTTTAATGCAAATGCATAGTCAATAGCGATTTCTTCTATTGCGCCATCTCTTCCTGATTTTCCACCATGACCAGCATTCATTTCGGTTTTTAAAAGAAGCAAATTATTATCTGTTTTATGGTCTCTAAGTTTTGCTGTGAATTTTGTGGGTTCATCAAATAAAACTCTATTATCGCTTAAACTTGTTGTGATAAAAATATGTGGATAATCCATTTTTTTAATATTGTTGTAGGGTGCATATGAAAAAATATAATCAAAGTGTTCTTTATTTTCTTTAGCATTTCCAAATTCGTCAAATTCTCCAACAGTCAAAGGTAAAGAATGATCAAGATTTGTTGTTAAAGAATCTACAAAAGGAACAGCCATTATAATTCCTAAAAATAATTCAGGAGATTGATTGACTACAGCTCCCATTAATAATCCTCCAGCTGATCCACCCATTCCAATAATATTTCCTTTTGAGGTATAATTGTTTTCGATCAAATATTTTGCTGCATAAATATAATCTTCAAAAGTATTTTTTTTGTTAGTTAATTTTCCCTCTTTCCACCACTTCATGCCTTTTTCCATACCACCTCTGATATGGGCTGTGGCCCAAATTATATCTCTATTGATAAGACTTAATCTTGTAGAAGAAAAACTTGGGGACATAGAATTTCCATAAGACCCATATCCATACAATAAAACATTTGCAGACCCATCAATTTTTGTTTTTTTGTGTCTAGTAATTGTTAATGGAACCATTCTTCCGTCATGAGATTTAAACTCAACTCTCTCTACAATATAGTCATCTTTATTATGACCAGATGGGATCTCTTGTTCTTTAACAAGTTCTTTAGATTTTGTTGCTAAATTATATTTAAATACTCTAGAGGGAGTTTTAGGTGAGGAGTATCCTAAATGAACTTCATCAGTATTTCTATCTTTTTGAGTTAAGCTTACTCCTGGAACATAAACAGATTCATCAGAAAAAATTAATTCTTCTTCTATATTTGTAGAAATATTTTTGACAAATAATTTATCTAGTGCATCTGATGTTTCACCACGAATAATCCAATTTTTAAGGAATGTTAATCCACCAATTAAAACCTCATCTTTTGCTGAAATATATGTTTTCCAATTTTGATTTTCTAAATCATCACAAATATCAATTTTAAAGTCTTCAGCATTTTTATTTGTATGATTATAAAATTTATTATCCCAAGAGTTAACAGAATAGAGAACACCTCTTTCTCTTTTAATAATAAGTTTTGGAGATGGGTTTAATTCATCTGATTTAAAGTAATATTGCTCTGAGGTATTGTGGTCAGAAGTATTTATAAAATAATATTTTTCATCTGAACTTTTCCCAATTCCCACTGTAAAAGCTTCACTTTTCTCCTCAAATATTAACTCATCCTCATTATCAAAATCTCCTATTTTGTGTCTATATATTGTTCTTGCTCTATGATTTTCATCAAGTTTAGAATAAAAAATATATTTATCATCTAAACTAAATGTTATCCCACCTGATGTTTCTGTAATTTCTCTTGAAATGATTTTGTTTGTTTTTATATCTCTTAAATAAATTGTATAATATTCTGATCCTTTAAGATCCAAAGAATAACCTAAATATTTATCATTATTACTTACTTCTAAATCTCCTACACCAAAATATTCAGTTTTAAGTTTTTCTTTTTCTTTATCCCCATTCCATATCTCCTCGATGATTTCTGAACCAATTTTTTTTCTAAGTTTTATCGAATAATTTCCTTTTATTGTAGTTTTTGTCCAATACTCGTAAGTATGATCTTTATAGGGTAAAGATTCATCTTCTAATTTAATTCTTCCTTTAATTTCATCAAATAATTTTTTTTGAATATCTTTTGTATCTTTTAAATGATGCTCTGTGTAAGCATTTTCGTCTTCTAAATATTTTTTCACTTCAGGATCTAACTTGCTTTTATCTCTGAGAACTTCCAAAATATTATCTTGATGAATCCAGCTGTAATTGTCTTCCCAATCAATATTGTGACAAGTTTTTATCTCTAGTTTTTTTTTAAGTTGTGGTACTTTCATCTAATAAGGAAATATATGAATATTATTATTTATCTACTTGTAATTTTAGTCATCTTATATTTTTTATTAAGATGGTGGTCAAATATTTCTCCAAAAAAAATGTCAAAAGGTGTGAGGCTGATAACAATTTTATTATTGGCTTTATTGGCAGTTTTATTTGCTATTGGTGGAAAATTTCTACTTACATTGCCATTAACTCTTGCAAGCCTAGCTTTAGTTAAACTTAAAGGTTTATCATTGTTTCAATTGCTTTCTCTCTATAGGCTTATTCAAACTTTAAGAAATTCTGGAAGATTTTCTTTTAATCAATATCAAAATAATAACTCTTCATCATTATCAATATCTGAGGCATACAAGATTTTAAATTTAGATATTAATAAAAAACCGACCAAAGAAGCGCTAAACAAAGCTTACCAAAAAATCCAAAAAAAAATTCATCCTGATATTTCCCCAGAGACTTCTAGATTATCTGCAATAGTTAATGAAGCTAAAGAGATAGTGCTTAAGGATATTTCTTAATTAATTATTGATGATAGTTTTTCGCAGATTTTTTCTGGATTAATTTTGTCTTTACCGTGCGTATTGTGAGAAACTGTTATTTCTCCATCAGGAATAATTGGATACATATTTGTGTTGTAAGAACCATAAATTAATGGAGTATCTGCCATTAGTGTAATTGTTTTAATTCCTAATGCTGATGATAAATGTGAGAAACTTGTATCATTGCATATTGCAACATTACAATTTTTAATAACAGGCAAAATTTCTCTTATATTAAGATTGTCCAGTGCAACACATTTTTCTTTAAACTTTGTATTATATATTTCATTTAAAATCTTTTGTTCATCTTCACTTTTGCCTGTAGCTAAAAAGAATCTACATTTTTTAAATGTTTCTAATTTTTCCATTACTTTTAAAAAAGTTTTTGAAGGTATTCTTTTTGTTGGACCTGAACCACCTATACCCAACAAAATATTAAGATCATCATTATTTATATTATATTTAAGTATTGATTTTTGGACTAGATCATTATCGATTTGAATTTCTGGATTATCACTCGTTTCACAATCTAAATATTTTTTAATTAAATTTTTAGCTGGTTCTGTAATATGTTGATTTTGTTTTTCAAATAAGGGGTATTGAAATATTTCTTTAATTCCTGCCAATCTAGAAATTAAGTTATATCTCAAAGAAGAATTGAATATAAAAACTTTGTCGAAATTATATTTTTTTATATCGCTTGCTAATTTGAAAAATCCTTTTAAACCGTCGTGTTTTTGATTTACTTTATTGTCTCTTTCCAAATGAATTATTTCATCAATATAATTTGTATAAATCAAAAATTCCTTCGCTCTAGAATTTTTTTTTACAAGTAAACTTACTGGTACCTGAAATTTTTTTGAAATAGCTTTAATAAAAGGCAGGAAAATTACTGTATCACCTATGCCCATCTTGTTTTGAATAGCTAATATTTTCATGTTTAATTTATAAACTTTACTAATTAATATTTTTATATAAATTTTTACTATGAGTAAAATTAAAGGCATTTATGCGGCTTCAATGTCGATCTTAAATGATGATTTGACGCTTGATATAAAGAAAACCATTTTACACGCAGAAATGGTTATAGACAATGGTTGCCACGGAGCAGCTATATTTGGAAGTACAGGGCAAGCTCAACTTATACCTGTCTCTGAAAAAATAAATTTATTAAATCATCTGACTTCAAGCAAACATAAAGAAAAGTATATTATTGGTACTGGTTTAAACTCTTTAGGTGAAACAATTAATTTAATGAGAGTTTCTAAATCTTTAGGATTTAATAGATTCTTAATTATGCCACCTGCATACTATAAATACGGAGATAAAGAAGTAATAGAATTTTATAGCAAAATAGTAGAAGTAATTTATGATTGTGAAATAGTACTATATAATTTTGAAAAACTCTGTGGTTACAAGTTCAGCATTGAATGTATTGAAGAGTTAGTAAAAAAATATCCAAAAAATATAATTGGAGTTAAAGATAGCTCTTATAATCTTTTTGAAAACTTAAAAATTGATAATTTTTCAGTTTTACCTGGATCAGAATCTAAATTATTTAAAGGACTTAAATTAGGTTGTTCTGGAATTATTACAGCTACATGCAATGCTACTTCCACACTGGCAAGAAAAGTTTACGATGATTTTAATGATGGAAACGATCAGACAGTAAATCAAAATCTTTGTGATGTAAGAGCAGAATTTGAAAAATATAATTTGATTTCAGGTTTACATACTTATTTTAGTAAAAAAGAAATATATTATAAAAATCTTTTGCCACCACTTAGTATTTTAAACTCTAAAGAGGCATCAGATTTAACAAATAATTTAGAGAAATTAAAATTTTCACTAAATAATACTAAGGCGGCTTAGATGCAATTAGCTAGATTTTTAAATAATGTTTTTAAAAAAGATGGATTTATCTTAATTGATGCTAATTCTAAAAGTTATATTATTGGTAATCCAAAAAGTGAAAATCCTCTTAAACTGAAAATATTAAATAAAAACCTTCATTATAAATTATTATTTCATCCCGATTTATATTTTGGTGAAGCTTACACTGATGGAGAAATAATTATAGAAAATGGAACATTGACAGATTTTTTAGATCTTTCTTTAATGAATTTTGGTAGAGGTGAGATAAACGTTTTTAGTTCTTTAATCAATAAGTTGAGGGGTACTTATAGATATTTGACTAATTTCAATTTGATAAAAAAATCTAAGATGAACGTTTCACATCATTATGATATTTCAGATGATCTTTATAATCTGTTTTTAGACCCTAAAAGACAATATTCATGCGCGTACTTTAAAAATGAAACAGACACGCTTGAGACAGCGCAAAATAATAAAATCCAACATATAATTAAAAAACTTAATATAAAACCAAATCAAAAAGTTTTAGATATCGGATGTGGATGGGGATCTTTAGCAATTGATATCGCGAAAAGTGTAAATTGCGAAGTGACAGGAATTACTCTTTCTGAAAATCAATTTGATTATTGTAAAAAAAGAGCAAAAGAACTTAATTTAGAAAATCAATTACATTTTAAATTAATTGATTATAGAGAGCTAGATGAAAAATTTGATAGAATAGTAAGTGTTGGAATGTTTGAGCACGTAGGAAGAAAATTTTATAGAAAATTTTTTTCACAAGTTGAAAAACTTCTGAAAGATGACGGAGTTTCATTGATTCATACAATAGGGTCAGTAAATCCACCTCGAGACCCACACCCTTGGATTACGAAATATATTTTCCCTGGTGGATATACACCAAGCTTGAGTGAGGTAAGTCCACATATAGAAAAGTCGGGATTAATCGTTGCAGACATTGAGGTTTTAAGGCTGCATTACATGCACACTTTAAGACATTGGAAAGAAAATTGTCTTAAAAACAGAGAAAAAATAATTCAAATGTTTGATGAAAGGTTTTTTAGAATGTGGGAATTTTATCTTGCAGGTTGTGAGATGGCATTTAAATGGGGTGATCAAGTTGTATATCAATTTCAATTAACAAAAAATTATTCTTCAACTCCAGTTACAAGAGACTATATTTATCAATAAATTATTGATAAACATAAATTTCCTTAAATGAAAAAAAAGAAAAGAAAAACGACAAAAAATTTTTTCAAAAATAAAAAAAAAATTAAAAAATATTTAAAAAAGATCAAGAAAAGCAATATTAAAAAAATAAAAGCTAGACAAAAAAAAAATTCTAAAAAAAGAAAATTTAAAAAATCAAAAAAAGTAATTAAAAAATATAAATCTACTGAGTCAAAAAAGTCAGATTTTCTTTTAAAGGTAGTCAATATTCAAAATTCTCTTAAACCTGAATTTAAGTTTAAATTAAATTTTGGTTTTGAAAAATATGTTCAAGCATTTTTTGATAAAATAGCAGATACAATCTCACAATATAAAATTCTTAAAAAAGATGAAGCAAGAAGATTAAAATTAGAAAAACAAGAAAAAGAAAGATTAGAAAAGATTAAAATCGCAAAAGAAAAACAAAAAGAAGCTGAATTAAAAGTTAAATTAAAAGAACAAGCTTTAAAAGATGAAATTAGATTAGAAAAACAAAGAACAAAAGAAATAAAATTATTCTTAAGAAAAGAACAAGCTCTTTTAAGAATTGAACAAGCAGAGAAACAAAAGCAATTTTTACAACAATTAAAATTAGATAAGCAAATTGAAAAATTCAGAGTTAGAGAGGTTAAAGAATTAGAGAAACTAGAAAAAATTTCCTTAAGAGAAAAGAGAGAAGATTATGCTGGCTTACAACAAAGAATAGAAAAACTAAAAGAAAAATACCGAATTATCAGAGATCAAAAAATTAGAGAAAGAGTAGAGGCTCTAGGAGTAAAAATTCAAGGAGATGAAGATAGAGAAACACTTTTACAAAAAGAAAAAGAATATACTTTAGCAAGACAAAAAATTGAGTTCGCTCTCGAAAGTTTTTACAGAAGTGCTAGCAGTTTAGTATTTCAATTAAACAAAAGACACATAACAAGGCATATGTCTATCTTTAGATGTATAGACAGAAGGTTTGAAACAGGAGAAATATTTGTCAAATGGGATGAAGCAACAGATGATGAATGGCTTTTATTAATTTATATCAAAAATAATTCACCTGATGAAGGAATAGTTATTGAAGACAAAACCGATCCAGAAAAAAATATTTCCCATGAATTTAAAAATAATGAAATATTTAAGGCCTCAGATACTATGGTTGACGCACTTACTCAATTAATTGGAAGAAAAAGAGCTAAAAATATCAATTAAATTATCTTAAATAATTAAGTATCATTTAAAATGCTATTTTCTTCTGCATTAATGATAATTTTATATTTAATATTTAGATATGTTATTGCATGGATAAGATATTTTAACAGTCTTGACTCTAGGTTAGGTCAGTCTACCTGGCGATGGAGTTATGATTATCCAGTTATAGGTGAAAGAGATATCTCAGATCTTGATGATAAAACTTTTGTTAGACTAAGGAGAAAAAGAAATAGAGTTATAACTCTAATGTACTCAATTTTATTAATAATGTTTTTGTTATCTATGTCTTTACTCAGTGAATTTTTAATATTTTTCTTAACTTAGTTTTTGAGCTGCTTTTTATTTTTTAAATATAGAAAAAAGGCAATCATTTCATACCCATATTTAAAGATTGTAAAAATTATTGGTAATTTAAAAAATTTATATAAAAATTTATATTTTGGAATCTTTTTCCAAACATAAAGAAATGCCTCTGCGCCCTGAATAATTTTACCATTTTCTTTAACATGCAGTCTCCTCAACAATTCTTTGTCATTTCTAGATGTTTCTTTTTCAGCATCTGAATTATTAGTTATATCTATCCAATCAATATCTTTGATATTTTCTTTTTTATATAAGTTAATTTCCGATCTACAGATTTTACAAGAGTTATTAAAATATACTTTCATCTAATAATAATTAACTTTTAGTAAGAAATTGTACATGCGTAAAATGATCAGTTGAAAATTGTGAACAAACTACTATTTAAGGTAGATGAGTAATTTCTTCAATAAATCAGATTTAACAAGAAAAGATGCAGATAAATTAGTATCTGAAACACTCAACAATTGTGATGATGGTGAACTTTATTTAGAAGAGTCCAAATCAGAGTCAATTTTGTTAGATGATAACAAAATAAAAAGCTCAAACTATAGTTCTGACTTGGGATTTGGTTTTAGGGCTATTTCAAACGAGGTTGTTGCTTATTCTTATTCAAATGAAATATCAAAAGATTCACTAAAAAATTCTTCAGAAAATCTTAAATCAACTCTTAAATCAATTAAAGGCACATATAATCATGAGATTCCAAAATCTAATAAAAAATTCTATGAAGATATTAATCCAATTGAGCAAAAAACGTTAGATTCAAAATTAGAGGTCTTAAATAAAGTTAATGAATTTTTAAGAAAAAAAGATGGATCAGTAAAACAAGTGACGGCTAGTTTTGCTGGTGAGCAAAAATCAATAGAGATTATTCGATCAGGTGGAGAGTCGCTTACTGATGTGCGTCCATTAATAAGATTTAACGTTTCTGTCATGTTAGAAAAAAATGGAAGAAAAGAAACAGGTGTTTATGGAATTGGTGGCAGACAATCTTATGATGATTATTTAAAAAATGACTATTGGAAAAATGTTTGTGAAGAAGCTTTTAGAATAGCATCAGTAAATTTAGAGAGTAAACCAGCACCTGCTGGTGAGATGAAAGTAGTCCTAGGACCTGGTTGGCCTGCAATCTTAATTCATGAAGCAATTGGTCATGGCCTAGAGGGGGATTTTAATAGAAAAAAAACGTCAGCATTTCATAATCTTATGGGAGAAAAAGTTGCAAGTGATGGAGTAACAATTGTTGATGATGGTACGATAGACAATAGGAGAGGTAGTTTAACAATTGATGATGAGGGTACACCAACTGAGAGAACAGTTTTGATTGAAAATGGTATTCTTAAAAATTTTATGCAAGACAGGCACAATGCAAGATTAATGAAAACAAGATCTACTGGATCTGGAAGAAGAGAAAATTATAGACATATTGTTTTGCCAAGAATGAGAAATACAATGATGTTAAGTGGCAATCAAACTCAAGATGAAATGATCAAATCTGTTGATAAAGGAATTTTTGCAGTAAGTTTTGGAGGTGGCCAGGTAGATATTACATCTGGAAAATTTGTATTTAATTGTACTGAGGCTTACGAGATAAATAATGGTAAAATTGGATCTCCAATTAAAGGCGCAACACTTATTGGTGATGGACCATCAATTCTTAAGGAAGTATCGATGGTAGGAAATGATATGATGTTAGATCCAGGGATAGGAACTTGTGGTAAAGCAGGCCAAGGAGTTCCTGTTGGAGTTGCTCAACCTTCAATTTTGATAAATAAAATGACAGTTGGTGGAACAAAACTTTAATGTAGTATGATTAAGGATCAAGAATTTCTTATATCTAAAGCTTCATATTGTTTAGATTTGGCAAAAAAAATAGGAGCAACTGATGCAAGTGTTAAAGTTGGTCACTCTATTTCAGAAACAGTTAATTTTAGAAATAAATCTCTAGAAGCCTCAGATAGATCAGATGGATTGGGATTAAGTATAGAAACTTATTTAGGTAAAAGAAGATCATCAATTTCATCATCAAATTTACTAGATGAAAATATAAAAACTTTAATTGAAAAGTGTTTTGAAACAACAAAAATTACACCAGAAGATGAATTTAATTCTTTGCCTGATAAAAATTTATTAGCCAATCAAATTAGTAACCTTAATTTGTATGATGAAACAAGATTTGAAAACGATAAAAAAATAAAATATTTAAAAGATTTAGAGGAATCTGCATCATCAGACAATCAAATCATAAATACAGAGTCTAGTTTCACTGAAAATAAATCAAATTTTATATTAGCTAATAGTGACGGTTTTTGTGACGGTTATAGAACTTCTTCTTTTACTTCTTCTTGTGTAACAGTTGCAAAAGATGAAAATAGCATGGAAAGAGACTACGAATTTTCTAGCAAACGCCATTTGTCTGATATTAAGCAAGCAACAGATCTTGGAAATAAAGCTGCCATGCAAACTATTAGAAAATTGAGCCCAAAAAAAATTGGAAGTGAGAAGATTAGCATAATTTTCGATAAAAGAATTTCAAAGGGAATGTTAAGTGCTTTTGCAAGTGCAATATCTGCTTCTGCAATTGCAAGAGGTACTTCATTTTTAAAGGATAAAATTGATCAACAGGTTTTTGCTAATTCGATAAATGTAATAGATAAACCCAACATAATTAAAGGAATGGGTTCACAAAATTTTGATTCGGAGGGTGTAAATTCAAATACATTACAACTAATAGAGAATGGAATACTTAAAAATTATCTTGTGGACACTTACAATGGAAAAAAATTAAATTTAAAATCAAATGGAAGAAGTGGAGGGACTACCAATTTGTATTTTGAAAAAGGAAATATAAGCTACGAAGATCTTATGAAAAAAAATTCAAGAAGTCTTTACATTACGGAAACTATTGGTCACGGATCTAACCTTGTAACAGGAGATTATTCTGTTGGTGCCACTGGTTTTTTAGTTGAAGATGGGGAATTTAAATATCCTGTTAACGAAATAACAATTGCTGGTAATTTTAAAAATATGTTCAAAAATATAATTTTAGCTAATGATTTAGAATTCGAATATTCAGTCAATTCACCAACTATGATGATAGAAGGTATGACTGTTGCAGGAAAATGAGCAGTTATTGTGTAATTGGCTCTGGAATTTCAGGAGCAACAATAGCTAATTTGTTAAGTAAAAAAAATTCTGTACATATTTATGACAAAGCTCGAGGTCCAGGTGGTAGATCTTCTTTTAAGAGATTAAATAAGTCAAAAGGATTTGACCACGGGGCACAATATATTTCTCCAAAATCAATTCAATTTAAAAAATTTATTACAAATTTATGTAAAAAAAAAATTCTAAAAAAATGGAGTGGCAAACATATTTTTTTAAACAAATTAAAAAAAGAAAATAAAAATCATGTTAAAATAATTGGTTACAAAGGTAACAATGATATTAGTAAACACTTAATAAAGAATATAAAATGTAATTTTCAATGTGAGTTGGAGAGGATAAAATATATAAACAATAAATGGAGACTAGTCTTTAAGAATAATAAAACAAAATATTATGATAATTTAGTGTTAACTTGCCCATTCCCACAATTAAAAAAATTATCAAAAAAATTTATTAAGGATCCATTCATCAAGCAAAAAATCAAAATGGATGCAAATATTACAGTCATGATTGAAATTAAAAAAACAAATAAAAACATTTCGAGTTATTTATTTGATGACAAAATTTTAGGGTGGGCTGCTAAAGAAAATAGTAAAAAAAGATTTAAAAGCAATAATGATTTATGGACTTTACAAAGTACAAACGTGTGGGCAAATAAAAAAATAAATAAAAATAGAGAAAATAAAGAAAAAAATTCAAAGATTTTAATTGATCAATTTTTTAAAATTACTGGAATTAAAAAAACGAAAATTTTAACTTCATTAAATCATGGTTGGAAATATTCTTCAAATTCTAGATCCTTAAAAGTTAAAAGTTATTGGAATGATAAATTAAATTTAGGAGTGTGTGCAGATTGGTTTGTAGGTCCTAGAGTTGAGGCTGGATGGATAAGTGCAAACGATCTTTTTAAAAAAATAAATAAATAATTTTATTCAAGAATTTTCAAGCGATATTCCCAATTTCCCATTCTCTCATATGTAATTTTAACAATCACTGAAGTTTTTTTATCAAGCCAAATATCAAAATTTAATTTTTTATCTTCAGGAAGAGACATATCTTTTGATGTAAGTTTAAAATGATCTGTTTCGTATTGTTTGCCATTAATTGAAATATTTTCTTTGCCAATAAAAGTAACTATTTGTTCTTTTATACTTCCAGAAATAGGACTTATTTGACTTTCTGCTTGTAAAATTTTATGACTCCACCAATTCCCAATAACATTTTTAACAGATGCTTCGCCTGAATATGAAGATCCTTTAATTTCAAACTTTTTATTATTTTTATCTAGTTTTAAATTTACAAATTTTTCTTTTTTATTTTGAAGTGTCTTTGATTGAAAAGATATCAAATTATCTTTTAAATAAATTTCTTCCCCATATCCCTCTACTTTAAATATTGTTGCAGATAGTAATTTTACCTCAAATTTATATTGATTTTTTACTATCGTTTTTTTAGCATCTCTTTTAAAATAATAATTGCTATATCCAATTACTTCACCATTTCTCAAGATCTCCATTTCTATTTTATCAAATTTGTTATAATGACCTATATGAGCTAGAGAAATTGATGACAAAAATACAAAAAGTAAAATAACTGCAAATTTTTTCATTTGCTAATTACAATATTAGAATTTTTCATTAATAGATATAGCTTATTATAATTATGTTTTTAAAAATAAAAAAAATTCCAAAAGTAAAATGGAGCTCAGAAAAACCTTTTAATTTTAAACCGAAGTTTTCTACATTTTTTTTCTTATGTTTTGGATTATCAATATTTGGATTAGGTGAAGGATTGTTAATTGTTTCGTTTACAGGCGCTTCTCCTTGGAGTGTGTTAGCTCAAGGTATTTCTTTAAATGTTAATTTAAGTATTGGAACTATCACGTTATTAATAAGTATTGCTGTTTTAATTTTATGGATACCTCTTGGACAAAAACCAGGAATAGGAACAATATTTAATGCTTTGATAATTGCAATGATGATTGATCTTTGCATCAAATATGTTCCAACACCATCTAATTATATCCATCAATTATTATTAGCAATAATTTCTGTGGTCATGGTTGGAATAGGTGGGGGTATTTACCTAGTGTCAAATTTAGGAGCAGGTCCTAGAGATGGACTTATGATAGGATTACAAAAATTAACTAATTTTCCTATAGCTGTTGTAAGAGCAACATTAGAAATTTCAGTTGTTAGTATTGGATGGTATTTAGGGGGAACAGTAGGGATTGGAACATTATTATTTGCATTTGGTATAGGCCCATGTGTTGCGTTAGGACTTTATTTAGTTGATAAAACTTTTGATTAGGCTGCAGCTGTAGCTTTTTCGCTTTTCTTTCTTTCGTGTGGATCAAGAATTGCTTTTCTCAATCGACAAGAATCTGGAGTTATCTCTAAAGCTTCATCAGTATTAAGCATACTTAATTGTTCAGCAATAGACATTGTTCTGACGGGTGTAAGGACAACATTTTCGTCAGTACCTTGAGTTCTCATATTTGTTAACTTTTTACCTTTCATAACATTGATTATCATGTCACCTGGTTTAGGTGAAAGACCAACTATCATTCCTGGATAAACCGCATCATTGTGAGTTACAAACATTTCTCCTCTTGCTTGTAGATTAAATATCGCGAATGCAACTGCTTTACCTTGTTCCATAGAGATTAATGCTCCATTTCTTCTACCTTCCATTTCTCCTTCAAAAGGACCATAGCTATGGAATGTTCTATTTATCACTCCATTGCCTTTTGTAAGTGTAAGAAATCTACTTGTGTAGCCCATTAACCCTCTAGTAGGTGCATGAAAAATTAATCTTTTTTTGTTGGTTCCAGTATCTTTTAGTTCTATTAGTTTACCTTTTCTTTTGTTCATTGAATCAATTACTTTTGATGAATGTTCTTCATCAAGGTCCATAGTAATTTCCTCAATTGGTTCAAGCTTATTTCCACTTTCATCAGTTTTATATAATACTTTTGGAGGACTAACTGTCATTTCAAAACCTTCTCTTCTCATTTGAGTTAAAAGAATTTCCAACATTAGCTCACCTCTACCACTAACAACAAAAGAGTCTTTTCCCCCGTTTTCTGAAAATGTAATACCAACATTATTTTGTGCCTCTTGAACCAATCTATCTCTTATTTGGGTACTGGTTAGTTTCTTACCTTCAGTTCCAGCTAAAGGTGATGTATTCACAGTAATTGTAATTGACATTGTAGGAGGATCTATCGGAGTAGCAGGTATAGGCTCATTAATCTCTAGGTCACATATGGTATCAGCAACGTTCGCTTTTTCTAACCCAGCAACAACTACAATATCCCCAGCTTCACCAACATCTATTGGAACTTTTTTAGTTCCTTCATATCTAAAAATTTTTGTTAATTTTCCTTCATCAACTTTTTTACCATTTAAATTGATTGCTTTTATAGATTGATTAGCCTTTGCGGTACCTTGTGTAATTCTTCCAACTAAACTTCTTCCTAAAAAACTATCTGCATAAAGTAGTGTTGATAACATCGCAAAAGGTTTGTTTTTATCAAATTCTGCAGGTTTTACATGATCAACGATTAAATCTAACAAAGGATTTAAATTTTCTCTTGGACCATCAACTTCATGATCAGCCCAACCTGATCTTCCACTTGCATACAGTACTGGAAAATCTAATTGTTCTTCATTTGCATCTAAGCTAACAAATAAATCAAATGTTTCATCTAAAACTTCATTGGCTCTTTGATCAGCTTTATCTAATTTATTAATAACAACAATTGGTTTTAATCCTTGTTTAAGTGCTTTTGATAATACAAATTTTGTTTGAGGCATAACACCTTCAGCAGAGTCAATTAATAGCAATGCCCCATCTGCCATACTTAAAACTCTTTCAACTTCAGCAGCAAAGTCTCTGTGACCTGGAGTATCGATTATATTTATTCTTGAATTGTTCCAATTAATTGATGCAGGTTTTGCTAAAATTGTAATTCCTCTTTCTTTTTCAAGCTCTCCTGAGTCCATTAATCTATCAGCAACAACTTCATTATCTCTAAATGAACCACTTTGTTTCATTAAATTATCAATTAGAGTAGTTTTGCCATGATCAACATGGGCTATGATTGTGATGTTTCTGATATTATTGTTCATAAATCCTGGCTCTTATACATATTTAAAAGGATATTAAAACTCAAAAAAACTCATATCTGGCTTGAATAATTTTCAAAATTCAGGATTAATTTGTCTTTTTTTGCTTTTCTTTTTTAAATTTTCTTTTTTCTTTAAAGCTCAATTTAGGTTTTTTTTTAACACTAGAGTCTTTAAATGATTTACCACTATATCTTTTTGACATTATTTAACTTAACATAAAAAAAAGGCCATCTTGAGATGGTCTTTTTAGAATTAATTAAAGAAAATAAGGGATTACATATCTAAACATAATACGCTAATACTCACTTATTTAATAAGTTCATTGAAAACTTAATTGAGAAAACTCTCTAATTTAAAAGATGATATTATTGAAGAGTGGGGTTAAATTGAGTTTATGAAAAGCTATTTATATAAATCACTATAGTTTTTTGAGGATATTTATGCCTAATTTATTAGTCTACATAAAGAGAGGAATACAGAGAAAGATAAAAGTAAACTACCTAAAATTGAAAGAAATACCAGATTTTTTGGTAGTATCTCCTGGTGGATGTGGATCTGTATCTTTAATAAAATATCTAGACAATTTTGGAAAATCTAATTTATATATTGAGACAAAATATAAAACTCATGGTTTAGCACATATTTATAAACCAAGTAATTTTTTGCTAAAAAATAAAATTAAAATAATTATTATTAAAAGAGATTTTGAAGATATCTATGCCTCAATGACCTCAAGGGGTTTCGTTAGAAATAATTTAAATATACTTGGTGATTTAATTCCTTTTATGTATATAAATATTTTCAAAAATAAGGAAAAATTAAAAAAAAAATATTTTAATTATTTAACAAAATTTTATAATAATTGGGAAAAATATCCTCAAGAGTCTACTTTAGTATTAGAATATCCAAAATTTTACCATGATCCAGTCTATCATAATGAGATTAAAAGATTTTTAAATATACGTAATGATGCTTTTTTTAGTTAAATTTCCTAAGTTTGAAAGATACAAAAAGGGCAAAAATTTTGTTGATCCATCTTTTATAATCGCTAGAGAAATATATAAATAAAAAACAAAAAAAACCCTCAAAACTTTCGTTTCAGGGGTTCTAATTTTGTTTAGTGTAAGTATTTAGAGTGTTCTCTAAATGGAAAAGTATTACATTCTCATACTGGTTTCTAATAATACTTGATTTACTTAACATTTTGAAAATTCCTTCATCACTCTTCATCACTATTTAAAGCAATTCAAAAGATGACTTTTTTGATGCGTGAACGAAAGCATCTTTCTCCTATATTTTATCAGTTAAAAACAAGCGTGAACGAAAGCATCTTTCTCCTCAAATTTAGAACAATGCTCGACTTCATTTTAGTGGTAGGTTAAAATTTGAAATGGATAAATCTGAATTTAAAAGCAAAAATCAATATGGTTCTTTTAAAACTGAAAAACCTATTGGTACTCCACCTCAGAACGAAACTATTAATTCTACAGAGGCAATAAAAATAAAAAAAAGACTTAAAGATTGTCCTGGATTGAAAATATATGAGTACGGAAAAAAGGGATCTGGAAGATATACTATTAAACTTAAAGTAGAGAAAGATGGGGAAATTATTCAGGAAGATCTGGCATATAGTAAGGATAATTTATCTATCATGTTAAAAAAATATGATATCGCTGTAAAAACATTATTTCCTAATAGAATAACTGATGAAAAATTTAAAGAATTAAGATTATTAAATGATAAACTTACGGACTCTGAATTTGCGGACTTATTAAATGAAAAAGATTATTTAACTAGCAAAGGAAATAAATTTACATCTGTAAGCGCATATAATTATAAAAAAAGATTAAATATTGGTTCATTAGGTCCAAGAAAGTTTAGAACTTTAAAACAAGCAGAAAAAATAGTCATAGACAAATTTGGTAAAGACTTCAAAAAAGTATTTAAAAAAAAGAAACTAAAAATATTAAAAAAAAGTGACAGATCCTTAATTTTTGCCAAAGCAACTCAATTAATAAATGATAAAAAAAAACTTAAATAGTTTATGAATAAAAAAAAATTTCAAACTAATAATGGATTTTTTGAAGCGTGTACAAAGGCATCTTTATCCTTATTTAAAGCAATTCAAAAGGTGATTTTATAAAAGATGGCAGTTAAACTAGAGTATGAGAAAAATTGAGTATATTTATAAACATTTTGACATAAACGCTTTTTGTAAAAACTTAAAAAAAAAAACTAAAAATGACCAATGTGAAGAAGGTGGCGACTTTTTAACTTGTATCGTTTTAGATAGTGTCAGAAACATATCTCAAATCAAACAAGAAATTAACTTATATCAATTTACAAAAAATAACCCAAAAAATATATTTTCAAAATTTGTTAAAAAATTTAAAAATAATTATTCTGACAGAGATATTGAAAAATACTTCTTCGAAAAAAATAATGTTTTAAATATTGAAAATCATGATTACTCAGATTTTAAAAATTTGGTTGATCATCATGTTAATACTGGTGAATTCTTTAGAAGATTTAAGAAGTTCTTTAAAATCATATTTTATGGTCAACTAACTTATAAAGGTGATTATGCTGATAGTATAGATAATCCCTATGAAGATATTTTTTGTCTTCATGTTCCTTTAAATAAAAAATTTTATCTTTTTTTTTATGGATATGGTGGAAGGGGAAGTGATAGTTCAGGAACAATTAGAATTTTTAACAAAAAACCAAAAACAGACGAGATATTTAAAATTATAAAATCTTCAAAGGTTTTTGACTCTGATTTTTCAGGAAGAATAGTTCGTAAATACTCTCATATAAATTTTGATAAGCAATATAATCGCATTTTTTCAGAAGGTTATAAATTACAACATAAGGAACAACCTTATTTTAATAACGAAGAAGATTATTTTAATTATCACAATACTAAAGGAGAAAGTGCTATTGCTCAGATAATGGCAATTTCAAATCCAGAAAAATATTTTACAAAACATTTTAAAAATTGGAAACAAGTATCTATGATTTTAGGTGGTGGTGGAAGGTATGGAAGATCAAAAATTGAGAAAAAGGTCAAAGATGACTCTTTTTTTAATTTTGTTATGAGTAACAGATTTAATTATAGAAATAGAATAAAGTTTATAGAAGATATAATTTATTCTTACAATGATCTTGAGGGGTTATTAAATTATGTGCCAAAAAAAATTCAGGAAAGTAAATCATTAAAAGAGGAAATAAGAATTCTTAGATTATTTAGAGGGAATAATAAAAAGTTTATAATTAAAGTTTTTCAAACAAATAAAGATAAACTAGAAGATTTGGTCAAATATTATATGCCATCAACAATATTTGATGACCCATACTTAATGAATGAATTAATAAAATTAGATCTAAATTTTACTGCTGATATAGGAGAGAAACTAAAAAAAAATAAAAAATTTATGTCTAAAGTGAATAAATTGTTACCAAAAAAATAATCAATTCTTCATCATTCCTTCATCACTCCTTCATCACTAATCATTTTCGTATAGATAAAAAAAAAGGGCAGTAAAAACTGCCCTTTTTGAATTTTTGTTTGAGAACAATGGGGATTACATGCCCATTCCACCCATTCCACCCATGCCGCCCATACCACCAGGCATACCACCAGGCATTCCGCCACCACCAGCATCTTTTTCCTCTGGTTTGTCAGCGATCATCGCTTCTGTAGTTACTAATAAGCCAGCTATTGAGGCAGCATCTTGAAGAGCAGTTCTTACAACTTTAACTGGGTCAATGATACCTTTTGCAAACATATCGCAATATTCTTCGCTTTGAGCATCGTAACCATGAGTTTTTTTCTTCTGCTCTAATAGTTTACCAACTACCACTGAACCATCCACACCAGCATTCATTGTAATTTGTCTAATTGGAGACTCTAAAGCTTTTCTAACCAAATCTACACCAGCTTTATGATCATCACCTTTAGACTTTATTTTATCAAGCTCTTGGGCAGCATAAAGAAGAGCACATCCACCACCAGTTACAATACCCTCTTCAACTGCAGCTCTAGTTGCGTTTAATGCATCTTCAACTCTATCTTTTCTTTCTTTAACCTCAACTTCAGTTGCACCACCAACTTTGATAACTGCAACTCCACCAGCTAATTTTGCAAGTCTTTCTTGAAGCTTTTCTCTGTCATAGTCTGATGTTGTTTCTTCAACTTGTTGTTTGATAGAAGCACATCTAGCTTCAATATCAGACTTTTTACCACTACCATTGACAATAGTGCTATTATCTTTATCAACTTTAATCTTTTTGCAAGATCCAAGATCGTCAAGTTTAACATTTTCAAGTTTGATACCTAAGTCTTCAGATATAACCTGACCTCCTGTTAAAATAGCTATATCCTCAAGCATAGCCTTTCTTCTATCACCAAATCCTGGAGCTTTAACAGCTACAACTTTTAAACCACCTCTTAGTTTGTTTACAACTAAAGTTGCTAAGGCTTCACCTTCTACATCTTCAGAAATAATCATTAGTGGTCTTCCTGCTTGCACAACAGCTTCTAAAAGTGGAACCATCGGCTGTAAATTAGTTAACTTTTTTTCGTGTAAAAGAATAAATGGGTTCTCTAACTCAGTAGTCATTTTATCACTGTTTGTGATAAAGTATGGTGATAGATAACCTCTATCAAACTGCATACCCTCAACTACATCTAATTCAGTTTCAATACCTTTGTTTTCTTCAACTGTGATGACACCTTCATTTCCAACTTTTTGCATTGCTTTAGCAATCATAGTTCCAATTTCCTTGTCACCATTTGCAGAAATTGTACCAACTTGAGCAATTTCATCACTATCTTTTACTTTTTTTGCAGACGCAACAAGACTTTCTTTTACAGTATCTACTGCAGCATCAATCCCTCTTTTTACATCCATTGGATTCATTCCAGCTGTTACATACTTAACACCTTCTTTAACAATAGCTTGTGCAAGTATGGTTGCAGTAGTAGTTCCATCACCAGCTTCATCATTAGTTTTACTAGCAACTTCTTTAACCATTTGTGCACCCATATTTTCAAATTTATCTTCAAGGTCGATTTCTTTTGCTACAGACACACCGTCTTTAGTAATTCTAGGCGCGCCATAGGATTTATCCATAACAACATTTCTTCCTTTTGGACCTAAAGTTACTTTGACAGTATCTGCAAGGATATTTACACCTCTTATCATTGCTGCTCTTGCTTCAGCATCAAATTTAACAACTTTTGCCATACTTTTTCTCCTTTTAATTAAATTACTTACTTGAAATACCCATAATGTCAGATTCTTTCATTATGCTATATTCTTTACCATCTATTTTGACTTCAGTTCCAGACCATTTACCGAATAAAACTTTGTCTCCTACTTTAACATCCATTGGAATTTTTTTTCCGTCTTCTGTTTTTGCTCCACCACCTACAGCAACAACTTTTCCTTCCTGAGGTTTCTCCTGAGCTGTATCTGGGATAATTATTCCACCTGCAGTTTTTTCGCTACTATCCAGCACTTCAATTAAAACTCTGTCATGTAATGGTTTAAATTTCATAATATCTCCTTAATAAATCTTTATAAATATGGACTTCATATAGATATTTCGCTGTCTATTTCAAGATGTGTATCATCAGGTCTATTAAAAAGTTAATAAATCGGTAATTTTATGGTTAATACCTTAAAAAATGACTAAAAAATTAGATTCAACAGGACTGAAATCAATAGCTGATAATTATGATCTTTTCTATATAGATTTATGGGGGGTTATTCATAATGGGATTAAATTACATGAAGAAGCAATAAACGTTCTGAAAGAAATTTCTAAAAAAAACAAAAATTTTGTACTTTTAACAAATGCACCAAGACCAAATGATACTGTTAAAAATTTCTTGGAAAAAATGGGCATGGATAGGGATTTAAGAGATCATGTATTTACTTCAGGTGAAGCAGCACTAAGTTATTTAAAAAAAAATTTTATATCTAAAAAATTTTATCATATAGGCCCACCTAGAGATTTTGATTTATTTTATTTATTTGAAAATAATAAAAGTAAGAACATTAAAGAGAGTGAGTATTTATTGTGCACAGGTTTATTTGATGATTTTGATAATGACTTGAATTATTATAAAGATTTATTTGCTAACCATTGTAATAAAAAAATGATTTGTACAAATCCAGATTTAATTGTTGATCGTGGAAACACTAGAGAGTTGTGTGCAGGCTCAGTTGCTATGGTTTTTGAAAAAATGGGCGGGCAAGTAGTTTATTTTGGAAAACCTCATCCAGAAGTTTATAATCAATCAATTAACAATAGTAATAAAAAAATATTAGCAATTGGTGATAACTTGAATACAGACATAAGAGGAGCAAATCTATTAAATTATGACTGCTTATTGATTTCTAATGGAATTCATAAAGATGAAATCAATAATAAAGGTATTGAAAAAGTTGCAAAAGAATATGAGGTGATAGTTAATTTCATACAGTCAGATTTAAAATGGTAAAACATTACTCTAATTTTAATATTCAAAGAAAACATAAAAGATCAATTGTATTAATAGGTAATTTTGATGGACTTCATCAAGGTCATCAAAAGTTGTTTAAATTAGCACAATCTTATAAAAAAAAATATAATTTAAAAATTGGTGTAATTAATTTTGATCCAATGCCCAAAATGTTTTTTAACAAGAAATTAAAAAATTTTAGACTCACGAATGTTGAACAAAAAATTAAATTACTTAGTAAATTTAGAGTTGATTTTGTTATTACAAAAAAATTTGACAAAAAATTTTCAAAAACTAAAGCATTTAATTTTATAATTGACATTCTGAATAAAAAATTAAATTCTAAATTTATTTTTGTAAGTAATAATTTTAGATTTGGAAATCAAAGAGAAGGAAATGTTAATTTGCTAATTGAAAATGAAAAAACTTATAATTATAAAGTTGTTAAACCAAAACCATTAACTAAAGATAAAAAAATTATATCATCTTCTTTAATTAGAAACTATTTAGAAAATGGATTTTTAGAAAAAGCAAATAAACTTCTTGATAGAAATTGGACCATAGAGGGAATAGTTCAAAAGGGTAGGCAGGTTGGAAAAAAAATCGGATTCCCAACCTGTAACATAGATATTCAAGATTATGTTCTGGCCAAACCAGGCGTTTATGCTGTCAAAGTTTTAAGGAAAAATAACACTAAATATCTTAGAGGAATTGCTAATTTAGGATTTAGACCCACATTTAATCAAAAAAAAATATTATTAGAAGTTCATTTATTTAATTTTTCTGGAAATCTTTATAATAAACTTTTATCAGTAGAGTTTTTAAAGTTTATAAGAAAAGAAAAAAAATTTAAAAATGTTAATCAATTAAAAGCTCAAATTAAATCTGATTTAAAAATTGCAAAAAATACTAAATGAGTAAATCACAAATCAATCTACCAAAAACAGCATTTTCTATGAAGGCCAATTTACCAATAAGAGAGCCTGAAATTTTAGATTATTGGCAAAAAATAAATCTTTATGATGAAATAAGAAACTCCAGTAAAGGAAAAGAAAAATTCGTTCTTCATGATGGCCCACCCTATGCGAATGGAAATATTCATATGGGTACTGCTCTTAATAAAATATTGAAAGATATTATTGTTAAATTTCATCAAATGGATGGTAAAGACAGCATATATGTACCTGGGTGGGACTGTCATGGTTTACCAATCGAATGGAAAATAGAGGAGCAGTATAAAAAAAATAAAAAAAATAAAAATGAAATACCTGTCGTTGAGTTCAGAAAAGAGTGCAGATCATTTGCAGAAAAATGGATTGAAGTTCATAAATCTCAATTTAAGCGTCTAGGTGTTGTTGGAGATTGGGAAAATTACTATTCAACTATGAGTTTTGGAGCTGAGGCTCAAATAGTAAGGGAACTCGGAAAGTTTTTAAAAGAGGGAAGTTTATATAGGGGTTTCAAACCGGTTTTATGGTCAACAGTTGAAAAAACAGCACTTGCAGATGCAGAAGTAGAATATCAAGATCACAAATCTGATACAATCTATACATCTTTTTCTGTTAAATCCTCTAACTTAAAAGAATTAGTTGGAAGTGAAATTATAATTTGGACAACAACCCCATGGACAATTCCAGCTAATAAAGCCTTGGCATACAATGAAACTCTTAATTATGTAATATTACAATTGGGAGATGATGGTGTTTTTAAAAACAGAAAAATAGTTGTTGCAGAAGATTTATTAGAATCAGTTATTAAAGAATGTGGAATAAAAGATTATATAAAAATTCATACTTTGAAAGGAAAGGAATTTAAAAATACAATCTGCAATCATCCTTTTATAAAAATTGGATATGAACATGATATTCCAATGCTTGGAGCAAGATTTGTTACAACCGAGCAAGGAACTGGAATTGTTCATTGTGCTCCAAGTCATGGACCTGATGATTTTAATTTATGTTTAAACAACGGAATTAAAGCAATAGAAACTGTTGATGGAGATGGAAAATATACAAACAATGTAAAACTGTTTGAGGGTATCCATATTTTCAAAGCAAACCCAATCGTAATTGAAAAACTTAATCAGCAAAAAAATTTATTATCTCACGGTGAATTAGTTCATTCTTATCCACATTCATGGAGATCTAAAGCACCACTTGTGCATAGAGCCACACCCCAATGGTTTATTTCTATGGAAAGTCATAAATTGAGAGATACAGCTTTAAAAGCAATAGATGATACAGTTTTTTATCCAAGCAAAGGAAAGGAGAGATTAAAATCAATGATCGAAACCAGGCCTGATTGGTGTGTTTCAAGACAAAGAGTTTGGGGAGTTCCTCTTCCGATCTTCGTAAATAAAAAAACTAAAGAAATTTTAGTAGATGATGATGTTATCGAGAATATTGCTTCAATTTATGAAAAAGAGGGTTCAGACTGTTGGTTTTCGGATGATACTCAGAGATTTTTAGGCAATAAATATAAAGCTGAAGAGTTTGATAAATTAAGCGATATTGTCGAAGTTTGGTTTGATAGTGGTTCAACTCATTCATTTGTGTTAGAAAAAAGGGAAGACTTAAAATGGCCAGCATCGATGTATTTAGAGGGATCTGATCAGCATAGAGGATGGTTTCATTCATCACTTCTAGAGTCATGCGGAACCAGAGGCAGAGCACCATTTGAATCTATTTTATCCCATGGTTTTGTTGTAGATGGCAAAGGATTAAAAATGTCTAAATCATTAGGAAATGTAATTGCACCTGATGATATCTTAAAAAAGTATGGCGCTGATATTTTAAGAATTTGGGTAGCATCATCAAATTATGCAGAGGATTTAAGAATAGATTATTCAATTCTAGATCAGCACGCAGAATCTTATAGAAAAATTAGAAATACTTTTAGATATTTACTAGGAAATATAAACGATAATTTTGAAATAATAAATTTCGAAAAACTCAGTTTAGATGATTTACCTGAGTTAGAACAGCTAATGCTACATAAATTATATGTTTTAAATACTAATTTTAAAAAATATTTTAGTAATTATGATTTTCATAATTTGTATAAAGAATTGTTAAATTTTTGTACTGTTGATTTATCTGCCTTTTACTTTGATATTAGAAAAGATAATCTTTATTGTGATGGTAAAGATTCAAAAAAAAGAAAATCAACAATTTTACTTCTTAATATTATTTTAAATGCTTTACTAAAATGGTTTGCCCCTATACTTTCTTTTACAACTGAAGAAATTTTTAAATTAATATTTAAAGACAAAAAAAGTATTCATCTTGAAAAATTTATAAAATTTCCTGAAAAATTTAAAAATGAAAAACTAAATAAAAAATGGATTGAATTGATTAAGATTAGAGATATTTGTAATATCAGTATTGAAGAAAAAAGAGCTAGTAAAGAAATAGGATCAAGTTTAGAAGCAAGTCTAAAAATAGAATTAAATCAAAAACTAAAAAATCTTACAGAAAATACTGATTTTTCAGAGCTTTGTATTACTTCGAAAGCTGAAGTTGTTTACAAAGATGATACCGATACAACAGCAATCACTAGTAAGGCAAAGGGAACAAAGTGTCCAGTTTGTTGGAAAATAAATGAAGGTCCTTGTCCTAGGCACGGTTAATGACTCACACAATTTTAAGTAAAAATTTTTTTGTTAACTCTTCTTTGATTCTGATAACTTTTTTACTTGATAGAATTTCTAAAATTTATGTAATTAATTTAGATAAAAAATTTCTTGGATCTGAAATATTTTCATCAAAATATCTAAATATTAGTTTGATATGGAATGAAGGAATTGCATTTGGACTTTTATCTTTTGATCAAGATAACTTATATAATATTTTAACTCTTTTAATAATTTTAATAATTTTTTTTATTTTTGTAATGATAATAAAAAGTTCTGGTATTAGAAAATATGCATTATTAATGATCTTAGGTGGAGCTTTTGGTAATATATTTGATAGAATTATATATAGAGCTGTTCCAGATTTTATTGATTTTCATATAGGAGATTTTCATTGGTTTATTTTTAATGTTGCTGATATATTTATCACTTTAGGAGTGGTATTTATGATTTTATTAGAATTTATTGATAATGGTAATAACAATGTTAACAAACAAAAAAATTAAATTTTTCACTTTAGGTTTTTTGTTTTTGCTTATTTTAAATTCATGTAGTGGAATTACATCTAATAAAAAAGAAAATAATGATGAATTTCTTGTTCAAAAAAAATCACCTTTGTTAATGCCACCAGACTATAATGAATTACCAAACCCTAAACTAGAGACTGATCCTGAAACTTTTGAGGAAAATAATGAAATTAAAGAGTTAATAGTTAACTCAGATCAAAATAACAACTCGTCATTAGATAAAGATAAGTCAAGTGAAAATTTTGAAAAATTGTTTTTAGAAAAAATTAAGAAAAATTAATGTTAACATCTAGAATTATTTTTACTAATTTTAAAGTAAAAATTAATAATTTCTTAATTAAGAAGGAGTTAACAAATTTACTAAAAAAAAATGATGAAGTAATAAAATCATTAAGTTTAAATTATTCTTATAGTTTCAATATTAAAAAATTAAAAAAATTTAAGAATAAAAAGTTTTTTAGAATTATAGGAATAGGTGGTTCTATTTTAGGCGCTAAAGCTATTTATTATTTTCTTAAAAACAAAATAAAAAAAAAATTTGTATTTGTTGACAATTTAACGCCAAAGATAAATCACAATATAAAAAAAAAATATACAAACATTGTTATCTCCAAATCTGGAAATACTATTGAGACAATTATAAATTGTAATATCCTTTTAAAAAAAAAAGAAAAAAATATTTTCATAACTGAGAATAAAATTAATTATCTTAATGAATTAGCTAGAAGGCTTAAGTCAGAAGTAATTCATCATAACAATTTTATTGGAGGAAGATATTCAGTTTTATCAGAAGTCGGGATGCTGCCTGCTGAATTAATGGGTTTAAAAATAAATAGGTTTAAACAATTAAATTCTCTAATTAAAAACAAAATCTTTTTGAATAACTTAATATCTAATGTTAGTTCAATATTATATTTTATAAAAAAAAAAAAATTTAATTCAATTATAATTAATTATGATGAAAAATTAGAAAATTTTTTAAAATGGTATCAGCAGCTGGTTGCAGAAAGTTTAGGTAAGAAAAGTAAGGGTATATTACCAATTATTTCAAATATGCCAAAAGACAATCATAGTGTAATGCAACTTTATTTGGATGGTTTTAAAAATAATTTTTACACTTTTTTTTATGTTAAAGAAAATGCAAGTGAAAAAATAAATAATTTAAAATTATTTTCTAAATACAAATTTTTGAAAAATAAAAATTTAGATAATATTATTTATGCTCAAAAAAGAGCTACAGAAAAAGTTTTTAACAAAAAAAAAATACCTTTTAGAAGTTTTGAAATAAATAATAGAGACGAAGAAGTTTTGGGAGAATTATTTAGTTTTTTTATTCTTGAAACAATTTTACTTGGAAAAGTAATGAAATTAAATCCATTTGATCAACCAGAAGTGGAGTTAATAAAGAAAGAAACAAAAAAAATTTTAGTCTAATAACTTTAAAAAAATAACTTTTGATATTCCATACTTCTTTTCTTCTACTATTTGAAATTTTTCGAGAAATTTGTCTTTTTCGTTTTTATGTCTATGCATGATAATTATTCCTTTATTTTTAAGAGATTTATTTATTATGATGTTAGATAATATTTTTTCAATATTTTTATCTCTATATGGTGGATCTAAAAAAATAATATCAAATTTTGATTTTAGATCTAATATAGTTTGATTTTTGTAGATGTCTTTTTTAATTATTTCAAAATTAACATTGATTTTAAGATTATCTAAATTTTTTTTTAAAACAGGAAGAACACCCTCGTAATTTTCAACAAATACTACTTTCTCAACACCTCTGGATAAACACTCAATTCCAAAAGAACCAACTCCTGAGAATAAGTCAAGAACGATTGCTTTATTCAAATTAATTTCAAATTTTTTTGAATGAGAAAGAATATTAAAAATTGATTCTTTTGTTAAATCTTTAAGGGGTCTAGTTTTTATATCATTGGGTTCAAAAATTTTTTTACCCTTTAATAATCCTGATATTATTCTCATTATTCAATTACTTTAAAACCAATGTCTTTTCGATAAAAACCGCCAGTCCAATTAAGATCATTCAAATTTTTATAAATTATATTTTTTGCAGATTTAAAATTATCAGAAAGTGTGACAAAATTTAAAACTCTACCACCAATTGCAAAAATTTTTCCATTATTTACTTCTGTACCAGCATGGAACAAGTAATCATTTTTATTTAATTTAATTTTGTCTAAATTAAAAATTTCAATATTTTTTTTGAAATTTTCTGGATATCCTTTTGAACAAACAACAACACATAAACTTTTTTTGTCAAACCATTCTATGTTTGTTTCATCAAGTTTTTGATTGCAACATGCTAGAAATATTTCCCCAATATCCGATTTTAATTTAGGTAGTATTGTTTGACATTCTGGATCTCCCATTCTAACATTATATTCAATTAGGTATGGTTCATTTTTTACAATCATTAAACCTGCATATAAAAATCCTCTATATTTACAACCAAGTTCTTCCAATCCAATCAATGTTGGATGAATAATTTTTTTTAAAATTTTATTTTCTAATTCTTTATTTATTAATCTAGACGGCGAGTAAGCTCCCATGCCACCTGTATTTTTACCTTTATCTCCCTCGAGTACTCTTTTATGATCTTGAGCTGTTCCAAAATTTTTAAATATTTGACCATCATGAATTGTAAAAAAACTCATTTCTTCACCTTTTAAAAACTCTTCAATTAACAATTTATTTGCCTTACCAAATTTCCCATCAAAAATTTCTTTAACAGCGTTTAAAGCCTCAGTTTTATTTTCACAAATATAAACACCTTTCCCAGAAGCCAAATTATCAGCCTTTACAACTATTGGATAATTTGTGTTTTCTAAAAATTCTTTGGCATCAAATTTATTTTTACAAATTCTGAAATTTGCTGTTGGGATTTTATATTTCTGACAAAGTTCTTTAGTAAATATTTTTGAGCCCTCTAATTGAGATGCTATTTTATTAGGTCCAAAAACTTTTATTTTAAATTTTTCAAGATAATCAACCAAACCATTTACTAATGGTTTTTCTGGTCCAATAATAATTAAATCTATTTTTTTTTCTAGAATATAATTTTTAATTCTTTCAAAATCATTTAAATCTATGTTTATATTTTGAGCCAGCCTGGAAGTTCCAGCGTTGCCTGGAAAACAAAATATTTCTGTAAATTTATTTGAAATTTTCAAACTTTGGCAAATAGCATGTTCTCTGCCTCCACTTCCAATTATTCCAACTTTCATATAAAACTGTATAAACTATAAATGAAAAAAAAATTAGCAAAAATAAAATATTTCCCAAACAACTTTCAAATAATTGAATCCGGAGATTATGTTATTTGTGCTGTATCAAATAAAGAAATTAGTATTGAAAATTTAACTTATTGGAATGTGGAACTTCAAGAGGCATATTATTCTTATAAGGAGGCCTTTAAAAAGAGAGAAAAACTTAAATAAATAAAGTTGTTAATTATTTCCATCGATTATGTGACCAGATCCATTGGTCTGGCTTAAGCATAACCATTTTTTCAATTAATCTATTTAACTCGTCTGTAATTTGTTTTTCAGTGTGGTTTTTTGAAAAATTTAAAGGCTGATTCACTGTCATTTTAAAGTTAATGCCGCTTGTTCTCTCGATATAAATTGGAATAATTGGAATATCAAATTTTTTCACTAACTGAGCTGGGATTGTAGTTGTAAATGCTTCTTCATTAAAAAAATTAGATAGTATTCCCTGGGATACTCTTTGATCAATCATAAGTGCAGTTGAATAATTTTTTTTTTTTAATGAAATTAATTTTTTCATGCCGCCAATGCCTTTTTTAACTTGATTTTGGCAAATATATTTTTTTCTTATTCTCTCCATAAATGGATTTAAAAATGGATTATTTAGTGGGCGATATATAGCTGATAGATTAATTCCTGATTTGTCTAAATACATTGCCATCAATTCAAAATTTGCAAAATGACCAGAAACAAAAACTACTTGCTTACTTTTTTTTTTTATTTCTTTAAGTATTTCATATCCTTCAATTTTGATGTTAGATGAAAGATTTCCTGATCTGAAATTTTTCATAAAAATATATTCTGCAAAAACTCTTCCATAATTGTTCCACATTAAATTTTCAATTTTTTTCAATCTTTTATTATCTATATCTGGGATTGCTCTTTGAATATTTTTTTCAATTATTTTTTTTGATCTAAATATAGGTCCTATTATTTCAAAAATTTTTCCTGAGATAAAAGAGGAAAATTTGGGTCCTAGAATTTTAAATATAAAAAAAAAGAAAAATATAATAATAAATTGTAATAAATATTTTATTGTTTTCATCTTTAAATTATTTGTTTAATAAATTTTTCCTCATCAATTATAATTAACTCAGATTTGACAAATTGTATTTCTTTCTTAATTTGATTGTCTATCCTTAAAAAATCCTTTTCTGTTGTGATTACTTTGCTATTAAATTTTTTTGAGAAAGTTATTATTTTATCTAAATCCTTGTTTGTATATTCATAATGGTCTGGAAATTCTAAATCTTCCATAACATTTATTTTATGCTCTTTTAATGTTGATAAAAAAGTTTTATGATTTCCAATTCCTGAAAATGCAAAATAATTGTCACTAAGATTAATTTCATCTATATTCAATATTTTATATTGTCCAATATAAATATTTGCTTTTGAGTGAATTGTTATAATTTCTTTTTTTATAGTTTCCAAATTTTCTAAATTTCCATTTAAAAAAATACAATCATAATTTCTTATGTTGAACAGCTTTTCTCTTAAAGGCCCAGAGGGAATTACCATACCATTACCAATCCAATTTATATTATTAAAACACACTATACTCTTATCGTAATTTATTGATGAATCTTGTAATCCATCATCAATTATTGCTACTTCGTAATTTTCATGTTCAGCTTGTTTTATTGAATCAACTCTAACTTTGGATGAGAAAACTTGACCTCTATTTTTTAGAATTTTTTGTTCATCTAGTTGATCTTTGTAAAATTTTTTAATAAAACAGCTTCTTATATTTTTTTTTTTTAAAATTTCATTGATTTTAATACATAAAGAGGTTTTTCCAGTACCACCTACATAAATATTTCCTACACAGATTGTCTTGATTTTAAAATCATTAATTTTCGTTTTTTTTTTAAAATATGCAAATACCTGAATTAGAAAAGCTATAGGCAGTAAAATATAAGAGTAAATATTTGGTTTTTTTAAATCCCAAAATTTTGGTTTTTTAAATTTCATTTTTTAAAAATAGATTAACTTTTTCATAGGTGGTGTTTAAGATTTTATTTCCAATTGAGTTTAGTCTGTATTGTTTTTTTTTAGAACTTTGTTTTTTCAAGAACATTTTATTTAATCTGTAACTTAATTGGTGTTGATTATTTACTTTGTTTGAAATTTTTAGTTTGTCTAAAAATTTGTATATCTCCTTAAAATTATCAACGTTTGGCCCATACAAAATATTACAACCATATCTTGTTGCTTCTAATGGGTTTTGACCACCATGTTTAATTAATGAACCACCCAAAAATATATTATTACAAATATTATAAAATGATTTTGTTTTACCGTAAGAGTTTACAATATAAATATCAGTATTTTTAGGAATTTTTTTCTTTGGTTCATGTGTATGTGTTATCAAATTAATATCGTTTAATTCTTTAATGATAGCCTCCGTTCTTTCAATATGTCTTGGTATAATAAAAGTGAGTAAATTTTTGTATTTTTTTTTTAAATTTTTATGAACAAGTCCACAGATTAGCTCTTCAGTATTATGAGTGCTTGAAGCACACCAAGTTTTTTTATTTTTAATAAATTTTTCTATTTCATTATTGCTCTTTGAGAGTTTCTCGTTTTCAGACTGTGAAAATTTTAGGTTACCAATAAATTTAATTCTTTTTACACCTAGTTGTTTTAAATATTTTTCTGATTGTTTACTTGAGGGAAAACAAAGATTAATTTTATCAAATATATCTTTCGAAAAAGAAGGTATTTTTTTCCACTTTTCAAATGAACTTTTAGTAATCCTTCCATTGATTAAGATTATAGGAATTTTATTTTTGTCAAGATTATAAATTGTATTTGGCCATATTTCTGAGTCAACAAAAAATGCTGCAGAGGGTTTCCAATAATTTAAAAATTTTTTAATTAAGAAGTTTGTATCAATTGGAAAAAATTGATGAATAGTTTTTTTAAATTTTAATTTTTGAAAAATTTTTGAAGAACTTAGAGTATTCGATGTTATCAGTATTGTTTTAATTCTTTTATTTTTTTCAAGTTTTTCTATTAATGGTGTTATACTCTGTATTTCGCCAACACTTGCTCCGTGAAACCATAGGAGTTTGCCACTATTCCTTTTTTTTGAAAATATACAAAATTTTTCTTTAAATCTTCCAATATCCTCTTTTTTTTTTAATAGTCTTAAGATTAAGATTAGTGGAGATAATAAAAAAATTAAATTAATTAAAAATCTATAGGTTATAAGCATCAAGATTTTTTTATCTGTTTTTCATAAAAATTTTTATAAACATTTGAGGATTTTAGAAGCTCTTCATGTTTTCCCTCAGACTCAACAATTCCTTTATCAATAACATAGATTTTATCTGAGTTTAATATTGTTGATAATCTATGTGCAATAACAATTGTTGTTCTTCCTTTTGTTAAAAAACTGATTGCTTTTTGTATCTTATCTTCAGTTTCTGCATCTAATGAAGAAGTGGCCTCATCAAGAAGAATTATTGGACTTTTTTTGAGTATTGCTCTTGCAATAGATAACCTTTGTTTTTCTCCACCGGATAGCCTAACTCCATTTTCTCCAATTATTGTATCGTACTTATTTGGAAGTTTATCGATGAATTCACTTGCAAAAGAATAATTTGCAGCCTCTTTTATTTCATCCATCGAAGCATTTGATCTTGCATATGCAATATTATTATAAATTGTATCGTCAAATAAAGTTGTATCCTGACTGACTAAAGATAAATGTTTTCTTAAAGAATGAATTGTAGTTTTATAAATTGACTGATCATCAATCTTAATATCACCTGAACTGATGTTATAGAATCTAGGAATTAGATTTAATATTGTAGATTTTCCAGCTCCACTTTGCCCAACTAAAGCTGTCATTTTTTCTCCAGGTATATTTAGATTGATCGAATTTAATACTTGTGTCTCTTTACTCAAATATTTAAAATCTACATTCTCGAAAATAATCTGACCTTTTGTAAAATTTAATTCTTTAGCATTTACTTTGTCCTGAATTTCAGGAATATCATCGATTATTGGAAGAACTCTTCTAGCACCAGATAGTCCTTGTTGTACTGTAATATTTAATGTTGCTAGTGATCTCACTGGTTGATATGCCAACATCATTGCCGCAAGAAAAGAAAAAAAATTACTAACTTCAAGTTCATCTTTTGAAATTAATATTGCTGCATAATAAATTAAAACTGCAATCATTATTCCTGTTAAAAATTCCATTATTGGAGAAGCTCTAACAAATACGATATTAATTTTTCTCGAGGATTTTTTTAAATTTTCAATATAATCTTTAGCTCTTTTGCTTTCATAATTTTCTTTTTGAAATATTTTTGTCAATTTATGATTTTTAAAAATTTCTATCAGATAAGAATTTAAAATACCGGTACGATCCATTTGTTGAACGGTTACTTTACTTATTCTTTTTCCAAGTGATTTAGCTGCTAAAGATGCTATTGGTATCATAATTACAGCAAATAAAGATAACTTCCAGTTTTGATAGAACATTACAGATAGCAAACCTATTAAAGTTAAAGTGTCTTTAAATAGGTTTAAAATTGCAGTGCTAACAAGATTAGTAATCATCCCGACATCGTTAGTCAAATTAGTAATAAATTTTCCAGAATGCTTATTATCTACTAATTGAGTATCTGCATTTATTAGTGAAGAAAACATGTCGACTTGAATATCTTTTCTTACATTTTCAGAAACATTTATCATTATTACTTTTGCTAAATATAAGGATGCTCCCTTTATCGCAAAAGCTAAAACTATTAAAGATGGGATTAATAATAAAAGTGATTTTTCTTTGTTGATAAAAAGCTCTTTGATGGCTGGATCTAGTAAATAAGCGACAGAAGAAGTACTTCCAGCTAACAAAATAGTAAAAAATACTGAGGTTAAAATATTTTTAAGATATTTTTTTGTGTAATCTTTATACAAACGTTTGAAAATATATATATTATCCATAAATTAAATCTTACCTGCAACCAAACCTAAAAAAACTAACAAACCTAAAAAATTATTTGATTTAAAAATTTTTAAACAAATTAATTTATTTTTAATGTTGAGTTTTTTTATTTGGAAATACGACATTTGTAAAAAAATTATTAAATAAATAAGATAAAATATTTTATTTAAATCCATTAACAAGCCAATCATTAAGATAGTAAATAAAAACACCGTGTAACACATTATTAAAAATTTAATTGGATTATTTTTAAATTTTATTGATGTTGATTTTAGTCCTATAATTTCATCGTCTTTTAAATCTTGATACCCATAAATGGTGTCATATCCCAGTGTCCAAAATATGGCTCCAAAATAAAACAGAATTGGCAGCAGATTTATTTCACCATTTATTGCTGTCCATCCTAGAATAAGCCCATAATTAAATGTAATACCCAAAAATAATTGAGGCCAATAGGTAAATCTTTTCATTAGCGGGTATGTAAATGCCAATGGCATTGAACCTAAAGCTAGGATAATCGTAATTTTATTAAAGTTTAATAATACTAATAATGCTAAAAAACATAAAGTTACTGAATAAAAAATCCCAATTTTAATAGAAATTTTATTTGATGTTATAGGACGATTTTTAGTTCTTTCTACTTTTTTATCAAACTCTTTATCTAAAATATCATTTACTATGCATCCTGCAGATCTCATTAAAACTGCACCTAAAAAAAATAGTAGTAGGTAAAAAAAATAATTTTTTAAACTATTTGAAAAATCATATGCTATAGTTAATCCCCAGGCACATGGCCAAAACAAAAGCATAAAACCAATTGGTTTCTTTAATCTGATTAAATCAATAAATAGCTTTACATGGTTCATAATTTTTTACTTGTAAATAACAAAGCCTAGTTTCATAATCAAACTGATTCGTATGAATATAGATTACACTGTCACAGCACTAATGTTTCCAGCTATACCATTAATGATGGCTGTATATAGTAATAGATTTCATTCTTTAAGTATCTTAATTAGACAGCTTCACGATGAGCATGTTTATGAAAAACATATACCCCCAGAATGGAAGAAACAGTTTATTAACTTAAGTGGAAGAATTACTCTTCTAAGATGGACTATATTGTTTGCTTCTTTTGGATTCCTTTTTAACATGTTGACAGTATTTGCTTTGTATCTTGATGAGCTTTTTTTAGCTCGTGTAATTTTTGGATCTTGCTGTTTATCTATGATTATATCTATAATTTTCTTTATTAGAGAAATTCAAATTTCAACAAATGCGCTAAAGCTTCATATGTCAGATATGGATGTTGATGTTAATTAGGAACTATAACAGCGGGGCCTAAAATTTTTCGTCCTTCAAGATCCTGATGCGCTTTAATAACTTCCTCTAGCTTATACTTTTTAAAAATTTTTATTTTTATTTTACCAGAGCTAATTTTTTCAAACATTGTTTTTGATGCTTCAACTAATTCTTCTTTTGTCGATAAGTATTGTTGCATAGAGGGTCTTACTAGATAGAGGCCTTTAGGTTGAATAACTTTTGGGACATTGATATCAGATAATGGTCCAGACGCATTTCCAAATGAAACCATCATTCCTCTTACTGCTAAACATTCAATTGATCCATCTAATGTATCTTTACCTACACCATCATAGACAACAGGAACACCTTTACCATTAGTGATTTCCAAAACCTTTTTTGCAAAATTTTCTTTATTATAATTAATTACATGATCGTAACCATTTTCTTTTGCTATATTTATTTTTTCATCGGATCCAACTGTACCTATAACAGTACAACCTAAACTTTTTGCCCACTGTCCAAAAATCTGACCAACACCCCCAGCAGCTGCGTGAAATAAAATTGTTTCACCTGATTTTACTGGATAAGTTTTATGTAAAAGATAAAAAGTTGTTAAACCTTTTGTCATTAATGTTGCAGCTATTTCTAAATCAATACTCTCTGGTACTTTAACTAAATTTTTAGTTGGATAGTTTCTGTGTGAACAATATGAACCCAAAGGAATACCAGCGTATGAAATCTTGTCACCAACTTTGAAATCTTTAACGTTCTCTCCAACATGAGTAATAATTCCAGCGCCTTCTAAACCTAAACCAATCGGCAGTTTTAAAGGGTATAAACCTGATCTATGATAAGTATCAATGTAGTTAAGACCAATTGCTTTTTGTTCAATGGTTACTTGATCAGGACCTGGTTTATCTAAAGATATATCTTTAACATCTAAAACTTCAGGTCCACCAGTTTTGTTTATCTCTACAGCTTTCATAATTTATTTTACAAAAGTACCATTATGATAATCTTGAACTGCTTGCAAGATTTCTGCTTTGGTATTCATCACAAATGGTCCACCTCTAGCTATTTCCTCATTAATTGGTTTACCTGAAATTACTAAAAACTTAGCATTTGATTTAGCCTTAACACTTAAATTTTCACCCTTAGTTAACAATATTAAAGTGCTATCTATAACTTGATCGTGTTTATCTTTACCAATTTCTATTTCACCATTAATTAAATAAATAAAAGTATTATGGGTAGATGGTAATTTAAAATTAAATTCTTTATCTTTGTTAAGCTCGACATCAAAATAAACTGGCTCAACGTTATGTCCTTTTACTGGCCCTTCAGCTTTTTCAAATTTTCCAGCTATTGCTTTTATCTGTTTATCATCATCTTTATGAACACTTATTTTATCTGCATCAATATAAATGTATTCTGGCTTACTCATCTTTAATTTAGCAGGCATGTTTATCCATAGTTGAAAACCATGAAGTCTTCCTTCTTTCATAGCAGGCATTTCTGAATGAATGATCCCACTTCCTGTCTTCATCCATTGAACATCTCCCGCAGTCATTATACCTTCACCACCTGTACTATCTTTATGCTCAAAATCTCCAGCCAACATATAAGTCACTGTTTCAATTCCCCTATGAGGGTGGGGTGGGAAACCCGCAATATAATCCTCACTATTTTCTGATCCAAATTCATCAAGCATTAAGAAAGGATCAAAATAATTTGGCTCAACACCAATACTTCTTTTTAATTTAACTCCAGCACCATCAGAAGCTGGAATAGGATCAATAATTTTACTAACTTCAATATTTTTCATATTTCATAAATAAGAATTATTTATATTATATCAAGTAACTTACTAAGATCTTTAATTTGATGTTTTGGTAAATAATCTAGATTATCAAAAGTATTATTCTTTCTATTAACCCAAATAGAATTATAACCATAATTTCCACCACCAGATATATCCCAAGTGTTAGCACTTAAAAAAGCAACTTCATTTTTTTTAATATTATATTTTTTAATTGGTATATCGTAAACTTTAGAGTCTGGTTTATAAACTCCAACCTCCTCAATTGAAAAAATATCATCAAATATATTTTCTAAATTATTGCTCTTAACCAATTCATTAAGAAGGGAAGGTGTGCCATTTGAAAGAATGGCAAGTTTTAAATTTTTATCTTTTAATGATTTTAAAACTTCAGGCACTTCTTTGAATGGTGACAGATTTTTATAAAGGTTTAATAATTCATTTCTCATAGAAGAGTCTATTTCATAAGTTTTCATTGATTTATCCAAACTGTCCTCTGTCACTTGCCAAAAATCCTTATGACGTTTCATTAAACTTCTCAGCCAAGTATATTCTAATTGTGTTGATCTCCAATAATTGGCGAAACCTTCCCACTTATCACCTATTTTATCTTTACATTTTTCAGCAGCTGAGTTGACATCAAATAAAGTGCCGTAAGCATCAAAAATTATTGCTTTAATATTTTTCATAAACTAACTTATCAATATGAGTAACATTAGATTATTTTATTCAAAAAGTTTATCTCTTAATTTGATTGACAAACTTGATAAATCTCAATCTCACTATGTTTCAAAAGTTATGAGACTTAAAGAGAAAGAAGTTTTTTCTCTTTTTAATAGCAGTGGTGAATGGGAAGCGAAAATCTCAAATATCACAAAAAGCATAGTTGAATTTAATGTTACGAAACAATTAAGACACAAAGAAAATACCAAAAATCTCTGGCTAGCTTTCTCTCCAATCAAATCAAATTATTTTAATTTCATGATCCAAAAAGCTACAGAGCTTGGTGTAACCAAGTTTTTACCAATAATCTTTGAGAGAACAATTGTTAGAAAGATAAATAAAGAGAGATTGGAAAAAGTAATCATAGAAGCAGCTGAACAGTCAAACAGAATAACAGTTCCATCAATTGAGCATCCTCAAAAATTAAAAAGCTTTCTAAATAATGATATGGATTTAATATTTACAGACCTCAATACTGCTAATACAAAAATTGATCTTACAAAGTTAACAACTAAACCCACTTGCGTAATCATAGGGCCTGAAGGAGATTTTTCTGAGCAGGAGAGGGAAGAGATTCTCAAATTTAATGATGTTCAGTCTATTAAAATCAATGAAAACATTTTGAGATCTGAAACCGCTGTAATTTCTGCTCTATCGATCATAAATTACGCCATTAATTGATATTTTGTCGCTAAAAGTAAAAGTGTATTTTTTTAAAAGACACTCTATATAGGTTAAAAAAAATGAAAAAATTTTTATATATATTTCTAACATTCTTAATAACTTCAAGAGCATTCGCTAATCAACCAGTTGATTGGCAACTAGGCTTTCAAAAGGCTGCTTCCGAGACTATGAGAGATATAGTTAATTTCCACGATAAATTGTTGTTACCAATTATAATAGCAATCAGCGTTTTTGTACTATTTTTGATGGTTTATGCTTGTATAAGATTTAGAGCTTCAGCAAATCCAGTTCCATCAAAAAGAACTCATAATGTTGCTGTTGAAGTTTTATGGACTTTAATTCCATGTTTAATTCTAATCGTAATGGCAGTTCCATCATTTAAAATTTTATATAAACAAGATGCAATTCCAAAGGCAGATATAACTGTTAAAGCTATAGGATATCAATGGTATTGGGGATACGAGTATCCAGATGAAAATATTTTCTTCGACTCATACATGATTGAAACTAAAGATTTAAAAGAAAACGAGCCAAGACTTTTAGCTGTAGATAACGAATTAGTTGTTCCAGTAAATAAAGTTGTTAAGGTAATGATCACTGCCAATGATGTTCTACATGCGTGGGCACTCCCTTCATTTGGAGTAAAACGAGACGCTGTACCTGGAAGAATAAATGAAACGTGGTTTAAAGCAGAAAAAGTTGGAACTTATTATGGTCAATGTTCTGAACTATGTGGAATTAAACATGCATTTATGCCAATTGAAGTAAGAGTTGTTACTGAAAAAGAATATCAAGAGTGGTTGTTAGACGCTAAAGTCAAATTTGCAAAAGAAATTAATGAAAAAGATCATTTTAAAAAACTAGCGAGCAAATAATATGTATACACAAACCTCATCACACGACGATCATCATACCCCAACTGGTTGGAAACGTTGGGCTTATTCAACTAACCACAAAGATATTGGAACTATGTATCTAATATTTGCAATTATTGCAGGTGTTATTGGTACTGCATTCTCAGTTTTAATGAGAATGGAATTGATGCATCCAGGTGATGGAATTTTAGGTGGAAACTATCATTTATATAACGTCTTAGTTACTGGTCATGGTTTGATAATGATTTTCTTTATGGTCATGCCGGCAATGATTGGTGGATTTGGTAACTGGTTTGTTCCAATAATGATTGGTGCACCTGATATGGCTTTTCCTAGAATGAATAATATTTCATTCTGGTTACTGCCTACATCTTTCATATTATTAATAATGTCAATTTTCATGGATGGCCCTCCAGGTCAAACAGGAGTAGGAGGAGGTTGGACAATATATCCTCCATTATCATCTACAGCAGGACAACCAGGTCCAGCAATGGATTTTGCAATTTTAAGTCTACACTTAGCTGGAGCTTCTTCAATTTTAGGTGCAGTAAACTTTATTACTACAATTTTAAATATGAGAACACCTGGTATGACATTGCACAAAATGCCGTTATTTGCTTGGTCAATATTAGTAACTGCTTTCTTATTATTGTTATCATTACCAGTTTTAGCAGGAGCAATTACGATGCTTCTCACAGATAGGAACTTTGGAACAGCTTTCTTTGATGCACAAACTGGAGGAGATCCAGTTCTATTCCAACATTTATTTTGGTTCTTTGGTCACCCTGAAGTTTATATTTTAATTTTACCAGGTTTTGGAATGATTAGTCATATTGTTTCAACATTTTCTAGAAAACCAGTTTTTGGATATTTAGGAATGGCTTATGCAATGGTCGCAATTGGAATAGTTGGCTTCGTTGTTTGGGCTCACCATATGTATACAGTTGGGTTAAGCACAGATACTAAAGCATACTTTTTAGCTGCAACGATGATCATTGCAGTTCCAACTGGTATAAAGATATTTTCATGGATAGCAACTATGTGGGGTGGTTCGATTTCATTTAAAACTCCAATGGTTTGGGCTTTAGGATTTATATTTTTATTCACTGTTGGTGGAGTTACCGGAGTAGTCCTTGCGAACGCTGGGGTGGATACTGCAATGCATGATACTTATTACGTTGTTGCTCACTTTCATTACGTACTATCTTTAGGAGCTGTATTTGCAATCTTTGCAGGATTTTACTATTGGTTTGGAAAAATGACTGGTTATGAGTACTCAGAGTGGATGGGTCAATTACATTTCTGGTTAACGTTTATCGGAGTGAACTTGGTATTCTTCCCACAACACTTTTTAGGCCTTGCGGGAATGCCAAGAAGATATGCTGACTATCCAGATGCTTTTGCAGGATGGAATTATATTTCTTCAATTGGCTCTTATATTTCTGTAATAGGATTGGTAGTATTTTTTATAAACCTTGCTTATGCGTTTTATAAGAAAAAGGCTGCAGCACAAAACCCATGGGGAGAAGGTGCTACAACTTTAGAATGGACTGTACCATCTCCACCTAATTTTCATACTTTTGAAGAATTACCAAAATTTGAGGATGAAGAGGGTGTTGAAAAATCTACTAGCTAAGTATAACAAATAAGATTTTTCTACTTTAAATTAATGATTAAGTCTAAATTAAAAAATAGAAACTTATCTCAAGAAGACGCCTTTAATTTATCTGAATTATTTAAATTAATGAAACCAAGAGTAATGTCTTTGGTTATCTTTACATGTGCAGTTGGATTGTTAATGGCTCCAAATATAATTCCAACAAAAGATGCAATCATTGGAATAATTTTAGTTTCAATAGGAGCAGGAGCAGCTGGGGCTTTAAATATGTGGTACGAGTCAGATTTAGATGCCCTTATGACAAGAACTTGTTTGAGACCAATTCCGACAGGCAAGGTAAATAGAAATCAAGCACTAGTATTTGGAATTTCTCTTTCAATTTTTTCTGTAATTGCCCTTGATTATTATTCAAACAGAATATCAGCTAGTTTATTATTTTTTACTATTTTGTTTTATGTATTTGTTTATACAATTTGGTTAAAAAGAAAAACTCCGCAGAATATAGTAATCGGAGGAGCTGCAGGAGCATTACCCCCAGTGATTGGTTGGACTATAGCTACCAATTCTTTAACTTTTGAGCCAATTACATTCTTTTTGATTATATTCTTTTGGACGCCTTCACATTTTTGGGCTTTAAGTTTGTATAAATCGGATGATTATAAAAAAGCGAAGATTCCAATGCTTCCACTAACAAATGGCGTTGAGAGTACAAAATTAAACATATTAGTTTATTCTTTAACAATGTTACCAGTAATTGTTTTACCTTATGCTATTGGCTTTGTGGGTATAACTTTTTTAATTCCATCATTAATTTTGACAATTTATTATAATTATTTATGTTTCGACCTTTATAAATTTAAAAAAAATAAATTTGATGCAAAAAAAGCAAAATCTATTTTTGGATATTCAATTTTGTATTTATTTTTAATTTTTGTTCTTTTTTTAATTGATAAAATTTTATGATAACACCTGACAAAAAAACAAAGAAAAAAAATATTATAACTGCTATAGCAATTTTAGCATTTATGGTATTTTTATTTATTTTTACTTTATATAACGTTGGAGTATTTGATAGACAGATATGATTAAAGGCAAAACATTAACTCCTTTACTTTTGGCTGGGATTTTTGTCCTAATGTTGGGATTGTCTTTTGCAGCAGTGCCTTTGTATGATTTGTTTTGTAGAGTTACAGGCTTCGGTGGAACAACTCAGGTATCTAAAGAAGCTCCTAAAATAGTATTAGATAAGATTGTTAGCGTGAGGTTTGATACAAATGTAAACAATCTTGAATGGAATTTTAAAGCAAAATCAAACGTGATTGATGTTAAGGTTGGCCAGGTCAACAAAATAGAATTTGAAGTTGAGAATATTGGAGACGAAACGACTTATGGTGTTGCTAGTTTTAACGTGTCACCAGTAAGTTTTGGTAAATATTATAGTAAATTAGGATGTTTTTGTTTTGAAAAACAAGAGTTGAAGGCAGGAGAGAAGGCAACTTATGTAATGACTTTCTATTTAGACCCTGACCTTGTGAACGATCCAACTACAAAAAATCTACAAGATGTAACTATGTCATACACTTTTTTCTCGACAGATTACTATAAACAATCATAATTACGAAAAATGTCAGCAGAAAAAAAACACGATTACCACTTAGTTGATCCAAGTCCCTGGCCAATCTATACATCTTTTGCATGCTTAGTTTTAGCTATAGGTGCAATTTTTTATATGCATAACGGTATTTCATGGGGAATGTATCTTGGTTTAGCTTTATTAATTTATGGTGCTTATATGTGGTTTAGAGATGTTGTAATTGAAGCTGAACATCAAGGTCATCACACTCCTGTTGTTCAAATTCATCATAGATATGGAATGACTTTATTTATTGCTTCAGAGGTAATGTTCTTTGTTGCATGGTTCTGGGCTTACTTTGATATAAGTTTGTTTCCAAATGAATTTGTTGGAAATGTATGGCCACCAAAAGATATTGAAACATTTGATCCTTGGGACATTCCTTTGATAAATACTTTAGTTTTATTATTATCAGGAACAACTGTCACTTGGGCCCATCACTCTTTATTAGAAGATGATAGAAAAGGATTTATTCAAGGGTTAACTTTAACAGTAATCCTTGGTTTCTTTTTTACATTATTGCAAGCATACGAATACCATCACGCTACTTTTACTTACTCAGGCCATATTTATGGAGCTGTATTTTATATGGCAACAGGTTTTCATGGTTTTCATGTCATAATTGGAACGATATTTTTAGCAGTATGTTTGTGGAGAGGAAGACTTGGTCATTTTACTAAAGATCATCATTTTGGATTTGAAGCAGCTGCATGGTACTGGCATTTTGTTGACGTAGTGTGGCTATTTTTGTTTGCTGCAATATATATTTGGGGAAGTTAATATTTATCCTTGAAGAATAAATTTCTATTTTCAGTATTTGTTTATTTTATTATTTCAACTCTTCTCTCCCTAGGGTTTTGGCAAATTTATAGATTAAATTGGAAATTAGAATTAATTGAGCAAATAGAAAATTCTCTAAAAAACGACCCAGTGGAATTATCTAAAATCGAAAAAAAAAACTATCTAAGAATAAAGACAGGTGGAGATATTGATTTTGACAAACAAATCTACTTGTACAATTTAAATGATGTAGGGAAACCTGGATTTGAGGTAATTAATCCAATAAAAATTGGTGATGAAAATTACTTAGTGAATAGAGGGTGGATACCTTTTGAAAAAAAAGACCTGCCAGAAATAAATTTAGTTGATCAAAATCAAATAGTTGGCACTCTCATGCTACAAACTAAACCAAGTACATTCAAGCCTGAAAATGATATTGAAAAAAATTATTGGTTTACTTTGGATAGGGAAGATATTTTAAAATTTACTGGTAGAAATTTTTCAGAGTATGTCATTTATTTAAACGGTGATTATAAAATTCCAAAACCAAGAGTGATTACTGCTAAAATTTCAAATAATCATAAGAAGTATGCTATTACATGGTTTTCTATGGCGATTTCAATTCTTTTAATATATTTATATTTTAGGAAAAAAAATTATTAAATGAGATACGTAAGTACAAGAGACACATCAAAAACCTTTGAATTTAAAGACGTTTTCATTAAAGGTCTTGCCGATGATGGAGGTTTATTCATTCCAGAAGCATTAGTGAAATATGGGGAAAATGAAATTAGAGATTTAAAAAAACTTAGTTATCCAGAGTTAGCAAAAAAAATTGTTTATCCATTTATTGGTAATTTTATGTCTGAATCTGAAATGAGTAAAATTATTGATAAATCTTACTCCACATTTAGAAAAGACAACGTTGTAGATTTCATAAAGATTGGAGACAAAAAAATATTAGAATTATTTCATGGTCCTACTCTAGCTTTTAAAGATGTTGCTATGCAACTTTTAGGTAATTTTTACGAATATTACCTAAACAATGAAAATCAAAAAATTAATATTGTTGTTGCCACATCTGGAGACACTGGTGCTGCAGCAATTGATGCAATTAAAGGTAAAAAAAATGTTAATATTTTTGTGCTTCATCCAGACAATCGTGTTTCACCAGTACAAAGAAAATTAATGACAACAGGTAAACATGAAAATGTATTTAATATAGCTATAAAGGGAAATTTTGATGATTGCCAAAACCTAGTTAAATCAATGTTTGCAGATAAGCAGTTTTCAAATCATATCAAAATGTCAGGGGTAAACTCTATTAATTGGGCGAGGATTATTGCTCAAAGTGTTTATTATTTTTATAGTTATTCATTGGTTGAAAATACAGCTGAACCAACCAATTTTTCAGTACCAACAGGAAATTTTGGAGATGTTTATGCTGGATATTTAGCAAAAAAAATGGGCTTGCCTATAAATAAATTAATTGTTGCAACTAATCAAAACGACATTTTACACAGAGCAATATCAAAAGGTAGTTATGAAGCAGAAAAGGTTTCAGAAACTATTTCACCCAGTATGGATATTCAAATAGCTAGTAACTTTGAGAGACTTATATTCGATCTTAATAATGAGGATGATAAACAGACTTCATCAGATATGAAAAATATTAAAGAGAATGGAAAATATTTAATTGGTGATGATAAATTAAATAAAATTAGAGAAAATTTTTTATCTGCGAGTCTGAGTGAGAATGAGACTTTGGAGGTCATTAAAAGGGTGTATGAAAAATTTTCTGTAGTTTTAGATCCACACACAGCAATTGGATATGGTGCTTTCGACAAACACAACCTAAGAGGAAATAATATTGTACTAGCAACTGCACATCCATGTAAATTTCCTGATGCTGTTTCCAAAGCTATTAATTTAAAATCTGATTTACCAAAAGAACTTGAGTTTATTTTGAATGAAAAAGAAGATTATGATATATTAGAAAATAATTTAGAAAAAATTAAAAACTATATTATAGGTAAAACAAAATGAAGATTAAAGAAGGGGAACAACTTCCAAATTCAGAATTTTATTATTTAGACTCAAGTGGAGCAGCAAAAAAAATAACTACAGCAGAAGTTTTTAAAAATCATAAAACAATTGTGATTGGTGTTCCTGGAGCATTTACAAAAGTTTGTTCCGCAAAACATCTTCCAGGGTATGTTAATAATTACGAGGAAGCAAAGAATAAAGGAGTTACAAAAATTATTTGTGTTTCAGTTAATGATCCAAATGTAATGAAAGCATGGGGTGATAGTCAAAAAGTTGAAGATAAAATATTTATGGCTGCAGACCCATATTGTGAATTTACTAAATCAATTGGAGCAGAAATAGATAGACACGATCGGGGTCAGGGAATGAGGTCAGCAAGATATACAATGTTAATTGACGACAATGTTGTAAAGAAAATACAAGCAGAAGAAGATACTGCCACCTGTGAAATTTCAGCAGCTCAAAATTTTTTAAAATTAATCTAAATTTGCTGCTTTTTTAGCTAGTAAGTCCACTTCTTCATTTAAAGGGTTTCCATCATGAGCTTTAACCCATTTCCATTGGATATTAAGCGATTTATTTAAATTATATAGATCAATCCATAAATCTTTATTTTTAACATCTTCTTTTTTTGAGGTTTTCCAATTATTAGCTAACCAAGTATTAATCCATTCAGTTATTCCGTTTTTTACATATTGAGAGTCAGTATATATTTTTATTTCAACACCAGGCTTCATATCTTTCAATGCATTAATTGGGGCTAACAACTCCATTCTATTATTTGTTGTATTTTTTTCGTTACCACTAATTTTTTTTATTTTTTTTCCATCATTTATAATTGCTGCCCATCCACCATTACCAGGATTTGTTAAACAAGAACCGTCTGTATAAATTGTAATCATTAATTTAAATAATCTTTAAATGAATATAAATTATTATGAGATAATAATTTTTGATAATATTCATTTGGATCTTTAATTTTAATCAATGCTGTTTTTGGCGTATTTGAGTAATCATATAATCTAGTTAATAAATATCTTAAAGCAGCTCCTCTACACAAAGTATTTATAGATTTTTTTTCTTTCAATGAAATTTTTTTAACACTTTCATATCCTTTAAATAAATTTTTGATTTTATTGCTATTCATTTTGAATTTTCCTTTTTTTTGGTCAAAACAAAGAGCATTTATACATATAGCAATTTCATACATAAAATAATCATTAGCAGCAAAGTAGAAATCAATTATTCCAGAAAGTTTCTTTTTTTTGAAAAAGATATTATCTATAAATAAGTCGCCGTGAATAATACCTTTAGGTAATTTTTTAGGCCAATTTTTATTTATATCCTTTAGGTTATTTTTTAAAAATATTTTTAAATTTGAAAATTTTTTTGATTTAAATTTAATACTTTCCAACAAAGGCTTTAAATTTCTAACTCCCATCGAATTTTTTCTTTTAAGTTTAATTTTTTTTGTGACTACATGCATTCGAGCAATAGTTTTACCAATTGTATAACAATCATTTATTTTTAATATTTTTTTATCCTTACCTTCCAAGAATGAAACAATACATGCAGGTTTGTCTTTTAATTTGATAAGATATTTATTATTTTTAGTTTTCAGTGGTTTAGGACAATTTATCTTTGAATTATTTAAATTATCCATTAATTTCATAAAAAAAGGTATTTCTTTTGGAAAAACTCTTTTTTCAAAAATAGTTAATATATATTTTTTCTTCTTTGATCTCAGAAGATAGTTTGTGTTTTCTATTCCTTGTTTTATACCTTTAAAGCTTATAATTTTTTCTATATTAAAATTTTTATTAATTGTATTAATCTCCTTTTGACTTATTTTAGTATAAACGGCCATTTTTTAATTTAATTTGTTAGGAACTTTAAATACTACATCTTCTTTAATTATTTCAACTTCATCGATACTTATAGAAAATTTATTTTTTAAATCATTAATAAAATTTTCGACTAAAATTTCTGGTGCAGATGCTCCTGACGATACACCAATAGTATTACAATTTTCTATTTGTTCAAATGGTATTGAGCTTTCTGAGTGGATAAGTTGTGAATTTTTACATCCTGATTTTTTTGCTACTTCAACAAGCCTAACAGAATTTGATGAGTTTCTGCTCCCAATGACAAAAAACATATCACAATCTTTTGCAATATTTTTTACTGCCAATTGACGATTAGTAGTTGCATAACAAATATCTTCTTTCATTGGTTCTTTTATATCTGGAAATTTATTTTTCAAAATTTTGATTATTTCCTTTGTATCATCAACTGATAAAGTAGTTTGAGTGATATATGCTATTTTTTTATCTATATTATTTTGATAGTTGCCAGCATCCTCTTCGCTTTGGATTAAATCTATTGAGCCTACAGTTAATTGACCCATAGTTCCTATTACCTCAGGGTGGTTTTTGTGACCAATTAAAAGTATGTGATAACCAGCTTTATTTAAATTTTCGGCTTCTCTATGAACTTTAGATACTAGTGGGCATGTTGCATCAACATAGGTCATTTTATAATTTTTTGCATCTTCAGGTATTTTTTTTGGGACACCATGGGCTGAAAAAATTACTGGTCGTGATTTATCTTTTATTTCCTCTAGCTCTTCGACAAATATTGCTCCTTTATTTTTTAAATCATCCACAACGTGTTTATTGTGCACAATTTCATGACGTACATAAACTGGGGCACCAAACTTTTGTATAGATTTTTCAACTATTTCAATTGCTCTTTCTACCCCAGCACAAAATCCACGAGGCGCAGATAATAATATTTTTAATTCTTTATTTTTCATTTTTTTCTAAAAAATATTCCAGCAATATATGTGGAAAGGTTAAAGACGCCAAACCTATAAATATTATTTTTAAAATTGCATTATCCAAATTGTTTGAATAACTAAGTAGATATAGTGCAATAAAAGAAAAAATACCTGTCAAAATGGTTAAAGGTAAAGCTTTTTTTACAAACAATTTAAATCCATCAATTACACTATTTGGATCTAATTCAATTGCTAGAGAAATTGAGTGTCTAATCGAATGTAAAAAACAAAAATAAATAGTAAAAGCTACTAAAGGAGATAAGTAGTAATTTAATATTAAAATCGAAAAATAATCTAAAAAAATTACAAATTTTTTGATTTCAAAATTTTTTAAGAAAAGAAAAATACTAGACAAAGTACTGCTAATTATTCCTATTTGAATTACCTTATTTGTTTCAATAAAATTTAAACTTGAATAAAAAACTTCATTATCAATTAATAATAATTTGAAAATTGCAATGGTTTCCTGAAAATGAAAATACAAAGGAGCAAGTATAATTAAAAATCCTTTGAAAAAATAAAGTAATTGAGTGAGATAAGTTTTATCATTAATCAAAAACTGTGTATCTTCCTTGCCAAAGTGGTAGGAGGCAATTGTTAAAAATAGAATTAAAGTCATAGATGGTAATAGCATCCAGATTACTATGATGCCTACTGAAATTAAAACATATATAGCATAAAATATATAAGTTGATTTTATATTAAGTAAATCAAGTAGTTTTTTTCCCTTAACGTGGTCTAAAGAACCATGAGAAACACCTATAATTAAAATTAATAGTAAACACAAAATTGTTGAAATATTTAAGTTGCTATACTTAAAAAATAAAACACAAAAAATGTTTACAACAAAGAAAAAAATAAATGAATGATTTAGATTTATTTTTTTTATTTTATTGTTCATACTAAATTATTTCTTTTAAAAATTTCCACTTAGGCATTTTTAGAATAATTTCTAAATCTTCTGACAAAGTACTTTTATTTGACAAGAAATTTATAGCTGTTTTAGGTTTTGAACTAAAAACCTTAAAAAATATATTACTCATTTCGTTGGAATTATTTTTTAAAACTTTTAATAAAATTTTGTCTAAAAAATCATATTTAGAATTAATTTTAAATTGACTTACATTTTTTATATTTTCTATGTTTTCTCTTATATACCTACTCTGTTCTTGAATATTAAGGAAAGTATAGCCAGTGCTTAATCTAGTCATCCCTCCTGCTGAGCCTATATAAATTTCATTTTGGTTATTTAAATTATTTTGTCTAAAAAGGGGTATTGCACCGGTTTCTCTGAAATTAATTTTACAATTTCTTATGTTTAATTGTTTACTTAAATAATCATCTATTTGCTCATCATAATCTTTAAGTTTTTCATTATTTAGTTCGGATATCCATGTAGTTTCAACTAGTGCACTCCTTTTTGTAAATGGTAGCGTATAAAAAAAATGAACCTTGTTTCTTTGCTCACAAGCAAAGTCCATCAAATTAAATATTTCGTCATCAAAAAAGTCTTTATCAGTCTCTACTTCAACTCCACAAAAATGTTGCCACAACTCACTTTGTTTTTTTTCAAAATTAGGAACGCTATTAAAAACAATTGAATTTGATTTATTTATTTCATCAATACTTTTAAAAAAGTTTACATTTTTATTCAACTTAAGTTTCAAAAGTATTTTTTCATAAAACTTACCACTATCTATTGTCTGATATGGTGTTGAGTCACAATCAATATATTTGGTTTCATTCGGTGTATTTATTGTAAAACTATTCCAGCTTTTTTTAATACAATCTTCAAAGTTATGAGAAAAAACCTTCCAAAAAGACCAAGTTTTATCTCTTTTATAATTACCTCTTGGTTCAATAATTGCTAAAGTTTTATCTTTTAATTTATCATAAACTTCCAGCTCATATGCCAATGAAAGACCTGCGCAACCTCCACCTATAATTATGTAATCAAATTCTTTCATTTAAATTTATTTCTTCATTAATTAAATTATGATCATGGTTAATATTATCATCGTTTTTATTTATAAGTGATAACTTAATTAAGTCAAAAATAGATAAAAAAGTTTCAATAATTTTTTCAATATTTGAAACATAAATTTTTCCTGACTTTTTATAATTTTCTATGTTTTGTTTATTTAAAATTTTATATCCTATTTTTCTATAAACCCTTCTTGCAACTAAAATAGAAAATCTGAAACTTAATGGTATTTCTTTTATTGAGTAAAATGAGTTTTCATAAAACTTTTCTGAAAGCTCGATTGTAGTCTTTATGTCCTCAAAACTTTCATTGATATAAAATCTATTACTTTTTTTATCTTCCATAACATCCCTAGAAATATTTGTTAATTGCATAGCAATCCCAAGATCAATAGCTGATTTTAGAGATTGTTCTTTGTGAACATTTAATATTTTAGCCATCATCAATCCAACTGTTCCAGCCACCCTATAGGAATAAATTAATAATTCTTTTTTTGAGTTAAGTTTAACATTTTCTTTTATATCAGAATTAATACCTTCAAATAAATCGTCTACAATTTTAGTGGAAATATTAAATTCATTAAGAAGATTCCACATATTTTTTATGACTGGATCATCATAATTTTTGTTTACAAAATTATTCCTAAATTTAATAAAATTATCTTTTTTTACTTCAATCTTGTTTTCATTATCAGCAATATTATCTGCTTCTCTGCAAAAATCATAAAGTGCAGAGCATTTTTTATAGGTTTTTTTTGGTAAAAAAAAACCTGCCCAATTAAATGATTTTGCGTAAATAGCTAAATAATTCTTTGTTAACATTAAAATAATTTATCTAAAACCTTTGCTGAAGAGAGAACACCTGGAACACCGGCCCCAGGATGTGTGCCAGCACCAACAAAGTACAAACCATTATATATCTCTGATTTATTATGAAATCTAAAGTATGCGGATTGTGTAAATTTAGGTTGAATTGAAAACCCTGATCCAAATTTTGTATTCAATTCTTTTTCAAAGTAATCAGGTGTTAGATAAAAATCTTCAACTATGTTGTTCTTAAGATCTGGCATTAAGTCTTTTTCCATTTTTTCTATTACAAGATTTTTCATTTTTTCACCCTCAATTTCCCAATTAATTTTTGACTGATTGTTAGGAACAGGTACTAACACATAAAAACAATCATTACCTTCTGGGGCCATAGTTTTATCAGTCGCTGTAGGTCTGTGAAGGTAATAACTAATATCATTATTTAATTTTTTCTTATCAAATATGTCATCCAGATGTTCTTTATACTTGTTCCCAAACTTTATTGTATGATGTTCAACATTCTCATAAATTCTTTTTGTTCCAAAATAGTAAACAAATAAACCCATAGAATATTCCATTCGATTTTTTTTCCAATTAAACATCATGGAACTCTCGTTGCTTTTGCTTAACATTTTCTCATAAAATGCAGGCGGATCTGCATTACAAACAACATTATCTGCACCAATTTCATTTTCATTATTTAATTTTACACCACTTATTTTATTATTTTTTGATATAATTTCCTTTACTTCACAGTTTTTTATTATTTCAATACCAACTTCATTCATTAACTTTTCAAAACCTTTAATTATATTTCCTGTTCCTCCAACCGAATAATGTATTCCCCATTTTTTTTCTAAATAAAGAATTAATCCATAAATAGAAGTGGTAGTAAAAGGATTTCCCCCAACTAGCAAAGGATGCATACTAAGCATTCTTCTTAATTTTTCATTTTTTATATAAGATGAAACAAGTGAGTAAACTGATTTATAACTTTTAAGTTTTAATAGAGCAGGCAATTGTTGCATCATTACAAAAGGTTTATCAAATGGTACATCTGCAAGTTCTAAAAAACCTTTATCAAATATCTTTTTGGTAAAATTAACTAATTTTTCATATCCATTTACATCTTCTTTGCTAAGCTTCTCAATTTGGCTTTTCATTTCTATTTCATCACCAGAGTAATTAAATTTAGTTTTGTCCTCAAAAATAAATTGGTACCAAATTTTAAGTGGAGTTAGTTCTATATAATTTTTTGGATCTTTGTTGAATAACTCGAACAATTCGTTAATTAAGTAGGGTGCTGTAATTACTGTTGGTCCAGCATCATATATAAATCCATTTCTTTTAAAAACTCTAGCTCTACCACCTAGGTCATGGTGTTTTTCTATTAATTTTACTTTATGCCCTTTTGCCTTAAGTCTTAGTGCTGCTGCGATCCCACCAAACCCTGATCCAATGACTATAGATTTCATTTTAATAATTTATAGCTTTTTTGAAAAATTGTAAGTGTATTATGATTTAATTTTTTTTAACTCTGCTTTAGTTTCATCTAAATTTTTTTGAAACACAGCGTCTAATTTTGACTTGTCTACAGATGTAGTTATTATTTTTTTAACTGAGTCCACTGCAATTTTTATTGATGCATCCTTAATTTCTTTTAAAGCCGCTTCTTTCATCTGACTTATTTTATTTTCAGCTAAATTTTTTTTAATTTCTGATGATTTATGAAACTTATCATTCATCTCAATTATTAATCTATCTGCATCTTTTTTGGCGTTTTCAAGAATTTCACTACTAACAGATTGAGCTGTATCTAATTTTTTTTGGGAGTTATCTAATAGTGTTTTTGCCTCAGTTCTTAATTTTTCACTTTCATCAATTTCATTTTTAATATCAGATATCATTTTATCTAACATTTCAGAAATTTTTTGAGGAATTTTAAGGTAAATTAACGCTCCAAAAAAAATAATAAATGATACGGCTACCCAAAATGTTGCATCAATTGCCATAGTATTTATCTCCATTTCTTTTATATAGATCGTCAACAATTGCAGATATACTACTGTTATTTACTTCAGCTCCAATTAGTTTTTGCAATAACTCAGATGAAGTCTCAATAGCAATTTTATTTATTTTATCTGGCGCATTTTTTTTTAATGCATCTATTTCTTTTTCAGCCTCAGCAATTTCATTATCTATTTGCTTATCAAGTATTTCTCTTTTTGCACCAATGTCTTTAAGTGCTTTTTCTCTTGCTTGATTGAAAATACTATTAGCCTCAAGTTTGCTTTTAGATATAATTTCATCGTATTCTTTTAGTTTTGCATCACTATCTTCTCTTTGTTTCTCAGCAGCCTCAATATTTTCTAATATTTGAGATTTTCTCGACTCTAAGTTGTTGCTAATTTTTGGTAGTATTAGTTTAGATAAAACTACATACATAATACTAAAAGTAAGTATTAGCCAAAAAATTTGAGAAACCCAAAATTCTGGATTTAATTGAGGCATACCTCCGCTTTCAGCTGCAAAAGCTTCTTTTATAAAAAAGAGGCTAAAAAATATTGACTGAAAATATATCTTTTTAATCATCAATTTAAAATGCAAAGAGAATGATTAACGCAACTACCAATCCGAATAATCCTGTAGCTTCCGCAAGAGCGAAACCTAAAAGCAAGTTAGGAAATTGTTTTTGTGCTGCAGATGGATTTCTCATTGCACCTGACAAATAATTTCCAAAAATTATTCCGATACCAACACCGGCTCCAGCTAAAGCAATTGCTGCTAAACCTGCTCCGATCATTTTTGCTGCTTCTAATTCCATTATATCCTCCTCTGTTGTTAATGGTGTAAATTTAATGCATCATTTAAATAGATGCAGGTTAAGATTGCAAAAACATAAGCTTGAAGAAAAGCAACTAAGATCTCCAAACCTGTTAACGCAACCGAAAAACTTAGTGGAAGCCATCCACCTACTATTCCAAGGCTTATTACAAAGCCCCCGAAAACTTTCATCATCGTATGACCAGCCATCATATTTGCAAATAATCTAACTGATAAACTTATAGGTCTACTTAAATAAGAAATAATTTCTATAACAACAATCAAAGGGAGCAACACTGCAGGTACTCCACTTGGAACAAATAATTTTAAATATCCAAACCCATGTTTAATAAACCCAATCACAGTCACTCCAATGAATATGAATGCTGCAAGCACAAATGTTACAATGATATGACTGGTTACAGTGAAAGTATAAGGTATCATACCAAACATGTTACAAAATAAAACAAACATGAATAGAGAAAATATAAATGCAAAGTATGGTTTAGCTTTTGATCCAGCTGTATCGCTAATCATTTTGGACACAAAGGTATAGCTAAGTTCTGCTAACAGTTGAATTTTGTTTGGTAATATTGAATTTTTTTTTGATCCTAAATTAAAGATTAATAAAATAGATACAGTGCTTAAAATCATAAACAAACTTGCGTTTGTAAACGATATGTCGAATGCTCCAACTTTAATTTCTGGTCCAATTCTATAAACGTCGAATTGAGACATAGGATTTGCTGCCATAATACTTATCTATTTTTGCATTTTTTTTGCAGATCTAACCACATTTGTTATTCCAGCAACCACACCAACAAAAAAAAATATTAATATAAACCAAGGTTTAGTACCAAAGGTCTTGTCAAAAATAAACCCAATAATTGTCCCCACAGCCACTGCAGACACAAGTTCTGTGCTCAATTTGAATGCAGTTCCAATAGGTGTGGGGTCATTCTTCTTATTGTAAAGATTTTTCTTTGAAATCTTACTTTTTGCAATCTCTAAGCGATTTTTGAAAGGGTCTTTTGGCATTTATATAGTTTAAGCAACCATACTCTCTGCTTTTTGTAAATCAACAGCCACAAGCTGACTAATTCCTTTTTGAGGCATAGTCACCCCATATAGTCTGTTCATTTTTGACATGGTTAAAGCATGATGAGTTACAATTATGAATTTGGTATTGGTTATTTTTATTAATTCCTCAAGTAGATTACAAAATCTTGTTACGTTAGCATCGTCAAGCGGTGCATCAACCTCATCTAATACACATATAGGTGAAGGGTTTGTTAAAAATACTGCAAAAATTAAAGAGAGCGCAGTTAATGCTTGTTCACCTCCAGATAACAAAGTTATAGATTGAAGTCTTTTTCCCGGAGGACTAACTAACATTTCTAAACCTGCTTCAAGTGGATCATCAGAGTCCACTAATTCTAATTTGGCATTTCCACCATTGAAAAGTTTTGTATAAACTTCATTAAATTTTCTATTAACTTTTTCAAAAGCTTCAATCAATCTTTCCCTTCCTTTTTGATTAAGTTCATTTATGCTATCTTTCAGTTTCACGATAGCAGTGACAAGATCAGTACGATCCTGTTCCATTTTTTTAATCTCTTCTTCATATTTATTTGTTTCTTCATCTGCTTTTAAATTTACAGATCCTAATTTTTCTCTTTCTTGTTTTTTCTTGTCCAGAGCATCTTCTTGATCAACTGGATTTGGAAGTTCTTCTACTCCGTTTAAATTTGAATTTTCTAAAATATTATCTTCGTTCAAATTTAGCTCAGAACTAATTCTATCAAGCAGATCATTTTTTCTTTTTTGCAGACCTTCAATTGTGGCTCCTGAGCTTGCTTTTCTTTCTCTGATTTGAATTGATTGCTCTTGTATTTCATTCAATTGTGTTCTTAACATTTCAATTTTTTGGTCAGTTTCGTCTATAATCGCTTCATTATCAATTTTTTCTTTATCTGAAATTCTTAAATTTTCTGAAATTTGACCTTTTCTTTCAGCTTGTTCTCTAGGTTGGTTTTCTAAATCACTTAATTGTTTTGATAATTTTTCTTTTCTTTGTGTTAGTTCATTGACCATCTTTTCTGAGTTAGTTAACAAATTTTTCCAACTCTCAATTTCAGTTTCAATAGTTTTAATTCTTTCATTTCTTTTTATAGACTCATTTTTAATTGATTGATTTTTACTATACGCATCGGCATATTTTTCTTGGAGTAATTTTATATTTTCTGATTTTTCACTTACCCCTAATAACTCACTTCTAGATTTCTCATTTTTTAAATCATTTAAAAAATTATCTAGTTCCATATTACATCTATCAAGAAGTGTTACCGCTTGGTTTATTTCATTACTATCTATTAATTCTTTTACTCTTGAAATAGTACTTTTTACATTCCTTATAGGACCAATACTTATATTTACAGATTCTTCGGCTAAACTGTTTACAACTTCATCAACAGATTTTTGTTCTTCTTTAAGTCTATTTTTTGCATTTTCTAACTCTTCATTAGATAATTTTTCTGTTTCAAAATACTTAGAGTCTGTCTCAATTAATTCAGTTTTCTCTTCTTTCAATCTTTTTTCATTAGAGTTAGCGTCTATGATTATCCCTTTTTCTCTCGTGATATCATCATCAAGTGTTTGAATTGATTTTTTGATGCTTTCTATCTCATCTTGAATTCTTGTATTTTCTTCATCTAAACTTTGAAGCTCTAAATTAAGTCTTTGTATCCTTGATAAATTTTCTATATTTTTCTCTCTCAATGGATTTACTTTATCTGTATAAGTTTTAATTGAATTTTCTAACTCAGATATTTTGTTATTAAATCCTTCTACTTCTCCTTCTGCCTCAGTATTAATTTCATTTTCTATTCTAATTTCTTTATCTATTTCTAACAGCTTTAAATAATATAAACCTGCTTCAATTTTTTTTATTTGATCTGAAATTAGTTTGTATTTCGTTGCTTCTTCAGCTTGTTTTTGAAGATTTGCTAATTGTTTTTCTTGCTGTCTCTTTAGTTCATCCGCTCTTTTTAAATTATTCTCAGCCGCACCTAATCTTAATTCAGCCTCATGTCTTCTAACATGTAAACCGGATATTCCTGCAGCTTCCTCCAAAATAGCCCGTCTATCTGTAGGTTTCGCAGTTACTAATGCACCAATTCTTCCTTGACTAATCATAGATGGAGAGTGCGCACCAGTCGAAAGATCAGCAAAAAACATCTGTGCATCTCTCGCTCTTACTTCTTTATCATTAATGTAAAATTTAGACCCTTTATCTTTTTCTATTTTTCTTCTAACTTGTATTTGTTCTAATTTACGGTATTGAATTGGACCTTCTTCATCTTTGTTTTCGACCTCTATTGATACTTCTGCAATATTTTTTGATGCTTTGTTTGATGTCCCTGAAAATATAACATCCTCCATACCAGACCCACGCATACTTTTTGCAGAGGTCTCTCCCATTACCCATCTCAAAGACTCTACAATATTAGACTTTCCACAGCCGTTAGGACCTACAATACCAGTAAGACCGTCTTCAATTAAGAAGTTGGTTTTTTCAGCAAAAGATTTAAATCCGTTTAATTGGATTTTTTTAAACTCCATGCACTAACTTATATCAGTTTTTCTAGTGCTTTTTTTAAATTTTTATAATTTAAGGGTTTTTCAAATTTTTTATTGTTGATAATTATCGTAGGAGTTGCGTTCACATTGAAGTTCTTTGCTCCATCGATTCGATCGTTTAATACAAAATCCTCAATTTCTTTATTGTTTACGCATGAATCAAAATCAATTGTAAATCCTTCATTTTTTAAAAATTTTTGTAAATTTTTATTTGCTTCCTCTATTGAACTTCCTTTAACCCATTTTTGTTGGTTAGCGTATAAACTTTCAAGGATATCTGTATTTCCGTCATTTTTACACTGAGAAACTTTTGATGCATTAAAGGCAGCTATGTCTAACGGAAAATGTCTAAATTCAATTTTGGCAATTCCTTTATCAAGAAACTCTTCCTTTAATTGAGGGTAAACATTTTTATGAAAATTAGCACAATGACTACAAGTTAATGACTCAAAAGCTATAATAGTTATTTTTGCATCTTTGCTACCAACAGTTATCCTTTTTATTTCCTCAGCTTGCAAATTTAAGGCAGTAGTAAAAAATATGAATAATAAAAATATAATTTTTTTCATTTCTCTCTAAAAACTCTGGTCAACTCTGTTAATGATTTTTTAATTTTTTCATTTTTAACATTTTTAATTTTATCTTGATATTTACTAATTGCCACATTTTTAACTTTTGTATCATTAGAGCCGGTCATTTCATGTTCATCATCAAAGCTTATAAATTTAAGCTTTTCAACAACAGAATAGCCAAAAAAATTATTCATTTTATCTAAAATATCTTTTTTTGAATATTCTACGTCAACCTCGTGTCCTCGCTTTACCATAACCACTAACGTGCTAACACCAAATTTATTTGAATTTTTAAATGTTTTTGGATAGCAAATTTTAAATAATTCGCCTCCAACTAAATATTTCCAATTGCTCAGCGTTTCTGAATATACATGACCTTTTTTATTTATTATTTTTTTGATATTTTTTGGCAAAGTGTCTTTGAAAGATCTTAATCCTTGAATGCTAGCGTTTCTCTGCTTAGTATTATTTTTAGATTGCATATGAAAGATCCAATAATAACAAATATTATTCTTAATTGGTATGATTTAAATAAAAGATCTTTACCTTGGAGAAAGAATGTTTCTCAAACAAAAAAGCAATACTACACTTTAGTAAGTGAATTTATGTTGCAGCAAACCCAAGTTGTAACGGTAATACCTTACTTTATCAGATTTATAAAAAATATTCCTACAATTGAAAAATTATCTAAATATGATGATAGAAAATTAATAAAACTTTGGGAGGGTCTTGGATACTATTCAAGAGTAAGAAATTTAAAAAAAACAGCTCAAATAGTTGTTAAAAAATTTAATAAAAAAATACCTAGAAATTTTGTAGATTTAAAGTCTCTTCCAGGTATTGGAGATTATACAGCAAGTGCAATTTCTGCAATTGCATTCAATGAACCAATAATTCCTCTAGATGGTAATATTGAAAGAGTACTAAAGAGATATTTATATTTAAAAAAACAAGATCAAATAAAAAAAGAAAATTTACACGAGAAGAAAAAAATATTTGGAACATCTATCAAAAGATCTAGTGATTATGCTCAAGCTTTAATGGAATTAGGAGCACTAATTTGTAAACCTGTTAGTCCTATTTGTAAGAACTGTCCATTAGTAAAAAAATGCAAATCATTTAAAAATAAAAATTTTGATTTAGTAAAATTTAAAAAAAAAGATAAAGAAACTTTTTACAAGCTAAATGTTTATAAAAAAAATAATCACTATTTATTAATCAAAAATAAAAAATTTAATTTTTTGAAAAATTTTAATATCTTCCCGATGGAGGAAGTAAATAATCCTAAAAATTTTGACAAAGATTTGAATTTTAAAATGTCTAATATGAGTATGAATATTAAAATTGAATTTAAAAATAAATATAATTTAAATAAAAATAATTATTGGATTGATCCAACGAAGCTTCAGAATTATACACTGCCTACATTTACAAAAAAGATAGTTAAATTTTTAGAAAGTCATAAATGAAAAAAATAGCAATAATTGGTGCTGGAATTTCTGGTTTGTTTATTGCCAATTTATTCAAAGATCATAAAGATTATCAGGTTACGATTTATGAAAAAAGGAATTCAATAGAAATGGAAGAAGGTTATGGAATTCAGTTGTCGGTAAATAGTGTAAAGCTTTTAAATAAAATAGGCTTCACTTCTTTCACTGAAGAGGAAAAATTTAATCCAAAAAAAATTGATTTTTATGAAATTAAAAATTCAAAAAAAATTTGTGACTTAGATATTTCAAAATTTAATTCTGAAGATTGTAAATACACAACATTGAAAAGATCAAAATTACTTAAATTTTTAAAAAAACAAATAAACGAAGATATAATTAAATATAACCACAGTATTGAACAGATTGTTTACGATAAAGATTTAATAAAATTAATATTTGATAAAAATAATATATCTTGTGATTACTTAATTATTTCAGACGGTGTGTTTTCTAAGGGGAAGTTATTAATTTCAACTAATAAATCAAAACCAATTTACAATGGTACGATTGCTGTTAGGGGAAATATATCGAAAGAAAATTTTCAAAATTTAAATGAAGAAAATATTTCTTTGTTCTTAGGACCGAATTTTCATTATGTTGTTTATCCAATTAGTAATGATAAAAATTTAAATTTTATTGGCATTTTAAAACATAAATTAAATTCAAATGAGCAAGAGAACTATAATCTTTTTACTGAGAGTTCTTTTATAAAAAATATTAAATTTAAATTATCTCAAAAAGTTTCTCAAAGTTTTTTGGAAAGTCTTCAAAATATTAAATTATTTCCAATATATGTAAGTAAAAATTTATATAATCCTCCAAAAAATATATTCCTTTTAGGAGATGCATTTTTTGCATTTTCACCTTCATTTGCGCAGGGAGCTTCCCAATCAATTGAAGGGGCTAATGAATTATATGAATATTTAATTAATAATAATAATTTTCATGATATCAGATTAAAGAGAGTAAAAATGATTAAAAGTAGATCTAATTTTAATCAATTTGCGTTCCATTTATCAAATCCAATAATGATCATATTTAGAAATATTTTTTTAAAACTATTAACTAAAAATAAAAAATTTTTAGAAAGTTATTTGGGTAAAATTTATAAAAGTTAATTTTTAGAAATTAATCTTTGTCTTAGATAATCAATAGGATAAGTTCGTCCATTTATATCACAGTGCCAAAAAGTCCATCCGTTGCAACTTTCAGCTCCTAAAATAGTAGCCGCAACTTTGTGTATAGAACCCTCTGCTTGATTATGTTTAATACTACCATCAGCCATAATTCTGGCTGTTATTTTTTTCTTATTATCAAAAATATTAGTTCCAGGTTTAATTATTCCAAGCTCAACTAATGAACCAAAAGGAATTCTTGGTTTTGATCTATTGTTTTTTAGCGTATCTAATAAATCATCCTCAATTGGTTTTGTAGCTTTTATGCGTTGCTCAGCAGCTTTAAAATAATTTTTTTCTTTTTCTATTCCAAAATAATTTCTTCCTAGTTTTTTTGCTACTGTAGCTGTCGTTCCTGATCCTAAAAAAGGATCAAGTATGAGGTCATTTTTGTTAGATGTAGCTAGTAAAATTCTATGTAATAGCGCTTCTGGTTTTTGTGTAGAGTGAATTTTTTTTCCATCCTTTTTAAGTCTTTCAGAACCATTGCATATTGGAAGATCCCAATTAGATCTCATTTGCAAATCATCATTTAAACATTTTAAAGATTGATAATTGAATGTGTATTTTGATTTTTCACTTTTAGAAGCCCATATTAAAGTTTCATGAGCGTTAGTAAAGCGTGTCCCTCTAAAGTTTGGCATTGGATTATTTTTATTCCAAATGACATCGTTTAAAATCCAGAAACCTAAATTTTGGATTGCTGTGCCAACTCTAAAAATATTATGGTAGCTTCCTATAACCCAAATAGCCCCATCTTTTTTTAAAATTCTTTTACATTCACTAAGCCATTTATAAGTGAAATCATCATATTTTTTAAAATTTTCAAACTGATCCCACTTATCATTTACCGCACTAACCTTTGATCTATCCGGTCTTGTTAATTCACTTTTTAATTGTAAGTTGTAAGGAGGGTCAGCAAAAATTAAATCAAAAGTTTCACGTGGAATTTTTTTTAATTCTTCGAGACTATCTCCATTAATTATTTTATTTTTGAAATCAGTTTTCATTTGTAAAAATTAATTAGACTCCAAATGGATTCTTCGGTCAACCTGAGATTGAAAAATTTGGAATCGATTAGTGTTTCAAAATTAGAAAGTAACTAGATATAGTGTTAATTTATTTTAGATATTGGTGAAAAAGTTTTTCTATGATGTTTAGTAATACCTAATTTTTTCAAAGCTTTTAAGTGCTGTTTTGTTCCGTACCCGAAGTTTTTATCCCAGTTATAACCTTTATTTTTTTTTGACAAGGCGGTTATAAATTTATCTCTTGATACTTTTGCAATTATAGAAGCTGCCGAAATAGAGGGGACTTTTTTATCTCCTTTTATAACTGATTTTAAATTATAATTTTTTACTTCTGGAGTTTTGTTTCCATCTATCAGAACGTGTGTTGGTTTTTTTTTAAGTTTTTTGATAGCTCTTTTCATAGCTAGCAAACTAGCTTGCAGTATATTCAATTTTTCTATTTCTTTGACAGAAGCTTTGCCTATTGACCAAGTAGAATTTTTTTTTATATATGTACATAGATACTCTCTCTCTTTTTTACTTAACGATTTTGAATCTTTTAATAATTTTGGATTTATTGATTTTTTTAAAATTACTGCTGAAGCATAAACAGGCCCAATTAAACTTCCTCTACCAACCTCATCAACACCAGCAATTATCTTCATCAAATTTTTAACTTCAGATCTTTGATTTTGTCTCTAATTTTTTTTAAATCTTCCCATGAGTGTTTTTTATTTTCTGGAAAACGGATTAAATAAGAGGGATTAAAAGTTATCATTAAAGGGATTGTTTTATTTTTTAAAATCACTTCCTTCCATTGTCCTCTTTCAGTAGTTATTTTTTCACTTATTCCTGTTACAGCCTCCATTGCTGAACTACCCATCAAAACAATAATCTTCGGGTTTATAATTGATACATGTTCCTTTAAAAATACTGAGTATCTTTTAATTTCAGTTGAGGTTGGTTTTCTGTCGTCAGGTGGTCTAAAATTGATTGCATAACTTGTGTAAATATTTTGTCTCTTAATATTGATAGCTATAAGCATTTTGTTAAGAAGTTCGCCAACTTCACCTCTAAATGGGACACCCAATTTTTCCTCTTCAGCCCCAGGAGACTCTCCAATTAACATTAAAGGGCTATTTATATTTCCCTCACCTAAAACAATATTGTTTGAATTTTCTTTCAATTTACAATTTTCAATTGAATTTATTTGATCTTTTAAATTTTTTAGTAATTCTTCTTTATTAATTTGCAGGGTGTCATTGTTCGTTTTTAAAATATTAAATCTATTTATTGGCTCATCAGCGAATATAAATTTCGGTTCAATAGTATTAATTAGCTCTTGGTTTAATTTGGTATTTTGATTTATCACTTTTTTAGTCATAGTATGGTCACATGTTCCTAAAATTTCTAAAATTAGTACTATTAATATTCATATCTTATCAGACACCTTTGTATTCTAAAAGTGCTACTTTTAATGATTTCAACTCAAGAGATTTATCAAATTATTTTTCTGGAATTGTTGCATTTGAAAATCGAGATAATTCTGAAGCTTTAAAATTTTTTAACTTAGCCAAAGTATTAATTAACAAACATGACAGTTATTTAAAAAGATATGTTAATTCTTTAATTTTAGATAACAAAGTACCTCAAGCAATTAATGTATTAAATAACAATGCAAAAAAATCTAATTCAGATTTTTATGATGCATATATAATTTTAATAATTGATAGTTTAAAAAAAAATAATTTTAAAAAGGCTGACGAATATTTAACACAAAGTTTAAAATTTCAAGATGAAGATAGGATAAACTTAGTTATATTTGAAACTCTAAAACAGTACATTTATACATTTAAAAATAAAAAAATATTAGATAACAAAAAAAATTTTGGGAACCTGTCTCTTATAGCTGAGACATTCCAAAGATGTTATATTGATGATAAAAGAACCTCATCATTTTTTCTTAATTTAATAAATAATCAACAAGGTGATTATTCAAGATACATTTTCTTTTATCTTAATCATTTAATTGACAACAACAAATTAAATGAAGCAAGATTATTTGTTGAGCAAATTGATTATATAAATTCAACACTTTTACTTTCACAAAGTAAAAGTTGGGTAGACAAAGAAAAATTTGATGATTTTGGAAAAATTTTTTCATGCAAAGATCATAATGATCTTGTAAGTGAGTTTTTATTTTTAATTTCTAATCTTTATTCTTCTCAGTATAATTTTGAAAAATCAAATTTTTATTTAAATTTGTCAAACTATTTAAATCCTAAGTTTAAATTTAATTTGTCATTGGTTGCAGAAAATTTTTATTTTAATGATGAATTTGATAAAGTAAAAAGAATCTTAAAAAACTTTAAAATTGAAGATGAATTTTATTATTGGTTTAGATTAAAAAAAGAAGCTCAAATATTAATTCAAGAGCAGGATTATGAAAATGGAATTAAATACATAGATTCAAAATTTAATAAAATTGAAAATCCAAATATAAAAATGATTTTTGATTTAGCTAATTTTTATAAAAATTCTAAAAATTATGAAAAGGCAATAGATCGTTATACGGAAATTATTTTAACACTGGACGACAATTCACTTATCAAATCAGATGTATTGTATCGTAGAGGTGGCAGTTATGAAAGAATGGGCAATTATGAAAAGTCAGATGAAGATTTACTGCATGCGCTTAAAATTGATCCTGGTGATGCATATATTTTAAATTACCTTGCTTACTCTTGGTTAGAGCGTGATTATAAAATTAATGAAGCAATGGATATGTTGAAAACAGCATATGATTTAAAAAGTAATGATCCATATATTATTGATTCAATTGGATGGGCATATTTTTTAATAGATGATTATGTAGAAGCAGAAAAATATTTAAAAAGAGCAGTGGAATTAATGCCAGATGACCCAATCGTGAATGATCATTATGGAGATATTTTATGGAAATTAAATCGAAAAATTCAAGCAAGATATTTTTGGAACAACGTATTAACTTTTGATGACACCGAAGACGATATGAGAGAAAAAATCAATATTAAAGTAATTGAGGGCCTTAAAAATTCCTAAATGAAAATTAATAAAATTAAATCTAATGCAAAGCTAAATTTAGCACTAAATATAACTGGAAAAAAAAAGTTTTTACATAAAATTGAAAGTATAATTGGTTTCATAGATCTACATGATGTTATTACAATCAATCAACATAATGGAAAAAAACACCATATTTCTTTTTATGGAAAGTTTTCTAAAAATATTGGAAAAAAAAATACTGTTCAAAAATTATTTCAAATATTAGATAAAGAAAACTTATTAAAAAATAAAAAATTCAAAGTCAAAATTAAAAAATTAATCCCTCAAGAAGCTGGTTTGGGTGGGGGATCAATGAATGCAGCTAGTGTGTTTAATTATCTGGTTAAAAAAAAAATTATTAATCCTAATCATAAAAAAACTCAAAGTATCTGTGACTTGGTTGGTTCTGATGTTATTTTAGGTACGATTTCATCCAGCTGTGTGTTATCATCAGGTGGTAGAATAAAAAAGATTTATAATAGTCCAAAATATTACTCTACTTTAGTAAAGCCTGATTTTGGGTGCTCAACGAAAAAAATATACTCAGCTGTTCGAAAGTTTACAAAACCAAAATATAACAAACCTAAAAAAAACATGTTTGGAGTAAAATATTTGATTGATCAACAAAATGCCCTTGAAACAATAGCACTCAAAAAATATCCAAAACTTAAAAAAATAAAGTTATTCTTAGAAAGTATATATAATCCATTATTTGTAAGAATGACTGGTTCAGGATCAACAATAGTTGCCTATTATAATTCATTAAAGAGTTGTAAATTGGCAAAAGCTAAATTTAAAAGAAAATATAAAAATTATTGGTGTGTTACAGCAAAAACTATATGAATTTTATATTTTTATGTTATAGGAAGCTAGTATTGGGGCGTAGCCAAGCGGTAAGGCACGGGTTTTTGGTACCTGCATCCTAGGTTCGAATCCTAGCGCCCCAGCCATTTATGAAAAATTTTTTAGATAAATTTTTTTCCCGATCAAAAAATTTTGATTATATCAGTCAAAATTTAAAACAAATTACTTTAACAACACCAGCAAAGAAAATTTTTGAAGCAATTAATAATTTTTCAGAGAAAAGTGAAATCAGATATGTGGGCGGGTGTATAAGAAAAGTGATAAAAAAAGAAAATGTTGATGATATTGACCTAGCAACAAATTTAAGTCCCCTGGAAGTTTGTGAGGCTCTTAAAAACAAACAAATAAGTTATTACGAAACAGGAATTGAACACGGAACTATAACCGCAATAATAGATGAATATAAATATGAAATTACTTCTTTAAGGAAAGACGTCTCAACTGATGGGAGGCATGCGGAAGTAGAATTTTCTTTAAATTGGAAGGAAGATGCCTCTAGAAGAGATTTTACTATCAATTCAATTTATGCAGATGGTGAAGGTAATTTATTTGATCCATTTAACGGTAAAAAAGATTTGGAGGAGGGTTATATAAATTTTATTGGCAATGCAGAAAAAAGAATTCAAGAGGATTATTTACGTATTTTGAGGTATTTAAGATTCTATTTAAATTACTCAAATCATAAGCACCAGCCAGAAATAATAAAAAATATAAAAAAAAATATTGATGGAATTTCAAGTATATCATCTGAAAGATTAATTGATGAACTAAAAAAAATAACGAGTTCAAATGGATTCTTAAAACTACCTAAAGATAAAGAAAGTTTAGAATTAATAGAAATAATTTTCCCTCAATTTAAGAATATAAAAAATTTTAAAAAACAAAATTCTTATGCTGCAGAGAATTTTTTAAAAATTGACTTTATATTCTTAATTGCGCTTTTAGTGATTGATGGGACTGATAATGCTGATTATTTTCTTTATAAATTTAAAATATCTAACAAAGATAAGAAAAGATTAAAATTAATAGATCTTTTTTATAGAGAAAAAGTAACTTTAAACAACTTTACAGAGAAAAATTTGAACAAATTTTTTTATTTTAATGGACGACAGGCTGTAATAGATATAATTAATTTTAAAATTTTTACTTCTAACAAAGTAGAGAAAAAACTAATCAAACTTTTAGATACTTATAAAGAGAAAGTAATTCCAACTTTGCCAATAGGGGCTGATCTATTAATGTCTAAATTTCAAATTCCTGAGGGTAAAACTTTAGGTACTAAATTAAAAAAGATCGAAGAAACTTGGGTTCAAAACGGATTTCAAATTTCAGATAAGCAAGTACAACAAATAGTTAAAAGTTAAATATATTTGACGTCTTTAATTTCAAAATTTTTAACACCAGAGGGTGTATTTATTTCAACTAAATCACTTTTATTTTTTCCAATCAAACCTTTGCCAATTGGTGATTGAAAGAAAATTAGTTTTTGTTTTAAATCTGCTTCATCTCTTCCAACAATTTTATAATTAATTTTTTCACCAGAATCTAAATCTTCTAAATAAACTGTAGATCCAAAAATTACTTTTCCTTCATTGTTTAGTTTTGTAACGTCAATAACATTTGCTCTTGCAATAATGTCGTTAATTTCTGTTATTCTTCCTTCATTATGAGATTGTTCTTCTTTGGCTGCATGATATTCAGCATTTTCTTTAAGGTCTCCGTGGGATCTTGCTTCAGCAATTGCAGCTACTATTTCAGGTCTTTTTTTTTCTTTTAAAAAAATTAATTCTTCTTTTAGTTTATTTAATCCGTTAAATGTTATTGGCTCTTTGTCCATTTTTTTATTTCCATTTTGCAATCGGAGGTAATGACATTAAAATTCCCTCAACATTACCACCAGTTTGTAGTCCAAATTTTGTTCCTCTATCATAGAGCAAATTAAATTCTGCGTATCGACCTCTTTTAATATACTGAAACTCTTTATCTTTTAAAGTCCATTTCCTTTTTAATTTTTTTTTAATTATTTCATTAAATAGCATTTGAAATGTAACACCAACATCTCTGACAAATTTAAAGTCATTTTCAAAATTATCTTTTTTATAGTCAAAAAAGATTCCACCTATGCCTCTGGCTTCTTTTCTGTGAGGTAGATAAAAATATTCATCACACCACTTTTTATATTTTTTATAATAATTTTTATTATGTCTATCGCACATTGCTTTTAATATTTTATGAAAGTTTTTCTTCTCTTTTTCATCCCTTATTGCTGGGGTTACATCCATACCTCCGCCAAACCAATTTTTAGTTGTACAAATAAATCTGGTATTAAAGTGCATTGCAGGAATATGGGGATTTTGCATGTGCATAACTATTGATATTCCTGATGCCCAAAATCTAGGATCTTTACTTGCGCCTAGTACATTCTTTTGAAATTGCTTAGGAAATTTTCCATAAACTTTTGAAAAATTTACTCCTACTTTTTCAAAAATTTTTCCATTTTTAAGAATTCTATACTCACCACCCCCCTCATCTTTTTTAATACTTCTTTGCCAAGTAGTTGATTCAAAATCAACTTTGTTTTTTTCAATTTTCAAAATGTCGTCACATATTGCATTTTGTAATAGTTTAAACCAATTACTCGCTAAGTCTTTTTTGATTGAAATATCCATTTTATATTAATTCTATTTGACGCAAACTTTCTGCCAAAACAATGGCAACTGACGAAGCTATATTAAGAGATCTTACTTGGTTATTCATTGGTATTTTTAAACGATTTTTAATTATTTTATGAACCTTTTTGGGTACCCCAGCACTTTCTCTTCCAAACAAAATAGTATCATCAGGTTTAAATTTAAATCTAGTATAATTTATTGAACCCGTAGTTGTCATCAATACGACTCTCTGTTTCTTCTTTGCCTCAAAAAATTTTTCAGAACTTTGATAAAACTCTATTTGACTATAGTCCATATAGTCCATAACCACTCTTTTAAAGCGTTTGTCTGATAATAGAAAGCCACATGGTTCAATTATTTCTAATTTAGCACCCAAACAAGCACAGGTTCTAATGATTGCAGCAGTATTCTGAGGTATATCAGGCTCATACAAAGCTATTTTGGGTGCTAAAATTGTTGAATTCTGTGTCATTCTTTCAGTAGTAAAATAATTATTTTATATTATATGAATTCGTATATTAACTATTTTAAATCAAAAAGAGATAATAACAAAAGCTACTAAAAGTGTCTGAAAAAAAAACAAAAAGAAGAGATTTTTTATTTACAGCTACCACAGCTGTTGGAGCTGTTGGTGCAGCTGCAGTAGTGTGGCCAATGATAGATCAAATGAATCCAGACGCTTCTGTCAAAGCATTAGCTAGTACAGAGGTTGATGTAAGTTCATTAACACCTGGAAATACATTAACTGTTTTGTGGAGAGGTAAACCAGTCTTTATAAGAAGAAGAACTCAAGAAGAAATCGATGAAGCAAGAAAAGTTAAGTTGGAGGATTTAATTCATCCTGAGAAAGATGAAGATAGAGCAAAAAACCCTGAGTGGCTTGTAATGTTAGGGGTTTGCACACATTTAGGATGCGTGCCCTTAAATGGTAAAGGCGATTACAATGGCTGGTTCTGCCCATGTCATGGATCTCATTATGATACTTCAGGAAGAATTAGAAAAGGACCGGCACCTTGGAATATGGAAGTACCTAAATATGAATTCGTTGATGCAAACACAATTAAAATTGGATAAAGAAAAATGAGTGACCATGATTACAGACCAAAATCGAAAGTAGGACAATGGTTTAATGATCGATTGCCACTATTAACTCTTGCAAATCATTTAACAGATTATCCAACTCCTAAAAATTTAAACTATTGGTGGACATTTGGTGGAATTTTAACTTTTTGTTTAATCACTCAAATTGTAACAGGATTAACTCTTGCAATGCATTATATTGCTCATGCAGATATGGCTTTTGAAAGTGTAGAGCACATCATGCGTGATGTTAACTATGGATGGTTAATTAGATATATTCACGCAAACGGCGCTTCAATGTTTTTCTTAGCTGTGTATATTCATATATTTAGATCATTATTCTACGGTTCTTATAAATCTCCAAGAGAAATAATATGGATTTTAGGAATAATAATTTATTTATTAATGATGGCTGCAGCCTTTATGGGTTATGTGTTGCCATGGGGTCAAATGAGTTTTTGGGGAGCAACAGTTATTACAAATTTATTTAGCGCTATTCCTCTAGTAGGAGAGGGAATAGTTACTTGGTTATGGGGTGGTTATTCAGTTGACAACCCTACATTAACCAGATTTTTCACTTTGCATTATTTAATTCCATTTTTAATTCTAGGATTAGTTGTTTTACACATATGGGCTTTACATGTTCCCGGTAACAACAATCCAGTTGGAATAGATATTAAAAAACCTTCAAAAGATACAGTTCCATTCCATCCTTATATTGTGATTAAAGATGGTTTTGCTTTATTAATGTTCATGATTGTTTTTGCTTTCTTTGTATTCTATGCACCAAATATTTTAGGACATGCAGATAATTATATAGAGGCTAACCCAATGGTAACACCTGCACATATTGTTCCCGAATGGTATTTGTTACCTTTTTATGCAATATTAAGATCTGTTCCTGATAAATTGTTAGGAGTTGTAGCCATGTTATCTGCAATATTAATTTTAGCAGTTTTACCTTGGCTAGATACTTCAAAAATAAGATCTGCAGTATTCAGACCTTTATATAGACAATTTTACTGGATACTAGTTGCAGATGTTTTGATACTTGGTTATGTGGGTGCGATGCCAGCTGAAGGACTTTACTTGTTGATAGCAAGAATTGCTACGGCATATTACTTTTTACATTTTTTAGTTATTCTTCCAGTTTTAGGGTTTAAAGAAAAAACCTTACCAGTGCCTCTAAGTATTACTGAACCTGTTCTCGGCGGTTCTCCAAATTTAGCTGCTGCCAGAAATAAAGAAAGTAAAATAGAATAGGGTGAAAAATTTATTTAAATTATTTTCTATAATAATCTTAATTATTGCCTCAAATTCATACTCATTAGCTGCTGAAAAAGCAGAATATCTAAAAACTGATTGGAGTTTTAAGGGTCTATTTGGAAAATTTGATAGAGCTTCACTTCAAAGAGGTTATCAAGTTTATACTGAAGTATGTGCTTCATGTCATTCAATGAAGTATTTAAGTTATCGAAATTTAGCAGAAAAAGGTGGTCCAGAATTTTCTGAAGCTCAAGCTAAAGCTATAGCAGCCTCATTTGAAGTAACAGATGGCCCAAATTCTGATGGTGAAATGTTTACAAGGCCAGGTAAGTTATCTGATAAATTTGTAATGCCTTACGATAATGTAAAAGCTGCACAGGCTGCAAATGGTGGCGCATATCCTCCTGACATGTCTGTTTTGGTAAAAGCAAGAGGTGGTGGTGTTGACTATATTTATTCTTTGTTACAAGGATATGAAGAAGCTCCAAGCAATGTAACTTTAGATGATGGGGTCTATTACAATAAATATATGTATGGTAATAAAATTAGAATGGCTGCTCCATTATCAGATGGATTAGTAGAATATGGTGATGGAACAAATGCAACAGTTGAGCAGATGTCAAAAGATGTAACGACTTTTTTAATGTGGTCTGCAGAACCTCACTTAGAAGCTCGACATCAGATGGGCTTTAAATCAATTGTTTATTTGATTATTCTTACTGTTCTAGTTTACTTTAGTATGAAAAAAATCTGGTCACGTGTTGAATCTGAAGTTTAATACGTCTCCATCTTTCACAATATAGTCTTTACCTTCTAATCTCATTTTCCCGTTAGCTTTGGAATTTACCCACCCATCATTAACTATAAAATCTTGATAAGATATAGTTTCAGCCCTGATAAAACCTTTTTCAAAATCTGTATGAATTTCACCAGCCGCTTTAGGAGCAGTACAATTTTTTGGAATAGTCCAAGCCCTAGTTTCCTCAGGTCCAGAGGTAAAATAAGTATCAAGTTCTAATATCTCATAGCCCTTCCGAATTAACATACTTAGTCCTGTATTTTTTAAACCAATCATATCCATATAATTTTTTTTTTCATCATCTGCCAATTCATTTATTTGGTTTTCAATGTCTGCAGAAATGATCAAGATGTTATCTTTTCCAAATTTTTTAATAAAGTTTTTAGTATATTTATTTCCATCCTGTAAGCTTTGCTCATCTACATTACAAACAAAAATCTTTGGTTTTATTGACAAAAGACCACTTTGATTAAGTTGTTTTGTATTAAATTGAGATTTTAATGTTGACATATCTTTTTCATTATTAATGCAGTCTAATGCAATTTCTAAAATCCTAAGCTGATCTTCATCTACATTTTTCTTGTTATTTTTTTCTAGTCTTTTTTGAATAGACTCCAGGTCAGCTAGCATCATCTCTGTTTCAATGATCTCAAAATCTCTTATAGGGTCAACGTCAGGATTAACATTTTGTATATCATCTGAGTCAAAGCATCTAATCATATGAATAACCGCATCTACTTCTCTAATATGAGATAGAAATTTATTTCCTAGTCCTTCACCTTTAGATGCACCTTTCACAAGACCAGCTATATCTACAAATGAAATAGTTGTGTTTATTGTTTTTTTGGATTTTGAAACTTCTGATAATTTACTTAATCTTTCATCTGGAACAGGGACTACTCCCACATTGGGATCTATAGTACAAAATGGAAAATTTGCAGCCTGAGCCTTACTTGAGTTTGTTAGAGCATTGAATAGTGTAGATTTACCGACATTAGGCAAACCAACAATTCCACATTTAAAACTCATTATTTATTATTTACAGTGCTAGAGAATAAATCTAATTTTTTGTCGATAAGTATTGAAATAGTATCTGTAATATTATTTATTATTTTTTCTAATCCAAGCATTTCATCCTCATCAAAATTTTGAAGAACAAAATCACTTACTTCCATTTTATCTTTTGGTTTACCAATTCCTATTCTTACTCTTGAATAGTCTTTACCAATGAATTTATCTATAGATGCAATACCGTTATGTCCTGCATCAGATCCACCAAATTTTGCTTTTATTTTTCCAAACTCCACATCAAGATCGTCATGAAAAACAATGACATCTTCAGCATTTATTTTGAAATATTCAATTAATTCTCTAATACAAATTCCAGAATTATTCATAAAAGTCAAAGGTTTTATAGCATAAACTTTTTGGTCTCCTACATTTCCAGTCGTGAGTAGTCCTTTAAATTTTGGTTTTTGTTTTGAAAGTCCAAATTTTTTGTTGATTGCATCAATAATTTTAAAACCAATATTGTGTCTATTATTTTCACTATCTGGGGTTGGATTACCTAATCCTACAAGTAAAAGCATAAAATATTAATAATGGAGAGTAATATTCAATTTTAATTTATTTATTTTTTTTCTTCAGCAGGTTTTTTATCTTCACCTTCTTTTTTGTCACCATCAGTAGCTGGTTTATCTTTATCGCCACTCTCTCCCGCCGCTTCTGTTCCTTCAGCTCCTTCTTCACCCTCTGTTCCCTCAGCTTCAGCAGGTTTTTCAGGTTCTTTCATAACAGTTGGAGCTGCTAGTGTTGCAATTACAAAGTCTCTTCCTTGAATAGTGGGTGTGACATCATCATCAAGATTTATAGAAGAAATTTTAAAACTTTCTCCAATATCTACTCCATCAAGATCTATCACAAGATTTTCAGGAATTTTTTCGCTTGGACATTTTAGTTCAACTTTTCTTCTTACTATATTTAGAACACCACCTTTTTTTAATCCAGGGGATTTTTCGTGATTTAAAAATTTTACTGGAACTTCAATTCTTACTTTTATTCCTGAAACTATTCTTAGAAAGTCTACATGAATTGGTTCATCTGAAATAATGTCATATTTTATTTCTCTTGGAAGAACTTTTTGAGGCTTACCATCAACGTTTAAAGTTATGATGCTTGATAAAAAATTTTCACTTTCACTAAGTGATTTAAGTATTTTTTTAGATATAGAAATCTTTTCATTTTGAGCCTCACCACCATAAATTATCGCAGGCACGTTTCCGTTACCTCTAAGTGAGTTAAGCTCACCTTTAGTTTTTGTATTTCTGATATTAGCGTCTAATAAATTCATAAAAACAAGGGTTTTTAGCTCAAGTTCCTTAATAACTCAAGGTATTTATTTGAATAAATCTGATACTGAAGTTGAATTAGATATTCTTTTAATCGCTTCACCCATAAGGCTAGAAATTGACAGAACCTCAATGTTTTTAGCACCTTTAACCCTGTTCATGTTATCAATTGTATCTGTTATTACTAAATTTTTAATTACGGAATTTTTAATTTTATTTACAGCTTCTCCACTAAGTACACCGTGAGTTATGTAAACATAAACTTCTTTGGCACCTCGATCTTTAAGAGCTTTAGCTGCATTTACTATTGTTCCACCAGAATCGATAATATCATCAACAAGAATACAAGTTTTTCCTTTCACGTCTCCAATAATATTCATTACTTGAGATTGACCTGGCTTTGGTCTTCTTTTATCAACAATTGCCAATCCAACATTTAAAATTTTTCCAAGTGCTCTGGCTCGTTCAGTTCCACCCACATCAGGTGCAACACAAATAAGATTTTTACTTTTTATCTTTTTTTTCACATGTCTTGCAAATATTGGTGTTGCAAACAAATTATCCACTGGAATATCAAAAAACCCTTGAATTTGTCCTGCATGCAAATCAACAGTAACTACTCTATCTGCTCCTGCTTTGGTAATTAGATTCGAGACAAGTTTTGCTGATATTGATGTTCTTGGTGCAACTTTTCTATCTTGTCTAGCATAACCAAAGTAAGGGATAACCGCAGTAATATTTTTTGCTGACGATCTTTTGAGTGCATCAATACATAATAGTAATTCCATTAGGTTATCATTGGCAGGCGATGAAACAGATTGAATTAAAAAAATACTATTCCCTCTAATATTTTCATTAATTTCCACATAGATTTCCCCATCAGAAAAATTCCTAATGCTAGAGTTGACTAATTTAGATTTTAGATATTTAGCAATATTCTTGCTTAATGGTTTATTGCTATTTCCGGATAATAATTTCATTAAAAAAACCTAATTAAGCATAATTATTGAAATATTTCTACCATAATCATCATGATTTAATTTTAAAGCTCTTCTCGCACTAAAAAAATTATTATTAATATCAAATGTATCAATATTCATAGACTCAATATTTTTTATTTTATTCTTTAAAAGACATGATTTTACATATTTAGGTAAATCAAAATAAAGCTTTTTGTGCTTAATTTTAAAAAATTTATTATTTTTTTTATTCTTGTTAATAAATTTTCTTTTAAAATCTCCTTTGACTTCATAATTTTTAGCCGAAATAGCAGGTCCGATAGCTGCAGTAACATTTTTAGGATTAGATCCTTTTTTGATCATAAATTTGATTACCTTGCTAATTATATCCTTGTATGCACCCTTCCAACCAGCATGAATTGCTGCAACTAATTTTATTCTTTCATCACAGATTAAAATGGGCACACAGTCAGCAGTTAAAACACCAATTGGTATATTTTTTTGGTTTGTAATTACTGCGTCTGCTTTTGGTTTTGATCTAAATTTATTTTTTTTATTAATATAAACAAACTTATTACTATGTATTTGATGAAGTAAAAAAATATTTTTAGCGGTGCTTTTTATTTTTTTTTTAACTATTTGTAAATTTTTTTTTACATATGGGGGATTATCTTTAGAACCAGAACCACAGTTTAAACTTTTATAAATTTTTTTTGATTTACCTCCAGTTTTATTAAAAAAACCATGTTTAATTATTTTTATTTTCGAAAGTTTTTTTGACTTTATCAATTTTGAAAACCTGTCTTAAAATTGTTTCTCCTATTTTTTACAAGCATTACTTTGAACAATTCACCCATTTGATTTTCATCTATTAAACGTCTTACTCGATAAAATAAATCTGCTTTTTTAGAAAATGCTATATTTTTACTGATTATTTCTGCTCTTTGAAGAATACCCATATTTGTTAAAAATTTTTTTTGATTTGTAAAAATTGAATTAACTTCTTTAAACTGATTTAGAAATTTTTCAAAGAAATGAAAGTTTATATTGTAAGTAATATCAGAGTCTCCAATATTTTCTAAAACGTTAGAATATTTGTGATTATTTACTGCCTGGAGAGTTTCATGCATTTTGCTATCTGCATAACCATAATCAATAACTAACATTCCTCCATCATTTTTTTGTATTAAGTCACAAATTGTTCTTAAATATTTAAATGTTTCTGGCGAATATTCTATAACGCTCTGATTTTTTGATATTTCGAAATTAAGATGTTTTTCAATTGTTTCTATATCAATTTTTTCTTCTTTAAATTCAGCTTTGTTTGGGTCATTCAAATTCACAAATCTTTCAAACCAACTGTCTTTTTTTTTAAAAAATTGTTTGATCGGTATGGCGTCAAAAAATTCATTAGCTAAAATAATTGTTGGGTTTGTGTTTATTTTTTCAATGTTTTTTAACCATGAAAATTTTTTAGAATTTAAATTTTTTTTTTGTTCATTTAATAAAAAATCACTTTTTTCATGAATTAAAAAACTACAGGCATTGTAACACTCAGAAAAATTTACAAGTGTCTCATCTATGACTTTCATCATTTCACCATTTCCAGCTCCTAGTTCTAGCAAATTAAATTTTTTTGGAGAGCCAATGCTTTTCCAAAAAGTAATCGTCCAAATTGCAATTATTTCTGAAAATAATCTTGTAATATTAGGAGCAGTAATAAAGTCTCCATCTTCACCAAAAGGATTTTTTTTCATATAAAAACCTTTGTCCTTATCGTAAAGAGCGAAATTTATAAATTGATCTAATGGTAAATTATTTGTTTTAGCGAGTTTCATATTTTAAATAAAATAAGATTACTCCTGATATTATAAATATTAAACTTACTACTTGCCCCATTGTTAAGTTTAAAAGTATATATCCAATCTGTTCATCTGGTACTCTATAAAATTCAATAATAAATCTGAAAATTGAGTAAATTATTAAAAATAATCCTGAAATCACACCAGGTTTGTTTGAAAATTTATTTTTAAAATAAATTAATAATAAAAATAAAAATAAACCTTCTAATAATGCTTCATATAATTGCGAGGGATGCCTAGGGAAATTATCTACCTGAACAAATGTTACTGCCCAGGGCACATTAGTTATAGTTCCATACAACTCTGAATTTATAAAGTTTGCTATTCGTCCAAAAAATAATCCGACTGGAGCTACTAAAGCGACAATATCTAAATATAAGAATGGGTTTTGATTATTTTTTTTTGCAAAAAATATAGATGCGAAAATAACTCCAATTAAACCACCATGGAATGACATTCCTCCTTGCCAAATTTTAAATATATCTAATGGATTATTTATATAAAAACTTAAGTTATAAATAAAAACATAACCAAGTCTGCCTCCTAAAATTATACCTATAATTAAATAGGTTAAATAATCATCAAATTTATATTTAACTTCTATGTCTTGGATAAATAACTTTTTTGCGATTATCCAACCCAATATAATTCCAAATATATAAGCTAAAGAATACCATCTGATTTCTAAAGAAAATATCTCTAAGGCTACTGGGTCAAAATTATTAATGAACATATTTAATAATAATTATAATGTATATCTTAATTATGAAGAATTCTAAATTTATAATTGATAAGTTTGCAAAATTAATAGAGCAGGGGTTAGTATCTTCAAAAGATTTAACTACAGAACTACTTAATATTTTAAAATCTAAAAGGGATGAGTTTGTTTTTAAAATGAAACTTACTAGTAAAGATGAGTTTGAGGTACTATCTAAACGTGTTGAAAATCTTGAAAATAAGATAAATAAATTAGAAAAAGAAAAAAATAAAAAAGTTAAACGGGTAAAAAAATCTTAACTCTTAAACCATCCATTTTTGACTTTTCTAGTACAATATTTCCTCCATGAGACTTAACAATGTCAGATGATATAGATAAACCTAGACCAACACTTGATTTAGAATCTGCTCGACCTTTATCTATTTTATAGAAAGGTTTAAAAACGTTTTCATATTCATGTTTGGATATTCCTGGACCATCATCATCAATAGAAACAAACAAACTTGAATTTTTTTTATTTAGGCTAATTTCAACTTTATTTGCATACTTTAGAGCATTATCAACTAAATTATTTATACATCTGTTTATTAAATTTTTTCTACCATTAAAGTAAATTCTTGGAATTAAATTTTTTGAAATATTTTTATTATTATATTTTTCAATAATATTTGAAATTAATTCAGATAAATTAAACATTTCATCTTTTTCAACATAAGATGAACTGGTAAATTGTAAATATTCATTTAACATTTTTTCCATTTCATTGATATCTTCAGTTAATTTTTTAACTGTTTCTTCATCTTTTATGAAAGCTAGTTGTAATTTCATTCTCGTTAATGGTGTTCTTAAATCATGACTTATTCCAGATAACATTTCTGTTCTTTGATTAATATGTCTCTCAATCCTTTTTCTCATTTTATCAAATTCGTGCCCTGCCTGTCTTATTTCTGATGCACCTGATGGTTTAAACTCCTCAACTTTTTCTCCTCTACCGAATCTTTCGGCTGCGCGAGCCAAGTTAGTGATTGGTCTTGTTTGATTTTTTAAAAATATTAGAGAAATAATCACCATTATAAATGCAGGCACAGTAATCCAAAGTGCAAATATTCTTGCAGAAGAACTTGTTACTCTATCTTTAGGTACTAAAAATTTAAAATAACCTTCCTCATATTTAATTCTTAAATCAATCAATTCTTTATAACTCGTTGTATCAAACCAATATTTATTTAATCCAAATTTAGATTTAAGCTCTCTTCTTAAAGTTCTATCTATGGGACTAAACCAACGTTCGGTATCTGTATTATTCAACTTTTCGTTATCAGTGAATTCAATATTTAAATCTAAAAATATAGAGAAAAGATCCAGCAATTCTTGTTTATCTGCTTGCTCAGCTTCATAAGCTTCAACAAATGTACTGATTTCATTTATCAAAGTTCTTGTCATGCCTTTATTTGTTTTAATCCAAAGACTATCGAAAAAAACAACTGTTATAACTAATTGTAAAACTAATACTGGAATTGCAACTATTAAAAGTGCTCTATAAAATAATCTTTTTGGTAATATTTTTTTTAAATAATCACTCAATCCAGAGAACATATCCAGCTCCTCTTATGGTTTGTAAAAATTTTGGATTTTTTGGATCTATTTCAATTTTCTTTCTCAAACGTGTAATAATTACATCAATTGATCTTTCTTTGTCTAAATTTATTAATTTGCCAATAATTTCTCTTGAAAAAGTTTTACCAGGATTATTAATCATTTTTTCTAAAATTTTTTTTTCCGTTATATTAATTTTATATTCTTTATTAGTTTTGACGATTAAAAGTTTATTTAAATCAATTTTAACATTTTCAAATTCAATAACTCTTTTCTGATCAGTTTTAATAGTTTTATTTAATATATTATTTATTCTTAAAATTAATTCCTTTGGTTCAAATGGTTTCGGCAAATAATCATCTGCTCCAATCTCTAAACCTTCAACTCTTTCATTTGCTTCACCCTTAGCTGTCAGAAGTATAACTGGTGTTTCTAATTTTTTTTTGTGTTCTTTTAAAAATTCGAGACCGCTTTTTCCCGGCATCATAATATCCAAGATTATTAAATCGAATTTTATTATTTTTATTTTTTCTAAAGCATTTTCTGCGTTATCAGCAGTAGTGACCAAAAAATTATTCTCATTTAAATATTTTTTAACCAGTGATCTTATTCCTTCATCATCGTCAATAACCAGAATATGTGCAATAAACTTATCCATTAATAATTTTACTAATTACGTTATCAAAATTTATAACTTCTTCAGAACTTGAATTTAGCAAAGCATTATAAATTCTCTTTTTTTGTATATTAAAAATTTCATTAAAAATTTTTTTGCCTTTATCATTTAGATAAACATGCTTTACTCTGGTATCCTGATCGTCTTTTTTATAAAGAATAATTTCAAGTTTAATTAAGTCTTTAAGAACTCGATTTAAGCTTTGTTTTGTTACTTTGAGCCTTTTTAATAATTCAGAAATTGAAATTCCTTCATACATTGACAGCAAATGAATTACTTTGTGATGTGCTAATCCAATTGAATATCTGTCTAATATTTTTTTTGAGTCAGAAAATGTTTCCCTATAGCTTACAAATAGTTTTTCAATTAGATCTTTAAGTTGTTCATCCTTTAAATATAAAAGTTCTTTCATTATAGGTAAGTTATATTGACATATTAAAGATACAAAGATATTTTTCAGTTATAAATAAAAAAATTTTCATACATGATACCTTACGATAAGAGATCTGGAAAAATATGGTACAATAACGAATTAGTTGATTGGGAAGATGTTAAATTGCATGTATTAAGCCATGGTATGCACTATGCTAGTTGTGTATTTGAAGGTGAAAGAGTTTATGATGGTTCAATTTTTAAATTAGAAGAGCATACATCAAGATTTTTTTATTCTGCAAAAAGAATGGGTTTTGAAATTCCATATACTGAGGAAGAAATAAATATTGCATCAAACAAAATTGTTACAACACAAAAAGTAGAAAATGGTTATGTTAGACCCGTGGCCTGGAGAGGTAGTGAGATGATGGCTATTTCTGCACAACATACAAAAATTCATGTTGCAATAGCAACCTGGGAATGGGGGTCATATTTTGATCCTAAACTAAAGGTTGAGGGAATAAGATTAAATATTTCAAATTGGAGAAGACCAGCACCAAATACAATACCATGGGATACAAAGGCATCTGGTCTTTATATGATTTGCACTCTTTCTAAACATGAAGCTGAAAAACAAGGTTATACAGATTCTTTAATGTTAGATCACGAGGGAAATATTGCTGAGGCAACTGGAGCAAATATTTTTTTTAAAGATAAAAATGGAGAAATTCATACCCCAATTCCAGACTCATTTTTGGATGGTATCACAAGAAGAACAGTTATTGGAATAGCAAAATCTAAAAATATTAAAGTCCATGAAAGAAAAATTAGTCCAACTGAACTCCCAAATTTTGTTGGTTGTTTTTTAACAGGAACTGCAGCAGAGGTAACTCCTGTATCATGTATTGCAGAAAATCAATTTAAAGTTTGTGATACTATTATTGATTTAAATGAAAGTTATCAAAAATTAGTTAGGAAGAAAAAAGCAGCTTAGTCTTTACTATCCTCAGACATTGCGTGATCAATACCTTTTCGCATATAATCATATGCAGTAAAAAGTGTTAAAGCAGCTGATAACCATAAAAAAATTATACCAATTGTTTGAGCATTATAATCTTGGAAGTTAATTATTTTATTTCCTGTTTCTCCAGATAATAAAAGAGCTATAGCTACCATTTGTAATACCGTTTTAAGTTTAGCAAGATTTGAGACAGGAAGCTTTATCTTTCCCTTTGCTAAAAATTCCCTCAAACCTGAAATTAAAATTTCCCTTGTAAGTATTATAATAGCTGCGATCACTTCGTAATTTCTAATAGTTCCATCCATAACTAATAATATTAATGCTGTTGCAACAATAATTTTGTCAGCAATAGGATCTAATAACTCTCCCAACTTAGACTCTACTCCAAACATTCTAGCCAACATTCCATCTAGAAAGTCAGTAAAAGATGCGACTATAAATAATATTAAAGCAGTTAAGTCACCATAAAAACCTGGAAGATAAAAAGCTAAGACAAAAAAAGGAACAATTATTATTCGTCCAATAGTCAATATGTTTGGAATTTTTTTAAGCATAACTATTCGTGAAAAAAGTTATATATTTTTTTTGCCACTTTTTCTTCAACACCATCCACAGATTTTATCTCATCTAAACTAGCAGACTCAACAGATCTTGCAGATCCAAAATGGTTCAATAAAGCCCTTTTTCTTATGGCTCCGATACCATCTATTTGGTCTAACAAAGACTTGCTTATTCCTTTTTTCCTTTTCGCCCTATGAGCACTTATAGCAAATCTATGTGACTCATCCCTAATCCTTTGGAGGAAAAAAAGGGTAGGGTCATTTCTTGAAAATTTATATTCTTTACCATTATGAAAAAAGGTTTCATTTCCACTGTTTCTAAACTTACCTTTTGCTATAGCAATAATGGGAATATCGTGAAGACCTAGTTCGTTAAGACTTTCTCTAGCAACTGAGTATTGACCTTTACCCCCATCAACTAGCACTAAATCAGGAAAAGTAAGATAATTATCCTTTTCCTGAACTGCTCTTTTGAACCTTCTATTTAATACTTCTTTCATCATTCCATAATCATCTTGTTCATTTTTCTTATGTTTAATATTAAATTTTCTATATCTTTTTTTAATAAATCCTTCATCACCGTATGCAATTAAAGCACCAACACTATTTGTGCCTTGAATATGGCTGTTATCATAAACTTCAATTAAATTTATATTTGTTTCTAAATTAAATTTTTGAGCCACTGCATCAAATAATTCTTTGTTATTCTGACTTTCATAAAGTTTTCTATTTAGACTGTCTTTTGCATTTTTAATTGCTTGATTAATAACCTTGAGTTTTGATCCCTTTTTTGCAACTGTAATATTTATCTGTTTACCTTCTTTTTGAGTCAGTGTTTTTTCAATTAGCGCTTTTTCCTTTATTTCTTCTGATAGAATAACTGATGATGGAACACTTTTGTTTTCATAAAATTGAGAAACGAATGAATTTAGTATTTCATTGAATTTTTCATCAGGATCATGTTTTGGAAAAAAAGCTTGATTGCCCCAATTTTGTTTTGATCTATAAAAAAATACTTGAATACAAGTTTTTCCAGACTCTTTATATCCAGCAATCACATCAGCTTCTACTAAGTTTGCTTCATTAATTCTCTGAGAGGACTGAATTATATTTAAAGCTTTAATTCTATCTCTTAAAATAACAGCCTTTTCAAAATCAAGCTCTTCACTTGCCTTTTCCATTTGGTTAGAAAGATTTTTTTGAATCTTCCTTGACTTGCCTGAAACAAATTCAATAGCATTTTTAACTGTTTGGTTATAATCCTCTTTTTTTACATAACCCACACAAGGTCCAGAACATCTTTTTATTTGATATAAAATACACGGTCTTTCCCTGTTCTTAAAAACAGTGTCATCACAAACTCTTAAGTGAAAAATCTTTTGTATCATTTTAATTGTCCAATTGGCTGAACCAGCAGAGGCAAAAGGTCCAAAGTAAAAACCTTCTTTTGTTTTCTTTCCTCTATGTCTTTTTATTTGAGGCCACTTGTCTTTATTACCAATAAATATAAATGGAAATGACTTATCATCTCTTAAAAGGATATTAAATTTTGGTTTATGCTTTTTAATTAAATTTGCTTCTAAAAGTAATGCTTCACTCTCATTAGATGTTGTTGTTATCTCTAATTTTCTTGTTTGAGACAACATTCGTTCAGTTCTTATTATATGATTTTTTTCTGCAATATAACTCTTTAATCTATTTGGTAAGTTTTTAGCTTTACCAACATAAAGAATTTCATTCTTCATATTAAGCATCTTATATACACCTGGAAGTTTTGGTACTAGGGGTAGCTCTCTTTTAATTACTTGTTTTCCTATTTCAGAGCTTATCATGGCTTCTCTTTTTGGTAATTTGAATACCAACAGATGAACACTGTTTTAAGATTTCTAATTTTTCAATTTTTAACATTATTTTTGCAATTCTTTTGTCCTTAAAGAGTTCATCAAAAACGGCCTCAGCCAAAGTCTCTAAAAAGTTATAATGTTTCTTTTTTACTAGTTTAGTTATCAATTTTACAATTGTTCCATAATTTACAATAGATTTTATATCTTTATCGCTAGATGGTTTTTTATTTTCATAATCAATCTCTAAACTAAATTTTACTTTTTGAGATTTTTCTTTTTCCGTATCGTAATATCCAAGCTTTAAATCTAAAATTAATTCATTTATAAGAATTTTTTTCTCATAGTTAAACAATATTTTATTTTTATCAATTTTAACAATTTTCAAATTATTTTTTTTCATTCTTTGCCCATAACATCTGGTGTTTGCCAGTTAAGATTTTGCCCACTATCAATAGCTAAAACTTGACCAGTAATAGATATATTTTTAACAAAAAAGTCAACAGCATTACAGATTTGTTCTACATCAACTTGTCTTTTTAAAGGTGTTGCTAAATATTGCTTTTTGAAATGTTTTTCAGATTGTCTTTGATTTTTTATAGTGGGTCCAGGTGCAATAGCGTTTACTCTTACACTTGGAGCTAAGCTCATAGCACTAGTTTTAGTTAAAGTATACAAGCCTGTTTTACTTATTGTGTAAGAAAAAAAATATGGAGTTAATTTAAAAACTCTTTGATCAATAATATTAATAATATTGTTATTTCCTTTTCTAACATTTTTTGCAAATTCTTTAGACAATAATGCTGGTGTTCTTAAATTAGTTCTTAGATGTTGTCCCCAACTATCTGTTGTAAAATTTTCTAATTTATCATTTTCAAATAAGGAAGCGTTATTTATCAAACAATCAAAATATTTAAGTTTAGATTTTGCAAATTTTAAGATTTTATTTACATCGTTTCCTTTACTTAAGTCACCTTTGACTAAGTAAACTTTTGTACCTTTATAAGACAATTCTTTTTTTAACTTTTCAGCTTTTAATTTTGACTTATTATAATGGATCAAGATTTCTTTGTTTGAACCAGATAATTTTCTTGCAATTGCTGCCCCAATTCGAGTAGCTCCACCAGTAATTATTATTTTCCGTGCTTCCATTTTTTATCGCGTTTTTTTGTTACTTTAGTACCCGGCATACCCATAGTGGATCTACCTTTTGGATAAAGCTTATTTTTAACATCATACTGTCTTATTTTTGGATTTAATGTAATTTCTAATTCTGTGCTTTCCAACTTTCTTATTTCATCTCTTATTTTAGCAGCTTCCTCAAATTCTAAATTTGATGCTGCTTCTTTCATTTTTTTATCCAAACCTTTTAGATGTTTTTTAAGGTTTCCACCAATATTTGAGCCTTCGCTTATTTTGACGTAGTCTTTCTCATAAACACTTTCTAGAATATCGCTAATATCTTTTTTTACCGACTTTGCATCTATTTTGTGTTTTTTGTTATAAGCTAATTGAATTTTTCTTCTTCTATCAGTTTCAGCAATTGCTTTTTTTATACTTTTTGTCTCTTTGTCAGCATATAAAATTACTTTGCCATCAACGTTTCGTGCTGCTCTTCCTATTGTTTGAATTAAAGATGTTTCAGATCTTAGAAATCCTTCTTTATCAGCATCTAAAATTCCAACTAAAGCACATTCTGGAATATCTAATCCTTCTCTTAATAAGTTAATTCCAACCAAAACATCAAATACGCCCATTCTTAAATCTCTCATGATTTCAATTCTTTCTAAAGTATCAATATCTGAGTGTAGGTATCTTACTTTTATACCATTCTCGTGAAGATATTCAGTTAAATCTTCAGCCATTTTTTTAGTTAATGTTGTTACTAATACTCTATGATTATTTTCTATAACTCTTTTGCATTCATGCATTAAATCATCCACTTGATTTTTTGCTGGTCTTATTTCTACAGGGGGATCAATTAACCCTGTTGGTCTAATTACCTGATCTATAAAATTACCTTTTGTTTGTTCTAATTCCCATGGACCTGGAGTTGCTGAAACAAAAACAGTCTGAGTTCTCATTAAATCCCATTCTTCAAATTTCAATGGTCTATTATCCATACACGAAGGAAGTCTAAATCCATATTCTGCTAAAGTACTTTTTCTTGACCTATCTCCTTTATACATTCCATTGAGTTGAGGAACTGTAACATGACATTCATCAACAAATATTAAAGTATTATCTGGAAAGTATTCAAAAAGAGTAGGGGGAGGTTCTCCAGGTTTTCTTCCAGATAAAAATCTAGAATAGTTTTCAATACCAGCACAAGAACCTGTGGCCTCAATCATTTCAAGATCAAATTTAGTTCTTTCTTCTAATCTTTGAGCTTCTAATAATTTATTTTCAGCACGGTGTTTTTTTAAAGTAACTTCTAACTCTTTTTTAATATTAATTACAGCTTGTTCAATTGTAGGTTTTGGAGTGATGTAGTGACTATTTGCATAAACTTTTACTAAACTCAGTTCTCTAACTTTATCACCTGTTAAGGGATCAAATTCTTCTATCTGTTCAAGCTTATCTCCAAACAAACACAACCTCCACGCCCTGTCTTCTAAGTGTGATGGAAAAATTTCTAAGTACTCTCCCCTCGCTCTAAATGTTCCTCTATAAAAATTTTGATCATTACGTTTGTATTGAAGAGCAACTAAAGACTTAATTATCTCTTCTCTGTTATAATCGTAATTTTTCTGAAGCGTTAAAGTCATTTTGCTATATGCTTCAACAGATCCAAGACCATAAATACAAGAAACGCTCGCAACAATTAATACATCATCTCTTTCCAAAAGAGATCTCGTTGCTGAGTGCCTCATCCTATCAATTTGTTCATTAATAGAGGCCTCTTTTTCTATATATGTATCTGATCTTGGTACATAAGCTTCAGGAGTGTAATAGTCATAGTACGAAACAAAATACTCAACTGCATTATCTGGAAAAAAAGTTTTCATTTCCCCGTAAAGTTGAGCAGCAAGTGTTTTGTTTGGAGCTAATATTAAGGCAGGTCTGTTAGTAGCTTCAATAACTTTAGCCATAGTAAACGTTTTTCCAGATCCTGTAACACCAAGTAGAACTTGGTTAAATTGTTCTTTGTTAGCACCACTAACTAATTTTTTTATTGCTTCAGGCTGATCACCTGCAGGTTTAAAATCAGACTTAATTTTGAATTTTTTTCCACCCTCAAGTTTCCCACCTATTTTTGGATTTTTACTCTGGATATCTGTAATTAAATCTTGATAAGTATTTTCCATATATTAAACAACGTAGTAGAATTTATTTTTATTTCAATGAGCATAATATCAGACAGTTTAAAAAAGATTAAACCATCACCCACTATTGCTGTAACTCAAAAAGCAAGAGAATTAAAAGCTGCTGGAAAAGATGTTATCGGTCTTGGTGCAGGGGAACCAGATTTTGATACTCCAGATAATATTAAAGAGGCTGCAATCAAAGCCATCAATGAAGGTGACACCAAATACACAGCAGTTGATGGAACACCAGCATTAAAAAAAGCAATTGTAGAAAAATTTAAAAAAGAAAATAATTTGGATTATACCACTGATCAAATTACTGTTGGAGCAGGAGGAAAACACGTTATTTATAATGCTATGATGGCAACACTTAACGATGGAGACGAGGTAATAATTCCAGCTCCTTATTGGGTGTCTTATCCTGATATAGTTTTATTGGCTGGTGGAAAACCAGTTATAATGGAATGTGGAGAAAAACAAGGCTTTAAAATAAATCCTTCAGATTTAGAAAAATTTATAACACCAAAAACGAAATGGATCATTTTAAATTCACCATCTAATCCAACTGGAGCCTGTTATTCTGAAAAAGATATAAAAGCAATTGCTGCTGTTTTACAAAAATATAATCACATTTATATTTTAAGTGATGATATTTATGAACACGTGATCTACGAAGGGTTTAAATTTTTTACTATTGCTCAAATAGAAAGTTTAAAAGACCGAGTTCTTACAATGAATGGTGTAAGTAAAGCTTATTCAATGACAGGTTGGAGGATAGGGTACGCAGCTGGTCCAAAAGATATTGTTAAAGCTATTGCTAAAATTCAATCACAATCAACAACTAATCCTTCATCAATTAGTCAAGCAGCATCAGTTGAAGCACTGAGTGGAACTCAAGATTTTATAAAAAAAAGGGCTGATTCTTTTCAAGAAAGAAGAGATTTTGTAGTAAAAGCATTAAATGATATTAATGGCATCAATTGTTTAAATCCTGATGGTGCATTTTATGTTTTCCCTAGTTGTAAAGAGTTAATGGGAAAAAAAGATTCTAGTGGAAAAGAAATTAAATCAGACACTGATTTTGTTCAATCTCTTTTAGAGAATAGTGGTGTTGCTGTTGTTCAGGGTTCCGCATTTGGTTTAGAGGGATTTTTCAGAATTTCATATGCAACTTCAATGGAAAATTTAAAAAAAGCTTTAGAAAAAATTTCTTCTTTTTGTAAAAGTTTAAGTTAATGAAAACAGCCATAGTATTTGGTTACACTGGATTAATTGGTGGCCATTTAGTTAATCAATTAATCCAAGATAATTATTACAATAAAATTAAGATTTTCGTTCGCTCTCAAACTTCAATTAATAATGAAAAAGCTGAGGTTATAAATATTGATTTTAATAATTTAGGAGATCATAAAACTGAAATTACAGGGGATGATTGTTTTTTTTGTATTGGTACCACAAAGCAAAATTCTCCTGATAAAAATGATTACCAAAAAGTAGAGTTAGATATTCCAAAGGAAATTGCACAAATTGCAAAAGCTAATTCAGTTAAGTCATTTATTTTCATTTCTTCAATATATGCTAATCCAAATAGTTCCGGGAATTATGTGAAATTTAAAGGTTTAGTTGAAGAAGAATTAAAAAGATTAAACTTCTCTAAATTAGGAATATTAAGACCTTCTTTTTTAAAGGGGAAAAGGAAAGAGAACAGAGTAGGTGAAAAAATAGGTATTTTTGCTTTTAGCGCATTGTCGCCTTTGTTATTTGGGCCATTTAAAAAAATGAGACCAATCAGTTCAGAAATAGTTGCAAAAGCAATGATCAAAATTGCTAAAGAAAATTTGCAAAAAATTACGTTTGAATCTGATGAAATTTTAAATTTATAATTAAACTAAACCTAGTCTCACAACAGATTTTGCATTCTCTGCCATACAATCTTTTGCAGCTTTAAATTTAAAACCTAATAACTCTTCAGCATAAGAGGGGTCGGTTTGCATTAAAATTCCAAGATCAGGTATCATCATTTTAGCACTTGAGTCTAAATAGCTTATCAACTTAACCATGAAATTTGGAAGCTCTTTTTTTGGAAGCTTTTTTGCATAAGCAGGCATTGCTTCAGCAATCAATTGGGATAATTCGACTAATTTTTTTACTTCTTTTCCAACAATTAATCTTCTACCTCCAACTTTATTATTTCCTATACAAGCAACATGTGCTTTTGCAATATCTTTTACATCAGAAATTAGAACAGCAAATTTAGGTGCTCCAGGAAATTTACCAGCCATGAATTGTCTAACATATTCAATTGAAGTACCTCCTTTTTTATCTAGAGCATCACCAAAGACTCCACCAGGACAAATTGTTGTTAATTTATTTTTTAATCCTTTGCTTTCCATCAATTCCCAAGCAACTCTCTCAGCTTTAGTTTTTGATAAAAAATAATCATTTACCCCCTTTACCCAATTTTCATCAGTCCAGTCTTGTTCTCCAAATGTATAAGGATTAGTTCTGTTAGGTTTTCTAAACATAGCAACAATAGAAGAAGTTTTAACAATTTGATCTACTCCAGCATTTATCCCTGCATTTAATACCCTTAAAGTACCATCTACTGCAGGAGGTAATAAGCTTTCTCTATTATTTGAAACTTTTATTGGAAAAGGAGATGCAATATGAAATATATATTTACATCCTTTAGCTGCATCATTCCATCCATCATTTTTAACAAGATCTAATTTAATAAAAGATAATTTATCTATAGGAGCGTATTTACTAATAGTATCTTTAGTTTGCTCAATTAAACTTTCATTTCTTACTGTCCCTAGGACCTCGTAACCAGAATTTAATAATTCTATTGCTGTATGTTTTGCTATCCAACCGCTAATTCCAGTTAGCAATACTTTTTCTGACATTTAATTGTGAGAGAGATGTTTTTCTGCTTCAAGAGCTGCCATGCACCCCATACCAGCAGCTGTGACTGCTTGTCTAAAAATTTTGTCCTTTACATCTCCAGCTGCAAAAACTCCAGGTACATTAGTTTCAGTAGAGTCTGCCTTCGTGATTAAGTATCCTTCTTTATCCATTTCCAGCTGATCTTTAAACAGCTGGGTTGCTGGATCGTGACCAATAGCAATAAATACACCATCAAGCTTTAATTCTTTGGTTTCATTTGTTTTGACATTTTTTATTTTAATTCCTTTAACATTTTTAGGATCTTTATCACCCAATACATCTTCAACTACAGAGTCCCAAACAATTTCAATTTTTTTATTTTCCATTAATTTTTTTTGAAGCATTTTTTCAGCCCTTAAACTATCTCGTCTATGAATTAATTTTACTTTAGATGCAAACTTCGTAAGAAACATTGCCTCTTCAACAGCTGCATTTCCACCTCCTACTACTGCAACTTCTTTATTTTTAAAAAAGAAACCATCACATGTTGCACAAGCAGAGACGCCAAATCCTCTGAACTCTTGTTCTGAATCTAAATTTAACCATCTTGCCTGAGCACCTGTAGAAATTATTATACTGTCAGCAGTATATTTTTGACCACTATCTCCAGTTGCCTCAAACGGAGAAGTTTTTAAATTAACATTACTAATGTGATCCTCTATCATTTCTGTACCAACAGCTTTTGCTTGTTCTTTCATTTGATCCATTAACCAAGGACCCTGTATAACTTCTGCAAATCCTGGAAAGTTTTCAACATCTGTTGTCGTTGTTAATTGACCACCCGGCTCAGATCCATGAACTAGAATTGGATTGAGCATAGCTCTAGCAGCATAAACTGCAGCTGTGTATCCGGCAGGACCGGATCCAATTATTAACACTTTTGTGTGTTTAGTTGGATTTTGACTCATATGAAAGCTATATAGTGATTAATGACTAAATTAAAAGGTATTTTATTAACTCAAGGCATGCATGGAATGATTAGTCAAGTTGAGGGATTGGCTAAAGCTCTAGAAATTGAATTCACACACCATAAGGTTGAACTAAATAATTTTTGGAATTTGCTCCCACCAAAATTTACTCCTGTTTCACAAAATGTTTATAAAAAAATAAATAATTTAGATTTTGATATAATTATATCTTGTGGAAGAAAAAGTGTAATTCCATCAATTCATTTAAAAAGTATTTCAAATAAAAAAGTACTTAATATTCACATACAAGATCCAAAAGTAGATTTAAATCATTTTGATTTTGTAATAGCTCCTGAACACGATGGAATAAAAGGCTCAAATGTTATTTCCACTAAAGGCGCCATACATTATCTTACCAAAGATGAAATCGAGGAAAATAAGAATTATTTAAACTCGTTTATAAAAAGAGATGATAGAAAAATTTGGTCTTTAATTTTGGGTGGGCCTACGAAATATTATGATTACTCAACAAAAAACATGAAACATATCTTTTCAATATTTTATAAATTGTTAAAAAAACATAATTTTCAACTTGTTGTAATTCCATCAATGAGAACACCATTGAATACGATCCACTATGCTAAAGAATTTTTTGGAGAAAATCACACTATTATAATGAGTGTTGATAAAAAAGCTTATTTATCAGCACTTGGTTTATCTGAAAATATTGTGGTTACATGTGACTCTAGCTCAATGATATCTGAAGCAGCTTTGACTGGTAAACCCATTTATGTAGCAAATATTTTACCGAAAAGAAATGATAAGAGATTCCAAAATTTTAGAAATTTATTCAGAGAATTAAATATTATAAGAAATTTGGGAGAAGAAATAGAAAATTGGAACTATGAAAAACTTGATGAAACTAATAGAGTTGCAAAAATATTAAAAAGTAAAATTCAAAGTTAATGTCATTTTTAAATTCAATTAAAAATAATTCAAAACAACATAATTTCCCTTTTGATCACTGGGAGTATAGTGATCCTCTGTCAGAAGGAGCAATTGATGAAATAGTTAAAGCTGATATTCCTGATGTTAGTAAACATAATCTTAATTATGATGGAACAAGAGCAATAGATGGTGGAGCCGCAGAATTTAGAGAAGGTATAGCATCAGGTGGAAAAGCAATAAAGTTTAGATGTTTTATTAATAAAGAAAACGCATCTAAATTTCCAAATTTAGTAAAATTTATAAACGAACTTCAGTCTAAAGAAACATATGAAACAATTTCAAAAATGATAGATAAGGATTTATCAAATTCTTATGTAAGAGTTGAAGTTATATGTGATCGAGAAGGTTTTTGGCTTAAACCTCATTGCGATATAAAAGAAAAACTTATGTCAGGGTTGATATTTGTTAATAAAACAAATGAGTCTGAGGACTTAGGAACAGATTTTTATAATGAAAAATTAGAAAAAGTTAAGACACTTCCTTACAAACATAATTATGGCTATCTTTTTACGAGTGGAACAAACACATGGCATGGTATGGAGAAAAAAAAAATCGTTAAAGAAAGACGATGTATTCAAGTAAACTATGTTACTTTTCAGACTGATTGGAAAGTTAAATAATTTTATTTTTCCCAATCAAATCTGGGAAATGAGTCGAAAACTTTAAATATTCCCTCTGACCACTGGTTACAAACTCGGGAATAAGTTTCGTCAGAAAGATTTAAACATTCAAGTGAAGCTAATCTTTCAGCATCTTTTTTGTGTACAGCAAAATCTATTGGTGGGCCTACTGTTAAATCACTTTTTAAGGTTGAGTCCATTGAAATTAATGCGCAACGTGATGCGTCCCCAATAGATACGTTTGGTTTGATTACCCTATCTAATATTGGCTTACCATATTTTACTTCTCCAATTACAAGATAAGGTTTGCTGTCTGCAGGTCTTATATAATTTCCTTGAGGATATATTAAATATAATTCGTGTTGCTGACCTTTGATTTGTCCTCCAACTATAAATGTTGAACCAAGTAAGACATTATCTGTATTAATTCCTTGAGGCGAGGAGTGCTCAATATTAAGTGAACCAATATAGGAGGCTATTTGTTCAAAATCAGAGCATGTGTTTAAGTTCATTATCCCAGTTGAGCTTTTTAAATCTTTTTCAATTGATTTATAAACTGCTTGTGAAGTCCCTAAATTTCCTGAAGTTACTATTACAATAGTTCTGTCACCAACATCATGGGTCATCATTTTTGAATATATATTTACATTATCTAGACCTGCATTCGTTCTTGAGTCTGACGCAAAAACAAGACCTTCATTAGTTTTAATACCTATACAATATGTCATAGATGTAATTGATATTTAAAAATAAACATTTTTACAAACTATTTTTAGCATAACTGTCATTCATTCTTCGCATTTGTCTATTTTGTATATTTATTAAAATATTAAATATTATGGTTACTCAATTCTGGAAAAATTATGACTCAAAGTCCTCTTATGATGGTTATATATCTGATGATAGTAAAATAAGAAAACATGCTAAAATTATTTCTGGTATTTTAGAGAGGAATGGAAAGAAAAAATTACAAGAAATTGAAAAAAATTGCCAAAGTACAATTAGTGCAAGAGGAATTAATTTTAGAGTCTATGCAGCCAACAATAGAGCAGAAGAAAAAAAATGGCCTTTAGATATAATTCCCAGAATAATTCCTAAATCTGTATGGAACAAAATTTCAAAAGGGTTGGCACAAAGAGTAAAAGCACTTAATTTATTTATCGATGATGTTTACAATAAAAAAAAAATTTTTAAAGATAATGTAGTTCCTAAGGAATTAGTTTTTAATTCGCCATATTATATAAAAGAATGTGATGGTTTTTCTCCAAAGTATAAAGCTTGGTCAAACATTTCTGGAATTGATCTTATTAGAAACATAAATGGTGAATACTTGGTTTTGGAAGATAATTTGAGAGTTCCGTCAGGTGTATCTTATATGCTTGAAAATCGTATGGTGATGAGGGATGTTTTTCCAGAGTTATTTACGAGATATAAAGTCTCTTCAATACATCAATATGCAAATAAACTATACCACTGCATGGAAGAATGTATACCTAAAAGAACTGAAAATCCTCACATGGTAGTACTTACTCCTGGCATTTATAACTCTGCTTATTTTGAACATTCTTTTTTAGCTGAACAAATGGGAATAGCTCTTGTTGAAGGTAAAGATTTGTTCGTGGAAAATGATATTGTATACATGAAAACTGTTAAAGGTAAACTTAAAGTAGATTGTATATATAGAAGATTGGATGACAACTTTTTAGATCCCAAAGTATTCTACAAAGAATCACTTATTGGAGTTCCTGGACTTTTTAAGTGTTGGAAAAAAGGAAACGTAGGAATAGTAAACGGAATTGGAACAGGTATAGCAGATGACAAAGCTATTTACTCTTATGTAAATAAAATGATTGTTTATTATCTAGGCGAGCAACCTAAAATAAATCAAGTTGAAACTTTTTTGTGTCATGAGAAAAAAGATAGAGATTATGTTATTGAAAACATTTCAAAATTAGTTGTTAAACCAGCCAATGCGTCTGGAGGATATGGTATTTTAATTGGTGCTAGAGCATCAAAAAAAGAAAAAGATGAAATGGTTCAAAAAATAAAAAGTAAACCAAGAGAATTTATAGCTCAGCCTTTAGAAATTTTATCAACTCTACCTACGATTACTGAAAGCAATATAGAGCCAAGACATGTTGATTTAAGACCTTTTGTATTAAGTGGAAAATCTATTTACGTAACATCTGGTGGTTTAACAAGAGTTGCATTAAGGAAAGGAAGTACAATTGTAAATAGTTCACAAGGTGGAGGATCTAAAGATACAATGATAGTTGATGTTTAGAATTTACTAAATATCTTGCAGTGAATTAACTTCTAATCTTTTTGTCTTAAGAGATTTAATTGCCTCCAAACAGGCTTGAGCAGTAGACATGTTAGTGCAATAAGGAACTTTATTTTTAAGTGTAGCTCTTCTTAAAGCTATGGCATCACTTAATCGGTGTTCACTATTTCCACCTCCAGTATTTATTACTAATGCAATTTTTTTAGAATCTAAAACATCTACTATATGAGGTGAACCTGTGCTTACTTTGTTTATAATTTTACATTTCATTTTATGTTTTCGAATATATTCTGCAGTTCCTTTTGTTGCACATAATGTAAACTTTAGTTTAATAAGTTCTTTTGCTAAATCTATTCCTTCATCTTTGTGACTATCTTTGAGAGATATAAAAGCTAATCCTTGTTTTGGTAATGAGTTAGCAGCTGCGATTTGACTTTTCGCAAAAGCCATTCCAAAATTTTTATCAAATCCCATCACTTCCCCCGTCGATTTCATTTCAGGTCCTAACAATAAGTCACTGTTTGGAAATTTATTAAATGGGAACACAGCTTCTTTAACTGCGTACATACCTTTAGATTTATCTTTTAAATTAAACTTAGATAACTTCTCACCAGCCATTACTCTTGATGCAATTTTAGCTAAAGGAAGACCTTTTGCTTTTGAAACAAAAGGCACTGTACGACTAGCTCTTGGATTAACTTCGATCACATAAATTTCATCTTTTTTAATTGCAAACTGTATATTCATGAAACCTTTGACATTTAAAGCTATAGCAAGTTTTTTAGTTTGATTTTCTATTTCTTTAAGAAGGTATGGTTTAATTGATACAGGTGGTAAGCTGCATGCTGAGTCTCCTGAATGAATTCCAGCTTCCTCTATATGTTGCATAATACCTGCAACATGTACCTGTTTTCCGTCTGATATAGCATCCACATCAACTTCCATTGCATGATCGATAAATTTGTCAATTAAAATTGGATTTTCCTCTGCTGCTTTAAATGCTTCCTCAACAAATTTTTTAAGCTGATTTTTTTCATGAACAATTTCCATTGCTCTTCCACCCAAAACATACGAAGGTCTTACCATTAATGGTAATCCTATTGTGTCTGCAATTTTTATTGCCTGATTAAAAGTCTTTGCAATCCCACTCTCTGCTTGTTTAAGTTTTAATTTATTTAATAAATTTCTAAATCTGTCTCTATCTTCTGCTAAATCTATAGAAGTGTATTGTGTTCCTAAAATTGGAAGTTTGTTGTTGTGTAAAAATTTAGCAAGCTTAATCGGAGTTTGGCCTCCAAACTGAGCTATTACTCCTATCAGATTTCCTTTTTCTTGTTCTTTTCTAATTATGTTAAAAACATATTCTTCTTTTAAAGGTTCAAAGTATAATCGATCACTCGTATCATAGTCTGTTGATACTGTTTCAGGGTTACAATTTACCATTATGGTCTCAAAACCTGCGTCTTTTAATGAAAAACTTGCCTGACAACAGCAATAATCAAACTCAATTCCTTGACCAATTCTATTTGGTCCTCCTCCAAGAATAATTATTTTTTTCTTATTGGATGGATCAGCCTCACATTCAGAGTTAATTGAAAAATTTCTTTGGTAAGTTGAGTACATATAAGGTGTAAAAGATTTAAATTCAGCAGCACACGTGTCTACTTTTTTATAAACTGGAAGTATTTTAAGCGCTGATCTTTTTCTTCTAACAATGTCTTCAGAAGTTTTAGCTAATTCTGAAAGCTTTTTATCTGAAAATCCTATCGATTTTATTCTATTAAATTCTGCAAAATCCTTAGGTAGTCCTTTAGTTTTTATCTGTTTTTCGCTATCAACTATTTCCTTTATTTGTTCTAAAAACCAAGGATCAATTTTAGATAAATTGTATATTTTCTTTAAGTTTATTTTTTTTCTAATTGCTTCAGCTACTAATAATATTTTATTTGGAACAGTTTCTTTAAGTTTCTTTTCAATTTGCTTTTTATTTAAATCAAAAATTCTATCTAAACCAGAAAAACCAGTTTCTAGAGATACTAACGCTTTTTGCAGAGACTCTTTAAAGTTTCTTCCAATTGCCATTGCTTCACCTACAGATTTCATAGAAGTTCCTAAAGTTGCAGGAGAAGTAGAAAATTTTTCAAATGTAAATCTTGGAATTTTAGTCACCACATAATCTATACTTGGTTCAAATGATGCGGGAGTAACTTTAGTTATTTCGTTTTTTAATTCATCTAGAGTATAACCAACTGCTAATTTTGCAGCAACTTTTGCAATAGGAAATCCAGTTGCTTTTGATGCAAGTGCTGATGACCTTGATACACGTGGATTCATTTCAATGACAACCATTCGACCATTTTTAGGATTGATAGCAAATTGAACATTCGATCCTCCAGTTTCGACACCAATTTTTCTCAAACATGCAATAGACGCATTTCTCATCACCTGATATTCTTTATCTGTAAGAGTAAGAGCCGGTGCAATTGTGACAGAGTCACCAGTATGAATTCCCATAGGATCTATATTTTCAATTGAGCAAATAATAATACAGTTATCTTTCTTATCTCTTACCACCTCCATCTCAAATTCTTTCCAACCTTCTAAACATTCCTCTACAAGAACTTGGCTAACTGGAGACTCATGCAATCCATTTTTAATAATCTTAAAATAATCTTTTTTAGTTTTAGCTATTCCTCCACCAAGTCCACCGAGCGTAAATGCAGGTCTTATAATTGCTGGTAATCCTATTTTTTTTAATACTTTTGATGCTTGGTTGTTGTTATTAACAATTTCAGATTTTGGTAAATCTAAACCAATATCTATCATATTTTTTCTAAATTTTTTTCTGTCTTCAGCATTAGAAATCGCTTTAGAATTTGCTCCTATCAATTCAATTTTGTATTTTTTTAGAATCCCTTTTTTTTCTGATTCCATCGCAAGGTTAAGAGCAGTTTGCCCTCCCATTGTTGGAAGAATTGCATCGGGTTTTTCTTTCTTTAGAATTTTTTCTAATACATCTAGTGTAATTGGTTCAATATAAGTTTTATCCGCAACATCTGGATCAGTCATAATTGTTGCAGGATTAGAATTTATTAAGACTACTTTATAACCCTCATCTTTAAGAGCTTTACAAGCTTGTGTTCCTGAATAATCAAATTCACATGCTTGTCCTATAATTATTGGACCAGCACCAACGACTAAAATTTTTTTAATATCTTTTCTTTTTGGCATTTTTTTTCATGTTGTTAATAAATTCCTCGAACAAATAAACACTATCTTGAGGCCCAGGATTAGATTCTGGATGATATTGAACTGAAAATATTGGTTTATTTTTAAGCTTTATTCCTTCAATAGTATTATCAAAAAGAGATTTATGAGTTACTTCAATTTTTTTTGGTAAAGTTTCTTCAACTACTACAAACCCATGATTTTGACTTGTAATTTCAACTTTGTCATTAACTAAATTTTTAACAGGATGGTTTGCACCTCTATGTCCTAACTTCATTTTTTTTGTTTTGCCACCTAAAGCTAATGCCAAAATCTGATGACCTAAACAAATACCAAATATAGGTAAATTATTTTTTATGAGTTCATTAATTATAGCGATTGAATACTTTCCAGTTGCAGCGGGGTCTCCTGGTCCATTGGATAAAAAAATTCCATTTGGTTTCAAACTTAGTATTTTTTGCGCATTTGTTTTACAAGAAACAACTGTAACCTTACAGTTAAAGTCAGAGAAATATCTTAATATATTTTTTTTTATTCCATAATCAACTGCAACTACATGAAATAAATTTTTATTATTCTTTTTATATCCTGTCTCTTTTTTCCAGGTTTGAAAACCTCTCCAAGTATAATTTTTCTTAGTTGAAACTACTTGTGCAAGATCTAAATTTTTTAATCCACTCCATTTATTGGTGTTATTAGTTAGTTTACTAATATTAAATTTTCCATTTTTTGAATAAGATATTGTTCCTTTAGGTGCACCTTTATCTCTTATAAAGTTTGTTAGGCTTCTTGTATCTAAGCCAGTAATTCCTACAATTTTATTTTTCTTTAACCAAGCATCTAAATGTAGAAAAGACCTATAGTTTGAAGGTGATGTTATTTCTGAGTTAATTATTACTCCTTTTGCCCATATTTTATCAGATTCATGATCTTCTTTATTGGTTCCAACATTACCAATATGAGGAAAGGTAAAGTTAATAATTTGACCTGCATATGAAGGATCAGAAATGATTTCCTGATACCCTGTTAGGGATGTATTAAAGCAAATTTCGCCCGTAGCCTCTCCTTGGTATCCAATTCCAATTCCTTTAAATATCTTTTTATTTTCAAGAACTAAAATGCCTGTATTGATTTGAGATTTTATTTTTGAGTTAATTTTTTTTGCTTTTTTGTTCAATTACAACTCATGAGTTAAAGGTTAATACAATAATTGCTTTATTATCGCAACCGAGATGTAATATAAAATTGTAAAAAAACAATTTTTCTTTTGAAGAATTTTTTCTTTAAAGTAGATTAAAAAATATGTCATTAAAACAAACCATCGAAAACGAATATAAAAATGCTCTAAAATCTAAAGATAAAAATAAAATATCAACCTATAGGTTAATATTATCTTCTATCAAGGATTTGGACATTGTTAACAGATCAGGACCTAATAAAAAGGAAACTGATGATGAGGATATTAAGAAGCTTTTAAAAAAAATGGTTAAGCAGCGAGCCGAATCAATCGATATTTATAAAAAAAATAATAGAACAGATCTTTTAGAGGTTGAGCAAAATGAATATGATATTTTAACAAGTTTTTTACCCAAGCAACTTAATGAGGAGGAAACTAAGAAAATCTGTGCAGATGTAATTTCAAAGATTGGAGCAAATTCATTAAAAGATATGGGTAAAGTTATGGGTGAATTAAAAAAAACTCATGCAGATGAAATTGATTTTTCAAAAGCAGGATCCTTGATCAAACAGTTATTGAATAAATAATGAAATACCCAAAAGAGTATCTTGATGAAATTAAAAACAGGCTGAAAGTTTCAACAGTAGTATCAAAAACCGTTTCTTTAAAAAAAAGAGGTAAAGAATTTGTAGGTTTATCACCTTTCAAAAATGAAAAAACACCTTCTTTTACTGTAAATGACGAAAAAGAATTTTATCACTGTTTTGCAACTTCTGAACACGGTAATATTTTTGATTTTGTAATGAAAACTCAAAATTTAAAATTTGGAGAGGCAGTTAAGTACTTGGCTCAATTAGCAGGAATGCAGCCGTATATGTTTTCAAAACAAGATGAAGAAAGAGAGAAAAAATGGAATGAGTATAAATCTATTTTTAGTAATTATGTAGATTTTTATCACAATAAACTTTTAAAAAATGAAGATTATTCGATTGCAAGAGATTATTTAAAAAATAGATCACTAAATAAAAATGAGGTAAAAAAATTTAAAATAGGATATGTGGAAAAAAATCCAAATTATTTTGAAAAATTAAAAAAAGATTATAATGAACAAACTTTAGAAGAAACTGGTTTATTTTATTTAGATGAGAAAAAAAAAAAATATGTCGAAAGATTTAGAGGTCGATTAATATTTCCAATCAATAATATTTCAGGTCAACCAATAGCTTTAGGTGGAAGAATAATTGAAAATTTAGACTACTTAGCCAAATATATTAATTCACCTGAGACAAATTTTTTTAAAAAAGGATCAAATTTATATAATTTGGATCTAGCAAGAAAGCTTTCTAACAAGATCGATCATATTTATCTAGTTGAAGGATATATGGATGTAGTAGGTCTGAGTAAAAATGGAATTGACAATGTTGTTGCAAATCTTGGCACATCTTTAACAGATAAACAAATTTTGACTTTAAACCAATTTTTTGATGATATTATAATTTGTTTTGATGGGGATGAAAGCGGATATAAAGCTGCTGTTAGAGCTGCCGAAAATTCAATAAAGGAATTGAAACCTGAAAAACAAATTTCATTTTTATTTCTTCCAGAGAGAGAAGATCCAGATAGCTATGTGAATAAATATGGCAAGGCTAATTTTTTAGATTTTACAAAGCAGAGCAAATTATCAATTCATCAATTTATTTTTAGTCATTATAAAAAACAAACTAAAAATAATCCATCATCGATGGCTATTTTTGAAAAAAAACTAAGAGAAATTGCAAATACAATTAGAGATGATTTTATAAAAAAATATGTTTTAGAATATTTTTTAGAAAAAATTGCTGAACTAACACCACATTCCAATCAAAATAATAAAAGATTTAATAAAAAAAATACAAAATCTTTAGAGAGTACAAAAAAATATTTTCAAGAAAGTCAGTCATTGACTGGAGTTGAATTAAAAGAATTTTCTTTATTATACTTGATAATAAACAAATTAGATTTGTTGCAAGCAAATATTCATTTGATTGAAAATATTAAATTATTTACTGAGTATAATAAAAAAATATTTGAAATGATTATTGAAAAATTGAAATCCAGTTCTCAAATCACAATTCAAGATCTTGACTTAGATGTTCAGTTAACAGAAAAAATAAATAAATTTGCTCCAATTAAACATATTTTAAAAAATCAATCTGATAATGATCAAAAAATAATTGAATTATTAGAGGACATCTCTAGAGATTTAATGAATTATGATCTAGAGTTTAGAATTCAAGAATTAGAATCAAAGTTTTCAGTTGATATGAGTGAGACTACATTTAATGAGCTTAAAGAGCTAAAAAAAAAGCAGAATCTCAATTAAACCGACTAAATTAGTAATGGATTTTTGTATAATTGACATTATATAAGACCTTCAAATTCAAATTACTGTGGAAAGAATAATTACAAAATCGTTTGCTAGACTTATGGGTCGAGGAACCCATAGAGGTTTTATAACTTATGAGGAATTAAGTAAATCACTTGGTAAAAGAAACTTATCTAATGAAAATTTAGCTCAAGCATTCATTCACATATTAGACGAAAAGGTAACTTTGGTTGAAAAAAAATCTGACTTTAAAGTTCTAAGAAAAAAAGAAAATTCTAATAAAGAAGAAGGAAAAACAATTGAGAAAAGTGACGACCCTATAAGAATGTATCTAAGAGAAATGGGTGGTGTTGAGCTTTTATCTAGAGAAGGTGAAATAGCTATCGCAAAAAGAATAGAGGCTGGAAAAGATGTAATGTTAATTGCACTTTCTCAAAGCCCAATCACAGCACAACAGTTTTTTGAATGGAATGAACAACTTCAAAAAGACGAAATTCTCGTCAGGGAAATTATTGATATTGACACTAATTATATGGAAGATGAAACCACAGGACAAAGTGCCAAACAAAAAAATGCAGGTGAAAATGATAAAGAAGATACCACCTCTGATGAAGAAGATGATTTTAATCCAACACTTGCTGCAATGGAGACAGAAATAAAGCCTAAAGTTTTAAAAACTGTTAATACACTCACAAAGGAATATAATAAATTAATAAAGTACCAAAAAGAAAAACTTGATTGCGTTCTAAATTCGCAAACTTTTTCAACAGCTAAAGAAAAAGGTTACGAAAAAATAGTCAATGGTATTTTAGAAAATATAAAATCTCTTCAATTATCCCCATCAGTTTTAGAGGAATTAGTTCAAAAACATTATGTAGAAAATAAAAAAATTATTTCATTAGAGGGTAATCTTTTAAGGCTTGCAATGGATCATAAAATACCCAGAAATGAATTTATTAAATTTTATGTAGGAAATGAAATAAATCCTAATTTAAAAAAATTCTTAGATACTAATTCAGTGTGGAAGCAATTTTTTTCCAAAAATAAAGAAGAATTTAAAAATATTAGAGAAAGACTAGTTGAAACAAGTCATAAACTTGGAATTTCAGTCACAGATTTTAAAAAATTAGTAAGCAGAATTCAAAAAGGTGAAAAGGAGTCGCGAATAGCAAAGAAAGAGATGGTAGAAGCTAATTTAAGGTTAGTTATTTCAATTGCAAAAAAATATACAAATAGAGGGCTTCAGTTTTTAGATTTAATTCAGGAAGGTAATATTGGGTTAATGAAAGCAGTAGATAAGTTTGAATATAGGAGAGGTTATAAATTTTCTACTTATGCAACTTGGTGGATTAGGCAGGCAATAACGAGATCAATAGCAGATCAAGCAAGAACAATTAGAATTCCAGTTCATATGATTGAAACAATTAATAAAATTGTTAGAACACAAAGGTTAATATTAAGTGAGTTCGGAAGAGAGGCTACACCCGAAGAACTTGCACAAAAATTGAGAATGCCGTTAGATAAAGTTAGAAAAGTTTTAAAAATTTCTAAAGAGCCTGTTTCGTTAGAAAAACCAGTTGGTGATGAGGAAGATAGTAGCTTAGGAGATTTTATAGAGGACACAAAAGCATTAGCACCCCTAGAGCAAGCAATTAAGTCAAATCTTGGAGAAGCAACTACAAAAATTTTATCTACACTTACACCTAGAGAAGAAAGGGTTTTGAGAATGAGATTTGGTGTAGGAATGAATACCGACCATACCTTGGAGGAAGTAGGATTGCAGTTTTCAGTTACAAGAGAAAGAATAAGACAGATAGAGGCTAAAGCACTTAGAAAATTAAAACATCCAAGTAGATCAAAACAATTAAAAAGTTTTCTTGAAAGTTAAAAATGGGCCGTTAGCTCAATAGTAGAGTACTGCATTGACATTGCAGGGGTAGTTGGAGCGTAACCAACACGGCCCACCATGATTTAATTATCTTTAATTGATAACTTCCAAAAAATGATATAACTAATCTAAGTTTAAGGGCCTGTAGCTCAGTTGGTTAGAGCAGTACACTCATAATGTATTGGTCCCAGGTTCGAGTCCTGGCGGGCCCACCAAATCCAGTAAAATCAACGTTTAGTAATTTTAGTTTTTCAAATTTTAAGCAAAAAACTCTATAAAAATTTTTTTATTGTGTACGAAATTGTGTAATAAAATTAATCAGAAGTGTATTGGTCTTGATAGTAATTTAAAAACTATTTATGCAAAAGTTCCAAAATAATCAGATAAACCCATCAATACAAAAGACCAAATTATTGCTGACACTACAAGAATGGTCATTGGATTAGTGCGTGGATAAAATTTAATACCTGCAAAAGCCAAACCAATACCTAACGGAAAAGTATAAAGTAAATGAATGGCTGGCACATCATGAACTAGAAAAAAACCTAAAGCCATAATCCAATGAACTATTGTCCTTAAAATCGTATTTGATTTGTATTCTTGATTACTTAAATAACCATAAGCATAGGCAATAACGAAAAAGATACCGATACCAAATAAAATAGTATTTATCATAAAACAATTGATCTTTAAATTTTATAGATGTTTACCTTGATCTACAAAGCCACCTTTTTCATCCTCAAAACCATAATCTTTTATTAATAGTTTTTTTAATGCTTTTGAACCTCCATACATCCCAATACCACCTTTATTAATAACTGCAATTGATCTTGAACCATCTTTAAGACTTAAATAACCCTCTATATTGTAGAATCTTTCATCAAGGCATGAGAATTCAAAGCTATCAATTTTTTTTTTCTTAAACCAGCCATAGAACCAAAATGGCACATAATCATCATTTACACTAAATGCAAATTCATAGCCAAAATCCCGCAAACCTAAGTCACATTTTACTTTTCTGAAAAAAAGTTTCTTTTCATATTCTTTTTTAAAAACTTCTGGAGTTATTTTGCCTTTTTTACTTTTTAAAAGTTTTTCAAAAGCTTTAAATTCCTCGTCTATACCTTCAGCAGCAATTTTTTTATAATCCTTAAAAAGTCCAAAAACCATTTTTTGAATATAATAAACTAAAGTCTTTATTTAAACAAAATTGAGTCTAAATAAAACCAATAAGCTATTATTTAAATGGAATCATGCATTGGATTTCAATCCTTTTCTATCGTATTCCGCTTTTTTTGTTATCTCCCTTGTTGCGTAATTCGATCAAAACGAAAAGGATTGAGACCATAACCAATTACAAACTTTTAACTCTCAAAAAATCAATCAACAATAGGAGTTCCAATATATGGAAATAGGCCGTGTCTGTAAGTACTGTCATGTGAGTGCTTACGTTGCGTATGATAACTGCGACCCCGTTTATAAAAAAACATTCAAATTCGAAATATTACCAGGTGAACACAACAGTTTAGTCTGGGATAAAATCATAAAAATATTTAAAAAAAATGGATACAAAGTGGAGCTCAAATCATGAAAAGAGTTTTGCTTATTATATCGCTTCACTTATTTCTTTTTTTAATTGTATTCGCCTATCAAGCTCAAGCAGAGGAGGAAGAATGGATTATTGATAGATTTAAAGATCTTTCTTTTGCAAGAGTATCTGGAGAAGTAATTCATGGGGATAGTTTAAATTTCTTTATTTCAGCAGAGGACAATTGCACAAAAGTTCATAACAATTTTACTTTTTATACTTATGAAAAACCTGGTGACATAAAGCAATTAGTAGATAGAAATATTCCTATTAAATTAAACGGCGAAGATCTGACTGCAAAAGTAATAAGTGTTTCACCTTTTTTAATGGGATACAGAGTAGCTTTTAGTTTAGGTAAATTTCCAATAAAGGAATACATCTACTTTTTGAATGAATTTTATGAGGAATTTCAAAAATTTGAAATTGAAATTGTGGATGGTATTGATTTTAAAGTAAATAGATATTTCGATATTTCTGTAAACAATTGGAAATTAGATAAATTGGTTCCATCTTTATTGGAGGCTAATAAAATTTGCAAAAATATTAAAAATTTAGACAGTTGATTGTATACCAAATTGTGTAAATAAATTTATGTTTTAATAAATAGTAAATTTTTTCAATATTAATTTAAGTTCCTACAAGACTCTCATAATGTATTGGTCCCAGGTTCGAGTCCTGGCGGGCCCACCAATTAATTATTAGAAAATTTTTCTAAAATATTAAAAAGAATATTTATATCTTTGTCATTTGAGTTCAATATCGAAGCAAATTCCTCTTTTTGAGTTCTAGCTAGACTAAGTCCTTCAATTATTAAATCTCTAATTAATGGACTTTCAGGATTTTTTGTATAAATTCTCCAATCTATTTTAACCTCTGGTCTTTCTGAGGTAGCAATTAATACACTATTAACTATTGTGTAATTTTTACTCAATATTTCTTTGCCATTTACCTGTATCTCTGGGTTAGTATATTCAGCTAACCTACTAGAGAAACTTTTTAAAAAATATGCTTCAAATAATTCAGAATATTTTTGTTTTTGAGTTTCATTTAGGTTTTTTCTAGCTGATCCTAGGGAGTAATATCCTACAGCCTTAATATCAACAGTTTCTTTTGCAATGATTTTAAGTCTGTTAATTTTTTCGTTCTTTGTTAGATTTTCGGATAGAATTTGAGAAGCTCTATTAACAGTAGATTGAACAAAAACATCAGGCTGTATTGAATAGGCAACATCATAATTGATATTAAATAGGAAAATAATGATTAAAAATTTTTTTAAATTCATTATTTAATTAATATCTATTGTGTCTCTATTTCTTCCCAATCGCTATCATCTTGGGTTTCAATAATTTTATTTGTGTTTAGAATTTTTTGTTGTCTATCTTGTAAATACAAGCTTTTTACTGAAGCATAAAAATCTATAGAATTTTTTTCTAAATTATCTATTGCATCATAATTTTTTGCCCTGAAATCTATTCCAGAAGTAACTCTTGATGCGTAATAATCAAAATCACTAAAGTGCTGAGTGTCATTATTAACAGTAACATTGTACCAAGCATCTCCTCCTATAAAATTTGCAAATGATGCTGTTGTGTCCCTAACCGTACTAGGCCCTAAAACTGGTAATACCAAGTAGCAACCAGGTCCAACACCCATTTTTGCTATTGATTGACCGTAATCCTCTTTTTCGTATTCGGGCATACCTAGGAGTTTAGCAACATCTATTAATCCAAGAATACCAATAGTAGTGTTAACAATGAACCTGCCAGAGTTTACTCCTGCCATTTTTATATCACCTTGTAAAATATTATTAGGAATTGTTACAAGGTTAGATAAATTATCTAAAGAATTGCTTACCCCGGTTTTTACTGGATTAGGTAAAATTCTATACATACTTGCTGCAGGTTTAAACAACACACCATCTAGAGCTTGGTTAAAAGCAAATGTTGCTCTATTTATAGATTCAAAACAATCTTTTACTTCAGACGGTTGATTTTTTTTTAAAATTAACTCACCGTCAGAACCTGCGTTAGCATTTAGTAACGATAAAAATAATATAGTTATAGTTATTAGTAATTTTTTAAACATTTAAGCCTGTATAATATATAAATTTTTAATGTAAATTAAGATTTATTTTATAAAAATGACTATAAAATGTCTAAAAATTAGCCAAAATAGTTGCTTAAATTAAAATGAATACAACCCTGAATTATTCCCCAAATTTTAACGTAAAAAAAAGAAGAGTAAAACAAATTAAATTTGTAATATTTCATTACACTGGCATGAGAAGGGAAAATGATGCAATTAAAAAATTAACTTCTAAAAAATCAAAAGTAAGTTGTCATTATCTAATAAAAAATAATGGTAAGATATTAATTTTGGTACCTGAATTATATATTGCCTGGCACGCTGGAATTTCATTCTGGAAGAAATATAAACTAATTAATAAATCTTCTATAGGAATTGAGTTAAGTAATCCAGGTCATGAACATAATTATAAAAAATTTCCAAAAAAACAAATAAACTCTCTAATTAAGTTGAGTAAATATTTAATTAGAAAATATAAAATTAAACCATCTTTTTTTTTAGGTCATTCAGATATAGCAGTGGATAGAAAAAAAGACCCAGGTGAAAAATTTCCTTGGAAATATTTATCTAAAAAGAAAATTGGTTTGTGGCATGATCTAAATCAAAATTTTATTAAAAAAAAAAGAAATGTAGAATTAAAAAAAAATGACAAATTAAAATTTTTTAAAAATTTAGCTAAAATTGGCTACCCTAAGATAAAATTTATTTATGAAACTAAATATACAAAGTTAATTACAAAAGCGTTTCAAAGAAGATTTAGACAAGAATTAATTAATGGTACTATTGACCTAGAATGCTTACTTATCAGCAATAATATAGCAAAAAAAATAAAATAATTTCTCTTGAAATTCTAAGTTTAACTTATAAGTTGAAGTTGCCAGATAAATGACTTATCGCTTTAAATTATTTTAAAGAGGAAAGTCCGGGCTCTACAAGGACACAGTGCCAGGTAATACCTGGCGGGGGAAACCCTAGGGACAGTGCCACAGAAAATAAACCGCCATAACATGGCAAGGGTGAAAAGGTGTGGTAAGAGCACACCGGTTCTATTGGTAACAATGAACGCTGGAAAACCCCACTGGGAGCAAGACTAAGTAGAGATGACATTGTTTAAAAACTAAAAGCCGTCCTTGGCTAGTCATCAGGGTTAGTTGCTTGAGCTTAAGAGTGATCTTAGGCCTAGACAAATGATAAGTTTAAATGACAGAACCCGGCTTATAGTTTATCTGGCACTCCACATTTATTATTATAAATCAGTTTCTTAGTTTGTTCTCATTTCTAAACCGTAGAGTCAATTTTCTCTCTTATTAAAACACAATTAGCACTAAAATATTAGGTATTGACGTCTAGTCATAAAACCCATAATATCCCATAAATTCCCAATAATATGGGGATAAAGGAATTTATGTTTTATGTTTTTATCAACATACGAAAACAAATTAGACAAAAAAGGGAGAGTATCTGTGCCTGCTAGTTTTAGGTCACATTTATCAAATCTAGGCTACAACGGAGTTATTTGTTATCCTTCTTTTAATAATTCTTCAATAGAAGCATGCTCTCAAGACAGAATTGAAAAAATTTCTTCAGCAATAGATTCTTTAAACCCTTTTGAGGAAAAAAGAGATTATTTTGCAACATCTATTTTAGCTGAAAGTATAAATTTACAATTTGATACTGAAGGAAGAATTTCAATTCCTTCTAAATTATTAAAACATGCTAAAATTAAAAATAGCATATTATTTGTTGGGCAAGGTCAAACCTTTCAAATATGGGAACCAACAGCATTTGAAAAATTTAAGGTAACAGCAAGAAAAAAAGCGAATATTAATCGAGCTAATCTTAAATGGGAGCTTCAACAAAACAAACAATAGGGGATATAAGATGACAATTAACTTTAAAGCACCAGAGATAAAAGAGCTACAGCCACGACTACTAGTTTTGGGAGTTGGTGGAGCTGGCGGAAATGCAATTAATGAAATGATAGAAAATAATCTTCAAGGAGTAGAATTTATTGCAGTAAATACTGATGCTCAAGATTTAAAGCTTAGTAAAGCAAAAACAAGAATTCAAATTGGATTAAATTTAACAAAAGGTTTAGGTGCAGGTGCAAAACTTGATATTGGTCAAGCAGCAGCTGATGAATCTTTAAATGAAATTGTAAATACACTTCAAGGTGCCAATATGGTGTTTATCGCAGCTGGTATGGGAGGTGGAACAGGTACTGGTGCTGCTCATGTCATCGCAAGAGCTGCTAAAGAATTAAATATATTAACCGTAGGTGTTGTGACGCTTCCATTTTTATATGAAGGCCCCTCTAGAATGAGAAGAGCACAACAAGGTTTGGAAGAGTTAAGAAAACACGTTGATACAATAATTGTTATTCCTAATCAAAACTTATTCAAAATAGCTAATGAACAAACAACTTTTGAAGAGTCGTTTAATCTTTCAAATAATGTTTTAATGCACGGTGTTCAAAGTATAACTGATTTGATGGTAAGACCTGGTTTAATCAACTTGGATTTTGCTGATGTTGAAACTGTTATGGCAGCAATGGGTAAAGCCATGATGGGAACTGGTGAAGCTGAGGGAGAAGGTAGAGCTCTTAAAGCAGCTGAGATGGCAATTAGTAATCCATTAATTGATGACTATACTTTAAAAGGTGCAAAAGGATTACTAGTAAATATCACTGGTGGTAAAGATTTAAAACTTTTTGAAGTTGATGAAGCAGTAAATAAAGTAAGAGCAGAAGTTGATCCTGAAGCAGAATTAATTATTGGAGCAATCACTGATACAGAGCTAGATGGAAAAATGAGAGTCTCAATTGTTGCGACTTCATTAGATGGTCAACAACCAGAGTCAAAATCTGTGGTTAACATGGTTCATCGAATTCAAAATCGTAACCCTGGTTACTCCGATTTTTCAAATATAGGATCCTCTCAATCTTTCAATTTTTCAAATACAACACAATCAAATCCTATTACTCATGGTGCTAATGCTCTAAAACTTGAAAATGAGATTATCCAAGAGCAACAAACTGAAAGCTCTCATAATCAAATGATGAATGAAGAATTTGTTCAAAATACCAACATGGGAAGTGAAAGTATAGTTGAAGATAATTCAGTAAATGAAACGGAAAAATCTTTTGCACAAGAGGCTATTGAAACTACTCATGAAGATCATCAATATATTAACAATGAAGAAGAGACCTCTAATGATTTAAAAGAATTCGGAGTTGACTCAGATGCACCAGATTTATTTAGTTCAGAATCTGACAATTCAAGCTCCGAAGATTTATTGACTTCAGATGAAGAGGAAGAAGATGATCTTGAGATACCAGCATTCTTAAGAAGACAAAAAAATTAATGGTCTTCCAAGAGATAAATGGACGCCACCATAGTACCAAAAATACAAAAGCATTATCCGGTACTGCTAAAAGAAATTATTAGCGTTATTTCCCCTCAACATGGTGGCACATTTATCGATTGTACTTTTGGTCAAGGCGGTTATTCCAAAAAAATTTTAGATTTTAAAAATACAAAAGTAATAGCTATTGATAGAGATATAGAGAGTGAAAAAATTGCCGATCAATTAAAAGAAAACTTTGAAGATAGATTTATTTTTAAAAATATAAAATTTAGTCAATTAAGTAATTTAAAGCTCAAAAATGAAAATATAAGAGGTGTAATTTTTGATCTTGGTTATTCTTTTACTCAAATAAAAAATCCAAAAAAAGGATTATCATTTGATGCTAGCGGTAAATTAAATATGCGGTTAGGATTAAATAGTTATTCAGCAGAAAATGTAATCAACAAACTCGAGGCAAAAGAATTAGAAAAAATTTTTAAATTTTTTGGAGATGAAAAAGAGGCAAAATTTATTGCACGAAACATCATAAAAGAAAGATCTAAAAATCAAATTGATACTCAATCTTTAGTTGAAATTATTGATAAATCAAAAAAAAAAAAAAATTTTAAAGTTCATAATGCGACCAAGGTTTTTCAGGCCCTTAGAATATTTGTAAATAAAGAAATAAGTGAGCTAATTTTTGGACTTATTAATGCCACTAAAGTTTTAAAAAAAGGAGGTGTTTTGGGTGTAGTTACATTTCACTCTTTAGAGGACAAAATAGTAAAATATTTTTTTAAAAGTCTATCTGAAAATAAAAGTATTTCACGATATAGCCCAGTTATTGAACAAGTAGATACACTGTTTAACTTGATTCAAAAAAAACCAATAACACCCTCAGATGAGGAGGTGAATGAAAATCCACCATCTAGATCTGCTAAATTTAGATATGTGATTAAAAAAACAGATTTTTATAATTTTGATACTGATATAGAAGAGCAATTCAGAAATTATATTGAAATTGAAAATTATGGGGACAAACTGTGAAAAAGTTTGCTTTAGCAGTGGTAATTTTTTTTTTAATCCTATCAACTGCAATAATCAAAAATACGACTAAACAGATTGAAGATGAAATATTTACAGCAAAAGAGAATATTAGAATTTTAAAGACCGAATTTGAAAATGTATCCCTGGAGTATAATTATTTAAGTTCCTCAGAAAGGTTACTTGAATATCAGTCTCAGTATTTTGAGGATGAGTTAATTCAAAAAAATATAAACGACATAAGAGTCTATAATATTTCAAATGATCTAAATAAAATCCAAAATTTTAAAATTATTAAAGAGTGATGGCTGACAATAAATTGAAATTAACTATAAAGGATTATAAAAGTGATTTTACATTTAAGAAAAAAGAAAATGGATTAAATATTCAATTTAATCGTGTAGCTTTTATTTTCTTCATTTTTTTTATTATTTATTTGATTTATACAATTCACTTAATTCATCTAGGTTCGCGAAAAGATAATTCAGTACAAAGAAGCAATCTATCTACATCCTCAAATAAACTTTATAGAGCAGACATTACAGATATAAATGGAAATTATTTAGCTAAGACGGTTAAATCGATTGATATTGGTTTAAAAACTTCTGATATAATCAATGAAAAAAAATTACTTCTAAGTTTAAATATTATTTTTCCAGATAAAAATTTTTATGAAATTAAAAAAAAAATAAAAACGAAGAAATTTTTTTATTTAGAGAAGAAAATTTCGAAGGAAAATTATGAAAAAATAATGAAATTAGGGGATAAATCTTTAGTTCCAGAAGAAAGAGTTTTAAGAATTTATCCACAAAAAAATCTTTTTAGTCATGTTTTAGGTCAGATAGATGATGATAATAATGGTATTTCTGGATTAGAAAAATCATTAAATGACGAACTTAGAAAATCAAAAGAGTCAATTAAACTTACCTTAGATAAAGATATTCAGTTTTTAATAAGAAATGAATTAATTAAGTATCAGGAAATTTTTAAAAGCAAAGGTAGTGCAGCCATTTTAATGGATGTTAATAATGGCAATATTTTATCATTAGTTTCTTTGCCAGATTTTAATCCAAATGAAAGACAAAATATTACAGATGTAAATTATATTAACAGAGTAACTAAAGGAACTTATGAACTTGGGTCTGTATTTAAAGCATTTACTTTTGCTAGTGCTTTAAATGAAAAGGTAATTAAACCAGAGACTGAATTTTTAGATTTACCCAAATCAATTAAATGTGACAAATACAGAATAGGTGAGTACGATAATGAAATACCATCTGATTTAACTGCAGAGCAAATTTTAGTTAGATCTGGAAATATAGGATCAGTAAAAATTGCCCAAAAAGTTGGCTCAGAAAAATTTAAATTATTTTTAGAAAAAGTTGGCGTGTTAAGAGATATTGATTTTGATATTGAAGAAGTTGCTCCTCAAAAAAATTATGATTTTGGAAAATGCAGATTGGCTACAGCTTCTTTTGGACATGGAATAGCAACTACAATTCTTCAATTAGCAAAAGGTTATTCTGTTTTATCAAATGGTGGGTATGAAATTAAGCCAACATTAATTTATAAAGAAAATAATTTTAATAAAAAAAATAAAAGAATATTAAACAGAGGTATTTCAGAACAAGTTGTTACTGCTTTAAGAAAAATTGTAAATACTGAGGAAGGGACAGCTAAATTTGCAAATGTTCAAAATTATCAAATTGGTGGAAAGACAGGAACTGCTGATCAACCTGAGGGAGGAGCATATTCTGAGGCAAAAATAAATACTTTTGCCTCCATTTTTCCCACATCAAATCCTCAATTTGTTTTTGTTGTAATGCTAGATACTCCAAAAAAATCTGAAAATTATTATTATAAGTATAGACATCGAAAAGGAGGGTGGAAGGGTACACTTTATAATACTGCTGGTTGGACCTCAGTAGAGGTAGCTGGAAAAGTCATAGATAAAATTGGGCCTATTTTAGCCACAAAATATATAGAGGTTAATTAATTATGCTTCTAGGAAACTACTTTAATAACATAAATAAAAATTATAAAAATTTTTTTTTTTCAGGAATCTCATTTGATACGAAGAGTATCAAAAAAAATAATATTTTTTTTGCAATCAAAGGAAATAGTACTGATGGTAATAAATTTATACCTAAGGCAATCAAAAAAGGATCTAAAATTATTGTAACCGATAGAAAAGTAAATCCATTCCAAAATGGAATTTTGTATATTCGTACAAATAATGTAAGAAAATTATTATCTGAAACTGCTTTTAAAATTTATAATAAAAAACCTAAAAATTTAATTGCTGTTACTGGGACAAATGGAAAATCCTCAGTTGCAGATTTTTATTATCAAATATTAAAATTAAATAATAAAAAAGGTGCTTCAATTGGCACATTAGGTGTTAAATCAAAAAGTATTAATTTGAATTTATCTAATACCACAATAGATCCAATCAAATTGGCCAAAATATTAAGCAAGTTAAAAAATCAAAAAATAGAAAATGTAATTATGGAAGCCTCAAGCCATGGATTGAAGCAAAATAGATTAGATGGTTTACAGTTCAATTCAGGTATATTTACTAATCTATCCCAGGATCATCTTGATTATCATAAAAATTTAAAAAACTATTTAAATGCAAAACTTTATTTATTTGAAAACCTAATCTCAAAAAGAGGAAATGTAATTACAGATCAATTAATACCTGAGTTTAAATATATAAAAAAAATTGCAATAAATAAGAAATTAAAATTGCATACACTTAACGATAAGAAAAATAATCTCGAGCTCTTATCTCATAATTTTAAAGGAGAGGGTCAATTTCTAAGAATTAAATTAAACAGCTCAATAAGGGATATAAATTTAAATTTAATTGGAAAGATACAAATAAAAAATGTTTTGATGGCAATAATTGCAGCAAAATATAGTGGTATTAGTATTGATAAAATTTTAAATTCAATTTCAAAATTAAAACCAGTTGAGGGAAGATTTGAAAAAATTGGTAAAATTAAAAATCAATCAAAAGTAATTCTTGATTATTCTCATACGCCTGATGCTCTAAAAACGTGTCTTTTAAATCTTAGAGAACAATTTCCTAATAAAACAATCACAGTTCTATTCGGTTGCGGGGGAAATAGGGATCAAAGTAAAAGATCAAAAATGGGAAAAATAGCATGTGATATTGCAGATAATATCATTCTTACAAATGATAATCCTAGGTTTGAAAATCCCCAAAAAATAAGAAGAGATATAAAAAAGGGAATTAAAAAAAAGAGAATTACTGAAACATCTAATAGAGCAATAGCAATAACACAAGCTGTTTATAATTTGAATTCAGGTGATATCTTGTTAGTTGCCGGGAAAGGCCATGAGAAAACCCAAGATTTTGGAAATAAAAAAATTTTTTTTTCAGATAGAAAGGTAATTCTAAACGCTGTTAAGCATAAAAATAATAATTTATCAGATAATTTAAAATTAAATGTGGTTAAAGAGGCAGCTAAAATAAAAAAATTGTCTGCTTCTATATCTTTAAAAACAGCAAGAATTAATTCTCAAGAAGTTACTAAAAATGATATTTTTTTTGCTATTAGAGGAAAAAAAAATGATGGTAATAAGTATGTTTCACAATCATTCAATAGAAAAGCATCCTTAGCTGTAGTAAATAAAATTCAAAATAAATTTAACAAACGTCGACAAATTAAAGTAAAAAATACTTTAAAATTCTTAACTGATATTTCAAAAACTTTTAGAAAAAGTATTGATACTAATATTATAGCTATCACAGGTAGTTGTGGCAAAACTACACTTAAAGAATTGTTGGGTAAAGTATTAAGCAAAAATTCAAAAGTAAGTATTTCTCCAAAATCTTATAACAATAAATTTGGAGTTCCTTTAAGTCTTTTTAATTTAAAACAAAATGATGAATTTGGAATTTTAGAAATTGGAATGGATAAGAAAGGTGAAATTGACTATTTGTCTAAAATTATAAAACCAGATGTTGGTGTGATAACAAATATAAGTTATGCCCATGCTAAAAATTTTAAAAATATTAAACAAATTGCTTTGGCAAAATCCGAAATTATTAACAATATAAAACCTAATGGTTATGTTGTATTAAATGCAGATGACAGCTTTTTTCAATTACATAAAAAAATTGCCATAGAAAATGAAATTAAAGTAGTTTCTTTTGGAATTGAAAGTCAGAAATCAGACATTAAATTAATCAATATACAGCCATTTGGAAAAAATTTTAGAATTAATATTAGATTAAATAATAAAAAAAAATATTTTGCGTTATCTAATGATTTTCAAAACAATATATACAATACGCTTTCTACTTTAGCGGTTGTCAGTATTTATAAAAATATATTTAAACTTAATGAAAATATTTTTCTCAATTTTAAAATTCCCGAAGGAAGAGGAGATCATTCTGTAGTAAAAATTGATAATAAAAAAATAAATTTAATTGATCAAAGTTACAATTCAAATCCTCTATCACTAAAATCAGCAATAAAAAATTTTGATAAAATAAACTCAAAAAAATCAAAAAAATATCTACTAATTGGTGACATGTTAGAGCTTGGTAGTCATTCTAAAAAACTTCATCAATCCATTGCTGCAATAATTAATCAAACTAAGATAGATAAGTTATTTGTTAAAGGTAAAATGGCATCTATAATATTTGCAAATATTTCAAAAGCCAAAAAAGGCAAGATTTTATTAAACAATTCTCAAATAATTGAATTGATTAGAAAAGATATAAATAATAATGATTATTTAATGATTAAAGCTTCACTTGCGACAGGATTCAACGAGATAGTAAAAGAACTGAAAGGATTACAGTAATGCTTTATCAATTTTTATTAAATTTTGTTGACACTTTTAGTTTTTTAAATGTATTTAAATATTTAACTTTTAGAACAGGTTTATCTTTTTTCACCTCATTGGTTATTGTACTGATTATTGGAGGTCCTTTTATTAAATTTTTTTCAAAACAAAAAATTTTAAATCCAATCCGGGATGATGGACCTCAAGATCATATAGTTAAAAAAATTGGTACACCAACAATGGGAGGTTTAATAATTTTATTCGGCTTATTAATATCTGTAATATTTTGGGCAGATTTATCAAATATTAATATTGTATTTTGTGTCTATATAGCAATTACATTTGGTTTGCTCGGAGCATATGATGACTTTAAGAAGATTAAATATAGTAACTCATCAGGAATTTCTTCAAAGTTTAAGATAACCTCACAAATAATAATAGCAATTATTGGTGTAAGTTTTTTTGTTTATTTTAACGACTATCAAGATTTAAATAATTTATATTTTCCATTCTTTAAAAATTTAATTGTAAACCTTGGATGGTTTTTTATACCATTTGCAATATTTGTAATCATAGGCTCATCTAACGCTGTTAACCTTACGGATGGATTAGATGGTCTAGCAACGGTGCCCGTAATATTAGTTGCAGCATGTTTTGCTTTTATCAGTTATGTTACTGGCAATATAGTATTTTCAAATTATTTACAGATACCCTACATAGAAGGGACTGGAGAAGTATCAATTTTTTGTGGGGCAATTATTGGCTCTTGTTTAGGTTTCTTATGGTTTAATGCTCCACCTGCTAAAATTTTTATGGGCGACACAGGCTCATTATCTCTAGGAGGATCTTTAGGTGCAGTAGGAATTATCACAAAGCATGAAATTGTTTTAGCTATTACTGGTGGACTTTTTGTACTAGAGGCAGTTTCAGTAATGGTTCAGGTGATTTCGTTTAAACTTACTGGAAAAAGAATTTTTAGAATGGCGCCTATTCATCATCATTTTGAGAAAAAGGGATGGCCAGAGTCTACTGTTGTAATTAGGTTTTGGATTATCTCTATCATTCTAGCAATGATTGGTTTAGCTACCTTAAAATTAAGATAATGAATATATTTAATAATATTTTTTTAAGAAAAAAAATATTAATTTACGGTTTAGGAAAGAGTGGTATTTCATCTTATAAGTTTTTAAAAAACAAGTCGGATGTATATTTGTTTGATGACAATCAAAAAATTAAATTAAAACTTAAAAAAAAAATAATTAAACTAGAGCAAATTCAAAAAATAAATTTTGATAGAATTATTATTAGTCCTGGAATTGATATCTCAAATTGTAAATTATCAAAATTTTTAAAGAAAAATTTAAAAAAAATTCATACCGATCTTGATGTTTTGTTTTCATTTTATAATAATGAAAGCATTACAATTACCGGAACCAACGGTAAATCTACAACTGCTAAAATTTTACATGATGCTTTAATAGATCAAAAAAGAGACTCAAGACTTATTGGAAATATTGGTAACCCAGCATTATCAGAAAAAAATATTACAAAAAAAACAATCTTTGTAATAGAGGCTTCTTCTTATCAGCTAGATTACAGTAGCGTATTTAGATCAAAATATGCGGTAATTTTAAACATTACTGCAGACCATATTGAGAGACATAAAAGTTTAAAAAATTATGTAAATGCAAAATTTAAATTATTAAAATCTCAAATAAGGGGATCTTTTGCATACGTAAAAAAAGAGGATGAACTAATAACTAAAAAATTAAATAAAAATAAATATAGTTCAAAAATCTACAGAGTGCAGACTTCGAATATAAATAAAAAGTTTAGTAAAATTTCTAATAAATATTTTTTATCTGATGGCAATAAAGAAAATTTATCATTTATATTTAAAATTGCTCCAAGATTAAAACTTAATTACAAAAAATTAATTAAAACCATTAATAAATTCAAAGGCCTAGATTTCAGACAACAAATTATATTTGATAAAAAAAATCTCACAATAATTAATGACTCAAAATCCACAAGCTTTGCTTCGTCAGAAAATATATTAAAAAATTTAAATGATGTATATTGGATCTTAGGAGGAATTCCAAAAAAAAGAGATAAATTTAAACTATCAAAAATAAAGTGTAAAAATATTAAAGCTTTTATTTTTGGATTACATCATAGAGAATTTATAAAGATTTTAAAAAATAGACTAAAAATTAAATATTTTAAAAATTTAAAAGAAACTCTTAAAGTTATCTTTTCAGAAATAAATATGCGGCAATCAAAAAAAAATAATATTTTTTTCAGCCCGGCTGGAGCTTCATTTGATAGCTTTAAAAATTTTGAGCATAGAGGATATTATTTTAATCAATTAATTAAAAAGTATACCAATGCAAAGTGATAGTTTTATTTACAAATTTTATTACCAATGGTGGAAAAATATAGATAAATCTCTTTTTTTATTAATAAGTTTATTATTTATTATTGGATTATTTTTTTCTCTAGCTTCAACCTCTTTAATAGTTTCTGATAAATTAGATACAAATAGTTATTTCTTTTTTTTTAAACATTTGATTTATGTTTTAATTGGAATCTCTCTTATTTTTATATTTTCTTCTTTTAATTCAGAACAATTATACAAATATTCTATTTATCTATTTTTTATTTCTCTTGTTTCTTTATTTTTAGTGCCATTCATTGGTGTTGAAGTTAAAGGCTCAAAAAGATGGATAGACTTATTTTTCTTACCGCGATTTCAACCAATAGAGGTTTTAAAGCCATTTTTAATAGTAATTTTGGCAACTATTTTATGTAGCGGTAAATCAAATATATTATTTAAATATCTAATATCTACAATTTTAATAACTGCTATTTCTTTGTTTTTAATAATTCAACCTGATATTGGTCAAACCCTCTTAGTGGTATTTTCTTGGGCAGTTCTAATCTTCATATCAGGAATTAATATATATATTCTTCTGGCAATAATTGTTGCAAGCATGTCTTTGCTTGCTTATCTTATTATTTATGTTCCTAAGTTTGATTATATTCAAGGACGTATTTTTTCTTTTTTTAACAGAGAAATAGGCTCACATAATTTTCAATCTGATAAAGCGATGGAGTCAATTACAAGTGGAGGTTTCTTTGGAAAGGGCATAGGTGAAGGAGTTCTTAAAAACAGAGTTCCTGAAGCTCATACTGACTATATTATTTCAGTAATTTCTGAAGAGTTTGGTGTCGTTGCCATAATGTTAATATTATTATTGTTTTTAATTCTAATTTATATGGTTTTCAAAAAAATAAGTTTTGAGACAAATGATAAAGCTAAACTTATTTTAATCGGATCTATTAGTTTAATATTAATGCAGGCCACAATTCATATTGGAGTTAATATAAGATTATTTCCAACTACTGGAATGACATTACCTTTTTTAAGTTATGGTGGTTCATCAATAATAAGTACATCAATATTAGCTGGTATAATTTTAAACTTAACAAAAAGAAAAATAACTTAATAAATGAAAAAAAAAGTTTTAATATCCACAGGTGGATCTGGAGGTCATGTGATACCAGCAATTACACTTTATAATCATTTGAAAAATACTTATGAAATCATGATTTCTACTGATAAAAGAGGTCTTAAATATTTAGACAATAATTATAAAGCATTTGTAATCAACACTCCAAAATTAAATAATTATTTTTTAATTCCTTTTTCATTTTTAAAAATATTTTTTCTTACTATTAAATCTTTTTTTCTTTTAAAAAAAAACAATATTTCGATTTTAATTTCTACAGGAGGCTACATGTCTTTGCCACTATGTTTGGCAGCAAAAATACTAGGAATTGATATTTTTTTAATTGAACCAAATATAGTTCTTGGAAGAGCAAATAAATTTTTTTTAAATTTTTCAAGAAAATTAATATGTTATTCAAAAAATTTAATTAATTTACCATCTGAAATTAATCACAAATTAACTACTATTAAACCTTTGATACGAAAAGCATATTATGAAACTAGTACGTATCAAAAACAAGATAATTTATTTACAATTATAATCATGGGAGGAAGTCAGGGTGCAAAAATCTTTGATGAGCTTTTAAATAAATCTTTTGTGAGTGTAGCTAAACAAGTATCTATAAAAATTATTCATCAAACAAGTAAGAAAAATATAAATTTTTTAAAAGATTTTTATTTTCAAAATAATATTGAAAGTAGAGTTTTCAGTTTTGATCACAATCTTAATGAGGTTTTAAAACAAGGAGATTTATGCATTACAAGAGCAGGTGCCTCAAGTTTAGCTGAACTATCTTTTTTAAATATTCCATTTATAGCAATACCACTTCCGTCATCAAAAGATAATCATCAATATGAAAACGCAAAATATTATGAGGAACAGGATTGTTGTTGGATAATTAATCAAAAAAATTTTGATGACCAAAAATTTGAGAAATTTTTATTAAAATTGACAAATAAAAGTCAGGATTACATGACAAAAAAAAATAATTTACAGAAATTAAATTATCAAAATACATGGAATAATGTTAATCAAAAAATATTAAAAATTATTAATGAAAATTAAATTAGCAAAAACAGAACTTATACATTTTGTAGGAATAGGTGGAATAGGTATGAGTGGCTTAGCACTTATAATGAAAGGTAAAGGTTTTAAAGTTCAAGGTAGCGATATTGCAAATAATAAAAATATTGAAAGATTAAGAAAAGAAAAAATAAAAGTTTTTATCGGACATAGGAAACAAAATATAGATAAGGGAACTATCCTAGTTATATCATCAGCTATTAAAAAAAATAATCCAGAGCTTCTTGCGGCGAAAAAAAAACAATTACCCATCTATAAAAGAGGAGAAATGTTAGCCAACATTGTCTCTTTAACAAAAAATATTGTAGTTGTTGGATCTCATGGCAAAACTACAACAACATCATTGATAGCTTCTATATTTCAAGAGACAAAAATTGACCCTACAATAATCAATGGCGGAGTAATAAATTCAATTAATAATTCTGCCAAGCTTGGTAAAAGTGATTGGTCTATATTAGAGGCAGACGAGTCCGATGGAAGTTTTGTTTTTATACCTCCAACATATTCAATTATCACGAATATAGATCGAGAGCATATGGATTATTATGGCACTATGGATAAATTAAATACCTATTTTGAAAATTTTGTAAATAAAGTTCCTTCATTTGGAAAATCATTTATTTGTTTAGATGATAAAAATAACAAAAATTTAATTAAAAATATTAAAAATAAAAACTTCTATACATATGGCCTGGATATTAAATCAAATTTTTGTATTAAAAATATAAAACAATTAAAAGAGCATTCTGAGTTTGACTTAAATATAAAATTGCCTAATAAAAAAAATCAATTAATTAAAAAATTCAAAATTCCTTTATTAGGAACTCATAATATTAAAAATGCTGTAGCTGCAGCTGCATTATCTTTAATTGTCGGTCTACAAATAAAAAATATAAAAAATGGACTTAAAAATTTTAAAGGTGTTCAAAGAAGATTTAATAAAATCTTCAATTTTAATAATGTAGATTTTTATGATGATTATGCTCATCATCCAACAGAAATCAAAGAGGTGCTGGATGGTGTAAAATATGTTTATAAAGATTATGAAAAAGTATGTATTTTCCAACCCCATAGAATATCAAGATTAAAAGATTTAAAAAAAGAATTTACTTACGCTTTTAAAAATGCAGATAAAGTTATCTTGTTTCCAATTTATACTGCTGGAGAAAAATTAAAACTTGGATTTAGTTATATAAATTTTGCGAAAGAAATAATTAAAAACTCGAAAGTTCAGTTATTTTTAGTAGATGATAGATTTCAATTAGCAAAATTCATTAAAGCAAACATTTTTGGAAAAAAAATTGTTATAGGAATGGGTGCAGGCACAATCTCAAGCTGGATGCGAGAATTACCTAAATTGTTATCATGAAAATTGATTTAAAAGAACTTATTCCAGAATTTAATAACAATTTAAAGTTAGATTATGATCTAAAAAAAAAAAATTGGTTTAATATAGGAGGCAAAACTAAAGCTTTCTATAAGGCAAGTGATTTAAAAGAATTAATTAGGTTTCTTAAAAAAATTCAAGATAAAGAAAAAATATTTATATTAGGAGCTGGTTCTAATACACTTATATCTGATAATAAATTTGATGGAGTTGTAATTAAACTTACTCAAAATTTCAATAATATTTCTTTACATTCTGAAGAAATTATAGTTGCTGGCAGTGCTGTTACAGATAAATCTTTATCTGAGTTTGCAATGGAAAATAGTTTAGGTGGTTTTGAGTTTCTTTCTTGTATACCTGGAACAATAGGTGGTGGCATTAAAATGAATGCAGGTTGTTTTCAAAGAGAGTTCAAAGATATTCTTATTTCTATTCAAGCATTGAATAGATCAGGTCAAGTAATTACTATACCTGCAAAAGATATTAATTTTAAATATAGAGATTGTGGATTATCAGAAGATCTTATTTTTTTAAGTGCATCTTTTAAAGGTTTTAAGAAAGGTAAGAGTATAATAGAGAATGAAATAAGGATACTTAAAGAAAAAAAAGAGCAAGCCCAACCAACAAAAATTAAAACTAGTGGTAGCACATTTAAAAATCCAATAGATCAATCTGATAAAAAAGTTTGGCAATTAATTAAAGAGTCTGTGCCGTTAGAAAAATCATTTGGGGATGCATCAATTTCTCAAAAACACTGTAATTTTTTTGTTAATAAAGGTAATGCTAAGTTTGAGGATATGAAAAAATTGATAAATTTTGTTTCTGAAAGTGTATTTAAGAAAACAGGAATTAAACTAGAAACTGAAATAAAAATATTAGAATAAGTTGAAAAAAAAAATATTAATAATATCAGGTGGAATATCGAAAGAGAGACTAATTAGTCTTGATACAGGGCAACAGGTTGCTAATGAGCTTAAAAAAAATGGTTATAGAGTTAAGATCACTGAACCAGATAGTAATTTAAAAAAAAATATTAATTTTTTTAAACCAAATGTAATTTTTAATGCTTTGCATGGTCAATTTGGCGAGGATGGATACATACAAACTATTCTGGAGAGATTTAAAATTCCCTATACACATTCAGGTGTAATCGAGTCATCTATTGCAATGGATAAAGAAATTTCTAAAAAAATATTTATTAAAAATAAAATCAACACACCAAAATTTTTTACATATTCTTATGACGTTAAAAATGGTGATTTAATAAAAAAAATAAAAAAAAAATTGAGATTTCCAGTAGTAGTAAAGCCTTTAAATGAAGGTTCTAGCGTTAACGTTTATATTTGCACGGTAAAAAATTTAATTAAAACTCTTAATTCAATAAAACAATATAAAAAAGTTATGATTGAAGAATTTATTGGTGGAAGGGAAATACAAGTTGCAATAATGGGAAATAAAAAACTAGGAGCAATAGAACTTAAACCAAAGAGAAAATTTTATGATTATAAAGCAAAATATAATTCTAATGCGAAAACTGAACATATAATTCCAGTTGATTTACCTAGAGATAAAATGAATATGGTTATGAATATGGCATATAAGGCTCATAAAGAGATTGGTTGTCAGGGTGTTACAAGATCTGATTTTAAATTTTTTAATAATAAATTTTACCTTTTAGAAATAAATACTCAACCAGGGATGACAAAACTTTCTCTTGTGCCTGAAATAGCTGCATTCAAAGGAATTAGTTTTATTAAATTAATTGAGTGGATTTTAAAAGATGCGTCAACGAAAAAGTAAACAAATATTATTATATTTTTTTTTATTATTCTTTTTTGGTTCCATAACCAACTTAACTTTTCAAAACACTCAATTATTTAATTTAAAGAAAATAATTGTGTCAGGCTTAGATGAAAAGGAAAATGAGAACCTTAAAAAAAAAATATATAATTTGAAATTAAATAATATTTTTTTTATTAATGAAAATAAGATTAAAAATGTTATTGAAATAAATTCTTTAATTGAGAGCTACAAAATTTCTAAAATATATCCCTCTACTTTAGATATTAAAATAAAAAAAACAGACCTACTTGCAAAAATAAATAAAAATGGAAAGATATTATTTTTAGGGTCTAACGGTAAACTTTCAGAAATTTTCTCTCACGATAAAAAATTACCATTTATTTTCGGAAAACCAAAAATACAAGAATTTTTAGATTTTAAAAAAGTTTTAGATGAGTCAAAATTTTCATATAATGAAGTTAAGAATTTTTATTTTTTTCCATCAAAAAGATGGGATGTTGAATTAAGAAGCAACATAATTTTAAAATTACCTAGATATAATTCTAAAACTTCTCTTGATCATGTTTTTGATTTTCTAGCTCTTAAAAACCTTAGAAATAATTTTACAGTAGATGCAAGAGTAAAAAATCAAATTATATCCTATGAGTAACCAATTTGATTTTGAGACATATTTGAGTATATCACCTAATAAAATTGGAATTTATCTGTTTGATAAAAATAAATTAATAAATTTATATTTTAAAGAACAAAATTTTAAAAATAATAATAATTTTATAGATTTTAATTTATTGAATGAATTTCTAGAAAATAATATTTTCAAAATTGAAAAATTAATAGGGAGGTTCATTAAAAATATAACATTAATTCTTGATAGTGAAAATATTCTTACTCTTGACATTGGTTTACAAAAGAAAAATTATGAAAAAATTATAACTCAAAAGTTTCTTGAAAATTCACTTACTGAATTGAAGGATTTAATTAACAAAAATTATCAAGATTATAAAATAATGCATATGCATATAATAAATTATTTATTTGATCGAAGGCACTCCTCTGAATTTGAAGATGGCGTGATTTGTAAAAATCTAAGTATAGAAATACAATTTATATTAGTGCCAAATAAGTTGATATTGGAAATAGATAAAATTTTAGTAAATTTTCAAATTAAATCTAAAAATTATTTAAATCAAAATTACATACAAAGTTTATTTAAAGACCAAAAAATCTCTCTTTCTGAGATGGCATATAAGTCTCAAAAAGGTTACAACACAAATGAGGTATCAATAATTCCCAAAAACCTAAAAAAATTAGGCTTTTTTGAAAAATTTTTTCAATTATTTAGTTAATTTTGTTTTTTATCGTAACATTAGTTGTTTTTAATTTTGTAGTTATTAATTCTAAATTTAATTGTGTCTTATTTAACTCAAAAAACTATAAAAAATAAAATTTCATTTAGTGGCATAGCTTTACATAGTGGATTAAATGTAAATGTTTGTTTAGTACCTGCAAGACCTAATTCAGGAATTATTTTTAAAAGAGTTGATCTAAATAAAAATAATCTAGTATATCCAAATTTTATGAACGTAACTAATACTTCGTTAAATACAACTATTGAAAATGAATTTGGTATTAAAATATCAACTATTGAACATTTGATGTGTGCTTTGTTTGGTGTCGGTATTGACAATGTAATTGTTGAAATTGATAATGAGGAAGTACCTATATTAGATGGATCAGCAAAATTATTTATTGAAAAAATTAATTCAGCTGGAATTGAAGTAAGTAATGAACCTATAAAAATTATTAAAATTAAAAAAGAGATTGAATATTCTGAAGGAAAACGATTTATCTCAATTAAGCCTTCAACATTAAGTCTTGATATTGATTTTGAACTAAATTTTAACAATCCAATAATTGGAAGGCAAAGAAATAAAGTTAAAGTTTTTGAGGATGACCTAACCAATATATATAATTCTAGAACTTTTTGCTTGTTTGAGGATATAGAATTAATTAAAAAAAATGGTCTTGCAAAAGGTGGAAGTTTAGACAATGCTATAGTAGTTAAAGGTAAGAAAATATTAAATCCTGAAGGATTAAGAAATGATAAAGAATTTGTAAATCATAAAATACTTGATTGTATTGGTGATCTATATACATCTGGATATAGGATACTGGCATCAGTAAGATGTTCGCGTGGAGGGCATTATTTAACAAATCAATTATTAAGAAAAGTATTTCAAAATAAAGATAATTTTTCAATATTGGAAATTAAAGAAAAAAATCTGCCTCATACATTAATAAATAAAAGCCTATTAAGATCTATTGCTTAGTTGCAAAGATAACTTTAAAATTATTTTTTGATAAATAAAAATAATATGAATATTATTAAATATTTTTTGGTTGTACTTGCAATAATTTTTTTAACTTCTTGTAGCAAAAATGCTGAAAAAGAGTCTTTAATAAAAGAAAAAAATCTCGAATCCCAAGTATATGAAGCTTATGAAGAGGGCATGAAATCATTAAATGAGGGAGATGTAATATTTGCTGCCAAAAAATTCAATGAAGCTGAAATTTTATTTCCTCAGTCGTCAATGGCGCCCAAATCAGCATTAATGGCAGCGTATTCTTATTATTCAAAGAATTATTACTTGGATGCTATAGCTGAATTGGAGAGATTTTTAAGAGTGTATCCTAGTCATAAAAATATAGATTATGCACATTACTTATTGGCAGTATCATTTTATGAACTTATTGTAGATGAAAAAAAAGATACACAATCAATATCTAATGCAAAAAAATATTTTACAATTGTCAAAAAAAAATATCCAACTACAGAATATGCAATCGATGCTGATTTTAAGTTAGATCTTATAAATGATATTATTGCTTCAAAAGAAATGTATGTAGCTAGATATTATTTTCAAAGAAAAAAATGGATACCTGCAATTAATAGATTTAGAACAGTTGTTGATAAATATGATACTACAATATATGTGGAAGAAGCCCTTCATAGACTTGTTGAATGTTATTATACTTTAGGGCTTACAAAAGAAGCAAAGAAATATGCAAATCTTTTAGGATATAATTATCAATCATCAATTTGGTACGAAAAAAGTTATAGTGTTTTTAACAAAAACTATAAAAAACAAAAAAATAAAATTAAAGAAAACAAATCCAATCAAAATACTATTTTAAATAAAATTAAATCTATAGTTGATTTAGATGGATAAAATAAAAATTAAAAAAATCTATGAAGAAAAAATAAATTTACTGTCAAAATATAATTTATTTTATTATGATAAAAGCAAACCAAAAGTTTCTGATCAACAATACGATAGTTTAAAAAATGAGATTTTATTATTAGAAAAAAAATATAAATTTCTCAAATCAAAAAATTCTCCTGCAGAAGCAGTAGGTCATAAACCATCTAAAAATTTTAAAAAATTTCAACACAGAGCTTCTATGCTCTCTCTTTCAAACGCATTTTCTGAGGAAGATTTAAAAAATTTCGAAAAAAGAATTTTAAATTTTTTATCTGAAAACAAAGAATTTAAAATTATTTATAGTGCCGAGCCCAAGATAGATGGAATTTCCGCCTCATTAACTTATAAAAATGGTATTTTTGAAAGAGGATTATCAAGAGGAGATGGTAAAGAAGGTGAGGATATAACTGCAAATTTATATACAATAAAAGATATTCCAAAAAAAATTTTAGACAAAGATTTTCCTAAAGATATTGATATTAGAGGCGAGGTATTCATTCAAAACAGTGATTTTGAGAGTTTAAAAGAAAAATTTGCAAATCCAAGAAATGCTGCCTCTGGTTCTTTGAGGCAAAAAAATTCTGAGGATACAAAAAAAATACCTTTAAAATTTATAGCATACACTTATGGTTTTGAGCAGGGATTGAGACAAAAAAATCAATCCGATTATTTGAAAAAATTAGATGAATGGGGTTTTAAAACTAATCCACTCAATAAAACAATTTCTGGAGTAAAAAATTTAATTCAAAATTATAATGATATTGAGCAGCAAAGAGCTAATTTAGATTTTGATATAGATGGCATTGTTTACAAAATTAATAATTTTGAATTGCAAAAAAGATTAGGAAATGTTGCCAATGCCCCAAGATGGGCCATCGCTCATAAATTTTCCTCAGATAAAGCAATTTCTAAAATTTTAGATATTGATATTCAAATTGGAAGGACAGGTGCCTTAACACCTGTAGCAAAAATAAAACCTATAAATATTGGAGGAGTATTAGTTTCTAATGCAACTTTACACAATGAGGATGAAATAAAGAGAAAGGATATTCGAATTGGTGACATAGTAACTGTTGAAAGAGCAGGAGATGTAATCCCACACATTTTATCAGTTGATTTAAATAAAAGACCAAAAAAAAGTGCTAAATTTATTTTTCCAGACAAATGTCCTTCCTGTGGCTCAAAAACAGAAAAAGAATTTAATAAAATTACAAAAAAAATTGATGCGGTAAGAAGATGTCCAAGTGAAGGTTATTATTGTGATAAAATTTCTATTGAAAAACTAAAACACTTTGTTTCGAAGGATGCATTTAATATTGATGGTTTTGGGAAAAAAATAGTTGAAAATTTCTGGAAATTAAAATTAATTAAATATCCTCAAGACATTTTTAATTTAGATTTTTCAAAAATTGAAAATTTAGATGGCTGGGGCAAACTTTCTGTTCAAAATTTAAAGTTTTCAATTGAACAAAAAAAAAATATTTCTTTAGAAAGATTTATATATTCTCTAGGTATAAGACATATAGGTTTAGAAAATGCAAAATTGTTGTCAAAACATTTTGTATCATTTTCAAAATTTAAAAATTTATCTAAAAAAATTGATTATGAGGATATGCTAAATATTGATGGAATTGGTGAAACACAAGTCAGTTCAATTAAGAGTTTTTTTTCAAATAAGGATAACAAAAAAGTTTTGAATGAATTGGCAAATGTTTTGTTAATTAAAGACGCTATTCAAAAATCAGATGATGGTTTGTTAAATAACAAGACTTTTTTAGTTACTGGTAAATTAAATGGAATTAGCAGAGCAGAAGTTAAATCTCTGATTGAGGAAAATTCTGGAAAAACAATTAGCAGTGTATCAAAAAAACTAAATTTCTTAATTATTGGCGAAAAACCAACTAAAAAAAAAGTAGATTATGCCAAACAGTTAAAAATAAAAATAATTGGCCAAGCTGAATTTTTGAAAATGCTAAATAAAAGTAGCTAACCAGCTTCTCTCATTTGGATTTAAATATTTTGATATTTTTGAATAAACTTCTAAATGATATCTAAACAAGTAGTTTTTCTCATCAATTGTTAATAAATCAAAATTTATTAAATCTTTTTCTATAGGTGCCATTGTTAAATTTTGAAATGACAAATTTTTTTTTATTTTTTTAACATAAACTAAATTTTCAATCCTAATTCCATATTCATTGTTTTTATAATATCCAGGTTCATTACTTAAAATCATACCTTCTCTTATTTTTACTGTATTTATTTTTGAAATAGATTGAGGTCCTTCATGAACATTAAGAAAAAAGCCAACACCGTGACCTGTACCATGCGCATAATCTAGGTTACTTTTATTTAAAAATTTTCTCGCTCTTTTGTCAATTTTTTTACCTGTGTCATCTTTATTAATATCACTCATAGCAACAGCAATATGCCCTTTTAATACTTTAGTGAAAATATTTTTGATACTTGATTTCTGTTTTGAAAAACATATTGTTCTTGTTACATCAGTTGTCCCATACTTATACTGCCCACCTGAGTCACATAATAAAATATCATTTCTATTAATAGTTCTGCATGTTTCTTTTTTCGCACGGTAATGTACAATGGCACCATTTTTGCCTGAGCCCGCTATTGTATCAAAACTAGGATATAGAAAGTTTTTATTTAATTTTCTAAAATTTTCTAATTTCTTAGCCGCTTCTACTTCTGTAATTTTTTTATTATTAATTTTTTTTATCCAAAATAAAAATTTAGTTAATGCTACTCCATCTAATATATGAGCATTAATCATATTCTTAATCTCTGTTTTATTTTTGATTGCTTTTAAAAGATAAATTGGATCTTCTGTTTTTATGATCTTAAAATTAGTCTTAATTAAATTTTCATAAAATATTGAACAAGACTTATCATCTACAATAAAGTTTTTTCCCTTAAGACGTAGTATTTTACTTGGTAAATTATTCTCATCTAAAAATTCATCTTTCTTAATAATTTTATTTTTTAATATTTGCTTACATTTCTTAAGATTACTTATTAATAGTATTTTTTTTGTTTTACTTACTATTAATCTTGAATTGGGAATTGGACTATTGGGGCCATCTTTACCTCGTAAATTTAAAGTCCATGCAACATTTTCTGGTGCACTAATAAAAATATAATCAGATTTATTTTTTTTTAAGTATTTAGTTATTTTATTCAATTTAGAATTAACACTTTCACCAACAATATTTTTATCTAAAGAAAAAAACGGAATAGAATTATATTTTTTTTGTTTTTTAATTTCATCAATTAGATTTTTTTCAACATATTTGATTTTATTATGTTTTAAAAAATAATTTTTAATTTGAGTATTGGTAAATAACTTTGGATCTATACCAAGTGTAAGATTTCTAAACAAATTACAATCAATTAATTTTTCAAATCCATAAATTTTAAAATTTTTTCCACTCTCAATTTTACTTTGAATTGTATATCTTCCATCGGTAAACAAATAATTTTTATTTTTAAGAATTACGGCTAAACCAGCAGATCCGCTAAAGTTTGAGATAACCTCTAATCGATTTAATTTTGAATATTCAGTAAAATAATCATCATTTTTTGGAATTACATAGCCATCAATTTCATGTTTCTTAAATTTACTTCTCAATTCTTTTATGTAATTTTTCATTTAATTCTCTTTTGATATCTTATCCAACCAGGACTTCTTGTACCTTCCTCAATTTCAAAATCTTGATTAAAATCAAAATCATCATTATTATTAATTTCCTCATCAAAGAAGGAATTTTTTTCTAAATGTTTTTCTGGAAGTTCATCAACAAATCTTGAAGCCATGCTATCAATCCAATCTCCCTGATAAAATCTATTCATTGAAAAGGAAATAATAGCTTTTTTCTTTGCTCTTGTAATTCCTACATATGCTAACCGTCTTTCTTCCTCAAGGCCATTTTGACCTTTTTCTTCTATAGATTTTTGGTGTGGAAACAACCCTTCCTCCCATCCAGGTAAAAATACAACATCAAACTCCAAACCTTTTGCAGCGTGCATAGTCATCATGTTAATTTTTTCACCATCCCATTCCTGGTCTACAGACGTTGCTAAAGAAACGTGCTCTAAAAAACTTTCTAAATTATCAAATTCTTTCATTGCACTTAATAACTCTTTAATGTTTTCTAATCTATTTTCATTATCCAAGTCTTTTTTATTTTTAAGCATTGCTGAATATCCAGATTCATCCAAAACAATTTGTAACAATTTTATATGACTTGATTTTTTTACAATTAAATCGTTTCTCCATTTCGTTAAAGAATTGATAAAAGTAATAAGACCAATTTTAGCTTTCGGTTTAATAAAATTTTGTTCAAGCATTTTTATTGAAGCTCTTTCTAAATTTAATTTATTTTCCTTAGCAAACTCATGAATATTTTTTAAAGTACTATCTCCAATCGATCTCTTAGGGTTATTTACAATTCTTTCAAAAGCCAAATCATCTTTTTCTTGATGGATCAATCTTAAATACGCAACACAATCTTTTATTTCAGCTCTTTCGTAAAATTTTGTACCACCTAATATTCTATACGGCATACCAATTTTAAGAAATCTTTCCTCAAATTCACGTGTTTGAAAAATGGCTCTAACTAAAATTGCAATATTGTTATATGAAAACTTTTTTTTTATTTTTTTTTCAATTTCATCAGAAATCCCAATTGCTTCATCTTTACCATTTTTAAAACAGTTTAATTGCACTGGATCACCCTCTTCCATTGTAGTAATTAATGTTTTTCCAACTCTATTTTGATTATTAGAAATAAGGTCTGAAGCAACTGATAAAATATTCTGTGAGGATCTGTAATTTTGTTCTAATCTTATTACTTTTGTATTCTCATATACTTGGTCAAACTCTAAAAAATTTTTAATTTCTGCACCCCTCCAGCTATAAATCGATTGATCATCATCTCCAACACAGCAAATATTTTTGTGTTTTTCAGATAAAAGATTAAGCCATTTACTTTGTATAAAGTTTGTATCTTGATATTCATCAACAAGTATATATTTAAAATTCTTTGCATATATTTCTCTTATATCTGAATTAAATTCTAAAATTTTAACAGCATGCAATATAAGGTCGCCAAAGTCACACGAGTTCAAGTCTGTTAATTTTCGTTGATAAATTTTATAAAGTGGAAGAATTGTTTTTTCATATAAATCTTTTTTGTTTATCACTACTTCTTCAGGATAAAATCCTTTATTTTTCCATCGATCAATAATTGCTAAAATAAATCTTGGAGATAATTGTTTGATATCAATATTTTCAGCTTTACAAATATTCTTAATAAGTCTGATTTGATCATCAGTATCAATAATAGTAAAATTAGAATTAAGGTTTGCAGCAGATGCATGTTTTCTCAATAATTTTGCACAGATTGAGTGAAATGTTCCAAGCCAAGAAAGACCAACAGCAGTAGAACCAAGTATTTTGCTCACTCTGTTTTGCATTTCCTTAGCGGCTTTATTAGTAAACGTGACTGCCAAGATTTGATTTGGAAATGCTTTTTTTTCTTTAATAATATTAGCAATTCTAGAGGTCAATACTTTTGTTTTTCCTGATCCAGCCCCAGCTACAATTAAGAGAGGACCATCTAAATGCAGAACAGCCTTTATTTGAGCTTCATTTAAATTTTTTAAATAATCTTTGTTTATCATTTAATATAATACTTTATAAGCTTCTTGATTGTTATGAGTAAAAAAAATTTTTTTAAAAAATATTTAAATAACATAAGTAATTTTATTAATAATCTTTTAGAAAGTAATTTAAACAAGTTAAATTCAAAAAATTTTAGTTATTTACTAAAAAATAATAAAATAATTTTAACTTTTGTCGCACTTTTTGTTGTTTTTATATCTTATTTATCAATACCTACTTTTTATAATCAAAATGAAATCTCAAAAAAATTAAAAAATGAGCTTCAAAATAAATTTAATTTAAATTTTAAATTTTCTGAAAAAATTAGATATAGTTTTTTTCCATGGCCTCATTTTTCAGCTTCTGATACAATAATTTTAGGAGATCAAAAAGAAATTTCAAAAATAAGTAAATTAAAAATTTATATTTCAATAGACAATCTTTTTTCGTTAAAAAATATTGATGTAAAAGATTTGATTTTAGAAAAATCTAATTTTAATTTGAGTGCAAAAAATTATAATTTCTTTCTAAAATTACTAAATAAAAATTATCAAAATGGAAATTTATTAATTAAAGATAGCAATGTTTTTTTTAGAGATGTAGATGATGAAATTTTATTCCTAAGTAAAATTTTTAAAATCGAATATTATTACGACTCAAAAGAATTTAAAAATATTTTTTATTCGGAAAATGAGATTTTTAATATTCCATTCGCATTTAAATCTTTTTACAGCAAAGATAAAAATAAAATATTTTCCACGATTAATCTAAATTTAATAAAACTTAAAGTTGAAAATGAATTAAATATTGTTGATAAAATAAAATTTGGAAAATCTGAATTTATTTTTAAAAAATCCAAAAGAATTTTTGAATATCAACTTAAAAAAAATTCTTTCAATTTTCATATTTTTGACAAAATAGATCAACCAGAAATAAATTATACAGGTAATTTAAATTTTAAACCTTTTTACGCTTATCTAGAAGGTCGATCAGATGAAATAAATTTAAATTATATATTTGGTTCCAATGCTATCATTGCTCAATTGTTGAAAACTGAAATATTCAATAATAAAAATATAGATCTCAAATTAAATATAAACGCAAACAATGTTTATAATCAATCGAACTTTAAAAATATTAATTTAAATTCAAAAATTCAAGAGGGTTTAATTGATGCAGATAATACAAAATTTAAGTGGAGAGATATTGCGGAGTTTGAGTTATCAGAGAGTTTAATTTATGTTAAAAATGGTGAATTAGTCTTGGATGGAAAACTTAAAATAAATATTAATAATTTTAATAAACTTTATAAATTTCTCCTAACACCAAAAAATTATAGAAATCAAATTAAACGAGTTGATTTTAATTTTACTTACAATTTTGATCAAAAAATAGCAGAATTAAAAGACATAAAAGTTGACAATAAAATAAATAATAAAATTAATAAAATTCTCAATAATGTGGTTCTAAAAACAGACGATTTACACAATAAAATTTACTTTAAAAATTTATTAAACGAAGCAATTAAAAGTTATGCTGGATAGATCATCTTTTTAGGATCAACTATTTTATTGTAATCTTTTTCTTTTATTAACCCTGTTTTTAAAGTTTCATATTTTAAAGTGGTATTATTTTTGAGTGCAGTTTTTGCTATCTTTGCTGCATTATCGTAACCAATATGTGGAGCTAAAGCAGTTACTAGCATAAGTGAATTGTCTAGATGTTCTTGTATTTTCTTTTTATTGGCTTTTATTCCCTTGACGCAATACAGAGCAAAATTTTTTGTGCTGTCAGCAATTAAATCGATTGATTGTAAGATGTTATGTGCAATTAGAGGTTTAAAAACATTTAACTCAAAATGACCATGAGATCCTGCCATAGTTATACCGTTGTGATTACCTATCACTTTAACACAAACCATTGTTACGGCTTCACATTGTGTTGGATTAACTTTCCCTGGCATTATAGATGAGCCTGGTTCATTTTCAGGTAAGATTAATTCCCCGTATCCAGCTCTAGGACCAGAACCCAAGAAACGAATATCATTAGATATTTTCATTAAAGCTACCGCACAGGTATTAAGAGCACCAGAAAAATTAACAATTGCATCATGGGCAGCGAGTTCAGCAAATTTATTTGGAGCTGGTTTAAATTTAATTTTAGTGAATTTAGCAATCTCTTTAACAATTTTTTTATCAAAATTTTTCTTTGAATTTATTCCAGTGCCAACAGCCGTACCACCTTGAGCAAGAAATAATATTTCTTTTAATGCATATTCAATTCTTTCAATACTTTTTTTAACTTGTGTATGATATCCTGAAAACTCTTGTCCGAGAGAGAGTGGTGTAGCATCTTGTAAATGAGTCCTCCCAATTTTAACTATAGTTTTAAATTCAGTAGATTTTTTTTTAAGTTCTTTTTCTAAAATTTTTAGGTTTGGTAGCATTTTAGAAATAGTCTCTTTAGCTACCGAGATATGCATTGCAGTTGGAAAAACATCATTTGTAGATTGAGATTTATTTACATGATCATTTGGATGGACAGGCTTTTTAGCTCCCTTCTTACCTCCTAAAATTTCTATTGCTCTATTAGCAATAACCTCATTTACATTCATATTTGTTTGTGTTCCCGAACCTGTTTGCCAAACTTTTAAAGGAAAATTTTCATCTAATTTACCTTTAATCACTTCATCTGATGCTTTGATTATTGCTTTAGAAAGTCTACCATCAATCAATTTGTCTTTTGCATGTACTATTGCAGCCGATCTTTTAATAATTGCTATAGATTTAATGATTGAAATATTTACTAAAATTTTTCCAATATTAAAAAATTTGTTGGATCTTTGAGTAGATGCTCCCCAATATTTATCTTTTGGAACATTTATGCTTCCAATACTGTCAAATTCTTTTCTTAATTTCATTGATTAATTTTAAGTAACAAATAATTATTAACATACAATATATTTTTAAAAACATACAGGAGCATTATGTCGAATTTTAGTAAAGTAGGTACATTTATGAAAACTTTTGGTCAGGAAGTTAAAACAAAACCATCATTTAGTACTGATAAAATAAATAAATTAAGGTTAGACTTAATCAAAGAGGAACTAGAAGAGCTTACAGAAGCAATGAATAATAAGGACTTATTGGAAGTGGCTGATGCGCTAACAGACATATTATATGTAACTTATGGAGCAGGGCATGCATTTGGAATTGATTTGGATAAATGTTTTGATGAGGTCCAAAATTCCAACATGAGCAAGTTAGATGAAAATGGCAAACCAATCTACAATGAGTCTGGAAAAGTCATGAAGGGCCCCAACTATTTTAAGCCTGACCTTTCTAAATTTGTAAATTAGATTTCTAACTTAAAGTCAATTGCTGGAGCACTGTGTGTAATACTACCAACAGAAATTCTATCAACACCGGTAGAAGCAATTGCGTTAACAGTTTTTAGGCTAATATTTCCAGAGGCTTCAGTCTCATAATATTTTTTAGCAATTTTAACACTATCCTTTAAATTTTTAATACTCATATTATCAAGTAGAACAGTATTAAATTTTAGACCTAAAATTGATTTAAGTTGTTTGATTGTATCCACCTCAACAGTAATTTTTTTTCCTTTTCTATTTTTAATAGCTTTTAAAACCAAATTTCTTAAATCTGAACTAGCAATATGGTTATCTTTAATCAAATATTCATCGCTTAAATTAAATCTATGATTAGTGCCACCTCCTAATTTAACTGCATATTTTTGGATAACTCTTAAATTAGGAATTGTTTTTCTTGTACAACAAATTTTAGTTTTTTTTCCTGCTAATTTAACAAATTCATTTGTTTTAGTGGCTATTCCAGAAATATGAGACAAAAAATTTAAAGCTACTCTTTCAGCGATTAGAATATTTTTCGCATTGCCTTTAATTAAAGCTATTAAATTTCCTTTTTTAACTCTAGAACCATCTTTTTTCTTAATAATAAATTTTATTTTATTATCAATTAACGAAAAGGCTTCTTTAACAAATAATAACCCTCCAACAATTGCACTTTGATTTGAAATTAATTTAACTGTTAAGACCTTATCATTAATAATTAAACCTGAAGTGATGTCTCCCGAAGGATAAAGATCCTCATTCAATGCTAGCTTAACTGTACTTTTGATAAATTCTTTGCTTAGTTTTATTTTTGACACTTAATTATCTGCCAATAGCTGCCATTCTCTCTACAGATATTCTGGCTTTCTCAATCGTTTCTTTATCCATGATAATTTCACCAGTCTCATTTTCTAAACAATCTAATATCTTAGGAAGTGTAATTTTTTTCATGTGAGGACACATATTACATGGTTTAACAAAATCTACATTTGGATTTTCTATTTGGATATTGTCACTCATTGAGCATTCAGTAACCATCATTACTTTTTTTGGCTGATTATCTTTTACATATTTTATCATTCCTGATGTTGATCCTGCAAAATCACTTGCTTCAATAACATCTGGAGGACATTCTGGGTGTGCAATAATTTTAATTCCTGGATTTTTTTTTCTTATATCCTCTATTTCCTTTTTATTAAATTGATCATGAACAATACAAATTCCTTTCCAAGAAATAATTTCAACATCAGTTTGAGAAGCAACATATTTAGCTAAATAATCATCTGGTAAAAATATTACTCTTTTTACTCCAAGTGATTTAACTATTTTAACTGCGTTCGCAGATGTACAACAAACATCTGTTTCAGCCTTAACTTCTGCTGACGTATTAACATAAGATACAACTGGGACGCCTGGGTATTTTTCTTTTAATAATCTAACATCTTTACCTGTAATAGATGAAGATAAAGAACAGCCAGCATCCATATCAGGAAGAATAACTTTTTTATTTGGGCTTATTAATTTTGCAGTTTCTGCCATGAAATGTACACCAGCCATTAAAATAATATCAGCTGAAGTTTTTGAAGCTTCAATTGCTAATGCGAGTGAGTCAGCAGAAAAATCTGCAACACCATGATAAATTTCTGGTGTTTGATAGTTGTGAGCAAGAATTACAGCATTTTTTTCTTTTTTTAATATATTAATTTTATGAATGTAGGGAGCATGCACTGGCCATTCAATTTCAGGCATAACCTTACAAATTTTTTGATAAATAGGATCTGTTGCTTTACGCACTTCTTGTGTAAATTCCATAAGGATTTTTACCAATTTGAATCATGATTGTCATTCATTTATTATGAGACATTTCGCGGTCGTGCTGAAATTGGTAGACAGGCACGGTTGAGGGCCGTGTGGACCTAGTCCATGAGAGTTCGAGTCTCTCCGACCGCACCAAAGTGAATTTAGTATAGGAGTTTTAGATGGATAAATTACTTTCAGTAATATTTATGATTGGGGTTTTGCTTTTAGTTCTTCCAAGTTTTTTACAATCAAATTCTCAATTAAAGCAATTTCTTAAAAACCTCAGCATTTGGATTATTGTAGTTTTTATAATTTTAATGATTGTTTATTTATTTAAATAAGAAAATTAGTTTTTTATCCAATCAGGTTTATTGATATTTATTAAAGCTTCTTTAGTTTTAAAATTTGCTTTTTCATCAAAATTTTCGTTTAAGTATTTAATTAAAGCAAAAGGGTAGTCGCTATCAATTAAAACCTTACCAATTTCTATTTTATTATTATAAATACTTTCGCCTTCATGTAGTTTTCCATTAATAACATTAATTGGAAATAATCTTTTTGAAAGTTTGTTCTTTAATTTAATCCGTGCTGTATTTTCTTGGCCAACATAACAGCCCTTCTTGAAATCAATTCCATTTAATTCTTCAAAATTACATTCAATACCAAACAATTTGTCTTTCAATTTATTTAAATCTTTTGGAACAATTCCAAGACTATGACTTAATGAATAATATTCTTTAAGATTAGCATCATGAAGATCAAGTTTTTTTAAAGATAAATAAAGTTTTTCTAAATTAATAATTAATCTAGCACCCAAATCCTTATTTCTTGGATCTAAAAAAATTGGATCTTCTCTATATTTAATTGTGTATCCTGGTTGATCTTCTGCTCCATCAAAAGTTAAGAATTTTTCATGGGAAAATGCTGCAACAACAAATTCATTACTTAAATTAAGAATTTCAACTTTTGATCTAAGTTTATATAGGGATAATTGTTTGAATAACTCCTCTGCCTGAGGTTTTTCACAATCTAAAAGATATCCAGACTTATGTTTAACAATTATAAATTCATATAAAAATTTACCTTGAGGTGTAAGTAATGAACTAAAACAACTATTTACATCGCTTAATTTGTTTATGTCGTTACTAATAAGATTTTGAAGAAATTCTTTTGCATCTTCCCCGTTAATATAAAGAATTGCTCTATCATCTAAAATATAAACGTTTTTTATATTCATAATTGATTAATTATAGATTGTAATATAATAACAATTTCTCAAAATGTTAGATCTTATAATTAAAAACGGACAATGTTACATTGATGGTAAGTTAAAAGATGTTGATGTTGCTATAAAAGATGAAAAAATTCAACAGATTGGACAAATTTCAGAGGAAGCAAAAGAGACAATCAATGCAGAAGGTCATACAGTTTTACCTGGTTGCATAGATACTCAAACACATTTTAGAGAACCAGGATCAACAGATACTGAGGATCTTCATTCAGGAAGTAGAGCAGCAATAGCAGGAGGTATTACAAGTGTATTCGAAATGCCAAACACAAATCCCCCAACTTCCAATATGAAAGAATTTCAAAGAAAACTTGATCTCGCTAAAAATAGAATGTATTGCAATTATGCTTTTTATTTTGGAGCAACAGCAGACAATGTGGATGATTTAGCAAGCCTAGAAGGTTTAGAAGGATGTTGTGGCATTAAACTTTTCGCAGGATCATCAACGGGTAATTTACTAGTCGCTGAAGAAAACGACATAGACAAGGTTTTTCAAAATGCTTCAAAAGTTGTGGCAGTCCATTCTGAAGATGAGGCGATTTTAAAAGTTAATAAAAAATTGATTAAAGAGGGTAATGTTCATACTCATCCTGTATGGAGAAGTGCAGAATGTGCAATATCATCTACAAGAAGAATTGTTCGAATTGCAGAAAAGCACAATAAAAAAGCTCATGTGCTTCATATTACTACAAAAGAGGAAATTGATTTTCTATCACAACATAAAGGAAATATTACATTTGAGATTACTCCTCAGCATTTAACTTTTTATGCACCAGACTGTTATGACAAGCTTGGGACTTATGCTCAGATGAATCCGCCACTAAGAGACAAATCTCATTATGACAGATTATGGTATGGAGTGAAAAATAACTTTAATGATACTATTGGATCTGATCATGCTCCACATTTAAAAGAAAACAAAGATAAGGTATATCCAAATACTCCTTCAGGGATGCCAGGAGTTCAAACCTTAATGCCAGTTATGTTAAATCACGTAAATAATGGAAAACTATCACTTAATCAATTGATGAACTTTGTCTGTGAAAATCCAGTTAAAATTTTTGGAATTAAAAACAAGGGATTTATTAAAGAAGGTTATGATGCAGACTTTACTATCGTAGATATGAACAAAACTATTGAGATTAAAAACGAAAATATTGAGAGTAAATGTAAATGGTCACCATTCAATGGTTTTAAATTCAAAGGAACACCAACACATACTATTATTGCAGGGAAAATTAAAATGCAGGATGGAAAAATTTTAGGTGATCCTGATGGAACACCTTTGCAATTTAGCTAAGCTTTCCAGCAAAACTATTTACCAAAATTACACCGATTACAATCAAGAATAAGCCCACAATTGCTTGCCAAGCTAAAGTTTGTTTAAAAAATATATAGCCAAGGATTGCGATAGTAAAAATTCCTAAACCACTCCATGTTGCATATACAATTGCTATTGGAAGTTTGTTTACAACAAAAGTTAATAGATAAAAAGCTGTGAGATAAAATATAGATAGGGCAAGTGTCGGTATAAGTTTTGTAAAGTTTTGAGACACAGGAAGTAGCATTGTTCCAGCAACTTCACAAAATATCGCAGCGATTAAAAAAATATAAGTTTTAACCATTATTTAAGATTTTGTGATTAATTAAATCTTCTTTTATTTCTGTTAAAATTGCAGGATCATCTATTGTAGGAGGAATTTTATATTCCACACCGTCTGCAATTTTTCTTATGGTCCCTCTTAAAATTTTTCCTGATCTTGTTTTTGGTAATCTTTTAATAACAATTACAACTTTAAATGCAGCAACAGGTCCAATTTTATCTCTAACCATTTGTACGCATTCTTTAGATATGGTCTCATTATCTTTATCAACACCAGACTTCAAAACTACTAATCCTATAGGTAATTGACCCTTTAATTTATCTGCTATTCCAAGTACTGCACATTCTGCAACAGATTGATGTTCAGATAATACTTCTTCAATAGCGCCTGTAGACAATCTATGACCTGCTACATTTATAATGTCATCAGTTCTAGACATGATCCAAATATAACCATCGTCATCTATGTGACCTGCATCATATGTTTGATAATACCCTTCATAATTAGACATATAGTTTTCTTTATACCTTTGATCTGCATTCCATAGAGTTGGAAATGTTCCTGGAGGTAAAGGTAACTTTACTACAATATCTCCCATTTCATTCGGCTTGGCCAAAGATTGATCTGGTTTAATGATTTTTACATCATATCCAGGGACAGCTTTGCAGGCTGAACCATATTTTGTTTCCATCATTTCAATACCAGTACAATTAGAGCTAATTGCCCAGCTAGTTTCTGTTTGCCACCAATGATCAATGACTGGAACCTTAAGTAAATTCTCAGCCCACTTTATAGTATCTGGATCAGCTCTTTCTCCAGCAAGGAATAAACTTTCAAAACTGCTTAGATCATATTTTGAGAAAAATTTACCCTTAGGATCCTCTTTCTTGATTGCTCTAAAAGCCGTTGGAGCTGTAAAAAGAGACTTTACCTTATAATCAGATATTATTTTCCAAAAAGCTCCTGCATCTGGAGTTCCAACTGGCTTACCTTCAAACAAAATTGTAGTACATCCTTTAAATAGAGGAGCGTAAACAATATATGAGTGACCAACAATCCAACCGATATCACTTGCAGACCACCAAATATCATCTGTATCAATGTTATAGATATTTTTCATAGTCCACTTGAGAGCAACAATGTGACCTCCAATGTCTCTGACTATTCCTTTTGGAGTTCCTGTTGTCCCAGATGTATATAAAATATACGCAAACTCATTTGAATTCATCTCAACACAGTCAGCATCTTTCGCTCTAGAGACAACTTCCTCCCAGTTGACCTCATTTGGAGCATTTAATTTAACCTCATGACCAGGTCTTTGAAACAAAATCATCTTTTCAATTTTGTGACCGGCTATTTTAATTGCTTCATCAACTAGTGGTTTATACTCAACTGTTCTTCCTGGCTCAAAACCACATGAGGCGGTCACTAATATCTTTGCTTTACTATCATCAATTCTACTTGCAAGCTCATTTGAGGCAAAACCACCAAAGACGACAGAGTGTATTGCACCTATTCTTGCACAAGCAAGCATAGCGACTACTGCTTCAGGGATCATTGGCATGTAAATGATCACCCGGTCACCTTTACTTGCTCCTTGAGATTTCAATGCCCCTGCAAACTTAGAGACCTTTGACCTTAATTCTTCGTATGTGAACTGACTTTTGTTACCTGTAATAGGACTATCGTAGATTAATGCTGTCTTTTGACCTCTTCCTTGATCGATGTGTATGTCTAAAGCGTTATAGCAGGTGTTTGTGACCCCATCTTCGAACCATTTATAGAAAGGCGGGTTGGATTTATTTAAAATTTTTGTTGGTTTTTTAAACCAAAAGATATTTTCGGAGGCTACTTGCCAAAATTTTTCAGGATTTTTTATAGAATTTTGGTAAATTTGATTAAATTTAGAAGACATAAAAATTTGATTCGAATTCCTTATTTTTTTTGATTTTTAACTTATAAATTGTATTTAATTTTAAAAATTAAGTAAAATCAATGCTTATTAGTGACAATTAAGTCTTCATAAAACTATTTTAATTTGCTATCTAACCACGAAATTGGCTTAAGGTAACTTAAGTCTAGTTTATATAAACTAAAATAAAAACTAACGAAGAGGGAGTTTTTTATGAAAAAACTTAAACTGTTTGCTTTAGCAGCTATGACCTTGATAGGTTTTTCAGGTATAGCTATTGCAGCAGACGCAACGATGTTGATGCAAGATGACTTCGTAGGAATTTCATTCTGGGTTATCTCTATGGGAATGTTAGCAGCTACTGCTTTCTTTTTCATGGAAGCAGGCAACGTCGCATCAGGCTGGAGAACATCAGTTATTGTTGCTGGTCTAGTAACTGGTATTGCATTCATACACTACATGTACATGAGAGAAGTATGGGTTGCTACTGGAGACTCGCCAACTGTTTACAGATACATTGACTGGTTAATCACTGTGCCATTACAGATGGTAGAATTTTATTTAATTCTAGCAGCTATTGGTAAAGCAAACTCTGGAATGTTCTGGAGATTGTTAATTGGTTCATTAGTAATGCTAATCGGTGGATACTTAGGTGAAGCAGGATATATTAATGCTACACTTGGTTTCATCATCGGAATGGCAGGTTGGATATACATTCTTTATGAAGTATTTTCAGGTGAAGCTGGTAAAGCTGCAGCGAAAAGTGGAAACAAGGCTCTTGTAACTGCTTTTGGTGCAATGAGAATGATCGTTACAGTAGGTTGGGCAATTTACCCATTAGGTTATGTATTTGGTTACTTAACTGGTGGTGTAGACGCTAACTCACTTAACGTCGTTTATAACTTAGCTGACTTCATTAACAAAATTGCATTCGGTCTAGTAATTTGGGCTGCTGCAACTAGTTCTGCAGGTAAAAGAGCTAAGTAATTTAGCTGAAATTTAAATTAAGGGCAGGTACAATTTTGTACTTGCCCTTTTTTTTGTCTTTATTAAAAATATATTTAGAAAATATACATATTTTTATTTTATGGATGTTAAATTAGAAAAATGGCATAAATGCCAAGTTGATATAGAAGTCCTTAAGGAACTCTCGAAAAAATCTGATATCAAAGGGCTTCAACACGTTTCAGTTTTTTTTGGATTGTTATTAGTAACAGGAATTTTGGCATATATAACTTGGGGTACATGGTGGTCTGCTTTTTGGTTTTTGGTTTATGGAAACATATATGGTTTTTCAAATCCATTATGGCATGAGACAGGTCACAAAACCGCTTTTCAATCAAAATCTTTAAACGAATTTTTTTACTATGTTTCTTCATACCTCTCAAATTTTGAACCAGTAAGATGGAGATATACGCATTTCGTTCATCATGGAAATACATATTCAACAGAAAATCCATATGATCATGAAATTGAATATGGAAATAATTTAAAAGAAACTCCAAAAAATTTATTAATAAATTTAATTCCTTTTATGGAACTTGTTTATTTTAAAAAAAGTATAGCTTACGAAATTATTCAGCATGCATTGGGTGTAAAAACAAAAGTGATGCAAGACTGTATTCCTGAAAATGCACAATCAAAAGTTATTTTTAATTCAAGAATTTTTGTTGCAATTTGGATTGCAATTATTTTATGGTCTTTAATTACATTATCTTGGTTGCCAGTTTTGTTTTTTTTATTACCAAAATTTTATGGAAGAACTTTACATAAACTGGTTTCTTTTACTCAACATGCTGGTTTAGCAAGGGATATTAAAGATCATAGATACACAACAAGAGAAATGTATTTAAATCCTATTTTAAGTTTTTTATATTGGAAAATGGAATATCATGTAACTCATCACATGTTTCCAACAGTTCCATCTTATAATTTGGATAAACTTCATCATCATATTAAAGATCAATTACCAAGAACAAACGACGGTTTAATTGATGCTTACAAAGAAATTTTACCAGCTTTGATGAAACAAAAAGAAGATTCTGCCTACTTTTTTAAAAAGGAAGTCCCTGAACTACAAAATGCATAAATCTGACCAAGTATTTTTTTACTTACTTGCTCAATTTAGATAAGAACTTATATATAACGCATGGCAAAAATTACTTATCACACGCACGATAATAAAACTCACACAGTTGATGTTCAAAAGGGGTTAACTGTAATGGAAGGTGCAATTCAAAATGATATTCCAGGAATTGATGCAGATTGTGGTGGAGGGATGTCATGTGCAACTTGTCATGTTTATGTCAAAGAAGAATGGTTAGATAAACTTCCAACAAAAGAGGATGGTGAGGAAGATATGCTTGATATGGCCTTTGAGCCAAAAAGTAATAGCAGGTTGAGTTGCCAGTTAATTGTTTCAGACGAATTAGATGGATTAGAAGTAAACATTCCATCAAAGCAAGGTTAGATGAATAAAACAGATGTATTGATCATTGGAGCTGGGCCAACAGGTTTGTTTTGTGCTCATCAACTTGGAATTATAGGGTTGAGTTGTGAGATAGTAGATAATCTCGATAAAGCAGGAGGGCAATGTATTGAACTTTACCCTGATAAACCTATTTATGACATTCCAGCTATACCAGAGTGTACTGGTGAAGAATTAACCAATAATCTTCTAAAACAAATTAAACCTTTTAATGTCAAATTTCATTTAAATGAAAGAGTAGAAGAATTAAAAAAAAATCAAAATAGATGGCATGTTAAAACCTCGGGTGGAGTAGAGTTTGATGTTGCAGCGATTATTATAGCTGGAGGTGTTGGTTCTTTTGAACCCAGAAAATTTCCAATAAAAGAGTGTGAAAAGTTTGAGGGGAATTACCTATTTTATTCAATTAAAGATAAATCAATATTTAAAGACAAAACCATTTCAATTTTTGGTGGAGGAGACTCCGCCTTAGATTGGGCTATAGAATTATCAAATACTTCTAAAGTAAATTTAATTCATAGGAGAGATGGATTTAGTGGAGCAGAGGCAAGTGTACAGAGAGTAAAACAGCTTAATGATCAAGGAAAGTTAAATTTATTTACAAAATACCAAATACACTCAGTAAGTGGAGATAAAAATATTAATAGTATAAAAATTAAGCATGATGAGGGACAAATCAAAGAGATTGAATCTGAATATGTATTGGGTTTTTTCGGTTTAATTATGCAACTTGGTCCAATTTTAGATTGGGGTTTAAATATTAATAAAAAAACGATTGAGGTTAACACCGAAAATTTTGAAACCAATATAGATGGAATATTTGCGATTGGTGATATTTGTTCTTATCCAGGAAAGTTAAAATTAATACTATCTGGTTTTCATGAGGGTGCATTGGCAGCTAGAGGCTGTTTTAAATATGCTAAACCAGATGAAAAATTAAGATTTGAATTCACAACTACTTCTAAGGCTGCACAGCAAAGACTTGGAATTAAAAAATGATAGAACTTTTTTCTGCTAACACACCAAATGGGTGGAAAATAAGTATCATGCTTGAAGAAATTGGTTATGAATATAAAGTAACCAAAGTTGATTTAGGTAAAGATGAACAACTCAAACCAGAATTTAAAAAGATAAGTCCTTTTGGAAAAATTCCTGTGATTGTAGATCATGAAGATAATAAAACTATTTTTGAGTCAGGTGCAATTTTAATCTATCTGGCTGATAAAAGTGGAAAATTTTACAATATTAAAGATAGATTGGTAATAAACCAGTGGTTAATGGCTCAAATGGGAACAGTTGGACCTATGATTGGTCAACATCATCAGTTTCATCATTATAATCCTGGAAAAAGTGAATTTGGAGAGGAAAGATATTTTAAAATTACAAAGAGAATTTACGAAGAATTAGATGCAAGATTAAAAGAGTCTAAATTTCTTGCAGGTTCTGATTATACAATTGCTGATATCGCAACCTGGCCATGGATGGCTAGACATGAGTGGCATGATATTGGTTTGAAAAATTACCAAAATTTATCTAGATGGTATTTAGATATAGCTGACAGAGAAGCTGTTGTTAAAGGTTACAATTTTATGGATAAGGGTGCAAAAATTCCCAAATTTTGAAAATTTATCCAAATAATCTGTAAAGTGTGCTTAAAATTCCATAGCCTGAAAATTCAATAGCAACAATTATAATTATTATTAAAATTAATTTATTATTCATTTAAGAAATAAATATAGCAAAAGCAATATCCAGAAGAAAGGGTAGTAAAAATAAATATATTTTTTAGCAAAAAGAAATGAAATAGAATTACGTTTAGATGGTTTTTTCTTCATCATTTAATCATCTGCATGAACTTTTTCATCTTTTTCATGCTTTTCTTGTGCAGCAATTGTGTATTTAGCAACAGGTCTTGCCATTAACCTTTTTAAACCAATTGGTTCTGCAGTATCTAAACAGTATCCGTAAGTATCTTGTCTAATTCTCATCAAAGCTTTATCAATTTCCGATATTAATTTAATCTGTCTATTGATTGCCTTCATTTCTACATTGCTATCAATGTAAGAGTTTGCTTGATCAACAATATCTGCAGAAATATTATTGTCATCCATACTTCCATTATAAAGAGCTTCGTTGTTAGCTTTAATTAGTTCTTTTTTCCATTCAGTTAGTCTAATTCTGAAATATACTTTATGTTTTTCACACATATATTTTTCAGTATCTTTTGGAACATAAGTTTTTGAAATTTTTATAGGACCTTTAGGCACAACTTTAGCTGTAGTTGTTTTTGGTTTGCTCGCAACTTTAGTTTTTGGTTTTGATACTTTTTTCTTAGCTTTAGCAGTCTTTGGCATAGCGTAATTTTAATCGCTCGCAGTATATTCAGCAAATTAGGGGTGTCAAGCAAGCTTAATTGATATAAATATTTATAAATGAGCATTAATAACAAAAATATCAATAATGTTTTTTATATTTTTGTTACAGCTCATCTAATTTTTTGGACTCTGATTCCATCACTTACAAATCATAATTTACCATTGGATACTATCGAAGCGTTAGCTTGGGGAAGTAATTTAGATTGGGGATTTAATAAACATCCACCGATGAGCGCTTTTTTTCCAGAAATATTTTTTCAAATTTTTGGATCTCAAGATTGGGTTTATTATTTATTAAGTCAAATTTTTGTAATTGTTTCTTTTTATTTTGTTTTTAAATTTTCAAATGAAATATTTAATAACAAGATTTTAGGTTTAATTTCTGTATTATTAATTGAAGCTATATATTTCTATAATTTCACAACACCAGAATTTAATGTAAATGTATGTCAATTACCTTTCTGGTCTTTAACAGTTTATTATTCATGGAAAATATATTGCAGCAAAGAAATAAAATTTTTAGATTGTTTTTTAGTAGGTCTTTTTGCAGCTTTTGGTTTTTTATCAAAATATCTATTTATTTATCTACTAGTCTCTATTGATCTTTTATTTATTTATCTAATATTTTTTAAAAAGGAGAGAAAGTTTGATTTTAAATATCTCATTACACTTGAAGTTTTTTTAGTAGTTTTAGTCCCACATTTTATTTGGCTATTTAACAATGATTTTGTTACTATTACGTATGGACTAGCCAGAAGTGGTATAGAACAATCAAGTTTTATAGATCATATTAAATTTCCATTAATCTTTTTTTTAAAACAAGTAGGGATCTTAATTCCCTTTTTAATATTATCCTGGTTATTAGTTAAAAAAATTAAAATGAATTTAAAGTTTAAGGATAAAAAATTACTATTTTTATTAGCAATTAATATTTTACCAATTGTTTTAATATTTTTTACTTCATTAATTACAGGATCAAAAATTAGAACAATGTGGATGACACCATTCTATTTGTTTTTCGGCACATTATTTGTTTATTTGTTTCAAGCACAAATAAATATAAAGAAACTTAAACCTTTCATGCTTGGATTTATTTTCTTTTTCTTTTTATCACCAGGACTTTACACTTTTGTTTCAATTTCAAATGAAAATAAAAGAACTGATTATATGGGTAAAGAAATTGCAATAAAAACTCAATATGCTTGGGATCAACAATTTAAAACAAAAATAAATGTAGTTTTGGGTGATGAATGGACTGCTGGAAATCTTTCATATCATTTAAAATCAAGACCAGTTTGGGAGGGTTTTGTTGAGAGAGAAAAGCTTGATCAATTGAAAGATTATATGTGTCTTGATAGTGTTTGTATAGGGTCAAGATAAATGAAATACGTAATTTTAATTCCAATTTATAACGACAGAGAGTCCTTAAAGTTACTGGTAGAAAAAATTAATTCTGAAATAAAAGATTTAAATCATGAGATATCTTTAGTGGTTATAAATGATGCATCATCCCAACAGATAATTGATACTTATCCAAATTTAGAAAGCATTAGCTCTTTTGAAATAATAAGCATGAAAGAAAATAGAGGTCATGCAAGATGCATTGCTTCTGGCTTGAAATATATATTTGAAAAAAAAGATTTTGATTTTGTAATTCCTATGGACGGTGATGGAGAGGATAGACCTGAAGAAATTAGAAATTTTATTCAACTTTCAGAACAATCAAGTGAAAAGTCAATTATTGGTGAAAGAGTAAAGAGATCCGAAGGTTTATTTTTTCAATTATGTTATCAATTTCACAAGCTCTTAACTCTAGCTTTTACAGGACACTCAATTAAATTTGGAAATTTTACTTGTCTACCAAAATCAACAGTAAAAAAACTTTTGGAAGAAAAAGCTACCTGGAATAGTTTTTCTGGATCTTTAAAAAAGATTGAAAAAGATTTAATTTCAATTCCTTCTACTAGAGGCAAAAGATATTTCGGTCCGTCTCAAATGAGTTTCTTTAATTTGTTAAAACATTCACTTTCAATAATTAGTGTATTCAGAAAAACAGTTCTCATTAGATCTGCTTTATTTATTATATTTTATATATTGATTATCAAAAGCTACGCTTCAGTTATAACTTCATTACCATTAGTTTTATTATTAATAATGATCTATTCAATTTCCAGTTTAGCTTTAAGAGAAAATATTGATGAATTTAATAATTCCTTAACAAATATTCATGATATTGATAAAATAAAATAAAATTATGAAAAACTTTTTCAGAAAAGTTGCCTTTGGAATTGGCCCTAATGAAGAAGTTCCATCAGACCCTTTAAGTTGGGCATTAAATCAACTGAATGAAATTCCGGAATTATCTTGGAAAGGAAAAATATATTCTGAAAAAGAATTAAGAAATTATTATAAAGACTGGGTTTATGGTGACAGAAAAGTTTTAAGGAAAAAATACAAAGATAATAAAACTCTTTATAAAACTCATAAAGATATTTTAAGAAGAGATACCGGACAAAAGTTTTGGGAGTCTTTAGAAATTTCAATTAGACATAATGAAGGAATAAATAGTATTCACCCTGTACTCGCAAAACTTTGGATGTTTTGGGGAAATTTTTTTGCAATTAGTGATAAAGATTTTTTAGCAAATTATTCAACTGGACCTTATCATCGAGAGATCATTCGACCAAATCTAAATCAATCTTTTGAAAAAATGGTTTATGATGTAACAACATCATGGGCAATGATACACCACTTAGACAATAGTGAAAGCGCAGGTCCCAAAAGTATTACTGCTAGTGAAGATTGGAGAAGAAAAAAGAAAAGGCCAGCAACGATCAATGAAAATCATGCAAGAGAACTTTTAGAGCTTCATACAGTCTCTCCAAAAGCAGGTTATACTCAGGAAGATGTTATTCAACTTGCATATATAATGACAGGTTGGCAGCAACGATGGAGTAAAAAAAAATTAGAGACAGGTAATGTTTGGTTTAATTCAGAATATCACCAGCCAGGTAAGAAAAACGTTTTAGGAAGGGAATATAAAAAAGGAAAAAAATCATTAGCTGTAGTTATAAAAGATTTAGTAAATCATCCTGATTGTAGAGAATTTGTGGCTGAAAGACTTTGTAGATATTTAATTACTGATGAACCTACAAAAGAAATGAAAAGACCTATAATTAATGCTTTTAAAAAGTCTGATGGTAATTTAACAGAGATTCATAAAGCAGCAATAAAAGTAGCATTTGATTTCAATGATAAATATAAAAAATTTCAAACACCTGAAAATTGGTTTATTCAAGTTGCCAAACTAGGAGATTTGCAATGGCCTCCGTCTCCGGAAGAAATGTCATCTTATGAACTAGGAACAAAACCTACAAAAAAACAAAGATCACCAGAAAGATTATTAAGAAATATAGGGCATCATCCTTATAGGGCTAAACAACCAAATGGTTGGTCAGACCATTCTGATGATTGGATTTCACCAGAATTATTAATTAGAAGACTTGTTTATGCTAAATTAAGCAATTCTTTTTCAAAAATGGAAAACAACAATGAGAAATATTATCAAAACATAATTGAAAAAAATTTTGATAATCCTGATAAAATTATAAAATATCTGAGTCAGAAAAATAGAATTATTGAAAAACAAACATTACTTTTTAACCATCCGGAGTTTTTAAGAGCATGAAAATAACAAGAAGAGATTTTTTAAAAACTACAGCTTTAACATCTTTATATTTTGCAGGGTTTGCAGGTCAAAGTTATGCAAATTCAGGAAGAAAGAAAAATTTAGTAATCATAATGCTTCGTGGAGGAATGGATGGTCTGTGTGCTATTCCTATTAAAGGTGATAAAAATTTTGAAAAATTAAGAAGTAAAATTAATCTTGATCGAACTTTGCAATTAACGTCAGATTTTGACTTACATCCAGCATTAAAAACATTTAAAAATCTTTGGGATCAAAATCAAAGTGCTGCAGTTCATGCAACAAACATTCCATATACGGGAAGATCACATTTTGATGGACAAAACTTAATGGAATCAGGTGGTAAAATTCCATACCAAGAAAAAACTGGCTGGCTTGGAAGAGGAATGAAAATTGCTGGATTAACTGGAAATGGTTTAGCTTTGGCTCTACCTATGCCTCTATTGATTAGAGGTGTTCCAATGAATAACAATTATTTTCCTGTAGGTCACGAATTACCATATCCGTCAACACTGAAGATTATTCAAGAAGTCTATAAAGAGTATGGTGAAAAATTATTAAGTGAAAATTTAGAGATAATTCAAACAAGAGAATTAAGTAATACAGCATATGATAGTAGTTGGGTACTAGCTTCAAATGCTGCAAACGAATTGTCGAAAGCAAATGGACCAAAAGTAGCTGTATTTGAGGTTGATGGATTTGATACGCATGCAGCTCAAGGTTCTACTAATGGAGCTCATGCAGATTGTCTTTCAGATTATGATAAAATTGTTAAATCTCTTAAATCTTCAATGAGCAAAGAGGCTTTTGATAACACTTTAATTTTAACATTAACTGAGTTTGGAAGAACTATTAAACAGAACAGCAGCAATGGGACAGAACATGGTTATGGTTCAGCTATTTTAATGGCAGGTGGATTAGTTAAAAAAGCACAAGTTCATACTGATTGGCCAGGATTAAAGAAAAAAGAATTATTTGAAGGAAGAGACTTAAATTCTACAATAGACTCCAGAGCAATTTATGCTTCTGCAATGTCTACAGTCTTTGATATAGATTATAAAAAAATTACTAAAGAAGTTTTCTGGGGTGAAAATTTACCAAATTTATCCGATAAGCTTTTTAAGACTTGATGAAAAAATTATTAATTATTTTTTTGTTAATAGGATTTGCAAATAATCTATTTGCTAAAGACAAACCTCAAGCTGGAATTTTTATTGAAAACTATAATGGCATGACTGTTTTTGGACAGTCTAGACCCGGGATAACAAAGCAAAGATATTATTTTGGTCATAGGTGGAGCTATCATGACTTTAATAATGATGGAGTAAAAGATTTTTTATATTCAGGGACAATGCGTCCAATTAATATTAACACTAGCGGTAAAACAACAGCAGGTGCATGTGGTGGAAAGAAATGTGAAGGGGACATGCCAGGACCGACACTTTATTTAGGTCAAAAAGACGGCTCTTTTATTGATAACTCAAAACTTATAATTGATGACAGAAATCCTTCTGGTCAGAGTTTATCTCGTCAGCAACTGATAGCTGATTTTAACAATGATGGAATATTGGATTTTTATTTAGTTGATCATGGAATTGGTGGTGGAAATTATGATGGTTTTAGAGATAGTTATTTTTTAAGTAAAAAAAATGGAACTTGGTTAGAAAGTTCATTAACTCATTTATCAAAAAAAGATTTTAAAATTTTTGATCACGGTGGTGCAGTTGGTGATATCGATAATGATGGAGATATAGATATTGTTTTAACAGATTTAAAAAGAGTTTTGCAGTGTTTGTATAATGATGGCACTGGTAAAATGAAGATAAAAAAATGTGGATCTATAAATGCATTTGGAATTGAACTTGGTGATTTTGATAATGATGGAGATCTTGATATTGTTCATGGTGGGCACGAATACGAGGGTACAGAAACAGGAATCGCGCTGAATAATGGTAAAGGTAAATTTAAAAAGAAAATTAAACTACCTTTTCCTGATGGAAATTGGGGAACAGTACCAGAAGTTTCGTTTTGGGATCTAGATAATGATAGTGATTTAGATATTGTAGTTTCTAGAGCAGGAGAACTCTATGTTGGTACTGGGGTTCAGGTTATTGAAAATTTAGGAAACAATAAATTTAATTCTAATTTTTATATTTTAGTAGACCCACCTAAAGATTATATTCCAAAACATGAAGGAAATGAATGGAACAGTTATGTTGATCAAATAAGATTTTCAGATCTAGATAATGATAATTTAACAGACATAGTTTTAGTACGTCCAGGTAGCCTTAAACTACGAGCGGGATCAATATTAAAAAATGAAGGTGCAATGAATTTTAAACATATCAAATATAAAGAGACAGGTAATCCGATCAAAATCGTTGATGATAAAATGTATAAAGACGATCCAAGCACTTTTTTTGAAAATTTCGAGATTGCTCGTGGAGCATCTAAATCAACTGAGTCTTCTAAAAAATTTAAAAAATTTCTTAATAATAAAAAACTAGAAGTTTTTGATTTAAATGGATTTGAAAATATCGATAGACCAATATTACTCAAAAGATCAGGCGCATCTTTAATAGCTTATAAATATATTAAGCATGGAAAAGATTGGATTGATTATGATATTTTTGTTGAATGGGATGGGGTTAAATTTCCAATAAGTATGTGTTTGGAATATTACCCTAAATTTAATTTTCCTGCGAATAGAGCCAGTTTAGTTGATAGATTTAAATTTGCAGGTTTAGATGAAACTTCAATTCCTAGCTTTTCAGAATGCAGGGGAAAAAGTGGATATATTGCCGGTTGGGATATTACTGAACCCACCATTATAGAAATAGGAATAGATACCTTGCTAAAAGATTTAAATTTTGAAGTAAGGCCTATTTTAGCAAATATTCCTCAGTTAAGTGACGATCAAAAGAAAATATTATTAACTAATCTTGATAAAAATATTAATTAGCAACAACCGCAGCTTTTTTTAGCAGCTTTTGGTTGATCATCAGTTTTTGCAGCTTCTAATTCTTTTTGCTCTTCCTCAAGAGCTTTTTGTTTTTTTGAAATCTTGTCTTCAAAGTAATCGTATAGAGAAGCAAAACCTAATTTAGAGGCTCTTTTTTCTTCATAATTTCTTCGCCCTTTAAGGTTTTCAATTATTTTGACTATTTCTTGGTTCTGCATGCTCTCTTTTTATTTAAAAAGGCAAATAATTCAAGCTATAAAAAATGACAAACTATAAATAGGATTTTTTGTGCTAGGATAATGTCATGAATATAAGTCAAAAAAAACTAGAAAAATCTAAAGGCAGATTAGAAATAAAAATAATAGACCAAAACTTAGAAAAACTTTATCAGCAAGGATCTTTAAAAGCTTTGATGCCAGATTTTCATGAAAATTTAAAACAATTAATGCTTATTAATACTGCTGGTGGAATTACTAGTGGAGATGAATATGACTTCAAATTTGAAATTGACAGTTCAAATCTTTGTATTTCAACTCAGGCTGCTGAAAAGATTTATAGTGGTTTTGGCAATCCAGCTAACTTAGAAATAAACTTAAATTTATCAAACAATTCAAGTTTATTTTGGTTACCTAAAGAGTTAATTTTATTTAATAATTGTAACTTAAAAAGAAAAATTAACTTTAATTTATCAAAAGACTCAAATTTACTTCTTTGTGAAAATATAATTTTTGGACGAACTTCTATGAAAGAGAAATTTGAAAAGGGATATTTTTCAGATTTTTGGAATATTAATGTTGATAATAAATTAATTCATACCGAAGCAATAAATACTGGTTTATTTGAAAAAAAATATTTGAATAGTTTTTCGACACTAAATAATAATTCTGCAGTTGCGACAATTATTATTGTAGGAAATAAGTTTTTGAATAACTTTAATAATCTATCTGAAACTTTAACTAATAATGAAAATACAACTTCAAATTATTCTCAATGGGATAATAAATTGATCGTAAGACTTTTATCTAAAGATAGTTATAATCTTAAATTTGCAATTGATAAAATTTTGTCTTATTTTTTTGAAGATTCAAAGATACCAAAAGTATGGAATATATAAATGAAACTTACTCCTAGAGAAAAAGATAAACTTTTAATAAGCCTTGCAGCGATTGTCGCTAAAAATAGATTGTCAAAAGGTATAAAATTGAATTATCCAGAGGCTATCGCTTTAATAACAGATTTTGTTGTCGAGGGAGCTAGAGAGGGCAAAAGTGTTGCGGAACTGATGGAGGCAGGAGCTCATGTCATTAAAAAAAAGGATTGTATGGAAGGCATTCCAGATATGGTCAAGGAAGTTCAAGTAGAAGCTACTTTTCCAGATGGAACTAAATTAGTAACTGTGCACAAACCTATAAGGTAATAATTATTATGAAGCCAGGTGAAGTAATTACAAAAAAAGAGGAAATTAACCTAAATAAAGACTCCAAAATTACTAAAATTAAAATTTCTAATTCTGGAGATAGACCTGTGCAAGTTGGAAGCCACTATCATTTTTTTGAGACAAATGAGTATTTAGTTTTTGATCGAAAATTAGCATATGGAAAGAGATTAAATATACCTTCAGGAACTGCTGTAAGATTTGAGCCAGGTCAATCTAAAGATGTTGAGCTTATAGAAATTAATGGATTAAAAAAAATATATGGGTTCAATAAGAAAGTTATGGGTAATCTATAGTGACTAAAATTTCTAGAGCAGCTTACGCAGATATGTATGGGCCTACTACAGGAGATAAAGTTAGGCTTGCAGATACTGACTTATTTATTGAAGTTGAGAACGACTTAACTACTTACGGTGAAGAAGTAAAGTTTGGTGGCGGAAAAGTAATAAGAGATGGCATGGGTCAATCACAAATTAGTAGAAAAAAAGGAGCTGCTGATACAGTTATAACTAATGCTTTAATAGTTGATGTAAATGGAATTTATAAAGCTGATGTTGGTTTAAAAGATGGAAAAATATTTGAAATTGGTAAAGCGGGTAATCCAGATACTCAATCTAAGGTAAATATTATTATTGGTCCAGGAACAGAGATAATTGCTGGAGAAGGAAAAATTTTAACAGCTGGAGGTTTTGATAGTCATATTCATTATATATGTCCTCAACAAATTGATGATGCTTTGCACTCAGGTATTACAACCATGCTTGGAGGAGGGACTGGACCAGCGCATGGAACACTTGCAACAACGTGTACACCTGGTCCATGGCACATACAAAGAATGATTCAATCTGCTGATGGTTTTTCTATGAATTTAGCTTTTGCTGGAAAAGGAAATTCTTCATTGCCAGAAGGTCTTGAAGAACAAATTCTAGCTGGAGCCTCAGCTTTAAAATTACATGAGGATTGGGGAACAACTCCTGGAGCAATTGATAATTGTTTGAATATAGCTGACAAAAATGATGTTCAAGTAATGATTCATACAGACACTTTAAATGAAAGTGGATTTGTAGAAAATACTATAAAAGCAATTAACAAAAGAACTATTCATGCTTTTCATACGGAAGGTGCGGGTGGTGGACATGCGCCAGATATAATTAAAGTTTGTGGAGAAGAGTATGTTATTCCTTCTTCAACAAACCCTACAAGACCATACACAGTTAATACAATAGAAGAACATTTGGATATGCTAATGGTTTGTCATCATCTTGATAAATCTATTCCAGAGGATGTAGCATTTGCTGAAAGTAGAATAAGAAGAGAAACAATTGCAGCAGAAGATATTCTCCATGACATGGGAGCCTTTTCAATTATTGCATCAGATAGTCAGGCCATGGGTAGAGTTGGAGAAGTTATAATTAGAACTTGGCAAACTGCACATAAAATGAAAGTTCAAAGAGGAAGTTTACCAGAGGAAAAAGGAGACAATGACAACTTTAGAGTTAAAAGATATTTAGCAAAATACACAATTAATCCAGCAATTGCTCATGGAATTTCAAAACATATTGGTAGTATTGAAAAAAATAAACGTGCAGATTTAGTTTTATGGGACCCAGCATTCTTTGGTGCCAAGCCAGAAATGATATTGATAGGAGGTAGTATAGCTTGTGCTCAAATGGGAGACCCGAATGCATCAATCCCAACTCCTCAACCAGTATACACTAGACCTATGTTTTCATCATTTGGGACTTCGTTAGAAAAATCCTCGGTAATTTTCACAAGTAAACTAGCTCTTGAAAAGAATTCTTTAAAAGATGCAAGTATTAGAAAGGACTTATTACCTGTAGAAAACACAAGAGCAATTTCTAAAAAAGATATGATTTTAAATAATAAGTGTCCAAAAATTGAGGTTAATCCTGAGACATACGAGGTAAAAGCTGACGGTGAGATAATTACCTGTGAACCAGCTAAAGAACTTCCTTTGGCACAAAGATATTTTATGTTTTAGCTTATGGATAATTGTTTTTTAATAGTTAATAAATTTACCAAAAATAAAGCAAAAGATCACATATCTTTATCTTATGATGAGAGATTTTTAAGAAGAAAAAAACTTGTTTCAGATAATGGTTTTGAATTTTTAGTCAATTTACCAGAGACAAAATCACTGTCAGAAAATCAAGCGTTTAGGCTTCAAAGTGGAAACTTTATTTTAATAAAAAACAAAAAAGAAAGTTTACTTGAAATAAAAGGTAAAAATTTAATGCAACTTATATGGCATATTGGAAATAGACATATGCCATGTCAAATTGAAAAAGATAAAATTTTTATTCAGTACGATGAAGTAATAAGAAAAATGATATTAAAATTAGGTGGAAAGGTTAAGAAAGTTTCACGACCTTTTAAACCAGAGGGAGGAGCATATGGAATTGGTAGAACCCATATCCATAAACACTAAATTAAAAAATAAAAAAGATTTGAAAGAGTCTTTACAAATTCTTCAAACTTGGTTTTCACCCTCATTTCCTGTTGGAAGTTTTTCATATTCTCATGGGTTAGAGGCGATGATTAATGATAATTTTATTAAGTCAAAAGAAGATATTTTGGATTATTTAAAATGTATCTTAAAACATGGAACTGGTAAAAATGATGTAATTTTAATGAAATATTCCTATCAAGGAGAAGACTTTAATGAACTTGCTCTATCACTTTGTCCAAGTAAGGAAAGAAAAATAGAGACTATTGAAATGGGAAATGCATTTAGAAAAGTTTTATCTGATAGTTGGGATTTTAAAATTGAGGAAAATACTGCTTATCCAATTGCAGTTGCTAAAGCAGCTAAACATTTTGATATACCACTTAACTTAACAATAGTATCTTATCTACAATCCTTTGTATCAAACCTAATAAATGTTTGTATTAAACATATACCAATTGGACAAAAAATTGGACAGGACTGTATAATTAAAACTTATGACTTAATAAGAGAAATAGAAAAAGAAAGTCAAAATTTAAATTTAGAGGACTTGGGTGGAATTTGTTTTAATAGTGATATCTACAGTATCAAGCATGAAAATCTGAAAACACGAATTTATAAGACATGAAAAATATAAATGGACCATTAAAAGTTGGAATTGGTGGACCTGTTGGTGCAGGTAAGACAAGTTTAACAGCTGAATTGTGTAAATTTTTATCAAAGAAAATTTCTATGGCTGTAATATCAAACGATATTTATACAAAAGAAGATGCAGAATTTTTAATGAAAGTCCAAGCCTTACCTTTAGAGAGAATTAAAGGAGTTGAAACAGGAGGGTGTCCACATACCGCAATTCGTGAAGATGCTTCAATTAATATGCTTGCTGTAGAAAATATGAAAAAAAAATTTCCTGATCTTGATTTGATTTTAATCGAGTCTGGTGGAGATAATTTAGCAGCAACTTTTAGTCCAGAACTAGTCGATCTATCTATTTATGTTATTGACGTTGGTATGGGTGGAGATATCCCTAGAAAAGGTGGTCCTGCTATTCAAAAGTCAGACTTATTAATTATTAATAAGACAGATTTAGCTCCTCACGTAGAAGTTGATCTCAAAACCATGCAAGAAGACGTAAAAAAGGCCCGAAATGGCTTACCTTATGTTTTTTGTCAGATGAAAAAACAAATTGGTGTTGAAGATGTTGCTAAATTCTTATTTTCATCAGGTGGACTATAGAGTTTTTTTATTATGCTCTAATCGTTGGTAAACAATAGAAATCAGCTGTATCAATTTTAGAAGAATACTGCCTTCTCATATTCCACTTCTTATGAACGCCCGCACTAGCAACACTCAAGGTAGATCTTCCGTATCGATGATTAGTATTATCAATAGATCTCATTAAACTATTTATTTTTTCATCTTTCTCTGATGTAAATAAATTTGTTTTATCACTTGCATTTGATAATCCTGTCAGCATGACACCTGCTTTTTGATAACGGTAACCATTTTTAAATATACTTTCTAAGATTGAAACTGCTGTCTTAACTGTTTCAATACTATTGTTTGTTGCAATTGGAAAATCAACTGTCTTTGCATTTGAATAATATCCAAAGTTTCTTTGGAAAGGACTAGTTCTAACAAATACAGTAATTGCTTTTGCGACTAAAGATTCTGATCTGATCTTTTCAGATGCATTTAAACAGTAGTTAGCAACTGCTTCTTTTAATTCTTGGAAAGTTTCAATTCTTTTTCCAAATGATCTTGAAACAACACAACTCTTTCTTTTTGTTGTAGTTGTCTCCAAACCTATGCAAGAAATTCCTCTAAGCTCCATTGCAGTTCTTGAACTTAGAACATTTGAACTTTTCTTGATCCATGTGTTAGATTTATTTTTAAGTTGTTTAGCATTATAAATTCCATGTTTTTGATAAAACTTTGTAAGTTGTCTACCAACACCCCAGACATCATTGATTTCAACTTTTTCTAAAATGGGATCTAAGTTTTCTATTCCAATTAAACTTGTTACTCCTGATTGTTTTTTCTTCGCGATATGATTTGCAACTTTACTTAAAGTTTTTGTATTGGCTATCCCAATACTAGTTGGAATACCTGTCCATTGTAAAACTGTTTCTCTAATTTCTTTTCCAGCTTTTTCTACTTCACTATCAGGAAAGTTTGATAAATCTAAAAAGGCTTCATCAATGGAGTAAACTTCTATTTCTGAATTAAATCTTTTAAGAGTTCGCATCACCCTTCTCGATAAATCTCCATATAAAGAATAGTTTGAAGAAAATACTTCGACTTTATTTTTAAGAATAATATCCTTTGCTTTAAAGTAAGGCTCACCCATTTTAATACCTAAAGCTTTTGCTTCATTCGATCTTGAGATGATACAGCCATCATTATTAGACAAAACGACAACAGGCTTTCTTCTTATTTTTGGATTAAATAATCGCTCACACGAAACATAAAAAGAATTACAATCAATTAATGCTATTTTTTTAGTACGTAGAATGGATGACATAAGTAACAACCCCCCAAATAAAAATATCTTGTTCTTCGTTAATTAAAATTCTGTCAGAAAATTCTTTAGATCCAGAAGTTAAAAATTTTTTATCTCTTTCTTGAACCAAAGTTTTAACTACAAGCTCGTCATGAACATTAGCAATCACTGTTGAAAAGTTTTTTGGTTTTAAACTTTTATCGACAACTAATAAATCACCATCATTAATTCCAACATCGACCATGGATTTACCTTGAACTCTGATGATGAAAGTTGCTGGAACATTTTTTATTAAATGCATGTTCAGATCAATATCTTCTTCGATATAATCAGTAGCAGGGGAAGGAAAACCAGCGCCTGCTTTATGTAGATAATAAGGAATTGTTAGTTTCATGTTCTTGTTTTGTTCTAATTTATAGACCATTTATAGAGTACACTCAAGAGGTTGTATTTTGAGTCTGTAACTGAATCAAAAGTGAATCAAAACATGAACATCCAAACTACATTTTGTATGCTTGTGGATAACTTCAACCAGAGATAGTTTAAATATGTAAATTTAGAAACTTGGTTGTTATTAGCTATATTAGGAATAGTGCTAGCTATAACGATAAGAGTAGACGAAATTAGTAAAATTTTAAAAAAATAAAAATAAAAAAGATTAAATTAGTAATGAACATTTTAGATTTTGTAATGGTGGGGTCTAATGACTATGAAAAGTCTAGTGAGTTTTATGATGTTATACTTGAACCGTTAAAATTAAAAAAAACTTTAAAGACTGAAAAATATATTGGTTATTCTCATTTAGGTGAACCAGAAAAAGTAATATTTTATATTACAAACCCAGTAAACGGTAAACCAGCAACATTTGGCAATGGAACACAAATTACTTTATTAGCGGACTCTAAAGAAGCAGTTGAAAGATTTTATGAAATTGCAATTTCTAAGGGTGCAGTTGATGAAGGAGGTCCAGGCGTTAGAAAAGATGGAAATTATTATGCTTATATCCGTGACTTAGATGGAAATAAGATTGCAGCAAAAAGTAATTTAAAATAAATTAAAGGTAAATATATGAAATTAAATTGTCATTGCGGAGCTGTAGAAGCAGAAATTAATGCTTCAGTTAATGAATTAGCAAAAATAGTAAGATGTAACTGTTCTATTTGTAAAAGAAAAAATGCTACGATGGGAATGGTAAAGAATGAGGATTTTAAAGTTACTAAAGGAGAAGATAAATTAAAACTTTACCAATATCATACCAAAGTTGCTAATCATTACTTTTGCACAGAATGTGGAATTTACACTCATCATAATCCAAGAAGTGCACCAGCTATGACTGGTTTTAATTTAGGGTGCGTTGATGAAGTAAAGGTTGAAGACTTAAAAGAAGTAGCTTACTTTGATGGGCTTAAACATCCAATGGATCAAGAAAAATAAAGGTCCAATGAAATTAGCTGAAGATTGTTTTAAGAGAGTTAAAAAGGATTGTTTTAAGTTTATTAAATCTCAAGAAACTACAACTGAAAAGTTTGGTGATAAAGCAGGGATGATAAAAAATTATCTTATCCCAATATGTTTTTGGATTGCAAAAAAAACAAAAAATAAAAAACCTTATTTTGTTGGCTTGGCAGGTGGTCAAGGAACGGGCAAAACAACAATTAGTTCAATAATAAAGATAATTTTAGAAAAGTATTTTAAATTAAAAGTATTTAAAATTTCTATTGATGATTTTTATAAGACCAGGAAAGAAAGAATTGCTTTATCAAAAAAAGTCCACCCTATGTTATTAACTAGAGGTGTCCCAGGTACTCATGACATTAACATGATGTTAGATTTCTTTAAAAAATCAAAAAGTAAAAAATTCAAAAAAATGAAATTACCCAATTTTAACAAGGCTATAGATGATAGATTTCCTACAAATAAATGGAATAAAATCAATAAAAGACCAGACGTTATTATTTTTGAAGGTTGGTGTGTCGGAGCAAGAGCTGAACCTAACAAGACATTAAAAAAATCAATTAATTCTATGGAAAAAGCTAAGGATCAAAAACTTATTTGGAGAAAATATGTAAATCAACAATTAAAAAATAAATATAAAAAGCTATATTCACAGTTAAATTGTATGATTTACTTAAAAGCAAAAAACTTTAGTTTATTGCAAAAGTGGAGATTAAAGCAGGAACATAAACTATGGTTAAAAACAAAGAAAAAAGGTGGTCATAAGATAATGAGTAAAGGTGATGTGATTAATTTTATGCAAACTTATCAAAGAATTACTCAAAATATGTTTAAAAATATGCCTAAATATGCATCTATAATTTTAAACTTAAACAATAACCATCAAATCAAAACTGCTGTATATAAAGTGAAATGAAAAAAATATTTATAATACTAATCACATCAACATTGTGTTTCAGTAATGCATTAGCAGTTACGCTTCTTGATGCACTAAATCAAACTTATCAAAATAATATTCAACTAAATGCTGAAAGAGAAAATATTAAAGCATCAGAAGAAGATGTAAATATTGCTAAAGCTGATTATAAACCTTCTTTAACATTAAGTGGATCAAAAAGTATTGAAAATACAAATAAACTAACTAACCAAAGTGGTGGAGATGCAACGATAAATGATGTCGATCCATTCTCAACCTCAATTAAACTAGAACAAAAGCTTTTAGATTATGGAAGAGATCTAGCACTTGAAAAAAATATAACTGCATTAGATTTAGCGAAAGCAAAATTAGTAAAAAAAGAACAAGAAATTTTACATGATGCAATTTACGCATTTACTAATTTAATATTTGCAAGAGAAACACTAAATATTAATGCAAAAAATCTAAATCTTTTAATTCGCCAAGTTGAGAATGATAAAATTAGGAGAGATCGAGGTCAAATTACAAATACCGACTTAGCACAATCCGAATCGTCACTTGCTGGAGCACAAGCTCAATTTGCAAAATCTAAAAGTGATTTATTAATAAGCAAACTTAATTATGAAAATGTAATTGGAAAATTAAGTGATCCAAACCAACTGAAAAAAAATTCCAATGCAATTGTGAGTATTCCATCAACATTAAATGAAGCGATAAATATATCTAAACAAAATAATCCAGATATTTTGATTGCAAAATTAGATTTAGAAAAATCTGAAAAAGATTTAGCAATTTCAGAGTCTGACTTAAAACCAACTGCATCAATATCTTTACAAAGAACTTACACAGATGATTTAAGCGCGACAGTTAATCAAAAGGAGCAAGATGTTTTAAAGGCAACTCTTAGTTGGCCTTTTTATTCAGGTGGCAAAAAAAAATCAACAATAAATAAGAATTCAAATTTAACTACTAGAAAAAGATTATTGTTAGACGACGCAGTAAGAACAAATGAAACGAATGTTGCTAGCGCATGGTCAAGCTTAGAATCTTCAGAAAGTTTTTTAAATTCTGTCAAAGTACAAGTAAGTGCAGCCAAAATAGCTAATGAAGGAATAGCAGCAGAATATGAAAGAGGTTCCAGAACAACTTTAGATGTTATTCAATCAAATGCTTTATTACTTTCAGCTCAGATTTCTTTAGCAAGTTCTGAGAAAAACTATCTAATGGCTCAATACAATCTACTCAAAGCAGTAGGTTTGCTTAATAGTCAATATCTAAAACTTAGGTAAATATTTGATTTTTTGGGGGAGAAAATAAATATATTGCTAATGAGAACAAAATGTGTACATTTAAATTCATGATTCGAGTGTTAAAAAATTTAAAAAAAGAGGCAAAAAATGACGAAAAATAACCTAAAAGTAGTTAAATCTACTAAAGATCAAGAAATGGATGTTAAAGAAAAGAACAAAGCGCTAGACGCTGCAATAGCTCAAATTACAGATAATTTTGGAAAAGGCTCTGTAATGAAGCTTGGTGAAAAGAGAGCGATGGATATCGAATCTGTTTCAACAGGTTCTTTAAGTCTTGATTTAGCTTTAGGTATTGGTGGATTACCAAAAGGAAGAATTATTGAAGTTTACGGACCAGAGTCATCTGGAAAAACAACATTAGCATTACAAGTTGTTGCTGAAGCTCAAAAAGCTGGAGGCATTTGTGCGTTTGTTGATGCAGAGCATGCATTAGATCCAGTTTATGCAAAAAAATTAGGTGTAAACACTGAAGAACTTTTAATTTCACAGCCAGACACAGGTGAACAAGCCTTAGAAATCGCTGATACACTAGTAAAATCAGGCTCTATTTCAGTAATAGTTATCGACTCTGTTGCAGCTTTAACTCCTAAAGCTGAAATTGAAGGCGAGATGGGAGATCATCATGTTGGTCTTCAATCAAGATTAATGAGTCAGGCTTTAAGAAAATTAACAGGTTCAATTTCTAACACAAACACGATGATGATTTTTATAAACCAAATCAGAATGAAAATTGGAGTTATGTTTGGAAGTCCAGAGACAACATCAGGTGGTAATGCACTTAAGTTTTACTCATCTGTAAGAATGGATATTAGAAGAATTGGTGCCATCAAAGATAAAGATGAAATTATTGGTAACTCTACAAGAGTGAAGGTAGTTAAGAATAAAGTAGCACCACCATTTAAAGTTGTTGAGTTTGACTTGATGTATGGAAGAGGAATTAGCAAGATGGGCGAACTAGTCGATCTTGGTTCTAAAGCAGATATAATTGAAAAATCAGGTGCATGGTATGCTTACAAAGGTGAGAAGATTGGTCAAGGTAGAGAAAATGCTAAGACTTATTTAGCTCAAAATCCTAAAGTTGCTGCGGAAATTGAAATGGCAATTAGAGAAAAAGCAGGTGTGATTTCTAAGAAAATAGAGGGAAATCCAATCGATCCTGAAAAATTAGAGAAAGAGAAGAAAGTAGCTGAAAAAGAAGAAGCTGATAAAGCAGAAGCTACTCCTCCATCTAAAAAGAATTAATAGGTCATCTTTATTAATAAAAGGCGCTTAATTTAAGCGCCTTTTTTCCCTTCGATATCTAGACATAGAATAAAAAAGCTGTATTTTAAAAAATATGGCAGACAAAACACTCAATGAAATAAGAAATACCTTTTTAAAATATTTTGAAAAGAACGATCATAAGATTGTGGAGTCTAGTAATTTGGTTCCCAACAACGATCCTACATTGATGTTTGCAAATTCTGGGATGGTTCAGTTTAAAAACGTTTTTACAGGATTAGAGAAAAGAGATTACGTTAGAGCCACAACTTCACAAAAATGTGTAAGAGCAGGTGGTAAACATAATGATTTAGAAAATGTTGGTTACACACCAAGACATCATACATTTTTTGAGATGCTAGGAAATTTTTCTTTTGGTGATTATTTTAAAGAGCAAGCAATTCATTATGCCTGGGATTTAATAACCAAAGATTTTGGAATAGATAAAAACAGGCTTTATGTAACTGTATTTCATGAGGATGATGAGGCCTTCAATTTTTGGAAGAAAATAGCGGGTTTTAGCGATGATAGGATTATTAGGATAGCAACTTCTGATAATTTTTGGTCAATGGGAGAGACAGGTCCATGCGGCCCTTGCTCAGAAATCTTTTTTGACCATGGAGATCATTTACCAGGAGGTTTACCTGGTTCTAAAGATGAGGATGGAGATAGATTTATAGAAATTTGGAACTTGGTCTTCATGCAGTTTGAACAAGTTATTAAAGATAAAAGAATTAATCTTCCAAAACCGTCAGTTGATACTGGAATGGGATTAGAGAGAATTGCAGCTTTATTGCAAGGTTCACATGATAACTATGAAACAGATCATTTTAAAAAAATAATTGGTTCTGCATCTGAAATTACAAAAGTTAAATCAGATAAATCTAATCTTGCAAGTTTTAGGGTAATAGCTGATCACTTAAGAGCAAGTTCATTTTTAATTGCTGAAGGAGTTTTACCTTCAAATGAAGGAAGAGGGTATGTTCTTAGAAGAATTATGAGAAGGGGAATGAGACATTCTCATTTATTAGGATCAAAGGAACCAGTTTTTTATAATTTGTTCGATACTCTTAAAAATGAAATGTCTGGAAATTATCCAGAATTAGTTAGAGCAGACTCTTTAATAAAAGAAACTTTAAAAATGGAAGAAGAAAAATTCTTGGTTCTCTTAGATAGAGGAATAAAAATTTTAAATGATGAAATATCTAAAATAGATAAAGTGTTACCAGGTGAGGTTGCTTTTAAATTATATGACACTTATGGTTTCCCGTTAGATCTTACCGAAGATATTTTAAGAAACAAATCAATGTCAATTGATACAGAAAAGTTTAATTCTTTGATGAAGGAAAGCAGAGAGCTTGCTAAGAAAAATTGGAAAGGTTCTGGTGATGCAGCGGTTGAAGATATTTGGTTTGGAATAAAAGATAAAATTGAGCCAACTGAATTTTTAGGATACGAAACTAATCAAGCAGAAGGTGTTGTATTATCTCTTTTAAAAGACAACAAAGAGGTAGATCAGTTAAAAGAAAATGATGAAGGAATGATTATAGTAAATCAAACTCCTTTCTATGGCGAATCTGGAGGACAAGTAGGTGATACTGGTGAAATAGTATCGAATGATTTTAAATTTAAAGTAACCGATGTTCAAAAAAAACTTGGAGATTTATTTGTCCATTATGGAAAGGTTAATAGTGGATCTATAAAACTTCAAGAAAGTGTAGAATTAAAAATTGATGTGGAAAGAAGAGATAATACTCGTGCTTATCATTCAGCAACCCATCTGCTACATGAATCATTACGAAGAGTTCTAGGTACTCATGTAACTCAAAAAGGATCTTTGGTAGAGCCAAGTAGATTAAGATTTGATTTCAGTCATATGAAGCCAATTTTGAATGAGGAAATCGATAAAATAGAGGAGTTTGTAAATACAATGGTCTCTAAAAAATCTGATGTAAAAACTAGATTAATGACACCTGATGAGGCAGTTGAAAATGGTGCTTTAGCATTATTTGGGGAAAAATATGGAGATGAAGTAAGGGTTCTTTCAATGGGAGACGAGGATGGTAAGTATTTTTCAACTGAATTATGTGGTGGAACGCACGTCAAAAACACTGGGGATATTGGTAAATTTAAGATTGTGAGCCAATCATCTATTGCTGCAGGGGTTAGAAGAATAGAAGCATTAAGAGATAAACAATTAGAGGAATATTTAAAAAATAAAGAAAAATTATCAAACTTATCTGCAGAAAAAGATGAAGAAACAATTAAAGATTTAAGTCAGCAAATTATAAAACTTGGTGGAAAGCCAAGTTTAGAAGAAGCTGATCAAAAAACTTTAATAAAAAATTTGACTAAACAATTAGAAACTATCTCGGTAAATACAATTTTAGAGGATAAATCAAAAAATACTATTAAAGATGTAGAAATTAATGGAGTTAAATTAAGACTTCAAAGAATAGATGGATTGCCTCCAAAAGAATTGAGAAAACTTGTGGATAAAGGCAAAAAAGATTTAGGTGAAGGTATTGTGGTAGTGTTTGCTAATAAAGATGACAAGGTTGGGTTAGCAGTTGGAGTAACAGATAATTTAACCAGCAAGTTTGATGCAGTAAAATTTGTTAAAGTTGGATCTGAAATAATTGGTGGTAAAGGTGGTGGAGGAAGAAAAGACTTTGCTCAAGCTGGTGGACAGGATCAATCAAAAATTGAAGAAGCTTTTGAAAAGCTTAAGAGTTTAGTTTAATTTCTTTTTTAAATTACCATCAATTTCGTCTAAAAACTGATTGGTAGTCAAATACTTGCTATCAGGACCAATAAGAATTGCCAAATCTTTTGTCATTGATCCACTTTCTACGCATTCAATACAAACTTTTTCTAAAGTTTGTGCAAATTTGATTAGTTCTTCATTACCATCTAATTTACCTCTGTGAGCTAATCCTCTAGTCCAAGCAAAAATTGATGCGATAGGGTTGGTTGAAGTTTCATTTCCTTGTTGATGCATTCTATAGTGTCTAGTTACTGTTCCGTGTGCAGCCTCTGCCTCCATTATTTTTCCATCTGGCGTTAACAATGTACTTGTCATTAATCCTAAAGACCCATAACCTTGAGCCATAGTATCTGACTGAACATCACCATCGTAATTTTTACAAGCCCAAATATATTTACCACTCCACTTCATTGCACATGCAACCATATCATCAATTAATCTATGTTCGTAAGTCAAATTATTTTTTTCAAATTCACTTTTGTATTCTTTATCAAAAATTTCTTGGAAAATATCTTTAAATCTTCCATCGTATTGCTTTAGAATTGTATTTTTGGTAGACATGTAAACAGGCCAATTTTTAATTAACCCATAACTGAAACAAGATCTTGCAAAATCTTCAATAGACTTATCTAAATTATACATTGATAAAGCCACACCAGGACCTGTAAAATTAAATACTTCATATTTAATTTCATCTTTTCCATCCTCTGATGTCCACTTTACTTCCATTTTTCCTTTTCCAGGAACTTTAAAATCTGTTGCTCTGTATTGATCACCAAATGCATGTCTTCCAATAATTACTGGATCTGTCCAAGAAGGAACAAGTTTTGGAATATTTTTACATATAATTGGTTCTCTAAATACTGTTCCTCCAATTATATTTCTTATGGTTCCGTTTGGAGACCTCCACATTTTTTTTAAATCAAATTCTTCTACTCTTGCTTCATCAGGTGTAATGGTTGCACACTTAATTCCTACACCAATTTTTTTAATAGCATTCGCAGAGTCTATTGTGATCTGATCATCTGTATTATCTCTGCTTTTCATCCCTAAATCATAGTATTCAATGCCAAGATCTAAATATGGAAGTATTAATTTGTTTTTGATGAACTCCCATATAATTCGTGTCATTTCATCGCCATCCAGCTCTACTACCGGGTTATTTACCTTGATTTTGCTCATTAAATAAAAATTATCTTAATAATTGAATTTGACCATTTTATATACATATTAATCGAAATTTAGCAAATAGAAGAATATGTTTAGTAAGATATTTCCAAAGATACATACTGAAGGCTATAAGTTTATAGTAATAGCTGTATTCATAACTATCATTTTTCTAATTATTAATAATTTTTTAGGATTAATAGGGATATTATTAACTGTCTGGGTTTATTATTTTTTTAGAGATCCAGAGAGAACAATTATAGGAGATGATAGTTACTTAGTTAGCCCTGCAGATGGAGAAGTGATTAAAGTTGAAGTGGTAGATGGTCCAAAAGAACTTGGACTAGAAAATAAAAAATTTAAAAAAATAAGTATTTTTATGAACGTCTTTGACTGCCATGTGAATAGAACGCCATGCTCAGGTACTGTTGAAGATATTTTATATAAACCAGGTAAATTTTTAAATGCATCTTTAGATAAAGCAAGCGAAGACAATGAGAGAAATTATTATAAAATTAAAGATAAACATGGGAATGATATCGTCGTCGTTCAAATCGCAGGATTAGTTGCAAGAAGAATAGTTTGCGAAACAAATAAAAATCAGGAATTAAATCAAGGTGATAGAATTGGGATGATTAGATTTGGTAGTAGAGCAGACGTTTACTATGAAAATTATGAACCACTAGTTAAAGTTGGTCAAACAGCAATTTCAGGAGAAACACTGCTGGCTAAAAATTAATTTATGGAACAGCCAAAAAACAATTTAAAAATTGTTACAGATAAAAAAACTAACGCACGAGTGATTTTACCTAACATGCTAACTCTTATTGGGGTTTGTATAGGTTTATCGTCAATCAGATTTGCATTGGATGGAAAATTTGAATTTGCAATTATAGCAATTATGTTTGCTGCTCTTATTGATGGATTAGATGGAAGAATAGCAAGATTAATTAAAGGGACATCAAAAGTTGGTAAGGAGCTAGACTCTTTAACAGATATGATAAGTTTTGGAGTAGCCCCAGCATTTATTATGTATTTCTGGAAACTAAGTACACTTGGAAGATTTGGATGGTTATTATGTTTAATATATGTAATTTGTGTTGCATTACGTTTAGCTCGATTCAATGTAAATACAGGTCAAGCACCTTCTTGGAGAGATAATTTTTTTGAAGGTGTTCCATCACCCGCAGGAGGTATTCTAGTTTTAACTCCATTGATATTTAGTCTTACGAGTTTTAATTTTATGAATATTAATTATGATATAGTTGTTCCTGTCTTTTTTATTTTAACATCTCTGTTATTGATCAGTAAATTCCCAACTTACTCATTTAAAAAAATTGTTATTCAAAGAAAAGCAACGATTTTTCTATTATTTGGAATAGTTTTATTTTTTGGATTACTTCTAATATACCCATTTAATGTCATATCTATTAGTGCAATTATATATTTAGGCATGCTTCCAATAAGTTTTTTTCATTACCAGAAATTAAAAAAACAAAATGAAGATCAAAATTATAAAGATGAAGATGATGATCTTGAAGATATTTTATAATGAAAAAAAATGTAATTGTATCATTAGCTGACTCAAATTATTTTCCTTTATTAAATGAGCTAATAGACTCTATAAAAAGATTTAAAGAGAGCTCTGAAGTTGCAATTTGTATTTTGGATGCTGGTTTGTCTGATGATCAAAAATCACAATTATTGTTAAAAGTAGAGGAAATAAAATCAGCAGAATGGGATATAAAAGTTCCAGCCAGTAAAATTAAAGGGCGCGAATGGTTAAAGAGCCAAGTATCTAGGGCTTTTTTACCCAAATATTTTCCTAACTATCATAAATATTTATGGATTGATTGTGATGCCTGGGTAAATGATTGGAAAACCATAGAACTTTACTTTAAAGCCTGTGATGATGGTAAGCTAGGAATTACACAAACCATAGGACCAGGTTACAAAATCACCTCAAGAGTAGATTGGGTATTTAGAAAATTAGCTGTAATTAAATCTCAAAATTTTAAACACGCTGTAAAATCAAAAATTAGTATGGAGAAAGCTAGAAAGCTTGCTTTTGCGCCTCATATAAATATTGGTGTATTTTCATTAGAAAGAGACTCACAAGGATGGAAATCTTGGCAAAGTAATTTATTTCAAACTTTAAGGGCCGGTAATATTTTTGGCTCAGAAGGATTAGCTATTAATATGTCTGTGTATATAGATAACTTAGAAACAGAATTTTTACCATTAAACTGTAACTGGATAACAAGCAATCTATTACCAAAGTATGATGAAGATAATGAAACTTTTGTAGAACCTTATTTACCAAATTACAAAATCGGGATTATGCATTTGGCTGCAGGTATTTGGAAAGATAACAAAGATATGAGATTAAATAAAGACATTAAAATAGAAATTAAAACTATTACGGGTAAAATTTTAAATAAAAGTTTAAGATTTAATAATTAATTGAAAAAAAATAAGATTTCTAAAAATTGGATAAATAAACAACGAAGAGACATATATGTTAGACAATCCAAAGTAGATGGGTATCGTGCTAGATCAGCTTATAAATTAATTGAAATTGACGAAAAATTTAAAATTTTTAAAGGTGGATTATCTATAATTGATATTGGAGCTGCACCAGGTAGCTGGTCACAATATGCTCTTAAAGCATCAAAAAATGGAAAGCTAATATCTGTAGATCTTAAAAAAATGGAACCTATAGGAAAAAGTGTTCAAATCAAAGGAGATTTCACTGAAGAAAAAACTCAAGAAGAAATTAAAAATAATATAAAAGATAAAGTAGATGTTGTGATGTCTGATATGGCTGTAGACACAACTGGTATTAAAAATATAGATTCAATACAAACTGGACAATTGTGTAAAGAAGCAATGATTTTTGCAAAAGATTTAATGAAGGAAAATGGATATTTTATTTCAAAAATTTTTATGGGTGGAACATTTAACGAAATCGTCGCAGAGGGAAGAAAATATTTTAGAGAAGTTAAGGTTTTTAAACCAAAATCTAGCAGAAAAGATTCAAAAGAAAGTTTTATAATTTGTAGAAAAATTCGATAGAGACTTTTAATTTAAAAGGAATCGTATATAAAAGATTATGGTTCCCATAAAAGAAGCACTTACCTTTGATGATGTTACATTAGTTCCAAAGTATTCAGAAATACTACCTTCTGATGCGGACACTAGTATATCTCTAACAAAGCATTTGAAACTTAAAATTCCAATTTTGTCATCTGCAATGGATACTGTCACTGAAAGTAGAATGGCAATTGCTATAGCTAAAGCTGGTGGGATTGGAATAATTCACAGAAATCTTGGTGTAAAAAAACAATTATTAGAGATAAAAAAAGTTAAAAAACAAAAACTTATCGTTGGAGCAGCTGTAGGTGCTTCAACAAATGAATTTAATAGAGCAAAAGAAATAATTAAGGAAGGTGTAGATTTAATTGTAGTAGATACTGCTCACGGTCACACAAAGAAAGTTGGTGAAATAATCAAATATATTAAAAAAATAAAAACCAACAAAACTGCTTTATGTGCAGGAAATATTGCAACACCAGAGGCTGCAAAATTCCTGATAAATTTAGGAGTAGATATAATTAAAATTGGTATAGGTCCCGGTTCTATTTGCACAACAAGATTAGTTGCCGGAATAGGAGTTCCTCAATTAAGCGCAATTTTAGCTGTTAGAAACGGTTTAAAGAATAAAAATGTAAAAATAATTTCAGATGGTGGAATAAAATATTCTGGTGATTTAGCAAAAGCTTTCGCTGCAGGAGCTGATGCTGTAATGATTGGCTCGTTATTTGCAGGTACTGACGAAACTCCAGGAAAATTACTTAAAAAAAATGGACAATTTTTCAAAAGTTTTAGAGGTATGGGATCTGTAGGGGCTATGAATAAAGGATCAGCTGATAGGTACTTTCAAAATAAACAAAAAGACTCCTCAAAATACGTTCCTGAAGGTGTAGAAGGTTTTGTAAAATATAAAGGAGATGTTGAGAGTATTATTTATAAATTGATTGGTGGATTGAAATCTTCTATGGGTTATCTTGGATCAAAAACAATAATTAAATTAAGAAATAAACCACAATTTGTGAAAATTACAAAAGCTGGATTTTATGAAAGTATGGTCCATAATGTAGATGTGATAAAAAATGATAATAAATATTAATGAACAAATTTTTTAAATTAATTGGACTAATATTTCTAATATCCTCTTTTAACAATATATCTTTAAGTAAAGAAAATTTTTTTAATGAAGCTTTAGAACTTTTTAAAAAAGAAAAATATGAGGATGCACGTTTTTTATTTGAAAGAAATATAGTTTTTAACCCCAAAGATGCAAATTCATATTTGTATTTAGCAAAAATTTATAATCAGGAAGAAAATCAAAGAAAAGAAGAATACAATTTAGAAACAACACTTCTAATTGAGCCTAATAATGAAGAAGCTTTATTAATGTTAATGAAAATTGCATTAGAAAAATCTAATTATGAAAAAGTAAAAGATCTTTTAGACAAGTTTGTGAAAGTTTGTAAAAATTTATGTGATGAAAACAAAGATATTCAAGAATCATTAAAAAATATTGAACCAGAAAAGAATGAGTCTTGAACAAAATTTGAATAAAATCTTAATAATAGATTTTGGTTCTCAGTTTACGCAATTAATCGCAAGAAGAGTAAGAGAATTAGGTGTTTTTTCAGAAATAGTTAGTCACAAAAAGATAAAACTTAAAGATATAAATAGCAGTATTAAAGGAGTAATATTATCTGGTGGTCCATTAAATGTTTATCAAATAAATAAGTATTCATTTGATAAAAAAATTTTACAATTTGATTTGCCAATTCTCGGGATATGTTTCGGGCATCAAATTTTATCAAAACTTAATGGTGGAACAGTAAAACAATCGAAACATAGAGAATTTGGCCTAGCTAATGTTTTTAAAAAAAATAACAGCCTTTTAACATCTAATTTTTTTGGAAATAAAAAATCTAAACAAGTTTGGATGAGTCATGCTGATCAGGTTTCAAAACTGCCTAAGAATTTCAAAGTTATTGCATCAAGTACAAATTCAAAATTTGCAATTGTTGAAAATAAAATAAAAAAATATTATGGGGTTCAATTTCACCCAGAGGTGACCCACACAGAGAATGGAAAAAAATTAATAAGTAATTTTATTTTTTTAATTTGTAAAATTAAAAGAAATTGGTCCTCTAAAGATCAAAAAAATCAGCTTATTAAGAATGTTAGAAAACAAGTTGGAAATAATAAAGTTATTTGTGCATTATCAGGAGGTGTAGATAGTAGTGTAGTTGCCCAATTATTGAATAAAGCTATTGGAAAAAAACTTTATTGTATTTTTGTAAACACTGGCCTTCTAAGAAAAAACGAGGAAGTACAAGTAGTTCAAACTTTTAAAAAGCGTTTAAAAATAAATTTAATCTATGTAAATGCTGAAAAGGAATTCTTAAAAAAGTTAAAAAATGTTTCTGATCCAGAGAAAAAAAGAAAAATAATTGGTAATTTATTTATTAAAATCTTTGAGCGATATGCTAAGAAAATTAAAAATGTTAAATTTTTAGCTCAAGGTACTCTTTATCCAGATTTAATTGAGAGTAAATCTGTTACTGGCAGCCAAACTTCTAAAATTAAATCTCATCATAATGTTGGTGGCCTACCAAAAAAAATGAATCTAAAATTAGTAGAACCACTTAAATTTTTATTTAAGGACGAGGTAAGAAAATTAGGAATAGAGTTAAATTTAAGTAAAGAAATTGTTTCTAGGCATCCGTTTCCTGGGCCAGGTTTAGCTATTAGAATTCCAGGTATAATAACTAATGAAAAAATCAAAATTTTAAAAGAAGCTGATTATTATTTTATAGAAACTTTAAAAAACAATGGTCTTTATCATAAGATTTGGCAAGCTTATGCAGCTTTGCTACCTGTAAAAACAGTTGGAGTAATGGGTGATAATCGTACTTATGAATATCTTTGCTTATTAAGAGCAATTACCTCTGAAGATGGAATGACAGCAGATTATTATGAATTTAAAAAGTCATTTATGCAATCTATATCAAATAAAATAGTGAATAGTATTAGAGGTATCAATAGAGTTGTATATGATGTTACATCAAAACCACCAAGCACTATTGAATTAGAGTAATTTTTAACTATAAATATTGATATGAAATATTTACATACCATGATTAGAATTAGTGATGTTGATGCATCTCTAAGGTTTTTTTGTGAAGGTCTTGGACTGAAAGAAACAAGAAGAAAAGATAGCGAAAAAGGAAGATACACTTTAATTTTTCTTGCCCCACCAAATGACAAAAATGCAGAGATTGAATTAACATATAATTGGGATGGTGATGATCTAGGTGAGGGATCAAGAAATTTTGGTCATCTAGCTTATAGAGTAGATAATGTTTATGAGACATGCCAAAAACTTATGGACATGGGTTATACTATCAATAGACCACCAAGAGACGGTCATATGGCTTTTGTTAGATCACCAGATAATATTTCAATAGAATTACTTCAAGATGGATATTTAGATCCCCAAGAACCCTGGTCTTCAATGGAAAATACTGGCATTTGGTAATTTGTACCAATGTGAATGAGCAAAATTAAAAAAATAATTTCTAAAAAAAACAAGACTAAAATAGTTAGTCTTACTGCATATTCAAAAAATGTTGCATCTATTTTAGATAATTATTGCGATATCATACTTGTTGGAGATTCTCTCGGATCTGTTTTGTATAATTATAAATCTACGAGAGAAGTAACTTTGAATACTATGATTGAACATTCTAAAAGCGTCAGGATGGGCATAAAAAAAAGTTTAATGATTGTTGACATGCCGCATAACACCTATCGAAATCCTAAAGAAGCTTTGAAAAATGCCAAAATTATAATGAAAAAAACTAAATGCGATGGAGTAAAATTAGAAGGTGGAAAAAAAATTTATGAAACAGTCGAAACTTTAGTTAAAAATAAAATACCAGTTATGGGTCATTTGGGCTTACTACCTCAATCAGATAAAACTTTCAAATTTAAGGGTAAAAATGAACTAGAGAGAAATAATATCATCAGGGACGCACAATTATTAGAAAAAGCAGGAGTATTTTCAATTGTTTTAGAATGTGTGGAAACTTCTTTGGCAAAGCTTGTGACTAAAAGTTTAAATATTCTAACTATTGGTATTGGATCTTCTAAATATTGTGATGGTCAAATATTAGTTTTTGATGATTTAATTGGTTTAAATCCAATGAATTATAGGTTTGTAAAAAAATACGCCAATATTAGAAATTATATTTCTAAAGCTGTTTTAAATTATTCAAAAGAGGTTAGAAAAATTAAATTTCCAAAAAAAAAAAATTCTTATTAATCAAAAGTATTTTTTAAATTTCTCATTAATATTTAATATTTCAAGATCAACCAATCCACCAATTACTAGTTGAAGACCAACAATTAAAATAAATACCAAACCAACATAAGCTATCCAAATATGTCTTTGTATGTAATTAGCCATATATGTCGCTAAAGCGCCAGTTAAAACAACTGATAACATAAGTCCAAATATCATAAACCCAAAAAAGCCTTTTGCAGCTGCAACTACACCAATAACATTATCAAAACTAATCATGATATCTGCAAACAAAACTTTTCCAATACTGCTTATGTATGAAGGTTCTTTACCTTTTTTTGTAGTGGGTTTTACTTTTTTTATGTCTAATAAATCTTTCCTTAAATCATTTACAATCCAAATTAATAACAAACCACCTAAAATTTTTATAAAATAAAATTCAAATAAAAAAGTTGCAAATACAGCAAAAAATATTTTAAAAACAAAAGCTCCAATTACACCCCAAAGAATTATTTGTTTCCTATTTTTTGGAACAAAATTTGAAGCGATAGATCCAACAATTACAGCATTGTCTGCTGTTAATATAATTGTTATAAAAATTATATTGGTTAAAATTATGAGTTCTTCAATCAAGATGGGTTAATATTATTTCAATTTGTGAATTTTTCAATAAATACTATCTTCAAGCTGGTGATTTTAACACCAGCTTATTTTTATATTTTGTATTTAAATTAATATTTAGATTTTTTAGTACCTTCAATAACTTCTTTTAACTGAGTATATTCTTTACAGTTACAGTTTTCTAATATTTTTAATCTTTCTTTTGCTAAATTTAATCTGTTTGTTGCAACATACAGTTCACCCAAATATTCATTTATACCAAAATGATTAGGTTCAATTTCTAGACCTTGTAGATAATATTTTTCACCGTTCTCGTAATCACCAAGTTTTCGCGTAGTGAAACCTAAATAATTTAAAGTATCAGCTTTGTTAGGTTTTTCTGAGTTTGATTTTAAAAGTAGTTTTTGAGCTTTAGCATATCTTTTTTTTGCCTTTTCAAGTTTACCTTTCGACTCATATTTTTTTGCAAATTTAATTGACTCTACTGCTTTATCATAATTTGATTTTACTTTTGAAGAAGTGGAATCTGATCCTGCAGAAAAAGAACTTGTTGTAAACAATGTTAAAATCAAAATTACAAATATTTTTTTAATCATTTATAAATTTCTCCATTTTATTTAAAGGTTTTAATTGTAATCCATTTTCTAACAGGTTTTCTCTTATTGATTTTGCTGTAGATAACGAACTTTCGTTATCTCCATGTATGCACACAGAGTCAATTTCACAAGGTATCTGCTTTCCACTGTGACAATTAAGCGACTGATTTTTAACCATATTTAGCACATGTTTTTTAGCTTCTACTGGATCAGTAATAAGAGCATGTGGTTTTTTTCTAGAAACCAAATTGCCATCGTCCTCATAATTCCTATCTGCAAAAATCTCACAAGCTATACGCATGTTCATTTTTTTTGCTGCTTGTTCCATTTTAGATCCTGTAGGAACTAAATAAATTAAATCTTTACTAATTTCATTTATTGCTTTTGCTAAAGTGGTTGCTAAATCAATATCTTCACAAGCCATATTATTTAAAGCACCGTGTGGTTTAATATGAGTAACATTTTCTCCATGATCTTGAGCAATCTTTTGAAGAATTTCATATTGATCAATTATTAATTGCCTCACCTCGTTTGGTTGAAGATTCATTCTTTTTCTTCCAAAATTTTCTGGATCTTTAAATGATGGATGCGCTCCAATACTGACACCATTTTTTTTTGAAATTTGAACTACTTGTTTCATAGAATCATCGTCACCTGCATGGTAACCACATGCAACATTAGCTGAATTAACTATTTCAAGTAAATTTGGATCATTCTCATTTGAATGATGTTTTGATTTTTCCCCTAAATCACAATTTATATTAATTTCCATAGCTAATAATGTTGAGTATAACATGGCATGATAAAAAATATATCAAATCTTGGTGACGCAGCTGTATACTGTGATTTTGGTAATGAAGTAAATAAAACAATTAATTCAAAAGTAATAAAATATTTTAAGACTATTAAAAAAAATAATATTGAAGGAATTAATAATTTAACCCCGTCTTATAATAAATTAATTATCTCTTTCGATCTAAATAAAACAAGTTTTAAACAAGTTAAAAATTATATAGAAAATATTGATCTTGAGGACTCTCAAAACATAAATTCTAAAAAATTAGAAATACCAGTTTGTTGTGATGAAAATTTCTCAATGGACATTAAAAGATTGGAAGAAATATTAAAATTAAGTAGAGAAAAAATTTTAGAGAAATTTTTAAATAAAGAGTATTTCTGTTACATGACAGGTTTTATCGCTGGTATGCCTTTTCTTGGTGACTTAGATGAAAATATGCGAGCTCAACGTTTAGAAACTCCAAGAGTTAAAGTTCCAAAAGGATCAGTAGCAATTACTGAGCAATTTGCAAACATTTATACATTTGAAAGTCCAGGCGGGTGGAATATTTTAGGAAATACACCTTTAAGTGTTTTTGATAGCTCAAAAGAAGATAAACCAAACCTAATTAACCCAGGAGATACAATTATTTTTAAGGAAATTACCATAGACCAGTATAAAAATTTTAATGAGTAATAATTATATAGATATAATCAGATCTGGAATTAATACTACTTTTCAAGATAAAGGAAGAGACCATCTTTATCATATTGGCATACCATTTAGTGGTGCCATGGATAATAGGAATTTTCTTATAGCTAACAAACTTGTTGACAATAATTTAGATGCAGCGGTGATTGAATTTGCATACCAAGGTCCTCTTGTAAAATATTCAGGAGAAAAAATTAATATTGCTATCACTGGAGATGTAATTTTTTCAATAAAAAAAAAAGATACTGAAATTAAAGGTCAGTGTTACCAAAGTTATCAAATTGAAAATGGAGATGAAATAAATATCATATCTACGAATAAATCAGTCTATGGTTATTTAGCAATAGGCGGAGAGCTCGATTTAAAATTTCAATGGAATAGTTGTTCTATAAACACAAAAGCAAATATTGGATCTAATAATGGAAAAAAATTAGATGTAGGGCAAAGAATTAATATAAAAAAAATAAATTCAAATAAGGATATTAAAAAAACTAATTACATTAATACTAAAATAGAAAATATAAGGGTGATTAAAGGAACTAATTTTGATTACTTTTCTGAGGAAGGTAAAAAAATATTTTATGAAAAGGAATTCAAAGTATCAAAACTTTCAGACAGAATGGGCATGAGACTTGAGGGGCTTAAAATAAATAATATTGTGAACACCAACATAAAATCAGAGGGCTTAATTAAAGGTGTCATCCAAGTGCCTGCAGATGGAAATCCAATTATAATGCTTTCAGATCACGGTACTATTGGTGGTTATCCAAAAATTGGAGTTGTGGCTAGTGTTGATTATGACCGATTAGTACAGATGTCTCCTGGTTCAAAAATAAAATTTAAAGAGATCAATTTATCTGATGCGGAGACTTTATTTAAGTTATATGAAATGGAAACTCAAAATTTACTATCACAAATTTAATGGATTTTTTATCAAAGATACCAGGTCCTTTTTTAGTTTTTTTAGGAGCTTGTGCATTAAGTTTCGGAGGTTTAATTGTTAAGTCGTTTGATGGATCTACACTTTGGCAAATATTATTTTGGAGATCACTTTTCTTTATAGGAGTAATTACAATTTTTTTAATCTTTACTTACAAAGGAAAAATTTTCAGTGCTCTTTATAAATCTGGAATTCCAGGTTTATTTGGAGGTATAATTTTATCCATCGGATTTGCTAGCTATGTGTTTGCTATGTACGAAACAACAGTAGCTAATGCAAACTTTATAATTCAAACTCAAGCTTTGTTTTTAGCAATTTTTGGTTATGTATTTTTAAAAGAAAAAATTTCAAAAATTACATTAACTTGTATTATTACAGCAGTCGTTGGTATTATTTTAATGTTAGGAAGTTCACTAACACCAGGTCAAATGACAGGAAACTTAGTTGCATTTATTATGCCAATATCATTTGCGAGCTTAATTTTAATTGTTAGAAAATATCCGAAAGTTGACATGATACCTTTACAACTCGTTGCTGGAATTTTTGCAACATTAATAGGTTTGTTTATGTCACCAAGTATTATTGTTTCAACAAATGATATTTTTTTAAGTTTTATTGCAGGATTTTTTCAAGTTGGACTTGGTTTTATACTTATAACTATTGGAGCAAGATCAACTCCCTCAGCATTTGTTGGAATAATTATGTTAACTGAAGCTGTTTTAGGACCTCTATGGGCATGGATGTTTGCAAACGAAAGCCCACCACTTACAGTGCTTTTTGGGGGAGCGGTAGTTATAACAGCAGTGATTATACAGTTTTTATCTCCATTTCTTGTCAAAAAGGTAGCTAAATAAATTTCACATAAACATTTTAAATGTGCTATAAATTTATATACGGGAGAGACTACTTTTGTAGCGCCGAAGGAGCAACCACCCCGGAAACTCTCAGGCAAAAGGACCGTACATATTAACTCTGGAAAGAGAATTATTCTCGCCGAAGGAGCAAATCTCTCAGGCACCAAGACAGAGGGGGCACAGAAGAGTTAATATGGAAATAAAAAAAACATCGCTAAATAAACTTCATCAAAGTAACAACGCTAAGTTTGTTGAATTCGCTGGTTATGAAATGCCCATTCAGTATAGCAAAGGTATTATTGAAGAACATAAATTCACAAGATCGAATTCTGGAATATTTGATGTATCTCATATGGGTCAATTATTTATACATGGTGATGAAAGTTTAACAGAAGAATTAGAAAAGATTTTTCCATTAGATTTAAAAAATCTAAAACAAAACTGCTCTAAGTATAGTTTTTTAATGAATGAGGATGCTGGAATTTATGATGATTTAATTATCACAAAAATAGAGGAGGGATATTTAATCATCTTAAATGCTGCATGCAAAAATAAAGATTTTGATATTTTATCTAATTTACTAGGTTCAAAATTTAAAATGAATTTAGATAACAATAGATCTTTAATAGCAATTCAAGGACCTAAATCTGTTGAAATTTTAAACTCAATTATAAATGGGGTTGATCAACTAAATTTTATGACAGGAAATTGGTTTGACTCTGATAATGAAAAATTATTTGTCACAAGATCAGGTTACACAGGGGAAGATGGATTTGAAATTTCAATTTCTAACGATAAAGCTGAAAAATTCGTTAAAAATTTAATAGAAAAAGGAGCACAACTTATAGGACTTGGGGCAAGAGATACCTTGAGATTAGAAGCTGGATTATGTTTATATGGTCACGAATTAGATATTAATAAAACGCCAGTTGAGGCAAATCTTAGATGGGCAATCTCAAAATCTAGATTATCAAATGGGGGTTTTATTGGATCGAAAAAAATTATGAACCAAATGCAAGATGGAGCAAGACAAATAAGAGTAGGGATTAAGCCTGAAGGCAGACTGATTGCAAGAGAAAAAACTAAAATATTTAATGATACAGATAAACAAATTGGTGAGATAACTAGTGGAACGTTTGGACCAAGTGTAAACGGTCCTATAGCGATGGGTTATGTTGATAAAGAGTTTTCAAAGGTTCATACTAAAATTTTGCTTGAGGTAAGAGGCAAAAAATATCCAGCAAATATTTGCACATTACCATTTTATAAGAAAAGTTATGTGAAAGGAGTAAATTAATGAGTGAAGTAAAATTTTCTAAAGAACATGAGTGGATTACTTTGGAGGGAGATGTAGCCACAATAGGAATTACAAAACATGCAACAGAAATGCTTGGAGACATAGTTTTTGCAGAACTTCCTGAAAAAGGATCTAGTGTTGAAAAAGATGGTACCGCAGGAGTAGTAGAATCTACGAAAGCTGCTAGTGATGTTTATACTCCAGTTAGTGGTGAAGTGGTAGACACCAACCAGTCTATAGTTGACGATCCTGCCAAAATCAATGAGGATCCTGAAGGTGGTGCATGGTTTTTTAAACTTAAAATTAAAGACACATCTGAGCTAGATACTTTAATGAATAAAGAAGAATACGATAAATTTGCAAAGGAGACATCAAGCTAATGTTACATAATTCACAAAAAGATTTTATTAGAAGACACATAGGTCCATCAGAAAAGGACCAAGAAAAAATGCTTAAAGATCTTAACTTTAAGTCATTAGATGAGTTTATTAATAGTACCATACCAGAAAAGATTCAGTTTAAAGGTGAACTAAATATCGGTGAACCAAATTCAGAATATGAAGCGTTAAGAAAATTAAAAGCAATCTCAAAAAAAAACCAAATTTACTCAAATTTTATAGGGATGGGTTATTATGGAACTTACACACCATATGTAATTTTAAGAAATATATTAGAAAATCCTGGATGGTACACATCATATACACCTTATCAGCCTGAAGTAGCACAAGGTAGATTAGAGATGCTATTAAACTTTCAACAAATGATTGTTGATTTTACTGGAATGGATATAGCAAATGCCTCTTTACTTGACGAGGGAACAGCTGCTGCTGAAGCTATGGGTTTAAGTCATAGACTTAATAAAAGTGATAGCAATTTAGTTTTTGTTTCTGAGGATTGCCATCCACAAACAATTGACGTTATTCAAACTAGAGCAGAGCCAATGGGTCTTAAAGTCCTTGTTGGAAATGAGGATAAAGTTCTAGAGCATTTAAAAGAAGATATTGTTTGTGGAGTTTTACAATATCCAGGAACTTTAGGTGATATTAAAGATCCTAGTGAGGCCATAAGTAAAATTCATAAAAAAAATGGAAAAGCAATTTTAGTTTGTGATCTCCTTGCGCTTTCTATGCTAAAAACACCAAGAGAGCTTGGCGCTGATATTGCTGTCGGTAGCTCCCAAAGGTTCGGTATACCAATGGGTTATGGAGGACCTCATGCAGCATTTTTTGCAACAAAAGATGAATACAAACGATCTATGCCAGGTAGGATTGTTGGGGTTTCAGTTGATAGGCATGGAAACCAGGCCTATAGATTGTCATTACAAACTAGAGAGCAACACATTAGAAGAGACAAAGCTACAAGTAATATTTGTACCGCTCAAGCATTACTAGCAATTGTTTCAGCAGCATATGCTATTTATCACGGTCCAGATGGAATTAAAAGTATATCTGAAAGAGTATCTCAACTAGCAAAAAATTTTGCTGATAAAATAAAACAATCTGGATATGAATTATATTCAGATTATTTTTTTGATACTGTAACAATTATTACCAAAGAAAAGACTGATCAAATATTTAAAAATGCTTTAGACCAAAAAGTTAATATAAGAAAAGTAAATTCGGAAATGCTGTCAGTTTCTTTTGATGAAAGAAAAAATGTTTATAGAGTAAATCAATTATTAAAAATTTTTAATGCTGCAGAGTCTATTAAAAAAGAGGATCCTACTATCAGTTTACCAAATTTACCAAAAAATTTATTAAGAACTTCAAAATATTTAGAACATCCTGTTTTTAATTCATATCACTCAGAGACAGAGATGCTTAGATATCTTAAAAAATTAGAGGATAAGGATATAGCTCTTAATCGAACAATGATCGCTTTAGGCTCATGTACTATGAAATTAAATGCTACTGCGGAAATGATACCTATTTCTTGGAGAGAATTAGCAGAACCTCATCCATTTGTACCTGTAGAACAGATGGAGGGATATAGAGAAATGTTCACAGATCTTAAAAATTGGTTGAGATCTATCACTGGTTTTTCAGGTGTTTCACTTCAGCCAAATGCTGGAGCTCAGGGTGAGTATGCAGGATTAATGGTAATAAGAAAATATCATTTAGATAGAGGGGATGAAAATAGAAATATATGTTTAATACCAAGCTCAGCACATGGAACTAATCCAGCAAGTGCACAGATGGTAGGAATGAAAGTTGTCGTTGTTGATTGTGATAAAGAGGGAAATGTTGATTTTGAGGATTTAAAGAAAAAAGCAGAATTGCATTCAGAGAATCTTGGTGCATTAATGGTAACATACCCTTCAACACACGGTGTATTTGAAGAAAAAATTAAGGATATATGTGAAGTAATTCATAAACATGGTGGTCAAGTTTATATGGATGGAGCAAACTTAAATGCACTTGTTGGTGTGGCAAAACCAGGAAATTTTGGTCCTGATGTTTGTCATATAAACCTGCATAAAACATTTTGTATTCCACATGGTGGAGGAGGACCTGGAATGGGACCTATTGCATGTAAAAGACATTTACAAGTTTATTTGCCTAATCATCCAGTTGTAAAAGATTGTGGACCTGCAAGTGGAATAGGTGCCGTTTCAGCTGCACCTTGGGGAAGCTCAAGTATTTTATCAATTTCTTGGATGTATATTAAGATGATGGGATCCGAGGGAGTAAAACTTGCAACGCAAATTGCAATCCTAAATGCAAACTACATAGCAAATAGATTAAAAGATCATTTTCCAATCCTTTACAAAGGTTCTAATGGTAATGTAGCACATGAATGCATTATTGATATAAGATCAATTAAAAGCGAAACAGGAATTTCAGAAGAAGATATAGCTAAAAGATTGATAGATTATGGATTTCATGCACCAACAATGTCATGGCCAGTTGCTGGTACAATGATGATTGAACCAACTGAAAGTGAGAGTTTATCTGAACTGGATAGATTTTGTGACACTTTAATTAGTATTAAAGAGGAAATAGATATGGTCCAGACAGGCAAGTTTGATAAGGTTGATAACCCTATTAAAAATGCACCTCACACTGACATAGAATTAGCTTCAGATGAATGGAATCATAAATATTCAAGAGAGCAAGCCGCATATCCAGCAAAATTCTTAAAAGCAAATAAATTTTGGCCTCCAGTTGCAAGAGTTGACAATGTATATGGAGATAAAAATATTTTTTGCACTTGTCCAAGTTTGGATGAGTTTAAAGAAGATGCAGCATAATAATTAATGAAAATTGCTGTTGTTGGCTCAGGTATTTCTGGACTAAGTGCTGCTTATTATTTATCTAAAAAACATCACGTAGATCTTTTCGAAAGAGAAGATCATTTTGGTGGACATTCTCATACTATAGATTTGTTTTTTGATGAAAAAAAAGTTTCAGTTGATATTGGTTTTATTGTTTTTAATTTTCAAACATATCCAAATTTAATTAATTTTTTTAAGGAAAATGATATTAAAATTGAAAAAAGTAATATGTCTTTTTCAGTTTCAGTCGATAACACGAATTTTGAATATTGTGGCAAAGGATTAAGTGGGATTTTTTCTAATAAATCAAACTTATTTAATATTAAGTTTTTAAAAATGTTTTTTGATTTAGTAAAATTTTATAAAAAAAGTGAAAAAGTGAGCATATCCAATGAAAAAATTACTTTAGGCGAATATTTAAAAATTAATAAATTATCTAAAACGTTTATCGATTATCATATAATACCAATGGTATCTGCAATTTGGTCTATGCCTCCTTATGAAGCAAGCAAGATGCCAATACATTTCTTTTTAAAATTTTTTCAAAATCATGGTTTGTTTAAATTAAAAAATAGACCACAGTGGTACACAGTAACCAATAGAAGCAGGACCTATGTTAGTAAAATAATTTCACAAATAAGTGGAGAACATTATAAAAATTATAAAGTCACAAAAATTAAAAGAAAAACAATAGGAATAGATTTATATTACGGTGGAGAAAGTGAATTTTTTGATTATGACAAAGTTATTTTGGCAACACATGCAGATGAAGCTCTGAAATTAATCGAAAATCCCACCGATGATGAGAAAGATGTTCTTTCAAATTTTAATTATAAAGAAAATATTGCCTATATTCATACAGATGAGCGAGCCATGCCAAAAAATAAAAAAGTTTGGTCTTCTTGGAACTCTTCAATAGATAATAATAATCTAGAGAAAAATTCAATTACGTATTGGTTAAATTTGTTACAAAACCTCAGGTGTGATCAAAATATTTTCTTAACATTGAATCCTTACTTTAAGATTGATGAGGATAAAATATTGAAAAAAGTAAAGTTTACACATCCATATTATGATCAAAAAGCATTAGATGCTCAATCAGAGCTTGTTAAAATACAAAATCAAAAAGATTTACTTTTTTGTGGCAGTTATTTTGGTTACGGATTTCATGAAGATGGAATAAAATCATCTATTGAAATGCTGAAAAACCTTAATGATTAATTCTAGTATATATAATGGGAGCGTAATCCATAAGAGATTTAAGCCAAAGAAACATTTCTTTAAATACAAAGTTTTTTCATTATTTTTAGATCTATCTGAGCTCAAAGAATTAAATAATAAACTTAATTTTTTCTCTTTAAATAAATTTAATTTAATAAGTTTCTATGAGAAAGACCACGGTGAACGTGATGGTTCGTCTATTCTCGATTGGGTAAAAAATAACTTACGAAGCAATAACGTCAGTACAGATAATATAAAAGTAAAACTCTTATGTTACCCAAGAATATTAGGTTATGTTTTTAATCCACTAAGCATTTTTTTTGTATATGACAATGATGAAAATTTAATTTCTATATTATATGAGGTTAAAAACACATTTGGTGAACAACATACTTATGTTTTTAAAGTAAAAGGAGAAAATAAATTAATTCAAAATAATTGTTCAAAAAAATTCCATGTTTCTCCTTTTATTGAAATGGATTGTAATTATTTTTTTAGGATATTAAATCCAGGAGATAAGTTGTCTGTAATAATAGATCAATACGACCAAGAGGGAAAAATCTTATTTGCATCTCAAGATGGTATAAGATCTGATTTAACTAATAAAAATTTAATGAATTCCTATCTAAAACACCCTTTGATGACATTCAAAATAATTTCTGCGATACATTTTGAAGCGTTTAAATTGTGGATTAAAGGAATTAAATTTGTAAAAAAAAAATTAAAAATTAAAAATAATATTACAGTAGAAAATTAATGTTATTAAATAATGTAGCAGATAAATTAGTTTTTAAATTTTTAAGTAAGATCAATTATGGTTATCTTGAACTTACAACATTTGATGGGAATGTTTTAAAATTTGGAAATCCAAATGATAAATTACAAGCAAACATATTAATTAAAAAACAAAATTTTAATTATAATTTAATTCGAGGTGGGAGTATTGGTTTTGCTGAAAGTTATATGAGAGGAGAGTTTGAAACTGATAACTTATCAAATTTAATAGAGTTAACTGCTAGAAATATAGAAATTATACATAAATTTTCAGGTATTCTTGATTTTCCAATAATTAACTTTGTTAAAAATAAGATAATTAAAAATACAAAAAGTAGAAGTAAGCAAAATATTGCTAAACATTATGATTTAGGCAATGATTTTTTTTCTCTTTGGCTAGATGAGACACTAACTTATTCTAGTGCTATTTTTAATGATAATTCAAAAAACTTATCTGAGGCGCAAAATAATAAATATCAAAAATTAATTGATCTAATTAAACCAAATAATGGTGACAAAGTTTTAGAAATAGGATGTGGTTGGGGAGGTTTTGCTGAATACTTAGGTAAAAAATATGATGTAAAACTTGACTGCATCACAATATCTAAAAAACAATTTGATTATGCAAAACAAAGAATTTTTAAATGCGGTTTAAATGAAAAAGTTAATATTGAAATAAAAGATTACAGAGATTTAAATGACAAATATAACTCAATTGCTTCAATAGAGATGATAGAGGCAGTTGGACAAAATTATCTGGAAGGATATTTTAAAACTATAAAAAATAATTTATCTGAAGGTGGAAAGGTTGGAATTCAAGCAATTACTATCGATGATAGGTTATTTGATAGATATAAAAATAAACAAGATTTTATTCAAAAATATATTTTCCCAGGAGGCTTCTTGCCAAATAAGAGTAGCATTAATCGATATGTTTCTGATAATGGATTAGCTATAAATTCATATATTTCTTATGCTGATCATTATGCAAATACATTGGCTATATGGAGGAATGAGTTTTTAAAAAAATGGGATTTAATTAAAAATCAAGGTTTTGACTTAACATTTAAAAGAATGTGGGAGTTTTACCTTTCTTATTGTGAGGCAGGATTTAAATCAAAAAATATAGATCTGATTCAGTTTTCAATGCAAAATAAATAAAATAATGGAGATATTTATGCGACATATAAAAATTATTAAGCCAATTTCGTTGATAATTTTATTATTCTTAATTACAAGTTGCTCGAATAATAGCGCTATGAAACCAGAAGATTTTAAAAATAAAGAACCAAGATTAATAATTGAAGAATATTTATCTGGAAATGTAAAGGCTTGGGGTGTTTTACAAAATAGGTCAGGAAAAGTTACAAGACAATTTTCAGCAGATTTAAACGGAACTTGGGATGGAAAGCAGTTAATTCTTAAAGAAAAATTTAATTGGGATGATGGTGAAGTTCAAGACCGAGAATGGACAATAAACAAAATTGATGAACACAATTATGAGGGAACAGCAGGTGATGTTGTCGGAAAAGCAAAAGGTTATTCTTATGGTCCTGCATTTAAATTCGAATATGTTTTATTAGTTCCAGTCAAAGGTAAAGAGATTAAAATTACTTTTGATGATTGGATTTTTAAGCAAGATGATAGAGTTGCAATAAATAGAGCAACCATGACTAAGTTTGGTTTTAAAGTAGCTGAGCTTACAGTTGTGTTTGTAAAGGATTAACGATTTACGTACTTAGAAATTAAGTAATTATAGATTTTGTTTGGCAATATTTGAATTATTTTATAGATTAATTTTATTTGATTAGGAAAAATTATTTCAAAATTATTTTTCTTAGTTAATCCATTAAAAATTTCATCCGCTGCATATTCTGTAGACTTTAAAAAAGGCATTTTAAACTCATTTTTATCTGTCAGAGCTGTTTTAATAAATCCAGGAGTTATTAGTGTAACTTTGATATTAAATTTTTTGAAATCAAAATAAATTCCTTGAGTGAAATTATTAAGTGCAGCTTTAGAGGGGGTATATCCCGATGATTTTGGAAGACCTCTATAACCAACTGGTGATGAAACAATTGCAACATGACCGTTTTGTTTAATTTTATAATATTTTTCAACCACACTTACACAATTAATTACTCCAATAAAGTTTACCTCCATAACATGTCTGATATTTTCTACCATTAATTCTTTCTCAGATTTTCTTTCATAAGTTCCTGAACTAAACAAACATAGGTCAATATTTTCATGATCATTGATTATTTTACTAAATACTTCTTTAGTTTGAGCCATATCTGTAACATCTAAAGGATATGAAAAAATATTTTCATTTTTTGAAAGTTCATCTAATAATTCAGCTCTTCTAGCTGAAATAAGAACCTTCCATCCTTCATCAGCAAATTTAATTGCAGTTGCTTTCCCAATGCCACTACTAGCTCCTGTAATCCAAATAGTTTTTTTACTCATTTTTTGTTATTTATATATTTAACATGCTTAAAAATAAATTTTTAACATTTCTATCGTTTCTTGCTATTACATTCTCTGCCTCATTGATTGGAGGGTTGGCTACTATTAAATTTAAAGAACCTTGGTACTCATTACTAAATAAACCGACATTTAATCCACCAGATTGGATATTTGGTCCTGTTTGGACATCTCTTTATTTAATGATGACCGTCGCTATATGGCTTTATTGGCATACTAAAAATAGAGATATGAATACTGTTTATATTTACTTTATTCATTTAGTTTTCAATACAACTTGGAGTGTAGTTTTCTTTGTTTTTCATAATATGGTCATCGCTTTATTAATATTAACTATTCTAATAGCATTGATAATTAACCTAATTTTAAGGTTTAAACGCGTCAAGATGTTGAGCGCTTACTTAATGATTCCATATTTACTTTGGTGTAGCTTTGCACTAATTCTGAACACAAGCTTAATTATATTAAATTAGATATGGATGATGTTGTAGTAATTGGCGGTGGAATAATTGGGGCAGCAACAGCCTATTTTTTATCCAAAGAGGGCAGAAAAGTAAAAGTTATTGAGAGAGATCCTACTTATAAAACAGCTTCATTCCCATTATCTCTAGGAGGTTTTAGAAGACAATTTTTCCAAAAAGAAAATATTTTATTGGGAAAATTTGCAAGAGAATTTATTTTTCAAATACCAGAATTATTAAAAACAGAAAAAAATCCTAATCCAACAGCTAGTATGGTAACCAATGGATATCTTTTAATGTTTGGCCCTGAACATGCTGAAGAGCAATATAGAGCATTAGAAAACCATAAAGATTGTGATGCAGGAACAAAAAATATTAAAGGCTCAGAATTATCAAAAGTTTTTCCTTATGTTAATAGTGAGGGAATTGAAACAGCAACCTATACAGATAACCAAAGCGAAGGATGGATTGATCCATTTATGTTTCATAGCGCTCTTAAAAGCAAAGCAATAGAGCTTGGAGCAGAATTTATTAAGGGTGAAGTAAAAAGTATTTCTGAAATAAATGCCAAAACAATTGTTTCTGCGGCTGGTTGTTGGACAAAAGAATTGTTAGAGGATATTCCTGTTGTTCCTCAAAAGCATACCGTGTTTAGAGTAAAATGCCCAACATATATAAAAGAGATGCCACTAAGTGGAGATTTAACAACGGGTGTTTATTGGAGACCAGAAGGAGGAGAATATTTAGCAGGCTCACCTATTTCTGTATTTGACGCAGAAGATTTAGAACCAGCCTGGAATGACTTTGAAGAATTAGTCTGGCCAGCTCTAGCTAAACGAATACCTGCTTTTGAGGAATTAAAGTTAACTGGTGGATGGGCAGGTTACTATGATTGTAATAGATTGGATAATAATGCAGTAGTTGGTAAACATCCAAAATATGAGAATGTATACATGGCATCTGGGTTTACCGGACGAGGCTTAATGCAGGCACCAGGTATCGGTAGGGCCTTAACTGAATTAATCACAACAGGATCATACCAAACAATTGATATAAGTGATTTTGCAGTTGAAAGAGTTTTGGGTAAATCAGCTAGGCCAGAGCCTTACGTTTTATAATTTCAAGTTCCACAAAAAGTTTGATATTTTACATTGTTTGATGGAGCAGGCGTTTGATATTCCTGTATATTGTTTTGATTGTCGTAAGGATTTTTTAAAATAGCTAATAATTTTTTCATTTTATCTAAACTTCCTTTGTCTGCTTCAGCTAAGGCTTCCTCTACTTTATGATTTCTAGGAATAACAGTTGGATTATTTTTTTTCATAAGTTTGATTTGTTTTTCCTTAGTTGAATTATTTAACTCAGATCTTTTTTTCCATTCATTTTTCCAATTGACAAATTCAACATTTTTGTAAACTTCATCAGAATTAATACCCATTAAATGACAAAAAGTATTTGTGTAATCTGCTTTATTTTTTTCCATCCAATTAAACAAATCATTAATTAATTTTTTATCATTTTTTTCCTCACCAAATAGACCAAGCTTATCTCTGATCATATTTAACCACTTATCCTCATAAATATTTTGGAAATTATCTATTAAATCTGTAGCTAATTTGATTGCAGTATCTTCATTTTTATCAATTAGAGGGATTAAACATTCTGCAAATCTTGCTAAATTCCACTTTGTAATTGGTGGTTGATTAGAAAAGGCATATCTTCCAAACTTATCGATTGAGCTAAAGACAGTTTTTGGATCATAATGATCCATAAATGCACAAGGACCATAATCAATGGTTTCACCTGAAATTGCCATGTTATCAGTATTCATAACCCCATGAATAAATCCAACTCGCATCCAGTTAATTACTAGCTGGCATTGCTTTTCCATTACAAGATTTAACAAGTCTAATGCTTTTGAATTTGACGTTTTAATTTCTGGATAATGTCTGTTTATTGTGTAGTCGACTAAAGTATTTAAATTTTCAATGTTTTGAGTTGAAGCAATATATTGAAATGTTCCGACTCGAAGATGACTTGATGCAACTCTTGTTAATATAGCACCCTGTAAAAGATTTTCTCTTACAACTTTTTCTCCTGTTTTTACTACAGCAAGGCTTCTAGTAGTTGGAATATTTAATGAATGTATCGCTTCACTGATAATATATTCTCTTAGCATAGGTCCTAGTGCTGCTCTTCCATCACCCCCTCTAGAAAAAGAAGTTCTTCCTGAACCTTTAAACTGAATATCAAAACGATTGTCATTATTAACTAAATGCTCACCCAATAAAACTGCTCTACCATCTCCTAACATAGTAAAGTGTCCGAATTGATGACCTGCATATGCTTGTGCAATGGTATTAGTTTCTTCTGGTATAGAGTTTCCAGAAAATATTTCTGCTAATTTTTTTTTGTCAGTTTTTGAAAAATCTAAATTTAAAGTAGATGCTAGTTCCTCATTTAAAATTACTAATTCAGGATCATGAACAGGAGTTGGTTTAATATTTTCTTTAAAAGTATTTGATAACTTTGAATACGTATTATCAAAATGCCAACCAATGGTCATTTTAATTAACTAACTTCGGCTTGATTTTCTTTTGGTTTAACTTCTGTTTTAAATTGATTAGAAATTTTTTGTACTTCAACAGAAGATACTTTGTATTCTGCACACATTGTTTCTTCATCTTTACCATGACCTGTAACCATATTAACCATATGTTCTGGGAAATGGAATGTAGTAAAAACAATTCCTTCTTTAACCTTATCTGTAACCTCAACCTTAAGAGCAACCTCACCTCTACCTGAATAAAGTCTTCCAATATCACCAGTGTTTAGATCTCTATACTCAGCATCTTTAGGATGAATTAATAAAACGTCTTCATCTACAATATTTATATTTTTTGTTCTTCTTGTCATTGTTGCTGCGTTGTAATGTTGTAAAACTCTACTAGTTGTCAAAATCAAAGGATAGTCTTTTTGATTAGCTTCTATTTCTGATGATTCTTTCCAATCAAAGTTTTTAAGTCTGCCTTTACCTAATTTAAATGTTTCTGTATGTAAAATTTTCGTATCAGTTCCATCTTCTTGGACAGGCCATTGTAACCCAAATTTTCCAAGTCTCTCTCTTGTAACTCCCTTAAAGAAAGGAACGATATCAGCAATTTCTGCTAGAACTTGATCTGCATCATAAGTTGGCTGATCAAAACCTAATTTCTGCATCATCTCAGTTACAATTAATCCATCAGGTTTAGTGCCTGGTAGAGGAGGTACTGCTCTGTTCACTCTTTGAATTCTTCTCTCAGTGTTTGTAAAAGTTCCATCCTTTTCTAAGAAAGTTGTGCCGGGCAGAACAACAGTTGCTAATTTTGCTGTTTCGCTCATAAATATTTCCTGTACAACTAAAAGTTCTAAAGAGTTCATAGCTTCAATAACATGTGCGCTATTAGGATCTGTTTGAACAATATCTTCCCCTATAATCCATAAACCTTTTAATTCCTTGTTTATTGCAGCTTCAAACATTTGAGGAATTTTTAATCCTGGTTTAGTTGGGTGCGTTACTCCATATTTTTCTGTATAGAATTCTTGATGCTTTTCATCAGCTACGGGAAAATATCCAGCGCCTTGGTGTGGTTGACATCCCATATCTGCTGCACCTTGAACATTATTTTGACCCCTTAAAGGATTAACTCCGACACCTTTTCGTCCAATGTTTCCAGTAATCATTGCTAGATCTGCAATTAACATTACAGTTTTGGATCCTTGTTCGTGTTCAGTAACTCCCAAACCATGGAACTCCATTGAATTTTTTGCTGTAGCATAGGCAATTGCTGCTTCTTTAACTAATTGTTTATCTACACCAGCTACTTTTGCTAAATGATCTACATCTTGTCTTTCAATTTCTTTTAAGAAATTATCAAAACCTTCAGTTCTATCTCTAACAAAATCTGCATTATAAAGTTTTGATTTAATAATAAAGTGTAACATCATATTTAGAACTGCAACGTTAGTTCCTGGTCTTAGTTTAATATGATAATCAGCAAGTTTTGCTAGTTCAGTTGTTACTGGATCAAGCACAATTAATTTTTTCCCTTTCATGATTTGCTGTTTTATTTTTGCACCTGTTACAGGATGAGCATTAGTTGGATTAGCTCCAATTACCAAAAATAAATCTGCATGATAAATATCCTCTGTAGAGTTAGTTGCTGCCCCAGTCCCAAAAGTTTGTTGCATTCCCCAAGCTGTTGGTGAATGACAAATTCTTGCACAACAGTCTACACTGTTTGTTCCAACTGCAGCTCTAATCATCTTTTGAAAAACATAATTTTCTTCATTTGTACATCTTGCAGAAGAAATTCCAGCAAAAGCATCTGGACCATTATCTTTTGTAATTCTGTTCATTTCTTTTTTTATAAAATTATAAGCTTCATCCCAAGAAGCTTCTTCAAATTTTCCATTTCTTTTAATTAAAGGTGTTTTTAATCTGTCTGGATGATCATAAAAACTAAATGCATATCTTCCTTTAATACATGTATGTCCAGCATTAACTTCTGTTTGTTTAGGTGTATCAATAGCCACAACCTTATCATCTTTAATCGAAGCCTCTAAATTACAACCAACACCGCAGTATGAACAAGTTGTTCTAACTTTTTTATCTACTGCAGCAGATTTTGATTGAAAAACATCTGAAATAGCATCTGTTGGACAAGTGTGAGCGCATGCACCACAAGAAACACATGAACTATCTCCAAACATCATGTCGTTATCAGTTGTTATTCTTGATTCAAATCCTCTTCCACTCATTGTAAGTACAAATGAACCTTGAATTTCATCACAAGCTCTGACACATCTTCCACAATTGATACAATTATCTAAATTCATTCTCATGTAATCATGAGATGTATCTCTAGGAATACCTTTATGTTGTTTTGGACTGTTATATCTGTGATCAGAAATACCTAAGTCATTAGCAACAGTTTGAAGTTCACAATTATTATTTACCTCACAACTATCACATTCCATTGGATGGTCTGTTAATACTAATTCAACAATATTTTTTCTAAGATCTTTCAAAGATTCATTTGAAGTAAATATGTGTTGATTTTCAGCAACTGGAGTATGGCAAGATGCAACTACTTTTGTAGGACCATCTTTTTCTAAAGCAACTTCGACCGAACATACTCTACAAGCTCCATAAGGTGCTAAATTTGGATCATCACACAAAGTAGGAACTTTTTTTTCACCTACATAGCTTTTTACAAATTTTAAAATAGACGAATGATTTGGTCCGATTTCATACGGTTTTCCATCAATATAAGCAATTTTTCTTTTCTCTGAACTCATTAATTATCTTTAACCATATCATTTTTCATTTCATCCCCAAAGTACTTTAGAATGTTCTGAATAGGAGTGGGTATAGCTCCGCATAAAGCACATAAACAACCTTTTTTCATTGTAACAAGCAATTCCTCTAGCAATTTCAAAGGTATTTTGGCAGTTTTCTTTTTAGCTTGGTCAAACATCTCTTTACCTCTGTAAGATCCAAGTCTTCCAGGGAAACATTTTCCACATGATTCTTCTGCAGAAAATTCAAATAGATGATGAATGTATTCAGCCATAGAAAAATCTTTAGGAATACTCACCACACTAGCATGACCTAACATGAAACCTTTTGCAGTAAACTCCTGAAAATCTAAATTTAGATTTTCTATTTCACTTAATGGAACCACACCACCAAGTGGCCCACCAATTTGAAAAGCTTTTAATGGTTCTTTATATCCTCCACCAATTTCATTAAATATTTTTTTCATTGGAGTTCCCATATCAATTTCATAAACACCTGGGTTGTTAAAGAAACTATCCAAACAAACCAATTTAGTACCTGCTGATTTTTTATTTCCTATAGATGAAAACTTTTCAGACCCATTTATTAAAATTCCAGTTGCAGCTGCTAAAGTTTCAACATTGTTAACTACAGTTGGTTTTTTATATAATCCTTCTGTAACAGGAAAAGGAGGTCTAACGTCAACTTCTGCTCTTCTTCCTTCAATAGATGCAATCAAAGCTGTTTCTTCTCCGCAGATATATGCACCTTGACCAATACAGATTCCTAAATCGAATGAAAAATCTGTTCCTAAAATATTTTCACCTAATAATCCTAATTTTTTAAGTTCGTTTATACTACCATTCAATGCTTCAATTGATTTTGGATATTCACCTCTTATATATAAAACACCCTCATCACTCCCAATTACATAACCACACATTACCATTCCAAAAATAACTTTTAGCGGCTGGTCTTCTAACAAATACCTATCTGAAAATGCACCAGAGTCTCCCTCGTCAGCATTACAGATAACATATTTTTTATCACCTTTCGCTTTACTACAAAAATCCCATTTCATTCCTGTTGGAAAACCTGCACCACCTCTCCCTGTTAAATTTGAGTCTAATAATGATTTTACTATTTCTTTTTTATCTGATTTTAAAAATTTACTTAATTGATCTTTGAATTGGTCCGTAGAAGAAAGTTTATCATCCATTAAAAAACTTGTTGTCGCATAACTCTTAGAAAAAAATTTTTCTTGCTTAATTTCCTCACCATTTAAAATCTGATCAATTTTTTCTATATCTTTACCAGCATAATTTTCTCCATCATAGTGAAATGCATGGTTTTCATAACAATGACCTAAGCAGAACATTTCTCCAACTTTGTCATCACCTAGTTTTTCCTTGAGTTTATCTTTTAATTTGTCTTGAGTACCTGCACACATGCATGCACTACCGTTACAAACGAACGCTTTTTTTTCTCTATGAGAAGGCCTTAAAAATTCATAAAAGGATTCTGCACCATGGAGAGTTGAAACACCTAGGTTATGTTTTTTGGCAATTTCTTTAATATCTTGTGGACTATCGCTTAAGGTATTTTCTGAGATTTGCTTAAATAGGTTATCTTTTAAGCCTATTCTGCCTGATAAATTACTTATATTTTTTGACACAAATACCCTTTTATTAATTTAGTCCACAATAACTTTTTTGTTATTTGTGTAAATATTAAAACTGTCCCTCTTTACGAAACCAACAAGGGTAATGTCAAATTTATTCGCTAAATCGATAGCAAGACTAGTTGGCGCACCAACGCCTATCATTATACCTATATCTGTCATCAAAACCTTTTGAACCAATTCAAAATTTAGTCTGCCTGAGCATGTTATAAATTGGTTTTTTGGATCAATTTGGTTGCTCTTTAATGCACAACCAATAAGTTTATCTAGAGCATTATGTCTTCCTACATCTTCTCTGACAGCAATCAATTCTCCATTACTATTAAAAAGACCACTAGCATGAATTCCACCTGTTTTACTAAATTCAGATTGGCCTCCTCTCAATGTGTCTGGCGATTTAACAATTACCTCTTTTTTGATTTTGGGTTCTAATGGATTTGTTTTATTTTTTTTTATTATTTCTAGAGCATCAAGTGAAGATTTTCCACATACACCACAAGATGAATTAGTTAAAAAATCTCTTTTTATTTTTGAAATATTCACATTTTCAGAATTATTTAAAGTTGCTAATATTTTATTTTGAATATTGTATTGACCAACTTTATCTCCATAACTTTCTATTGAAACAATATCATCAACATTTTTTATAATTTGTTCATTATATAAAAATCCTCTAACAAGATTCTCATCATCACCTGGAGTTCTCATTGTTATAGATAAACTTTGATTTATCCATTTACTAGACTCATTATACTTTAATGAAATCTCCAATGGTTCTTCAATTGAAATTAAATCATCTATATTCTCAAACTTATTAGATGAATATTTTAAAACTTTGTATTTAGAATTCATTAAATTATTTTAATGGATAGTTTTTTTTTAATAAATATTTGTTAATTATAATTGCTAATAACAATATAATTATACAACCAAAAATTATTGGATTAATTAAATAATCATAAGAGGCACTTCCTATAATAACTATAATTGGATTTCCACCAGCAGGTGGGTGAACAATATTAAATAAAATCATTAAAAAAACTCCTGCTCCAACAGCGATTGCAATACTGATATAAATAGGGAGCGGAATATAGTTTACAAAAATTACTCCTACTAAAGCAGTTACCAAATGTCCAAAAAAAACATTTTTTGGTTGTGCAAATGGGCTTTCAGGAAAACCAAATAGTAAAACCATTGAAGAACCAAAAGAGGCTGCAATAAAATATCCGAGTGTACTTTTATAAGTAAGGACTGTTAGCACACCAATTGTAAATGCAGAAAAAAAACCTGCAATTAATGCTTTTTGCAATAAGGGTTTTGTAATTTTGATCATTTAAATTTTTAACGCTTTAGCAATAGTTCTTAAAGGTAAAAGCAAACATTCTTTCCTTGAAAGATTTTTTTTATCTAAAATTTCTTTAAAGTCTTTCCAATTTTTTTCCATACTTACTTTTGCGTCCTCAAAAAGTTGCTCACCAACATTTATAAATTTTTTAATATCATCAACTTTTTTTTCCTTAATTTTTCTGGACAGTAGACTGACTGATGCCTGACAATAAACACATGATTTACACTGATAACCCATATCTTTTACAACATCTTCTTTGACAATTAAGCTTATTTCCATCTCATCACCACATAATGGATTTTTGTGTTTTGATTTATGAGTATAGTTTTCAACAACTTTATTGTTTTCAGTATGGGCTGCTATTTCTAAAATTCTTAAATCCATTTAATTTCTTTAATTCAACTTTGAATGTTTTATATTTTATAGATGGATCATAACAATATTTTGGGCACTGTGCTAGCAGGCGGTAAGTCACAAAGATTTGGAGAAGATAAATCCCAAGTAAAGTTAGCTGGTAAATTGTTAATTGATCACATGTTGACTGAAATTATTGATGAATTCAAGGAACTCTTAATAGTTTCAAATAATAAAATTAGTTTTCATAACTCAGAAAAAATTTCAATAATTGAAGATTTTGAAAAAGGTCTTGGTCCGTTAGGTGGAGTTTTATCAGCTATGAAATGGATAAAAGAAAACCAAAAAGACTACAAATGGATAGCTACTTTCCCTGTTGATACACCTTTTTTTAAGAGACAAATACTTAAAGATTTTATTCAAAATATAAATTTTAATGAAAGTGATTTATTTTTTATTAAGTCAAACAACACACGACATAATATATTTGGCTTATGGTCTATTAATTTACTAGATAAGTTAGAGAAAGATTTAAACAATGGAGAAAGAAAAGTAGAGTTGTGGGCTAATAATACTGGTGTAAAAATAATTAATATGGAGTTTTCAAATAATAATCCTTTCTTTAATATAAATACAAAAGAAGATTTAAAAAAAGCAGAAGAAATACTCAAAAATGATTAGTTACGAAAAATCTAAGACAATTTTAAAAAAAGCAAAAATTAAAATTAAAGAGGAAACTATAAAGAGTATAAATTCTCTAAATAGAGTAGTTTCTACCAATATTTATTCTAATATAGATTATCCTGCAGGGAATAATGCTGCGTTTGATGGTTATGCAATTAATTCAAAAGATACCAATGGATTAAAAAAAAAATTCCCAAAAAAATTTAAAATTATTGGCTCAATTGTGGCGGGAATGAAACCATTTAAAAAAAAGATAAAAAAATTTGATACTGCCGAAATAATGACAGGAGGAATTATACCAAAGGGTTTTGATACAATTATTCCTATAGAACAAATAATTTTTGCGCCTAATAAAAAATATATTTTAATTGACCAAAAAATAAAAAAATTTGATCACGTTAGGTTTGCAGGTTCAGATTATAGAAAAGGGGAGGTTGTAATAAAAAAAAATACAATTGTTCAACCAAAACATATTTTAGCTTTTAAAAGTTTAGGTATTAAACAAATTAAAGTAAAAAAAAGAATTAATATATTATTTTTTTCGACAGGAAACGAAATATCAGACAAAGATAATATTCCAAATTGGATGGTAAGAAATTCTAACACACACTATATTAAAAACTTAAATCAAAATTTTTTATTTAACTTTAAAAGTGGAAGTATATTAAGAGATAATCATCAAAATATATTTAAACAAAAAATAAATAAATTAATTAAATCTAAAGATGATATTATTATTACGTCAGGCGCAGTTTCTGCTGGTAAGTTTGATTTCATACCTGGTGTTGTTAAAAAATTTAAATTATCTAGCTACTTTAAAAGTGCTGAAATAAGGCCAGGAAAACCAATAATGTTTGCAAAAATTAAAGGAAAAGAAAAGGCCATATTTGGACTTCCTGGAAATCCGATCTCTTCAGCCGCATGTTTTAGATTTTTTGTAATTCCATATATTCTAAATGCTTTAGGATTATCAGAAGAAAAATCAATTAAAGCAGTTTTGATAAATGGTTTTAATAAAAAAAAGAATTTCACAAGATTTGTTAAGAGCCAATTAAGTACAACTAAAAATGGAAAAATAAATGTTGAGATTTTAAAAGGTCAAGAGTCTTTTAGAATTAAATCATTTGTAAAATCGAATATTTGGGTTTTGTTACCAGCAGGTAAATCAAAATTTAAAAAAGGAGATATCGTTGATTGCTTTTTCCCCAACCTTTCAAATCAAAATTTAGTTTAGAAACTTATTTTTGTTGTAGAAAATTCTATTTACAACTAGATTTCTGAATATGTTAGAGTTGAGAAATCCAAGAATAGCCATCCCCGTTGTACTTTTTGCTGGTCTGTTATGGTCGTTTGGCCCATTAGTAGTCCGATACATGGATAACCCTCAATTTGTGCCTTGGCAGTACATTTTTGGCAGAGGTTTAACAATTTTCATCTTATTAAATCTTTATTTATTTTTTGAGGAAGGAAAAAATTTTTACAAAAACTATTATAAAATAGGTTTATCTGGAATAATCGGTGGGTCTGGTTTGGGGATCGCTATGATTACATTTATTTATTCAATTACAAATACTAGTGCAGCAGTTACTTTGCTTTGCTTAGCAGCAATGCCTTTTTTTACTGCATTATTGGCATTTTTATTTTTAAGAGAAAAAATTTCTCTTAATGTGTGGATATCAATAATAATAGCAACAGTTGGTATCATTATTATGGCACTTGGAAATACTGGTGAAAAATCATTAATTGGTTTCGTATTTGGTTTAACTTCTTCAATTGGTTTCTCAGTTTTTTCTGTAACTCTAAGATGGAGAAAAGAAACACCAAAATTCACAACTGTAGCTTTTGCAGGTTTTTTTTGTTTTGTGTTTGCAACAATTATGATTTTATCAAACAACTTAGTTTTCTTTTCATCTAGCTATAATGGAGCTTTATTTTCTTTGCATGGGACACTAGTCTGTTTTGGATTAATTTTATATTCAATTGGATCTAAAGCGATACCAGCAGCAGAATTGACACTATTATCTTTAACTGAAGTTGTAGGTGGAATTTTTTGGGTTTGGTTACCCTTGTTTGGAATTAATGAAGTTCCATCCACAAATACTATAATCGGTGGTTTTTTTCTTTTTGTATCTATATTTTATTACAGTTTAATAATGAGATGGAACAAAAGATATATAGCATTAAATTAATATGGAGCGACCAGATTTTTTTGAACTTAAAAATGGCGAAAAAGTAAAATTACCTTTTACAGATAGAGAATATAATGATCGAGTAAGCAAACTTAGATCAGTGATGGACCAAAATGGTCTCGATATGGTTATCTTAACCTCAATACATAACATAGCATATTACACAGGTTTTATTTATTGCTCTTTTGGTAGACCTTACGGATGTGTGATTACTCAAAATAAAATCTCAACAATTTCAGCTAACATTGATTCAAGTCAACCATGGCGTAGATCACATTGTGATAACGTAATTTATACTGATTGGAAAAGAGATAATTTTTTAAGAGCTATTGTTTCAATTATTGGAAGAGATGAACCTCCAAAAAATATTGGAATTGAAAATGATCATGTAACTTTAGATATGCGAGAAAAAATAGGCTCTATTTTTACTTTCTCTGTGTTTAGTGATGTTTCAAAAGATCTAATGAAACTTAGAATGATTAAATCAAACGAAGAAATTGAGATTATTAGAAATGGCGCAAGAATTGCAGACATTGGTGGTGAAGAAATAGTTAAAAATATTAGAGAAGATAATACGGAGATCGAAGTAGCTATAGCTGCAAGAGATAGAATGGAAAGAGAGATTGTTAAAAGTTATCCAGGTGCAGAGTACATGGATACTTGGGTATGGTTTCAATCGGGTATCAATACAGATGGAGCTCACAATCCAAAGACTAATAGAAAATTAGTCAAAGGAGATATTTTATCTTTAAATACTTTTCCAATGATCTCAGGATACTACACTGCATTGGAGCGAACTTTATTCTTAGACCATGCTGATGATGCATCTCTTAAAGCTTGGGAAGCAAATGTTAAAGTGCACAAGCGTGGATTAGAATTAATTAAACCAGGCGTAAAGTGTTCTGATATTTGTCATGAGCTTAACGAACTTTTTGCTGAACTTGGTTACCTTCAGTATCGAACTTTTGGTTATGGACATTCATTTGGTATGCTTTCCCACTTTTATGGAAGAGAAGCTGGTTTAGAATTAAGAGAAGATATTGATACTGTTCTTGAGGAAAATATGGTCGTGTCGATGGAGCCAATGATCATGATCCCAGAGGGTAATCCTGGTGCAGGCGGATATAGAGAACACGACATTTTAGTGATTGGCAAAGATGGAGCAGAAAATATTACAAAATTTCCTTTTGGTCCTGAGCATAATATTATAAAAAACTAATCTTTATGAGCGAGAATAAAACTATTGTTAATAGTTGGAATGAGTGGGATCCGTTAAAACATGTGATTGTTGGTAGAGCGGATGGTACTTGTATACCAGCACCAGAGCCAGCATTAGATGCAAAAGTTCCAGAGGATAGTGATATGCGAGGTCAGTTTGGACCAAGAACAAAAGATACTGTCGATAAAGCAAATGAATTATTAGATACCTTTTCAAACATGCTTCAAAAAAAAGGTATTAAAGTTGATCGACCAACACCAATTGATTTTAATCAAAAGACATCAACACCAGATTGGGAAGCAGAAACTATGTTTGGTTGTATGCCTCCAAGAGATGTTTTGTTAACTGTAGGTAATGAAATTTTAGAAGCAACAATGAGTTATCGATGTCGTTGGTTTGAATATTTATGTTACCGACCATTACTTAAAGATTATTATAATCAAGATCCTAATATGAGACACGAGTCTGCTCCAAAGCCAAGATTAACAGATGCAGATTATAGAAAAGATTATCTATCAGATAAAATTGGTGTTCAAAAAAGATTAGAGTGGACTGAGAAAAAATATTTCGTAACCACTGAAGAAGAGCCATTGTTTGATGCAGCAGATGTATTGAGATTTGGAAAAGATTTAGTTGTTCAGCATGGATTTACAACCAATTTAAAAGGAATTGATTGGCTAAAGAGACATTATAAAGATCATAGAGTTCATGCAGTTAACTTCCCAGGTGATCCTTATCCTATTCACATTGATGCAACTTTTACCCCAATAAAAGAAGGTTTAATTATCAACAATCCTCAAAGAAGATTACCAAAAGAGCAAAGAAAACTTTTTGAAGATAATGGATGGGAAATTGTTGATAGTGCTCAACCAGCACATAATGAACCACCACCATTATGTTATTCTTCTACATGGTTATCAATGAATGTTTTAGTTTTAGATCCTAAAACAGTTTGTGTTGAGAAAAGTGAAATTTATCAAGCAGAGCAATTAGACAAATTAGGAATGGAAGTTATACCCGTAGAGCTTAGAGATGCCTACGCTTTTGGTGGAGGTTTACATTGTTGTACTGCAGACGTTTACCGAGAGGGTGAACTTAAAGATTACTTTCCAAAACAATAATTAATTTGGATTTTGTTTTAAAAATTCAATGTAATTAATTACATCTTTATATTTTTCATCTGGAATATCTTTGTAGCTTGCATTGAATTTACTTTTCACACAAATAGCAACATGTGCATATGGGTTTCTTCCTTTAGGATGATTTGGGTGGTCAGGTAATTGACCCACCAAATAATCACCAGCTTCCTGAATAATTTTCCAGAGTTTACTTGCGTTTTCTTTGTTCATGCTAATAAATTTTATCTAAAAAATAAACTTTTCCTAATATCTATAATTTCTCTGATCTTTTTTTCTTTAATAGCATTCCAAGAAACAAATAAAGTACACAATTGATACAAGGCAAATATCTCATTTTTTTCATTTTGGGATAAATTACTATCTGCCTCTACATAGTCTTCAAAATGAGAAATATTATTTCTTGCACAGTTTAAATAATATTTACAAGCATCTGTTACTGTAGCGGTTGACCACCAGTTTGAGTCTCTGAAAAGGTTAGATATTTCTTGATAGAAAGAACATGTTTCAGAAATGACCAAATCCTTTTGAACATTTTCTGAAAACTGATCTAATTCAAATTGAATTAAAGCTAATATTTTTTTTTCACTACTTCTCTTAACATGTAGTTCAATAACATTTCTATATGACATGGAATTAATTTTATTCCAATTATTGAAAAAATCGTTTGGTGCTTTGTTGAGATCGCTCATGTTAAATAATATTTTTAAATTTTTATTGAAATTACACTAAATTAACTATGCCAATATTAACAGTTTTAATTTTTAATTTTTAGTCTAGTTGGAAATTAAATGAAAAAATTATTTATATTTTTATTAATATTTTTAAATATTGTTAATTATTCAAAGTCAGACGATTTCTTTGAAGATATAACTTACCAAATATTAGAAAATCAACCTAGATTAAGTTATGGTGTGTCCGTTTCAGATGTAAACAACGATGGAAATTTTGAATTTATTGTAACTGGATTTGGATTTAAAAATTTAGCTTTAGCTCATAAAAAGGGTATTTTGTTTAATTCAATTAACCAAACTATATTTATAGACAAAAATCGTAAAACTATAGGAGTAGCATCGTGTGATATTGATCAGGATGGTTATGAGGAAATATATTTTTTAAATACAGACACTTATAGTGGAAACAAAAAATATTCAGACAGATTATTAGATTTTGACGGAAATAAATTTTTTGATTTATTTGAATTAGAAATAAACCAGGAAAATTTAAATCTTACAGCAGGTAGATCAGTTGTATGTGTAGATAGAAATGGAAATGGAGCTTATGGAATATATGTTGCAAATTATGGAGGGCCAACAAGATTTTACGAAAAAGATGGAAATGAAATAATAGACAAAGCTTCAGAGCTAGGTATTGATAAAATTACTGGAGGTAGAGCGGTTATCTCAGGTAATATTTTATCTGGAAGATCTGATATTTTTGCTGCAAATGAAAGAGGGGAGAATTTTTTATATTATAATAATAATGGAAATTTTGTTGAACTTGCAAAAGACTATGCTGTTGATGATACCTTTCAAAACGGCCGTGGAACTGCGCTAAGTGATATTTATTATAGAGGTAGATTAGATATATTAACCTCAAATTGGGAAGGGCCTCATCGAGCATTTGTTTTAAAAAATAATAAGTTTGTAGATATAGCTGACAAACAATTTAGCGCCCCATCGAGAATTAGAACAGTAATCTCTGCTGATTTTGATAATGATGGTTATGACGAAGTATTCATGAATAATATTGGTGAGCCAAACAAATTATTTAAAATTTTAGATAATGGTGAGTTCATAGAAATAAATATTGGAAATGCTTTAGAAACTAATGGATTAGGAACAGGAGCTGCAGTAGCCGATATAGATGGTGATGGAATACTTGAGCTTTTAATATCTCATGGAGAATCTGGCTATCAGCCTTTAACTTTATATAAGGCAAATTCAAAAAAAAATAATTTCTTAAGAATTAAGCCAATTAATATGCACGGTGCCCCGGCAAGAGGTGCTACTGTAACTCTTGTTTCAAATTTAAGAACTCATTCTAAAACAATAGATGCAGGCTCAGGATACTTGTGTCAAATGGAGCCAGTGGCACATTACGGAATTCGAAAAAATGAGAGAAATATTAAAATTATGGTTACCTGGACAAATGGAGAAGAAGACACTTTTGAAATTAATGAATTAAACAAAACTTTGGAAATTAAACAAAATAATTAATATTTTATGAAAAAATTTTTTTTTATAATATTTACCGTATTCTTAGTTTTTTCTTATAACTCAAGTTTAGAAGCACAAGAAAGAAATTATTATCAAGAGTTAGTAAATGAATGGAGTAAAATATTTCCAGATAGAAATAGAAATGCCGCTGGTCCAAAATTTTTTAAACATATATTAAACAAAGATATTACTTATCAAGAATTTGTTGAGTTTAATAAACTTTATTGTGCTGTATCTGGTTCTTTAATAGATCCTAATGCTGATCCTGAAAAAGTATATTTACAAGAAGTTGGTACAAATAAAAAAGTTTGTGGTGATTATTATAGATGCTGCATCCCATGCTCATGTGATTTAATGAAATATTCAAAAGTTGATAAAATGAAACATAAATTTAAAGATGTAGAAAAAGAGTTTTATGTTTTAACCATTAAAAACCCGTGTGGTAAAAAAAATTTTCCTAAACAAGTAAATAGAGATTATTTTTGTGATGGTGAAAGTTTATCAAAAGATCAAGTTGTAGAACTAAATAACAGGCTAGTTATTGGATTGTTCCATCAAGCTAAATCTTGCGATAAATCTGAAATTGTCAAAATTGATAATCATCAGGTTACAGGTTTGTTTTGTGAATTTAGAAACAATACGCCTGATGAACAATTGCAAAGTGGAATGGGAGATATTTTCATAAAATTGGCTAGATAATTTTAGAAAAAAAAATGAGCAAAGAAAAAAATATTAAAATCTATGAACTTTTTAAACAAGATAGATTTATAGGTATTCTTGTTCATTTGTTGACTGGAGTTGGAATTGTTGCTGGTTTCTTTGCTTTAATTGCTGTTATGAATAACAACCAAAAAGAGGCTTTTCTTTGGCTTGGGTTTGCATTTTTAATAGACAGCGTTGATGGAACTTTAGCTAGAAAATTTAATGTGAAAAAAAATTTACCACATATTGATGGTAAAATGCTGGATAGTATAATTGATTTTTTTAATTATGTTATAATACCATCAGTAATGATTTATTGGTTTAGGTATGTACCAGACCAGTTTAGTTTATTAATTCCTGTAATTTTGATTTTTATTTCTATTTATTCTTATGTGAACATGAATGTTTTAACAAATGATAATTACTATAATGGCTTCCCTGCTATTTGGAACGTAATCGTACTTTACTTTTATATCTTCGGCACTAGCCAAAATTTTAATTTAATATTTTTAATTTTATTAATATTACTAAAATTTTCTCCTTTAAAATGCATTCATCCTTTAAGAGTTAAAAAATTCAAAAGTTTATCAATTCTTTGTGCAATCTTTTGGTTTATTACTTCAATTTTGCTAATTTTAATAAAAGATTTGAACATTGACCCAGTATATGAGGTTTTCTTAATGTTGTTATGGGTTGTTTCAAATATTTATTTTATATCTGTAAGTATATTTAAAACATTCAGAAATTAATTCATTTATTAAGGGAGCCAGGAATTATAAAATTTATTTTTTTTATCTATTGGAATTTCAATAATTTTATTTTGTCTAGATGAAGCATAGACAGCAGTAACAAATTCTAAAGAATTTCTAGCATCTGATAAAGTTACTTCATCACTAGGAGATCCATCAAGTTTATTTGCAATTTCTTCAAACATGCCTGCGTACCATGATTTTGGTTCCTTTACTTTTGATAGCACTTCATCTATTTGAGATTGAGTTATAGGAGCTCTTGGTAAAAATTCCCATTTATCATCAGCTGGACTATATGGTTTATCTGGTGATGCACCAGACTCAGCTGTTAATCCCTCAAAACAAAATCGAAGTCTACTAGTATCGTTTGCAGCACCTAATGTGATAGAGCTTGTTACCAGAGTTCCATTTTGCATTTCAATTGAAATGGCAGCGCAATCTTCGACCTCAATATCATTTACTCTAGTTGATAGTTTGGCAAAAACATTTGAAACAGGACCTAAGATCATACTAACTAAATCATGAATATGAATAGAATGACTTAAAATAGCTCCACCTTGTTCACCTTCCCAAGTTCCTCTCCAAGGTTTTGAATAGTAATCTTTACCTCTATTCCAGTGGGTTTCTAAAGAAGCAACAAGAGGTTTTCTTGCTAAACCAGATTTGATTAATGCTTTTAACTTTGAAAATCCTAGACCATATCGATATTGAAATACTGGGAAAATAATCTTACCAGTTTCTTTACTAATTTTTTCTAATTCATCTATTTCTTTAAGACTTGAAACTAATGGTTTTTCACAGATTACATGTTTTCCAGCTTCCATAGCTTTTTTACAAGAAGAAAAATGTAAGTGAGGTGGAAGACAAATATCAATTATATCTATTTCTTTAACTTTTAATACATCTTCAAAATTAAGAGAAATTTTTGTTTCTGTATTTGACTTTAATACTTTATCAATAGACTCTCTAGTTAAACCACATAATGTGTGAACATTAAATCTCTCAGATATTTTTTGAAAGTTCTCAAAATGTTTTGCTCCTATATTAGTTCCAATAATAGCTACTTGATATGTTTTCATTTTTTTTCAGCTTGCTCTTGAGCTTTAATTGCAAGTTCCATTGAAAGATAGGTTAGTTCTTGAGGACATGCAGTTTCAGTTCTGTTTAAAACGTCGTTTATTAAATTACCAAAGTAGGGTAACTTAACATTAGAGCAGTCAATATGTTTCACCTCATCATTATTTGCTATAAATAAATGATTGCCTTTTTCTGATTTTGCTAAATCTGTATACTTTCTTATTTCAATAAAACCTTTGTCTCCAAGTATTAATAATCTTCCATCCCCCCAAGTTGGAAGGGCATCTGGAGTAAACCAATCTAGGCGTACATATCCATGCCCACCATTACCTGTGATATTAACTTCACCAAAGTCTTGAAAACCAGGCATTTCTTTCTTTGTCGTATTTTCTACTAAAGCATGGTTGATTTTTGCCTGATTTGAATTTGTAAAAACTAAAAATTGATGAATTTGGTGGGAACCAATGTCTGTAATAATTCCTCCATAACTTTGACGATTATAAAACCAATCAGGTCTTTCGTAGTTTCCTTGTCTATGTGGGCCTGTGCCAATAGTTTGTTTTATTTTTCCTATTTTGCCTTCATTTACTAATTCTTCAGCTTTAGCAACTGCAGCTACGTGAAATCTCTCAGAGAAATTTACTGACCAGATCTTTCCAGTGTCTTTAACAGTATTTTTCAAATTATTTAATTGATCTAAGTTAGTACAGCCTGGTTTATCAACCATAACATCTTTACCAGCTTTTAAAGCATCTATTGAATGACCAGCTCTATCTACAGGGATTGAAGATATTAAAATCATATCAATAGATGAGTCATTTAATATTTCCTCTTTATTTTCTTTTCTCTTAATATTTGGGTATTTTTTATTGAATTCTTGAAGAGTTAAAGGATCTCCTTCTGTCCAAAAACAATTACAACTACAACCTTCTTTAATCATTTCATCTAACATATCGAAAATATGTCCATGATCTATTCCAATTACCCCAAGGTTGAGCGTTTTTTTCATCATTAATAAGAACCTTTTTGTTTTGCACCTTTATAAAAAATTTCTTGCAAGTGATCATTTTCTTTTTTTCTAAGTAAAATACTTTCTTCACTCATTAAAGCATTAGCTCTAAGTATAACCTCATGATAATGATATTTATCCTTTCCTCTTGCAACCTGAACACTATTTTTACCTAGGGTTTGTTTTACATTTGTGCCTATATAACTTTGGATAACAAATCCTATTCTTCTATCATCACTTTTATTTATTCCTGAACCGTGTACTATTCTTGGATGATGCAAAGACATTTGACCAGCTTTAAGTTCAATAGACTCAACTTTATCTTCAGGTACATTTTCTACTGTTTGACCTCTAGTAAGTAAGTTTCCTTCATTAAATTTCTCATTATGATCTTTAATATTTAAATGTGATTTAGGCCACATTTTCATACACCCATTATTTTCATTTGAGTCTGTTAAAGCTACCCATGCTGTAACCCAATTGTGTGGCTCCAATCCTATGTACTTTGCATCTTGATGATAACTTACAAAATCTTGCTCGTTAGGGTTTTTAATAAATAAAGTAGTGCTGCAAACTAAGATATTTTTTCCAATAATACTTTCTACTGCATCCAAAATTTTTGAATTATGAACAATCGAATCAAGTTTTGGCGAAATTAAATGGACATTATATCTTCCTGCATTATCTATTTCATTCGGCATTTTTTGTTCAATAAATTCTATTTCTTTTCTTGCCTCTAATGCCTCACGATTAGACAAAACTTCAATAGGGGATATATACCCTTGATCTTCATACAGTTTAAGTTGATTTGATGATAGATAAGTCATATTATTTTAAAAAGATTATATGAGCTCAACCATTTCTTCAATAATTTATGGCTGAAGTATTTAAATTAGGGATTGCTGCTAACAACAATCAACCTATTTCGGAAGTAAATTCAATTGAGGTTTTAGTAAATAAAGGAATAGTAGGAGATCGTCATTTTCATGAGTCTAATGATCCTTACAATCAATTGTCATTAATAGAATCTGAGAATATAGATGACTATAATATTAAATTTGGCCTTAATATTCCTTATATAGATTTCAGAAGAAATGTAGTTACAAAAGGCATTAAATTAAATGATTTAATTGGAAAAAAACTTAAGGTTGGAAATGTAGAATTAGAGGTGATTGAGTTATGCCGTCCATGTAGACATTTAACTGAAATGCTTAACCAAAAAAATATACTTAAAGAGTTTATGAGGAAGGGTGGACTAAGATGTCAAATTCTCTCTTCTTCAAAAATTAACATTGGTGATAAAATAGAAGTAATTAATATTTAAGTTTTTGCATTTACATTAAACTGAGTTTCATCAAGTGTTGCGGGCGCATCAGGATCTAATTCTAATCCAGCAGGTGTAATTGTTGCTGGAATTGGTGTGAATGTTGAGTCTGGATTTTCAACAGTGCTTCTAACCTTCATTCTATACAAACCAAACACACCAATTATTGAGTGTGCTAAAATTAAAAAAATAAATAAACCATTCAATCCAAACCATTCCATGAAAATTGCGCACAAAATAGGACCACTAATAGCCCCTACACCAAAAATTAATTGTAATCCACCACCTGCAGCAACAAATTTAGATTTTGGAACAAAGTCATTTGTATGTGCAAGGTTAAGTGAGAATAATGGTAAACATAAACTTGTATAAAGTCCAACAGCTATAAAAAAAATTATTTTTCTTAAAGCAAACTCATCCATATAATAAATATTTTGTATAGGATCATTTGAAGTTAAAATTGCAATAAATGCCAAAAGAGAACTACCAAATGTTGTTATGACTATTACTCTCCTTCTATCAAAAATATCTGAAAAATAACCAATAGGACCCTGACCTAAAACACCAGCAATTGTTGCAACAAACAAAAGTATAGATGTTTCAAATAAAGTAAATTTTGCGATCGTTGCATAAACAGAAATTAAAGAAAAGAAAGCTGCATGAATTATTCCTGTAAAGAAAGAGCTTAAAGAACCAAGAGGTGAGATTTTATAAAGTTCTAGAATACTTATTGTTTCAATTTTTTTAAATTTAGGAGCGGGTCTTTTTGTTAATAAAATAGGAACTAAAGCAACAGAAAGTAAAACAGAAACCAAAATAAAGGGTTCATAAGCTTCAGGTTTACTTATATTAAGTAGAAGCATACCTAGAGCTAAACCAAAATAAATTACCATCATATATGCAGATAATAGTTGCCCTCTATTTTTATTAGTTGCTCTATCATTTAACCAGCTCTCAGTAACCACATAACAACTAACTAAACTTATACCTGTTATAAATCTACTAATTGTCCACATAAGTGGATTTACATAAACAACTGCTACTAAAGCACTTAAAGATGCAAGCGAAGCGAATGCAGCAAATACTCTTATATGACCAACTTTTGAAACAAAATTAGGAGTAGTTTTTGAGCCTATAAAGTAGCCAACATAATATCCAGACATGAAGATACCAGTTGTAAAAACACTAAAATCTTCAAGTACTGACCGAATACCCATGATTTGCATTTGCAATCCATGAGCAATCATCATTACTCCTATCCCAATAAATAGAGCCCAAGACTTTTTTACTTCTTTTTGCATGCTTTGTTTTTAAAATTTAATAATTCTTCGCTAGGTAGTTTTGGTTTGTGTTTTTTTTATGGCTAGTAAAGAATGAATTGCTATCGTGATAATGATAACAATGCCCCCATAGATCGTTTCAGGAGAAGGCTGTTCTTTGATCACCATCCAAACCCATAAAGGTCCAAGAATTGTCTCTAAAAGAAAAAACAGATTAACTTCAGCAGCAGTTATAAATCTTGGTGCTATAGTTACCAAAACAAAAGGTATAGCTACGCACATTACGCACATTAAAGGTATATAAAAAAGATCATTTCCTACTAAAGCAAAGTCTTTTACAAAGAAAAAGGCAAATATAGCGACACATGATTTTCCAATTACAGCAGCAGGTACCAAGTCAGTTGATTTTGCATATCTTGCAATGTTTGCGTTACAGGCTAACCCAAAAGAGGTAATTAAACCAAATAAATCTCCATAAAAATTGCCAAGACTTAATGAGTCATAAAAAATATAAACACAAGCTATAAAGGTAATTATAATAGCGATCCAAGTCTTATTATCCGGTTTTTCTTTTAGGAAAATAGCTCCCAATATTGCTGATAGCATAGGTGCAAGAGCTACCATTAATAAAGTATTTGCTACATTGGTATTTTGTATTGAGATAATAAAAGTAATATTACAAATTGAAAAACTAATTACATAAAAAATACCTGGGTAACCAATTTTAAATAAAGCTTTTACGAAATTATTTTTATAAAATAAGAGAAGACCTACTAAAACTACAAAAAATGGTATTGCTCCTCTGTAAAAAAGCATTCCCCAAGTATCAATATTTGATAATCTAATTAGTAAAGAGTCAGGAGTTATAAACATAATAGCAACAAATGCCATTAAAGAGCCTTTTTGTTGATTACTTAAATTATTCACGCTTTAAGTTCTTTCCAAAAAGTTTTAGCTAAATTTATTCCCGATAGATCATAAAGTGTTTTAAGTCCAGTTGGAGAAGTAACATTAATATCTCCATTGAGTTTTTGATCTATAAAATCAATTCCAGCAAAAAAAATATTTTCTTTTTTTAAATCTTTTGCAATAATTTTTGAAATTTTAATTTCTTTACTTGTTAATTTGATATTAGTTGGTTTTGCTCCTTTACTCATATTACTTAAAATTGAACCTTTTTTTGGAACCCTTGAAATTGCACCACATACTTTTCCATTAATAATAAAAACTCTTTTGTCTCCATTACTTATTTTAGGAAGAAATTTTTGGCACATGATATGATCATGTTTTTTTATAAATTTATTAACTAATTTTGAGTTAAATTTTGTTAACAAATGAATATCATTTCCACTGAAACTATGGATGGGTTTTAAAATGACTTTTTTGTTTTTTTTGAAAAATTTTTTAATTTCATCCATATTTTGACTAAAAATAGTAGCTGGCATGTATTTTTGGTATTTAGGTGAATACAATTTTTCAGAAATATTCCTAACAGAGGTAGGGTGATTAATTATTTTAACTTTAGTCTTAATTGTATCCAAAATGTATGTAGTTGAAATGTACTCAAGATTAAAAGGTGGATCTTGGCGAATAAGAATAAATTTACATTTTGTTAAATCTAAACTTTGTTTTTTTAAGACTTTATAGAATCTTTTTCGGCTATAATTAAATTTTATGAAAAAACCCTTGGCTATAACTTTTGAATTAATAACTGATAAATCTTTTGGATCGTAATAGAAAATTTTATATTTTTTGTTCTGAATTTCGTTTGCTAAAAAAACACTTGTATCCGTTAAAGGATTTAGTTTAGAAGGATGATTTCCTTGAACAGCAACAATTTTATTTATCATATAATTCGTCTAAATTTTCGTTTTTTGAAAATTTACTAATCATATGATCTGCGTTTGTTGTCTTATTATCAATTACTTTTTGTAGATGATTTAGAAATATAGTTTCGTTATTACCTTTTTTACTTAAAATATCTCTGTTCTCTAAACCTTTTCTCGAAAGATCTAAAAGTATAGACGACCAATAAAGAAGATCTTTACCCATCAATTGAGTATAAAATCCTTTTTTTGGTGCCTCTAGATAAGCGTTAATTATTTTATCGACATCCCATTTTGAAATTAATTCATGAACTTCATCTAAATTTCCATAAAGCATACCAATATTGAAAGCTGGTCCCGCACATAAACAATCCCAGCCACAGGTATCCATAGATCTCAATTCAATATATTTTTTAACTCTGTTTTCAGTAAATATCGTACTTAAGTGAGTTGTTAAGTCTGTTTCAGTAGGAAGTCTATTTCCTATTTCTTGGATTTTTCCTTCCATAAAATCTTTAAAAATATATTTCCTAGCTGAAATATATTGATCTTTATGTTGTATAAATAATATTGGAAAATTAATTACAAAATCAGCATATTTTTCAAAATTCATATTTTCAAAAAATAATTTAGGCAATCCACCTCTTGAAGTACTTTGCCATACCTTAGATCTATAAGATAAGTAGTTGCTATTTTTTTTCTCTACAATTGAAGAATTAGCAAATAAAGCAATTGCAATGGGTACAATTGAGTTTGCTACTCTAAATTTCTTAATAAAGTCTTCTTCTGATTTATAATCTAAATTTAATTGAGTACCACAAGTTCGATACATCATGTCTAAACTAAGCTCACCACCTAAAGGCATATCCTTAGTCATTAATTCATATCTTTGCTTAGGGTTGCCTGGGATTTCATTTAATTTAGAAATAGGATCAAATCCTGCGCTAACAATTTTTATATTTAGTTTTTTTGTTACCTGTTTAAGTTCAAATAAATAATCTTGTGACTCTGCACAAGCTTCGTGCATATGATTTAATTTATCTCCAGACAATTCTATTTGATTGCCTGGTTCAAGTGTTATATTTTTACCACCTTTATTAAGAGCAATTATATTTTCTTTTTCAAAAAGTGGATTCCAGCCAAATTCAAGTAAGGCTGAAAACATTTCTTTTATTTTTGAATAATCAATCCTTTTATTGTCCGTAATATTAAATAAAAACTTTTCATGCTCTATACCAATTTTAAAATTTTTGGGCTCTTTAACACCTGACTTAAAATAATTAATAATTTTTTCTTTTGAATCAATCATGCGCTGTAAATAGTGATTTATAGATAAATTTAAAGGTAATAATAAGGCTCTCTTGCAAATATTTTTTTAACTAATGGCTTAAAATCATCCAAAGTCATACTTTTGTAATCAGGGTCAAAAGAGCATTGATCATATTTTTCACAAAAATATATGGTGTCTTGATAATATTTGTGGTCTTTAAATTTATCTCTTGCATTTCTATCACCACCTAAATGATGAGCACTGTAATAAGTTTGAAAAAGACCATGGTGTAGAATAATCCAATAGGTTTTTTCTGAAACATAAGGTCTAAGTATGGATGCAGCATATTGAGAATGATTCATTGGTGCTAAATCGTCTCCAATATCATGTAGTAAAGTTGCAACAATCATTTCATCACTTTCTTTATTTTTAAAAGCTCTTGTTGCAGCCTGTAAAGAATGTTCTAGTCTACTGATTTTGTAACCTTCTAAAGTTGAAGTTTGTTTGCTCAAATAACTAAGAATTCTATCTGCTGTTTGTCTTTCAAATTTCTTCTCTAGTTTTTCTAAAAGTTGATAGTCATCTTTACTACCATTTTTCATTTCAGTAAATTTAACTGTTTTCATAGTTTAATTATTTGATGCTGAACTCAATAATGATAATTGAGTAATTTTATTGTCTCCCAACTCATCAACCAATTTTACTGGATAATCACCTGTAAAATAATGATCCGTTAATTGTGGATAAATTTTGCTTCTGTTTTCAAAACCTATTGCTTTATATAATCCATCTATTGATAGAAAACTTAGAGATTTGGCACCGATATATTTACAAATTTCATCATTAGTTTTGTTTGCAGCCAATAATTCTTTTTTTGTTGGCGTATCTACTCCATAGAAATCTGGGTATCTTATTTCAGGACATGCAATCTTAACATGAACTTCTTTTGCACCGCCATCATAAAGCATTTTTACAATTTTATGAGACGTTGTTCCTCTAACAAGTGAGTCATCAATTAGAATTATTTTTTTATTTTTAATAGTTGATTGATTAGCATTTAGTTTTAATTTAACACCTAAGCTTCTTATTTTCTGGCTTGGTTCAATAAAAGTTCTTCCAACATAATGATTTCTAATTAATCCATGTTCAAAATTCATTTTTAATTCTTGAGCAAAACCCATGGCAGCAGCATTTCCAGAATCTGGCACTGGAACCACAATGTCTGCATCGATTTTACTTTCTTTTGCAAGTTCTCTACCTAGGTTTTTTCTGTGTTCATAAGCTGTTTTGCCTCCAATCAAGCTGTCAGGTCTTGAAAAATAAATATATTCAAAGACACATGGTCTTACTTTTTTAAGAGGAAAAGGCTTAATACTTTTTAATTCATTTTTTTCAATTAATACTATTTCACCGTTCTCAACCTCTCTAATAAATTTTGCACCAATAATGTCGAACGCACAAGTTTCAGATGCAAGAACATAACTACTTCCAAGTTTACCAATAACCAGTGGCCTGATTCCATAAGGGTCTCGTACCCCAATCAATGAGTTTTGAGTTAGCATTACCAAAGCATAACCACCTTGAATTTGAAAAATTGCATCAATAACTTTATCAATTGTTTTGGGTCTTTTTGATTTAGCAATTAGTTGAACGATCGTTTCAGTATCTGAAGTAGTATAAAATATTGCTCCTTCTTCTACTAATTTTTTTCTTAATGATATTGAATTAGTAAGATTTCCGTTATGAGCCACTCCAATACCACCTGCATTAGTGTCAGCAAAAAAAGGCTGTATGTTTCTTAATATATTATTTCCAGTTGTACTATATCTGTTATGGCCAATTGCATAATTTCCCTTAAGATTGTTAAGTACCTTTTCTTTGTTGAAATTGTCTCCAACTAAACCAAATCTTTTCTCAGAATAATATTTTTCCCCATCAAAAGTGACTATACCACAGCCTTCTTGACCTCTGTGTTGTAGAGCATGCAGTCCAAGCGCTGTTAAAGCTGAAGCATCTTTTGCATTGCTTATGCCAAAAACCCCACACTCTTCCTTTAATCTTGGATTATAGGTCCTTAATTTTTTCTTTAGAATCTTGATATGTTTTTTCATTAGGAAATTCTTTTATCAAATAACTACTACCTTTTTCTAAATATGGAAAGACGTATGATTTGTCAAAATTTATTGGCCATTTATCATAATTATAAACGATATGAGCACCTGAAAATATACAAACAGAAATAATGTAAGCTCTTATAAAACCAAAAAAGAATCCAAATGTTGTATCTAAGCCACCGATTCCTGTATATCTAACTGCTTTGCTTATTCCTTTATTAACTAATAGAACCAAAAAGATAACAACCACAAATATTACTATTCCCAAACTAACATCGAGCACATACTCATTATCAATTATGTCTTTTATATATGGTTTAATTTTTGGAAATAAAATTAGTGTAATTATGTATGCCAGTAACCATTTAGCCATTGAGAGAATACTTAAAATGAAGCCCTTTTTGTAACAATTTATTAAAGAAAGAATTGTTAAAATTAAATAAATTAAATCAATTATTGATATTGCTTTATAAAAATCTTTTATGATTTCTAACATTAAGATTATTTGCCAAAAGGTTTAATAATTAAGATTAATGCAGGAAGCAGTGTTAATACAGATATCATAGCTAACAACATAGCAAGTCCAGTAAATACACCAAAATAAATTGTCGGAATAAACTTCGATAACACCAAAATTGAAAATCCAAAAACAATCGTAATTGAAGTGTTTAGTATAGCGACTCCAACAGTTGAATGGCAAATTTTTAATATTTTGTTGTAATCCTTTATTTTACTAAACTCTTCTTTAAATCTGTAAATATAGTGAATGCTGTTATCTACAGCAATTCCTATTGTAATTGCCGCAATAGTTATCGTCATCATATCTAAAGGTATTCCTAAAAATCCAATTATTCCTAAGATAAAAAAAGCAGCAATAAAATTTGGTACAACACCAATCAATGAAAGTTTAATATTTCTAAATAAGATTATGAACATTGAAAATATTCCAATCATAACTAATCCCAATGTTAAAATTTGAGATTTAAATAAGCTTTGTAATAAATTATTAAATAATATTAAAACACCAGCTAACTTATAATCTTTTTCTTTTAAACCAAATTTATCTTTTAAATCAAAATTAATTTTGTTAATTAAATCATTTCTTCTTAAATCTTCCTGCGAGTCTATAATTCTTAAACTAATTCGAGCCTCATTATCTTTGATTGAAAGATAGGGATCAATGATTTCAGTTTTAATACTCTCAGGAATTTTAGAGTAAAGTACTCCCATTTCTAAAGTGCCTAAAGGCTTGTTGTTATTTAATTGAGTAGCAACTTCAATAATAGATGAAAAAGATAGAACTTTACCAATTTCAGGTAAGCTATCTAAGTAATTATGAATAGATGTAATTAGATCAATTTTATCTTTGGTAAACCAGTATTTTTCATCATTAGCATCTTCTTCGCCCCAATCGTCAAAATCATCATCTTCTTCAAATTTTTTAACCTTTTCTTTCTTAGGAAATTTTATAATAACTTCTAATGGTGTGGTTCCACCTAGCTCATCATCTATAAGTTTCATACCCTTATAAATTTCAGTATTCTTATCAAAGTAATTTATAAAACTATTTTCAACTTCAAGCTTACTAATTCCAACAATACTAAAAATTACAACTACTCCAGTTACCAAGAATATTGAGTTTTTATTATTGAGAGAAATTAGACCAAGTAAATTTGTAACTTTAGATTTTTGTTCTTTTTTAACTGTGATATTTTTTGTGGGAGCAAAGTTTAAAAGGGTAGGTAGCAGAGTAAATGTAATGATAAATGATGTAATTAAACCAAAAGTCATCATCCAGCCAAAATCAATAATAGGTTTTATTTCACTAAAAATCAAAGACAAGAATGCAAAAATTGTTGTTAGAACGGTATAAAGAATTGGCCAAAACATTTTTGTAGTGGTTAAAGAAATAATTTCAAAATTATTTTTTGACGGAAAATCTTTTTTAAGTTGAAGAAACCTTGTGCTCATATGAATATTCATTGCCATTGTTAAAATTAACATCAGTGCAATAAAATTTGATGAGATGACCGTAACCTTCCATCCTAGCAATCCAAGTAATCCAATCATAATTATCACAGAAAAAAGACAACTACTTATAGGAACAATAATCCAAATAAGATTTCTGAAAACAAACCATAACGTAGTAATTATAAATAACAGAACTCCCAAACCAAAAACAATTATATCGCTTTTGATAAAAGTCATCATATCATCAGCAATCATCGGTATTCCTCCAAGATAAATTTTTCCAACGTCACCATAACTTTGAATAACTTGTCTAATTTCTAAAATATTCTGATGGTTTTGTTTTTTTATTTGATCTTTGATTAGTTCAACCTCTTCTTTAGATTTATTTTCTATATCTTCTAATTTTTGAGAATGTTTAATGTTAACAATAATACCACTAGTTTTACCGTCTTCACTAATGACAAAATTTCTAAAAACAGGACTATTTAAAATTTCTTTAAAACCTCGATTTCTATCTACATCTTCATCTTTTAATGTTTTGAAGCTTTCTAGTCTTTCCTGAAGAGGAGCATCAGAATTATTTAAAAGTGGAATATCTAATAATGTAATTACACTATGAACCCAGTCTAGACTTTGAATTTTATATTTTAAACTTAATAAATTATTAATTGAAGAGTCAGTTACCATTCCTTCATTAGGAGTATATGTAAGAATTAAAAACTCTTTAGATCCATATCTTTCAGAGACTTCTTTTAGATATGCTAAATCCGGATCACCTTCAATTAACAAGGTTTCTGATGAAGCATCTAACCTGAAATTTTTTGAATAGTATCCAAAACTTAAAACAGCAATAATCAACAATATAAATATTGCTTTAGGATTTTTGAGGATAACGTTTTGATAAAAATGAGCTACCATTCAAGCTCTTTATATTGGAATTTAACTTAATTGAGTATCCTTAAATTTTGTAAATCTTTCCTCAAATTCGAGAGTTACATTACCAATAGGGCCATGCCTTTGTTTTCCAATTATAATTTGCGCCAAATGAGCAACCTCATTCATTTTTGCTTGCCATTCTGCGTGTTCAACAGTCGCTTCTCTTGGCTCTTTTCTTTGTAAATAATATCCTTCTCTGTAAACAAACATCACAACATCTGCATCTTGCTCAATAGAACCAGACTCTCTTAAATCTGCCAATTGAGGCTTATGATCATCTCTCTGCTCTACTTGTCGAGACAACTGAGAAAGAGCAACGACAGGTAAAGAAAGTTCTTTGGCTATTGCTTTAAGTCCTTGAGTAATTTGTGATATTTCTTGAACTCTTCCATCTTTGTTAAATGTGGTTCCTCTCATTAATTGGATGTAATCAACCACAATCATATCGAGACCAAAAAGTCTTTTAATCCGTCTCGCTCTGTTACTCAGTGCTGCAATACTTATGGCTGGAGTTTCATCAATATAAAGGGGCAGTTCAGAAATATTTTTTGATGTTTCTAAAAATTTATCAAATTGATCATCTGATATTCTTCCTCGTCTAATATCATTAGAGCTAATTCTAGCTTGTTCAGATATAATTCTTGTAGACAATTGTTCTGAAGACATTTCAAGTGAAAAGAAAGCTATGGATGATTTTTTACCACTCTCTTGTAGTTTTTGAGCAGCATTAAATGCAATATTTGTTGCTAGTGAGGTTTTACCCATCGATGGTCGACCAGCAATAATAATTAAATCTGATTGGTGTAAACCACCTAGCTTATCATCTAAATCTCTTAAACCAGTTGGAACACCAACGATACCCTCTTCATTCTTATAAGCAGCTGAAGCCATTTCAATTGTTTGTTTCATTGCTTCATCAAATTTTACTAAAGAAGAATTGAAAGAACCTTTTTCAGCTAAATCAAATAATAATCTTTCAGAACTTTCGATTATAGATTGCCCGTTAGTGTCAAGATCATTTAATTTTGCGCTATCAATAGTTTGTTCAGAAATTTTTATTAATTCTCTTCTTACGAACATATCGTAAATTATTTTTGAGTATTCTATTGCTTGCCTAACTGATGTAGAAAATTTTGTAATTTTAACTAAATATTCTGGAACATTTAGATCATCTTTTTCCTCTTCAAAATAATTTTTTAAAGTAATTGGGTTAGCTAGCATTCCTTTGAAGATAAGACTTTCAACTGCCTCAAATATTTTTTGATGCATTGGATCATAAAAGTTAATACTGGAAATTATTGTATTTATTTCATCAAAAATATCATTACTTACAAGGATAGATCCTATAACTGCTTGCTCTGCCTCAATGTTGTTTGGTAATTCTTTAAATTGATCTTTGACTATACTTAAATTGTTTTCCATGAAAATAAATTTACATGAAAAATAATTAAATCAAATTGTATATTTCTACTGGGGAAAAGAATGTATAATTATTGAATTGTATCAGCTGAAGAAACATTAATTGTAATTTCAGCATCAACTTCTGAGTGTAAAGAAATTTTAACTTTAAATTTCCCTAATGCTTTTATTTCTTCAACTGGTTGTATCATCGAGGGCTTTATATCAATTTTGTTTTCTTCTTGAATAAGTTTTGAAATTTCAGTTGGTTTAACTGAACCATATAATTCATTATTTTCTGTACTTAGTTTTTTGACAGAATACTCTTTACCATTAATTTGTTCAGCAAGTTGTGAGGCTTCTTTTTTCTTTTCGTTATCTTTTTTAGATAACTCTGCTTTAATTTTTTCAACTTCTTTTATATTTTCTTTTGATGCATAAAGAGCTTTTTTGTTAGCAATTAGAAAGTTTCTAGCAAAACCTCTTTTTACCTCTATTACTTCACCAATGGATCCAATTCTTTTTAAGTTTTCTAATAATATTACTTTCATTTTATATTAGTGCTAAATTTCTAGCTCTTTTAATTGATAGAGATAGCTCTCTTTGCTTTTTTTGAGATACGTTTGTAATCCTTGAAGGTAATATTTTACCATTTTCAGAAATATATTTTTTTAAAAGTTTAATATTTTTATAGTTCACTTCTGGTGCACCTTTTACAGATAATGGACAAGTTTTTTTAAATTTATATTTATTTGGTTGAAATATGCTTAACTTAGCAAAATTACTTTGTTTACCTTTTTTATTTCCACTTTGTCTTTTTGGCATTAGTTTTTAGCGCTTTCTTTTTTTTCACTATCTTCTTTTTTTCCAAAATAGTTCGTTTCTAAATCAAATTTTTTTACTTTAACTGTTAAATATCTTAGTAATTTTTTATCTATAGCTTCATTTTTTTCTAATTCATCAATAACATTACCTCTACCTTTTATTTTAAAGTGTATGTAGCTTCCTTTTTTATTTTTTTTAATTAGGTAAGATAAGTTTAGTAATCCCCAGTTTTCAGTTTTAATTACTTCACCATCATTTTTTTCAACAATTTTAGAATATTTTTCAGTTAGTTGCTTTAATTCACTTGGTGAAGTATCCTGCCTAGCGATAATTGTATGTTCGTATAAATTCATTTAAGTTCTTTAATAAAAAGTGAGGATATACTATTATAAAAGTTCAATTACAATAGTTAAAAAGGCAAAATAATTAGTTTTTTTTATATGTTTTCAGTAATTTTTCCAGGTCAGGGATCTCAAATAGTGGGAATGGGAAAAGAGCTTTATGATAATTTTAATAAAGTAAAAGACTTTTTTAAACAGGCAGATGACACACTAAATTTTTCTATTTCCAAACTTATTCTAGAAGGACCAAAAGAAGAGTTAGATTTAACAGCCAATACACAGCCAGCAATATATCTAATAAGCTATTCAATATTTAATCTTGTAAAAAATGAATTTAACTTAGATTTAAATAAAGCGAAGTACTTTGCTGGACACTCGTTAGGTGAATATTCGGCTTTATCATGCGCGGGATATCTAAGTTTTTCAGATACTTTAAAAATACTAAGAATTAGAGGAGATGCAATGCAAAACGCTGTGCCTAATGGGAAGGGAGGAATGGTTGCTGTATTAGGTTCATCTGTTGACGTAATTGAAAAAATTTTGATAGAAAATAAAGAAAATTTAAAAGCACAAATTGCAAATGATAATTCAGAAGGTCAAATTGTATTAAGTGGAAAAACGGAAGATTTAGATAAGTTAATTCAAATTTTAAAGAATAGTTCAATAAAAAACATCAAGCTTCCTGTAAGCGCACCCTTTCACTGCGATTTAATGAACAATGCTACTAAAATTATGACTGAAGAGTTAAATAAGCTTAGTTTCAAAAATGGTCAAAATAAATTGATTTCAAATGTAACCGCCAATGAAATCAAAGATCTAGATGAATTAAAAAATCTATTAATCAAGCAAATAGAGAATAGAGTTAGATGGAGAGAAAGTGTAATAAATATGATAGAAAATGATGTAGATCATTTTATAGAAATTGGGCCTGGGAAAGTTTTGTCAGGTTTGGTAAAAAGAATTAATAGAAACATAAAAATTGATACAATTAACTTTTTAAGTGATATTGAAAGTCTTAAAATATGACAGATTTGAAAAATAAAAATATCATCGTTACAGGTGCTTCAGGTGGAATTGGAAATTCAATAATTGGAAAATTAAATCAAGCTGGAGCAAATATTTTAGCATCAGGCACAAGAATTGAAAAACTTGAGGAACTAAAAGGTAAATATGCAAATATTAAAATATTAAAGTTTGATATTTCTCGAAGTGATAAAATTGAGGAATTTGTCGAACACGCAACTAAAGAACTTGGCGGCAGTTTAGATTGTATAGTTAATAATGCAGGTATTACTCAAGATAATTTGGCAATAAGGATGAGTTTAGAAGAATGGCAAAAAGTAGTTGATATTAATTTAACATCAACTTTTTTAATGAGCAAATCCGCAATTAAAAAAATGCTTAAAAATAAATATGGCAAGATTGTCAATATAACATCAGTTGTAGGTCATACAGGAAATCTTGGTCAGGCCAATTATACTGCATCTAAAGCTGGGATTATTGCTATGTCAAAGAGTTTAGCAATAGAATACGCAAAGAAAAATATAAATATAAATTGTATTTCTCCAGGTTTCATTAAAACTGCAATGACTGATAAATTAGATGATAAATTTAAAGAGACTATAATATCAAAAATACCATCCGCAAGACTAGGAGAACCTGATGATATTGCAAATGCTGTCCTTTTTTTATGTTCAAGTCAATCAAGCTATATAAATGGTGAGACCTTGCATGTTAATGGGGGCATGTATATGGCTTGACAAAACAGGTTTTTAAACTATTAAGAATTTATAACAAAAAGGATCAATATGTCAGAAGACGTTTCAAGCAAAGTAAAAAAAATTGTAGCAGATCATTTAGGTATTGACGAGGCTAAAGTTACAGAGGAATCTAGTTTTATAGATGACTTAGGAGCCGACAGTCTAGACACTGTTGAACTAGTGATGGCTTTTGAGGAAGAATTTGGATCTGAAATTTCAGACAGTGAAGCTGAGAAAATTTTAACTGTTGGTGATGCAGTTAAATTTATCGAAGGAAAAGCTAACTAGAAATTTTAATGCCATCAAAAAAAGATGGGGTAATGATAATATTATCCTCTCCTTCAGGAGCAGGTAAAACTACTCTAGTTAAAAAATTATCTGAAAAAGATAATTATGAAATCTCAATATCACATACTACTCGACAACCAAGACCTGAAGAAAATCAAAATCAGGATTATTACTTTGTTGATGAGTCAGAATTTAAAAGATTGATTAAAAATGAGGAATTTCTTGAATATGCAAAAGTATTTAATAATTTTTACGGAACAACAAGAACACCAGTTATAGACAAATTAAATAGAGCTAAAAATGTACTTTTCGATATTGATTGGCAGGGGGCTGATCAAATAAAGAATAAAAACTTAGACTACAAATTAATTAATTTTTTTATTCTCCCACCCAGCAGAGAAGTTTTGTTTGAAAGATTGTCCAAGCGACATGCGAGTGACAAATTAATAGCCAAGGAAAGAATGAATCAATTTGAAAGAGACGTGTTGCATTGGATAAATTATGATTACGTTGTAATTAATAATGATCTAGATAAATGCTATACAAAAATTACAAATTTGATTGATGCTGAGATAAGTAATGGTTCAAAAGATTACGATCCTGAATATATTAGAAATCATATTGACAAATTAACTTCCTAATTTTTCATACTCAGAGGCTAATTTATAGTAAGTATCTAAACTCAGGTTTTGAGGTCTTAAATTTAAATCAATTTTGAGTTTGTTTAAAATATTTTGATTTCCATTAAAGAGTTGATTAAAGGGCTTTTTTAACATTTTTCTTCTTTGATTAAAAAAAATTCTTGTAACCTTTTCAAGATTATTTGGATTATTAATTTTAATAAAATTTTTCTTTGGATATAAAAATAATAATGAACTATCTACATTAGGTTTTGGAAAAAAAGAATCTGGTTTTATATCACATATCTTCCTAATATTAAGTTTCCAGTTACAAATAATTGATAATCTTCCGTAACTTGAAGTATTTAGCTTAGCAATTATTCTGTCAGCAACCTCTTTTTGAAACATTAAAATAAGACATTCAAACCAAAATTTATCTTTTAAATTAATTATCCATTTACTTATTATTTCCGTAGAAATATTATAAGGCAAATTACCAAAAACAATTAATTTATCTTTAAAAAAAGTAGTTTCATCTATTTTTAAAACATCTTCATGGATTATTGATATTTGATTATTAAACTTATTTTCAAGATTAATTGCTAATTGATTGTCTTTTTCAATTACAAAAAGTTTTTTCGGATTTTTTTTTAGTATATAGGATGTTAAGTTTCCAGTTCCTGGACCAACTTCAAGTACTATTTTGTTCGTAATTTTTGTTGTATTTGTAATTTTTTCTAGAATATTTTTATCTATTAAAAAATTTTGACCTAAACTTTTTTTTGCTTTGATCAATTTTTATCCAAAAAATTAATTGCATGGATTAAACTTGCAGGATTAGAAAGGTTTTTTCCTACCATTTCCTCATTTGGCCCATGATCTGGTGATACTCGAATAAACGGCAAACCTAAAGTTATGTTTATTGCATCATATTCAAATAAGGTTTTCATTGGTGTTAATACTTGGTCATGGTACATTCCCAATATTACATCATATTTTTTTCTATTTTGTTTTAAGAATATTGTATCAGCTGGGTAAGGACCAGATACATGATATCCCAATCTTACAAGATATTTTATAGAGGGTTTAATTATTTTTTCATCTTCGTTGTATATATCTGTACTTTCACAGTGTGGATTAAGACCTAAAATAGCGATTTTAGGTTTAAAGGATCTATATTTTTTATAAAAAGTAGTAATTAACGAAACTTTATCATGAATATTTTTTTTAGTAATTTTTTTGGCAACTTTTTTTAAAGGAATGTGAGTTGTTAGCGGGCAAACAGACAAATTTTTATTATAAATCAACATTGCATATTTTTTTGTACCAACTTTACTAGCAATATATTCAGTAATACCAGGGAATTTTTTATTTAAAAAATTTTTTTTTGATATTGGGCCATTTATAAATTTATATGTCTCTACTTTATTCAATAATTTTAATCCTAGATCAAATGATTGATATATAAACTTATTAGATCTTTTTGAAATTTTATTCCAATTTTTGTTTAATTTGAATTTCACATTAATCAAATTTATTGAATTTAGAACAAGTTTTTTTTTATTAAAATTATTAAAATCAATTAAATTAATTTTTTTATTAAATTTTAGTTTTTTCATATAGAATTTTATAAGTTCATAAGATGAAACTAAAATTATTGGACTTTTGTGATTTTTCTTTTTTAATGATTTAAATAAAATTTCTAAAAAAATGCTATTCGGTTCTCCATTTAATATTATTATAGGTTTATTTTTCATCAATTAAAAAATCCTTTTTGATTTTCATAAAATATATATTTGAAAATTGATTTAATTGAGCGTTCTGTAAAAATATTATTCGTTTCTCAAGCTCAGTTTCAATATCAATTTTATTTTTAATTTCTTTTTTATTTTCAATTTTTAAAATTAAAAATCCACCAGGTACCACAATCGGTTTGGTAATCTCACCTATATCAAGAGTGATAATTTCTTGTTTTATTTCATTGCTCATTGAATCCTCATCAATCCATCCTAATTTACCCCCAGTCTTAGAACTTTCTGAAATACTGAAAATTGATGCTGTGTTTTCAAACCCATTTTTTTTTATACTCTCATTAATTTTTTTTTCTATTTGTCTGCTTTCATCTTTTTTATCAACGCTATAAAGGATTTCAGAGAGTAAATAACTATTTGTTACACTTTTTTTTGAAATAATATCATTTTTAATTTTATTTATATCAATTTTTACTTGAGAAAAGTATTTTTGATAAATTAACTGATTCCATAAAGCTTCATAAGTTAACTTTTCTTTTATGGTCGATAGGCTAAAGCCATATGACTCAATATAATTTATAAATTCTTCCTTGTTATTTATTCCAATTTTTAAATAAATTGATTTTATCACTTTTTCTAAATATTCATCATCAATCTTGTTTAATTTATATTTTGATATTTCAGCTAATTTTATTTTTTCTCTTATAAGTGAATTTTTTGATATAATATAAAGACTTTGCTTGTCTATATTTATTAAATTTGGATTTAAAATACTAAGATAAACTTTTTCGTTATCTATATCTAAATTAGTGATTATTTCATTTTCAATTTTTATAATTATTTTACCTTCAATAGCTAATACTGTTGAATTATAAGATAAATATAGGATGAAGAGAAAAAAAAATTTTTTTATCAACTTTTTTACGTTCATTTTTTAAATGACTGTTCAATTGATGTAAGTGGATAAAAACTAATTGTAAACATTATGTTTTCGGATGGCTTTAGATCTCTGTCTTCATAATAAGTTTTATTAAACTTTATTCCTGCTGTTAAACAATCAATTTTATACTCATAAACTAAATCATAATATTCAGTTAAATTTATTTCTCTGTTTCTTCTTGTTTTAAAAGAAACCATATTATTTTCATTTAAATTATACATTGATACATTTTCAAAAATATTAGTATTTCCAACTTGTAACTCCTCCTCAATAAAATTAAATTTTGTTATAAAATTGTTCAATGACAATCCAAGTGAAATTGAATTGTATTCAAAATTATCAATATTGTTATCTAATGCAAAGTTATACTCTAAGTTTCCATATTTAGAAAAATTATAATTTATAGATCCAAAAATATTAGACTGTTTTTTATTTAATGATGTTTGAGATGGAATATTCTTCTCATCATTATCTCTAAAAACAGTAGCTAAATTATATTCAAAAAATCTTGAATTATCTAAACTGTTCTCATTTTTATAATTTATGCCTAATGTTAATGAGCCCCCAGCTTCAAAAGTATCATCTACTCCAATTCTATTAGCATCAAATATGTTATTAATATTGATTTTTCTTTCAGCATCTGAGTGATTTTTCATATCACCTGGGTTAAACTTTAATGATATTCTAGGTATTAAAGTTTGTACTGTATCTTTATCATATTTAATTAGAGGCAGCTCAGAATTAAATTCTAATAAAGATTGCAATTCAATTTGGGGGCTTGATTTATAATTGGAAACATTTTTTCCAATACTATTAAGGTTCTTAAAGTATACATTAAAATTATTTTTTATTCCTAGTTCATCAAAGATCAAATTATTAGTTTTAAAGCTCATGTCATTAATAACTTTTGATTTCATATTGTTTGTATTATCCAAGATATTATCTCCTTTAGAGCTAAAATTTAATGTCCCTATGTCTAAAGAGTTTATATTTTTAGTAAAATTATAGTATGGCAGAATATATTGAAACCGATCTTTATCGGTTACTGTAAGATCCTCATATACATTGAAACCGCCAGTTAGTTTATATTTTTCATGCTCAAGAAAAAAATCTACACCTGAGTTTAAAACGTCAGGATTTTTGGGTTTAATTATTGATTCAGATAAATTACTATTAAAAATTTTTAGATAGGTATCTTTGTTCAGTCGTTCTATAAACAAATTTACTTTATTATTAATAAAATTATCTAATTCAAATTTTTTTGTAAATTTACCAAAAAAATGATTAATATTTTTTTTTTTATTTATTTCTGAAGACTCAAAGCCTTTTACAAATCCAAAATCAGTTATCAAAAAAGAGTCTTTATTTTGTTGCCTATATTCAGTTTGAATCATTTGAATATTTTTTGAAAAAATATTTGGCGTAAAAGTCATATCTTTGTTTTCGCTTATTTCATAAAAATAAGGTGTACTTATTGAAGAACCTAAAATATTTGAATTATTAAGCCTTGGTAATAAAAATCCAGATTGCCTTTTTACTGTAGGGTCCGGATGAAAAAATTTCGGAAAATAGAAAACAGGTACATCATAAACCTTCAAAACTGCATCTTTATAAATTAGTTGATTTTTATCTTTATCATGTTTTATCTCTGAAGCTTGAATATTCCATGGAGGGCATTTGTCTGTTTTTTCACAAGATGTGAAAACTGCTTTTTTTAATGATGTAACATTATTAGTTTTAGATGAAGAAATACCATATAATCTAGGATCATTTTTCGATCTATCAAAGGTATTTTTTTTTAAATTTATTTTTATTGGGCCAGTTTTAAAATTTTCATTTTTTAAATCAAAAAAACCGTTTTCAATATAAAATTTATCACCTTCTTTTTCTCCAGATTTTTCATTGCGAAATACCAATATATTCTTACCTTTTAAATACTCATCTTTAATTTTAAAATTGAATTCATCTAATTCATAAATTGAAAATTTACTTCTAATCTGAGTTTTAGACACAGAGTATAGTTCCTCTACATTTCCATCATAATTTACATCTTTTGAAAAAAATTTATACTTAGAATAAATATCTGCTTCAGTAATACCTGATGTAAAAAATTTATCTAATTTTTTTTTGTAAGAAATTTTTTCTGCCTTTACAGAAATATTTTTTTTATTATTAATTAATCGTGCGTTTGTATCTGCTATGATTTCTTGATTTTCAGAAAAATATAAAATTTTTTCTGCACTTATATTTAGATCTCTATTTATGTCATTTATTTCTACATTTTTATCTGCTTCAAATAATTTTTTATTTTTTGAATATTTTAAATTTTCTGCGGTTAAAATTATTTTTTGAAAATTATCTATAATTTTTATATCACCAGAAGCTTTAATAGTTTCAAGTTTTTTTAAATATATAATTTTCGTTGCTTCAATAATAATATTTTTTTTAGTATCTTCATAAAATACGTTTCCTTCTGCGCTTAAGATTGTATTAAGCTTATCGTACTCGAACCTATCTGCAATAATTTTTATACCATCATCAGTATTTGCTTCACCTCCACCATAACCTTTAAACAAATTACCATTTTCTGAAATTTCTATATTAGTAACATTAAAATTAAATATCTCTTGAGACATTATATTTGGGGCTACAAGAAAATTTGTGATTAACAATATTAAAATTATTTTTAAGTTATTTTTCATTTAGTTTGTTCGACATCATTAAAGTTATAATAGTTAACAATATTATCGGTATCCAAATTGATAACTTAGTATCGATTTTTTCAGTTAAACCCATAACATAAAGAAGATTATTAAAATAATAAATTACCACACACAAGAATAATCCTATAGAAATTTTAATAGTATTACTTTTAAATTTTTTAGTATTAAGCATTATTAAACCTGAAAAAAAACTCATCAATAATAAATAAAATGGATAGGAAAATATTTTTTGAATTTGTATATTTACTTCTACTGTTGAGTAATTTAATAAATCATAATTATTCTTTAATTCGATTAATTCCAAAATTGAAAGTGAGTTTAAATTTGAAAATAAACTCTGAATCCTTTTGTAATCAAAATTTGATTTTATTCTAATTATATCCTTTCTTGAGCTAATATTTTTTTCAAATATTTCAGGATCCATAATTTCCCATTCATAATTTTTAATATTAATTTTTTTACTTTTGATGTTCCTTACAACATTATAGTTCTGGTCAAATTCAGTAATGAAACTGTCAATTAAAAAATTTTCATCGATTTTTGAGGAATTTATAATTAAAATTTTATCCTCTATTTTATCTCTAATCCAAAGTCCATTTTTGTTAATTACAGCAAGATATTTGCCGTCCGTAGTATATTTTGATTTTAACTCTAAATAAAAACTTTTTAGATTTGATGATGCATTATAAAAAATCGTAATTATAAAAAAACTTAGCGCAATTGAAACAATCGATACAATAATAAAAATTTTTGAATTTTTGAGCCCAGTGTATTTAAATATTTGAATTTGGTTTTTATCGAATAGTTTTATAAAAAAAAGTTGAGTCGAAATTAGAAAAATAAATGGGAATATTTCAAAAATTATAGAGGGTGAATTTATTAATGCTAAATAAATTGTAAAAAATGTTGTGGTTTCAATATCTTTGAAAAAGTCTAATTCTCCAAGTAGATTAATAATAAAAACTAAACTCAGTATTATCATTAGCACAAATAAAAATGATTTTAAAAAAATACCTACTAAAAATTTAGTATATGTTTTCAATATTTACCTCTTGAATTAAATTTTAAATACATTTTAAAATACAAAATTGTCGTGATGATTATTGGTATAAATGAAATTAACATATTATTTAAAATAGACTCATTTATAAATCGTATTGTTGTCTCAGAAAAAACAATCAAGAAAAATCCAAAAAGAAAAATAATTGTTCTATATTTGTTATAATTAATTCTTTCTTTTGAATTTAAAATCAGCAACGAGGAGATTAAAATAAGACATGGTAAATAAATTGGAATAATAAGTCTTTTATATATTTCTGCAAAAATATTATCTATATTGCTTATTTCACAATTTCTAACTTTTTTTTTAATTGTACTTATCTGGTTTTCAATATTATTTTTTAATACAAGAATACATACAAAAAGATCTTTAGTTAAATGTTCTTGTGTTTTTTTGACTAAGATAGTGTCGGTTTTAAATGAAGTTAAATTAAATTCAGATTTTGAGAAACTAAAGTTAGTTAAATTTTCATTAAACAAATTAGTATTTTCTCCGTCATATAACTCAAATAATGATACACCGTTTCTACTAATCAACCTTCCTTTTTTGGCATAGGTGATTTGAAAATTATTTGAGCCTGTATTTTTTTTAATGTATATGTTGTTGTAATCTCCATTAGCATCTACGCTTTCTGTATAAATTGTTAATTCTTTTACATTCGCATTAAATTTTTTAATTTTGATAAAATTATCTAGAAAATTATAACTGGAAACTCTTATTAGTGACCTAGATATACTCTGTGTTTTAGGAACAACCAGTGAAGTAATCACTATTTGAATTATTAATAATAAAAATGAAAATAATAATAGATAATTTACAAATTTAATTTTGTTTACTCCAAAATTCCAAAATATTAAAAGCTGATTATTATTTTCATATTTAGCAATCATATAAAAAAAGGTGAAAAAAAAGGCAAATGGTAGTATTCTGCTAATTATTTTTGGCAAATTTAAAAGTGTAAACTTTAAATAAACATCATAGCCACGTCCATCATCAATAATTATATCTAGATAATTTACAGCCTGAAAAACCCATATAATAAGACTAGTACTTACTATGCTAATCAAAAAAAAAATTGAGCAATCTGTTAAAAATTTTCTAAAAATAATTTTTTTCATTGAAATATGCTATTTTTACTCATATATAGCATCCATCTCGTACAGAGTGTATTTAAAATTTATGTCAATTTTAATAAATTACAAAAATAGTTCTTATAAAAGAAACTCATCTAGCTTAGTTTTGTTTGTAGATGATAAATTCAATATTTCACCTATAAGAAAACATTTATCAACTCATGAGAATTCTTTTGTCTCAGATTTGATAAAAGCAAAAGATGTAAAGAAAAACATACTTACTTTTGATATTAGTTCAAAAAGAAAAATTATATTAATTTCACTTAAAAAAGATAACAAACCAGCTGATATTGAAAATCTAGGAGCAAAATTTTATGATATCTTCAAAAAATCTAAACAAGATAAATTTTATGTTGATACAGACAGTATTTCTCATAAAGTAAAAAATGTAATAGGACACTTTTTACATGGGTTAAAATTAAAATCTTATAATTTCAATAAATATAAAACAAAAAAAAGTAATGTTAAAATTTCAATTACAGTTGTGGGTAAAAACAAACCTTCAATAAAAGTTTTATCTAAGTTTAAAGCTATCGAGGAAGGAACATTTTATGCTAGAGATTTAGTGTCAGAGCCAGGTAACATTTTACATCCTGATGAATATGCAAAAAGAATAAGTTATTTAAAAAAATTTGGCTTAAAGATAAATGTTTATGATGAAAAAAAACTAAAAAAATTAGGAATGAATACTCTACTTGGAGTTGGTCAAGGAAGTATAAGAGGATCTTATTTGGTTACAATTGAATGGAACGGCTTAAAAAATAATTCTAAGCCTTTAGCTTTTGTGGGAAAGGGAGTTTGTTTTGATACGGGAGGAATATCATTAAAACCTGCTAAATTTATGGAAGACATGACTTATGACATGGCTGGTTCAGCAGTGGTTGTAGGATTAATGAAAAGTTTAGCTTTAAGAAATGCAAAAATAAATGCTGTAGGTGTTGTTGGACTTGTTGAGAATATGCCAGGTGGCAATGCACAAAGACCTGGAGATATAGTAAAATCATATAGTGGAAAAACAGTTGAAATATTAAATACAGATGCCGAGGGCAGACTTGTGCTTGCAGATGCATTAACTTATACAGAGGAAAAATTTAAACCAAAATTTATAGTAGACTTAGCAACATTAACTGGTGCAATAATAGTTTCATTAGGTTCAGAATACGCTGGTTTATTTTCAAATGACGACAAATTATCTAAGCAGTTAATTATGTCAGGAGAAGAAGTTGAGGAGAAAGTATGGAGAATGCCACTTAATAAAAATTTTGATAAATTAATAGACTCAAAAAATGCAGATATGCAAAACATAAATTATGTTGGTGGAGCTGGATCAACAACTGCAGCTCAATTTCTACAAAGATTTATTTTAAATAAAACACCTTGGGCACATTTAGATATAGCTGGGATGGCATTTTCTAAATATGGAGGAGCATTAAACTCAGGTGGAGCAACTGGTTATGGAGTTAGATTATTGAACAAATTAATAGAGGATCATTATGAATAATCTAGAACAAACTTTATCAATTATTAAACCAGATGCGGTTGAAAGAAACCTTGAAACTGAGATTAAAGAAATGTTTAGAAGCAATGGTTTTTCAATTTTAAAAGAAAAAAAAATTCAAATAGAGAAGTCAGAGGCAGAAAAATTTTACAAAGTGCATGAAACAAAGCCATTTTACAATGATTTATGTGATTATCTTTCTTCAGGTCCAATTGTTGTTATGGTGCTTGAGAAAGAAAATGCAGTTTTAGGAAATAGAGAATTAATGGGAGCTACAAATCCAAAAGATGCAGATGAGGGCACTATTAGAAAAAAATATGGAATTTCAATTGATAAAAATTCAGTACATGGATCAGACAGCGTTGAAAATGCTAAAATTGAAATAGATTTCTTCTTTAAAGATTAAAAATTTTTAATATAGCTTTTGGGTATAGTTTATGTTCTAGAACTAGAATTTTTTTTGCAAGAGAAACCTCTGTTTCATTTTTTGAAATTTTAATTTTTTTTTGTAGTATAATTTTTCCAGAATCTAACCTAGAATTTACAAAATGAACGGTACATCCTGAATATTTTTCTTTATTAATTAACACTTTTTTATGAGTTTTTAATCCTTTATATTTAGGCAGTAAAGAGGGGTGTATATTCAAAATTATTCCTTTAAATTTTTTAATAAAATTTTTTGATAAAATTTTCATAAATCCAGCTAGACAAATCATTTCAATATTATTTTTTTTTAAAATAGAAAGTACTTTATTTTCACTTAGTATTTTGTTTTTAAAATTAAAAACTTTTTTTTTAATTTTAAATTTTTTTGCATAATCCAAACCTTTTGCTTTAGGATTGTTTGAAATAATGAAGTTAACAGATATGGGAGATTTTTTGCTTTTAGAAAATTTAATTAGAGATTTTAAATTACTACCTGTACCTGAAATAAATACAGCTGTTCTTACTCTATTGTAACCAGTTGATAGAGCCATTTAGGTTAACTTTGTTATTACCCTCAGAAATTTTTCCAATTACATATGGTTTATAATCTTTTGAAAAAAAACTTTCTATTTTTTTAAGATTTTTACTTTCAATAATAAGGCAAAAACCAACTCCACAATTAAATGTTTTGAGCATCTCTTCATTAGAAATTCCATTATTTTTAAGCCAATTAAAAATTTTGGAGGTTTTAATTTGATCTAGCCTAATATTTGCTGAAAGTTTATCAGGTATAATTCTTTTAATATTATCAGATAGTCCTCCTCCGGTTATATTTACACAACCATTAATTAAGTTTTCATTTATCAAATTAATTATCTCTTTAACATAAATTTTAGTAGGTTTTAAAAGCTCGGTTTTTAAAAACTTATTTTTTTTAATATTTATTTTCTTTTGTTTTATTAAATATCTTACAAGTGAATATCCATTAGAATGTAGACCATTAGAAGGAATCGCAATAATAAGATTGTTTTTCTTTATTTTATCTTTACTTAAAATTTTATGCTTTCCAACAACTCCAACAGCAAAGCCAGCAATATCAAATTTTCCTTTTTCGTAAGTCCCAGGCATTTCAGCAGTTTCTCCACCAACAAGTTCACACCCAGATAGATTACACCCTTTATTAATACCTCTTATTATTGCTTTAAGTTTTTTTATGTCAATTTTATTTATTGATATGTAATCCAAAAAAAGTAATGGCTTTGCTCCTTGAACAATTAAATCGTTTACACTCATAGCAACCAAGTCAATTCCAATAGTATCAAATTTATTTAATGTATTAGCAATTTCGATTTTAGTTCCCACACCATCGGTACAAGCTACGATTCTGGGTTGTTTAATATTACCAGGTATATTTGTGATTGAGCCAAACCCCCCTATATTAGAAAACTTTTTTTTGCCTCTTTTTTTTGCTGTAACTGTTGAAATGAAATTAACAAACTTGTCAGCAGCACCAATATTAACTCCACTTTTTTTATAGGTAAATTTTTTTTTATTCATTAATATGTTTTATGAAATTTATTTCTTTATTTGGTAATTTAAAGCTTTTATATAATTTTTTTTTATTTCTTGCTTTAATAAATATTTTTTTTTCCACAGGAAAAAGTCATGCAAAGATATTTGCTATAAATGATATTGAAATATCAACACCTTTTGAAATAAATTTTAATAAAAATGAAATTATCGATAAAGGATTTGTAGAGGCTTTTAATGAACTTATTTTATCAATTGTCCAAAGCAAAGATCAAGTAAAATTAAAAAATACCCCAATTAGTCAAATAAAGGGAATGATTGAAACATTCTCAATTATAGAGGAGAAGTTTATTGATGAGGTTTATTATCTTACTTTAAATGTTTCATTTAATAAAAAAAATATATTTGATTTACTAGAGTCAAAAAATGTATTTCCATCATTGCCTTTAAGAAAAAATTTTTTATTTATACCTGTTTTTGTTGATCAAAATAAAAATCAAGTTTCAATGTTTTCAGAAAATATATTATTTACAAGCTGGAATTTAAATAACAAAAAATATAGCCTCTTAAATTATATCTTACCCACTCAAGATCTTGATGATTATAGTTTAATTAAAAAAAATATAAATAATTTAGAAACTTATGATTTCAAGGAAATTATAAACAAATACAATATGAATGATCATATAATTATGATTGTTTTTAAAAATAATAATAAAATAAGAGTATTAAATCAAAAAAATAATTTAAAAAATTTAAATTATGGTGAAGTTAATTTTGAAAATGAGAATGAGATATTTGAATTTATTGATAATTTAAAATTAGTATATGAAGATTTTTGGAAATCACAGAATCAAATTAATACCTCAGTAAAGTTATCTTTAAATATTTCTATTAATAATTCTAATAATATTAAACTTAATAAGTTTGAAAAAATTCTATCTAATATGGATTTAATATATAATTTTTATATTTATAAATTTGATAATAAAAATACTTTTTATAAAGTTATTTTTAATGGAACACCTGATAAATTTTTAAAGGTTATGGGTGAACAAAATTATAATTTTGAAATTAAAAATAAAATTTGGATTTTAAATGACAAATCTTAATCAACAAATACTTAAATTTGATTATGAGCAAAACTTTAAAGACCAAGATTTTTATGTTTCAAATAGCAACGAACATTCTTTTAGCCTTCTAAACAGTTGGCCAAAATGGGATAAAAATTTTATTAACTTAATTGGTGAAAAGTTTTCAGGAAAAAGTCATTTAATAAATATATTTTTAGAAAAAAATAAAGGAATAAAAATTTATTCAGAAGATATTAATAATGATTTTCTTCAAAAAATTAAAATATATGAAAATATTATTGTTGAGGACTTAACTGAAAAAATTAATGAAAACTTATTATTTTCACTTATTAATATTATAGATCAGGATAATAAATATTTGATTGTAACCTCAACAATACCAATAGTTGATTTTAAATTTAAATTAAATGATCTAAATTCAAGATCTACCAATTTTATTTTATCTCAAATTGAAAAACCTGGTGATGATTTAATTTATGCATTAATATTAAAAAATCTTTCTGATCGTCAAATATCAATAGACCAAAAACTTATTGAATTTATAATTAAGAGAATTGATAGAACTTATGGCAAAATTTCTGATTTCATATATAAAATCGACGAAATTAGTTTAAAAAGAAAGAAACCAATCGATTTTAAAATTATTAAAGAAGCATTAGAGGTTTAATTGAATAAATACAGAACACACAAGTGTAATGAGTTAGGAATAGAGGAAGTAGATAAAAAAGTTTCTCTTTCAGGTTGGATAAATAAAAAAAGAGACCATGGTAATTTATTGTTTATTGATTTGAGAGATAATTACGGAATTACTCAATGTATAATTGATAAAGATAATAAATATTTTTTTGAATTAGAAAAAATGCAATTAGAAACAGTAATTAAAGTTGAGGGAAAAGTTGTTAATAGATCTAAAGAAACGATAAATAAAGAAATTAAAACAGGTGAAATAGAAGTTGTTATTGAGAATTATGAGGTTTTAGGTAATTGCAAAGAGCTACCAATGCCTGTCTTTAGTGATCAGGAGTACTCAGAAGAAATTAGATTAAAATATAGATTTTTAGACTTAAGAAGAAAAAAAATTCATGAAAATATTATTTTAAGATCTAAAGTAATTTCATACATCCGTAATGAAATGACAAAATTAGGTTTTTTAGAATTTCAAACGCCAATTTTAACTTCATCTAGCCCAGAAGGTGCGAGAGACTTTTTAGTACCAAGCCGTTTAAATCCAGGAAAATTTTATGCATTACCTCAAGCTCCTCAACAATTTAAACAATTAATAATGGTCTCGGGGTTTGATAGATATTTTCAAATTGCACCTTGCTTTAGAGACGAAGATGCAAGAGCAGACAGAAGTCCCGGAGAGTTTTATCAATTAGATTTAGAAATGTCATTTGTAGAGCAGGAAGATGTATTTAATGTTGTTGAAAAGTTGATGGTTAATACATTTAAAAATTTTTCTTCTAAAAAACTGATGTTTGATAAATTTCCAAAGATTTCATACAAGGAAGCGATGCTTAAATATGGTACAGATAAACCAGATTTAAGAAATCCACTTATTGTAAATGATATTACTGAAATTTTTACTCGAGAAGATGTTTCATTTGAAATATTTAAAAAATTGGTAAAATCTGGATATAAAGTAAGATGTATTGTTGCAAAAAATACAAAAGATAAACCAAGAAGTTTCTTTGATAATATTGATAAATGGGCCAAAGGAGAAGGTGCTTCTGGTTTAGCATATTTTACTATTGAAAAAGATAAAGATATTTCAGCTAAAGGTCCTATAGGTAAATTCTTTTCTCAAGACGCATTACTTGAAATCATGAAAAAAATAAATTGTGAAATAGGAGACAGTATTTTTATGGCTTGTGGAAAACAGGATGAATTAGAAAAAATCACAGCTTTAGCAAGGGATAAAATTGCAAAAGATCTTGATTTAATCGATGAAAATATTTTCGCATTTTGTTGGATTGTAGACTATCCAATGTTTGAAAAAGATGAAATAACTGGCAATATTAAGTTTAGTCATAATCCATTTTCAATGCCACAAGGAGATTTAAGAGAAAAAGATTTTGAAAGCCCATTAGACATACTTGCATATCAATACGACATTGTTTGTAATGGAATTGAACTATCATCTGGAGCAATTAGAAATCATAAACCAGAGCTTATGTATAAACTTTTTTCAATTGCAGGATATAACAAAAAGCAAGTAGATGAAAAATTTAGTGGAATGATTAATGCACTTAGTTATGGAGCACCACCACATGGTGGAATAGCGCCTGGTATTGATAGAATAGTCATGCTATTAGCTAATGAGAAAAATATTAGAGAAGTTACTATGTTTCCAATGAACCAGAACGCACAAGATTTAATGATGAATGCACCATCTGAGGTAAATCCAGATCAATTAAAAGAATTAAATTTAGCCTTAAAAACTAAAAAATAAGTTATTTTTTACCTTTTAAACTTATTTTTACATCCGAAAGATCAACTAGATTTTTTTTATAATTATTTCTTACGAAACCTTTGCTAGTAATATCTTTTACAATTTTTAATAATTGATTTTGATCCTCAGAGCTTTGTTCTTCAGAATTGATAGAATCATTTCCTCCAATAGTAGGGGTGTGGGCCAGATCTTCTCTATTTTGGTATGAAATAGCTAATTCTCTGAAAATATAATCTAAAATAGATGTGGCACTTAGAATTCTATCATTACCATGTACTTTGCCAGATGGTTCAAATTTTGTACCAACAAAAGCACTTATATACTCATCTAATGGTACACCATATTGAAGGCCTAATGATATAGCAATTGCAAAGTTATTCATTAAAGCTTTAACAAGTTCACCCTCTTTACTGGTATCAATAAATATTTCTCCAATTTTTCCATCTTCATATTCTCCAGTATGCAAGTAGACTTTATGATCACCAATAGTAGCCTTTTGAATATAGCCTTTTCTTCTGTCAGGCATGCTAAATCTTTTACCTGGCTTATTGTTAGCTGTGTTTATAGTTTTTATTACACTTTCTTTATCAATAAGGCTTTTATTATCAGTTTCGATAGATACATTAACTTTCTTTTTTTCAAGAATTTTGTTATTTTTAGGGTCTAGACTTTTTGTTTTTCTATTATCGAGTTTTACGTCTAAAACCTCAAATTTACCATCATCTCTTTTTTCTAAATTTTTTAACTCTTCTTCGTTAATATCATCTAAATAATGATTTACTTTAAAGGTGCAGGTATAATAAGTTTCAACTAAATACTTTGCCATTTAACCTCAATTTAAATTTAATTTGAATAATGAATCAATTTATTTATATACATATTCATATTTTAGTCTAATTTAAATTTTACAATTTTTAATTGAATAAATAAAAAATTATTATGTTGACACTTTTAAAAAAAATTTTCACTTGGTGGAATCAAGATACTTTTGGAACAAGACTAAAAACTATTTTTTTTGGAAAACTAGTTGGTACTGATGAGCTAGGCAACAAATACTATGAGAGTAAAAAAGGAAAAAGATGGGTTATCTATTCAAACACAATTGACGCATCAAAAATTCCTGTTGAATGGTATTCTTGGATACATTTTACACCTAATAAAATTGAGAAAAAACATACCTTAGAAAAATACGAATGGCAAAAGCCACATCAAGAAAATTTAACTGGAACTGACTCAGCATATTATCCAAATAAAAATAAAAATGGTGTTAAAAAGAAATACTCAAGCTGGAAAGAATAATTTTAAATTAATCTATTTAGTTTTTTTTTTTTATTTTTGTTTAGTTTTTAATTCAAACTCAAATAGTGATTTAGAGGGAGCTTTTACTAACATAAAAATTTTAGACAAAATAAGTTCTAAAAATACTTTGATTAAATTAGAAAATGGAAAATTAAAAAAATTTAAAGATTTGGAAATAAAAAGTATTAAATGTAAAAATTCTGAATTTGACGATAATCCAGAGATAACAGCCTATATTCAAGTTAGAGACTTAACAAATAAAAATAATGATGAAGTTTTCGTTTTTAATGGTTGGATGTTTTCATCTAGTCCTTCAATCGAACCTTTTGACCATCCTGTCTATGACGTATGGTTGGTAAGCTGCTATTAAACAATTGAATCTTTATCTAACCAACTTACATTAAAATCTGAATTAAGAAATTTTTTATGATTTAGTAATTTTTTATGAAGTGGAATAGTAGTTGTAATACCTTCTATTACAAACTCGTCTAAAGATCTATTCATTCTTTGAATGGCTTCGGTTCTATTTCTTCCATGACAGATTAATTTACATACCATGCTATCATAATAAGGTGTTACTTTGTATCCTTGGAATATTGCACCATCTACTCTGGTCCTAAATCCTGAAGGCTGATGACACATTGTTATAACTCCAGGAGAGGGCTGAAAATTTTTACTTGCATCTTCAGCATTTATTCTACATTCAATTGCATGTCCCCTAGGATTTATATCACTTTGTTTTAATGCTGTTTCTCCTGAAAAGGCAATCCAAATTTGTTCTTTAATTATATCAATTCCTGTTACCATTTCTGTAACAGGATGCTCGACTTGAACTCTTGTATTCATTTCAAGGAAATAAAATTTCCCATCTTCGTATATAAATTCAACGGTTCCAGCTCCCATATATCCTATTTTAGCAACCATATTTATTGTTCTTTCAAACAAATCTTTTCTTATTTCATTACTTAAAACTGGACTTGGTGTTTCCTCTATTAATTTTTGATGTCTCCTTTGAACTGAGCAATCTCTCTCATGAAGGTGTACAGCTCTATTCTTTCCAGCTAATATTTGAACCTCAATATGCCTAGGATTTTGGAAAAATTTTTCAATATAAACTTCATCATTCCCAAAGTATTTTTTCGCCTCTGATTTAGCAGTTGAAAACAACGTTTCAAATTCTTCTTCTTTGTTCACAATTTTCATACCTTTGCCTCCACCTCCACCTGAGGCTTTAATTAAGATAGGAAAACCTATTTTTTTACAAAGTTTTTTTGCTTCAGAAAAATCTTTAACACCACCTTCAGATCCCTCAATAACAGGTAATCCATTTTCTTTAGCTATTCTTTTTGCTTGGATTTTATCACCCATCATTTCAATATGTTTTGATGTAGCTCCAATAAATTTAATTTTATTCTCTTCTAATATTCTTGCGAAATTAGCATTTTCTGAAAGAAAGCCATAGCCAGGATGTACTGCATCTGCGTTTGTAAGCTCTATAGCTGACATTAAAGCAGGAATATTTAAATAACTATTTGATGGTTGATGAGAGCCTATGCAAACACTTTCATCAGCCATTCTTACATGCATACTCTCTCTATCTACATCTGAGTGAACTGCTACAGTAAGTATACCCCATTCTTTGCAAGCTCTAATAATTCTAACTGCAATTTCCCCACGGTTTGCAATTAAAATTTTTTTAAACATATTTTATTCTAAGACAATAATTGTTTGGCCAAATTCAACAGGTTGACCATCTTCAACACAAATTTCTTTTACTACACCGTCTGCAGTTGATGGAACATGATTCATTGTTTTCATTGCCTCAACAATCATTATTGTGTCGCCTTTTTTAATTTTTTTTCCAATCTCAACAAATTTTTTAGCCCCAGGTTCTGGAGCATGATATGCCGTTCCAATTATTGGAGATGTAATTTCGGTTCCAGACTTAATATTTTGAGTTGGGACAGAAGCTGAACTTGTTCTTGATGATTGTGTAGAAACTATCTGAGGCTGATTGCTAATTGAAACATTATTTTTTGATACTTTAATTTTCGTATCTTTCTCTGTTATTTCTATCTCAGTAAGATTAAATTCTTTTAAATAATCACTAAGCTCTTTAATAATCTTCTTATCAATTTTCATTTTGTAAAGTCTTTTGTAATGAAATTATGGCCAAAATATATCCTTCTGCACCTAATCCAAAGATTCCTCCAGTTACAACACTGCTTATTAGAGATTTATGTCTAAATTCCTCTCTTTTATAAATATTTGATAAATGTAATTCAATTATTGGTTTTTTAAATAAATCTAAAGCATCTCTTATCGCTACAGAAGTATGAGTAAAACCAGCAGCATTTATAATCATACCATCAAATTTTTTTCTGGCATCTTGAATAATGTTAACAAGCTCTCCCTCAACATTAGATTGGGCAAATTCAACATTAAGACCAATTTCTTTTGCCTTTTTAGAACAATTATCCTTAAGTTGATCAAACGTAGTTGATCCATATTGTGATTGTTCTCTTTCTCCTAATAGATTAAGATTTGGACCATTAATAATAATTATTTTATTATTCATTCAGCATTTATATACGATGAAAAAAATAAAAAAAATAAAAATTAAAATAAATGGTAAAATGAAATCTATAACTAAAGGTTCTAACCTTTTTAATGTGTTAAAAACTCTAAAAATACCATTAAATAAAGTGGCAATTGAGCTTAATGAAGAAATAATAGATAAAAAAAAAATTACTAAAATTAAATTGAATAAAAATGATAAAATTGAAATAGTTCATTTTATTGGAGGTGGTTAATTTGAAAAAAGATAGTCTAATTATTGCAAGTAAAAAATTTAATTCCAGATTAATTGTTGGAACAGGAAAATATAAAAGTATGTCTGAGTGTGCAAAAGCAATTAAACTATCTGGGGCAGAAATCGTAACAGTTGCTGTAAGAAGAGTTAATATTTCAGATAAAAATAAGCCTTTACTTATGGATTATGTTGATCCAAAAAAAATTACATATTTACCCAATACTGCTGGATGTTTTAATTCAAAAGAAGCTCTGAGAACTTTAAGATTAGCAAGAGAAATAGGTGGTTGGAAGTTAGTTAAATTAGAAGTTTTAGGAGATAAAAAAAATTTATTTCCTGACATGATAGAAACATTAAAATCAACAGAAGTTTTAGCTAAAGAGGGTTTTAGGGTTATGGTTTATTGCAATGATGATCCTTTAATGGCTAAGCGTCTAGAGAATTCAGGTGCTGACGCAATAATGCCTTTAGCTGCACCAATTGGTTCAGGACTAGGCATTCAAAACAAAATCAATATTCAAATAATTAGAAAACAAACCAAACTTCCATTAATTATTGACGCTGGTTTGGGACAAGCATCTGATGCAACAATTGCAATGGAACTAGGATGTGATGGAGTACTTGTTAATACTGCAATTGCAAAGGCCAAAAAACCTTTGGAAATGGCAGTTGCTTTTAAAAATGCTGTTATTGCTGGTAGACAATCCTATAATTCTGGAAGAATAGATAAAATTTTGATGGGCAATCCATCATCTCCATCAAAAGGGATTATTTAGTTTTTTTATAATATTTTTTTTTCTTATAAGTTTTTTTACTGATTTTTTTATTTTCTTTTTTTTCTAAAATTTTATTTTCTTTATTTTGGATTTCTAAATTTTTTAATTTCTCGTAATACTCTATTAGCTCAAGTGTTTTTTTTGATTTATTTTTAATGTCTATAATGTATTCAGGTATAACTAAAGAATTATCACTAACAATATCTATTTTTATTTTATTTTTTTTTTCAAAGTAAGTTAAGTCATTAACAAAATTTTCTTTAAGGAAATCTGAAATTTTTTTACAAACTTTTAATTCAACAAATTTAGCTTTGTTAATTACAGCTTTTAATTCAACAATTTTTAATAGCTTCTGAGCAAAAGATTCATCTGTTAATGTAACTCTCCATTTAATTGCACTTTCTCTTAGTCTTTGTCTTGACATCTCCAAAAGACCAAAATTACTTATTCTCCCAATTTGAATTCTAGCTCTATCAGACCTGCATTTTTCTTTGAGTTTTCTTTCTACTAACCTCCTATTTCCATAACTTAGCATATCAATAAAATCAATAATGATTAAGCCAGACAAATCTCTTATCTTTATTTGTCTTGCAATTTCTTCTGCAGCTTCGATATTGGTATCTAAAGCAGTGCTTTCAACATTTTTTCCTTTTATTGAACTTCCAGAATTTATATCAATAGAAACTAAAGCTTCTGTTGGGTTAATAACCAAATATCCACCTGACTTAAGTTTAATTTCAGAGTCAAATATTTGGTTTAACTTTTGTTCAATATTTTCTTGAATAAATAGTGGAATTTTTCCTCTATATTTTTTTACTTTTTTCAGATTTGATGGCATCATAGTCTTCATGAATGATTGAGCTTTCTTATAACCCTCGTTACCTTCTACAATTATATTTTGGGTATTTTCGTCAAACATATCTCTTAAAGTTCTTTTAATTATTTCACTTTCTTGATGAATTAAAGATGGAGCAATAGAATTTATTGCATTTTCTTTTATTTGACTCCAAGAATTAATCAAAGTTGTTAAATCGCTTTTTATTTCATTTTTTGTTTTGTTGCTTCCAGCAGTTCTTACAATTAACCCCATCTCTTTAGGTATTTCAATTTCATTTAAAATTGTTCTTATTTTTTTTCTTTCAGCTGCATTAAATATTTTTCTGGATATACCTCCTCCTTTAGGAGTGTTTGGCATTAAAACAATATATTTTCCCGCAATTGAAATGAAAGTACTTAATGCAGCACCTTTTTGCCCTCTTTCGTCTTTAATGACCTGTACAAGAATTACTTGATTAGGTTTAATTACTTCCTGAATTTTATATCTTTTAAATTTAAATTTATGCTCCTTTTTTTTTTCTTTTACATTACCTAAATTTTCTTTTTCAGAAATATTTTCTTTATTATTTGAACCTTCTTCTGTTTCCTCTTCTGAAGTCTTTTCTATAGGATCATCAATTTCGAGTTTTCCTTCAGCAATATTTTCTTCTTCTTTGGCTTGAACTTCTCTTGAAAGTTCTTCTCTAGCTTTTTCTTCCTCTTGTTTAATTCTTTCTAAATCAGCTTTTGGAATCTGATAATAATCTGATTGGATATCATTAAAGGATAAAAATCCGTGTCTATCTCTTCCAAAATCAATGAAAGCAGCTTGTAACGATGGTTCTATTCTACTTACTTTTCCTAAATATATGTTATTTTTAATTAAGTTATTTTTTAAACCTTCGTACTCGTAATCTTCAATATTTTCCCCTGATTTAAGAACAACTCTAGTTTCGTTAGGATGCGACGCATCAATATATAAATTTTTTTCCATAATTTTATGAATATTAATTTCATTTGTAATTTAGTTATTAAATTTTGTTTTAATTTTCTTGCCATATCTTTAACAAATTCCAAGATATAATGAAATTAAAATGAATAAATTTTTGAGAAATATCTTTATTTTAATTACGTCTTTTATTCTTTTATCTACAATTTTGATAATAAGTATCTTATGGACTTATTCTAACGATTTACCAGATTATAAATTTCTCAAAAATTTCAAACCTCCCGTTTCCAGCAAAGTTTACTCTGGAAATGGTGATTTAGTAGCAGATTTTTCACAGGAAAAAAGAGTTTTTGTTCCATTTAGTTCAATTCCAAAAAATGTAATTAACGCATTTTTATCTGCTGAAGACAAAAATTTTTTTAAACATCCAGGTGTTGATGCTAAAGGTGTTATTAGAGCTGTTATTAACAATATTTCAAATATTTTATCATCTAAAAGGTTGGAGGGAGCATCTACAATTACCCAACAGGTAGCAAAAAACTTTTTATTAACAAATGAAATAAGTTTAAATAGGAAAATTAAGGAAGCAATTCTAGCTTTTAGAATAGAGAGAGCTTTATCTAAAGAAAGAATTTTAGAACTTTATCTAAACCAAATTTATCTTGGAAGTGGAGCATATGGAGTAGCCGCTGCAAGCTTAGAATATTTTGACAAATCAATTAAAGATTTAAATTACTCAGAAGCAGCTTTATTAGCAGCTTTACCAAAAGCTCCAAGCAGATATAATCCCTATAGAGACCCAGAGTTAGCAAAATTTAGAAGAAATTTAGTTTTAAAAAATTTGTTAGATAATAATTATTTAACTATAGAGTGGTATGAAAAACTTACCAAAGAGAAAATAATTTTAAAAAAAAATAAAAAAATTTATTTAGAGGATGCACAATATTTTATTGAAGATGTAAGGAAGAGTGTAATTGAAACTTTGAGTTATGATAAAGTTTACAAACAAGGTTTTAATATCAATACTCCAATAGATTTAAATTTACAAACAATTGCAACAAAATCACTTAGAGATGGATTAATAGCATATGATAAAAGAAAAGGATGGAGAGGACCGATTACTAACAAGGTTTATAATTCAGAATGGAAAAAAGACTTAGAAAAGTATAAATTAGAAAAATCAATCAATTGGAAATTAGCAATAGTCAAAAAGATAAATAAATTTTCAACAGAAATAGAAACAGAAGAAAATATTAAAGGAATTATTGAGTATCAAAGCATCTCTTGGACAAAGAAGGAATTTAATAAACTATTTAAACTTGGTGATATTATTTATGTCGAAAATATTAAAGAAAATATTTTTAACTTAAAACAACTACCTAAAATCAATGGGGGAATTGTTGTGATGGATCCATTTACAGGAAGAGTTTTGGCATTGAGTGGTGGTTTTAGTTTTAAGAAAAGTGAATTTAACAGGGTAACACAAGCTAAAAGACAACCTGGTTCAGCTTTTAAACCATTTATTTATGCATTAGCTTTAGAAAATAATTTTACACCTACATCATTAGTTTTAGATGCGCCTTTGGTTTTAGATCAAGGAGATGATTTAAAAATGTGGAAACCAGAAAATTATGGTAAAAAATTTTATGGAGCTTCAACTTTAAGAAATGGTTTGGAAAAATCTAGAAATTTAATGACAGTTAGAATAGCCCAAAGTTTGGGTTTAGAAAAAATTATTGATTTTTCAAAGGCATTAAAAATTTATGATAATCCAGAAGAACTTTTATCAATTTCTTTAGGATCTGCTGAAACTACATTATTAAATCTAACATCTGCATATTCAGTATTTGTTAATGGAGGAAAACTTGTTGAGCCGATACTCATAGACCGAATTCAAGACAGTGAGGGAAATACCATATTTAATAATGACAAAAGAAAATGTATTGATTGCAATTTAATTTCGTATTTAACAGATGACTATCCAAAGATTAAAAATAATTACAAGCAAATTTTCTCGCCAGAAACAGCCTTTCAAATGACATCAATACTAGAAGGAGTTGTTAAAAGAGGAACAGCTAAAAAACTAAAAGACTTAAATTTAAATATTGCAGGTAAAACTGGCACAACAAACAAAAATACAGATACTTGGTTTATAGGTTTTACATCAAATTTACTTGTTGGTGTTTATGTAGGCTCTGATAACCCAAAACCACTTGGTAAATATGAAACAGGATCTAAAACAGCTTTGCCAATATTCAAAAGTTTTATAAGTGATTCTGTTAACAAATATGAGGCAAGACCATTTAAGGCTGCTAAAGGAACAGTTATGATGGTTGTTGACCCTTTAACGGGCCAAAAAGCAAAATTTAACTCAAAGAATACTATTATTGAGGTTTTTAAAAAAGAAAATGTGGTTGATGGAAAAGTGCTTTATAGAAATTCAGATAGATTAGATTCAAATAATATATTAAAGTTTTACTAATGGATAACAATTATCAAAATTTAAAAGAGGAAGTTAAAAAGATAAATCAAAAAATACAGGAGTATCTTTGAAAAAAACAATATCCACTCAAAACTGAAATCTTTAAATTCACAAATAGAAAGTGCCAATTTTTGGCAAGATAAAAATAACTCTCAAAGAATAATCAAAGAAAAGAAATTTTATGAAGATTTAACTAATTCTTTAAACAGTAATATTGAGAAACTAAATGATTTAGATGATTTGAATCAACTAGCCTTTGAAGAAGAGAATTTACAAGTTCAAAAAGAAGTTTTACAAAATATTAAAGACCTGAGAATTAAAGTAAAAAAAAACGAAATTAAATGTTTTTTATCTAATGAAGCGGACTCTTTAAATTGTTACATAGAAATACATGCTGGTGCTGGAGGTACAGAAAGTCAGGATTGGGCTGATATGCTGAGAAGAATGTATTTAAAATGGTCTGATAAAAAAAGTTTTAAATCAAGTTTGATTAGTGAACATAGAGGTGAAGAGGCTGGTATAAAATCTGCAACAATTAAAATAGATGGTGAATATGTTTTTGGATGGTTGAAAAAAGAGTCAGGAATACATAGATTAGTAAGGATATCTCCATTTGACTCCGGAGCAAGAAGGCACACAAGTTTTGCAAGTGTTTGGATTTATCCAGTTGTAGATGAAAATATAAATATAGAAATTTTAGAAAAAGATTTAAGAATAGACACCTATCGTTCCAGTGGAGCAGGTGGCCAGCATGTTAATACCACTGATAGCGCAGTAAGAATAACTCACATTCCATCAAAAATTGTAGTTCAATGTCAAAATGAAAGATCTCAACATAAAAATAAAGAAACATGCATGAATATGTTGAAAGCAAGATTATATGATTATGAAATAAAAAAAAGAGAGGAAGAAAGTCAAAATGTTGAAAGTTCTAAATCTGAAATAGGGTGGGGTCATCAAATTAGATCATATGTTCTTCAACCTTACCGACTTGTAAAAGATAATAGAACTAATTTTGAGAGCACTAGTCCAGATAAAGTATTGGATGGTGATATCGATGAATTTTTGGAGCAATCGCTTTATAAATTAAATGAAAATTAATATTTTAAAAAGTTTTATTCTACTACTGTCAGTTTTTGTTATTTTGACAGTTTACCTTAGCACAGTAGGTATAGAGACTGATAAATTTAATGATCAAATTAAAAAAAAAATTTCATTAATAAATAAAAAGATAGATATAGATTTAAATAAAATTAAATTAACTTTAGATCCTTTTAAACTAAAAATTTATGCAAAAACAATTGGTACTACAGTATATTTTTCAAAAAGACCTTTAGAGCTAGAAAGCATTAAAACGCAAGTTTCACTAAGTTCTTTAATTAATAATAATATTTCATCTTCAAATATAAAGGCATCAACTAAATCTATATCATTAAATGATTTAATTAAATTTATTCAGACCACAAACAACAAACCTGAATTATTTATATTAGAAAAAATTGTTAAAAAAGGTCATGTAATTATAGATCTGAGTTTGAATATCGATGAAAATGGAAAACTTAAGAATGATTATAAAATTGAAGGTTTTATAAAAGATGCAAGCATTAATTTTTTAAATAAGGCTAATTTTAAGAATATAAATTTTAATTTCAATTTTCAAAAAGACAATTATTTATTTAATGAAATAAATTTTAAAGCAGAAGAAGTAAAATTTATTTCAAAAAAACTTAACGTAAAAAAGAGAAAAAATAGTTATTTTATTGATGCTGTTATAGAAAACGATCAGTCAAGTTTAAATTCAAATTTATTAAAATTATTTAATTTAAGTTTTGAAAATATACTGATAGATGATGCTAAATTTAAAACAAATAATGAATTTACTTTAGAATTAGACGAGAAATTCAAAGTTAAAAATATTATATTAAGTTCTGATATTAATTTTACTCAGCTAAAATATAAAAAATTTAAAATACTTAATAAATATTTTCCAGTCGATGATTTAATTTTACTTGATAATCATAAATTAAATTTAACTTATAAGGACAAAAATTTATCAATTAATGGTGAAGGACAAATTAAGTTAAACACTGACGAAGCAGATGAAATTAAATATTTTATAAATAAAAAAGATAAGGATTTAAGTATAGACTCAGAATTACTCTTAAAAAATATAGTTATAGATCAACAAGATTTTTTAAAAATTTTCTTCCCTCAAACAAACAAAAATATTTATTTAAATAATCAAAAATTAAAAATTAATTTCAAAAATAATAACCTTACTTTCTCAGGTTCTGGAAAATTTAAAATTGATAAAGATTTTGAAGAAATCAATTATTTTATTGAGAAAAAAGAAAATAAAGTAAGTTTTGATGCTAATTTAAATATAAAAAATACAAAATTTAAAATTGATAATATTAATTTTAAAAAAAAAGATAAAAGTGAGATGAATCTTTTAATTAATGGAGAACTAAAAAATAATAAAAATCTAAATATAAATAGTTTTATTATAAGTGAAGAAAATAATAATATTAAAATTAAGAATTTATTTATCAACGAGTCTAATCAGATAATAAAAATTGATCAGGCAAATTTTAATTATTTAGATACAGAAAATAAAATAAATAATTACAATATAAAAAAAGTAGAAGGCCAAAATTATTTAGTTGATGGCACTTCATTCAATGCAAATTCTTTAATTTCGAATTTATTAGACTATAATGAAGTAAAAGAAAAAAAACTTTTTGAAAATAATTTTAATATAGAAATAAATTTTGAGGAAGTTTACTTTGATAAAACAAATTTTGTTAAGGATTTAAATGGAAAGATAAATATTATTAATAACAAAGTAGAAGAAGCAGATATTCTAGCCTTTTATGATAGTTCTCAAAATATAAAATTTACAATTAGAACAAACGACCAAGGTGAAAAAATTACCACTCTTTTCTCATCTAGAGCAAAACCACTTGTAGAAAGATATAAATTTATTAGAGGATTTAAAGATGATAGAGATGGATATTTAGACTTTTACTCTATAAAAAAAGACGGAGTTTCAACTTCTAAATTAGTAATTGATAATTTTAAAGTTAAAGAAATTCCTGCGCTTGCAAAATTGTTAGCTCTTGCATCTCTTCAAGGTATAGCAGACTTACTTACAGGAGAGGGAATTAGATTTACAGATTTAGAAATGGATTTTACCAACCAAGATAAACTTATGAAAATTCAGGAGTTATACGCAATTGGTCCAGCTATATCTTTTTTATTGGAAGGATACATTGTCGAGGATAAATTAATAAGTTTAAGAGGGACCTTAGTTCCAGCGACAACAATCAACAGATCTATTGCTTCAATACCTTTACTTGGAGATTTATTGATTGGAAAGAAAGTAGGTGATGGTGTTTTTGGAGTCAGTTTTAAGATTAAAGGTCCCCCTAAAAATTTAGAAACTACCGTAAATCCAATAAAAACTTTAACACCTAGATTTATTACCAGAACTTTAGAGAAAATTAAAAAAAATTAGTTTAATTCTATTTTAATATGCCTTTTTTTTCCAAGTGAAAGTTTAAGATAGTTATCTTTAAATAAATTTTTGTTAATTTCAAATTTTTCATCTAAAATCACATTATCATTTATTTTAACTGCATTTCCTTTTATAAGTCTTTTGATTTCACTTTTCGAATTTTCTAGTTTAGATAACAAAACAAGATCTACTATATTTATTTTATTCTCTATTTTATTTGATTGAATATCAACTTTAGGTAAGTTTGAACCAAGAGTGTTTCCAGAAAAAGCTTCTGTTGCTGCTCGCTCAGAATTTTGAGCTGCCTCTTTGCCATGTAACATTTCTGTAGTTTTATTAGCAAGTAGTATTTTTAATTTATTTATATCTTTATCTTTTATTGTTTCTATTTCCTTAATTTCAATTTCAGTAAACATTTTTAAAAATTTAATTACATCTCTATCATCTACGTTTCTCCAAAACTGCCAATAGTCATACGCTGATAAATATTTTTTATCCAACCAAATAGCTCCACTTTCAGTTTTTCCCATTTTAGTACCAGTTGCCAGTGTAATTAGGGGCGTTGTTAAACCAAAGGTTTGATTATTAGAATACCTTTTTATTAGCTCAACACCATTAACAATATTTCCCCATTGATCTGAGCCTCCAATTTGTAAGATACACTTTTCTTTTTTATTTAATTCAAGAAAATCGTATGCTTGTAAAATCATGTAATTAAATTCCATGTAGCTTAGCGATTGCTCTCTATCCAATCTAATTTTTACACTATCAAATGTTAACATTCTGTTTATCGTGAAATGTTTTCCTATGTCTCTTAAAAAAGAAATATAATTTAAATCCTTAAGCCAATTATAATTATTTACAAATATTGGTTTTGTATTTGGATCATCATTATCTAAAAATTTTTTTAAAATATTTTTGATGTTTTTAATATTATTTTCAATCTCTTCTTCGCTTAATATTTTTCTAGTTTTATCTTTACCAGATGGATCACCTATTCTTGTAGTTCCTCCACCAAGTAAAACTATTGGTCGATGTCCATTTTTCTGGAGTAGCCGTAAACACATTATTTGCAACAAGCTACCTACATGCAAGCTTTCAGCTGTACAATCAAAACCTATGTAACCTTTTATCTTTTCTTTATCTAATTTTTTAGATAATTCCTCTTCACTTGTACATTGATAGAAAAAACCTCTATCTTTAAATTCTTTTAAAAATTTATTCATAAGTTTATATTTACAATATACAAATTTTTTTTAAAAAACATATCAATGAAAAAAAAATTATATACTGCAATTGGATTAATGAGTGGAACATCTATGGATGGTATTGATTTATCTATAATAAGATCAGACGGATATCATGAATTTTCAAACATTTTAGATGATTATTATGAATACGATATAAATCTTCAGGAACAGTTAATTCGATTAAGAGATTTAGTTCAATCAAAGAATGATCTTTTACAAAATTCAGAAAAATTAAGAGAATTAGAGCGTAATTTAACTCTTTTTCATGCTGATGCAGTTAATCAATCATTAAAAAAATATAGAGATCCCATTGATTTGATAGGTTTTCATGGTCAAACAATTTTTCATAACCCACAAGAAAAAATTACCAATCAATTAGGAGATGGAAAACTATTATCTCAAATAGTTAAAAAAAAAGTCATATATGATTTTAGACAAGCGGATATTCAAAATAATGGTCAAGGTGCACCTTTAACACCTATTTTTCATCATATTTTATCAAAAAAAATTAATCAAAAATATAATCTTAAATTTCCAGTAGGTTTCTTAAACATAGGTGGTATCGCAAATGTTACAAAAGTTATTAATAACTCAGATAATTTTCAAAACAATCTTTCAGCTTTTGATATAGGTCCTGGTAATTGTTTAATTGATGAATGGGTAAGAAGTAATTCTTATAAAAAATTTGATAAAAATGGGGAGATAGCTAAAGAAGGCAAAGTTGATCAATTAATTCTAAATCAGGCAATAGATAATTTTAAAATAAATTCCTACTCTCAGTCGATGGATATTAAAAATTTTGATGTATCTTTTGCAAGAGGTTTATCTTTAGAGGATGGATGCGCTACTATAACAGATTTTACTGCATATTTGATTACAGAAGGATTAAAATATATTAGTCAAAAAAATAATATTACATTTTTACTTTGTGGTGGTGGTAGAAAAAATATTTATTTAATTAATTCTATTAAAAGTTATTTAAAAAACGTAAATAATATCACTGTGAAAATTATAGATAATTATAATTTAAAAGGTGATTATATTGAGTCCCAAGCATTTGCGTATTTAGCAATAAGGTCATTTTTAAATTTACCAATTTCTTTCAGCAGCACAACTGGATGCAAAGATTTTACAGTTGGTGGAAAATTAGCAAAAAATTTTTAATATAGTGCTGTTTCTTTTTTTATATATTTATCAAGATGCTTAATTAAAGCATTACTTGTTTTTGAAAAAAAATGGTTAGCTTCAGATATCGCATTAAATTCTACTTTAATACCTTTTTGTGCACTCAATCTTTTATCAAGCTCAGTAATGTATTCTACTGGCACTAATTCATCTTTTTTACCATAAGCGATTAAACCTGAAGTTGGACATGGAGATAAAAAAGAGAAATCGTAAACATTTGGTTGAGGTGAGATAGCAATAAATCTATTTATTTCTGGTCTTCTCATTAATAATTGCATTGCAATTAATGATCCAAATGAAAATCCCGATACCCAACATTGAGAATTATCAAAATTTTCTCTTTCTAACCAATCTAAAGCTGCTGCTGCATCAGCAAGTTCACCTTGACCATTATCAAATTCTCCATCACTCTTGCCAACACCTCTAAAATTTACTCTACATACTGAAAAATCGTTATCCATAAAAGTATGAAAAGTATCTACCACTACTTTATTATTCATCGTTCCACCATATTGAGGATGTGGTTGTAATACTAAAGCAATTGGAGAAGTATTTTTTTTACTTTTATAATATTTGGCTTCTAGTCTTCCTGCAGGCCCAGGTATAAATATTTCTGAAATTTTATTATCCATAAAGCGATATTGATTATTATTCTCAAAAAAAATGTACGTTTATCACAAGTCAGCGACAAAATGTGAGTTTTTTTTATAACTCTAAACTTGACCATTTTGGTCAGGTATGTATAAAAACCCACATTTTAAGGGTAAAATATGAAACTAACATCAAAAGGTAGATACGCAGTAATGGCATTAGTAGATTTGGCCAGGTTTGACAATATCAATCCGGTATCATTAAGAGATATATCGTTGAGACAAGGTATATCTTTAGATTACTTAGAACAAATTTTTTCTAAATTAAAAAAAAATGAAATTGTTAAAAGTATAAGAGGTACTCAAGGAGGATACGTTCTTAATAAAAACCCGAACGATATTAAATTAACAAATATCTTTCATGCTGTAGATGAAAAAGTAAAAACTGTTCAATGTAAAAAAGAATCTAAAAAAGGATGCAATGGTAAAGCCACAAAATGTATTACACATAACTTATGGGATGAATTAGAGGTACACATCAATACATTTTTTGAAAATAAAAGCCTAAAAGATTTATTAAATAACAATAAAGAGACAAGAGTTTAGAATGGATAACAGACAAAAAGAAATAAATAATTTAAAAGACTATAAATATGGTTTTTCAACGGATATAGAAAATATTCAAGCACCAAAAGGTCTGAATGAAGATGTTATTAAATTTATTTCTAATATTAAAAAAGAACCTCGATGGATGCTTGAGTTTAGATTAAAAGCTTTTGAAAGATTTAAAATTTTAAAAGAACCAGATTGGCAAAAACCTAAATTTCCAAAAATAGATTATCAAGATTTATATTATTACTCTTCTCCTAAAAGCATGAAAGATAAACCAAAGAGTTTAGATGAACTAGATCCTAAACTTTTAGAAACTTATAAAAAACTTGGAATACCCTTGCAAGAACAAGCAAGATTAAATGGAATAGCTGTTGATGCTGTATTTGATTCAGTTTCTGTAGCTACTACTTTTAAAGATGAATTAACTAAACAGGGAATTATATTTTGCCCTATATCAGAGGCAATTCAAAATCACCCTGAATTAGTCAAAAAATATTTAGGCTCTGTAATTCCAACAAGTGATCATTTTTTTGCAACATTAAACTCTGCAGTTTTTACAGACGGTTCTTTTGTATACATTCCAGAGGGTGTTAGATGTCCAATGGAACTATCAACTTATTTTAGAATTAATGCATCAAATACAGGTCAATTTGAAAGAACTTTGATTATTGCAGACAAAGGAAGCTATGTTAGTTACTTAGAAGGCTGTACAGCTCCGATGAGAGATGAAAACCAATTACATGCTGCTAATGTAGAATTAATTGCATTAGATGATGCAGAAATAAAATATTCAACAGTTCAAAATTGGTATCCAGGTGATAAAGATGGTAAAGGTGGAATTTATAATTTTGTTACAAAAAGAGGTTTATGCAAAGGAAAAAATTCAAAAATTTCCTGGACACAAGTAGAAACAGGTTCTGCGATTACCTGGAAGTATCCTAGTTGTATTTTAAAAGGAGATAATTCTGTTGGTGAGTTCTATTCAATAGCTATCACAAACAATCATCAAAAAGCTGATACAGGTACCAAAATGATCCATTTAGGCAAAAATACTAAAAGTAAAATAATTTCGAAAGGAATCTCAGCTGGTAGTTCAGATATGACTTATAGAGGTTTAGTTGATATTTCGTCAAAAGCCAAAAATTCAACTAATTATACTCAGTGTGACTCTTTATTAATGGGTAACAAGTGTGGAGCTCACACTGTTCCTTATATAAAAAATAAAAATTCTGAGTCCAATATTGCTCATGAGGCAACCACATCCAAGATTAGTGAAGAGCAGTTACATTATTGTCAACAAAGAGGATTAAATCCAGAGGAGGCTGTTGGTTTGATTGTTAACGGTTTTTGTAAGGAAGTATTGCAACAATTGCCTATGGAGTTTGCAGTAGAAGCTCAAAAACTTGTAGGTATCAGCTTGGAAGGAAGTGTAGGTTAATATGCTTAAAATAAATAATTTAAACGCAACTATCGACAAAAAGTCTATTTTAAATGGGCTATCCTTAGATATAAATCCTGGAGAGGTTCATGCAATTATGGGTCCTAATGGATCTGGAAAAAGCACATTATCAAATATTTTATCTGGAAAAAAAGGTTACGAGGTTTCTGGTGAAGTTCTTTTTGAGGATAAAGATTTATTTGAACTTGAAACAGAAGAAAGAGCACACAAGGGTATATTTTTAGCTTTCCAATATCCTTTGGAAATTCCAGGTGTAAATACAAATATATTTTTAAAAACTTCTTTGAACGCTGTGAGAAAAGCTAGGGGCGAAAAAGAGCTTGATGCTATTGAATTTTTAAAACTAGTAAAAGAAAAATCTAAAGAACTAAAATTTGATGAGGAAAAATTAAATAGACAGTTGAACGTTGGTTTTTCTGGAGGTGAAAAAAAGAAAAATGAAATTTTACAGATGTCATTATTGGCTCCAAAATTATCAATTTTAGATGAAACTGATTCTGGTTTAGATATTGATGCTTTAAAAATTGTTGCTGATGGAGTTAATACATTGAGAGATAAAAACAATTCATTTTTAATAATTACACACTACCAAAGATTGCTTGATTACATAAAACCTGATTTCGTCCACGTTTTGATGAATGGAAAAATTATAAAATCAGGTGGTCCAGATTTAGCTTTAGAATTAGAAAAAAAGGGATACGAGAATCTAAATTAAATGAAAGAACAATTACATAAAGACTTTAATAATAGTATAAAAAATTTAAGTTTATCTCAAAAAGATATTGAAATAAAAAAATTTTGTTTAGATAATTTTATAGACAAAGGTTTTCCAAACAGAAAAGAAGAAGATTGGAAATTTTCAGATCTTAATCAAATAATAAAAAATAATATTGGAGAACTTAGTTTTTTTAATGATCACGCGTCTACTAATAAAGTTGATACATCTGTATTTGTAGATGGATTAGAGCATAATAAAATAGTTTTTATAAATGGTAGAATTGAAAAAATCGATTTTGAATATGAAAAAAAAGATCAAATAGAAATAATTGATCAATCAGAAACTATAAATGAATTTAAAAATAGCAATTCATTATCAGACTTGAACAATGCCTTTACAAGTAAATGTTTTAAAATATTGGTAAAAAAAGGTTATCAATTAGTAAAACCACTTATTATCTATCATACAACAAATACCAAAATTTGGTCTAAAAATATTAATTTACGACTTAATTTTGAACTAGATAAAGATAGTTCATTAAGATTAATTGATTTATTTAATGATACATCTGAAAAAAATTTTTTAAATATTTTTTATAACTTTGAATTAAAAGAAAATTCAGTTTTAAAAAACTATAAAATAGATAAGTTTGAGAATAAAAATATTAAATATTCCTTTAATAATATTGATCAAGATAAAAATAGTATTTCTGAAACATTCATTTTATCCTCTGGATCAAATTTTTCTAAAAATGAGATAAATTGTAATTTAAACGGAGTTTATGCATCAGCTTTTATGAATGGTGTTTTTTCATTGAATAATGAAAAACATCATGAAATCAGATCAATAATAAATCATCAAAACAAAAATACAAAAAGTTATCAACTGATTAAAAGTGTTTTAGATGAAAGTTCTAAAGCAGTGTATCAAGGAAAAATATTTGTAAATTCAGATGCTCAGAAAACAGATGGATACCAATTGAGTAAAGCAATATTGTTAAATAAAGAATCTGAGTTTAATGCAAAGCCAGAACTAGAAATTTATGCTGATGACGTTAAGTGTTCGCATGGTTCAGCTTCAGGTAGTTTGAATGAAGATTCTATATTTTATTTAATGTCTAGAGGTTTAAGTTATCAGCAATCAAGAGAGCTATTAATCAATGGTTTTCTGCTTGATGTTGTGGAAAAAATTACTGACCCAGAAATAAAAAACTTAATAAAAAATATGATTGGTATTAAAGAATGAATATAGATTTGATAAAAAAAGAATTTCCTATTTTTGATGAAAAAATTCAGAATAATGATCTAGTTTATTTAGATAGTGCAAACTCATCTCAAAAACCTAAGATAGTTGTAGATAGAATTAATGAATTTTATACCAAACAATTTTCAAATGTAGGTAGAAGTGTCCATTATCTTGCAGTTGCTGCTACTAATTTATATGAAAATACTAGAATTTCTGTTCAAAAATATATTAACGCTAAAGACAAAAATGAAATTGTTTTTACAAAGGGTGCTACTGAAGCATTAAATTTAGTTGCTAATACATTAGGTCAAAGTTACTTAAAGGAAGGTGACGAAATTTTGATTACAGAACTCGAGCATCATTCAAATTATGTTCCATGGCATTTCTTAAGAAAATCAAAAAATATAAAAATTAATTTTGCTGAAATAAATGAAGAGGGCGAAATAACTCTTGAAGAAATAGAAAATAAAATAACTCCAAAAACTAAGTTAATTTCAATTACTCATTTGTCAAATGTAACAGGTGCAATTCTACCAGTAAAAGAAATTGCCCAGCTTGCACATTCAAAAGGTATAATTATTGTAGTTGATGGATGCCAAGGAGCACCACATTTAAAACTAGACATGCAAGATTTAGATTGTGACTTCTATGCAATTTCATGTCACAAAATGTATGGACCTACAGGTTTAGGAGTTCTATATGGTAAAAAAAAATGGTTAGAAGAATTACCTCCATATCAAGGTGGTGGAGGAATGATAAATGAAGTTAAAAAAGATAGAATTTCATATGGTGAATTGCCTAATAAGTATGAGGCAGGGACTATGGCTACAGCACAAGTAATTGCTTTTGATCAATCAATAAAATTTTTAGAGAGTATTGGTATCGAAAATGTAATGAAACACGAAGCAGACTTAGTAGAATACGGACAAGAGTTATTGCAAAAAAATAACTCTGTTAAACTTATTGGAAATCCAAAAAATAAAGGAGGGGTTTTATCATTCACTATAGAAGGAGTTCATCCTCACGATATTGCAACTATCTTGGATGAAGACGGGGTTGCGATAAGAGCAGGACATCATTGTTGTCAAATTCTACATGACAAATTAAATATCCCAGCAAGTGCTCGAGCATCAGTTGGTATTTATAATACAAAAGAAGATTTAGATCAGTTAAACCAGTCGATAAACAATTGTAAAAAAATATTTAACTTATAATGAATTTAAAAGAGTTATATCAAGAAATTATATTGGAGCATGGTAAAAATCCAAGAAATCTTAGAAAGACAGAAGGTTTTAATAAAGATGCTAAAGGTAACAATCCTCTTTGTGGTGATAATGTTCATGTTTATTTAAAATTGAATGGACAAAAAATTGTAGAAGATGCATCTTTTGAGGGGAGTGGTTGTGCCATTTCAATGGCTTCAGCATCTATAATGACTGATTTGATTAAAGGAAAAAATGAGCATGAGGCTAAAGAAATAGTTGAGGATTTTTTAGGCATGATTAAAGAAAATCCTGAATTAAAATCCGAATATTTGAGCGAAGATGAAAAAACTAAACTTATGTGTTTATCTGGTGTTAAGCAATATCCAATGAGAGTTAAATGTGCAACCTTGTCTTGGCACACAATGGTTTCTGCTTTTGACGAAAAAACAGAAGAGGTAAATACAGAAAATTAAATTATGTCAAAAAAAGAACAGATAATTGAAGAAATTAGAAAAATTTATGACCCAGAGTTACCCGTAAATATCTACGAATTGGGTTTGATTTATGATATTAAAGTAAAGGATGAAAAGTTTGCAATTATTAAAATGACTTTGACAACTCCAAATTGTCCCGTAGCGGAAAGTCTACCTAAAGAAGTTAAAGAGGGTGCAATGCAAGTTGAGGGCATTGAAGATGTTGATCTCGAATTAGTTTGGGATCCTCCATGGAATAAAGACATGATGTCAGAAGCAGCTAAATTAGAATTAAATTTATAATGAATACTATAATAAAATTGAGTGATAATGCAGCTGCAAGAATAAAAGAAATAATGGCTAATGCTGAAAAAGATTCTATTGGAGTTAGAGTATCAGTAAAATCTGGTGGTTGTGCAGGGATGTCATATGTAATGGAATACACAAAAGAGTTAAATCCTAATGATGAAGTTATTGAAGATAAGGGTGTAAAAGTATTCGTTGATTCAGCTGCTATTATGTATCTGCTAGGAACTGAAATGGATTATAAAAAAGAGGAATTGTCCTCCTCATTTGTATTTAATAATCCAAATGAAACTGAGCGATGTGGCTGTGGAGAGTCCTTCAAAACATCGTAGGTTGTATTATCCTAATATTTGCATATCTGAATTGCATTTTATGCATATCTAGTGTATAGATACGTTATGAATAAATTTGAGTTTAAAAATCTAGTTAAGAACCTAAAAGATTCTTTAAAAGAAAAAGCTTTCTTTAAGGATTTACGAAAAGAAGTTGAAACTGGTGCTAATGGTACCCAAGATTACGTCGTAAAAAAAGGTATTAACAAGAATACAATTGCAACAACAAAACAGTAGCTAAATATTTAGCAGCTGTAGTACATCTCAAACTCAACAGGATGAGGTGCATGTTCAAATTTATGAATTTCCTCGAACTTTAGCGCAATATAAGCATCAATTTGATCATCAGTAAAGACACCACCTTGAGTTAAAAATTCTCTGTCTTTATCTAAACTCTCCATTGCTTCCCTTAATGATCCGCATACAGTCGGAATAGATTTAACTTCCTCTGGTGGTAATTCATATAAATCTTTATCAAATGACTCACCTGGATGAATTTTATTTTTAATTCCATCTATTCCAGCCATTAACATTGCGGCAAAGGTTAGATATGGATTTCCTGAAGCATCAGGGAATCTAATTTCACATCTTGCACCTTTTTTACTTAAGGTAATAGGAATTCTACATGATGCTGATCTATTTCTAGCTGAGTAAGCTAGTAATACTGGAGCCTCAAAACCAGGAATTAATCTCTTATAGCTATTTGTAGTTGCATTTGAAAATGCATTGATCGCTTTTGCATGTTTTAAAATTCCACCAATATAATGCAAAGCAGTTTCCGACAAACCTGAATAAGCATCACCAGAAAATACCGGTGTATCACCTTTCCATATTGATTGATGAGTATGCATTCCAGAACCATTATCGCCCGCAACTGGTTTAGGCATAAATGTTGCTGTTTTTCCAAATGAATGAGTTACCATTTGAACAACATATTTGTATAACTGAACATTATCTGCTTGATCAACTAAAGTTCCAAAATACATTCCCAACTCATGCTGACTTGGTGCAACTTCATGGTGATGTTTTTCAACTTTAATACCCACTTCTTTTAAGTTTTTTAAATATTCACTTCTCATATCCTGTTCGCTATCTACAGGTGGAACAGGGAAGTATCCTCCTTTTACACCAGGTCTATGACCCATGTTTCCATTTTCATATTCTTTCCCAGAATTATATGGACCTTCTTTACTGTCTAGGGCAAAGCCACACTCATTCATATCATTTTTAATTCGCACATCGTCAAATACAAAAAACTCAGGCTCTGGACCAAAAAAAGCTTTATCACCAATTCCAGAAGCTTTTAAATATTCCTCTGCCTTTTTTGCTATACCTCTAGGATCTCTTTCATATGGTGTTTTCTTTATCGCATCAAGAATATCGCAAAACAAAACTACTGTATTATGAGACGTAAAAGGATCCATAAACATTCTTGAAGTATCAGGCTTTAAAATCATGTCAGACTCATTAATTGCTTTCCATCCTGCAATAGAAGATCCATCAAAAAATACTCCTTCATTTAACATTCCCTCATCAACTACCGTTGAGTCCATAGTTAAATGCTGAAGTTTACCTCTTGGGTCTGTAAATCTTAAATCTACAAATTCTGCATCTTTTTCTTTGATATATTTTAAAACGTTTGCTGCACTCATTTTGTCTCCTATGTAATTTTGTCTGGCCTGATTACCAAAAAAATAATGGAAAATATTGCTTATTTAATAAATAACACCTATGCAATTTTCACATAAGTAGTGTAATTAATCACTTAATTTTTTAAAGAAATTAAAATAATGAATTCAATACTATTTAAAGAGCCGGTTAAAAGAGCAGAAAAAGCAATTAAAGAATTTAATCCTAATCTGAGGGTTATAGTTTTAGAGCAAATAGCAAGGACAGCGCAAGATGCTGCTACAGCTTTAGGTTGTAAAGTTGGAGCAATTGTAAAAAGCTTACTTTTCAAAGCAGGAGAAGAATTTATTCTTTGTTTAGTTTCAGGAGACAAAAGATGTTCTTTGAATAAGTTAAAAAAAATCTTAAATGAAAAAGACGTTTCTATGGCTAATCCTGAAGATGTTAAAAAAGTTACAGGTTATACAATCGGGGGTGTTTCCCCAACAGGTCATTTGATAAAAATAAAAATATTTATTGATGAAAATTTAAAAAATTTTGACTCTATCTTTGCAGCAGCTGGACATCCTAATGCAGTTTTTAAAATAGATTTTGAAAGTTTAAAATCATTAACTTCAGGTGTAACAAAAGAGATAACAGAATGAGAAAACCTAAGTTAGTTGATTATTTGTTGTTGACTATATTGTCTTTAATATGGGCTTCAGCTTTTTTTAATATTAAAATTGCAACATATTCTTTTGGACCTATCACAATAGGTTTTTTAAGATCTTTTTTAGGCGCTATGCCTGTTTTAATTTTATGCTTTTATAAAAATATTGAAATCGAAGCATTTTCAAAAGATTGGAAGTGGTTTGCAATTATAGGATTAGTAAACTTGGCTATACCATTTATGCTAATTTCATATGGAGTAAATTATGTGCAAAGTAATTTAGCAGCTATTTTAATGTCTACAACACCTTTAAGCTCAACAGTTTTAGCTCACTTTTTTTTAAAGGGAGAAAAATTTAATTTATTAAAAACAATAGGTTTATTGATAGGCTTTTCAGGAATAGTATTTTTATTTTCAGATAATTTTTTAATTAATGAAAATAATTTTATAGCTGCACTTTTAATTTTGCTTGGGTCTACTTGTTATGTGATAGGGGGAGTAATTACTTTAAAAATTAGTGACAAGAAAAATGAGAATGTTACAGGTTCCATATTAATTTGGTCAACAATTATACTTTTTCCATTTACCATAATTTTCGAGAAACCTTGGATGTTGAACCCTTCAACAGACTCAATTATATCTGTTATATATTTAGGAATATTTCCTACCGGCATAGCATGGTTATTGAGGTTCAGAATTTTAAAGACAAATGGTCTAATATTTCATTCACAAGTTTCATACATAATTCCAATTTTTGGAATAATTTTAGGATACATATTTTTAAATGAAATAATTACCTCAAAAATTGTAATTGCATTAATTGCAGTATTTATTGGAATATATTTAGCAAGAAAAGCAGATTATAAAAATGTTACTTAATTTTTGCGATTGCTTCAATATGTGAAGGATTTGTTTCACAGCATCCTCCAAGAATAGTTGCTCCAGCGTCTTTAAATTTTTTAGCAATTTCTTGAATTCTAGTTGGTGTCAAATCTTGTCTTTTTCCTAAAATTTCATTTGGATTAGATTTTTTACCTAAAAAAACTGTTGTATAAATTTGTTTTAGTTTAGTGGTAACAAAGCCATTCAATTTAAAACCAAAAGGTATGTTTAAACTTCTTAATTCCTCTAAATTTTTCTCAAAATTTTCGGGAGAAACACATGACAACATCACTCCAAGAGCATTTTCATCAATTATATTTTTTATATCTTTGATCTTTTCCCCACTTGGTAAAGTAGTTCCTTCAGATATATGTAATCCAACTAAATAAGGTTTTTTAAATTCTTTCACTGCATCTATCCCACATTTAACCTCTTTAATACTACTCCAAACATCAAAGTAAAAAAAATCAACATATGGATTTAACGTCTTTGCCTGACTATGAAAGTTTTCAATAATTTCAATTTCATCTCTATTATCTGCTTCATATGTTAAATTTTGAGGGGGTATACCGCCAGCAATATAAGTATTAGGAAAATTTTGTTTTGCAGCCTGGGCAATTTCACCAGCTTTTTGATTTAAATACTCAAATTTATCTAAAAGGCTATTCTCTTTTAAACGTTTTTGTCGTGTTGCAAAAGTTGTAGTGACAATAACTTCTGCGCCTGCTTTTATGAAATCAATGTGGGTATCTAAAACAAGTTGATGATAATTTGCATCCAATATTGCATTAGCACTCCATAGTGTTGAATTTGGCTTCATCCCTCTTGCAAGTAATTCTTGACCCATTCCTCCATCTAATATTCTTATTTTTTTAAAAAAATCTTTGTTAATCATTATTTTTTAAAAATGATTTTAACATTAAAAGAAAAAGATCTTCTTTCAGAATTAATATTAAAAGGATATGCAGTATGCATTAAATAGTTTGGAAAAATTAGTAAATCTCGTTCTTTAGGCTCAATATTAAAAATGCTTCTGCTTAAAAAACCTCTTTGTCCATTTATAAAATCAATTGTGCCATTAGTCTTATCTTTTTTATTTTTTAAAAGTTTGTTTTTAGTCATATCTTTTGGGATTTTTAAATATCCTACACCAGATAAATCTCCGTCATGATAATGAATAGGATTATATTCATTTTTAAATTGGCTAACTACCCATAAATTTAATATTTTTATATCTTTAACTTTTTTAATTTTTTCATTTTTAAGAAAATCTTTGATATTTTTTTTTATTTCTCTTTCTAAATTTTTTTTTATAAAATTATTTGAAATTTTAATTTCTTTTTTAATTTGACTAGCTAGTTTGGAGCTATAATCGTTCTTTTTTGTTAAATCTTTATTGTCAATTTCTTTATTTAAGATATCTAAAAATTTCTTTGAAATTTTTGTTTTTCCTATAGATGGACCAAAAGGCTTAATATTTTTCATAATTCTCTAAATATCTTAAAAGCAAATTTATTCAATATTAAGCTATAAGTTTAATTCCTATTCTTATTGCGACAAAAATAACAAGAAAAGAAGTTAGTAGAGCTAATATCTTGTTTGGTAGAAATTTAATGTTTAATACACTACCAATTTGTCCTCCAACAAGTACCGATAAAAATAATGGCCAATAGATAATTACCTGATCTAAAATCTGATCTTTTGTTAGCTGTCCAGCTATTCCAAAGATAGAATTGATTAATATAAATAAAGATGCACTACTGGTAATATGTCTAGGATATCCAGCTTTCATTAAAAATAGAAGAGGGCTTAAAAAAATTCCTCCACCAATTCCTACTATACCTGAAATAAAGCCAATTATTGATCCAATAGAAATTGATATTAATTTTGGTATTTGGTTAATTTTAATTTTTTCTTCACTAAAAGATTTACTCTGAATTAGTAAAAAAATGCCTGCAACAAACAAAACACAAAATAATAAAATCTCAAATAAACTTTTTTCAATTGTTATTGATCCTCCAATAAATGCAAAAGGAATTGAGCCAATTAAATAAGGAAAAAGTAAATTAAAGTTTATATTTTTAGATCTTAAAAAATTGATAGAATTACCAGATACAACAATAATATTACATACAAGAGCTATAACGGGAAATATTGTGTAAGGTACACCCCAAATTAAAAGTATTGCAAGATATGTTGAGCCTCCCCCAAAACCAACACTTGAGTATATTAATGCAGTTACAAAGAAAAGAATTGATAATATAATCATTTATAAATTATGGATGTCAATATAGCTTTATTAACTGTAACAGATACAAGAACTTTTGATAATGATAAATCAGGCGCAATCCTGGTTGAAAAAATTAAAGAGGCTAAGCATAAATTGATCGATAGAAAAATTTGTAAAGATAATAAAGAGGATATTGTTAAAATTTTAAAAGAATGGACAAATCAAAAAAATATAGATGTCATAATCACTACTGGAGGAACAGGTCTAACTGGGAGAGATATAACTCCTGAAGCAGTAAATGAAATTGCAGATAAACATATACCCGGATTTGGAGAGGTTTTTAGAACAATAAGTCTAAAAACAGTTGGAACTTCATCTATACAATCCAGGGCATGCGCTGCATTATCAAATGGCAAATATATATTTGCATTACCTGGTTCATCAGGAGGAGTGACTGATGCATGGGATGGAATTTTGAAACATCAATTAGATGTTAATCACAAACCTTGTAATTTTGTTGAATTGTTTCCTAGATTAAAAGAAAAATAATTACTTTTGATATTTTTCTTTCCATTCAGAATAAGGCATTCCATATACATGCTCCCTTGCATCAGGATCTGAAATTTTTATACCTTTTTTTTCTGCTTCTTCTCTATACCATCTAGATAAACAGTTTCTGCAAAAACCAGCTAAATTCATGAGATCAATATTTTGCACATCCTTTCTAGCGTCTAAATGTTTAATAAGTCTTTCAAGAGTAGCTGATTGAATATCTTTTTTGAGTCTCTCATCCATAATTTACATTTCTATTTTTTATTTTTATTCTAAAAGCCAATAACACTATTATTATTATAAAGTATATTAAAGGCTTAAAAAAAATCGTTTTTGATAACCATATATAATGAAGAGATCCAAAAATGGCTATTATATAAACCAATCTATGTAATTTTTTCCAATTATTTTTAAGTAACTTTACCATTTTTTTTGATGAGGTAATCGCCAAAGGAATTAATAATAGCCATGCAGCAAAACCAATAAATATATATTTTTTTTTGACAACATCATCTAATATTGGTTGCCAATCAAATCTATAATCTAATCCAACATAGGTTAACAAATGAAGTGTTGCATAAAAAAAAACAAATAATCCTAATGTTCTTCTAAAACTTACCCAAACAGATAAATTTGTAAGTCTTTTAAGCGGGCTCATGGAAAGTGTAAGGCAAAGAAAAATTAATGTCCACTCACCTGTAAAATGAGTAATTTCTTTAACTGGTTCAGGACCTAATTTATTTAAAAAAATTTTGTATAAGATTACTAAAATAGGAATTGTGCTTAAAATAAATACACTAGGCTTTAAATATTTTTGCATTAAAAATATTTTTTAAGATCCATACCAGTATATAAATTTGCTACTTCATCACCATAGCCATTAAACATTAAAGTTTTAATCCTTGGAGCCCATACACCTTCTCCAATTACTCTTTCAGTTGCTTGTGACCATCTTGGATGATTAACATTAGGATTAACATTTGAGTAAAATCCATATTCTCTAGGCGAAGCCCACATCCATGAAGAAGTAGGCATATTTTCTACAAATTTAATTTTAACAATTGCTTTGGCACTTTTAAAACCATACTTCCATGGAATAAATATTCTTAGCGGCGCCCCATTTTGATTGGGGAGTTTTTTACCATACAAGCCAGTAACAACAGTTGTTAAAGGATGCATTGCTTCATCAATTCTTAAGCCTTCATTGTATGGCCAATTTAAAACAGGGTATCTTTGGCCTTTCATTTGTGCGGGATCGTATACACTTTCAAATTCAACAAATTTCGCCTTATTAGTTGGATTAACCTTTGAAAGTAATTCGCTTAAAGAAAAGCCCATCCATGGAATAACCATTGACCAACCCTCAACACATCTTAATCGATATATTCTTTCCTCAGAAACAAACATTTCTGAGATTTCCTCCATAGATAATTTAATTGGTTTTTCAACCTCTCCTTCAATAGCTATTTCCCAAGGAGTTGTTTTAAATGTTTGAGAATTTTTATAAGGGTCACTTTTTGATGTTCCAAACTCATAATAATTATTATAAGTCGTTATATCTTTATAACTTGTTAATTTATCTCTTTCACTCGCTGAAGATTTATTAGCAAAAGGTATAGCAGATATCGCTAAAGAGCTTGCACCAAGACCTATAGATTTAATGAAAGATCTTCTCTTTTTATAAATATTTTCTGGTGTAATTTCTGAATTTTTAAACTTTATCATTTTAATTATTTATAGATATCCCTTTTAACCATTCACTTTCTTCATTTTTATAATGTTCTTTTTTCCAAATTGGTGATCTTTTTTTAATCTCTTCAATTATATATCTAGATAATACAAATGCTTCATCTCTATGTTTACAAGCTACACCAATAATAATACTTTTTTCTTTTAAACCTACATATCCTTTAACATGCTCTATAAATACTGATTTCTCTTTTATATTTAATTTATTATCTGCCTCTTCGTAAATTTCCTCAAAACTTTTTATAACCATACTATCTTTGGTGTCATATGTAATACCAGTTACTATCTTATTTTCATTTAAATCTCTTACAGTTCCAACAAAATATATTACAGCTCCAAATTTAGATTTATTTAAAAATTTTTCCGCTTTTGAAATTTCAATTTTTTCATTTTTTGAAGAATCAATAATTTTAATATGTAGCATTAACCGCCTCCTATTGGAGGTATAATGCTAAAGTTTTGTTTTTTAACTATTTTATAATTGTCTGAGACAATTTTATCATCTGATGAACAAAAAGCTGATGATTTGATAATTTTTTTGAATGTTTCATTTCCTTTAAAATTTAAATCAATAAAGTTTATCATATGGTTTCTAAGATCTTTAATTGAGGAATTTTCAATTAAATCAAAGTCTAAATGTGATTTATTACTAAATTCTCTAGCCGCGCCAAATAGTTCAACTGATATTTTCATAAAAAATATTTTTTAAAAAATCTGGAAGCCCATCAGGGTTTTTCCACAATCCACTTTTTCCACCTTCTTTAATTAACAATTTCACATTATCAATTTTAAGATGTGGATTTACTATTTTGCTTAAATCGTAAATTGTTATCAAGGCAGAGTTAACACCCATTATAGCTTCCATCTCAACACCCGTTTTTGCCACCGCTGAGACCACACAAAAAACTTCTAATGAACTGTCTAATTCATTCATAATTATTTTGGTAGCTGTATGGTCAATTGGAAGTGGGTGACATAAAGGAATAAGTTCACTTGCTTTTTTTACACCTAATACAGCTGATACCTCAGCTAATGTAATTGGGTCTCCCTTAGGCATCTTTTTATTTTTAATTAGATCAAAAACTTCTTTTCCAACATAAATTTTACCTGACGCAAGGGCTCTTCTAAAAGTTTCTTTTTTTGAAGAAACATCAACCATGTTGAAAGAATTTTTTTTAAATACTTCTTTCGCCCAATCTTTAAGTTCCTCTTGATTTATAATTTTTAATTTAGACATTAACCACCTGTAGTAGATAAATTTTTAGTTAAACCAGTTTCACCAAGCTCTAAATAGTGGGTTTCTTTTTTAAACTTCATTTGTCCCATTATGAGATCTTGCAATTCATCTATTTGATCATCTTTTTGCAACAAATGTCTTATACTTATTCCAGTGTTGCCAAATAGGCATAATCTCAAATCTCCTCTAGATGTAATTCTTAAACGATTACAGCTTCTACAAAAATCTTTAGAGTAGGGCGCTATAATTCCAAATTTACCTTTGTATTCTGGATTGATAAAATTTAGTGATGGTCCTGCATCCTTGCCTAATGTTTGAAAAATCCAATAATGTTTATTTAAGTATTCTTTGAAGATTTTCGAGGATATATGGTATTTTTTAAAATAATCTAAGTTATCTCCTGTTTGCATTAATTCTATATATCTAAAATCAACTTTGTTCACTTTAATAAATTCTGCCCAAGTTTCAAAATCTTTATCAGATGAATTTATTCCATTTAAAAGTACGGCATTAATCTTAATATTTTCAAAATATAAATCTTGAAGATTTTTTATTCCTTTTAAAATCTCAGGTAATCGATCATGACCTGTAACTTTTTTAAATGTATTTCTATCCAAACTATCAATACTAATATTAATACCATTTAAGCCACTATCCACAAACATCTTTGCTTTTTTATCTAAGTGATAACCGTTTGTGGTAATTACAACTTTTTTTATTCCAGCTTCATTTTTCAAGATCTTGATTATATCAAAAAAATCTTTTCTTACCGTTGGTTCGCCACCTGTAAGTCTAATTTTACATACACCCAATTTTGAAAAAACTTTTGCTAAACGTTTAATTTCTTCTAACTGAAGAAATTTTCTATTGTCACTCTTATCAATTTGATAGCCATTAGGTAAACAATATCCACATTTAAAGTTACATACATCAGTAATTGAAAGCCTTATATATGGAAAAGTTCTACCAAAACTATCTCTTAAAATTTTCATTTTAGTTAAAGATATCATAATTAATAAAATTAATCATGATTGAATTAACTTAAAAATTATGAATAAATACTTAAAAACAATATTAACTCAAGATGGCAGAGATAAATATTTCGAATATAAATAAATCTTTTGGGTCTACACATGTAATCAAAGATGTATCTCTAGAAATAAAAAGCGAATCTTTCACTGTATTTGTTGGGCCAAGTGGTTGTGGTAAGTCAACGATGCTAAGAATGATTGCTGGTTTAGAAGAGGTTAACTCAGGAACAATTTCAATTGATGGACAAGTTATTAATGATCTTCCACCATCAGAAAGAAATATAGCAATGGTCTTTCAATCATATGCTTTGTATCCACACATGACAGTGTTCGATAACATGGCTTTTGGTTTAGAAATTGAAAAAAAATCTAAAGAAGAAATCACAGAGAGAGTTATGGAGGCTGCTAAAATTCTTCAAATTGAGGAATACTTGGAGAGAAAACCAAAACAATTATCAGGAGGACAAAGACAAAGAGTTGCAATTGGTAGAGCAATTACAAGAAAGCCAAAAGTATTTTTATTTGATGAACCTTTATCTAATTTAGATGCAGCTTTAAGAGTTCAGATGAGAGTAGAGCTTGCTAAATTACATGATCAATTAAATGCAACGATGATTTATGTTACTCACGATCAAACTGAAGCAATGACACTTGCAGATGACATAGTTGTATTAGATCATGGAATAGTATCTCAAAAAGGATCACCTTTAAAATTATACAATGAACCAGAAAATTTATTTGTTGGTGGTTTTATTGGTTCACCAAAGATGAACTTTATCAATTCTAAAGTTATAAGCTCTAATAGCTCTGGAACCGAAGTTGAAATTTCAGGACAAGGAAAAATTATTGTTCCAAAAACTTCAGATAAAGTTTCAGCTGGCGATAGTGTAAAGATTGGTATCAGACCTGAACATATATTAATTAATACTGGTGAAAAATGCTGGAATAGCAAGGTGTTCGTAATTGAAAAATTGGGTTCATCTACATTTCTATATTTAGAGAAAGATGGAGAACCATTAGTTGTTCAAACAGATGGTGAGAATTCAGCTAATATTGGAGACAATTTAAGCTTAAGTTTTGATTTAAATAAATGTCATTTATTTGACGAAAATAATTTAGCTTTTAAATAATTTATCTTTTTAAGTAAGTTTTTATTTAGATTTAATAAATTAAAAATCAAAAGGAATTGAATTTTGTTCTACAAGCTTTTTGAAAAAATAGTACGATTTTTTAGGTGTTCTTTTTAAAGTTTTAAAATCAACATGCACTATTCCAAATCTCTTTTCAAATCCTAACGCCCATTCAAAGTTATCCATGAATGTCCATGCAAAGTAGCTTTTAACTTTAGCTCCATCATCAATAGATTTTTTTACAGCACTTAAATATTTTTTAAAATAATCAATACGATCGGTGTCGTTTATTTCTCCATTTTTTTCTATTAAATCTGGATATGCTGCACCATTTTCAGTTAGATAAATATCTGGATTTCCATAATTATTTTTTAAATCCATAATTTGATCATAATAAGCATCTGGAACAATTTCCCATCCCATAAGAGTTAACTTTGCATCTTTGCCATCAAGACCAAAAGGCAATTCATCATTGAATGCTCCTCTTGCTTTAAGTAAACTTTTATTATCAGCTTTAATTCTAATATGTTGATAATGATTTAATCCAATAAAATCGTTTTTTTGAAAAATATTTTTCATATCATCTTGTTGAATATGTTTTGAGACATCATCAATTAGTAATTCAGGATATTTTCCAAGATACATAGGGTCGGCAAATGATCTATTCCAATAAGTATCGAATAATTTAGTTGCATGAAGATCTTCACTTGATTTTGTGGCAGGAATACATGGCGCCATATTAAAAGTGCAGCCAATTTTTATATTATTATTTATAGATTTCATTGCTTGAAAAGCTTTGCCATGTGCAACATTAACATTATGTATTGATGCAAAGTATTTTTCTAAATCTTTGTATCCTGGAGCCATGTAACCATCTACATATCCATGAATAGTAAAAACTTGTGGTTCATTAAATGTGATAAAATGATTACATCTATCTCCAAAATTTTTAACAATAGCCTCTGAATAATCTGAAAATATATTTGTTATGTCTCTATTTGCCCAACCTCCTTTATCTTGCAGTGATTGAGGAAGGTCCCAATGATATAAAGTTATGAAAGGCTCAATATTTTTTTCTAAACACTTGTCTATCAACCTTGAATAAAAATCTACTCCTTTAGGGTTTATTTTACCTATCCCTTCAGGGATAATCCTAGTCCACGCTAAAGAAAATCTATATGAATTTAAATTTATATTAGCCATCAGCTCAATATCTTCTTCGTACCTATGATAATGGTCTACAGCAGTATCTCCGTTTTCATTATTTTTAACTTTTCCAGGTGTATGTGTAAAAGTATCCCAAATACTTTTGCTTTTTCCATCTTTATCTGTAGCACCCTCTATTTGGTAACTTGCTGTAGCCGTTCCCCAAAAAAAATCATTAGGAAATTTATTTTTCATGTTAGTTAAATTCTGGTATCCAATTTTTATGAGCTTTTAATAACTCATCTACCATAGAACTAATTTGATCTAAACTTAATAAAGAAGAAGTAAGTGGATCTAACATAGCCGCATGATAAATGGTCTCTTTTTTTTTGGTTCTTAAAGCTTCAACAGTTAATTGTTGAACATTTATATTAGTTTTCATTAGGTTTGCTAAATGCATAGGTAAATCCCCGACTTTTTGAGGGTTAATTCCCTCATTATTTATTTTACATGGTACTTCAACACAACAATCATCTGGTAAATTAGAAATTAACTTGTTATTCAAAACATTTCCATTAACTGTGTCTTCTTTTCCGTCAACAATTGATACAATTATCCGTGAAGCATACTCTAAAGATTTCTCACAAACAAATTTTTCTCCATCTAATAAATTTTGCTCTTGTTGATCCCACTCTTTAATTTGTTTTTTGCACCTTCGAATATATTCATTAATTGGAATATTGAATTCACTTAATAAGTCCTCTCTGTTATTTTTAATAAACCAAGGAGTATATTCTGCAAAGTGTTCGGATGACTCAGTAACAAAATATCCAAATTTTTCTAAAACTTTATATCTAACTTCGTTCGTGCATCCATCCCAATTGGTACCAAATGTTTTTTCTTTTCCAGCTTTAAAAATTTTAGGATAAAGATTTTCTTTTTTTCCATCAGGATTAATTTTTTCAAACTTAGTATAAAAAGACATATGATTGATACCTGAACATTCATAACTAATGTTTTTTATATCCTCGCCAATATCTTTTGCTAAATCTTCAGCAGTTCCTTGTACAGAATGACAAAGTCCAACATATTTAAGCTCAGGTGCAAATTTAGACAATGCTAAACAATTAATTGCCATAGGATTAACATACTGCAACATAGTTGCGCTTGGACAAACTTCATTCATATTTTTTGCAACTGACAATAAAGCGGGGACAGTTCTCAATCCTCTCATGATTCCACCTATTCCTAAAGTGTCACCAATAGTTTGTTTTAGTCCATACTTTGCCGGAATTTCAAAATCAATAACTGTAGAGGGCTCATAACCTCCTATTTGAAACATTAATATTACAAAGTCAGCTCCACTAAGTGCTTTTTTTTGATTTTTTTCGATTATAATCTTTGGATTTGCACCTATTGATTTTGAAACTTTTTCTGCAACCAAATTTGAGGTTTTTAATCTTCTATCATCAATATCTTGCAAAACTATTTCACAGTTACTGAAATTTTTTTCAAGCAGAATATCTGTAAGTATATTTTTCATAAATACAGTGCTTCCTGCTCCAATAAAAGTAACTTTAATCATACTAACCTTTAGTTGCTCCAAGAGTTAATCCAGCAATAAAATGTTTTTGCATTAAAAAAAACATAATAACAGGAGGTATCGCAGCAACAATAGATCCAGTTGATAGCAAGTGATAAGCTGTAATCCATTGACCATTTAATGATTTTAATCCAGCAGTAATTGGCATTGCATGATCACCTTGTATTAAAACGGTTGCCCAAAAATAATCGTTCCATATAAATGTAAAAATTAAAACACACAGTGCTGCTATAGCTGGTCTAGTCAAAGGTAATATTATCTTCCAAAATATTCTAAATTCAGATGCTCCATCCATTCTTGCAGCCTCGATAAGCTCTTGAGGTAACGCTTTAATAAAATTTCTCATAAAAAGTGTGCAAAAACCTGTTTGAAAAGCTACATGAAATAAAACCAATCCTGTAATAGTGTTATAGAGACCAATTTTAAAAGTCAGATCTCTAACCGGTATCATTAAAATTTGAAATGGAACAAAGTTTCCGGCTATAAAAATAAAAAATATTATTAAATTTGTCTTAAATTTATAATTCGCAAGAGCAAAGCCAGTCATACAACTTAAAGCAACCGCTCCTAACATTGTTGGAATAGTTACTTTAAAACTATTTAGAGTGTATTTGATCATTGGAGTGTTAGTAAAAACATCGTATAAATTTGAAAAAAGTAAAAATTCACTTGGAATTCCCCACATATTTCCAGCAGTAATATCTCCCAAACCTCTTATTGATGTCATTAAAATACCAAAAATTGGTATTAACCAAATAATTAATGAGATAGGTAAAAATATTTTATAAATATATTGATTTACGATTGGTCTTTGATGAATTGGAGTAGGGAACATTTAGTTATTATCCTCCCTCTCGTTTCGATACATTCTGTATATAAAAAACAAAATATAAAACATCATTATTGTAAACAAAACAGTTGCTATTGCTGACCCGTATCCCATTCTGTAACCGTATTCACTTAAAGCTTGCTCAAACATGTAATACGCTAACACATTTGAATAACCATAAGGTCCACCTTGAGTCATTATTGCCACCATATCAAAACTTCTAAGTGCACCAATCACAGTTACTACAATTGCTAAAAAGGTAGCGTGCCTTAGTTGCGGAAGCACTATATTCCAAAATAAATGAAATCCTTTGGCGCCATCCATTCTCCCAGCCTCAATTTGTTCAGGGTTAATATTGTTAAGTCCTGTTAAATATAAAATTAAACAATAAGCAATTTGTGGATATAGACCTGCAAATATTATCCCATAAGTTGCAGTATTTTCATTTGCAAGAATTGAAAATCCTTCTAATCCAATAAAATTTAGAAAGGGTGCAATAACCCCATAATTTGGTTGGTAAAACCAAGTAAAAATAAGTCCAATGACTACTTGAGAAATAACAAATGGAAAAAAAAATAGAGATTTAATTAATCTAATTCCAAAAACAATTTGATTTAAAAATATTGCTAGTCCTAAGCCAATAGGAACTGCTAACATAAAAAATATTAACCATTTAAGATTATTCCAAAGTGAAATATAAAAATATTCATCATCTAAAAGTTCAATGTAATTTTGAAGACCAACATATATAGATGGAGATAATCCATCCCATTGATAAAAAGAAATGCCAATAGATACAAATATCGGTGCTATTACATAAATGGAAAAAAATATTAATCCTGGAGCTAGAAAAATCCATGGGCTTATTTTAATTTGATTTTTTTGCCACCAGGTAATTCTTTTAGCTTTTGGATTATTTAGTTCCATATAGTTATATTTTAAAAATTGATGAAATCGAATTTTTAACTGAGGGGCCAGTAAGCCCCACAGTTAAGCTAAAAGTTTATTTATAAACTTTTTGACGTACTTTTTCCAATCTTTCTAAGATTTTTTGTCTTCTGTCAGGATTAGACATATATTCTTGAAAGCCTTTCATACCCTCTGATGCCATTTGAGCTGGAGCATCTCTATCGTAGAATTGCGCCATTGCATAAGCATTATTTAGCATATTCAATCCTGCTTTTAAGAATGGATCTCCCTTTTTAACACTAGAGTTCTTGTTAATAGGAAGCTGACCTAATATTTTATTGATCTCTTCTTGCACATCTGCTCGAGACATAAATATTAAGAAACGCTTAGCATCAGTTTTATTTTTAGCTTTAGAAGGTATATGCACAGTGTCCGTAGGTGCTTCTTCAGCCATTGGGATACCTGGTGTGATTTCAGGGAACTGGAAGAAACCTAAATTAGAATCTCTTAAGCCAGCCTCTTTTAAAGGAGCAACAGCAAAGTTACCCATCACATACATTGCTGCTTCACCGTTCACCATAGGAGTTAAAGCTTCTTGCCAACTAAGTGCTGCATGATTTTCTAAGAAGTAACCAGGCTTTACAAGCTCATCCCATTTATCAAATACTGCTTGTACTTTTGGATCTGTGTAAGGAACCTTGCCTAGTGTTAAATCCATATGGAACTCATAGCCATTTGTTCTAAGATTTAAATAATCAAAAACACCAGCTGTTGTCCAAAGATACTTTGATCCGATTGTAATAGGTGTAATACCTGCAGCTTTTAACGTAGCGCATGCAGCTACAAAATCATCCCATGTTTTTGGGACAGATATTCCATTTGCTGTAAATAAATCTTTCCTGTAATACACGCCCCACTGATAATAAGTGTAAGGAATACCCCATTGCTTACCACCAATCGTCATAGATTTTTTAGCATGCTCCATATTTTCAGAAAGGTTTCCGTCTACCCAACCTGAGTCTTTCCAAATATCAGAGACATCTTCAAACAAACCTGCTCTTACAAATGGTAACATTCTATTTCCAGCATACCAGTTTGCAACATCAGGTGGATCAGTGTTTAAAAAATTTCTTATGGATTGTTTGTAACCTTCATGGTCAAAAACATTCCATTTTACCGTGACGTCAGGGTTCTCTTCTTCAAATTTTTTAATAATATATTCAAAAGCTTTTTTTGGTGCTGCATCAGATGTGTCTGTATTTATCACCAAAGTACCAGCAAATGAAGTTGAAGAGATTATTCCAAACATCATTATTAATGAGATAATAACCTTTTTCATTTATGCTCCTTTTTTAATTTATGTTTAATAGATTATGTATTTTTAAAATTGATTACAATTAAAAATTATCCCCGTAAATTGTTGATAATTAAATTAACAAAATAAATATATAATTATCTTAATTATAATTTTTTTAAAATTTAACCAGGTGTATATTTTCTTTCAGATTCTGGATCTTTGCTTGAGTAAGGTAATTTTAAAACTTCGTTCCAAAATTCTTCTGGGATACTTGCTTTAGCCCAAGACAGGTTTTTTTCAATACTCTGAATGCTAGTAACACCGCATAGAGTAGAGGTGATTCTTTTATCTTTCATTGAAAACTGTAAGGCAGCTGCACCCATTTCAACATTATGCTTTTTACAAACTTTTTCTATTTCTCTAGCAGGTGCAAGTTTTTCTTCTGTAACATCTTGATAAGTTATTTTTTTAAAGTTACTTGGACCTTTTGCTAAAATACCACCAGCGTAAGGAGCAGCATTAAAAATAGATATATTTTTAATGTGAGCATAGCTATACATTTCATCTGCTTCTCTGTTTAATAAAGTATATCTGTTATGATTAATTATCACATCAAAGTCCCAATTTTTTAAAAGAGGAAACATTATATTTATTTTTCCCATAGCTAAACCAACTGCCTTGGCTAAACCCTCTTCTTTTATTTTAAATAACTCATCCAAGGCCCCATCTTTTTTAGTGATATCATTTACATCTTTTACGTATTCTGGATCATGAAGAAATAAAATGTCCACAGAATCTACATTCAAAGTTTTTAAACTTTCTTCAATAGATTCTCTTGTTCTTTTTTTATCAAGAACTAACGTATCCATATTTCTATCAATTTTTGTTGATAAGATAAAATTTTTTGGCCAACCCTTATTTTCCTTTATTGCTATTCCAATCCTTTTTTCACTTTCTCCCATTGCATAATTTCTTGAAGTATCAAGCATATTTACTGGACCTTGAAAAAATCTTTTTAACGTTTCTTGAGCTCTTTGTTCTGGTACTTCATAACCATAAGTATCTGGCATACTCCCCAAAGAGGATGTTCCAAAACTCAATTCTGTAACTTCCAAACCAGTATCTTTAATTTTATTTTTTTTCACAAATTAATTTTAATTAGCTTCACTCACCTAAAATACTATCATCTAATACCTTGGTGTCATATGCTGAATAAGAATGCCATCCTGCAACTGTCTGATCAAAATCAACAATACTGCCAGTCATAATTCCTGACTCATCTGAGCACAAGAATGCCAATATCTTAGCAACATCTAAAGGTTTGTTTAATCTTTTAAAAGGAACTTTTGACTCAGCTTTTTTTAACCAATTATCATCTGCGTTGTGAAATTTTTTCTGAATTACTGTTTCTGCTGGTGTATCTGTCCAACCTAGATTTACTCCATTCACTCTTATTTGATGACCAGAAACTGAATTTGCAACATTTTTAATCATTACTGCTAATGCTGCTTTAGAGGAACTGTAAGCAGTTAAGAAAGGCATACCACTATATCCAGCCATTGATAGAATATGAGCTATAGTTCCTTTTTTTTTATCCCTGATCATTATTTTTATAACGTCTTGCATCATAAAAAGAGGAGCTTTTACATTTACATTAAAATTTTTATCATAATTTTCCTCAGTTGTGCTTAAGATCGTTCCTCTCTCAGTAAAAGCTGCAACATTTATAAAAGAATCTACTGTGCTAAATTTTTTATCAGTTTCAGAAACTATTTTTTTACAGTCTTCAAGTTTTTCTAAGTCTGCTTGAACGTATAGGCATTCTGCGCCTATGCTTTCTATTTCAGATTTTACCTTGTTTCCATTTTTATTATTTCTTCCACAGATAGTTATTCCTTTAGCGCCTCTGTTTGCTAGTAATTTCGCAGTCTCAGCTCCACTTCCTTGGGTGCTTCCTGTTACAATTATTATTTTGTTTTTAAATTGGTTAGTTTGTTCAGATATATATTTATTAGACATATTAGAATTTTATATCTACTGTTTTACCACTTTCAAAGGATTCATATGCTGCATTAGCTATTATCAAAGCGTTTCTTCCATCCTCAAATCCTACTAATGGTTTTGTTTTATTTTCAACGCATTTTACAAACTCATTAAATTGATCTCTGTAAGCTTGCTCATATCTCTCAATAAAAAAGAAATGTATAGGCTCTTTTTCATTTGTTGATGTGTTTGTGTATCTTTCTAAAGAAGTAGGAGTTTGGTTGTTAGAGATTACCATTCCTTTACTACCAAATACTTCAACTCTTTGATCATATCCATAAACTGCTCGTCGAGAGTTGTTGATATGAATTAAAACACCATTTTTTGATTTTAAAATAAACATAGCGGTATCTAGATCTTTTACTTGTTGTGAATTTTTATCAAATAAAGCACCTCCAAATGCTGATACTTGAACTACAGGATCATCTCCTAATATAAATCTAGTTAAATCAAAATCATGAATAGTAGTATCTCTAAAAAATCCTCCAGCAGCTTTTAAATAGTCAATTCCAGGAGGTTCAGGATCTCTACTAGTAATAACAACCATTTCCAATTCACCAATTTCCTTTTTTACCCTTGCCTTTTGTGCCTTTGCATGGCTGGAATCAAACCTTCTGTTAAATCCAATTTGAATAGGAACGTTTGTTCCTTTGATATTTTCCATGCACTCATTTACTTTATTGATATCCAAATCAATTGGCTTTTCACAAAAAATTGCTTTACCTGCTTTTGCTGCAATTGTAATAAATTGAGTATGAGTTGGAGTAGCAGAAGCTATAAGAACTGCGTCTATATCATCTGCATTAATTGCGTCCTCTGGTGAAGAAGCAATTGAACACCCTGTTGATTTTGCTACTTCTTCAGCGAATTCAGAATTAATGTCGTAAATGTATTTTAATTTTGCTTTTGGATGTGCTGCAATAAATTTAGCATGCATTTTTCCAATCCGTCCTGCTCCCATTAACGAAAAGTTAATCATAAGAATATAGAACAGAATTAAAAAATAAAATCAAGAAACATTTTTAATGATGAATTAAACACTAATTTAAAATATAATTTTCTTGATGCACATAACATCATCATTTAAAAATGATTTAACTTTTTAATAAATTTTATGTCAGTAAAATTAGGAATAGCACCAATTGCATGGAGTAACGATGATATGCCTGAATTGGGTGGCGATACTTCTTTAGAACAATGTTTGTCAGAAGCTAGTCAGGCAGGATTTATTGGAATTGAGTCTGGTGGTAAATTTCCAAAAAAATCAGAAGAATTAATCCCTAAACTTAAAGAATTTAATCTAAATCTTTGCTCAGGTTGGTATGGAGCTAATTTAAGAACAAATAGTATTGATGAAGAAAAAGATTTAATTCAAGATCAGCTGAAACTTTTTAAAGATTGTAATTCACCTTGTATGGTTTTTGCTGAAGTTTCTGGTTCAATTCAAGGAGATCCAAATCGAAAATTGTCTACAAGACCTCAAATGAGTCTTGAAGAGTCAAAAAAATATTATGAAAAAATCTCAGAAATGGGAAAATATCTTGAAGATGAAGGTATGCCACTTGCTTATCATCATCATATGGGCACGATAATAGAGACTGAAGAGGATACGGTAAGACTACTTGAAAACACACATGATAGTGTAAAACTTACATTAGATACTGGCCACATGTTATTTGCCCAGGGAGACTCTTTAAAAATATTAAATGATTTTAGCGAAAGATTAATTCATATGCATTGTAAGGATATTAGAAAAAGTGTCTTGGAAAAATCTTTAAAAGAAGACTTAAGTTTTAGAGGAGCATTTTTAGAAGGTGCATTTACAGTTCCAGGTGATGGATGTATTGATTACAAGCCATTTTTTGATGTATTGAAGAAAAAAAATTATTCTGGATGGTTGGTAGTAGAGGCGGAACAAGATCCTGCAAAAGCAAACCCATTTGAATACGCAAAAATAGGTTACAAGTATTTAACTGAAACTTTAAATCTTAGTGGTATCGAGCTTTATAAAAGCTAACTTTTAAAACGATATATCTTACTACAATCTTACAATTTTTGATTTTTCTAATGTATCATCGAAATAATCAATTATATTTTGAATTGTTTCTACACCCATTCTTGTCATACATTCATCAGTAAAAGCAGCAGTATGTGGACTTAAATAAACTTTATCATTTTTTAAAAGAGGATTATCATTTTCTGGTGGCTCTTTTTTGAATACATCAATTCCTGCTCCAAAAATTAAATCTTCATTTAAAGCTTTATTAAGATCTTCTTCATTTATAATCCCACCTCTAGCAGCATTAATGATGATACAATTTCTCTTCATTGTTTTAAGCAAATTATAATTAATAAGGTTTTCTGTTTTGTCTGTTAAAGGCATGTGTAGAGATATTACATCCATTATTTTTACTGCCTCTTCAATATTATTAACTTTTTCCCCACCAAGCTTATCTATTATATCTTTATCTACAAATGGATCATAGACGTAAACATTCATTTCAAATCCTAAACACCTTTTAATTAGTGCTTTACCTATTCTACCAAATCCCATAATTAGGAAATTTTTTTTCCATACTTCAATGGTTTTAGGTAATTTATTTCTGTCCTTAAAATTACCTTCTTTAACTGTCGTATGATAAAGTTCTCTTCTTTTTGCAATATTTAGCAGGACAAACATAACATGCTCAGCAACTGTCACTGCATTTGCATTAGCTGTAATAGCAATTTTTATATCTCTTTCTTTAGCTGTTTTTAAATCAATATTATCGTAGCCAACCCCATGTCTAGAAATTATTTTAAGATTTTTTGCTTCATTAATTACCTCACCTGATAATTTTGCTATTCTAATTGAAGCGCCATCACAATCTTTTATTTTAGATTTTAAATTTTCTACAGAGGTGTCATCAGTTACTTCAACATCAAAGTTAGGGTGGTTATTAATTAATTCCATACCTTTTTCATGGACTTTTTGAATAATCAATATCTTTTTTTTATTACTCATAATTGTATTTAAATTTTTTAGAGAGCATTTTTAATACGAGAATTATTATATAAAGTAAATTAGTTTTTTGATTAAAGTTGTATTTATTAAATAATTAAAATAAATTTAGCTGTGAATTTGACAATTAATATTCTCCTATTTGTTTTTAATACCCTTGAGAAAATAAATACTTTTTTTTTAAGAATTGGCAGACAATTTGCATGGATAGCAATACTCTTGATGGTGATTGTTATCTTGGTACAAGTATTTTTTAGGTATGTATTAAATAATGCACTGCCGTGGCCTGATGAGGTTGCTAGATTTTTGATGTTATGGATGACAGGACTGATCGCACCTTCTGCTTATAGATGGGGCGGATTTGTTTCTATTGATTTATTAGAGAGATTTTTACCAAAACTTATATCAACTTTTTTAACTTTGTTTTTGTTAATTGTATCTCTTTTTGTCTTAGTTATAGGTTTAGAATTAGGTTTTAAACATATTAATGCAGGATGGATATTTAATTCTTCTTCGATAAAAATTCCTTTTCATTTAATTGGTGGAAAAGCAGAACCAATAAAATTAGCTTGGATGTATATGTCTTTACCAGTTGGGATTATATTTTTAATATCCGTGAACATAGAATTAATTTTAAGAAATATTCTTACAAATTTTACTAGGTTAGATTTACCTGAAGATTACGATAAACAAAAGTTGGAGACACAATAATGTTAGTTTGGTTCCTTCCTTTGTTTTTATTATTTCTATTAATTGGCTTACCAGTATTTTTTGGTTTGTTAGCGGCACCAGGAATTTTACTTTGGTTAAATGATCAAGCTAGAGATGGTGCTATGCTTTATAGAAATATTTATAATGGAATAGATAGCTTCCCTTTGATGGCTATTCCTTTTTTCATGTTAGCTGGGGAGTTGATGAATAGAGGGGGAATAACACATCGTCTTGTAGAGTTTAGTCAGGCGATGATGGGTCATTTAAAAGGTGGTTTGGCTCATGTGAATGTATTGACTTCAATGTTATTTGCAGGTTTATCGGGTTCAGCTGTAGCTGATACATCGGCAATTGGATCAATGCTTATTCCTGCAATGGAAAAGCAAGGATATACAAAAAAATTTGCAGCTGCTATTACCGCAGCTAGTTCTGTAATCGGACCAATTATTCCTCCGTCAGGGATTATGATTATTTATGCTTATGTGATGGGCGAGAGTGTAGCTGCATTATTTTTAGCAGGGATTGTACCTGGCATCTTAGTAGGAGTTAGTTTGATGGTCACAATAAAATTTATGGCTAAGAGATATAATTTTCCAGCAGTAACAGAAAAAACAACTTGGAGCCAAAGAGGCAAGGCATCTCTTAAAGCTTTTTTTCCTTTAATGACACCAGTAATAATTTTAGGAGGTATTCTTGGTGGAATTTTTACTCCAACAGAAGCATCAGCTGTAGCAGCTGCTTACGCAATGTTTATCGGTTTGTTTGTTTTGAAATCATTAAAATGGAAAGATGTTCCTAAAGTGATGACAAAAGCAGCGATGGTATCTTCAGTAGTTCTTCTTTTAGTTGGTGCCGCAATGGCTTTTAAAACAGTTGTAAGTTTATCACATGCTCCCGAGCATCTTGCTGCTTTCGTTTTAGGATTAACTGACAACCCGTATGTTTTATTATTTCTAATAAATATTTTATTATTTATTGTTGGAATGTTTTTAGATGCAGGTCCAGCTATAATTATCTTGGGACCAATTCTTGGACCAGTCTTTATTGAGCTTGGAGTTCATCCTGTACATTTTGCAATTATTATGTCTGTAAATTTAACTGTTGGTTTAGCAACCCCACCCATGGGTCTTGTGTTATTTGTTGCATCTTCTGTTTCTGGGGAAAGAGTAGAAACAATTGCAAAAGCTATATTGCCATTCTTAGCAGTAGAAGCTATAGTTATATTTTTAATAACATATTTTCCATCAATTTCGATGACGATTCCTCTGCTTACTGGATTCGCAAAATAAATTTATCAATTTTTTTTACTAGTCGATAGACTCTCGAATTCAATTTAAGTATAGTTTTTGTACATAAATATTTAATGAGAGGGGAAATAATTATGAGTAAATTAATAAAATCATTTTTTTCATTATTATTCTTGATTAGTTTTACTGCGTCAGTTTCGGCTGCAGATTATAACTTAAGAATGACAATGAACTCTAATGATCAAGATGAAGATTATGATGGTGCTGTAGTATTTAAAAACTACGTTGAAGCAGCTTCAAATGGAAAAATAGCTGTAGAGTTATTTGTAGGTACTCAGCTATGTTCAAAAGGTGCTGAGTGTTTACAAGGTGTATCTGATGGAAGTATAGATATTTACATTTCTACTTCTGGAGGTGCTGCAGGTGTATTTCCATATGTTCAAGTTTTAGATTTACCTTATCTAATGGCTGATGACAGAATTGCTGAAGATGTAATGCAAGGTGATTTTGTAAGAACCATGAGAAAAATGGCTCTAAAAGATTCTAACGATTCAATTAGATTGATGACAATTGGAAACACGGGAGGATGGAGAAATTTTGCTAATACAAAAAGAAGAATTGCAAATCCGTCTGACATGAAAGGTTTAAAAATCAGAACAGTTGTAGCTGATTTACCTCAGGAACTTGTAAGAGCATTGGGTGCATCTCCAACTCCTATTCCATGGCCTGAATTATTTACATCATTTCAAACTGGTGTAGTTGAAGGTTCTAAAAATGGAATTACTGACATTATGAACATGAAGTTTCCTGATGCAGGTCTAAAATATGTTACTTTAGATGGTCACGCATACATGGGAGCATTATGGTGGATGAATAATGCAAAATATGAGTCAATGTCACCAGATCTTAAAAAAGTAGTAACTGATGGTTTCTATGCTTTGCAGCAAGCAACTTTTGCTTCTCCTAAAAGAAAATCAATTAAAGCTTATGAGGATTTTGTAGCTGGTGGAGGAGATTTATATGTTCCTACGCCTGATCAAAAAGCTAGTTTTAAAAAAGAAGCTAGCCCAGTATATGATTGGTTTAAAGCTAATGTTAAAGGTGGAAAAGAAATTTTCAACGCTTTAACTAAAGCAGTAGCTAAAGCAGAGAAAAAAGCATCGAGCGCATACAAAAAAGATTTGTAATTTCAAATTAATATAATGGGGCGGATTTTAGTTCGCCTCATTATCTAAAAGGATATATCCAAGATTTATAATCTTTTATGAGAATATGAGCTTTTTCAATTTGTTCAGGAGTCATTTTTTTTATAACTTCTTCTTGAGAAATTGCAGCATCAGGATCTCCACCAATAGCAGACAAGCCATACCACATATAAGCTCTAACAAGATCAGGAGCTGGAAGTCCTCTACCAATTTCATAATACCACCCAACACCAGATTGAGCACCAGGGTGACCTTTCATAGAAGATCTGAGATACCATTCAAAAGCTCTAACATCATCTCTTTCAACACCAAGACCCATAGCGTACATAATTCCAATAAGCTCTTCAGCATCAGCATTACCAGATCTAGCTGCTGGCATAAGTTCTTCCATAGCTTCTTCAAATTTTCCTTCTTCCATCAAATCTCGAGCATTTTCTATTTCTGCAAAAACTATGGATGGAATAAACAAAAGTATAAAAAGATATTTAATCATTTAAAAATAATAATATTTATAATTCCATTTTTAATTTCAGTAAATAAAACTTACGCAATTGATTTACCAAAACCGCTGGCTAGTGATGATTTTCATGAAGTTGATATGAAACAAGTAAAAATAGGTAGACTTTTATTTCATGATAAAATTTTGTCTGCAAATCGAAACATTGCATGTGCAACCTGCCATAGTCATGATCTAGGTGGTTCAGACGGACTCTCGTTAGGTATTGGTGAAGGAGGTCAAGGTATAGGACTAGATAGAACTGCAGGTGAGGGCGATAATAAAATAAAAAAACGAATTCCAAGAAATGCTTTAGCTTTATGGAATTTAGGATTTAAAGACATAACTACCTTGTTACATGATGGAAGAGTTACTAAATCGAATATATTTGGTAACGGTTTTAATACACCTGCTCAAGAAGCTCTTCCTAAAGGACTTGATAATATAGTAGCAGTTCAAGCTTTATTTCCAATGACTAGACAGTTTGAGATGGCAGGAAATCCAGGTGAAAATGAAATTATAGGTTTAGTCTCAAAAGTTGGAAAAGACAGCATGAGAATTGATAGAGTTTGGCCTGTAATTACCCACAGGATTAGAGGAATTCCAGAATATGTTGAATTATTTAAAAATGCTTTTGATGATGTAAACAGCCCTCTAGATATAAACATTACACATATTGTTAATTCGATTGCTGCATTTGAAATTCATGAGTGGACATCTTTTGATTCTCCTTTTGATGAATATTTAAATGGAGATAAACAAGCTTTAACTTTAAAGCAAATAAATGGAATGAATTTATTTTATGGAAAAGCAAACTGTAGTTCTTGTCATTCTGGATCTTTGTTGTCAGATCAAAAATTTCATTCAATAGGAATTCCTCAGTTTGGACCCGGAAGGACAAGGCCTTTTGATCCTTATGCTCGTGACGTTGGACGAATGGTCGAAACTGACAATATAAACGATATGTATAAATTTAAAACGCCAGCATTAAGAAACGTTTCTTTAACAGCTCCTTACGGTCATAATGGTGCTTATCCAACTTTAAAATTAATAATTAAGCATCATTTAAATCCAATAAAAATGAATAAGAATTGGAAACCTGAATATGCAAATTTACCTAAGGCACCTTGGTTAGAAGAAATTGATCTTGTAACTTTTTCAGACAAAAGAGAACAAGACAGAATTCTATCAAGCATTGATATTCAACCAGTAGAATTAAATGATAAAGAAATTGATCAACTTGTTTCTTTCCTCGAATCTTTAACAGGCAGAAGTGGAAATCAGAGACCGTTAGGTAAACCAGATAAAGTGCCAAGTGGGCTAAGTATTGATTAAGTTTTTAAATTAAACTGATACAAACAGAATATGAAAAAAATAAAATATGGAATTATAGGAGCAGGAACAATGGCTCGAGAACATATTTTAAATATATCATTAATTGATAATGCTGAAGTAGTTGCACTTGCTGATCCTCATGAAGATTCATTAAATCAGTGTAAAGAAATTCTAAAAACAAAGATTTCTTGTTTTAAAAATCATTTAGAAATGATTGAAAAAAATATTGTTGATGTATACTTGATTTCATCTCCTAACTTTACTCATATAGAAATCTTGAAAGATGTAATCAAAACTAAAAAACACATATTAGCGGAAAAACCATTATGCACTAATACAAAAGATTGTTTAGAAATAAAAAAACTTACAAAAGATTATCCTTCTGTATTTTGGACTGCGATGGAGTACAGATATATGCCACCAGTTTCAAAGTTTATAAATGAAATTCATAATAACAAAATTGGTGATTTAAAAACTTTAACCATAAGGGAACATAGATTTCCTTTTTTAAAAAAAGTAAATAATTGGAATCGTTTTGAGGAAAATACTGGTGGTACACTTGTTGAAAAATGCTGCCATTTCTTTGATTTAATGAGATTGATTATCCAAAGTAATCCACTAAGTGTTTATGCAAGTGGTAGTCAAGATGTTAACCATTTAGATGAAGTGTATAATGAAAAAAAACCAGACATTATTGATAATGCTTATGTGATTGTAAATTTTGAAAATGGAGCAAGAAGTTTACTTGAGCTTTGTATGTTCGCAGAAAATTCTGAAATGCAAGAAGAACTTGTAGCCACAGGAAATAAAGGAAAAATTGAAACTTCAGTTCCTTCTGATAATTCAGGCAAAGCCTCATCAAATATAAGAATTGGACTAAGAGGTGGTAAAACACATATTGAAAATATTGAAGTAGATAAAAAAATTCTTGAGGCTGGCCACCATCATGGATCTACTTACTATGAACATTTAGCTTTTTTGAAAGCTATTGAAAATAATTCAGATCCAGAAGTTTCATTAGATGATGGTTTGATTGCTGTTGCTGTAGGAGAGGCTGCAGAGCAATCTATTAAACAAGGCCGATTAATAAATCTAGATGAAATAATTAGTTAAAAAAATCTGTAATTTTTTTAACTATATAATCACTTACCCTAATGTTTGACTCTGTTGTTACACCAGAAATATGAGGTGTTAATATACAATTCATACCCAGTTTTATTTTCTTATAAAACTCACTTTCTATTGGTTCTTTTTCAAACACGTCTAGAGCAAAGCCAGAAATATTATTTTTATTGTAAGCTTCAATTAAATCATTCTCATTTATAATTCCTCCTCTAGAGGTATTTATTATAATTGGTTTATTTTTCATTTGAGAAAATGATGATTTATTTATGATATTTTTGGTTTCATCTGTTAGAGGTAGGTGTATTGAAATGATATCTGATTTTTCAAATATTTCCTTTAAATTTGATAATTTAACATCAATTTCTTTATTATTTATTTCCTTAACATAAGGATCATAAGCTAAAATCTTTAAACCATTTTTTGAAGAATACTCAGCAACCTTTTTTCCAATTGTGCCAAATCCAATTATTCCTAAATACTTTTGGTTTATTTCAATGGATTTAATGGTTGTTCTTGGCCATTCACCCTTGACAGTTCCGTTATGAAACATTGGAATTTTTTTAATAAGAGACATTGACGAAGAAACAACATATTCAGCAACAGAATCTGCATTCATTCCTGTAGCTGGTTGAACATGAATATTTTTACTTTTGCAATATCCTGTATCAATATTGTCTAAACCAACACCCAACCTTCCAATAAATTTTAATTTTAATGCATTTTTTAAAATGCTTAAATTTACTTGAGTTTTATTTCTTACAATTAGACCATCGTAGTCTTTAATTATTCTTGTTATTTCGTTTTCATTTTCAAATAATTTTTCATCGTATCTTACATCAAATTTTTTATTTAAATATTCAAAACTATTTTGATTAATGAATTCTGTAATTAAGATTTTTTTATAATTATTCATATTCTTATTTAATTAAATGATTTAATACGAATATTAACAAAAATAAAAATTATTTCTACATACCCCACCGCATAGCAGCAGTATGTACAGGTGCATCCCAATTTTTTAAAATTTTCTCATCACATTTTAGAAGTGTTATTGATGCTCCTTGCATTTCAAGTGATGTACAATAATTACCAACTAAACTTCTTGTGATTTCAATTCCTTTAGATTTTAAAATTTCACAAGCATTATCGTATACTAAATATAATTCAGTAAGAGGAGTTCCACCCATACCATTTACAAATAGAAGCGTCTTTTCATTTTTTTGTGGTTTTAAATCATCAATTATTGCTTCCAACATGTTATTTACTATTATTTTTGATGGTTGAATTTTTTCTCTCTTTCTCCCAGGTTCACCGTGTATACCTACTCCAAATTCCATTTCATCATTTCCAATATCAAAAGTTGGTTTGCCTGCAGCAGGAACTGTGCAACTAGTAAAAGCAACCCCCATGGTTCCTGAGTTTTTGTTTACTTTTTCACCGAGTTTTTTACATTCTTCTAAAGAACCTCCATTCTCAGCAAGTGATCCAACAATCTTTTCGACCAAAACTGTTGCGGCGACACCACGTCTTCCAGTTGTAAATGTTGAGTCCTCAACGGCAACATCATCGTTAGTAATGATGCTATCATTTTTACCTGAGTACATTTCTGCACCCATTTGAAAATTCATAATATCTCCAGAATAATTTTTAACTATAAACAAAACACCAGCTCCGCTATCCACATGTTCAGCAGCTGCTTGCATTTGATCTGGAGTGGGTGCAGAAAAAACAAAACCTGGACATGCTGCATCTAGCATTCCATGACCAACAAAACCACCGTGCATAGGTTCATGTCCACTTCCTCCACCTGAAATTAAAGATACTTTTCCTTCTTTAGTTTTTGTCTTTCTAGAAATGAAGTTTGGCTCAAAATTTACTTTGATTATATCATTATGCGCTTTACCAAATCCATTAAGACTTTCTTTTAAAAAATCGTCAACATTATTTATAAATTTTTTCATATTTCCTCCTATTTGTTAATTAGTGATTTGCATATTGTATCGATTATAAGTTGTGATGAACGAGCGCCTGGATCTATATGACCTTTAGCACGTTCTCCTAAAAATGAAGCTCTACCTTTGGTAGCAAGCATGTCTTTAGTTGATAACATTCTGTCTTCAGCAATTTTTATTATCTCACTTAACCCTTCTTTCATATTCGCATTACTACTTTTTAATTCATTAAGTTTTTCTGATACTGGAATTAAAACATCCATCATAGTTTTTTCTCCAACATCTGCTTTTCCTCTTTCTTTCATTGCATTAATTCCTGTTATGACCATTTCACATGCTTTGTTAAAATCTATATTTTTATCTAGATCTGGTGTTTTAGCCATAGACATGAAGAAAGTTCCAAACAAAGCTCCAGAGGAGCCACCTATACCTGACAAGACTTTCATAGCGATCATATTTAAACCTTTTTGCAAAGGTAGGTTTTTAATATCATTTTCAAGCTCAACTACTAACTTAAGACCTCTTTGCACATTAAATATGTGATCCCCATCTCCAATATTTTGATCTAGTGCTTCAATTTCTGCTGCATTTTCATCAATGACTATTTGAATATTTTTTGCTTGAGAAATTAAAAAACTAACGCTCATATATCCTTTGGTCTATGTTATCAAATTTTAAAACTTTATTTGTATTGAAGTCAAAATTAATTTTTTCATTAATTGATGATTTATAGCTACCCTGAATTGATGCCAATATTTCATTATCTTGAAAATTAATAGCCACAACAGTCTCTGAACCTAAATTTTCTATAGAAATAACCCTTCCTTCGTATGGTCCGTCACCTAGCTCTATATTTTCTGGTCTAAGTCCAATTTTTGGTATGTTGTTATCTAGTTTAAATAAAGAACCAGGTAAAATATTTATTTTTGGTGACCCCAATCTTTGGGATACATAAATTGAATTTGGATTTTCATAAATTTCTTCAGGAGTTCCGATTTGAACAATTTTGCCTTCTTTTAAAACTCCAATTTTATCTGCCAATGTTGTTGCTTCAGCCTGATCATGTGTAACATACAAAATAGTAGCGTTTAGATTTAATTGAATATTTTTTAATTCAACTCTAAGTGTTTCTCTTAGTTTAGCATCTAATGAAGATAATGGCTCATCCATTAAATAGATATTTGGTTCACGAACAAGAGCTCTACCAATAGCTACTCTTTGCATTTCTCCACCCGAAAGTTGAGTTGCTTTATTTTTTAATTTGTTTGTAATTTTGAGCATTTCAGCAATTTTCTCAACTTTATTTTTTATTTCTTGCTCAGGAAGTTTTCTCATCGGTGACCTTAATGGAAAAGCAAGATTTTCATAAACAGTATAATGAGGATAAAGAGAGTATTGTTGAAAAACAAAAGTCACATCTCTTGAAGCAGGTTGATCATGGGTTATATTTTCATCATTAAATAATACATCTCCAGAATCAATTTTCTCTAAACCAGCTATACATCTAAGTGTTGTAGTTTTCCCAGCACCAGATGGACCTAGTAATACAAAAAATTGACCATCTTCAATTGTAAGATTTATATCCTCCAAAGCTTTAATTTTTTTATTATAAGTTTTAAATAATTTTTTTAATTCCACTTTTGCCATTATTTTATAAACTCACTGTTTAAAGATTTGTCTGTTTGACCGTCAAAAATAATAATATTATTATTTAAAGGTTTAACCTGAACATTCTCATTCAATTTAACACTAACAGAAATATCTGTTTTAACTTTAATTTCACCTAAACTTGTTTTAATTGTAATTATTTTTCTTGATCCTAAGTACTCTACTCCAAAAACCGACCCTTTAAGACCTTCATTATTATTAAGAGTTAAATTTTCTGGACGTATGCCAAAAAAATTTTTACTTCCTTTTGAATCCTCAAGTTGTTTGGGAATATCAAATTTAGCACCTTCGATATTTACAATAGATTGGTCTTTAGAAATTCCTTCATTAACTTCAAAGAAGTTCATACCTGGAGATCCTATAAATGAGGCTACAAATTTAGTTTTAGGTTTATTATAAATAATATTAGGCTCATCAGCTTGTAATATTTCACCCCCATCCATAACTGCAATTCGGTCAGCTAATGACATTGCTTCTAACTGATCATGAGTTACATAAACTGTAGTTGCTGCAATATCCAAATGCAGTTTTTTTAATTCTAGGCACATTAATTCCCTAAATTCAGCATCTAAAGTTCCCAATGGTTCGTCCATCAAAAATGCTTTTGGTCTCCTAACAAGCGCTCTACCTAAAGCCACCCGTTGTCTATCTCCACCTGAAAGCGAGGAAATGTTAGAATTTAAAATATGATCAATTCTTAAAAGTTTTGCTGCCTCTTCAACTCTACCTTTGATATCACGTTTTTTATAACCTTGCATTTTTAGGGGAAATGATAAGTTGTTTCTTACATTCATGTGTGGATAGAGAGCAAATAATTGAAAAACAAAAGCAATATCTCTTTCTGATGCTCTTAACATTCCAACCTCTTCATCTCCAAGATATATCTCACCAGATGTAGGTAATTCTAATCCTGCAATCATTCGAAGTGTTGTAGTTTTTCCACAACCAGAGGGTCCAAGTAAAACAAAAAACTCTTTATCATTAATCGTTAAATTAGAATTTTTAACTGCAGTAAAATCTCCAAATGATTTTTGTAAATTTACTATTTTAATTTGAGACATATTAATCCGGAAAGTGGCTTGTGATTATGAAACCTATAGTTCCTACTAAAATTACAATAAAAGAATAAGTAAACATCCACATCGCAAATGGTTGTAACAACATGAAAACCCCAATTAAAATTAATATCGTCGATAGGTTTTCCCAGTAAACTCTTCTAAATATTTTTCTCATTAATGACTTTTCTTCTTGCATTATTTTCTTACTGCTCCAAAGGTAATACCTCTTAAAAGATGTTTTCTTAAAATTATTGTAAAAATCATAACAGGTAATAGGAATAAAGTTGTTCCAGCACCAATTGCTGGCCAATCAAGACCACCTTCACCAATGATCGTAGGAATAAATGGTGGAGCTGTTTGTGCATTGAATTGGGTTAGTAAAACAGCAAAAGCGTATTCGTTCCATGAAAAAATCATACAAAAAATTGCGGTTGCAGCTATACCAGTCATTGCTTGTGGAAGGACAACTTTAAAGAAAGCTTGAAGTCTAGAATATCCATCAATCATAGCTGCTTCTTCATATTCTTTTGGAATTTCATCCATAAATCCTTTTAATAACCATACTGCTAAACTTAAGTTTACAACCGTATACAAAATAATCATTCCAAGGTGAGTATCCCCAAGACCTAATTTTCTATACATAATAAATATAGGAACAGCCACTGCTATTGGGGGAAACATCCTGGTTGAAAGAATAAAAAATAATAAATCATCTTTTAAAGGTACCCTAAACCTTGAAAACGCATATGCAGCCAATGCTCCTAAAAATACAGATGCAAATGTTGAACCAAATCCAATTATCATTGAATTTGAGTATCTACCCAAAAATTTTGATGGTCCTGTTATAACCATTTCTCTACTTCTAACTAGTTCTTCATACCAATTTTTTGGGGGAGGTAATGAATCAAGGTATTCTTGTGACTGTCTTGACCTATTAGTAAACAAGTTAACATATCCCTCTAGTGATGGTTCAAACAGAACTTCGGGTGGATATGAAATAGCACTATCAACATTTTTAAAACTCGTCATTACCATCCAAGATATTGGTATCAAAGTAATTACAGCGTAAACTATGATAATAGCAGCAGCCATTTTTTTTGAAAAAGAAGACGGTTCCAAATATGATCTTGAAGTATCCATCAGCGTTCCTTTATTTTATTCATTACTTTTACGTAGACATTTCCGAAACCAAATATGGTAACAAAAAGAATAACAGCAAATGCTGAACTGTAACCTGTTTTCCATTTTTCAAACGCTTCTCTTTTTAAGTTAATTGAAGCAAGCTCTGTAGCGGAGCCGGGTCCTCCAGAGGTGAGTTCAACAACCATGTCAAACATTTTAAAATTCTCAATCCCTCTAAAAAGCAAAGCTAGTAATAAAAATGGTAGAACGGAAGGCAAAGTAATATATATGAATTGCTGCCATTTACTGGCTCTATCAACTTCTGCTGCTTCATATAAATAATTTGGCACAGATCTTAGACCTGCTAAGCAAATTAACATTGTAAAAGGTGTCCACATCCATGTATCAACAATAACAATAGCCCAAGGAGCAAGAGTACTAGAACCAATCATGTCAAAGCTTCCTAAATCGTAGAAAAAATTAACCACGTAATTAAATAGACCAACTTGGGGATTATAAAGATAAGTCCAAAATACACCTACTACAGCAGGTGATAACATCATGGGCAAAACAATTAATGTGGTTAGTAGTTCATTACCTTTAAATTTCCTGTTTAGAAGTAAAGCTAAACCCAAACCTATAATTGCTTGAAGTAACAAAGTCCAAAACATAAAGCTTGCTGTAACTTGCATTTTTTCCCATATGGCTTCTTTATTAAGGACTTTAATGTAATTTTTTAAACCAACGAACTGAGGTTCTCTTCCAATTTTATTTGCGTAAAAATTTGTAAAAGACATTTTAATTGCATAGACCAATGGATAAATATTAATAGCCAGCAACAGAAGCACAGTTGGTCCAATAAAAAGCCAACCAACAGCTTTATCAGAAAGTCCCTTGAATTTTTTTTTAACGCTCATATGAATTTTTAATAAAAAAAGGGGAGGTTTAACCCCCCCTAATTTTTTAATTTCTTAACTATTAATGTTAAAGTTTTCCGTCTGCTTCGAACACTTCAACCCACTCCTCGATAATTTTATCTAGAGCTTCTTTAGCAGTTCCTTTTCCATTAACAACATAGTCATGAATTGCTTCTTGCATAGGAAGCATTAACTCAACGAATGTTGGTTCTTGCCAAAAATCTTTGACAATTCCCATTGAGTCCAAGAACCCTTGAGCGTAAACAGTAGATGTTGGAAATGATGGTGAATTTAAAACATCATTATGACATGAGTATCCACCTAGATCCCACCACTTTTGTTGTACATCTGGTCTTGCAAACCACTTAATGTATTCAAGAGCAAGATCTTGTTTGTCTGAGTATTTAACAACAGATATCCCTTGTCCACCTAATGTTGCAGCTGCAACATTTTGTTTTGGATTTGCAAAGAATCCACTAACTCTTCCATCACTGTCTTCTTTAGAAACACCAGGCCAGAAAGCATACCAGTTCATTTGGAATGCAACTTGTCCTGATTTGTAAGCATCTAAATTTGCAACCATGTAAGCATCAGAGTGTCCTGGAGGTGCACAGTCTTCATATAACTTTCTATAAAACTCAACTGCTTCTACAGCTTGTGGTGAATTGAAATATCCTTCCATATCGTATGGTTTGTTTGGATTTTCATATTCCATACCCCATGCATACATAGCAGCTGTAACACCCATTGTAATACCCTCTGATCCACGTTCTGTGTTAATTGCAGCCCCATATCTTTTTTGACCATCAATTTCTCTTCCTTGGAAGAACGTACACATATCATATAGTTGATTCCAGTTAGCAGGAACTCCAAGATCATATCCGTGTTTCTTTTTGAACTCTGATTTAAGTTCTGGTCTATCAAACCAGTCTTTTCTATAAGCCCAAGCTAATGCATCTCCCATAGCAGGTAATGCGTAATAATTTTCACTACCTTTAGGCCAAGTCGAATATGCATAAACTGTAGCTGGTGAGAAATCACTCATTGAAATTCCTTCTTTATCAAAGAAGTCATTTAACTTTACATAATGTCCATAAACAGCACCAGCACCGATCCATTGTGAGTCACCAATTAATAAGTCAAATGTTTTACCTTTGTTGTTAAGCTCATTTAACATACGGTCAGCAAAATTTGGCCACGGTACAAACTCAAAGTTAACTTCTATTCCAGTTTCAGCCGTAAATTCTTTAGTTAACTCTTGCAAAGCATTCGCTGGGTCCCAAGCGGCCCATCCTAATGTTATAGATTTTGCATTTGAATTTACAGAGAATGAAAATAGAGAAACAAACAATAAAATCATTATTTTTTTCATTTTATCTCCTCTTAGTTTATTTTTCGTAAGAATAGTCTACCCAAGATGAGTTGTGCCTGCTAGTATTTTTTTATTAAAAAAATTGTTGATAAATTCAAAGAGAGGGGGAGATTATGAACAATATAAAAGGTCCTGCAATTTTCCTAGCACAATTTGTAGGTGAAGATGCACCATTCAATTCTTTAGATAATATTTGTAAGTGGGTATCTTCATTAGGTTATAAAGGTGTTCAAATTCCGAGTTGGGATGCTAGATTAATTGATCTAAAGAAAGCATCTGAGAGCAAAGATTATTGTGATGAAATTAAAGGCGTAACAAAAAAATATAATCTCGAAATCACAGAACTATCAACACATCTTCAAGGACAGTTGGTTGCAGTACACCCAGCATACGACACAGCATTTGATGGATTTGCAGCACCTGAGGTTAGAGGCAATCCAAAAGCGAGACAAGAGTGGGCAGTAAATCAATTAATGATGGCAGCTAAGGCCTCAAAAAATCTTGGGTTAGATAGGCATGTTACTTTTTCAGGAGCACTTGCTTGGCCTTATGTTTATCCTTGGCCACAAAGACCTGAAGGATTAATTGAAAATGCATTTAATGAGCTTTCAAATCGATGGAAACCAATTCTAGATCAATTTGATCAAAATGGAGTTGATCTCTGTTACGAGATACATCCAGGTGAAGATCTTCACGATGGTATTACATTTGAAATGTTTTTAGAAAAAGTTGGTAACCATAAAAGATGCAATATGCTTTATGATCCTAGTCATTATGTTTTACAGAATTTAGATTACTTGGCTCACATAGATATTTATCATGAAAAAATAAAAATGTTCCATGTTAAAGATGCAGAGTTAAATCCTTCTGGAAAACAAGGAGTGTATGGTGGATTTCAATCTTGGGTTAACAGAGCAGGTAGATTTAGATCTCTTGGTGATGGACAAGTAGATTTTAAGTCAATTTTTTCAAAATTTACTTCATATGGTTATGATGGTTGGGCAGTTCTTGAATGGGAGTGCTGTTTAAAACATCCAGAAGATGGCGCAAGAGAAGGAGCTGAATTTATTAAAAATCATATTATCAATACTACAGAAAAAGCTTTTGATGATTTTGCAGGAAGTGGTGCTGATATTGAAGCTAATAAAAAAATGCTGGGTATAAATTAGTGCAAAGAAAAATCCGTATTGGAATGGTCGGCGGAGGAGAAGGCGCTTTTATTGGGGGTGTTCACAGAATAGCGTTACGACTTGATGGTTATTACGAATTAGTAGCAGGATGTTTTTCATCTAATTTTGATAACTCAAAAGAAACTGGAAGAAAACTTGGATTGTCAAAAGAACGTATCTATAAAACTTATCAGGAAATGGCAGAAAAAGAGTCTGTTCGTTCAGATGGAATAGATGTTGTTTCTATAGTAACCCCTAATCATCTTCATGTGCCAGTAGCAAAAATTTTTGGAGAAAAGGGTATTAATATCATTTGTGATAAACCTCTTGCTTTATCAAGTGAGGAAGCAAATTCTCTAAAAGATATCATAGAAAACAAAAAGATAATTTTTGCTTTAACACATAATTATACTGGATATCCAATGGTAAGACATGCAAGATCTCTTATAAAAAAAGGTGATCTTGGAAAAATTAGAGTTATACAAGCAGAATATCCTCAAGATTGGTTAACTACAAAAGCTGAAGATACTGGTTTGAAACAAGCTGAGTGGAGAACTGATCCTAAAAGATCAGGAGGAGGAGGTTGTATAGGAGATATAGGAACTCATGCATTTAATCTTATTAGGTTTATTACTGAATTAGAATTAGATGAGTTATCAGCTGACATTCACACTTTTGTAAAAGGTAGAAAACTAGATGATAATGCACAAATCATGCTTAGATTTAAAGGCGGTGCAAAAGGTGCGATATGGTCTAGTCAAGTTGCAGTCGGTAATGAAAATAATCTTAAAATCAGAGTGTATGGTGAAAATGGTGGGTTAGAGTGGAAACAAGAAGATCCGAATTATTTGTATTATACAAAATTTGGAAAACCTACTGAAAAAATAACAAGAGGTAGTGGCAGTGCAAATAAAGAAGCTAACGACGTTACAAGAGTTCCGCCAGGTCATCCAGAGGGATATTTGGAAGGTTTTGCAAATATTTATACTGATGTCTCTAAAAGATTAAATGCTCAAATAAATAATAAAAAATATGACGAGTTAGATGACTGTTACCCAACTATTTACGATGGAGTCGAAGGGATGAAGTTTATAGAGACTGTTTTAGACTCAAGCAAAAACAATAGTAAATGGACTCAGTTTAATAAATAAAATTAAATTAATTTTGATAAGTCTCTTTTATTTGTTTTATAAGTTGGCAGTGGATATTTAAAAGCATATTTCCCAACACGACTTTCTTTGGCTTTCTCCCAAAGAGCCAACCACTGTTTGAAATTTTTTATTTGAATATTTTTTTTATTTTTACTTCTTACATAGAAATTTGGAAGAGGTTCTCTACCAGAAGGTTGTCCAGCTATATTATATCTTAGGTCAGCACTTATTCTAAAGTCGTCAGATCTATTTGGCAAAGAACAATGTATAGAGTGTTTGTGCAACAATATTACATCACCAATATTTGCTTCCAAATAAATATGCTCCATATTATCAAGTAATTCACTATTTTTTAATTCCACTTGCCCCCTGTATCCAGATATATGATTTAATAATCCCATTTTATTAATTTTTTTTACTGTAATCATGCATCCATTCTTCTTCGTTGTTTTAGTAAAAGGAATCCAAACTGTGACCATATCTGTTAATTTTTGTCCCCGAGAATTTAAAACAGCAGCATCTTGATGCCAAGGTGTTCTTCCACTTAAACCGTCATGAATTGATCCTTTTGGTAATTTTTTTTCAGGTTGTTTAATTCTAGTATTTTGAACCGGATTTGACATTATTTCTTTCCCCAAAATTTTTTCTACGACATCTAAAATTTTTTTATTAGTTATTAAATTCCATAATGATTGAGTAGCAAAATAATCGCTATCTTTTTTTACGTGGTCTCTCGGTAATCTTGTATTAAAATATTGATCCAAATCATAGATATTAAGTTTAGAAATAAAAGAATATTTTTTTCTAAAATCGAGGTTAAGAACTTTTTTAATCTCTTTTCTCTTAGTGTATTTTTGTATGAGACAATCCATTACAAATTCCATATCATTAAGAACTGGTTTTAAGTCTCTCTCAAAATTAAGTACATTTTTTATAATTAGATAACCATTCTCATATAATTTTTTTTGAAAAGTATTTTTCATTATTAAAATTTATTTTATCATTCAAATAATTTCAATGGTTTGGTGGTGTGGTTAAATAGTTCGCGTCATGAAAAGAAGTAAGCATTCTTTTTTTGTTGCTAACTATATGCGGATAATATGAGATCCCCTTGTAATTCCATATTACTGGTTTATTTAACGCATAACTGCCATAAATAAAAAAACGTTTTGGACAATTTCTTTCTATAAACCTCTTTACTCCATGATAAGAATTTGGAGTAGATTGAAAAAAAACGACTGTTCCTTTTTTTGGCGTAAAAGACTTAACTATTTCGAGTTCAGTTATTTTTGGAAATCTTCTAAAACTCTTTCTTAAATTTTTTTTTACTTTTTTTCTGTAGATAGTAAGAGAGCCACCGTTTTTTTTTGGTATGTCAGATAAATAAATTAAGAAATTATATAATCTTGTTATATCATCTCTGTGAGGTCGTAATCTATATCCTCCTTTTGACACTGAAAAGTCTATATCTAAATTTACTTTAGGATTAGTATAATTATTACCTAACAATTTTTTTAATTCAGTTGAATTTAATTTTTTTTTAACAGTAAACTTTTTAGTATTAAATGATTGCGGTTTATATAAATTAACCCACGATCCATCCTTAAAATTTTTTGTAAAAAGATTTTCAATTTTCTTATAAAAAGACTTACTATTAAAAAGCTTAAAAAGTTTTGCAGAGTTAACTGAATTTTTGATATATAAATTAAAATTTTTTGAACCTTTGTTAATCCTACTTCTACCCCCCATAATCATATCATCAAATGATTTTGAGTTACTGATTTCTTTTATTAATAAATTACAGATATTTTTTGAAACAACGTTGTTTCCAACTAAAACAGGGAAGTTACTTTTGATTTTTTTTAATCTATTTGTACTTAGCATTTAGCTGTACATTCCTTCTTTCACTTTAATCATTTTATACATCAGATCGTTTAAAGGTGTTTTAATCCCATGTTTTTTTCCTATTTTTGAAACCGCACCACTAATAAAGTCTATTTCAGTCTTTCTCTTATATTGAACATCAAAAGCCATTGAAGATTTGTTGGTTTGCATGGAATCTACAATTTTATTAAACATAAATAAGCACTCATCTTCTGAAACATTAACTCCATCTGCAAGCGCCACTTCTCTTGTCTCTAAAATTATTTCTTTACCCAAACCTCGAGATACTTCGTTTGCTTTATTGTTTATATATAAATCAGTATGATGAAGATCGAAAATTGCAGACAATGGACCAATTGCTGTTAAAGCAAAAAGTTTCATCCATTTTCTTTTTTTTACATCTTCTGCAGCAATCATTTCAAGGTTATGAGCTGTAAAAGTATCTGCTATTTCTTTAATTCGATCAGAAATTCCTCCCTCGTACTCACCAATCCAAGATGGCAACGAACCATGATTCATTATATGTCCTGGTCCCAAAATACTTGAAGCCTGTGTAGTTGTTCCACCTATCACTTTTTCATTACCCACAATACTTTGAATAATTGCTTCATGACCAATACCATTTTGAAAAGACATGAATACTGTTTTATCTCCTATAATATTTTTAATACTATTTAATGCTGGATCTAAAGCTGTTGCTTTACACATAACAATCACAGCATTTACTTTATTCAAAGAGGATGGGTCTGAAGTAGCTTTAACTTTAATTACTCGATTACCACCATGACCGTCTATTTTTAAACCATCTTTATTAATTGCATCTACATGTTCTTTCCAAACATCAATTAAAATTACATTTAAACCTTTTTCAGAAAGTAAACCGCCAAACAAACAACCCATTGCTCCTGCACCAAGCACAGCCACTTTTAAATCTTTATTAATCATCGTTATCTTATTTAAAATTATTTATGTATAGAAATTATATATATTATCTATAGACATTATGCAAAATAAATAATAGCTTATTAACATAATGCAATTAAAAATAGAAAAAGGAACATTTAAAGATTATTCATTAAAAGACATTTCAATTGCATTAAAAAAAGGATTGTCTGAAAATTTCAAAAAAGTTGAAGTAGAAGTTATAGATTGTCCAAATCTTAGAGATTGGGATTGTCCATCAGAAGGAATTAGTGGAAATCAAAAAATAATAGACGTTGGCGGAGAGCCTTATATGCATGATCTAAAATTTATTGGTGCAGAATTTGACTATCAAGAAATATCTAAAATGATTGATTCTGAAAAATCTTATGCCTTAGGAGCTGGATCAGGTGCGATGTCATGTTTAGATGGTCACTGTGGAGAATTAATTATAAATGAGAATTTTATTACTGATGAGTCTAAATCAATAATAGCAAGAGTAAGTCCTGACAAAAAATGTGTTGTTGAAAAATATTCTGCAAAAAAACATGGTGGACTTGGAAATATTTATTATACAGATGGTAAACAAGGAAAAGTAATTAAAATTAAAATCAAAGGCAGAAATGGAGAACAAGGTTCTTTGCCTCAAGCAATAAGGTCTTCTTTATTAAAAAATTTGAAAATTAAAGATAATGAGCACATGTCTCTTGCAGGTGTGTTTAGAATATTAAATGGAAAAATAAGATCTCACGTGCAACCTGATTATAAAGATATTAAACACGAGTATTACGATCCAAAACAAATGAAATGTGTAAAAGATTTTCTTCAATTTTATGAACCTGTTGGTCCAAAATTGCAGTGTTATACTGTTCTTTGGACTGGTGATCCAACTGGAGGAGAATTAAATCTAAGAGAATCTGGCGAACATACTCACTTTCATTCTTACGAGCATGACAGAGACGCTGGCCATTATCATTTTGACGTAACACCAGAAGAAATAGAATACGAATGTTATTTTAATACTGCAACAGAAGTACATAGAGTAAACAATATTTATAAAGAACTATTAAGTAAAAATAGTATTGAATAGAAAACTCAATGAGTTTAAATTTATTTAAATGAAAAGACAGTTCAAGTATCCAAAACACTTTGAAGAACAAAAAAAAATTCCAAAACTTACTCAAAAAAGAATTCAATTAGCAGAAATATCACTTGGTGATTTTGAAGGAAGGTTAGCTAATGAATTATTAAATTGGTTTTCTTTAACTCCACAACATTGGATAATGTTGCATATGGTTATGCTTGCTTATTACAAAAATAAATCAATTACCAAAAATCAATTGCTTAAAGTAATTGAAAAATCATATTTAACCTCAAATGTTTATATCGATACAGCAATTAAAAAAGGTTACTTTAGAATTATTAGAAACGAGAGGGACAAAAGATCTATATTTATTTTACCAGCAGTAATTACTATCAAAACCTTTGAGGAGTTTATTGATAGAAGAGATATTCTTTATAAAGGAATTAAATGAAGAATATTTATACATGGGCCGCTAAACCAGCAAAGCGAACTTTGACTGTAGCAGATTTAAAAGCAGCTAAAGGAAAAAGAAAATTTACACAAGTTACAGCAAACAGTTTTGATGAAGCTGAAGCAGCTGAAAAGGCAGGTTTTGATATGATTATATCAAACGCAAAAAATGTAATTTCTGTAAGAGAAGGTTCAAGAAATTTATTCTTAACAGCAGCCTTAGTATTAAATGAGTTTGTTACTGCAGATGATATAATGCGTGGTGCTTTCAAAGCGTTAGAAAATGGTGCGGATGCAGTCATGACTCCCAGAAGTATGGATATAGTTGAAATGCTAGCAAAGGAAGATGTTCCAGTAATGGGGCATTTAGGTTTGGTTCCAAGAAAATCTACTTGGGTTGGTGGCTTGAGAGCAGTGGGCAAAACTGCAGATGAAGCATATGATCTATTTCAAAAGTTTAAAAGGTTAGAAGATGCAGGTGCTTTTTCTGCAGAGTGTGAAGTTATACCTGAAAATGTAATGGGTGAAATTTCAAAGCGAACAGATATCGTTACAGTTTCGTTAGGTTCAGGAAAAAATGCTGATGTAATGTATTTATTTATGGAAGATATTTGTGGTGATACTGAAAATCCTCCACGACATTCTAAAGCATACGGAAATTTATTAAGAATAAGAGGTGAAATTAAAATTGAAAGATTAAAAGCACTTAAAGCTTTTAAAAACGACTCAATGACTGGTAAATTTCCAGGAAAAAAACAATCATCTAATTTAGAAAAAAAACAATTTGAGAAATTTTTAGATCAAATAGATTAGTAAGTTGCGTTATCGTCTTTTTTGGATAATGAACCTTTCATTTTATCAACAGTAGCTTTGGCACCAGCACTTAGAGCTCTTAAATCAGATGCTATAGTTACAAAATTAAAACCTTTTTCAATCATTTTGGTTGCATATTCTGTAGTACCATTATGAATTCCTGCAAAAATATTATTTTTTTTAGCATGTTCTAAAATTCTTAAAATTTCTGAATAAGCTTTGGTTGACTCAGGTCTATCAAAACCAGGTTTTTCACCTATAGCTAAACTTAGGTCAGCTGGTCCAATATAAATACCATCAACACCTGGTGTAGACATAATTTCATCTAGGTTTTCCAATGACTCTTTTGTCTCTATCATTGCCAATTTTAGTATTTCTTGATTAGCATGATCTGCATAATCAGGTCCTCCATAAATTAAACCTCTAACAGGGCCAAAACTCCTGTACCCATCTGGTGGATACATACATGCTTGGACAAAATTTTCTGCTTCTTTTTTATTACTTACCATTGGGCATATAATTCCATAACATCCAGCATCTAATATTTTCATTATTTGACCAGGTTCATTCCAATTTACTCTTGCTAAAGGCGTTACCTCTGTTGTGGATATTGTTTGCATCATTGGTAGTGCATTACTGTAATCTACTAAACCATGTTGCATATCTACTGTAAGAGAATCCCATCCTTGATGAGCCATTGCTTCAGCAGATGCAGTGCTAGGAATGGCACACCAACCATTGATGATGGGCTTACCGTCTTTCATCATTTGTTTAACTTTGTTTTTTCGCATTATTTATATTTTTAAGCCCATGTGAGTGTATTTCACATTTAGATAGTCTTTAATTGCTCCTGAACCGCCTTCACGACCATAACCAGTTTGTTTAATACCTCCAAAAGGTGCTTCAGCAATTGCAACAACACCTGTATTAACTGCAACACAACCAGACTCTAGCTTTTCAGATCCAATATGAGCTTTGTCCATAGAATTAGTGTACAAATAACTACATAATCCTAAGTCATTATCATTTGCTCTTTCAATTACCTCATCAAAAGTTTTAAAAGTTAAAATTGGAACTAGTGGGCCAAAAGGTTCTTCTTTCATTATTGTAAAATTATCTTTTACATCGTCAAAAACTGTTGGTTCATAATAATACCCTTTATTGAAACCAGAAGGTTTCTGTCCACCCATTAATACTTTAGCTCCTTCTTTTTTGGTAGTTTCAACGAGTTTTTCTATTTCTTCTAATCTCTTAGCTGTTGTTAAAGGTCCTAGATCGACACCTTTATCCATACCGTTTCCAATTTTTAATTTTTTTGCTCTTTCGATAAAAGCATCAACAAACTCATCTTTTCTGTTTTCTTGGATATAAAATCTATTCGGTGAAATACAGACTTGACCGTTATTTCTAAATTTACCAGTTATTGCTATATCAGCTACTTTGTTCATATCCACATCTTCACATACAATAAAAGGGGAGTGTCCGCTAAGCTCCATAGTAACCCTCTGAACTTTATCAGCTGCTTTTTTTAAAATAATTTTTCCAACTCTAGTTGATCCAGTAACTGAAACCTTTTTAATAATATCAGATTCCATTAATTCATTTGATATTTCAGCAGGGTCACCTGACAAAAGACTAACCACACCATCTGGTACACCAGCTTCTTTGCAAATGTTTACTAATTCCATTACAGCACCAGGAGTAATTATGTCTGGCTTACAAATTACAGAACATCCTGCTGCTAAAGCAGTAGAAATTTTTCTTGAGGCTAAAACTATTGGGAAATTCCATGGGACTAAAGCTGCAACAACTCCTACAGGTTGATAATAAACATGAACTCTAGTATCTGGAAATCTACTTTGTTGTGTTTGACCATAAATTCTTTTTGTTTCCTCAGCATTCCACTCAAAAATATCAGCTCCACCACCAACTTCACCAACTGCTTCAGTCAGAGGTTTTCCAACTTCAAGAGTTAACCATTTTGCAATAACATCTTTTTTTTCTC